>JAWKJR010000039.1:0-1510 GCA_041393675.1 Nocardioides sp. | reverse complement strand
AGCCTGCACTCCGCGGACCTCGGGGTCGGGTTCGGGCGGAAGGGCAACCGCTTCTGGCCCGCGGCGCTCGCCGCGGGCCTCGTCACCGTCGACCGCGACGCCCGGCATGCCCTCACCCATCACGGCATCGGGATGACCGACCTCGTCAAGCGGGCCACGACGCGGGCCTCCGAGCTCAGCGACGCCGAGTACCGTGCCGGCGTTCGGCGGGTGGAGTGGCTGTGCCGCTGGCTGCGTCCGCGCGCGGTCTGCATGGTCGGGATGACCGGGTGGCGTGTCGCGGTCGATCCGCGGGCGACCGCCGGATGGCAGCCGAGAGAGCTCGGCGGTGCGCCGGTCTACGTGATGCCCTCCACGAGCGGACTCAACGCCCACGCGCAGCTCCCCGACCTGACCGCGCACCTCCGTGCCGCCGCCGGGCCCTGAGCCCCGCGCTTCACAATCTCGGGGCCAGCCCCGCGCTTCACACCCTCGGGGCCAGCCCCGCGCTTCACACCCTCGGGGCCAGCCCCGAGATGGCCTCGTCCACATCGACGCCCGGGAACGGGAGGATCGCCAGCGCCGGGCAGGTCACGCCGTTGTCGACATAGCGCTGGATGTGCTCCCGGCACGTGTCGACATCGCCGTGCACGATCAACTCGTCGACGATGTGGTCCGGGATCTTCCCCAGCGCACCCTGCCGATCGCCCGCCGCCCATTGCTCCCAGTGCTCGCCGAGAGGCGTCGCCCCGACCCATCCACTCGTGGAATGCGCGGTACACGGGCACGTTGAGGTACGCCGCGGCGGCGAACTTCCCCGTGGCCAGCGCGGCCTCTCGATCCGGCGTCGGGGCCACGAAGATGCGAGCCACGATCTCCGCGTCGGGATTCTCGGCCCGGACGACACCCGCCACCCTCGGGACGTTCTCGGCCGACAACCAGTTGACGATCGCGCCGTCCGACTCACGGCCTGCCATCCGCAGCATGCCCTCCCGCAGTCCGGCCACGAGGATCGGCACGGGCGCCTCGGGGACGAGCCCGAGCCGAAATCCCTTCACCGAGAACGTGTCGTAATCCTCCGTGACCTTCTCGCCGGTGAGGGCCGCTCTCAGGAAGCGGACCATGTCGCGGGTCTTCTTGAACGGCTCCTCGAACGCCACGCCGTTCCAACGTTCGACGATGACGTCGGAGGACGATCCGATCCCGGCCACGAACCGACCGGGCGCCGCCGACGCCATCCCGGCGATCGACTGGGCCATCAGCGCCGGACCGCGGGTGAACGCCGGCAGGATGGCCGTCCCCAACCGCATCGATGGTGTCCACACCGCACCGAGCGCGAGCGGAGTGAGCCCGTCGGCCCCCATCGCCTCGGCGGACCAGAGATCGGTGTAGCCGAGCGCTTCCAAACGACGGAAGCGATCCTCCTGCGCGTGGAGCGGCTGGCCGTCGAAGGGGACGGTCATGCCATGGCGGGGCGGCGGCGAGACTTCGGGCATCGGGTGATCGTGCCACATCCGGACGTTCGTGCCGC
>JAWKJR010000038.1:0-1768 GCA_041393675.1 Nocardioides sp. | reverse complement strand
CTGCTTCGAGACTGACCCCCCCCCCGCCGGCAGCGCAATCGGCGCAACGCCGGTCGGGCCGGCGCCCGCAGGGGACGCCGGCCGGAACGGTTGGGGGGATCGATCAACGGTGGCGACGTCCGCGGGATCCGCCGCGACGGTCACCGCTCGGCCCGGTGATCGCCCAGGTACCGTCGCCGTCGGCGTAGACCGAGTGCTGCACGTTGACGTACAGCGTTCCGGGATCGCGGGGCGAGAAGTAGATCCCCGTCCCCTCCGCGCCGGCGTCGGTCAGCGATCCGAAGAGCTCCACCGAGGTCGCCGATCCGCCCCGACCGGTGGCCCGCCAGATGTCCGACGGCACGTTGTCCTCGACGATCCAAAGAGCCCCGTCGGGTCCTTTCGCCAGGTTGTCCGGATTGTCGAACCCGGTCTGCGCGGACTCGACCGGCACATTTCGTCCGGGCTTCACGAAGTCGGTCACCCGCACCGTCCGCAGATCGATCGCCAGGACCCGGCCGTCGTAGTTCTCGGCACCGCTGCTGTCGCGCGTCCCTTCGGTGACCGCGACGTAGAGGGTGTTGTCGATGAGCTCGATGTCCTCGGGCCGCTGGTAGCTCGTGCCACCCGCCGCCGTCCCGGCGTCCCGCACGTCGGCCGGGTCGATCGGACCGAGCCAGGTGCCCTGCCCGACGCCTTCACCCGTCGTCACGTCGCCGCCGACCCCGAGGACGAAGAGGCGTCCCGACGACAGGTCGCCCCAGCGATCCGGAACGAACTTGTAGATGCCTCCGCCGGATCCCGAGGACTGTCCGCGATTCTCGTCGATCACGAAGATCTCGCCCCGGGGACCCACCTCGATGCCTTCGTGGGCCATGAGCCCGACAGCCGGGCGGGGGACGACGGTGGCCCGCATCGGATCACGCCGGTCGGGGATCAGCTCGAACAGCCGTCCGCCGGTGGTCTCCTCCGCGAAGAGGGCGGTGCCCCAGGGCGTCCAGACGATGCCGTCGAGTGCCGTCCACGTCGGGTCCTGGGCGATGACGCGCCCGACACGTCTCGAGGTCGACGACCGACACGGCTCCACCGGCGGGGTACGTGGCATCCGGCACCGAATCGAGGCGGACCTCGTGCGTGCGGTACAGGTACCGGCCCGGCTGACGCCCCGTCTCGTTGACGGTGTTCATGTCGTTCCAGTCGTTCAGGCCGCCTCCGTAGATGTCGAGCCCGTCGCCACCACAACGGTCGGCGGTCTCCCCCGACACGAGCTCCTGGGTGAAGCCGTCGGGAAGCATCCACGGCGCGGCCGGGTCCGGTGTGGAGGTGGGAATCGCCGACTCGGCAAGCGGCTCGAACTCGAATCCGCGGTCCGGGCGGTGCGCCGCTGCCATGGGAGTCGGCAGGAGTGCCGCCACCGAGAGGCCGGCGGCCAGTAGTGACTTCTTCATCGGGATCTCCTCGTCTCTGGGGTCGGCCAGAACGTAGGGAGCCCGATTGAACGTCGTCCGTCGAGGTCGTGACGGGAACCCGAACCGTTGTCGACCAGACGGAGATCAGCTCGACGACGCGTGATCCTCCGGGAGCGCCGACGGGGGGAGCGGCTTGACCCGCGGTCGACGCTTCGGACGCTCGGGGATCATGTCGCGCATCGCTTCGAGCCTGCCGAAGCACAGCAGGCGGTCGTCGGGCTCCAGGCGGCGGTCCTGGCGGGGGTTGGGGATGACGGTGGTGCCGCGGGTGAGCGTGAGGATCACGATGTCGCGTTCCTGGATGCCCGAATCGGCGATGG
>JAWKJR010000037.1:0-1567 GCA_041393675.1 Nocardioides sp. | reverse complement strand
GATCCATGGAGCCGTCGCAGCAGCTCCCGGAGGGGCTCGGCGAAGGCCTGGTAGCAAGCGGCGCAGCCGACCCGGCCCGAGTCCTTGAGGTCCTGCAGGGTCGTGCCGCAGGTCGGACAGACGACGTCGCTGCCGGCCCCCGGTGCCGCGGACCCCAGGCCCGCGATCAGCCCGGCCAGAGGATTGTCGGCCACGCTGGCGGCCGTCTGAATGCCCTTCTCGGCCGCGCACTTCGCGCAGAGGTGGTGAAGCCGGGTTTCCCCGCCCTCGACGTGGTTGACCGAGACCACGCTCTCGTTGAGGCCGCACCGGTCGCACTTCATGCGGCGCCTTCCAACGTTTCGGGCACGAGGCGGCCCTGGGCGAGGCGGAGGACCCGGTCCGCGCGGGCGGCGAGGTCCGCGTTGTGGGTGGCGACCACGAGCGCCGTGCCGAACTGATGCCGCAACTCGGCGAGTACATCATGCAGCACGGCTGCGTTCGTCGGGTCGAGATTGCCGGACGGCTCGTCCGCGAGCACGACGGCGGGATGCGGGGCCACGGCCCGGGCGACCGCCGCCCGCTGCTGCTCGCCCCCGGAGAGCTGGCCGGGATAGTGCGAGAGGCGGTCGGCCAGGCCGAGGCGGCCCAGCACCTCGCGGGCACGGGCGGCGGCGTCGGTCTCGGCCATGCCGGCGATGAGCAGCGGCATCATCACGTTCTCCACCGCGGTGAAATCCCGGAGCAGGTGGTGGAACTGGAACACGAACCCGATCCGGCGGTTCCGGACCGCGGCCGTGGCCTCCTGATTCAAGTTGGCCAGATCCCGGCCTTCGAGCCAGACGCTGCCGGAACTGGGGCGGTCGAGCGCCCCCAGCAGCTGCAGCAGCGTGCTCTTCCCGGCCCCGCTGGCGCCCACCACGGCCAGGAACTCACCGGCCTCGACCGCAAGATCGAGTCCGGCGAGCACCTCGATCCGCGAGCCGTCGCCGCCCTGGTAGGTCCGCCCGAGTGCGCGGGCTTCGAGCACGGTGGTCATTCGTGGCGAATCGCGTCGACCGGCTCGAGCCGCGAGGCGTAGCGCGAGGCCGGGATCGTCGCCGCGAGTGCGATCAGGAGGCTGACGGCCACCACGGCGATCACGTCGGGCGCCTCGATGCTCACCGGCAGATGGTCGATGAAGTAGATCGAGGGATCGATCTTGATCAGTTCGCTCCCGTCGATCACGAACGCCAGCACGAATCCGGCGATCAGCCCGAGACTCGTCCCGACGACACCGATGGTGGCGCCCTGAGCCACGAACAGGCGGCCGATGGCTCGCGGCGTGAGTCCCATCGCGAGCAAAATGCCGATCTCGCGGGTGCGCTCGCCGACAATCATGGTGAGGGTGCCGATGATGTTGAAGGCAGCGACAAGGGTGATGAACGCGATGACGAGCGCCATGCCGAGCTTCTCGAGCTTCATGGCGCCGAAGAGGCTGGCGTTCTGCTCCTGCCAGGCAATCGTCCGGTTCGGCCAGCCGAGCCGGTCGGCCAGCCGGCGGGCGACCACGTCCGCCGTCCAGGGATCGCGAACCCGCACCTGCAGC
>JAWKJR010000036.1:0-2032 GCA_041393675.1 Nocardioides sp. | reverse complement strand
AGCCGCCCAGGCGGGCGCGGCCGGTCTCGAAGGCCTGCGGGCCGGCCACGATGCCGATGCGCACATGGCCGAAGGCCGCCAGGTGGCGCACCGCATCGGTCGCGGCGCTGCGGTCGTCGGAGGTGATGTGCACCAGCTTGCCGCCGGCGATACGCGCGTTGACGACGACGGCCGGGAAGCCCGACGCGCCGAGCTTGCGGAAAGCCTGGCGATTGGCGGCCAGCGGCGAGGTGATGATCCCGTCGACGCCACGCTCGCGCATCTCGGCCAAATACTCGATCTCGCGCTTCGGGTCGTCGTTGGTGTTGCAGAGAATGACATGATAGCCGGCCTGGCGGGCGGCCTCCTCGACGCCCTGGACGAAAAGCGTCCAGTGGTAGCTGGCGATCTGGCTGACCAGCACACCGACCGTGTTGGTGCGCCGCAGGCGCAGCGACCGCGCGACGCCGTTCGCCCGATAGCCAAGGGTGTGCGCCGCCGCCTCGACCTTCAGCCGGGTGACATCGCTGTAGGACCCGTACTTGCTCAGGACCCGGCTCGCCATACCGACCGACACGCCAGCTGCGGCAGCGACATCCTTCAGGGTGACGGAACTCTTGGCCATGTACGGGCGCCCTCGTTTCGCAGCGTCAGTCGGTCGGTGAGCGCGCCAGCATGCTTAGTGTTTGGACTATGAAGCGTCAATGTATATCGATACACTCGATGCTTCTCGGAACGGCTTGCCGTGGACCGGCAGAGCACGCCCAAAGGCCGATGGATGAAGATCACCGCAATCGACCTCGTTCCCCTCCACCTCGAGATGTTGAGCGCCGCCGTGCGGACGGGACCGAATGTCGATCCGGCGGACCAGATGGATCTGCCGCCCGAGGAGATCGCCAAGCTCCGCTACGCCCCGCCCGAGACCGTGCTGGTGCGAATCAGGACGGACGCCGGCATCGAGGGCCTCGGCGACGGCGCCACGCTGCCCCACTATCTCGGGCACGGGATCGGCAGCATGCTGGACTGGCTCGACCGCTTCCGGCGGGCGCTCGTCGGCACCGACCCACTCAACATCGCGGCCGTGCACCAGCGGATGGAAAGTGCCGCCAGCATCGGCGTGCCGGGCTGCCGGCCGGCCCAGGCGGCGATCGACATGGCCATCCACGACATCGCCGGCAAGGCGCATGGCTGCCCGGTCTACGAACTCCTGGGCGGCGCCTTGCGGACCGAGCTGGAGCTGCAGACACAGATGCACGGCTTTTCCGTCGAGCAGCTGCTCGGCGTCTGCCGGCACTATCTCGACCAGGGGTTCACCGGGCTCAAGCTGAAGATCGCCGGAAAGCTGCGCCGCGAAGGCTACGTCAAGGCGCTCGTCGACGAGGAGGCAGAGAAGATCGCCCGTGTCGTCGCCGGCCTGCCGCGCGCGGTGCAGATCGACGTGGACGCCAACCAGGGGCTGATGAATGCCAAGGTGGCCATCGGCCTTTTCGAGCATGTCCGGCGGGTCGCCCATCATCCGAACATGTCGATCGAGCAGCCCCTGCATCACCTCGACCTCGAGGGCCACGCCCTGATCCGGCGCATGCTGCCCTATCCGGTCATCCTCGACGAGGCGGTCACGTCACCCGCCGCGATGCTGCAGATCGTGCGCACCGAGGCGGCCGATCGTATCGTCCTCAAGCCGAACCGCGTGGGCGGCCTCTGGCCGGCCCGGAAGATCGTCGACATCTGCGAGGCGCACGGCATCGGCGTCAGCCTCGACACCATGCCGTTCACCGTGCTGGGCGACACCATGCTCTGCCATCTGGGCGCCACCATCCGGACCCACTACCCCCTCGATGCCGAGGGCCATACCTTCTTCAAGGAAACCCCGTTCGTCGGCGGCATCACGCTGAAGGACGGTCACGCGCGGCTTCCCGCCGAACCCGGCTTCGGCATCTCGGTCGACGAGGACCGCCTGTTGGCGATGACCGCGTGATGGCCGCCGTGCCGGCAAGACCCGCATGGTCCGGGCTGCTGCGGCAGCGGACAAGGTAGCTGTCCCACCGGGGAT
>JAWKJR010000035.1:0-1888 GCA_041393675.1 Nocardioides sp. | reverse complement strand
GGAAGCCGGCTCGCAACCGGCGTTGCGCCCGACGGATCAGCGGCTCGACCAGGTTCAGAAAGCGCACCGTCTCGCTCTCGCGCGCCCAGCGCTGGATCGGGCGGCTGGCTTCCTGCGCGGTCGAGGCGAAGGCGGCCTGGATGTGCCGCACCCAGGGCGGCTCGGTGGCGACCCGACCCGGCGGCGCGCCGGCCGCCTCGCTCACGATGCCAAGGAACGTCTCCGCGCCGATGCCATTGGCAGCGAGATAGCCCGCGAGATGGTCATCGCTCAGCTGCGGGTACTGGGAGTACCAGCGCTGAAGCCGCTGACGGCCGGGCTCGTCCACGCATGTCGCGCGCGTCGACCGGCGCGGCTCGAATGCGGCGATGCGCTCGGCCAAGGTGGCAGCGCGCAGCCAGTCCGTCGTTTCGGGTGGAGGGCGGCCGCTCAGATCGGGGACATCAGCCCGCATTTGACCACCGCCAGGCTGCCGCAGTTGATGCAGCTCGGCCCGGGCGATATCTCGCAGTTCGAGGAGGCGGGGCAGGGCAGGTCGCCCGTGCAGCAGCACACCTCGAACCAGATCGTCGCCGTCGAGTAGAAGAAGCCGCCCGCGCGGCCACCGGAAGCCTGCAGGTTGACCTCGCCGCTCGGATGGGGCTCGACCATGCCCCATTCGACGTCGGTCAGCCGCATCCGGTAGTTCGGGTCCTTCCAGGCCCTCGCCACATCCGGGACCAGTCGCTGCAAGGCCTTCGTCCACTTGTAGGCATTGCCGATCAGGTCGCGCAGGTCGCTCTTCTCGTAGCTGTCGGCCATCGCCCCCGACATGGTCAGGGCACCGTACCAGGCGGCCTGCTGCAGCAGGATGAACTTGTTCTGGGGCATGGAGATCCGCAACGCCCTGGGTGCCGGCGAGCCACCCACCTCACGCTTCGGCCCGCCGAGCAGCGCCCGCGCGACGATGCCGCCGTCCATGGCGCGGATCAGCTCGGCGGCGAGGTCGCTGCCCTCGCCGTGCAGATGGCCGGCCATCGGCCAGCCATCGTCCCTCGGGGCCGGCGCCAGGTTGAAGGCACCCATGATCGGCTCGCTCTGGAAGAGCCGGCGAGCGGCATCGAAGATCGTCTCGTTCTGGCGGCAGGCGATCCTCAGCGACTGTCCGTCCACGGTTCGCATCTGGGCGCGAAAGCTCTCCGCGGTGTCGCGAAAGGCCTCGGCCAGCAGGTCGCGCGTCTCCTCGGTGCCCGACTGCACGTAGACCAAGGCCGCCTCCCGCAGCGGCACCCCGGCGAGGCAGGCGGTTCCGAGCACCCTGAAATTGGCGATCCGCTGCTGCGCATCGGGCCAGTCCGGGTGTGATCCCATCGATGAGCGGAAGCCGGTCAGGAGGCGGCCCAGCTCGTCGGGCACGGATCGATAGTGCTGCGGTCGATCAGTGAAGTCGAAGGCTATGGCGCCGGCAATGTCCACCATGAAGTTGAAGACCCATTGACCATAGAGCTGGCCAATAGGGTGCAGGACGGCGCCGTTGGATTTCGATGATTTCGCCACCAGAAGCCTCCCCTTCCTTTCGTGACCGACAAGGCTGCCACAATGCGGCAGTAGAGGATGCAATGAGCTATACTGGCATGAATCGATAAATTATGAACCTCGCAAGAGTTTCGGTCAAGTCGAGTGGCGGCAGGTGCAAGGTGGACCGGGTGGGCGGCCGCGTTGCGCGGCGGCTGTTCAGCCGGCCGGCCGCGGGCTATGGATGGGCCAGGCCGTGACCACTCGAACGTCGAGCCGAACAGGGAGCAAAGCCATGACCCGCATCCTCCGTCCCACCCGCCGCCAGCTCACCGGGGCCATGGCCCTGGGCGCTGCCGGCCTGACCCTGCCGCTGGGCCTCGGCCGCCGCGCC
>JAWKJR010000034.1:0-1597 GCA_041393675.1 Nocardioides sp. | reverse complement strand
GCGCCGACGTAGCGGCGTACGTAGGCCAGCACCGCCGGTGCGTATGTCGCATAGGCGTCCTCGAGGGCGGACTCGTCGGCGCGAGCCAGACGCTCGCCGATCGCCTCGGGGTGGTCCATGCCCAGTACTTCGGAGCCGATAGGTCAGCGGTTGCCGAGCTCGTCGAGAATCCTCGCGAACCGCTCTACGCGGACCTGCGGGCGGTGACCACCACGGTGTCCTGGTAGCCACCCTGGTCGGGCAGGTAGGCGCCGCCGCAGGTGACCAGCTGGAGCCGAGGCGGGCCGGTGCGGGAGAAGAGCGCGGCATAGTCCAGGGCGGACTTCGCCACGCGGGTGACAGCGACGATGTCGTAGCGCACGTCGCGACCCCCGACTCGCACCCGGATCTCGTCGCCAGCGCGGAGGGCGGCCAACCTGGCGAGCGGTCCGGTGCCCTCCTCGGCGGTGTCGACGTGGCCGGCGATCACGGTGGCGCCGCGAGGGTCGAGCGGGCCGGGCCCGAAGCGGTACCACCCCAGTCGGCTGACCGTGTCGGGCAGCGCCATCAGCCCGGCCTGGTCCACGCCGGTCGGCTGCACCGGGAGAGCGAGCGCCAGCGAGGGGATGGTGAGCGTGCGCGGTGGAGTGGTCCGTGCCGACTGGGGAAGGCTGGCCGGCGAGCGGCCCCGCCGGCCCGGTGTGGCGGTGGGCGCCGGGGTGTCCGCGGAAGGAGAGGAGAGGGCTTCGGTGGTCGGCAGCGAGGCCGACCGCGGCAGCTCCGTCGCGGCCGGGTCGGCAGAGACCGCATCGTGAACGACGCTCGCCCCGACGGCGCCCATGAGGGCGGCCACCGCGATGGCGACCGCCCTCTGGGTGTGGGAGTGCCGCATCGCTCAGCCGAGCTCGCGGACCTCGGCCTCGCGGGTCGAGGGGCGGCGGAGCGTCCATGCTGCGGCCAACCCCGCCATCAGGGCGCCGGAGCCGAGCATCAGCCAGGCCGGAGTGCCGGCCTGGGCAGCCTGGCCGCCGGTCCCGCCGGGGACGCCGGACGGCGAGGAGTGCATGCCCGAGATGGTCTGCACGGCGAGTGCCAGGTTGCCGTCCTCCGCGCTGCCCCAGGCGTACACGATGGTGGAGACGCCCTCGGCGAGAGAGAGGTCGGCCGGGCCGATCGCGACGGTGTCGGTGCCGGCGAGCACGACGTCGGCCGAGATGGTGCCGGCCGGCAGGTCGGCCGTTGCCTCGTCGGGGTTGGCCAGATCGGCGAACGCCACCTCGCCATTGGCGCGGACGTCGACGGCCGGCGCCGCCGCCGTGTGGCGCACGGTCAGCCGAGCCTCCCCGGCGGCGATCGGCGAGGTGTCGTTCACGAACGGCGTGAGCGCCGGCGTACCACCCTCGTCCAGGTGCGCCACCACGGTGATGTTGGCGCCGGCGGGCACGGTGACGCCGTCGGCCTCCATGATGGCGTCTCCGTCGGGGCCGTCCCCGGCCGCCACGACCTTCAGGTCGTAGTCACCGCCGGGCAGGGCCACGGGGTCGGTGAGCGTGCCCGGCTCGAAGTCGGTGAGCAGCGGGTCGCCGTTGGCGTACACGTCCACGACGGCATCGGGGAC
>JAWKJR010000033.1:0-1798 GCA_041393675.1 Nocardioides sp. | reverse complement strand
CCAGCCCGCCGATGACCAGGCCCGACGCCACTCCGGTCAGCAGATGTCCTCGGGGACTGGTCACGAAGTGGCCCAGCGTCGCGCCGCCGCCGGCGAGGGCGAGCTGCCAAGAGGCGGAGGCCACGAACGCCGCCACGACGAAGGCGACGCCCTGCGCGGCTCCTGACACGAGCCCGTGGTTGCCCACCACGACGGCGGCGAAGTAGACCACCGTGGCCGGGTTGACGGCCGTGATCCCGAGGAAGAGCAGGTAGGCCGCACGGGCGCTCAGCGCCCGGTCCTGGCGCTGCGCGTCGACGGGGCGGCGCACGGTCCTCAGCACGGTCAGGGCCGCCAGGGCCAGCAGCACCAGCCCGGAGATCAGTCGCAACGGCCCCGCTACGGGCCGGATCAGGCTCGCCAGGGCCGCTCCGCCGGCCACGGCCAGGGCGGCGTACGCGCCGTCGACGGTGGCGACGCCCAGCGCTCCGGCGGCCCCAACCCGCCACGACGTGCGGGACGTGAGGCTGACCAGGAACGCGCCCACGGCGCCGACGGGAACCGCGATGGCCCAGCCGGTGACGAGACCGGAGAGCACCACCTCGAGCACGAGCCGATTCTGGGCCCGACCGGTGCCGTCCGGCCAGCGAATAGTCTCGGGCCATGAGGATCACCAAGTTCGGACACGCCTGCATCCGGGTCGAGCAGGGCGGGCGTGCGCTCGTCCTGGACCCGGGCGGCTTCACCGATCACGGCGCGGTCGACGGCGCCGACGCGGTGCTCGTCACGCACGAGCACCCCGACCATCTCGACCTGGACAACCTGCGGGCCACGGACGCGCCGATCTTCACGATCGACGCCGTGGCGGCCCGGCTGCGCGCCGACGCCCCGGACGTCGCCGAGCGGGTGAGCGTGGTCGCGCCGGGGGAGGCCTTCGCCGCTGCCGGCCTGCCGGTGCGGGCGGTCGGCGAGCTGCACGCGGTCATCCACCCCGACCTCCCGCGGGTGTTCAACTGCGGGTACGTC
The DNA here is from genome assembly GCA_041393675.1 of Nocardioides sp. GTDB lineage: Bacteria > Actinomycetota > Actinomycetes > Propionibacteriales > Nocardioidaceae > Nocardioides. Next base: position 793 of record JAWKJR010000033.1, on the reverse strand, counting down.
GTCACGGCCGGCGACGAGCGGCTGTTCCACCCCGGGGACGCGCTGACGCCACCCGACGAGGCGGTGGACGTGCTGTGCGTCGTCGTGTCCGCCCCGTGGATGAGGGCGGCCGAGGCAGTGGACTTCGCCCGGTTGGTCGGCGCCCCCCGCAACCTCGCCATCCACGACAGGGTCTACTCCGAGGCCGGGCTCGGCATCGTCGACGGCCATCTCACCCGGTTGCTGCCGCCCACCCAGTCCTACGTGCGGCTGCCCGACGGCGCCGACCTGGGCTGACTCGGCAGGCCGCCACGGGTCTGCGGGGTGTGGGCGGGTTTCCCAGCTTCATCATGATCTGTGGGCGACGTGTCACTTCTCTGGTCATGTATGACGTGGGAAGTGCGGCTTCGACGACTTCTCATGGTGAAGCTGTGACACGCCACCCCCGCACCGGCAAGATGCCCCCATGCGACACCACGCCCTCGTCCTGGCGCTGACAGTGGTCGCGCCGGGGCTGACCGTCGCGGTGGCCTCGGCGGCGACTCCGGCACCGGCCCAGGCTCCCGCAGCGTCGAGTCGTGCCGCCGTCGGCACCGGCGAGCCGGCGCGCACCGGTCCGGGCGCCGCATCCGCCCAGACGTCCGCCCGGGCCCAGGCCGTCCACACCGTCGGCGGCTGCCAGGTCTTCCCGGCGGACAACCCGTGGAACACCAGGATCGACGACCGCCCCGTGCTCAACCGGTCGGCAAAGATCATCTCGCGGCAGGCGGCCGGACACCCGGTCCACCTCGACCTGGGCAGCACCGAGGAGTAC
>JAWKJR010000032.1:0-1984 GCA_041393675.1 Nocardioides sp. | reverse complement strand
GGTTGTCGGCCTGGTAGACCATGCCGACGAGCCGGCGGCGCAGCCCGGCGCGGCCCAGGTCGTCGAGTGTCGACAGCGACGTACCCGCCAGTCGTACCTCCCCACGGGTGGGGACGGCGAGGCCGGCGACCAGGCCGAGCAACGTGGACTTGCCCGAGCCGCTGGCGCCCATGACGGCCACGCTCTCGCCCTCCTCGACGCGGAGGCCGGGGTGGCGCAGCGCGGTGACCGTGGCGGAGCCGAGGCGGTGCTGCACCAGCAGCTCGGTGGTGGCGACGAGTGCGGTCATCGGGACACCAACCGGTGCTCGCGGATCCGCAGCCGCCGCTCGGCCCGGTCGGCAAGGGTGATGTCGTGGGTGACGAAGAGCACGGCGCACCGGTCGCTGGTCACCTGGTCCATCACCGTTCCCGCAGTTTCCTGATCCAGGGCCGCGACGACCTCGTCGGCGAGCAGGAGTGCCGGCTCGTTGGCCAGGGCGACTGCCAGCGCGACCCGCTGCGCCTCCCCGCCGGAGAGGTGGCGAGGCCGCTGACGACCGCGGCTGCCGACACCGAGTCGGTCGAGCAGCAGGGCGGCCCGCAGGCGCGCCTCCCGACGGGTACGGCGTCCTGCGAAGCCGATCGCGACCTCGACGTTCTCCAGCGCGGTGAGGCACGGGACGAGGTTGTCGGACTGGAGGGCGATGCCGATCCTGGTCGCGCGCACGCGAGCGCGCCGTCGCTCGGACAGCTCGGCCAGGTCGATGCCGTCCACCCGCACGGTGCCCCGATCGGGTCGGGACAGCCCGGCGATCAGCGCGAGCAGGGTCGACTTCCCTGCCCCGGATGCCCCTGTCCGAGGTGGTCGCAGCCGCCGGTACCACCCGACTGAGCGATGCCTTCCTGAGCCTGACCGGCTCGGCCGGAGGGCGGCCGTGACGGCACCGAGGACACACCCCCCGGCCCCCCGCCGGGCGACCCCGCGCTGGCTGGTCGTTGCCCGGTACGAGACCGCCGAGCTGTGGCTGGGCAGCAAGGGACTGGGCGTGCTGCTCGCCATCTCGCTCGCGCTGGCGGGGCTGTCCTACCTCGCCGCCGCGAACGCGGGGATCAACCTGCTGGACGCTCGCGAGTCCGTGGGCGTCGTCGTCCAGGTCGCGATCGGCCTCGGCACGCTTGCCGCTTTGGTGGTCAGTGCCGACGCGATCTCCGGCGAGCGGGAGCGGGGCACGTTGGGGGCGCTGCTGGTGACGCCGGCGCCGCGACTGGCACTGGTCGTGGGCAAGCTGCTGGCGGCCACCACGGTGTGGGTCGCTGCCCTGGTCGTCGCGCTGCCGTTCGTGCTGGTGCTCGCCCAGGGGCCGGGCGTCGCGCGGGACGCCGTGCTCGCCCTGCTCCTGGTGGGGTCGCTGGTGGCGGCCGCACTGACCGCGCTCGGCCTCGCCGTCAGCGCCGTCTCGCTGTCCAACCGGGTGAGTCTGGCGGTCGCGGTCGCTGCCCTGGCGGTGTTGGCCGCCCCGAGTCAGCTGCCGGCCGTGAAGGCGAACCACGTCGCCAGCATCCTCTTCATCGAGGCTAACCCTGTCAGTGCCGGGTTGGCGGCCGCTTCCAACGTCGTCGTCGGTTGCCAGGCGTGGGGCGACCAGCTGACGCTGCTGGTCTCCCCGGCCGTGGGTGCGGTGCTGCTCACGCTGCTGGCCGTGCTGCTGTCCCGTCGGATCGAGCTCGGGGGCGCGCGATGAGGCGTCGGTGGCCGGTGGGCGTGGGTGGAGCACTGCTGGGAGTGGTCCTGTCGGCGTCGCCGGCGACCTCTCGCTCGACCTCTCCGCCCGAGGTGGTGATCGAGGTGTCGCCGGCGTCCTCCCAGCTGGTGCTCGGTGGCTCCGTCGACCTCACGGTCCGGGTCACCAACAGTGGGTCGACGGCCTCGGCGCCGATGGTGCTGCATCTCGACGTCACCGACGTGGCGGCTCCGGGATCGGTCGACCCCGAGGACTGGACGA
>JAWKJR010000031.1:0-2415 GCA_041393675.1 Nocardioides sp. | reverse complement strand
CCTACGACTCCCGGGTCTCCGCCGTCAAGGTCGGCAGTCTCTCCCGCTCGCTGGGCTGACCGGGCGGCCCAGCCCGGTGGGGACCGGCCGCAGGGAGGTCTCGCCGCGACAGCGAGTCGGCCCCGGTGCGGGACGCGGGTCTGGACGCGCTAATACCCCCTGGGGTATAGTTATGAGCCACGTCACACCCATCGGACGACTCGCCGCCGCGCGGTCCGAGGCCCACACGGAGGAGTGAGCGATGCCGGACCACGCGACGCAGACGAGCGTTCCCCTCCGCCCCACGCTGGCCGACGCGCTGGCGGCGTGGGCTGGGGCCGACCCGAACCGAGGCGACGTCAGCGAGGTGATCGCCCGGCTGGCAGCAGTGGGAGCGGAGCTCACCCAGGTCCTGGCCGCCAATGCGCTGGCGGTCGCCGAGGCCGCACCCGCCGCTCCCGCCGCCGCCAACGCGAGCGGAGACGACCAGAAGCCGCTCGACGTGCAGGCCGAGGAGATGTTCCTCACCGGCCTCACCGGGTCGCCCGTGGCGGCGGTGTGCTCGGAGGAGACCGAGGAGGCCATCCCGGTGACCGACGGCGGCTCGCTCGTCGTCGTGATCGACCCTGTCGACGGCTCCGGCAACATCGACATCAACGCCCCGGTCGGCACGATCTTCGGGATCCTGCCGGTCGCCGGTCACGAGGACGACCCCGCGGGAGCCGCGCTGCAGACCGGCCGGCACCTGCTGGCGGCCGGCTACATCGTCTACGGGCCCAGCGCCGTCCTGGCGCTGTCGTACGGCGAGGGCACCGACCTCTACGCCCTCGACCCGGCCGCCGGGACCTTCATCCGCACGGCTTCCGGCATCCAGATCCCCGAGGAGTCGCGCGAGTACGCCATCAACGCCTCGAACGCCCTGCACTGGCCCCACGGGATCAACCGCTACATCACCGACCTGGTGAGCGGCAGCGCCGGGCCGCGCGGCCAGAGCTTCAACATGCGCTGGCTGGCAGCCCTCGTGGCGGAGGCCTACCGGATCTTCGTGCGCGGCGGCATCTACCTCTACCCCGCCGACGACCGGTCCGGCTACGAGCACGGGCGGCTGCGGCTGGTCTACGAGGGCAACCCGATCGCGTACCTGTGCCAGCAGGCCGGGGGGCTGGCCACCGACGGCGTCACCGAGGTGCTGGACCTCGAGCCCACCGACCTGCACCAGCGGATCCCCCTGGTGTTCGGCTCCCGAGCCAAGGTCGAGCGGGTACGCCGCTACCTGACCGACCCCCAGACCTACCCCGAGCAGTCCCCGCTCTTCGCCGAGCGCGGGCTGTTCCGTGAGTGAGGAAGGCCCACCATGTCAGCGCGCCACCCCATCATCGTCGTGACCGGCTCCTCCGGAGCGGGGACCACCACCGTCAAGAGGACCTTCGAGCAGATCTTCCGGCGCGAAGGAGTCAATGCCGCGTTCATCGAGGGCGACGCCTTCCACCGCTACAACCGGGTGGAGATGAAGGAGGCCATCGCGGCGGCGGAGGAGGAGGGCAACCGCCACTTCAGTCACTTCAGCCCGGAGGCCAACCTGCTCGACGAGCTGGCCGACGTGTTCCGGGAGTTCTCCGAGACCGGTCGAGGCCGGACCCGGCACTACATCCACGACGAGCTCGAGGCGCAGCAGTTCGGCTCCCCGCCGGGGACGTTCACCGACTGGCGGCCACTGCCCGAGGACGCCGACATGCTGTTCTACGAGGGTCTCCACGGGGCGGCCGTGACCGAGACCTCGGACCTGTCGTCGTACCCCGACCTCAGCATCGGGGTCGTCCCCGTGATCAACCTCGAGTGGATCCAGAAGCTGCACCGGGACCGGTCCCAGCGCGGCCACTCCGACGAGGCGGTCATCGACACGATCCTGCGGCGGATGCCCGACTACATCGGGACCATCACCCCGCAGTTCAGCCGCACCCAGATCAACTTCCAGCGCATCCCCACCGTCGACACGTCCAACCCGTTCATCGCGCGCACGGTGCCCACCCACGACGAGTCGATGGTGGTGATCCGGTTCCGGAACCCGCGCGGGATCGACTTCTCCTACCTCGTGTCGATGATCCACGGCAGCTTCATGTCCCGGGCCAACTCGATCGTGATCCCCGGCGGCAAGCTCGACCTGGCCATGCAGCTCATCCTCACCCCGATGATCCAGCGCCTCGTCGACAACTCCCGGCGGGCGCGCTAGCCACTTCAGTCGGTGACTCGGTCGATCTCGTCGTCGACGTACGCCGGCCGCGACAGCCGCAGCCCCGCCCACGTGAACGGTCCCGCCGTGGCGAGCAGCAGCCAGAGCACGAGGGTCCAGCCCCCGGTGGCCTGGTGGACGAGCCCGACCAGGAAGGGGCCGAGCGCGGCGAACAGGTAGCCCACGGGCTGTACGAACCCGGACAG
>JAWKJR010000030.1:0-3751 GCA_041393675.1 Nocardioides sp. | reverse complement strand
GCCGGCACGGCATGATCATCGGGATGGGCGCCGCGGCGTTCGTCGTCGAGTCCGCGGAGGCGGCGCGCGAGCGCGGCATCCAGCCGATCTGCGAGGTCCTGGGGGCCGTGACCGCCATCAGCGCCTTCCACGGCACTCGGCTCGACGTCGAGCACATCGCGGGAGTCATGGAGGCCGTGGTGAGCGAGGCGGAGCGGTACGGCGTTCGCCGCGCCGAGATCGCCCCGCAGACGGTCTTCGTCTCCCACGAGACCTACACCCCGGCCCGCGGCGGCAGCGCTTCCGCGGAGATCCATGCCCTGCGCACGACCTTCGGCGATGTCGCCGACCGGATCGTCATCACCAACACCAAGGGGTTCACGGGGCATGCCATGGGTGCGGGAGTCGAGGACGTCCTCGCCATCAAGGCCCTCGAGACCGGCGTGGTGCCCGGGGTGCCGAACTACCGCGAGCCCGATCCCGAGCTCGGGCGGCTGAACCTGTCCACGGGCGGGGACTACCCGGTCGAGTACGCCCTCCGGCTGGCCGCCGGCTTCGGCTCGCAGATCGCCATGTCCGTGCTGCGCCGCACGCCGGCGCCCGACGGCCGGCGCCGGGCGCCGACCGAGCTCGGCTACGGCTACCGGGTCGTCGATCCCGCCGCGTGGCAGGCCTGGCTGGACGGGCTCACCGGCCACTCGGACACCCGGCTGGAGGTCGATCACCGACGGTTGCGTGCGGTGGACGTGGGCGCGCCCCCCGTCCCGGTGGCGGCCCACACCCGCGTGCCGGTGCCGTACTCCCACCTCACGCCGGGGCCGGCCACCCATCCGGCAGAAGTTCGCGTCGATCCGGCAGAAGTTCGCGTCGATCCGGCAGAAGTTCGCGTCGATCCGGCAGAAGTTCGCGTCGATCCGGCAGAAGTTCGCGTCGAGCAACCGACGACCGCAGTCGACCCGGTGCTGGCCGAGGTGACCGCGGTGGTGAGCGAGATGACGGGCTACCCGCCCGAGCTGCTGGATCCGGATCTGGATCTGGAGGCGGATCTGGGGGTGGACACGGTCAAGCAGGCCGAGGTGTTCGCGGCGGTGCGTGCGGAGTACGACGTGGAGCGCGACGACACGCTGCAGCTGCGGGACTTCCCGACCCTGAGCTCGGTGGCCGGCTGGGTCCGGGAGAAGACCGGCCTGGCGGCTGCGGAGGCGCCCGCGGTGCAGCCCACCGAGTCGGGCGGCGCACCGTCCGCCGCGACGGAGTCCGCGGAACCGGCGCCCGCCGCGTCGACCGACGCCGACCTGGTCCACGCTGACCTGGTCCACGCTGACCTGGTCCAGGGCGACCTGGCGGCGATCGACGCGCTGCCCCGCCGCATCCCGGTGCCCTCCTTGCGGCCGCCGGCCGACGCGTGCGTCGCGACCGGGGTGGCGCTCGACGGGGCCCGCGTCCTGGTCATGCTCGACGAGCACGGGGTCGGCGAGGCGCTGGTGGGGCGGCTCGAGCGGCTGGGGGCACAGGCCCTCACCCCGCCTCCGGGCGTGACCACCGACGACCTGCTGGGCACCCTCGACGGGTGGCTGGCCGAAGGTCCCATCACGGGCGTCTACTGGCTGGCGGCGCTCGACGACGACGGCGACCTGAGCGACGACGCCGCCTGGGCCGAGGCCACGCGCCGCCGGGTCAAGGCGCTGTACGCCACGATGCGCGCGCTGTGGGAGGGCAGCCCCTTCCTGGTCTCGGCGACCAGACTCGGCGGCTTCCACGGCTACGACGCCGAGGGTGCGGCGTGCACGCTCGGCGGTGGGGTGACCGGCTTCACCAAGTCGTACAAGAAGGAGCGCCCCGACGCCCTGGTCAAGGCGGTGGATCTGCCGGCCAGCCGGAAGACCGCCGCGGTGGCCGACCTGCTCGTCGAGGAGACTCTGCGCGACCCCGGCTGCGTCGAGATCGGTCGGGTCGACGACAGGCGCTACGGCGTGGCCTTCCGGGAGGTGCCATTCACGCCGCTCGGCGAGGACGGCAGCCCGCTGGGTGAGGGTGGCGTCATGCTGGGCCCGGACTCCGTCGTCGTCGTGACCGGCGCGGCCGGGAGCATCGTGTCGGCCATCACGGCCGACCTGGCCGCGCCCTCGGGGGCGACGTTCCACCTGCTGGACCTGGCGGCGGCGCCCGAGCCCCACGACCCCGACGTCGCTGCGTTCCGCAGCGATCGGGAGGGGCTCAAGCGCACCTTGATGGCGCGGATGCAGGAGCGGGGCGAGCGCCCCACCCCGGTGGCGATCGAGCGCGAGCTCGCCGGGCTGGAGCGGCAGGCTGCCGCGCTGGCCGCTCTGGAGGCGGTGGCTGCCGCCGGCGGTAGGGCCGTCTACCACCAAGTCGACCTCACCGACGGTGCGGCCGTCGCGGCGGCGCTGGGGGACGTCGGCGATCGCGTGGACCTGCTGCTGCACGCGGCCGGCCTCGAGATCAGCCGCACCCTGCCGGACAAGGCTCCGGCGGAGTTCGACCTCGTCTTCGACGTCAAGGTCAACGGCTGGCGGCACGTGTGGCGGGCACTGGAGTCTCGTGAGGTCGGCGCCGTCGTGGTGTTCAGCTCCGTGGCCGGCCGGTTCGGCAACGCCGGGCAGACCGACTACGCCGCAGCCAACGACCTGCTGTGCAAGACCATGTCGTCGCTGCGGCGCACCCGGCCGCAGACCCGCGGGCTGGCCCTGGACTGGACGGCCTGGGGTGGCATCGGGATGGCGACCCGTGGGTCGATTCCGACGATCATGGCGGCCGCCGGGGTGCAGATGCTGCCGCCCGAGGCGGGCGTCGCCTGGATCCGGCGGGAGCTGGCGAGCGGGCCGTACAGCGGCGAGGTGATCGTGGCCGGAGCGCTGGGCATGATGGCGGCCGAGTACCACCCCGGCGGTGGGTTGGAGGAGACCGACGGGTACGCCGGCGCCATGCTCGGCCCGGTGTCCCTCAGCGTGCACGACGGGCTGGTCGTCGACCTCACGCTGGACCCGACCGAGCAGCCGTTCCTCGACCACCACCGCATCGACGGCACGCCCGTCCTGCCGGGGGTGATGGGGATGGAGGCGTTCGCGGAGGCGGCGCGCCTCCTGGCCCCGGAGGGCTACCAGGTGCGCTCCGTCGAGGACGTGTCGTTCCTGGCGCCGGTGAAGTTCTACCGCGACGAGCCGCGAACGCTGCGGGTGTCGCTGACGACCGAGCCGGCTGGCGAGGACCTGCTCGCCCACGCGGTGCTTTCTGCCGAGCGGGTGCTGCCCGGCCACGACGCCGCGGTCCGGACGGTCCACTTCACCGGCACCGTCCGGCTCTCGACGGCGCCGCCCGAGGCTGGCCGCGAGGAGGTGGACCTGGCCCCGGCCGACCGTCGGCTGTCACCGGAGCAGGTGTACTCCTTCTACTTCCACGGACCGGCCTACCAGGTCGTGGACGAGGCCTGGCGCAGCGACGGAGCTGCCCTGGCCCGCCTCAACGGCGGGCTCCCCAGCGACCACGAGCCGCCCGAGGCTCCGCTCGTGGAGGCGCCGCGGCTGGTCGAGCTGTGCTTCCAGGCGGCCGGTCTGTGGCAGGCCGGTCGGGACGGCGAGCTGGCCCTGCCGCTCGCGGTCGGGCGGGTCGAGGTGGTCGACACGGACACCACAGGTGACCTGGTGGCCGTCGCCCGGCAGACTGGGCACTCGACGTACGACGCCCGGGTCGTGACGGCGGACGGTCGAGTGGTGGTGCGGCTCGACGGCTACCGTTGCATCCCGGTGCCGAT
>JAWKJR010000029.1:0-4155 GCA_041393675.1 Nocardioides sp. | reverse complement strand
CTGCAGCTGGAACAAGTCGCAGCGGTGCTCCCAGCCCAACAGGTTGGCGACCGCGATGAACGGCTCGATGGGGCAGTTGCCGGCACCGGCGCCCTGGCCGGCGAGCGAGGCGTCCACGCGGTAGACGCCCTCCTCGACGGCGGCGACCGAGTTGGCGACGGACAGCGAGAGGTTCTCGTGGGCGTGGATGCCGAGCTGGGTCTCGGGGTCGAGCACGTCGCGGTAGGCGCGCACACGCTCCCGGACGTCGTCCATCAGCAGCCGGCCACCGGAGTCGGTGACGTAGACGCACTGCGCGCCGTAGGACTCCATCAGCTTGGCCTGCTTGGCCAGCGAGGCCGGGTCGCTCATGTGCGACATCATCAGGAAGCCGGAGACGTCCATACCGATCTCGCGGGCGGTTTCGATGTGCTGGGCGGCGACGTCCGCCTCGGTGCAGTGGGTGGCGACGCGGACCGAGCGGACGCCGAGCGAGTAGGCCTGCTTGAGCCCCTCGATCGTGCCGATGCCAGGCACCAGCAGCGAGGTGAGCACGGCCTTCTCGATCACCTCGGCGGCCGCCTCGATCCACTCCCAGTCGGTGTGCGAGCCGGGCCCGTAGTTGAGCGAGCCCCCGGCGATGCCGTCGCCGTGGGTGACCTCGATCGCGTCGACGCCGGCGGCGTCGAGCGCGGCGACGATCTTCTTGACGTCTTCGGTGTCGATGCGGTGCCGGATGGCGTGCATGCCGTCGCGCAAGGTGACGTCTTGGATGTAGAGCGGGACCTTCCGCTCGGTGGACTGCTCGCTCATTGGTGCACCATCCCCTCGGTAGTAGCCGACTGGGGACATGCGTGGTGAGGCTTCCTGACGAACCGCCGGCCGGTGGCTGACCGCCCAGCTCGCTTGTCCGTAGAGGACCAGCATGAGATCTGCGGCAGCCGCCGGGCCGGGAAGCCAACACCGGCGCTAGGGATATGCGGGTTGGACCGCCACGCAATGAGCATCCGGCACGGCTTCTCGACACCGACGGTGCCACATCCATCATCACCGGAAGGACCGGAGAAGTGTCCAGACACCAAGGCAAGCTGTTCGCTGGCATCGACTGGGCCAGCAAGACCCACGCGATCTGCGTGGTCGACGAGGCCGGCACGATCATCGTGCGGTTCGAGATCCCCAACACCGGCAAGACCTTCAAGGGGCTGGTCAAGCGGCTGACCAAGCTCGACGTCGAGGGCGTCGCGATCGAACGCTGCGACGGACCCCTGGTCGAGGCCCTGCTCGACGCAGGCCTGCGGGTCGTGGTCATCACCCCACGCCAGGTCAAGGGCCTGCGCAGCCGCTACACCGGTTCCGGAGCGAAGTCCGACGCGGGCGACGCCTACCTGCTGGCCGACGTGCTGCGCACCGACGGCCACCGGCTCACCCCGCTGACCCAGGACAGCGACGCCACCCAAGTGCTGCGCTCCCTGTCGCGCACCCGCAAGCAGCTGGTCGAGGCCCGCGTCGGCCTCGTCAACCAGCTCCGCGCCGAACTGGAGCGCTGTTTCCCCGGAGCCATCGGGCTGTTCAGCCGCCTGGACAGCGATGTGACCATCGCGTTCCTGCGCCGCTACCCGACCCAGCACGCCGCGGTCCGACTGACCCGGGCCCGGTTCGCCGCCTTCCTGCGCCGCATCGCCTACTGCGGCCGCACCAGCATCGACGAGCTCTACGCACGCGTCGCCGAAGCTCCGCCCGCGGGCCTGTCGGCCGAGGAAGCCGACGGGCACGCCGTCTGCGTCCTGACCCTGCTCAAGGCCGTCGAGACCGTCCGCAACCAGGAACGCGAACTCGAGGCCGAGATCATCGAACGCCTCGACGCCCACGCCGACGCGCACATCTTCACCAGCCTCCCCAAGGCCGGCCACGGCGTCCGAGCCGCCGCACTGCTGGCCGAGATCGGCGACGTTCGAGCCCGGTTTCCCGACGAGGAATCCCTCGCCGCACTCGCCGGCGTTGCACCGATCACCCGAGCCAGCGGCAAACACCACGGCGTCGGTTTCCGATGGGCCGCGGACAAGAAGCTCCGCAACGCCCTGGTCGACTTCGCCGACGACTCCCGCCACGCCAGCCCCTGGGCCGCCAAGGTCTACAGCGACGCCATCGCCCGCGGCAAACGCCACCCCCACGCCGTCCGCATCCTGGCCCGCGCATGGGTCCGCGTGATCTGGCGCTGCTGGCAAGACAACGTCGCCTACGACCCTCAACTGCACGGAGGCGCCATGCAAATCGCGGCCTGAGGTTGACCTAGGGATTCTCATGCGGGCACCTCCTCAGTCGTGGCCGGCGCGGTCTCGGCCAGCCGGGCCGCGATGTGCTCGGCGGTGCGCAGCGCGGCCGAGGTCATGATGTCCAGGTTGCCGGCGTACGCCGGGAGGTAGTGCGCGGCGCCCTCGACCTCGAGGAACACCGACACCTTGTGACTGACCTCGACGTCGCCGACGCCCTTGCCGAGCAGGGTGTGGACCGGCTCGCCCTCGGGAAGCCGGGTGAACTGCACCTCCTGCTTGAGGCGGTAGCCGGGGACGTACTCCGCCACCTCGGCGACGATCTGCTCGATCGACTGCCTGATCGCCTGCTGCTTGGCCTCGTCGGGGTCGTTGATGAGACAGAAGACCGTGTCGCGCATGATCAGCGGCGGCTCGGCAGGGTTGAGGATGATGATGGCCTTGCCCTTCCAGGCGCCGCCGATCACCTCCACGCCCGCGGCCGTGGTCTCGGTGAACTCGTCGATATTGGCGCGGGTGCCGGGGCCGGCCGACTTCGACGCCACGGACGCCACGATCTCGGCGTACGGCACGTCGGTGACCCGGCTGACGGCGTACACGATCGGGATGGTGGCCTGGCCGCCGCAGGTGACCATGTTGACGTTGTCGGCCTCCTGGTGGGTCTCCAGGTTGACCACCGGCACGACGTAGGGGCCGATGGCGGCGGGGGTGAGGTCGACGATCTTCTTGCCGTACGGCGCCAGCTTGGCCGCGTTGACGCGATGCGCCCCGGCGGAGGTGGCGTCCATGACGATCTTGATGTCGTCGAAGTCGTCCTTGGCGATCAGCCCGTCGACGCCCTCGTGGGTGGTCCACACCTTGAGCCGGCCGGCCCGGGCGAGCCCGTCGGACTCGGGGTCGATGCCGACCATCGCGGCGCACTCCAGGGTCTTGCTGATGCGCAGCATCTTGATCATCAGGTCGGTGCCGATGTTGCCGGAGCCGATCACGGCCACCTTGGTCTTGGGAGCGCTGGTCTCCTCGGTCATGTCACTCCCCTTCCGTGGAGAACCGGGCGGTCACCGAGCCGAGACCGCTGATCTGGGCGGTGACGACGTCACCGTGGGTCACCGTGACCATCGGCCCGAGCGCGCCGGACAGGATCACCTGACCGGCCCGCAGCGGCTCGCCGAAGTCGCGGGCGGTGGTGGCCAGCCAGGCCACCGCGTTGAGCGGGTCGCCGAGGCAGGCGGCGCCGTTCCCGGTGGAGGCGGGCTCGCCGTTGAGGGTCATGCTCATCTGGACCTCGACCGGCTCCACCTCGTCGAGGGTGCGGCGCTCGCTGCCGAGCACGTAGAGGCCGCTGGAGGCGTTGTCGGCGACCGTGTCGCCGAAGCGGATGTTCCAGTCGGCCACCCGGCTGTCGACGATCTCGAGCGCGGCCACTGCGTAGTCGATGGCCGCGCGCACGCGCGCCACGTCGATCTTGCCCTCGTCCGCGAGGTCCTCCTTGAGGACGAACGCCACCTCGGCCTCGGCCTTGGGCTGGATCAGCCGGCTCATCGGGACGGTCTCGGTCTCGGCGTACCCCATGTCGTCGAAGAGCACCCCGAAGTCTGGCTGGCCCACCCCGATCTGCGCCTGGACGGCCTTCGAGGTCAGGCCGATCTTGCGGCCCACGATGGTCGCGCCCGTGGCCAGCCGGGCGGCGGTGAGCCGCTCCTGGACGGCGTACGCCGCTTCGATATCGCTCTCACCGATCAGCTCGCGGACCGGCGCGCAGGGCACCCCGGCAGAGCTGGCCGAGAGCAGACGCTCCGCGGCCTGCTGGATCGCCGTGCTGTCACTCACCCTCGTCGGCCTCCTTGCTCCGGGCTCCGCCGGCCCGTGGTCCACCATCGTGGCGCGGGGCAACACTCGAGAAGCG
>JAWKJR010000028.1:0-10413 GCA_041393675.1 Nocardioides sp. | reverse complement strand
ACCTCGATGGTGTCGGCCGGGAACCCCTCGTCGAGGAGGAAGTCCCGCACCATCGCCACGGGCGCCGCGTGGTAGCCGGATCCAGCGTCGGAGACCCTGGTGTTGAACTGCTCCGGGAACGGCTCGCGGCTGCCCCGCTCGAACGTCGCCGGGTCGCGGTGCGCGGCGGCGTACGCCGCCCAGTCCCAGCGCCGCTCGCGATAGGTCGCCAGCCACTCCGCAAGCACCTCGCGCCGGGGCGTGATCGTGCGGATGCCCGCCTCGACGTGCACGCAGGCCACCCGGTTGAGGTAGGACGTCAGGCCGATGGCCATCGACGTGAGCGTGTCCCCGTGGATGTACGGGACCGGGGTCAGCCCGAGCGCGCGCAGCTCCTCGATGACCCGGCCGAAGCGCTCGACCATCTGCGCGACCTTGGTGCTGAGGGAGCCGTCGATGCCCAGCTGGATGTCCACCGGCAGGTCGAACTCCTCGAGCATGCCGCCGCTGTACTTCTGGTCGTAGTGCTGGCCGGTGTGGCAGACCAGCGCGAGCTCGCCGCGGCCGACCAGCTCCGGGTACAACGGCGCCTGCTTGATGATGTCGGGCTTCGTGGCGATGAGGATCACGTGCACCACCCGGCCCGACTCGCCGGCGAGCCGCTCGCGCAGCTCGGGGCCGACGAGTGGCGAAGCCGTCGGGACGCTGGGGTCAGGTGTCACATGCGCGGTCACAGCAGCGTGTCTTTCCCCTGCTGCTTCAGCCGCGCGAACAGCTCCCGCATGCTGGCGTCCGGCGAGCGCTCGAGCTCCTCGAGGCTGGCCACCAGGATGGAGTCCCGGTCGCAGATGATGGCAACGTCCTTGACGCCGAGCACGACGATGGCGCGGTCGTCGGTGCTGCGGACGTGCACGTTGCGGCTGTTGACGTCCACGAACTGGTTGTCCCCGTTGGTCACGATGTCGGTCCCGGCGATCGAGGCGAGGGTGCGGTGCAGCGAGGCCCAGTTGCCGATGTCGCTCCACACGAAGTCCCCCGGCACGACGGCGATCGGGTAGCGCGAGGAGTCGATGATGTCGATCTCGTGGAACTGGTTGGGGATGCGGCGATAGGTCTCGAGGTCACCGGTGCGGAGATACTCCGCCGCCAGCTCGACCAGCAGCGGCGAGGCGTCGGCGTACGCCGACAGCAGGGTCTCGGCGCGGAAGCAGTAGTAGGCGGCGTTCCAGTAGGAGAGCCCCGACTGCACGTAGTCCTCGGCCACCTCGAGGGAGGGCTTCTCGACGTACTTGCCGGCCCGGTAGACCGGTGGGTCGTCCTGGATCCGCTCCTTGATGCGGATGTAGCCGAGGCCGGTGTCCGGCCGGCTGGGCTTGATGCCGACCAGGGCGACATTGGTCGGGTTGGCCTCGACGAAGTCCATCGAGGTCCGCACCGCGGCCTGGAACTTCGCCAGCTCGGTGATCGCGTGGTCGGAGGCGAGACTGAAGACGACCGCCTCCGGGTCGCGAGCCCGGATGTAGTGGGCGAGCAGCGCGAAGGCCACCGTGGGGCCGCGCCCCTCGAGCTCGACGATGAAGTTCTCCGGCGGGATGTCGGGCAGCAGCCCGGCCATGGCGTCGCGGTAGTTGGCCGTCGTCGACACGAAGATGTGGTCGGTGGGGATGACCCCCTCGAGCCGGTCGACCGTCTCGGCGATGAGGGTCTTGTCCGACATCAGCTTCTGCATCTGCTTGGGCAGCCCTGGCGGCTCTGGCACAGCCGGGTGCCCGAGCCGCCGGCGACGACGACGGCGTAGCGGTGGCCGGCGGCGCTCATCGGGCACCGCCAGCGCCAGGTCGTCCAGGGTCAGGCGGCGGGAGATGCGGCGGACGCCGTCCGCGAGGGAGGGGCCCAGCCCAGCCGCACCAGCTCGTGTCGCAGCCGATCCATCGCCTCGGCATCGGACTCGTCGACCGGGCCACGGCGCTGTCGAGCAGCCACGACTCCAGCCCCGCCCGCAGCGCGGCGATCACGCCGGCCGTGGAGTCCTCGACGGCCACGGCCTCCGACAGGTCGGCGTCGAGCCGGGCCAGACAGCGAAGGTAGACCTCGGGGTCGGGCTTGCCCTGGTCCTGGGGCATCCCAGGGCCGACTCCCGGATCGCGACGACGTCGGCCGAGCCCGGTCACCTCGAGGACGGCGTCGATGAACGCCGCCGCCGAGGCCGACGCCACCGCGACCGGCGTTCCCTCCTCGGCGACCTGGCGCACCACCCGCACGCTGGCGACCAGCGGCTGGGAGCCGCCCGGAACCGCTCGATCGCCGTCTCGACCACGGCCCCCGTCAGCGCCCCCAGCTCGGCCTCGACGAGCTCGCTGCCGTAGCCGAGGCTGGTCACGACCCTGCGCATGGTGTCGTTGACCCGGCCGCCGTGGAACCGGCGCATCTGCCGGGCCGACAGCATCGGGTCGCGGTGCCCGTGGGCAAGGCACCACGCGTTCCCGGCCGTGGCGAAGGCCTCCTGCCACAGCGGCTCGGAGTCGACCAGCACGCCGTCCAGGTCGAAGATCACGGCGCTCATGGCGTCGACGGCTCCTGCGGGGTCTGGTCGGTCGGGCCGACCTCGTCGTCGGCCGGCTCGACCGTGACGCCCGCGGGGGACTGGGTCTCGCCGCGCTCCACCAGGCTGAAGCCCCGGGCGATGGCGCTGGCGTACCGGCGGAACCGCTCGTGGACCAGGAAGACCATGAGCACCGCGGCCGCCACCGCGGCCAGCACCAGCCATCCGCTCGAGGCCGCCGCCCCCGGCTCGTCGCGGACCCAGCGCACCACCAGCGAGACCGTCGCCACCAGCAGCGAGACGAGGAACACTCGCTCCAGCCGGAGCCGCTTCAGCTGGGACTCGATGTCGAACTTGAAGCCTTCGTGCATGGTCATGACCCGGGCCCGCTGGAACTCCCGCACGTCCCGGGCCCGGCGCAGGTCGTTCCAGGAGTACCACCTGCCCGCGGAGCCGTCACGGCTGCGGCGCCGCCCGAGGTACCTCCCCCAGATCCCGAAGCCCCTGGGCTCGGCTCCGCGGTAGTCGCCCGCGTCCTTGAGGGGGTAACCCGCAGACTCCGGGCTTGCGCACGGTGACGCGGTGCAGGAGCGGCTCGAGCAGCAGCCAGGGCTCTCGGCAACGACGCCCACGGCGTACGCCAGGGCCACCGCCGCGAGGACGGGGAGCGCCCCGCTGAGCCAGAACGGCGGATGCTCGGGTTGGCCCCGCTCAGATCGACCCACCCCGCCGACACGAAGAGGAAGGCCAGCGACACCAGCGTCAGGAAGCCGCCGACCATGAACTCGATCGCGTTCGCGATGAAGGTGGCGAGATCGTCGTTCACCAGGTCCTCGTCTTCTCGTGGGCGGCGCGGCGCCCAGCATAGGCGACCGCGGTCGCCGGACCGTGGTCGCGATTCCAGCCGACGGGGTGCGCGCGGCTAGCATGAGGGGCGCTGTCTTCTGTGAGAGGCCTGATCACCGCATGAGTGCACCACCCACGCACGTCGACTACCAGCTCAGCCAGCTCGACCAGCTGGAGGCGGAGTCCATCCACATCTTCCGCGAGGTCGCGGCCGAGTTCGAGAAGCCGGTGCTGATGTTCTCCGGCGGCAAGGACTCCATCGTCATGCTGCGGCTGGCCGAGAAGGCCTTCTACCCGGCGAAGATCCCTTCCCCGTGCTCCAGGTCGACACCGGCTATGACTTCCCCGAGGTCCTGGCGACGCGCGACTCGTGGGTCAGCCGGCTCGGGCTGCGCCTGGTGGTGGCGAGCGTCGAGCAGGCCATCAAGGACGGCATCGTCGTCGACGACGGCAAGACCAGCCGCAACCGGCTGCAGATCGGCACTGCTGAACGCGCTCGAGGAGGAGGGCTTCACCGCGACAGCGGCAGGCGTCGCGACCGAGGAGAGGCCCGCCCGGAGCGCGTCTACTCCACCGCGACGAGTTCGGCCAGTGGGACCCGAAGAACCAGCGCCCCGAGCTGTGGAGCCTCTACAACGGCCGGATCCACGAGGGCGAGCACATGCGGATCTTCCCGCTCTCCAACTGGACCGAGCTGGACATCTGGCACTACATCGGCCACGAAGGCATCGAGATCCCCTCGATCTACTACGCCCACCAGCGTCGGGTCTTCGACCGGGGCGGGATGTGGTTCACCGAGTCGGAGTTCAACCCGTGCCGCGACGGCGAGACCGTCGTCGAAAAGACCGTCCGCTTCCGCACCGTCGGCGACCTCACCCTGACCGGCGCCGTGGAGTCAGGCCGACACCATCGCCAAGATCATCGACGAGATCGCGGTCGCCCGCGTCACCGAGCGTGGCGCGACCCGCCCCGGTGACGACAAGTTCTCCGAGGCCGCCATGGAGGACCGCAAGAAGGAGGGCTACTTCTGATGGCCGCCGAGAACGCTTCCACCCCCGAGGGCGAGCATCGTCCCTACCACGGGCACGATGGACCTGCTCCGCTTCGCCACCGCCGGGTCGGTGGACGACGGCAAAGTCGACGCTCATCGGCCGGCTGCTGCTGGACTCCAAGTCGATCTTCGAGGACCAGCTCGAGGCGGTCGAGGCGACCAGCCACCAGAAGGGCTACGACTACACCGACCTCGCCCTGCTCACCGACGGGCTTCGCTCGGAGCGCGAGCAGGGCATCACCATCGACGTGGCGTACCGCTGCTTCGCGACGCCGACCCGGAAGTTCATCATCGCCGACACCGGGGCACATCCAGTACACCCGCAACATGGTCACTGGCGCCTCGACCGCGGACCTCGGCCTGGTGCTCGTGGACGCGCGTCAGGGGCTGACCGAGCAGTCGCGGCGGCACGCCGTCCTGCTGTCACTGCTGCGCGTGCCCCACCTGGTGCTCGCCATCAACAAGATGGATCTCGTGGACTGGTCCGAGGAGGTCTACGAGCGGATCCACGCCGAGTTCACGCAGTTCGCGACCAAGCTGAGCATCCCCGATCTCGAGGTCATCCCGATCTCGGCGCTCAAGGGCGACAACGTCGTGACCCGCTCGAGAGCACGCCGTGGTACGCACGGACCCCACCTGATGCACCACCTCGAGCACGTCCCGTGGCCTCCGACCGCGACCTGGTCGACGTCCGATTCCCGGTGCAGTTCGTGGTGCGTCCCAAGTCCGACGAGTACCACGACTACCGCGGGTACGCCGGGCAGGTGGCCGGCGGCGTGCTCCAACCGGGCGATGAGGTGATCGTGCTTTTGCCCAGCGGGATGACCTCCACCATCGAGGCGATCGACCTGTTCGACGCGGAGATCCCCGAGGCCTTCCCGCCCATGTCGGTGACCGTCCGGCTCACCGACGACGTCGGCGTGTCGCGGGGCGACATGATCGCGCGTCAAGAACGCCCCGAAGCCGGCCCAGGACATCGACGCGATGGTCTGCTGGATGACCTCCGACCCGCTGCGGCCGCGGCAGAAGCTCGCCATCAAGCACACCACCCGCGCCGAGGCTCTGAGTGGACATCCCAGTACCGCCTGGACGTCAACACGCTGCACCGCGACCAGGACGCAAGGAGCTCGGGCTCAACGAGATCGGCCGCGTCCAGCTCCGCACCACCGTCCCTTTGCTCTGCGACCCTACTCCAAGAACCGCGCCACGGGCTCGTTCATCCTCATCGACGAGGCCACCGGCGTCACCGTCGGCGCCGGGATGATCAACTCCGGCAGCTGACGCCGATCAGCGAACTCGGGCCGATCCGGCAGAAGCTCCGAGGCCGATCCGGCAGAACTTCAGGCCGATCCGGCAGAAGCTCGCGACGTTCTGCAGGGTCAACGCAGGGAGGGCCGGACGTACAGGCCGACCTCGGGATCTACGACGGCCTCCTGGGCGGCGGCCGCCGCCGGCCAGGAGGCCGTCGTCAGAGAGCACGGAGCGCTTCACCAGAGCCAGGGCGATCGGGCCGAGCTCGTGGTGGCGGGCGGCGGAGCCGACGTACCCGACGATGCGGTCCTCCAGCGTGACCGCGGCACCGTGGGGAGGCAGCTCGTCGACCGAGCCGTCCAGGTGCAGCAGCGTCAGCCGCCGTGGTGGGCGACCAAGGGTGTGCACGCGGGCCACGGTCTCCTGACGCGGTAGCAGCCCTTGTCCAGGTGGACGGCGGTGCCGAGCCACCCGGCCTCGTTAGGGATCGTCTTGTGGTCGGTGTCCAGGCCCAGCCGCGGCTCCCCCCGGGCGATGCGCAGCGCCTCGAAGGCCCAGACCCCGCACGCCGGCGCGTGCGCCTCGGCGTACGCCGCCAGCTCGTGGCGCGGCACGAGGCGTAGCCGCGCGCGTCCCCACACCACCGCCCAGTCTGCGGTGACGTCCGCCACCTCGACGCAGCATGAACCGCATGGTGTCCAGGAAGGCGACCAGCCCGGAGCCCGCTCCCGGGCTCGCTGTGCGCCGCACGAAGCGCTCCCCGTCGTCGAGCCCCGCGAAGGCGTGCTCACATGCCCCTGCGGACTCAGCAGCGGGGCCTGTGTCCACTGCCCAGGCGGCAGCTCACTCGAATGCTGGGTGGTGAGCGAGTGCAGCCAGGTCGGCCGGTCAGGGCCGAGACCGCCACGACGTCGCGGTGCGACAGATCACGAACGGACGGAGTCCAGGGTGCGCTGCTCGCCGTAGAGCGAGCCGTAGTGCGCTGCCACCCCGGTGTCCACGCCCTCGGCGCCGACGGCGCCGGGCAGATCGAGCAAGGGACTCGCGCGCGCTCACGACCCACGCACTCCTCACAGATGCCGAAGACGGTGAGGTGACCGACGTCCACCACGAAGGCGTGCTCCGCGCGGAGCCGGCGTACCAGATCGGCCACCACCCGGCTCAGCCGAAAGGACGCGGTGGCAATTCCGGCAGACCACGTGGAAGTGCTCGTGCTCGGTCACCGAGTGGTACGTCGGCGCGCGGTCGCTGAGGTGCGCGTGCCGGACCAGCCCGAGCCCCTCCAGCACCTCGAGGGTGCGGTAGACGGTGGAGATGTTGATCGCCGAGGAGTGCGCTCGAACCTCGGCGAAGACCTCGTCCGGGGTGGCATGACCCAGCCGGTCGACCGCCTCCAGCACCAGCTCGCGCTGGGCGGTCAGCCGGTAGCCGCTGCTGCGCAGCCGGCTCCCCAGGTCGTCGTGGCCCTCGGCGTGGCTCATGGCATACCCGCCGTCGGCTAGCTCGTGACCCGCTGCAGGCGGGCCCACAGATGCGGCTGCAGCGGCTGACCCACGGCGGCCATGTCGTAGGCGTAGAGCAGGTCGCCGTCGACGTACCCGTACAGCCGCTTGCCGCCGGTGACCTCCTTGGCCGTCGCGGTCCGGGCAACGGCGTCGGTCATGACTTCGAACCGCGCGTCGCCGATCTCGCCGTACCACACCTCGGCGAAGCCGGTGTTGTGTGCGAGCAACAGCTCGACCTGACCGTCCGGGCGGCAGCGCAGGAAGCCGGTCTCGATCGCCGCGTCGCGCACCTTCTGGCCCTCGTCGTCCACCACCCAAGCCCGCGCCAGGTAGTGGAAGAACGGGCGCCCGTCATGGGTGAAGATCAGCTCCTGCCCGAAGTGGAACGGCTCGATCGTCGGATAGTCACCGTGCCCGTTGCCGCGCCAGGTCCCCAGCAACCACGCCAGCTTGGCGCACTGCGGGTGCAGGTTGTCCGGGATCTCGAACGGCATGGAGGAAGTCTAGGGTGGGGCCCATGCCCGACGAGGTGGGAGCCGATCCCGACGAGGTGGCAAATGCGCTGGACCGGGCCGAGATGGCCGCCATCGCGCGCGATCTGACCCTAGCGGGCGTCGACTCGTGGGGCGTGTACGACGTGGCTGCCGCCGACTGGCTGTACGTCGTGGGGACGCCCCCGCCGCAGCCCGCCTGGCCACATCCGACGCTCCTCCTCGTGATCCGCGGGGACGCCCTGTCAGTGCAAGACATCTGTCCCACCGACGACATGTCCGTGAAGGTGCTCGAGGAGCTCCAGGCCTGGGCCATGGATGCGACCCGCATGCCGTTTCCGGAGCCCGTGGTGGGCGAGGTCCTGGAACCAGGCCGACACGACGGTGAACTTGCCTGGACCTACGGTCGGCGGCCCGTCGTACGCGTCGGCAGTCTGGCTGGGATGCGGTGGCGTCCCCGGCCTTCCATCCCACCCAGTCGCGACTGAACTCCCACCTCGCGCGACCCGAACTCCCACCTCGCGCGACCCGAACTCCCACCTCGCGGGGTCAGCGGGCTCGGACGTTGAGCAGGGTGCGGGCCTCGCTGGGGGTCATGGGGACGCGTTGGGCGATCTCGGCGAGCGCGACGACGCGCTCGACCAGCTGGCGATTGCTCTCGACCGGCTCGCCCTTGCGGAGGGTGAGCACGTCCTCCATGCCCACCCGCAGGTGGCCGCCCTTGCTGAGCGCCGCGAGCGCGACGGCCAGGGTCGAGCGGCCGACGCCTGTGGCCGACCAGCTGGTCGTCTCCGGCGGCAGCGCCGCGACGGCGGCGACCAGCGCATCTGCGGTGCCGTCCATGCCACCAGGAACCCCCATCACGAGGTCGCAGTGCACGCGCCCGCCGTACGGCGTGCCGTACTTCGCGAGCAGCCGGCGCAGCGCGTGCACCTGACCCAGGTCGAACAGCTCGAACTCGGGCACGATCTCGCGCTCCTGGCTGAGCTGATACAGGTCGCACACGAACGGCCAGGGTTCAAGAAGACGTCGTCCCCGAAGTTCGTAGTACCCATCGTCAGCGAGCAGGAGTCCGGCTCGGCGTCCAGCACCTGCATCCGCTTCTCCAGCGGGTCGTGCACCGACCCGCCGGTGGACAACTGTACGACGAGGTCGGTGGTCTCCCGCACCGCCGCCACCCATTCGCGCAGCAGCGCCAGGTCGAGAGTCGGCCGGTGGTCCGCGTCCCGCAGTGGACATGGATCATCGCGGCGCCGGCGGCCTCGCACTCGACGGCCGTGCGAGCCAGCTCCTCCGGCGTGGTGGGAAGCTGCGGGCAGTCCTCCTTCGCCGTCTCGGCGCCGGTCGGCGCGACGGTGACGAGGAGCCGGTCGGCGGGCAGGTCGGGCGCGAGGGTCATAGGCTCATCGTGGCAGAACGTGCTTCCCGAGTCGACTGGACCATCGCCCCAGACAGGAAGATCTTCCGATGCGCGCCGTGATTCAACGTGTTCTTCAGGCTCAGGTCGTTGTCGACGGGAGGGTTGTCGGCCGCGTCGAGACCCCGGCACTGCTGGTCTACCTCGGCGTCACGCACACCGACGGCCCCTCCGAAGCGGCCTGGATGGCCCGCAAGATCTGGGACCTCCGGCTGCTGCGCGGAGCAGTCGCTGTCCGACGTGGAGGGCTCGGTGCTGATGGTCCGGCCAGTTCACGCTGTACGGCGAGGCACGCAGAGGGCCGACGGCCGACCTGGCAGGCGGCCGCGCCGGCCGAGATCTCCCGGCCGGTCTACGACGCCGTCTGCGCCGAGCTCGGCCGACTCGGCGCCCACGTCGAGCGGGGCGTCTTCGGCGCCGACATGGCCGTCGAGTCCGTCAACGACGGGCCGGTCACCCTCGTGCTGGACCGGCCTCCGGGCGAGGGCCGCAGTGACCCCTCAGGCGCCCGGCCGGGCCGGCCGGCTGACGGCGGGCCGCAGCCGGGCCCACCACAGGTAGAGCTCGCAACCCAGGCACAGCCCGACAGCCGCGTTCAGCAGCGCGGCCACGAGAGCCAGCCCGACGGCGACGAGGCCCACCGTCGTGGCTCCCGTGAGCAGGGCCGCCAGGCCGACCGAGCTGAACACCAGCCCGACACCCTGCGCGAAGCGCGGCGGAGCGGCGTCCTCGAGCTCCTTGGGCGGCCCCAGGCGCGGGCGCAGGAGGGAGCGGAACAGCCACGCGTGCGGAGTCTGCTGCACACCCAGCGCGGCTCCGATCGCGAACAGGACAGCCTGGGCGCCCAGCAGGGCGATGGCGATCGGGCCGGCCGCGCCCAGCAGGACGACGGCCAAGACGACGGCGGTGAGGGCGGCGGCGAAGCGAGGGCCGCGTGGGTCGATCTGGGCAGGCATGAGGACTCCTGACGGCGCTCGATGGAGGCGCCGGATGCTGGGGTGGGGTTGACGACGGGCGGGGAGTCAGCCGCGACAGCGCGAGGAGCTCATCCGGCCGTGGTCCACGGCGCGGCGCCTCGTGAGCAGACGGGTCGTCATGGGTGCGAGGGTAGGGCGTCCGGGGGTCCGAGCACCGACGAACCGGCCACATGGCGGGACGCTACGCGCCGTGACGGTCATCCGACGGCCTGCTCGAGCGCGGTGAGCACCTGGTCCGGCCGAGGAGCGCCCGCGGCGCGACTGACCTCCCGACCCTGGGCGTCCAGCACCAGAGTGGTCGGCGTCCGGAGCACCCCGAGCCGGCGTACCAGCGCGAGCTCGTGCTCGGCGTCC
>JAWKJR010000027.1:0-11074 GCA_041393675.1 Nocardioides sp. | reverse complement strand
CTGGAGTTCCTCGGCGACTCCGTCCTCGGGGTGGTCGTCACCGAGACGCTCTACGACACCCACCCCGAGCTCTCCGAGGGCCGGCTGGCCAAGCTGCGGGCGGCGGTCGTCAACGCCCGCGCGCTGGCCGGGGTGGCCGAGGACATCGGGCTCGGCGAGCACATCAAGCTCGGCCGGGGCGAGGAGACCACCGGAGGCCGGACGAAGGCCTCGATCCTGTCCGACACCGTGGAGGCGGTGATCGGCGCGATCCACCTCAGCGGCGGCTTCGCCGCGTCCGCGCCGGTCGTCCACCGTCTCTTCGACCCGCTCATGGAGGCCGCTGCCGCGATGGGGGCCGGCCTGGACTGGAAGACCTCCCTGCAGGAGCTGGCGGCGGCCGAGGGGCTGGGCGTGCCGGAGTACGTCATCGAGGACGACGGGCCCGACCACCAGAAGACGTTCACCGCGCGGGTCCGGGTCGGCGACGAGCTGTACGGCCAGGGCATCGGCCGGTCCAAGAAGGAGGCCGAGCAGGGCGCGGCCGAGACGGCGTACGCCGAGATCAACGGCGAAGAGGTCCCCGAGTCGGGCACCGCCGAGGCCCCGCTCACCGCCGTCGACGACTGACGTGCCCGAGCTCCCCGAGGTCGAGGTCGTCCGCGCCGGCCTTGAGCGCCACGTCGTCGGCACCACGATCCTGTCTGTGGACGTGCTGCACCCGCGGCCGGTGCGCCGCGACCCGCGGGGCCCCGCGGGCTTCGCCGGCGCGCTCGTGGGGCGCACCCTGACCGGCGCCCATCGCCGCGGGAAGTACTTCTGGCTCGCGCTCGACTCCGGCGACGCTCTCCTGGGGCATCTGGGCATGAGCGGCCAGATGCTGGTCCAGCCGTCGACGGTGCCCGACGAGAGGCACCTGCGGGTGCGGTTCACGCTGGACGGCGCACCGGGCGACGAGGGAGCGTCAGCGTCCCCGCTGGTTGAGGCGCGAGCGTCAGCGAGCGTCTCGAAACCAGCGCGCCCCGGGCAGCGGGTGGTCCTCGTCGCGGCCGTCGCCGACAACGGGGTCATCGGTGCAGACGGCGACATCCCGTGGCGGATTCCCGAGGACTTCGCCCACTTCAAGGCCACCACGATGGGCCACACCCTGGTGATGGGGCGGGCGACGTACGACTCCATCGGCCGCCCGCTGCCCGGCCGGGCCACGATCGTCCTCACCCGCGACCTCGCCTGGACAGCGGGCGAGTACGCCGCCCAGGTTCTCGTGGCGCACTCCTTCGCGGAGGCGCTCGCACTCGCCGCAGACCTTCCCGGTGACGTGATGGTCGTCGGGGGAGCGCAGGTCTACGCGCTCGCGCTGCCCTACGCCACCCACCAGGTGCTCACCGAGGTGCACCAGTCGCCCGAGGGGGACACCGTCTACCCCGTGTGGGATCGCGCCGGCTGGGTGGCGACGGCGCGCGAAGCGCGCGACGGCTGGTCGGTCAGCTGGTGGGAGCGCCGCGACTCCGGCGAGTCTCTCGCATGATCGCCCTGGACCCGAGCGACCCGACGTCGCCCTACGACCAGGTCAAGCAGCAGATTGCCGCCGGCGTGGCCGACGGGCGGCTGCGGCCGGGCGACAGGCTGCCGACGGTGCGGCAGCTGGCCGAGGACCTCGGGCTGGCACCCAACACCGTGGCCCGCGCCTATCGGGAGCTGGAGGCGGCCGGGGTGGTCGACACCCGAGGGCGGGCCGGCACGTTCGTGGCGGGGCGCGGACGCGGCGGCGCGGAGGGCCCTGCCAGGCGGCGGCCGACTTCAGGCCAGGGCGCGCTCGCTGGGGCTTCATCGACGACGCGCTCGCGCTGGTACGCCGAGCGTTGACCGCGGGCTACCGAGCTCGGGCGGGTCCGCCGAGCACGGCGCGGGTCGCCGTGAGCGAGGCCGCAGCTCGGCCCTGGTGCCCGGCCGAGCCGCCTCGCAGAGCGCGCTCGACGTCGTAGACCCGAACTCGCCGAACGGGCTGGTCGCGTCGATGTGCGTCGGTGGGACGCCGGGCGGAGCACACGCACCGGGCCGTCACCACGCCGCCGGCGGGGTCAGGACGGCCACCATCGCGTCGTTCACGCCCGGGCGGTGCTGCCCTGGCCCGCCAGCAGGTTGCCCAGCCCGCAGATCTGGCCCACGTGCCGTGCACCCGCCTCGACTGGTCGACGATCGGCAAAAGGATGCCCGTAGATCGCGGTGATGTCAGTCCCGGGTGAGCCGGTCGGCGAGCTGGCGTTGAACGCGCTCGGCGCGTGGGCGTACTCGCCGCCCCAGTGCAGAGCGACCAGCACCGCCTCGCGCGCCGGCGGCGCGCGCCCGCCGCGCGTCCCGCTCGACCCGGGCCGCGTCGATGAGGTTCACCGACCAGCTTGTCGGCGTCCACCGGCATCCCGTTGGTGCCGTAGGTGTAGCTCAGCCACGCGAGCCGGATGCCGTGCACGTCGAAATCACGACCGGCCGCCGCCTCGCTGGCGGTGCGCGCCGAGCCGGTGCGGCTAGGCCGGCGGCGTCGAGGCGGTCGAGGGTGCGCTGGACACCGCGAAGCTCTGGCTCGACGGTGTGGCTGGACGCGGTCGAGCAGCCGTCGTAGCCGGCCCAGGTTCAGCGCGTCGGCGACCTGCGGCGCCGAGAACAGGGGATAGCCGGCATACGGACCACCGGTAGCGAGCGGAGTTCCAGGTGGCACAGCGCCAGATCCGCCCCCGACACGATGGCCGCAGCGGCGCTGGAGCAGTGGACGGAAGTCCATGCCCGGTCGGCCCGCGCGAGCGGCGGCATGGGCCGCGGCCGCCCACACGTTGTCGTGGACCAGGACGTCGCCGCTGAGGGCGACGCGGACGGTACGCCGCGCAGGCCGGGCCGGCCGGGCCGCCGACGGGGCCGGAGCGGAGGCACCGGCGCGGCTGCCTGTCCGCGGCCAGCACCACCTGCGCGTCCGCCGGGGAGGCTCGGGGAGCGAGCGGCGTGAGCAGCGCGGCCGGTAGCAGCGCGATCACCAGCGGCGCCGCCTCCGCTCAGCCACGCCCTGGGTCGCCTGGTGCTCACGTCACCCAGTCTGTCGTGTCGCATCGCCGATGGGACGCGCAGGCCAGGCGCGAGGTTGCCGGGGGATACCCTGACGACATGACAGCCGCTCCGCATGCGTTGTTCGGGCGCGTGCTCACCGCGATGGCGACGGCGTTCCACGACGACGGGTCGGTGGATCTCGACGGCACCCGCCCGGATCGCTGCCCACCTGGTCGAGCACGGGCACGACGGCGTCGTCGGGCACCACCGGCGAGTCGCCGACCACCAGCGTGGCCGAGGACGGCGACATCCTGCGCGGCCAGATGCACGCGGTCGGCGACCGCGCCAGCGTGGTGGCCGGCGTCGGCACCAACGCGACGGCGCACAGCGTCGAGCTGGCCCGGCAGGCCGAGAAGCTGGGCGCCGACGGGATGCTGCTGGTCACGCCGCATTGAGCAACAAGCCTTCCCAGGCGGGGGTGCTGGACCACTTCCGGCAGGGTGGTCGAGGCGGCCGCCGTGCCCGTCATGCTGTACGACGTCCCCGGCCGCACCGGCACCACCATCGCGCCCGACACCTACCGGCGGGCCGCGGAGTGGGAGAGCGTCGTCGCCGCCGGCGACGCCGTCGGCGACTTCGCCTGGGGGGCGTCCGGATCATGCGCGACACCGATCTGGTGTTCTACCCGGAGACGACGCCAGCAACCTGGCCACGGCCCATGGCGGTTCCGGGTTCGTCTCCGTGGCCGGCCACGCCTGCGGCGACACGCTGCGCAAGATCTGCGACGCTTTTCGCCGGCGACTACGACGCCGCTCTCGCGGCGTATCGGTGGATGCTGCCGGCGATCGACGCCACCATGGGCGTGCCCAACTACGGCGCGACGACGGCGAAAGCGGTCCCCTGCAGCTGCTCGGCGTCCTGCCCAACCGCAACGTCCGCAGCCCGCTCGTCCCCCGACGACGCCGGGAGTCGAGGTGCTCCGGCGCCGGCCTGGTGGCGGCCGGCGTGCTTTGACCTCACTGACTGACTCCGAAGGAGCCCTCGTGGAGTCACCCCCACCCTGGTTCTCAGCGCGCCCCTGGCCCCGCCGGCGGGCGAAGCACAAGGATCCCCCGGTGGCCCCGGCGAGATCGGCCGGAACATGCACCAGCCCTTGAGTACGCTGGCCGGCTGCTGGTCGTCGACTGCGGCGTGCTGTTCCCCGAGGACCACCACCCGGGCGGACCTTGATCCTCCTCGACTCGAGCCGATCCGGGACCGGCCTGGACGCGTCGAGGCGCTGGTGCTGACCCACGGCCACGAGGACCACATCGGCGCGGTGCCCTACCTGCTGCGCGAGCGCGACGACATCCCGCTGGTGGGCTCCGAGCTGACACTGGCCCTGCTTGGGTCCAAGCTGCGCGAGCATCGCCTCAAGGAGACCGTCCACCACGTCGTCCGCGAGGGCGACCGGGTCAGCTTCGGGCCCTTCGACCTCGAGTTCGTGGCGGTCAACCACTCCATCCCCGACGCGCTCGCCGTGGCGATCCGCACCGGTGCCGGCCTGGTGCTGCACACCGGCGACTTCAAGATGGACCAGCTCCCGCTCGACGGCCGGATCACCGACCTCCGGGCCTTCTCGCGGCTGGGGGAGGAGGGCGTCGACCTGTTCCTGGTCGACTCCACCAACGCCGAGGTGCCCGGCTTCACCACCCACGAGCAGGACATCGCCCCGGTGCTGGACCGAGTCTTCCACCGCAGCGAGAAGCGGATCATCGTGGCGTGCTTCGCCTCGCACGTGCACCGCGTGCAGCAGGTGCTCGACACCGCTGTCGCGCACGGCCGCAAGGTCGGGTACGTCGGTCGGTCCATGGTCCGGAACATGACGATCGCCCAGGACCTCGGCTATCTCACAGTGCCACCCGGTGTCATGGTCGACGCGAAGGAGCTGGCCGACCTGCCGCCGGAGCGGCAGGTCCTCGTCTCCACCGGGTCGCAGGGCGAGCCGCTGTCGGCGCTGAGCCGGATCGCCCAGCGCAACCACGACTTCGTGCACATCGAGGAGGGCGACACCGTCATCCTCGCCAGCTCGCTGATCCCGGGCAACGAGAACGCCGTCTACCGGGTCATCAACGGGCTCTCCCGATGGGGCGCCCACGTCGTCCACAAGGGCAACGCGCTGGTGCACGTGAGCGGCCACGCGAGCGCGGGCGAGCTGCTCTACTGCTACAACGTGGTGCGGCCCCGCAACGTGCTGCCGGTCCACGGGGAGGTGCGCCACATGCGCGCCAACGGCGCGCTCGCGCGAGCGACCGGGGTCCCGGCCGAGAGCGTCGTCCTCGCCGAGGACGGCGTCGTCGTCGATCTGGTCGACGGCGCTGCCCGGGTCGCCGGCAAGGTCGAGTGCGGCTACGTGTTCGTGGACGGCGCCTCCGTCGGGGACGTCACCGAGACCTCGCTCAAGGACCGTCGGATCCTGGGGGAGGAGGGCTTCATCTCCGTCATCGTCGTGATCGACTCCGTCACCGGCAAGGTCGCGGGCGGCCCCGAGATCCATGCCCGGGGCTTCGGGGAGGACGACTCGACGTTCGACGAGATCAAGCAGCCGATCATCGACGCGCTCGACGCGGCCGTGCGCGAGGGCGTGGACGACTCCTACCAGCTCCAGCAGACCGTCCGACGCGTCGTGGGCCGCTGGGTCAACAAGAGCCACCGCCGGCGGCCGATGATCATCCCCGTGGTCCTCGAGGCCTGAGCCCGGCCCTCACCCCGCGAGCACACCGAGGACGATCAGCGCCTGCCCGAGGTGGTAGGTCACCATCACGGCCAGCCGCTGGTCGGGCCGCGGTCGCACGAACTCGTTCAGAGCGAGCAGCGAGTCGCTGACGACGAAGACGGCGGCACCCAGGGCGACCGCCCAGCGGCCGGTGGCGAAGCCGGCCAGCAGCATGGTGCCGATCACCACGACGTAGGCCGCCACCGGCACTGCCATCGCCGCGCCCGAGCGCCGCCGGGCCGCGGGCACGACACGAGCCGCCACCCACGAGGCCCCCAGCAAGGGCAGGGCGGCCGGCCACAGCCAGCCGTGGTGGTCCAGCCCGACCAGCCCGAAGCAGACCAGGTAGGCCAGGTGTCCCAGCAGGAAGGCGGCCAGGCCGCCGAGGAAGCGGCTCGAGCTGTGCTCGAGAAGCAGGACGTCGCCGGCGAGCCCGCACGCCAGGGCGACGAGCAGCCACCAGCCGGCGACCGAGCCCGGCGCGCCGGCAACCACGGCCACCAGCAGCAGTCCGGCCAGCGTGGCGGGCTTGGCCCAGGTCTCCACTCCCCGCGCCCCGCGGTGGACCGCCACCCAGTCCACGACCGCGACCAGAGCCGTACCGGCCGCGAGGCCCGCCACGAGCGGCTGTCCGGACACCGGTGCCCGCTCAGGCTGCGCCGGTCACGCCGGCCACGAACAGGCCCTGAGCAAGGTGGTAGGCCACGATCACGGCCACCGGACCGTAGCGCAGCGGCCGCACCCACCGGTTGATGCCCAGCACCGTGTTGCTGATGACGAAGAAGGTCGCCCCGAGCGCGATCTGCCACATGCCCACGCCCCAGGCGACGACCTCCATCCCTCCCAGCGCGAGCATGTACGCCGCGACCGGCGCTGCCAGGGGGATGCCGCCCTGCCGCTGCGCCGACGGGAGCACGCTGTGCGCGATCACCAGTCCCAGGATCGTCATGACCGCCCCTGTCGTGGCCCACGCCGGTGCGTGCAGGCCCAGGGTGAGGAAGCAGCCGACGTAGACGCTGTGCACGACGAGGAAGACGAGCAGCCCCAGCAGCACCGGGGTGTCCCGCTCCGACAGCAGGAACACATCTCCGACGGAGGCTGAGCGCCAGTGCCGCCAGCAGCCAGCGACCGGCCTCGGTGTCACCCGCTCCGAGACCCACGGCCAGCACGCCGAGCCCGACGATGGTGAGCGGCTTGGTGACCGACTCGACCGCCTTCAACCGGCGGAGCACCGCGGCCCAGTCGACGGCCGCGAGCAGACCCAGGGGAAGCCACATCAACGGCGTCATGCCGTCGCCACCTCCCCGTTGGGCCCCATCATGCCTTGCGCCGGCCCCGAGAGCCGCACGACGAGGTCCATCCGGTCCAGACCGGTCGTGCCGTGGGTGATCCACGCACGATGGTGCGTAGCCGCGCTCCTCGTCGAGGATCTCGTCGGCCACCCGGAGCGCGGTCTCGCTGTCTAGGTGGGCGGTGGGCTCGTCGAGCACCAGTACCGGCGGGTCCGCAAGCAGCGCCCGTGCCACGCCCAGCCGGGCCCGCTCGCCGCCGGACACGGCCGCATGACCCTCGCCGATGTGGGTGTGGATCCCGCGCGGAAGCTGAGCCAGCCAGGCGCCGAGGTGGCGCTGGTGAGGGCGGTCGTGACCTCGTCGTCGGTGGCGTCGGGCCGAGCCAGGCGGACGTTCTCGACGACGGTCGAGCCGAACACGTGGGGGTCGTCGTCGACGAGGCCGGTCAGCCGGCGCACGTCGTCCAGCGCCAGCGACCGCAGGTCTGCGGCGGCCAGCCGGACAGCGCCGCCGCGCGGGTCGAGGAAGCGCATCAGCAGGGCGGCCAGCGTCGACTTGCCGGTGCCGGACACCCCGACGACGCCCACCCGGGTCCCTGTCGGCAGGTCGAGGGACAGGTCGGCGAGCACGTCCGTGGCTCCCCAGCCGGCGGAGACCGCCTCCACGCTGAGCTCGGGGTGGCCGCGGGGCGCGGGCGCGGGGTCGGCGGGGTCGGCGCACGGCCGGCTCGGTGGCCGCCAGGGCCGACAGCCGGGCTTCGGCGGCCCGGGTGCGTACGCCGAGCGCCGCCGCGTCGGGCAGCGGGCGACGGCGTCGACGAGCGCCAGGGGCAGCATCACCAGCAGGGCCAGCATGGGCTCGCTCACGCGACCGGCCGGCACGGCGGGCGGCCATCGCCAGCAGTCCGCCGCCGCCGGCGAGCAGGGCAGCACTCGGGCGGCGGCCACGGCCCGGGCGGCCCGCCCGGCTGCTGCGGCGTACGCCGCGCCGGCGCGGTCGAGCTCGGCCAATGCGCGCCCTCCGGCCTGCCAGCCGACCAGGTCGCGGGCCGACCGCACGATGCTCTCCACGCGGGTCGACACCTGGGCGCGGGCCCGGACGAAGGCCGGCTCGGCGGCCGCGACGCCGCGGCGGGCGATCAGCCAGCCCACCGCGCCGGTGCCGGCCACGCCCAGCACGACCAGGCCGGCCACGGGCGTCTGCAGCGCCGCGAAGGCCGCGGCGAGCAGGCCCACACCCAGGGCGGTCCACGCCGGCTGGCGCACCCGGAGCTGGCGGTCCACGACGGAGTCGACGTCGTCCACGACCGAGGCGAGGACGTCGCCGCGCCGCGTGCCGAGCCGGCCGGGCACGAGGGGGACGAGGGCGTCGTGCCACCTGGGCGCGCCGCTCGGCCAGCAGCCGCAGCGCGGCGTCGTGGGAGACGACGCGCTCGGCATAGCGCAGCACCGGTCGCGCCAACCCGAATGTCCGCACGCTCACGATGGCGACCAACAGCATGAGCACGGGCGGCTGGGCCGAGGCCCGGTGATCAGCCAGCTGGCCGTCGCGGTGAGCGCCACCCCGGACGCGACCGAGAGGGTCCCGAGCAGAGTGCCGGTGCGCAACCCGAACCGGGAGGCGGCCGGGGGCGGTATCCGTCCCGGGGTCGCCGGTCGTGGCCACCATCGCCGGCGCAGGGGCGGCTGCCAGCGTCGGCGCCGGCTCTGAGCGGGGAGTGGGCAGCGTCACCACGTGCTGCGCGGCCTCGACCACCGCGGGCCGGTGGGCGACGACCACGACGCAGGCCGTTCGGGCCAGGTCCCGCAGGGTGTCGAGCAGGACCTGCTCGGTCTCCGCGTCCAGGTGCGCGGTGGGCTCGTCGAGCACGACGTAGGGTCGGGCGGCGACCACCACCCGGGCGAGCGACAGCCGGGCACGCTGGCCTGCGGAGAGCCCGGCGCCGTCCTCGCCGAGCCGATGGTCGAGGCGGTCGGGCAGGCTACGCACCACGTCGCCGAGGTGGACCTTGTCGAGGGCCGCCCACAAGGCTGCGTCGTCGGCGTCCGGCCGAGCCAGCCGGAGATTCTCGGCGAGGGTGCCGGCCACCAGCCACGGCCGCTGGGGAGCCCAGGCGACCTGGCGCCGCCAGTCGGCGATGTCCACGGCGGCGACGTCCACGGCGGCGGGGCCCCCGTCGGCCAGGGCGCGCCCACCGACCAGCACCCGCCCGGTGCGAGGGGCGAGCTCACCGAGCATCGCCTGCAGCAGAGTCGACTTCCCGCAGCCGGACGGCCCCGTCACGGCCGTGAGCCCGGGGGCGGGGAAGGTGGCGGAGACACCGGCGAGGGCCGGTCGGTCGCGGTCGGGGTAGCCGAGTGTGAGGTCCTCGACGCTCAGGTCCCCACCGGATGGTCGCCGGCCGGTCATCCCCGGCGGGCTCGGGGCCGGTGGAGTCGGGGCCGGCGGCCTCGAGCAGCGCCGACGCCTGCTCGAAGGCGGCGGTTCCCTCGGCAGCGGCGTGGAACTCGGCGCCCACCCGGCGCAGCGGCCAGTACGCCTCAGGGGCGAGGAGCAGCACGACCATCGCCGTGTGGAAGTCGAGGTGGCCCGCGGCCAGCCGCAGGCCCACCGCGACGGCGACGAGCGCCACCGAGATGGTGGCGATCAGCTCCAGCACCGCAGAGGAGGCGAACGCGATCTTGAGCGTGTCGACCGTGGCCTTGCGGTAGCGGTCGGTGATTGTGCGGATCGAGGCGGACTGGGCCCGGGCCCGGCGGAATGCCACCAGGGTGGGCAGCCCGGTCACCACGTCCAGGAAGTGCCCCGACAGCGTCGTGAGCTGGCGCCACTGCCGGTCGGCGCGATCCCGGGTGACCAGCCCGATCAGGACGGCGAAGACCGGCACCAGGGGCAGCGTGAGCACGACGATGACACCGCTCAGCCAGTCCAGCCAGAGGATCGTGATCACCGTCGCCGCGGGCAGCACGGCCGCGAGGACCAGGGTCGGCAGGTAGCGGGTGAGGTACGGCTCGACCGCCGCCGTGCCTCGGGTGGCGAGCACGGTGAGCGAGCCGGTGCGCTGGCGGGCCAGCTCGCTCGGGTCGAGCCGAAGGGCCGCGGCCACCAGCCGGCGCCGCAGCGTCACGGACACCCGGCCGGCGGCGGCGGCCGAGGCGGCGTCGCCGAGGTACGCCGCCGCTGCCCTCGCGACGACGAGGGCCGCGGTCCACCAGGCTGCCAGGTGCCAGGCGCTGCCGGCCGGGTCCTCGACCAGCCGGACCAGGAGCGTCCCCACGGCGTACGCCTGGAGCACCGTGAGCAGGCCACCACACAGACCTCCGGCCAGGACCCCGACGAGTGGTCGGAGTGCTGGCCGGAGGTGTGGAAGGACCCGCGGGTCCAGCGGCCTCATGGACCTAGAGTCTCCCGGAGTGGTGCGGTCAGGCCGAGACCGTCTCCTCCACCGGATCCGGGATGTGGTGGGTCGCGATCCGCTTGCGGAACACCCAGTAGGTCCAGCCCTGGTAGAGCAGTACCAACGGGGTGAAGATGAGCGCCACGACGGTCATCACGGTGAGGGTGTTGTCCGTGGCCGAGGCGTTCGACACCGTGAGCGAGTACGCCGGGTCGATCGACGACGGCATGACGTCGGGGAACAGGGCCGCGAACAGCCCCGCCACCGCGAGCGCGATGGTGACGAACGTGCCGAGGAACGCCCAGCCCTCGCGTCCGTTCATCGCCATGAACAGGCCGGCGACCAGCGCCAGCGCCGCGAGCACGAACAGCACCGCCGACAGCGCCGATCCCGTCTTGAGCTGCATCCAGATCATGAACACGACGGCGAGCGCCGCCGCCACCAGGCCCACCTTCACCGAGAAGGCCCGCGCGCGGTGCCGGATCTCGCCGTCGGTCTTGAGGGCGATGAACATCGCGCCGTGGGTCATGAACAGGGTCAGCGTGACCAGCCCGCCGAGCAGGCCGAGCGGGTTCAGCAGCTGCAGGACCGGCGTCCCGGTGTACTCCAGGTAGA
>JAWKJR010000026.1:0-17413 GCA_041393675.1 Nocardioides sp. | reverse complement strand
CTCGCGGGTGTCGAAGATCGTGCCGCCGGGCAGCACGTCCAGCGAGAAGTCGAGGGGCACCTTGCGACCGTACCGGCCCGGCGCGATCGGGCGCACGACCCGGAGTTTGAAGCCGTCTTCGGCCCGTTCGCCCTCGCTGTCCCACAGCATCAGTAGCCGGTGGACGTTCGGCTCGTCCGTGATAACTGCCAGGTCCTCGAACGGTTGGTCCTGGACGCTCCAAGCCATGCCGCTGCCGTTCGTCCACGCGCGCTGGCGCGCGGGGTTGCGACCGGCCGGCGGGGTACCCCCGATGTACGACTTCCGCTCCTTGAGGAAGCGCAGGTCGATGCCGGCTTCCTGGTTAGTCAGGCTGAGCTGGCCCATCAGGCGACTGTCGCCGGTCAACTCCCACCCGTCCGGCAGACCGTTCTCCTTGAACCGCTCGCGTAGGTCGCAGCGGACCATCATCGGGAGGGCATGGGGGTACTCCGTGCGGCCGAGTCCGGCGACTCGCACATGGGATCGGTCGATCGCCTCGGCGAGCGAGGAGTAGGCGTACGGGCCCAGTATCCCGATCTCAGCGGTGAGAGCGGTCCGGAGGTTGGTGTCCATGCTTAAGTTCCGTTCGAGAGGACCAACTGCTTAATCTTTAAGCGAGAATGTAACACCGATCCTCGGGGCGTGCAGGCTTCTCCACCCGGCGTGTTGTCCTGCTCGACGCGCCGCAGCTGCTTGGCGGGCACTCACTCGAGCCTGATTGGCGGTCAGATGATGCGAGGACCTTTGCCCCTGCCGGTCGCCTAGGCCACCGCCGCGCTCGAGACAGACTTCGCATTGACGGTCGATTGGGACGTCCGTTGGGCGAGGATGGCGGCGGGGTGGCGACCTCGGCTGGAGTGAGCGGCGGATGGACTGAATGAACTCGACCTCGATCACAGCTCCCACCGGCGGGGCGCTTCGCCGGTGTCGGTTGCCACAATGTCGAGGTTCACAAGCTCGGCGATCTTCGTGGCGATGATGTCCATCGAGTCCTCGGCGGTGCTCAATCCATTCCGCGAGCCGAGAAGCGGGCTGACCTTCCGGATCTCCTCGAAAGTCGTTCCGTGCACGACCGGGATCAGCAGGTCGCGCGACAGGAGTTCGGACAGTTCCTTGTCCGACACTCCGCCACGGTCGACACGCTTGAGGAACGCCGGTGTGATCAGGGCTAGGCCGATCCGCGACCGGGCGAGGCCACGGTCGATCTCCCGCATGAAGGGCTGCCCGAGGAGGATGTCCTTCTCGGAGAACCAGACCGAGACGTCCTTGGCGACGAGTGCATCGCAAAGTTCCGTGGCGGTCGTGAGCCGGTCGTCCCAAGCGTGGCACAAAAAGAGGTCACGGAGGTCGGTGGCGATCCCGACCTTCTCGACCGTGGTGCGGTACCGGTCGAGGGACTGCACCTGGTCAGGCGTGTATGACACGGACGAGGTGCTAGGGGACCAGCGCGGTCGGCGAGCGCCGCCCCCTCCCGTTGACCCGCCACCCGAACCACCTCCACCGCTTCGGACGGGCGGCGGCGGGCTGTAGTAGGACGGGGCGTAATAGGAACCGCGGTACTGGTAGCCGTGGACTGGGCAGTCAGCGCCGCCGCCACGAATGTGGCCCAGGATGGGCGCGGTGCATCGACTCATGACTCGATTGTATGTTCGAACAGGGACGGAGTTCAAACATCCCCGAGCGTGGCATCGCGGTGACACGGAAGGGACCAAGCCGGGGCCGCGGCGCGACTTTCTGGGCTGAATGCCCGCGGGCGCTCGGAGCCGGGACGACGACGTTGCTGACGACTACGACTCTGCGCCAAGGCCTCGAGGGAACACGATCCCCTGCGCCCACGAGCGGTCCTCACTAGGGTGACTGCCATGGCAGACGACGACGTGAACGCCACGCTGCGCGACTTCGTCGCGGAGCGGGACTGGGCACAGTTTCACTCACCCGAGAACCTCGCGAAGAGCATCGTCATCGAAGCGGCCGAACTCCTGGAGTGCTTCCAATGGCAGGCAGATCCCGACCGGGCGAACGTTGCGGCCGAGCTGGCAGACGTATTGACCTACTGCCGGTTGCTGGCAACAAAGCTCGATCTCGACCCCGATCAGATCGTCCTGGACAAGCTGGTCACAACGCGGGCGAAGTATCCGGTCGACAAGCTCGTGGCACGAGCACGAAGTATGACCAGCTTCCGGATTGAGAAGGTCAGACTCGCCAAGGGCGAGCGGCGGCGTTCTCGCTCAGCGATCCGAACCACCGCGACTGGGCCAGTCGTCTACACCCAACGACGCCTCCGAGGTGTACGTCGGCGAGTCTCTGGATGCGGCTGGCAGGCTGCGCCAACACCTCGACGGCGGCAAGAAGTCCCACCTGGGCGAGGCGCGGGTCATCGTTGATCCGACCTTCAACAAGTCGGCCTGTCTCGATCTCGAGTCCTACCTGATTGGCCTCTTCTCAGGCGAAGGCCGCTTCAAGGTGCTCAACGTCCAGGCCAGCAGCGGCACCGGGAACTACTACCAGCGCGACACCTACCGCGAACGGTTCCACGAGATCTTCGCGAAGCTACGAGCAGAGGGCCTCTTCTCGACGTCGATCGAGGAGATCGAGAACTCGGATCTCTACAAGCTCTCCCCCTTTAAGGCCCTCACCGACGACCAGGGCGATGCCGTCGTGGCCATCACCGAGGGCCTCCTATCGGCTCTGACCGGTGGCCCGAGCGGATCGATGGTCATCGAGGGCGGCCCCGGCACCGGCAAGACGATCGTGGCGATCTTCCTGACCAAGCTCCTCCGTGACATCGGCGCCTGGGACGGCGAGCCCCTCGAGTCGGAGTCCTACCTGACCGGCCTGTTCACGACCGCCAACGCGACCACGCTGGCGGACCTCCGGATCGGACTGGTCGTCCCCCAGCAGTCCCTCCGGAAATCGATCCAAGCGGTCTTCGCCCGCACACCCGGCCTGGACTCGAGCATGGTCGTCTCGCCGTTCGACGTCGGTAAGAGCAGCCAGCCCTGGGATCTGCTCATCGTGGACGAGGCCCATCGCCTGAACCAGCGAGCCAACCAGACGTCGGCCCAGAAGAACCGCGAGTTCCATGAGATCAACATGAAGCTGTTCGGCGCCGACGATCGGTCGACGACCCAGCTCGACTGGATCTCCGAGATGAGCCACCAGCAGCTCCTCCTCATCGATCGTCGCCAGCGCGTGCGACCCGCCGATCTCGACGTGTCGACCTTGGCAGGGCTGGCCGATGACGCGGAAGCGCGGGGCCGACGTCATGTCCTCACCTCGCAACTGCGGGTTCAGTCAGCGACCACGTCGAGTACGTGCGACGTTCGGCCCGCGGCCACCCTCCCAGCGCATCGACTTCGACGACTACGACGTGCGGCTCTTCGACGACGTCGGCGAGATGCTGGCGGAGGTGCGGGCGCGCAACACCGAGGAAGGTCTGGCCTGCGTCGTCGTCGGCTACGCCTGGCCGTGGAACAGCAAGAAGTGGACAAGACACGCGTCGACATCGTCTTCGACGACATCGAGCTTCGCTGGAACAGCCGGGTCGTCGACTGGGTGGACTCGCCGAAGTCGGTCGAAGAGGTCGGCTCGATCCACACGATCCAGGGCTACGACCTCAACTACGCGGGCGTGATCGTCGGGCGAGATCTGAGGTACGACGAGGTCGCCGGCGAACTCCGCTTCGACCGCGCGCACTACTTCGACAAGAAGGGCCTGCAGAATAACCCCGGCCAGAAGCTCACCGAGCGAGAGCTTCGACTTCCCCGTCCGAACATCTCGCCGTGCTGCTGACGCGCGGAATTCGTGGGACCTACCTCTACGTCGTCGACGACGCGCTCCGGTCCTACCTTCGCCGCTACCTCGGGTGATCGCGGGATAGGACACTCGCCCGCCTCCGTTCACTCCTCCTCCCCTCCCTCCATTGCCCTCCACCGCTCCATCGACCTCCATCACCAACCATTGGCGGCTCCATTTTCTCCTCTGTTCGGACCATCTCTCCCTCCAATCTCGAGCGGCACGCATGCTACGAAAGTTCGTAGCGGGACGGGCGCCGATCTGCCGCCTGACCTGCGATTTCACGGTTGGCAACGGATGTTGAGGGAGGTGGTTCGATGCGCGGCGGCATGAAGATCTACCGCGGTGCCGCAGCCGCCGCGCGGCACTACCTTGAGGCGGACCGCGCCCGGGCTGATGACTACTACCTCGCCGAAGGAAGCGGTCTCGCGATGCATCTGATCGGCACTCCAGAGGGCATCAGCTCGCGAGCCGACATGGACGGCGAGACGTATGAACGCTGGGTCGCCGGCTTCGACGTGGAGACCGGCGCCGCGAAGGGTCGGCTGCGGACGGACGACAAAGGCGTGCGGTTCGTCGAGGTCGCGGTCAACGGTCCGAAGACCTGGTCGCTCGCGGCCGCGCTGCACCCCGAGATCGCCGAGGCGTACGACGCTGCGCAGATGGCGGCGGCCCAGGAGATCATCGGTTGGCTCGCATCGCATGCCACCACCCGGGTCGGACCCCGCGGCAACCAGGTGCAGATCCCGGTGGAGCAGATCGAGGCGGCCGTCGTACGCCACTTCACCTCCCGGGCCGGCGACCCTCATCGGCACCTGCATCTCCAGATCAACGCCCGAGTTTCGACAAGCTCAACCACCGGGGCTCGGGAGTGGCGCGGGCTCCACACGGTCGGCGTACGCGACAGCCTGGAGGCGATCAACGGGATCGGGCACGCGGCCGTAATGACCAATCCGGCGTTCCGCGAGGCACTCGCGCGGCATGGATTCACACTCGACGCCGAGACGGGCGAGGTCGTCGAGCTGGCGGCGTACTCAGGAGCGTTCAGCGCCCGCGCCAAGCAGATCGAGGCGAACATCGACACCTACGAGGCCGAGTGGCGGGCCGACCATCCGGGCGAGGAACCCGGACCGGCGCTGCGGCAGGCATGGGACCGACGGGCATGGGCCGACGCCCGACCCGACAAGGTCGTACCGACCAGCGGCGATGATCTGCGGCAGCGGTGGATGGAGGAGCTGCACGAGCTCGGCTACGTCGCTCCGGCGCCAGGCGCTC
Source organism: Nocardioides sp. (assembly GCA_041393675.1). Lineage (GTDB taxonomy): Bacteria > Actinomycetota > Actinomycetes > Propionibacteriales > Nocardioidaceae > Nocardioides. Next base: position 12,322 of record JAWKJR010000026.1, on the reverse strand, counting down.
CACTACCCGTGTTGCGGACTGGCGCCGTCGACCGCGACGGCGTCGTCGAGCTGGCTTCGTCCGGCTGGGCTCACGTCGCTCGGCGTGGAACGCGGCCGACGCCCGGGGTGAGGTCGAGCGGATCATCGCCTCCGGCGGAGGCGCGGTCGACAGGGCCGTGCGCCGAGTTGGCAGAGGATCTGACCGCTCGCGTCATCGCCGAATCACGCTCGCTGCTCCCGATCGGACGTGCCCGAGCACGTGCGTTCGTTCACGTCAGTCGACGTGCTGGCCGTCGAGCACGAGATCGTCGACCGCCTTGCGACTCGTGCCGAGGCCAAGACGATCACCGTGATCGAGGGCGCGGCCGGGGCTGGCAAGACCGCCCGTCTCGCGGCAACCCGCGAGCGAGCGATCGCGGCCGGGCGTCGGATGGTCGTGGTGACACCGACTCTCAAGGCGGCCCAGGTCGCAGAGGGCGCAATCGGCGCGGCGTCGTACTCCGCAGCCTGGCTTCTCCACCAGCACGGCTTCCGCTGGAACGAGGACGGTCGGTGGAGTCGAGTCGACTCCGTTCCCGACGTCAGCGCCCGACTGCGTCGAGGCGACCTGCTCGTCGTCGACGAGGCGGGCATGGTCGACCAGGACACTGCCCGTGCGCTGCTCCGTCTGGCCGACGAGACCCAGTCGCTCGTGATGCTAGTGGGCGACCGTCATCAGCTCCCCGCCGTCGGCCGCGGCGGGGTGCTGGATCTGGCGATCAGGTACGCACCCGATCGGGTGCAACAGCTCGACGGCGTACGCCGGTTCGTCGATCTGGAGTATGCGCAGTTGTCGTTGCAGATGCGCGCCGGGTCCCGGCCCGGCGAAGTCTTTGATCAGCTGGTGGCTCGCCGGGAGATCGTCATCCACGCGAGCGATGTCGAGCAGACGCGGCGACTCGCTGCGGAAGCCAGCGTCGGCAAGCTCGTCGTCGCCGACACCCGCGAGCAGGTGGCCGGATCAACGCCTTCGCGCACCGGATCCGCAAGGCGACCGGTGAGGTCGACGAGCAGGTGCTGACCGCGGCGGTGAACGGCTCGGCGTCGGCGACACCATCGCGACCCGGCGCAACGATCGCGATGCCAACGTCGCCAACCGCGAGCTGTGGACCGTCGTCTCGTGTGATCGCGGCGTGCTCACCGTGAGGTGAGGCGGGACTCGGGTGTTGCCGCCCGACTACGTACGCCGCAATGTCGAGCTCGCCTACGCCACGACCGCCTACGGTGCACAAGGCGCCACTGTCACCGAGAGCCATGTGCTGGTCGGCGAGCACAGCGGAGCCGCGTCGGCGTACGTCGGGATGACGCGCGGTCGCGAGCGAAACGTCGCGCACCTCGTCGCCGAATCCGTCGAGGATGCGCGCAAGCAGTGGTGCGACGTGTTCGGTCGGGACCGTGCCGATCTCGGGCCGGCCCACGCACGGGAAGCAGCGGCAGAGGCGATCGAGCGGTACGGACCGACGCAGGCGCGCTACACCCGGCAGACGTCGGCACCTCGGAGGCGCCCGGAGCCGGACCTCCTATCGGCCGCCCGCTGTGTCGACCAGCGGCCCGGGCCTCGGCTTGTAGGCACCCCAGGGCAGACGTCCGAGCTGCCGTCGGCGGTCTGCGGCATGATTGACACGTTCCCGCCCGCCCACGAGAGAGCTCGTCGTGACTGCACTTGCCGTCGAACGGTCCGCCGTCGACAAGTTCGAAGCCCCTCTGTATACGCTCGCCGAGGCTGCCCGGTACCTCGACGTGAATGACGGCACGTTCCGGACCTGGGCCCGCGGCTACGAGATGCGCGACAGCAAGCGGATCGTCCGGGGCGCCCGTCATCACCGCCCTTGGTGCCGCAGGTCAGCGCGGTCCGGCCATCCTGTTCGTCGGACTAGCCGAGGGGTACGCCCTCTGCAATCCGCAAGGCTGGAGTTCCGCTCCAAAGGATCCGTCCGGCGCTTGATCGACTGGAGCAGGAGTTCGGCATCCACAACGCGCTGGCGTCGCAGCGGCTCTACACCGACGGCGTGGAGGTTCTGTACGACTACACGCAGGAGGTCGAGGACGCCGAGCCCACCTCACGACGTGACCTGGTCGTCGTGCGCGATGGACAGGGAGTCTTCGCGGAGGTCGTGCGGGAGTACCTGAAGCGGATCACCTGGGGAGCTGACGGCTATGCGGTCGCCATTCCTCTGCCCGGATACGCCCAAGCCGAGGTTGTCGCCGACATCCGCCGCGGCTTCGGCCAGCCGACCTTCAAACATGGCGGGGCACGGGTCGAAGACGTTCTGGGCCTGTTCTATGCCGGTGAATCCGCGGCCACCGTGGCGGCGGAGTTCGGCCTCACGGTGACCGAGGTGGAAGACGCCATCCGAGTCGACAAGAGCTGACGGAGCGACGCGTGGAGTCGCCTCACTTCTTCGTCGACCGAAGCTTGGGAGGAATCGAGGTTCCACGCCTGCTGCGTGAAGGCGGCTGGGAGCTGACGACTCTCGCCGAGCACTACGGCGAGAAGGCGGGGCAAGGCGTCGACGACGTCGACTGGCTGAGTGTCGCCGGCGAACATGGCTGGTCGGTGCTCATGAAGGACGCCCGGATCCGGCGCACGACCTCCGAGCGCGAAGCCCTGATCAAGGCTGGCGTCCGTGCCTTCTGCATTTCCTCGGGCAACCTCACCTCGGCCGTCATGGCTGAGTACTTCATCATGCACCGGGCCGCCATCTGGAGCGCAGCCTCCAGCGACAGCCCGGGATCTGGATCGTGTCCAAGACAGCCGTGCGGCCGACCGAGCTCTGACCCGGGTCATGGCCGGTCCCGAGATCTCGCCCAGTGGCCGGAGTCTGCGGCTCGGCCTCAGCCGGTTCGCCACAGCCTGATCAGCTGCTCGCCGACATCGAGCCTGTCGTCGTACGGCTCCACCGTGACGCCGACGACGCATCCCGGTCCGCTCGGCGTCAGCACGACGTTGTGGCCGTTGCCCAGGTCCGCCCACCTCCGCGCGAACGCGACTCCAGCGTTCCAGGTGGCCGTGGCGGCCGGGTGCCGAGACTCCGCCAGCTGAGTGGCGAGCCGTTCGGCGACCTTGGCGACGGTCGCTGCCGGCTTCGTCTCATCGCCGTCCGCAGTGGGCTCTGGCGGCCGCGGGTCGAAGCGCGTCCGGATGAACCGCACCCGCGGCTCCTTCGGAGCCGGCGCCCTCCTCGGCACTGCTTCGTGTCCGCGGACCCAGGCTTCAGCCGTGAACGAGTCGTCCCGTCGGCCCAAGATCCGCGCGGTGTCCGGGTGGGTCGGTCCCCGCGCGATCACCATCGGCCACTTCCACGCCTCGCGGACCGCGTCCGGGAGGTCCAGCTCCCCCCACACGTCGACCAGGAGGGGGCCGTCGATCCAGCGGATCATCTCCTCAGGCGAGCCACCTTGGAGCAACTGCTCGTAGACGCCCTTGCGCTGTGCGCGGTCGTGCATGTCCCATTCGCGCATCGGGCCGTCGCCGACGAGGTCGGCGAATGCCAGGATCGCGAAGCAGTCGGGCGTCTCGACGTGCCAGAGGGTGCTCGGCACCCAGAAGTGCCCGACTCCGGGCGCTTCGTGCTCGACCCAGTCGATGAGCCGGCGCAGGTTGAGGTCGTAACCCGCGGCCTCGAGGATCCGCGCGGCGACCTTGAGCGTCGGCGACTTCAGACCTCGTTCGTACGCCGACATCGTCGCCTGCGACGTACCGGATCTGGTGGCCAGCTCGGCCTGCGTCAGGCCGCTGGCTCGTCGTGCGACTTCGATCAGGTACGCCCGATCCATTTCTCGACGATATCCGATCGAACGTATTTCGCTTGGCGGGCGGCACCGCCTTCACACCTACCTGTCGCCCACGAACCTCGCGGGCCAACGCCTGACAGGAGGAACCATGAACAGCAACACTCACGACGTCCCGTTCCACGCCCGCCACGACGACGAGCTCCTCACGCTCGACGACGTCGCCGAGATCCTGCGGACGCCCGTCAACACCGTCCGCTGGTGGCGCCAGGAGGGAACCGGCCCCGATTTCTTCAAGATCGGCCGGCGGCTCTACACGACCGTCGGCGACCTGCGGACCTTCATTCGCACCCAGCGGCTCGCCTCCCAGCCCGTGCTCGGCAAGCCGAAGGCGGTGTGACCATGCACTGGCCGCCGGACGCCTCGGACGACACTGACCCGCGGCACGTCTTCCTCGACGCACACGACGTGATGGCGCGTTATGGCTGGGGCAAGACGAAGGGCTACCAGAACCTGAAAGACCGGGAGCTCGTGCCGCCGCCGGTGATGACCCGCCCGGACCGGTGGAGGCTCGACCAGCTCCTCGCCTGGGAGGAGAAGAGGATGGCCTCGGCGGAAGCGGCTTTGGAGGCGCTCGTAATGCCGGGCCGGGAGCCGACGTCCGTCAGCGACCTGCTCCCCAAGCCAAAGCGACGCCGGTCCGCTTGACCGATCAGGGCCGTAAGGCGGCGACCGACTCGACGAGGCCGTCACGTTCGAGCATTGCCAGGACATCAGCGAACGTTGCCGGAGGGTTGCCTCGGGAGTCCGCGATCCGCTGAACCGCCCCGTAGACCGAGTCGCGGCTCAGGTCGATCTGATCGAGGATGAAGTCGTCGGCCGACTTCGCTTCCATGTCCCACTTCTCCAGCACGTTGGGCGGAAAGTCCCTCAGGTTGTGCGTCACGATCACTTGGGCGCGTGCCTTGATCGCTGCCGCGAGCACGTGGCGGTCGCCGGGGTCCGGCAGGTCGAGGGCGTCGACCAGCGGCTCGTAGCCCGTCACGAGGCAGTCGCGGACCGCGCGGTTCATCAGGTCGCGCGCCCGGGCCAGTCGCTGCGGATCGAGGTCGGGCCGATTCCTGGCCAGGTTGCGGAAGACCTCATCGAGGATCTCGTCGGTCCATTTCGCTTGAACCAGTCCCGCTTGAGCGACACGGATCAGCAGGTCTCGGAGCGTGCTCGGATAGAGCACGTTGGCGTCGTAGAGGACGACGAACGACACCTCAGAGCAGGCCCATCTCTTGGTTGAGCCGGGTCAGCTCGTCTGCGGCCTGTCGGCGCTCCTGGTCGTCGCGTGCCATGTAGGCCATCAGCGACTGCGCCTTGATCCGCCGGTGCTTGCCCACCTTCCGGTAGTCAATCTCGCCAGCATCGAGCAGGCCGATGAGGAACGGCCGGCTGACGTTGAGCAGTTCCGCCGCCTGCTGGGTGGTCAGCTCGGCGTGAGCAGGCACCACCGACACCCCCTGCCCAGCAGCCATGTGCGCCAGCACCTGGGCGAGGAGCTCCACGGCACCGCGCGGAACAACGAGGGTCTCCTCAGGGTCGTCGGCGACCACGAGCCGGATAATGCTGTCGGCGTGCTCGGCCAGGTAGCTCTTGACGTGGGGCAGCGCCTCGACAGCGGTGTTGATGTCGGACTCGTCAGGCTGTACGGGCGTGAGTGCCAAGGCAGTCATGGCGTCTCCTCTCCTGAGTGACCATTATTCGCAATATTCGAAGCAAACGCAATAGTCGCTGCATCCCCGCATACGCCTCGTCGCCCGAGCATGAGAGGTGAGCTCGGCCGCGCGGTCGAGTTCAGCGGCGCGACCGGCAGGATTTCCCCAACGGCCGGTGTCGCGCGCTGCAGCTCGCGATTGTCCTGCGCTGACTCGAGGTATTCCTGCGGCGTTCTGATGGAAGCTCTTGGCGTGGTTCCTGCTCTCCATGTTCGTCACGACGCCACCCGACTCTGACGCGGCATCGTGCCGACCAGAGCGATCCCGTCGCGGAGGATCTCGGACACGACCGGCTCGCGGTCCTCTGGAGCGAGCTTGAAGTGGTCGCCGGTCAGGTGCAGGACGTCGCAGCCATTGCCGAGGCGCTCTTGGACAGCCTGTTGCAGTTCGACCCGACCGCCCCACGTCGCGGGGGCGATCACGGCGAGGTCGACGTCGCTGTCTACGTGGGCGTCGCCACGAGCAACCGATCCGAACACGATGACGGCTTCGACGTCTCGCGCGGTCTCCTCCACGACGCGGGTCAGCACCTCGATCGGGCTGGCCAAGGAACGCAATGGGGCGATGGCTGCATGGCCTTCGTTGATGCGGTGCACACCGGCACGCCCGATGGCCTCCGTCGTGGTCAGGCCCAGTCGATCGAGGTCTCGCAGCGCCTGCTGGACGGCACCCAGGCTGTGGCGATCCGAGATCAACGCGTGCACGCGCCGTCCGGTCAGGGGCGCTCCCGTGCGAAGCAGCACGGCGAGCACCGCACCGCGCGCTCCAGGCATCAGTCCGCCGAAGGCTTCACCGAAATCCATATGAACAGAATACTGATCATGTGAACAAAATCCCGGTCATTGGCCTGCCACATCGTCACGTAGCACGGCGTGCCCTGAGGCCGGGGCGGTACTCCGGCTGCGTCATGATGTCGCGGTGCGAACCGAGGATCTGGATCGACTCTACGCAGAGACTCGCCAGGCAAGTCATGGCCCGGCAGAGGACTACGCCGAAGTCCTGGAACGCGCCATCGCCACTTGTGCGGCTGACGCGACCGCGGCCGAGTATCTCGACGTAGTTGACCTGCACAGCGAACTGGCCGAGGCCTACGACCGGCTCGGCCGGATCGAGGAGGCGCTGCGCGAAGCAGACCTGCTGGTGGAGCTCGGATACAGGAGTCAGCCGGATCCTCGCTGCCGCCGCGCAGAGATCCTGACCCGGCACGGCCGGCTCTCGGAGGCTGCCGAGAGCTGGGATGCGGTCGCAGCAGACACCCCCGACGACGTGTGGGTCTACAACAACGCCGGCCTGGAGTACGGCGCGATCGGCGAGCACGAACTGGCCCTCCCGTGGTTGACGCGCGGACTCGAACTGGCGATCCGCAGCGGCGACCCGGAGCGGCTTGTGGGGCAGCTCCGAGACCTTCGTGCCGAGGCACTGGCCAAGCTGGGCCGCGCGCCGGATGAGCTCCAGAGCGCGGCGCCCGCGGTTGCGGAGCCCGAACGGCGCGGGAGTCCGGTCACGGCTCGCGACTCGTCCACCCTGCCGCCCGTCGCACTGGCCTGGTTGCCCGCCGACGAGTACGCCGAGTGGCCCCAACGCTGGCCGGACCTCGCCGACAGCCCGTTGATGCACGACGAGAACGGCGAACCGGTCACCCATGCCGTCTACTGCCGACGCATGGAAGGGCGACTCCGAGATCACGCCGAGGCCGGCATGTCGCGACTCTCCGTGGTGCCAGTCCGGTCTGACGAGTTCCTCCCCTGGGTGGCCGAGTACGCCCCGGACGAGCAGGACCCATCGCAGTTGCGAGCCCAGTACGCCGCCGACGTGGCGCGAGATCCGTCGCGCACCGTCACCTGGCCCCGGGACGCAACGAGCCGTGTTGGTGCGGGTCGGGTCGCAAGTACAAGAAGTGCTGTGGCGCACCCGGGACGCCACAGTGAAGACGGTCAGGCTGCGGGTCACCATGCGCGAGGTCGTGCCGCGCGTGGAGCGCGTCATCGACGTGCCGGCCGAGATCACCCTCGACGAGCTCCACGAGGTGCTGCAGGTCGCTATCGGCTGGACAGACTCCCATCTCCACCAGTTCCGCACGAGGACACCGTCTACATGGTCCCCTTCGAGGACTGGGGCGAGGACCGCGAAGTCGCCGAGCGCGGCGTACGCCTGTCCACGCTGCCGACCCGCTTCGCCTACGCCTACGACCTGGGCGACAACTGGCAGCACGACGTCGAAGTCCTCGGACGTGGCGACGACCAGCCTGGCTGCGTGTACGGCGAAGGCACCTGCCCGCCGGAGGATTGCGGCGGGGTCGGCGCTACGCCGACCTGCTCGACGCCCTCGCCGACCCACGCCACCGAGAGCACGACTCCATGCGCGAATGGACCGGACACCGCCTGAAGCCGTTCGACCAGGAAGCGACATCGCAGCGAGTCCGCGACGCAGTCGGCGCGGTGCCCGAAAGCGTGCGCATCCTGCTGGACCTGCTCGCCGATGGGGTCAAGCTCACGCCGGGTCGCCGACTGCCCCGCGTCGTGGTCCGCGCGATGCAACAAGAGCGCCCGGGCTGGCATCCGCTGGAACGGCTCGCCTCGATCGAGGAGGACCTGCTCCCCCTCGCGGTCCTGCACGACCTGCTGCGGCACGTCCGGCTGGTCCGCCTCACCAACGGCGTCCTGCGCCCCACGAAGGCGGCAGCCGACGAGCTCGAGACCGTACGTCGCCTCAGATCCTGGTTCGGCGACGGCGCGTTCCACACCATGATCGCGGAACGTGCCGTCGCATTGGTCGCGGCCCGCGGCACGATTCAGGTCACGGAGATCGCCGCCGAGGTGCATCCGCTACTCGGCCATGGGTGGAGCCGCGGCGGGAAGCCCCTCACCACGCGGGACGTACAGGACGAGCTCTACACCCTGTCGCACCAGCTCCAGGCCCTCGACCTCATCGCCCGCACGCGTTCAGAATGGTCTCCGGGACCTTCGGCGCGCTCACTGCTACCCGGCGCGAACCTGCTCGCCGACCTGCTCTGAACGGCTGCCACTGGGTCGCCAGTGATGGGGCCGAAGTGATGCACGAAAGTGATGCACGAAGGCCCGGAATCGGTGTCCAACGGCGGCACTCGCCGATCCGACGCGAACCGCGACTAGGCCGCTGACCTGCGGTTTCGCAGATTTCCGTCGACAGTCGCCAATCGAAGACCCTCGTGGCACCAGTGGCAGGCGGCGTACCCGACGGAGAGCAGGACGGGCACGTCGCGCCGGCGCGCCTCCTCGAAGGCGTCCTCCTGCCACTCCCACCAGTCGACGGGGTTGTCCGCGCTGGAGGAGGTACGGCGAGGTGGCCCTCGCGAGGCGGTTGGGCATGGGTCCACCCTAGGTGACCTGGCCCCTGAAGGTAACATCTGTTACTTTTTGTTCGAGGAGGTCTCATGACGACAGCAATCGTGCTTGGCGGTGGCGGAGGCATCGGCAGCGTGGCTGCCCGGACCCCAGCCCTCGATCCCCACCTGGAGCTGCTCCTCGCAGACGCCCGGCTGTCGGCGGCACAGGACGTCGCGGCTGACATCGGCTCGGATCAGGCGCGCGCCACGGCGTGCGACGTCTCGGACCGCGCAGCCTTGACCGCGCTCATCGCCAACGCCGATGTCGTGGTCAACTGCGTCGGCCCCTTCTACCGTTTCGGCCCTTCGACGCTCGCGGCCGCGATCGACGCCGGGGTCGACTACGTGGACGTGTGCGACGACCTGGCGCCCACCGTGACGATGCTCCAACAGGACGAGCACGCCCGCGAGCGGGGCGTGCGAGCCCTGATCGGCGTGGGGAACTCCCCGGGGCTCGCCAACCTCTTCGTCCGGCTGTGCGACGACCTGCTGCTCGACCGCCTGGACCGGGTCGACATCATGCACGTCCACGGGGTGAGCCGGTGGAGGGCCCAGCCGTCATCGCCCACCGCATCCACGCGATGGTGAACGACGTGCCGCTGTTCCTCAACGGCGAGTTCGAGTCGGTCCGCCAGCTTGAGCCGTCGGGCGAAGCGCACGTGGAGGAGGTCGACTTCGCCGGGGTGGGCACCTTCCCGGTGTTCCCCTACCCGCATCCCGAGACCATCACCCTGCCCACCCGGTTCCCCAGCCTGCGGCACGTGACCAACCGGGGCGTGATCTTCCCGCTGTCGTACTTCCTGCAGACCCAGGACCTGGTCCGGGTCGGGCTCGGCAGCGAGGCACCCGTGCTGGTCGGCGACCGCGACGTGCGACCGGTCGACGTCGCCATCGCCCTTCCTGCAGGAGCGACGTCCCGAGCTGCTGAAGCAGGCAGAGGTCGAACGACCCGGCGGTGCGCTGCGCGTCGACGTGGGCGGAGTCAAGGACGGCGAGCCGCACACCGTCGTCCTCCAGGTCTCCTCACAGTCGGCCGGCGCGGGTGAGGGCACCGGGATCCCGGCCGCGGCCGGGGGCGCGATGATGCTGGCCGGCCGGGCCGTCGAGCCAGGGGTCTGGGCGCCGGAGTACGTCGCCGAGCCGCTCGCCCTCGTGCAGACCGCGCTGCGCGGGGCCGACCTGCTGGGCCACGGCGGCGACACGATCACCATCGAGATCGTCGGGCCCGACGGGAGCCGTACCCGCTGCCGATCTCCTCGCTGCTCTAGCCTCCGAGTATGGCTGCCGGCGAACCGCCTCCTGAGAGTCCCCGGACCGCCAAGGGCAACCGCACCCGCCGCCTGGTGCTCGACGCGACAGTGCGGGTCCTCGGCCGAGACGGGCCGCGCCGTGACGCACCGCGCCGTCGCCGCGGAAGCCGGGCTGTCGCTGCGCGCCGACCTACCACTTCGCCTCGCGGGAACAGCTGCTCGAGGCTGCCCTGGTCGCACAGACGCGGCAGGCGATGGAGCGCTTCGCGACGCTGGGTGCCCTGCTCGACGGCTCGGCCGGGCCTGGGTGGCCCACGCGGCCGAGCTGCTGGCGGCGGCCGTCGTCGGGGACCTGACCGAGCTGCGCACCGTGCTGATCACCGAGTACGAGGTGGTCTTGAGCTCGGCGCGCGCCGGGACCGCGCCGGAGGCTTCGGTGCTGGCGGAGACCTACGCCGAGTTCGAGCGTGCCCTGCTCGGCCTGCTCGGCCAGGCGGCCCGCACGTCGGGACTGTCGCCCGATCCCGACGGGTTGCGGCTCTGTCCTGCCGTCGTGCGCGGCCTGGAGATGGAAGCCCTGGCCCGGTTCGCAGGCACCCGACACCGACGACGTGACCCGCCTGTTCGACAGACTGCTCACTGCTCTACGGCGGCCCTCGACCGGACTCGTCGTCACCCAGCCCCCGACAGCGTCGTAGCCCCAGGCTCCGGCACGGGCTGGCCGTGCTCAGCAGTCTCCACCCCGAGCAGGCAGATCCACCCGGACTCGGCGTCGAGGGTGACATCCACGGCACGCACCGTGAAATCGGGCTCGGGATTGCCAGGCTGCATGGGGTGACCAGTCGTCGTGACGTCGGGAAGTCGCCGATCAGCCGGAGGACGAGAAGTCGGCCTGAGGTGCAGGGGTGACCGGTGTTCGGGTCGGTGACAGTGCCCACTCGCGCGACGACAGTGGCGCTGGTCAGGGTGGCCTCGGGGTGGTCCGCCAGCACGTCGCGCGGCGCGCTCGGCCAGGGCCACAGCGCGTTCCGACAGCCCGCCGCGGCCGTTGGATGCGCCGTCGGGCACCTGGTCCGCCGAACAGGAGGTCAGAGCGGCAGCAGCGCCAGCGCGATCAGCGGAGTCCTCACACTGCTCCGACGGCGAGCTGGATGCGAGGGTTCCCGGCCCGCGGTCTCCCGCCTAGACGATGGCCTGGAGCACCCAGGCTCCCCGGTCCGCCGCCGCGCCGTAGAAGGCGCGCAGCTGCTCGACGTACGGCAGCAGGCTTTCCACGATGTTCGGCTCGGCCCAGACGTCGGGATAGACACCGGCGGCGGACAGGGCAGCCGGGTCGAAGCCGCTGCGCAGCTCGTCGCGCCGAAGCGTGCGCAGGGCCGCGGCGAGGTCGGCCACGTCGGCAGGCGCGAGCAGCCGCGGCGGACCGTACCCGCCGTCCTCCCCGAACTCCTCCCCGCCCAAGATCACCTGGCCGAGCGGACCACCGGCGTCCCAGGCGGTGCCGGTGAGGAGCCAATGCACGCCGTGCCACTCCTTGTTGAGGTGGACAACGTCGTCTCCGGGATCGGGGTCGTCCAGAAGGTCCCAGGCGGCGTCCGGGTCGTCGCGCAGCCGGTGCACCTCGCCAGTCCCAAGCGCTCGCGCCGCCCACAGCATGCTCATCCCACCATGATGGTCGAGCGGAACCTCCGGGGCGGGCGAACTGGCGAAGTACCCGCTTCCGGCGACGCAGATCGGACCCTGCCCGGGTGCCGTCGACGGGCGGCCACCCCGCCGGGTGCCGCCGGGTGGCAAGCTGCGCCCAAGCGGCCCTGGCCGAGATCGATCGCGGACGTGACCTACGCGAAGATCAGCTCGAACAGTCCGTCCGGGATGGTGACCGGGTCGTTCTGCGATCTCGCCGCCTCGACCCAGCTGGACGGTAGCTCAGGGAATCCATCGCTCGGACCACTCCCGATGATGCCCTCGACGGCCAGCGCGACCGGTGCTGTCACTGTCGGCAGGGTGTTCCTCCCCGCACCCTCCAGAAGGGCGACGAGCTGGGCCCAGCGGTCAGGCGCAAGCGCGCCACCGACCTGCTCACACCACAGGCGAACCCGATGCTGGGGTCGGATCCCGACGGCGATGAGCACCCCCATCGGGTCCAGGTCCCGGTCGAGAAGGCGGATGTACTCCCCACACACGCCGACCAGC
>JAWKJR010000025.1:0-19102 GCA_041393675.1 Nocardioides sp. | reverse complement strand
AAGGCACGCAGCACCGCCATCGCCTTGCCCAGGACGCTGCCCGGGTCCAGCCTGGCCTCGCTCACGCTGGCGAGCCTAGACGGACCAGCCCCGCAGTACGCTGGCCGGCATGGACGCCAACGCGTGGGATGCCCGGTACGCCGCCACCGGATTGGTGTGGTCGGCCGAGCCGAACCAGTTCGTCGCCCACGAGTGCGCGGACCTCCCCCCAGGTCGGGCCGTCGACCTCGCCGCCGGCGAGGGCCGCAACGCGATCTGGCTGGCCCGGCAGGGCTGGCGGGTCACCGCGGTCGACTTCTCCCAGGTGGCCCTCGACAAGGGGCGCCAGCTCGCCGGCAACAGCACCGTCGACTGGGTGTGCGCGGACGCCACCAGCTGGCAGGGCGAGGGCTACGACCTGGCGGTGGTGGCCTACCTGCAGCTGGCCGCGGCACAGCGGGCAGCGGCCGTGCGCAACGCGTTCGACGCGCTCGCGGCCGGCGGCAGCTTCCTCTTCGTCGCCCACGACTCCAGCAACCTCACCGAGGGCCACGGCGGCCCCCAGGACCCCAGCGTGCTGATGAGCGCCGAGGACGTCCTCGCCGACCTGGACGGGCGGTCCTACGACGTGGTCCGCGCCGGCCGCGTGGAGCGGGTCGTCCCCGGCAGCCCGGAGCCCGGCCCGCACTCCACCGGCGAGGACCGCGTGGCCTACGACGTGCTGGTGCGCCTCACTCGCCGCTAGCCCGCGCGTCGGCGTCGTCGACGGGCCCGTCGGGCTCAGGCTCGTCGGCGGTGCGGTCGACGGGCTCGTCGCCGAAGACCCCGGCGTCCTTCGCGGCCTGGGCCTTCTTCAGCTGCTTGGTGAAGTTCCACAGCAAGAAGACCGTGGCGGCGATCAGCCCTATCGTGACCACGGCGCCCCACGGGCCGGCGACGACGTCCTTGGGGTCCGGCGGGCCGTCCTCCTCAGCAGCCAGGAGGGCGAGGAGCAGGGGGCTGGGGATGGGCATGGGCCCAGTGTCTCAGGCGGGGTCGTCGATGCCGGCGAAGAGGTCGTCCTCCGGCAGCGAGGTCGCCACGTGCGAGACGACCAGCTCGTAGTCCTCGTGCGGCCAGATCTCGGCCTGCAGCTCGCGCGGCACCGCGAACCACGGCCCGTCCGGGTCGATCTGGGTCGCGTGCGCCAGCAGCGCCTGGTCCCGCACGCCGAAGTAGTCGGCACACGGCACCCGGGTGGTGATCCGGTCGTCCCACTCGGGGTCCCGCTGCCAGTCCTTGAGGCGCTCGGCGTACGGCGAGTCCAGCCCGTGAGCCACCATCGCCTCGTGCAGGGCTTGGTACCGCGGCCGGTTGAACGTGTGGTGGTAGTACAGCTTGAGCGGCTGCCACACGGCCCCCGCCTCGGGGTAGCGGGCCGGGTCACCGGCGGCGTGGAAGGCCTCGACACCCACCTGGTGGGTCATGATGTGGTCCGGATGCGGGTAGCCACCGCGCTCGTCGTACGTCGTCACGACGTGCGGACGGAAGTGCCGGATCAGCCGCACCAGCGGCTCGGCCGCCTCCTCGACGGGCAGCAGCGCGAAGCAGCCCTCAGGCAGCGGCGGCTTCGGGTCGCCCTCCGGCCAGCCCGAGTCGACGAAGCCGAGCCAGTCCTGCGTGACGCCGAGGATGTCGCGCGCCCGCTCCATCTCCTGTCGGCGCACCTCGGTGATGTTGGCCAGGATGTCGGGTCGGTCCATCTTCGGGTTCAGGATCGACCCTCGCTCACCGCCCGTGCAGGTCACGACATGCACGTCCCCACCCTCAGCGACGTACCTCGCCGTGGTCGCCGCGCCCTTGCTCGACTCGTCGTCGGGATGGGCATGCACGTGCAGCAGGCGGAAGCCTGCGCGCGCGCCAGCAGAGGGGGGGCGATGGGGCATGGGCCGATTCTAGGTGCGAGCATGAGGCGGTGAGTCAGTCCCGACGCACCCCGGACAGCCGCCCCGCGAGGCCCCGCGGCTCGTCGCCGGACCCCCGGCTCGGGGACCGGTACGGCGCGCCCCGGCCCGGTCGCCGCGCTGCCCTTCTCGTCGTGACCGCTCTCGCGGGTGCCGGCGCTCTTCGTCGGCTGGGTGCTCTGGGCGGCCTGGTTCCACGCCACTCCCCAGGTCAGCTCCGAGCTGCTCGGCTTCACCGTCACCGACGACCACCAGGCGACGGCAACCCTCCGGGTCCACCTCTTCGAGGACGTCCCGGCGCGGTGCGTCGTCCGGGCCCTGGCCGAGGATCACACCCCGGTGGGAGAGGCCTCGCTCGTGCCCGTCGAGGGCGTCAACGAGGTGGCGATCCGCACCGAACGCCGGGCCACCAGCGTCGAGAAGGTGGGCTGTACGACAGCCGACCAGGCGCGACCGCGCTGACGGCGCCCGCCCGGCGACCGGGCATTCGACGGGCGCATCCTTCGCGTCCTTGGTAAACTCAACGGCTGAGGAAGTCCCGTAGGGCTGACCAAGCGCCCCCGGCGCCTGGATCGTGCAGCCGATGGAGGTCGCACGAAGGCGTCCCTCCCTCGACACCTGACCGATACCCGACCGGGTGCTCCGACGCACCCCGGGACAACACCGCACCGACACTGCCGGCCACGCGTGGCCGAGCACTGCAGGAGATGACATCCGATGACCCAGCCCAGCGAGCACGACACGATCTGGCTGACCCGTGAGGCGCACGAGAAGCTCACGGCGGAGCTGGAGAACCTGCGCGGCCCGGTGCGCCAGGAGATCATCGGCCGCATCAGCGCCGCGCGTGACGAGGGTGACCTCAAGGAGACCGGCGGCTACCACGCGGCCAAGGACGACCAGGGCAAGGTCGAGGCGCGGATCCGCCAGATCGAGGACATGCTCCGGCGCGCCGAGGTCGGCGAGCCGCAGGCCGACGACGGCACGGTGGGCCCCGGCATGAAGGTCACCTACCGCTTCGTCGGCGACGACGAGACCGAGACGTTCCTGCTCGGGCACCGCGAGATCGAGGACGGCACCATCGCCGTGTTCTCGCCGCAGTCGCCGCTGGGCGCGGCGATCCTGGGCGCGAAGCGCGGCGACACGGTGAGCTACGACGCCCCCAACGGCCGCCGGCTCGAGGTCGAGATCGTCGACGCGGTGCCCTACACGGGCTGACCCGCTCTCTCACCTTCTTGCGCCTCCGATGACCGCTCCGGTGTCGGTGGAGCGTGCCGCGCAAGTCACTGCTTCATCACGATATGTGGTCGAAGCACGACTTCTCACGGTGGGCATGACATGAGAAGTGGCACTTCGGCCACTTCTCATGATGAAGCAGAGGCGACGCGGCGGCCGCCCCCGGCAGGTCCGGCTCAGCCCGTCACGTGGTAGCCGAGGCTCGGCCAGCCGCGCCCGGACCACCTCGGCGTGCTCCGGGCCGCGGGTCTCCAGCTGCAGCCCGATCTCCACCTCGTTGAGGCGCAGCTCGGGCGAGATCCGCTCGTGGCTGAGCTCGATGACGTTGGCCCCGACGGCGGCCACCTCGGCCAGCAGCCCGGCCAGCCCGCCCGGCAGTCCGAGATGACCACCCCGAGGTAGAGGTAGCGGCCGGCGGCGGCCAGGCCGTGCCGGATCCCTGCCCAGCAGCAGCGGGTCGATGTTGCCTCCGGAGAGCACGGCGACCACGGGGGGCTCGAAGTCCGCCGGCCGGGTCGCCAGGGCAGCCACCGCGGCCGCCCCCGCCGGCTCCACCACCTGCTTGCTCCGCTCGACCAGGGTGACCAGCGCGCGGGCCAGAGCGTCCTCGCTCACGGTCACCATGTCGTCGACCAGCGCGCGCACCGCGGCGAACGTGAGGTCCCCCGGTCGGCCGACCGCAATGCCGTCGGCCATGGTGCGCATCGACTCCAGCCGGACCGGGTGGCCGGCCGCCAGGGAGGGCGGGAAGGCGGCGGCCGCCTCCGCCTGCACCCCGACGATCCGCACATCGGGTCGCAACGCCTTGACGGCGATCGCCATGCCCGCGAGCAGCCCCCCGCCGCCCGTCGGAACGATGAGGGTCTTCAGATCGGGCGCCTGCTGCAGCACCTCCAGCCCGCAGGTGCCCTGGCCGGCGATGATGTCGGGGTGGTCGAACGGTGAGATGAAGACCGCGCCGGTCTCGGCAGCCACCTCCTGGGCCCGGGCGATGCCCTGGTCGAGGTACTGGCCGTGGAAGACCACCTCGGCGCCGTACCCCCGAGTCGCGTTGACCTTCGGGATGGGAGCGCCCTCCGGCATGAAGATCGTTGCCCGCACCCCCAGCCGCTGGGCCGACATGGCCACCCCTTGCGCGTGGTTGCCGGCCGAGGCGGCGACGACGCCGGCCGCGCGCTCGGCCTCGTTCAGCCGGGAGAGCCGCACGAACGCCCCGCGCGGCTTGAAGGAGCCGGTGCGCTGGAGGTTCTCGTACTTGAGGTAGACCTGACCGCCGACCAGATCGGTGAGCCATCGGGCGGTGCGGGTCGGCGTCGTGACGACGATCCCGTCGAGCAGCCGCGCCGCCTCCTGGACGTCGCCCAGGTCGACGGCCAGCTCAGCCACCCGCACCCTCCGCGTCGACCGGTCCGGCGACCTCGGCGAGCTCGGCGGGGTCGGGCTCCGGTGGTGGGTGGTCACCGACCGCCCCCTCGTCGAGCGGCTCCTCGGCGCCGTTCGAGAGGTGCAGCACCACGGCGTTGACGGCGGCCGCCAGCGGCACTGCCACCAGGGCGCCGGCGATGCCGGCGACCAGCACGCCCGCGCCGATGGCCACGATGATGCCGAGCGGGTGGATCGCCACGAACCGGCCCATCAGGAACGGCTGCAGCACGTGGCCCTCCAGCTGCTGCACCAAGACCACGCCGCCGAGCATCACCAGCGCGATGACCGGCCCCCGGTCGACCAGGGCGACCAGCACCGCCACTGTGCCCGCAACAGCCGCCCCCACCATCGGGATGAAGGCGCCGATGAACACCAGCACGCCGATCGCGAGCACGAAGGGCACCCGGAAGATGGCCGCCCAGATCATGATCCCGATCGAGTCGACCAGCGCCACGATGACCGTGGCCCGGACGAACTTGGTGAGCGAGACCCAGGCAACCCGGCCTGAGCTGTCGACCTGGGCCCGGGCGCCGCGCGGAGCGAGGCGGACGATCCACGACCAGATCCGGTCGCCGTCGGCGAGGAAGAAGTACGACGAGAACAGCACGATGAAGAACCCGGCCACGACGTGCCCGACGGCGGCGCCGACCTCCGTGACCCGGGAGAGCACCTGCCCGTTGCTCGTCCAGTCCTTCAGCGAGGTCTGCGCCTGGTCGATGTAGTTGTTGATCTGACTGTCCGTCGCATGCAGCGGGCCGTCCTTGAGCCAGTCCTTGATCTCCTGCAGGCCTTGGACAACCTGGTTGGCCAGGTCTGCGGCGCCGTTCGCCACCTGCTGGCCGGCGAAGGTCAGCAGCGCCGCCACCGACCCGATGACGGCGACCACGACCAGCAGCGCGGAGAGCCCGTTCGGCAGCCCGGCCCGCCGCAGACCGCGCACGAGGGTGACCAGAGCGGCGATCAGCAGCGCCACCACGATCGGCAGCACGATCACCGAGAAGAACGCGAGCACCCACGCGATGAGGTAGCCGGCCGCCACGATGACCAGGAACCGCCACGCCCACGCGGCCGCGAGGTCCACCCCCCAGGGGACCTGCGCACGCCCGTAGTTCGACGAGCCCACGGTGTAGGCCGGGGTCGCGGCAGGCGGCGCCAGCTCATCGCGCGCGAGCGCGCGCGGCAGCAGCCTGGGCAGCCGGCGGCGCAGCTGCTCCTCAGCTGCGCTCTCCGAGTCGGTCTGCTCCGGTCGCGGGGCCTCGCCGGTGTCGTCGGTCACGTGCGTCAGGCTAGCGGCGGCCACGGGCGAGCGGCACCGCCGCGCCGGTCTGCCCTCAGTGCAGGCCGGTCAGCAGGCGGGCGGCCACGGTGGGATGCTCGGCCGCCAGCAGCCCCGCGGCCGCCAGGACATAGTCCCGGTCCACCACCACCCGGGCGGCGCGTGGCAGCTGCCAACCGCCCTCGAGATCGGGGCCGACGCTGCCGGCGAGGACCCGGTCGGCGACACCGGGGCGACCGTTGCGCAGCACGCCCCCCGAGCCCACCAGCAGCCGCACGTCGCGCAGGTCCTTGCCGGTGCGCTCCACCACCCGGCCCTCGGGGCTCACGACGACCCTGCTGCGACCGGCGTGCCGGCGCAGCGCCAGCCCCACCGCCGCCCGCGCGACCTGCTCGTCGATGTCGGCCTCGGCGTCGCTGTCGGGGAGGTAGGCCGGGTCGTCGTGCCGGCGCGCGGCTGCCTCGGCCAGCTGTTCGAGCCCGGTGGCCGCCACGGTCGCGGGCGCCGACCACCGCATGCCGAGGTCGCCCTCGACGGTCCGGGTCACCGGCGTGCTGGCCACCACCTCGCGGGCCAGGCCCTCCTCCGTGAGGGCCGTGTCGGGGTCGACCTCGACCACCGAGTGCACATCGGTCGTGGCCCCGCCCACGTCCACGACCACGACGTCCCCGGCGCCGGACACCTCGCCGTAGCCTCGGGCCAGCAGCTCCACGCCCGTGAGCACGACGTCGGGGGTGGCCCCCCGCACCATGGCGGTGAAGTCGGCCCGCGCGGAGAGATGCTTGCCGCCGATCACGTGCGCCAGGAACATCTCGCGGGTGGCTGCCCGGGCGCCCTCCGGGGTGAGGGCGCCGATCCTCGGCACGACGTTGGGCGCGAGGACGTACGGCGCGCCCGCCCGCTCGAGGATCGCGCCGACCTCGCCCTGCGCGTCGACGTTGCCGGCCACCACGACCGGGCCGCGCCACCCGCCCGCGACCAGGTCGGCCGCGCAGGCCAGGAGCGGGGCCGCGTTGCCGCCGTCGGTGCCGCCGGTGAGCAGCACCACGTCCGGGCTGCAGGCCGGCACCTGGGCAAGGTCGTCGTCCCGGCTGGCGGCGAAGACGGCGACCACCTTGCCGCCGCTGGACAGCGCCACCCGCCGCCCGGCCTCGGCGGTTACGAGCTCCTCGTTGCCCACGACCGCGATCCGCAGGCCCCCGCCTGCGCTGGAGCAGGCCCGCACCTCGGCCTCCGCCACGCGCGGGTCGGCTGCCGCCAGCTCCGCCAGGCAGGCGTCGAGGCCGTCGAGCACGTCGGTCTCGATGGTGGTGGGGTGCGAGGCGGCGGCCACGATGCGTGCCTCGGCCAGGTCCACCAGCGCGGTCTTGGTGAACGTGGACCCGAAGTCCACGCACACCACGGCTCCCGACGGCCGAGCAGGCCGCGCAGCCCCACCCGCTGGCTGAGGAGACCCCACAGCGCCACCCGCTGGCTGAGGAGGCCGCGCAGCGGCCGTCTCAGGAAACCAGCCATCACGCCAGCGCCCGGTCCAGGTCCGCGAGCAGGTCCTCCACGGTCTCGATGCCGACGGACAGGCGTACCAGGTCGTCGGGCACCTCGAGCGCCGTGCCCGCGACCGACGCGTGGGTCATCCGACCCGGGTGCTCGATGAGGCTTTCCACGCCGCCGAGGGACTCACCCAGCGTGAACACCTCTGCCCGGCCGCACACGTCCAGCGCCTGCCGTTCGCCGCCGGCGACCCGGAAGCTGACGATGCCCCCGAACCGCCGCATCTGCCGCGCGGCGATCTCATGGCCGGGATGATCGGGCAGGCCGGGGTAGTACACCTCGGTCACGGCCGGGTGACCGACGAGGAACTCGACGACCCGCTCGGCGTTGTCGCAGTGACGGTCCATCCGCACCCCGAGCGTCTTCAGCCCGCGCAGCACCAGCCAGGCGTCGAAGGGCCCGGCCACGGCGCCCATGGCGTTCTGGTGGAACTCCAGACGCTCGGCCAGCTCGAGGTCGCGCACGACCAGGGCGCCGCCGACCACGTCGGAGTGGCCACCGCAGTACTTGGTCGTGGAGTGCACGACCACGTCTGCGCCCAGGGTCAGCGGCTGCTGGAGGTAGGGCGACGCGAAGGTGTTGTCGACGACGAGCCGCGCTCCAGCCCCGTGCGCGATGTCGGCGAGCGCCGCGATGTCGCCGATGTTGAGCAGCGGGTTGGTGGGGGTCTCGACCCAGACCAGCTTGGTCTGCCCCGGCCGCACCACCCGGCGTACCGCGTCGAGGTCGGACGCCGCGGCCGACTCGTGGACCAGGCCCCACTCCCGCTCCACCTTGTCGAAGAGCCGGTAGGTGCCACCGTACGCGTCGTCGGGCAGCACCACGTGATCGCCGGGCCGGCACAGCGTGCGGACGAGCGTGTCCTCGCCAGCCAGCCCCGAGGCGAAGGCGAAGCCGCGCTCCCCCTCTTCGAGCGCGGCCAGGTTGCCCTCCAGTGCAGTGCGGGTCGGGTTGGCAGAGCGGCTGTACTCATAGCCGCCCCGCAGCCCGCCCACGCCGTCCTGCTTGAAGGTCGACGTGGCGTAGATCGGCGGGATCACCGCCCCGGTCATCGGGTCCGGCTCGTAGCCGGCGTGGATGGCCCGGGTCTCGAAGCCCGCCTTGTGCCGGTGCTGATCGGCAGGCCGCTGCTCGCTCACGCGCCGACTCTACGGCGCGGACGGGTCGACCGGGGAACGCCGCCGCCCCGGCGCGCTCGTGGGTTCAACCCAGCTCGTAGTCGAGCGTGATCCGGTGCGTGCCGTCGGCGTCGATCACCAGCGCCCCCGTGCCGGTGATACCGGCCAGCTCGCCGGTGCCGCTGCTCGGCACGATGACGAACAGCTCGTGCAGCCGCTCGCCATGGCCCAGCGTGGTGGCCGAGTGCACGAAGTTGAAGGTGCCTCGGCGACCGTCGACCGTGCCGTCAGAGGACTCGGTGGCGACGTAGGTGCCGACCCCGCTGGCCTCGTCGAGCAGAAGCTGAACTGCGTGACCGAGCGCCCCGCGAGGCCCGCCCTCGAAACGCTTGGTCATCCGGGCGTGGCCGGTGCCGAGCGCCGTGACGACTTCCGGGGTCCAGTCGCCCGGCACGAACTCGTCCACCGTGAAGGTGCAGGTCGTCTCCATGGCGGCAGGCTACCGACAGCGACCGACCGGGTATTCGGTGCACTGGCGAACCCTCCTTGGCGAGTGAAGGGCAACCGACGCCAAGGAGCGGTCATGATCCCTGGGAAGCACTCACTCCTCGCCTCGACCAGCCTCGCGCTCGTCCTGCTGGCGACTTCGCAACCGGCGTACGCCGAGCAGAAGACCCGGCACGACCCCGCCAAGGACGTGTACAGCCAGACCGACACCGGGGCCACCCAGGTGCACCCCCGCCGAGCCGAGGCCGACATCACCCGCGTGCGGGTGTCCTACGACGGGCACACCGTCCACGGCACGGTTCGGTTCCGCGAGCTGCGCAAGCGGTTCCGGCACCACTACGTCTGGGTCCGCGACTCCCAAGGTGGCTGGGAGAACTATCTGGACATCGTGACGTCCAAGGCGCGACCTCAAGGAGACAACGCCGTCGGGGTCTGCCCCACGGCCGGCGCCTCGTGGCACTTCAACTACGCGACGAACGTCATGACCTTCGCGCTGACCGACCAGTGCGTGCCCGTCTCCGACTGGGTGCGGCTGGACATCTTGACCTACATGAGTCGTGACGATGCCCTCGCCTGGCTGGACGCGGCGTACGCCAAGGGCGCGGGCGCCGGAACGCTGGGACCCAGGATCCACGCGAGCTGAGCCGTCGGTCCCGGGCCCGCGCGGCGCTCCGCGTCACCGCCGGGATGCGACACTCTCAACCATGACCGAGCTGCCCCGCAAGGCCGTCGCGCGCACCGCGCGGCTGGCGGCCCTGCCGCTCGGGTACGCCGGCCGCACGGCGCTCGGGCTGGGCAAGCGGCTGAGCGGGCAGTCCGCGGAGACGGTGCTCACCGATGTCCAGCAGCGCACCGCCGAGCAGCTGTTCCGCACCCTCGGCGAGCTCAAGGGCGGGGCGATGAAGTTCGGCCAGGCCCTGTCGGTGCTGGAGGCCGCCCTCCCCGACGAGCTGGCGGCGCCGTACCGCGCGCACCTCACCGCGCTCCAGGACTCCGCCCCTCCGATGCCCACCCAGACCGTGCGCCACGAGATCGAGCGCGAGTTCGGCCCCGACTGGCGCGACCGGCTGGTCCACCTCGACGGCGGCCCCACCGCCGCCGCCTCGATCGGGCAGGTGCACCGCGGTCGATGGCACGACGGGCGCGAGGTGGCGGTGAAGGTGCAGTACCCCGGCGCGGGTGACGCGCTGCTCGGCGACCTTCGCCAGCTGGCCCGGCTGGCCCGCGGCGTCGCGCCCGTCTTCCCGGGCATCGACCTCAAGCCGCTGGTCGCCGAGATCCAGGCCCGCGCGGAGGAGCTCGACTACCACCTCGAGGCCCAGGCCCAGCACGCCTTCGCCGAGGCGTTCCGCGGCGACCCCGAGATCCTCGTCCCCGACGTGGTCGAGGCCGGCCGCACCGTGCTGGTGACTGAGTGGCTGGAGAGCACCGCGTCGCTGGCGACCGTGATCTCCCGGGGCACCCAGGCGGGCAGGACCACTACGGCGAGCTGCTGGTGCGCTTCCTCTTCGCGGGCCCCGCGCGCACCGGCATGCTGCACGCCGACCCCCACCCGGGGAACTTCCGGATCATCCCTCGGCCCGACGGCTCCCCCGGCCGCCTCGGGGTGCTCGACTTCGGCGCCGTCGCCAGGCTGCCCGAGCGCGGGCTGCCGCTCGCCATGGGCACGCTGATGCGCATCGCCCTCGAGGCGGACCGGGACACCCTCGTCGACGGGCTGCGCCGGGAGGGCTTCATCAAGGACCGGATCCAGGTGGACACCCAGCAGGTGCTGGACTACCTCGGACCCTTCGTCGAGCCCGCCCGCGTCGAGCGGTTCCGCTTCACCCGGGAGTGGATGCGCGGCCAGTTCGAGCGGATCAACGACCCGCGCAACCCGTCGTTCACGATGGCGACCAAGCTGAACCTGCCCCCGTCGTACCTGCTCATCCACCGGACCTGGCTGGGCGGGCTCGGCCTGCTCAGCCAGCTCGAGGCCGAGGCGCCGTTCCGCGGGATCATGGAGGAGTCGCTGCCCGGCTTCGCCGCGCCCGGCTGACCACCGGCCCGCCCAGGGGACGTCACACTTTCGTCATCTCCACGACCGGGTCCGGCGGGAACGATCGGGCCCCGGCCGCGGTTGGGACAGGTGTCGCCGCAGTCCCTCTCGGTGACGACGAGGAGGTACCCGTGTTCTTCAGCAGCATGAAGTCGACCCTGCCGACCGCCGAGCAGGCGCTCCCGGGCCGAGCCGAGCGCCCGTTCGCGATCGCCGAGCGGCACCGCGTCCTGGACGCCCCGGTCGTCACCGAACAGGTGCCGGAGGGGTACGAGGTCGCGCTCTTCGGGCTGGGCTGCTTCTGGGGGGCCGAGGAGATCTACTGGCAGCTGCCCGGCGTGTGGTCGACCTCCGTCGGGTACACCGGTGGGCTGACCCCGCACCCGACGTACGAGGAGGTCTGCACCGGCCGCACCGGCCCACCGAGGAGCGGTGCGGATCGTCTTCGACCCGGCCAGGGTGTCCTACGCCGACCTGGTGAAGACGTTCTTCGAAGGTCCACGACCCCACCCAGGGCATGCGACAGGGCAACGACGTCGGCACGCAGTACCGCTCAGCGGTCTGCTACACGACGCCGGAGCAGGAGCGCACCGCCCGCGAGCTGACCCGGACGTACGGCGACGAGCTGGCCCGGCGCCGTCTCGGCGACATCACCACCGAGATCCGCCCGGCCGAGGAGGTCACCTACTACTACGCCGAAGACCACCACCAGCAGTACCTCGCCAAGAACCCGCACGGCTACCGCTGCCACGCCAACACCGGGGTCAAGTTCCCCGACTGACCGGCTCGGCGCCCTGGTGCTGAGTCACGTGATGGCTCAGGCCAACGGCGTTGTTGTCGTCGCCAAGGTGGTGCCGATCCTGACGTTCATCGCGATCGCCCCTGTCGGCTTCAACCGCCAACCTGTCGGTCCTGTAGCAGCCCCGGCCCTCACGGGACGGCATCCGGACGGGGCACCCGTCTCCACCGTTCGGAGGATGTCCCCGGGCGCTACTGGACGACCACCTCGATCCGCTGGAACTCTTGAGCTCGGTAGCCGGTCGTGGCCATCGCGCGGCGCAGCGCCCCGACCAGGTTCATCGTGCCGTCGGCGACCCGGGGAGGGGCCGAACAGGATCTCCGCCATCGTGCCGACGGCATCGAAGGCCACCGCTCGCGCGGCGGCTGCGGGTGGTGGGCCTCGGCCCCCCAGTGGAAGCCGCGCCCGGGCGCGTCAGGCCCGGGCGAACGGCGACCCGACCATGACGGCGTCCGCCCGCAGGCGATCGCCTTCGCGATGTCGCCGGACCGCCCGATCAGCCGTCGGCGATGACGTGCACGTAGCGGCCGCCGGACTCGTCGAGGTAGTCCCGCCGCGCGCCCGCGACGTCGGCCACGGCGGACGCCATCGGCACCGCGACCCCGAGCACGTGCCGGGTGGTGTGCGCAGCCCCGCCACCGAACCCGACGAGCACCCCCGCAGCACCGGTGCGCATCAGGTGCAGCGCCGCCTGGTAGGTCGCGCAGCCGCCGACGATCACCGGCACGTCGAGCTCGTAGATGAACTCCTTGAGTTGAGCGGCTCGGCCTGGGACGACACGTGCTCGGCCGAGACCGTCGTCCCGCGGATCACGAACATGTCGACGCCCGCGTCGACGACGGTCTTCGCGAACTCCTTGGTGCTGCGGCGACAGCGACCCGGCCACGGTGACGCCCGCCTCGCGGATCTGGCGCAGCCGCTCGGTGATCAGTGCCGCCTTGATCGGCTCGGCGTAGATCTCTTGCATCCGGGCCGTCGCGTCGGCGCCGTCGAGGCCGGCCACCTCCTCGAGCAGCGGTTCGGGGTTCTCGTAGCGGGTCCACAGCCCTTCGAGGTTGAGCACGCCGAGGCCGCCGTGCCGGCCGAAGGCGATTGCGGTCTGCGGGCTCATCACCGAGTCCATCGGCGCAGCCCGATCGGCAGCTCGAATCGGTAGGCGTCGATCTGCCAGGCGGTGCTGACCTCCTCGGGGTCGCGGGTGCGCCGCGAGGGCACGATCGCGATGTCGTCGAAGGAGTACGCCCGCCGCGCCCGCTTGGCCCGGCCGATCTCGAAGTCGGTCACGAGGGAAGGCTATCGAGTCCGCGCCGGGAGGACGTGGCCTCGTCCTTCGGGGCCGCGCGGGGCAGACTGGCCCGCATGACCACAGGCAGGCGGCCATGAGCGGCGTCACGGGCTTCACCGGCTGGATCGGCACCGTGCTGGACACGCCCGAGCCCCGCGCGCTGGGGGCGTTCTACGCAGGCCTGGTCGGCGGCGAGGTCGACGCGACGGATCCCGGCTTCGTGACCCTGCGGCTGGGCGAGGGCAGCTACTACCTGGCCTTCCAGACCGAGGCCCGCCATGCGCGACCGACGTGGCCGGCCGGGCCGGGCGACCAGCAGATGCAGCTCCACCTGGACATCGGTGTCAGCGACGTCGAGGCGGCCGTCCGAGACGCCGAGGCGCTCGGGGCTCGACTGGCGGACCTCCAGCCCCAAGAAGACGTGCGGGTGATGCTCGACCCGGCCGGGCACCCCTTCTGCCTCTATCTCGACACCGACTGACGGGTGGGGTCGTCGGTCACCGACCCTCCGGATGACAGGTACGCCTCCGCGAGATCTTCTCGCCCCACAGGTCGCGCAGGGAGTCGGCGAAGCCGGCGCCGTCCTCCGGGAACTCGACCGCGGCGCCGTCCACCCGGACCGGCGTGGACACCCCGGACTGGACGCCGTCGTACGTCGCCTGGCAGGTCACCTCGGCCAGGCCTGCGGGCCCGTCGTGGCCCCAGATCGTCGCGTCACAGCGCCAGTCGCCGACCGGACCCCCAGAGCGCGGTCCCGGCGGACCAGGTATTCCGCCACCACGGTCCGCACCGCCTCGGCCTCGGCCGCGACCGACAGGTCGGCGGGGTCCGGCAACGCCGGGCCCGATCCCGGCACCCCGCCGCCAGCAGAGTCACGCAGACCAGCACGCCCGTCCCCCGTCGCATACCACTGGGACGCGCGGAGGCGGGCAAGTTGTCGAGACCGCCGACCGGCTCAGCGCCCGGTGTAGTTGGGCGCCTCGACGGTCATCTCCACCCCGTGCGGGTGACTCTCGGTGAGCGAGGCCGACGTGATCCGCACGAAGCGGCCCTTGTCCTGCAGCTCCGGGATCGTCCGCGCGCCGACGTAGAACATCGACTGGTTGAGGCCGCCGATGAGCTGGTGGGCCACGGCAGCCAGCGGGCCGCGGAAGGCCACCTGACCCTCGATGCCCTCGGGGACGATCTTGTCGTCGCTGGTGACCTCGGCCTGGAAGTAGCGGTCCTTGGAGTAGGACTTCTTGCCGCGACTGGACATCGCGCCCAGCGAGCCCATGCCGCGGTAGGTCTTGTACTGCTTGCCGTTCACGAAGACCAGCTCGCCAGGCGACTCCTCGCAGCCGGCGAGCAGCGAGCCCACCATCACCGCGTCGGCGCCCGCGACGATCGCCTTGGCGATCTCGCCCGAGTGCTTCATGCCGCCGTCGGCGATGACCGGCACGCCCGCCGGTCGAGCGGCGAGGGACGCCTCGTAGACGGCGGTGATCTGGGGGACGCCCACACCGGTGACCACGCGGGTTGTACAGATCGAGCCGGGGCCGACCCCGACCTTGACCGCGTCGGCGCCCGCGTCGACGAACGCCTGCGCACCGGCACGCGTGGCGACGTTCCCGCCGATGACCTGGACGTGCCGCGTCGCCGGGTCGGTCTTCAGCCGGTGCACCATGTCGAGCAGCATCCGGACGTGGCCGTGGGCCGTGTCGGCAACCAGGACGTCGACCCCAGCGTCCACCAGCCGGGTGGCGCGATCCCACGCGTCGCCGAAGTAGCCGATCGCGGCACCGACCATGAGCCGGCCGTGGCTGTCCTTCGTAGCGTGCGGGGAACTGCTCGGACTTCACGAAGTCCTTGACCGTGATCAGGCCGACAAGGCGCGGCCGCCGGCGTCGATGATCGGCAGCCGCTCGCGCTTGTGGCGGCGTAGCAGCACGATGGCGTCCGCGCGAGAGATGCCCTCGGGCGCGGTGACGAGCGGCATCGGCGTCATGACCTCGTCGACCTTGGTGGTGGCCCACTCCGCCACCGGGGTGAAGCGCAGATCCCGGTTGGTGATGATGCCCAGCAGCCGCAGGTCGGTGTCGACGACCGGGAAGCCCGAGATGCGGTACTGCCCGGCCAGCTGATCCAGCTGCTCCAGGGTCGCGTCCGGGCCGATCGTGACCGGGTTGGAGATGATGCCGGTCTGGGTGCGCTTGACGAGGTCCACCTGGTAGGCCTGGTCGTCAACCGAGAGGTTCCGGTGCAGGACGCCCAGCCCGCCCTGGCGCGCCATCGCGATCGCCATCCGCGACTCGGTGACGGTGTCCATCGCCGCGCTCACCAGCGGCACCTTGAGACTGATCCCGCGGGTCAGCCGCGTCGTCGTGCTCGATGTCGCTCGGCGCCAGGTCGGACTCGCCCGGCAGCAGCAGCACGTCGTCGTAGGTGAGGCCCCAGGTGGCGAACTTCGGCGGCACACCCGCCGTCTGGTCGTCCGTCCGGTCCGGGTGCGGCTGGTTCATGGGGCGGCCCACGACCTTTCTCGAGTACGAGCGCCCAGTCTAACCGGCCAGTCTCACCGGCCTGCTCACCCCGGCTGAGGCGCCAGGTCCCGCACGGGCGCCCGCACGGTGAGCGTCTCGGTGGACATCCGGATCCGGCCGCGCAGCCCCGCCGCGAGCACCAGCGGCAGGACCGCCTGGTTGTCGGCCGTCGTTGTCAGCAGGATCTCGGCCGCCCCGGACGCCGCGGCCAGCCCTGCGCGCCCTCGACCAGCAGCCGGGTGCCGATGCCGCGGCGCTGCCAGGCAGGGTCGACGTGGACGCTGAGCTCGCGCACGTACGCCTCGGCCGACTGCGGCCGAACCACCGCCAGCCCCACCACGACTCCGTCCGCCTGGGCCGCGACCTGGTGGTCGTCCACCACGTAGTCGGGCGTCACGTGCTGCCCGATCCGACGGCCGCTGAGCGGCAGCCCCTCGGCCGGCCGGGCTCGGCTGAGGACGTCGTTCACGAGGTCGGCCAGGGCGGCCCCGCGGGCATGCTCGGTCGCCGTGAACGGCGCCGTCCGGCGTACCTGGACACGCACCTGGCCGATGGCCATCTCCATGACGTCCTGGACAACGGCCACGTCGGGCACAACGCCCACGCTGTCGCCGAGGCCTCGAGGGGTCGGACTCGGCGTCGAAGAGGGTGGCCACGATCTCGGTGAAGGCCGCCGGCCGCGCCAGGATCGTGCGCGCGGCCTGCACGTAGCGAGTGGCCTGGTCGGCCAGGGCCGCCTCGGAGCAGGGCATCGCGCTGACGGCCACCCCGCCGGCCGACTCCACAAGGCCGGCCAGCTCGGCCCGACCCCATCCGTCCGGGGTCCGCAGCACGAGCTCGTCGGTCACCGCGTCCAGCCCGGGGAAGATCTGCAGACCCAGGATGTTGACGTCCGCCGCCCCGCACTGGCTGGCGAGGGCAGCCAGGGCGCCGGGCCGGTCGGGCAAGGTGGTGCGCAGTCTCCAGAGCATGGTCGGCCCCTCTCACGGATGGACCGGGGTCACCCGGCTGCGGCCAGGGTCGCCGACGGAGGTTGCCGACCCGGGCGTGTTTCAGGCGGGGAAAACTCCCGCACGCGCAGTCAGCCGGCCAGGTCGAGCAGGTCGTCGACGATGGTCCCCAGACGACGCAGGAGCGAGATGTGCCCCTCGGCCTCCTCGAGGTGCACGCGGGCGCCGGGCACCTGCTCCGCCAGCCACCGACCGTGGGCGAGCGGGACGAACTGGTCCTGGGCGCCCTGCCAGACCGCGACGGGAACGCCGATGCCGCCCAGGTCGAAACCCCACTGCGAGACGAAGGCCAGATCGTCGTCGAGCCACCCGTCGACGCCGTTCACGAGCCCGTGCTGCATGCCGGCGACCATCCGCTCGGCGAACTCCTCGGAGAGCGCGGCCGCGTCGACCGGGGACAGCAGCCCGGCGAGTCCCTCGAGCAGGCCCGCCACGGTGCCGCCCCCCACCGAGACCGCCTCCGCCTCCAGGTAGGGGCGAAGCACGGCCTCACCCTCGAGAGCGAAACCGAACTCCTCGTGGTTCTCCGGGCCCATCCCGGCCAGGAAGTCGAGCGTGCCGCCGTTCTGCCAGGCCGCGACGCCCGCGCCCGTCGCCGCGGCCGCGCAACGGTCGGGCAGCAGGGCGGCGCAGGCCAGCGCGTGCGGCCCACCACCCGACCAGCCGATGGTCACGAAGTCGTCGGCGCCGAGGTCGTCGAGCACCGCCGCGATGTCTGCGGCGACGTCGGCGACGAGGCGGCCCGCGTGCCGGGCGGAGTGGCCGTACCCGGCCCGGCTCGGGAGCACGAGCGCGAGTCCGCGCTCGGCCGCGACCCGCTCCATGGTCGGGAACGGAACCCCCGAGCCGGGAGTGCCGTGCTGAAAGACCAGCGGCCGCCCGGCGGGCTCGCCGGTCAGGAGGTACTCGAGGGTGCGCCCGTCACCCAGCCGGACGGTGCGGTACGACGGATCGCTCACCGGGCCATCATGCCCGAGGATCGGGGCCATCGGCGGCCGCTGCCGGCACTGGCGTCGCCGCGCCTCGCGGCCGCACCAGCAGGGAGGCCGCCGCGACCGCGGTCGTGACCGCCATGATCGCGAAGATGCTGCGGTAGCTCAGCATCGAGACCAGGAGCGCCCCGACCGCCAGCGAGATGGCCTGCGGGGTGCCCAGCACGACCTCCAGCGCGGTGGAGACCCGCCCCATGATCGCCTGCGGCGTGCGCACCTGCACCAGGGTCGTGTAGGCGACGAACATCAGCGGCAGGCTGTAGCCCAGCACCACGACACTCGCCAGCAGCACGACCAGCGACGAGGCCAGCGCCACCACGGCGAGCGAGCCCGCCACCAGGGCCATGCCGACCCCGATGCTGACCGTCTCCCCGAGCCGTCTGATGACGCGGCTCGAGGTCAGGCCGCCGATCACGGCGCCGACGCCTTGGATGGTGACCAGCACCCCGGCGTACTCCACCGGCTTGTCGAACGCGTCGAGGATGGCGTAGATCGAGGCCTCCGAGAACCCGATGGTGAGGAGCATCAGGCCGAAGGCCAGCATCACCGGGCGCAGCACCTCGTCGCGCAGCAGGTGCCGCACGCCGGCCAGCATCGAGGACAGCCAGTGCTGCGCCTCCGGCTCGGGCGCGGCCTCGTCGAGTCGGATCGTGGCGATGAGGACGGCTGCCACCGCGAAGGAGGCTGCGTCCACCAGCGCCACCGCCCAGCCGCCGAGGGCGCGTATATCCCGGCGCCGACCAGCGGGCCGATCAGGCGGAACCCCTCCTTCACGGTCTGCATGCTGGCGTTGGCGTCGACCAGGAGGTCCTCGGGCAGCAGCTCCTTGAGCAGGCCGTTGAGGCCGGCGGGCAGGACGATGAACGAGACGCCGTACAGCACCGCGACCGCCCACACAACCCAGACGTCGTTGCCGTCACGGACGGTCAGCAGGGGCAGCATCATCGCCGCCGAGGCGACATTGCCCCACACCAGCAGCGGTCGTCGGCGAACCCGGTCGATGGGCCCCCCGAGCAGCGGAGCCACCAGGCTGGGCAGGACCATCCAGAAGAACGTCAGCCCGGCCTGGGCATTGGAGCCGGTCAGCTCCTTGACCCACATGCTCAGCACCAGCAGCATCACCGAGTCGCCGAACATGGACGTCGTGGTGGCCGCGAAGAGGCGGGTGAAGCCGGGCTGCCGGAAGGCCGCGCGCATCAGCTCTCGCCTCCGGGGCCCTCGGTGGGGGTCGGGTCGGCGACGCCGTACGTCGGCACGCCCCAGGCCAGCAGGGCGCACAGCCGCGAGCCGGGTGGCCGCAGGGAAGGGTCGCGGTGGCGACCCAGGGTGGCCAGCATCAGGTCGCGGATCGCGTCGTTCAGCTCGGCCAGCTCCTCCGCGGTCAGCCAGGCCATCGACTGGGTGGTTTGGGCGGCCTCGCGCCA
>JAWKJR010000024.1:0-23458 GCA_041393675.1 Nocardioides sp. | reverse complement strand
GCGACGTCCGGATCCTGCCGATCGGAGGAGGAGCGACCGAGGTGATGACCGACCTGGCCGCACGACTGTTGGGGTACGCCTGATGACCGCCACCGCCAACCGCGAGGCGATGCTGGCCAAGCTGGCCGACCTCGACGCCGAGCACGCCAAGGCCGTCGCCGGCGGCGGCCCGAAGTACGTCGACCGCCACCACGCCCGCGGCAAGCTGCTCCCCCGCGAGCGGATCGAGCTGCTGGTCGACGAGGGCTCGGCGTTCCTCGAGCTCTCGCCGCTGGCGGGCTGGGGCTCCGACTTCACGGTCGGCGCCAGCGTGGTGACCGGCATCGGCGTCGTCGAGGGCGTCGAGTGCATGATCACCGCCAACGACCCGTCGGTGAAGGGCGGCGCCTCCAACCCGTGGACGGTGAAGAAGATCTTCCGGGCCGCCCAGATCGCCGAGGAGAACAACCTCCCCACGATCTCGCTGGTCGAGTCCGGCGGCGCCGACCTGCCGACGCAGAAGGAGATCTTCATCCCAGGCGGCAAGCTCTTCCGCGACCTGACCCGCGCATCCAAGCACCGCCAGCCCACCATCGCGGTCGTGTTCGGCAACTCCACCGCGGGTGGCGCCTACGGGCCCGGCATGAGCGACTACGTCGTGATGGTGAAGGAGCAGGCCAAGGTCTTCCTCGGCGGCCCGCCGCTGGTCAAGATGGCGACCGGCGAGGAGTCCGACGACGAGTCGCTCGGCGGCGCGGAGATGCACGCGCGGGTCTCCGGGCTCGCCGACTACCTCGCCGAGGACGGTACGACGCCCTGCGAATCGGGCGGCGCATCGTGGCCCGGCTGAACTGGCGCAAGGCGGCTGGTTCGACGCGCCCTTCGGGCGCTCCTCCACCAGCAGGGAGCGTCGCGGGCGCTCCTCCACCAGGGGAGGGTTCGAGCCGGACGCCGACCCCGAGGAGCTGCTCGACCTGATCCCGGCCGACCTGAAGGAGCCGTTCGACCCTCGCGAGGTGATCGTGCGGATCTGCGACGGCACCGGGCCCGGCAACGAGCGGGCGTTCGACGAGTTCACGCCGCTGTACGGCACCTCCCTGGTCACCGGCTGGGCGCGCCTCCACGCCGCCTGGTCGGCATCCTCGCCAACGCCCAGGGGGTGCTGTTCAGCGAGGAGGCCCAGAAGGCGGCGCAGTTCATCCAGCTCGCCAACCAGGTCGACACCCCGCTGCTGTTCCTGCACAACACCACCGGCTACATGGTCGGCGCGGAGTACGAGCAGGGCGGGATCATCAAGCACGGCGCCCAGATGATCAACGCCGTCTCCAACTCCACCGTGCCGCATCTGTCGGTGCTCATGGGTGCCTCGTACGGCCGGGAACTACGGCATGGCCGGTCGCGCGTACGACCCGCGCTTCCTGTTCAGCTGGCCGTCGGCCAAGTCCGCGGTGATGGGCCCGGCCCAGCTCGCGGGCGTCCTCTCCATCGTCGCCCGCGCCGCCGCCGAGGCTCGCGGCCAGGAGTACGACGAGCAGGGCGACGAGCAGATACGCGCCTTCATCGAGGCCAGCGTCGAGGAGCAGAGCCTGCCGTTCTTCCTCTCCGGGATGCTCTACGACGACGGCGTCATCGACCCGCGGGACACCCGCACCGTCCTGGCCATCTGCCTCTCGGTCATCGAGAACGCACCGATCAAGGGCGCCGACGGCTACGGCGTCTTCCGGATGTGAGCGCCATGAGACGCTCGCTTGGCTCGCTCCTCGACCAGCGGGAGGCCCGGTCATGATCACCCGACTGCTCGTGGCCAACCGGGGCGAGATCGCCTCGCGGGTCTTCGCGACCTGTCGCCGGCTCGGCGTCCAGACCGTCGCCGTGCACTCGCCGGCCGATGCCGGCCTGCCGTTCGTCGCCGACGCCGACTACGCCGTGGCGCTGCCCGGCAACGCGCCGGCCGACTCCTACCTCCGCATCGACGCGATCCTCGACGCGGCGCGCGCGGCCGGCGCCGACGCGGTCCATCCCGGCTACGGCTTCCTCGCCGAGAACGCCGGCTTCGCGCGCGCCGTCGTCGACGCCGGCCTCACCTGGGTCGGCCCGACCCCGGAGTCCATCGAGGCGATGGGCGACAAGGTGCGGGCCAAGGCGCTGATGCGCGAAGCCGGCGTGCCGGTGCTCAACTCGCTGGACCCCGACGCCCTCACCGAGGCCGACCTGCCGGTGCTGGTCAAGGCGGCCGCCGGCGGCGGCGGGCGTGGCATGCGCGTCGTCCGCGCTCTCGCCGACCTGACCGGTGAGCTCGAGGTCGCCCAGGCCGAGGCGGCGTCGGCGTTCGGCGACGGGACGGTGTTCGTGGAGCCGTACGTCGAGCGCGCCCGGCACGTGGAGGTCCAGGTCGTGGGGGGCCCGACCGGGATCGTACAGGTCTTCGGTGAGCGGGACTGCTCGATCCAGCGCCGGCACCAGAAGGTCGTCGAGGAGGCGCCGGCGCCGCGCCTGCCCGAGGACACCCGGGCGGACCTGCACCGGGCCGCCGCCGCGGCCGCGACAGCCGTGGCGTACCGGGGCGCCGGCACCGTGGAGTTCCTCTACGACCCGGGGCGGGACGCCTTCTGGTTCCTGGAGGTGAACACCCGACTCCAGGTCGAGCACCCGGTGACCGAGGCCGTCTTCGGGGTGGACCTGGTCGAGGCGCAGCTGACCGTCGCGGAGGGGCGCGCCCTCCCCGTGGCCGAGGAACACCCGGGGGGCGGACCACACCGGGCCGCGCCGGCCGGGCACGCGGTCGAGGTCCGCTTGTACGCCGAGGACCCCGCCGACGGCTACCGCCCGCAGACCGGCCGGCTGACAAGCTTCGACATCCCCGCCCGGGAGGGGATCCGCGTCGACGCCGGCTACGCGGCCGGCACCGAGGTGTCGTCCCACTACGACGCCATGCTGGCGAAGGTGATCTCCTGGGCGCCGACCCGGGAGCAGGCGATCCGACAGCTGTCCGGCGCCCTCAGGAGCGCCCGCATCCACGGCGTCACGACCAACCGGGACCAGCTGCTGGCGGCCCTGGCCGACGAGCGGTTCGTTGCCGGCGAGGTCTCGACGGGGCTGCTCGGCGAGGTCCCCCTCCCGGACGGCGAGCCGGATGCGCGAGTGTTGATGACGGCGGCGGCCATTTTGGTGGCGGAGGCGGTGGCGTCGCGGCGGGTGCAGTCGGGCGTCCCCGCCGGCTGGCGCAACGTGCGCTCCGACTGGCACCGCGCCCGGCTCCAGATCGGCGAGATCGAGCACGAGGTGCGCTGGTGGGGGTGGCCCGAGATGGAGTGCGACGGCCTGGGCCGGGTCCGCGTCCAACCCGTCGCCGGCGGGTGGCGGGTGGTCACCGAGGTCGACGGGGTCACCTCGTCGACGGACGCACCGAACGCGCGACGGACCGGGCCGGCACGCGAGAGGTCCACGTGCAGACGCCGGATCGGTCCGTCCGGGTCACGGCTCCGCCCCGGTTCACCGACCCGGCCACCCAGCACGCGAGCGGCAGCCTGCTCGCGCCGATGCCGGGAGCGGTCGTGTCGGTCGCCGCGGAGCCAGGCGCCGAGGTCGCCGCCGGCCAGCCGGTGCTGGTGCTGGAGGCCATGAAGATGCAGCACACGGTCACCGCGCCGACCGCGGGCGTCGTCACCGAGATCCACGTGAGTCCTGGTCAGCAGGTCGCCGCCGGCGACGTGCTGGCCGTCGTCCAAACCCCCGCCGGCAACCCAGAAGCACCCCGAAGGAGCCCAGCCATGACCGAGTCGTTCGTCGCGTTCTCCGAGTCCGAGGAGCGCCAGGAGCTGCGCCGGCAGGTAGGCTGCTGCGAGCAAGTACGGCCGCGAGTACTTCACGGCGCAGGCGCGCAGCGGCGGCAAGACCACCGAGCTGTGGGCCGAGATCGGGCGCACCGGCTACCTCGGCATCAACATCCCCGAGGAGTACGGTGGCGGAGGCGGCGGCATCGGCGACATCGCGTCGTCTGCGAGGAGCTGGCCGCGCAGGGCTGCCCACTGCTGATGATGGTCGTCTCGCCCCGCCATCTGCGGCAGCGTCATCGCCCGCTTCGGCACCGCGGAGCAGAAGCACCGGTGGCTGCCGGGCATCGCCGACGGCTCCTCGACGATGGCATTCGCGATCACCGAGCCGGATGCCGGCACCAACTCCCACAACATCACGACGACCGCCCGTCGGGTCGCTGCCGACGAGGGCGGCGGCTGGCTGCTGACCGGCCAGAAGATCTACATCTCCGGGATCGACGAGGCCGAGCACGTCCTGGTCGTGGCCCGCACCGAGGATGCCAAGACCGGGCGGCTCAAGCCCTGCCTGTTCGTGGTGCCGACCGACGCGGACGGCTTCACCGCAACCCCGATCCCGATGGAGGTCGTGTCGCCGGAGCAGCAGTTCCAGGTCTTCATCGACCAGGTGCGGCTGCCCGACGACGCGCCCTGGTCGGTGACGAGAACGCCGGACTGATGCAGCTGTTCGCCGGGCTCAACCCCGAGCGGATCATGGCGGCGTCGTTCTCCCGGGCTGGGCGCTACGCGCTGACCAAGGCGGCGGCGTACGCCCGGGAGCGCAGCGTCTTCGGCCAGCCGATCGGCGCCCACCAGGCGATCGCGCACCCGCTGGCGGAGTCCTACGTCGAGATCGAGCTGGCCCGGCTGATGACCCAGAAGGCGGCCGCGCTGCTCGACGCCGGTGACGACGTCGCGGCGGGCGGGCCGCGAACATGGCCAAGTACGCCGCCGCCGAGGCCGCCTGCCACGCCGCCGACCGGGCCGTGCAGACCCACGGCGGCAACGGGATCACCCAGGAGTACGGTATGGCCGGCCTGCTCGTCGCCACCCGCGCCGGCCGGATCGCCCCCGTCACCCGCGAGATGGTCCTCAACTACGTCGCCATGCACTCCCTCGGCCTCCCCAAGTCCTACTGATCCGGCACAACCTCGCCGATCCGGCACAACTTCGGCGCCGATCCGGCAGAACCTCGGCGATCCGGCAGAACCTCGGCGCCGACCCGGCACAACTTCGCCGATCCGGCAGAAGTTCGGACGGTCAGAACAGCGCGGGCAGCACCACGAGCATCGAGAGCGACCAGGTGACGTGGGTGAGGATCGGCGCGAGGATCCCGCCCGAGGCGCGGCGCTCGAGCCCGACGACCAGGCCGAGCACCCCGGCCGCGAACGTCAGCATCACGTTCCCGGTGGCCACCGTGGCCAGCGTGTACAGGGTGGTGGTGACCAGCACGGGCCGCCACGGCGTGGCGGCGTACGCCGCACCGCGGAAGAACAGCTCCTCGGCGACACCGGTGACCGCGGTGATGGAGGCGACCAGCGGCCACGCGCCGGGGACGGCGTGGGCGACGACGTCGGTGACCTGCCGGTCGAGGAAGGGCACCTCGCGCACCACCAGCCCCCCCAGGACGAAGACCAGCACCAGCCCGGCCGCGAGCAGGACCGGCGACAGGACCGGTCGGCGCAGCCCGTCGGCGCCGGAGATCCGGCCCAGGTGCAGCGGGCCCGACGCGAACGCCGCTCCGGCCCACAGCAGCGAGAGACCCAGGCTGCCGATGTAGAACCACGGGCTGCCCGGCTCGATCCGCAGCGACACGCCGAGGACGACGGCCCCCAGGACCAGCCCTACCGCCGTCACGAGCTGGCGACGCCGGAGCCGCTCCGGTGACTCGCGGTGGTCACGCGGGACCTTGTCCCACAGGGACCGCTGCAGCCAGGCGCGCACGACGCGACTCTACGGGCTGGCGCGACCCGGCCGGGGCTCAGCGCGAGTAGCTGAGCACCCCGTCCTCGAGATCGCCATGCCGGATGGCGCGGATGTCGTAGAGGTAGTTCTGCTTGAGCCGCCACGGAGCCCGGTCGCCCTGCTTGGGAAGCCGGTCGAGCGCGCGCAGCACGTAGCCGGCCTCGAAGTCCATGAACGGCGCCTCCGCCACCGACGGGTCGCGGCGCGCCACGACGCTGCGGTAGCCGTGCTCGTCGAGGTAGGTCAGCAGCCGCGACACGAAGTCGGCGACCAGGTCGGCCTTGAGCGTCCACGAGGCGTTGGTGTACCCGACGGTGAACACCATGTTCGGCACGCCGGAGAGCATCAGCGCCTTGTAGGCCATGGTCTCCGGCAGCTTCACCTCGGCGCCGTCGACCCTCAGCGCCGCCCCGCCGAACGGCTTCAGCGCCAGCCCGGTCGCGGTGACGATGACGTCCGCCTCGAGCTCCCGCCCGCTGGCCAGCAGGATCCCGCGCTCGGTGAAGGTCTCGATCGTGTCGGTGACGATCTCCGCGTCGCCGCGCGACAGCGCCTCGAAGAGGTCGCCGTCGGGCACCAGGCACAGCCGCTGGTCCCACGGGTCGTACGGCGGGCTGAAGTGCCTCGCCACGTCGTACCCCGCCGGCAGCGCCTTCTCCTGCCCCTTGCGCAGGAGCTTCTTCACCACCGCCGGCCGGCGCTGGCTGAGCTGGTAGAGCCCGGTGGAGACGAGCACGTTCTTCCACCGCGAGAAGCCGTACGCCGCCCGCGCCGGCAGCAGCTTCTTCACCCGCGAGTCGATGGGGTCGGTGCCGGGCACCGACAGGATGTACGTCGGGGTGCGCTGCAACATCGTCACGTGCGCGGCCCGCTCGGCCATCGCCGGCACCAGCGTCACGGCCGTCGCCCCCGAGCCGATGACCACGACCCGCTGGCCGGCGTAGTCGAGGTCCTCGGGCCAGGCCTGCGGGTGGACCACCCGCCCCTGGAACCGCTCGACGCCCTCGAAGTGCGGGGTGTAGCCGGCGTCGTAGTCGTAGTAGCCGCTGCACACCCACAGCAGCCGGCAGGTCACCTGCACGTCGGCGTCGCCGTGCCGGGCGGTGACCGTCCAGCGGGCGGTCTCGGAGTCCCAGTCCGCCGCGGTGACCCGGTGGTCGTAGCGGATCTGCCGGTCGATGCCGTACTCCCGCGCGGTCTCCCGTACGTAGGCCAGGATCGACGGCCCGTCGGCGAGCGACTTGCTCCCGCGCCATGGCTTGAACCGGTAGCCCAGCGTGTACATGTCGGAGTCGGAGCGGACGCCCGGGTAGCGAAACAGGTCCCAGGTGCCGCCGCTGGCTCCGCGTGCCTCGAGGATCGCGTAGCTCTGCTCGGGGTGCTCCCGCGTCAGCGAGGCCGCCGCCCCGATCCCGGAGAGCCCTGCGCCCACGATGAGCACGTCGACGTGGTCGGTCATGGCAGCGAGCGTAGTCGCCCCAGCCAGCCCTCAGCGGCGCGCGTAGCGGTCGACGAACGCCGCCAGCAGCTTCTCCGGCTCGGTGACCGAGGAGGCGTGCGCCATCGCCTTGAGCCGCGCCACCTCGCTCGGGTCGAAGTACCCGTAGTGCTGGTAGACGTCGACCCGCGTGCACAGGCCGTCGCGGTCCAGCTCGGGGTGGAACTGCGTGGCGTAGACGTGCTCGCCCAGCCGGAAGGCCTGCACCGGGCAGGCCGCGGAGCTGGCCAGCAGCACCGCGCCCTCGGGTAGCCGGGCGACCGCCTCCTTGTGGCCGAGGAACGCGTCGAAGGTGTCGGGGAGTACGCCGAACACCGGGTCCGCCCGGCCCGCGTCGGTGAGGGCGATCGACACGCACCCGACCGGCTCGCCGTACCTACGGTCGACCACCCCGCCCCGCAGCACGCCGAGGGTCCCGATGCCGTAGCAGGCGCCGAAGAACGGCGAGTCGCCGGCCACGACCTTCTCCGCGAGCTCGCGCAGCTCGGCCTCGACCCGCTGCTGCACCGGCGACTTGGCCTGCGCCGGGTCGCTGACGTTGAACGGGCCGCCGCCGAGGATGATGCCCGACCAGTCAGCCGGGTCGACCGCGCCGAGCGGCTCGGCCTCGAGCCGGCGCCGGTGCAGCTGGGCCTCACCCAGACCCGCGTAGGAGAGTACGGCGGCGTACTCGTTGTCCGCCGCCTCGTCCTCCGCACGGGTGCCGAGGACCAGGAAGGGCTTCACGAGCACCTGACCCTAGGCCACCCGGCGCCCCGCCCCCGACCCGTCTCGCCCCCGAGGCCCGGGGCTGGTCACTCCTCGCGGTTGTCCAGCTGCAGCCAGGGCCGGCTGAGGTCAGAAGCGGCGACCGGACAGCTCGGTGGGGGTGATCTCGACGACGTTGTACTTCAGCGTCGGCACCCACGGGCGGAGGGGGACGTTCTCCGCGCGGTGCTCCTCCCACTCCTCGAGCTGGCGCGCGGTGCCGCGCAGGACGACGCTGCAGGCGCAGTCGTCGTCGTAGCGGTCGATCTCGAAGGCGATGTCGGGGTTCATCACCACGCCGAGCAGCTTGGAGCCCTCCGCTGTGCGGAACAGGATGGTCTCGCCGTCGAGCGCGTAGTTGATGGGCGTGATGTGCACCTGCTCGGCCAGGTGGAAGGCGAGGCGCCCGAACTCCTCCTCGCGCAGCATCTCCCAGCACTCCTCGACCGACATCACGTGGACGGGCTGCTCGTCGCTCATCTGGCTCCCTCGCTCCTGCGGGCGGACCGAACCTGCGTACGTCGAACCTACGACCCCCGACCCACCCGGTGGAAGGTGGGGTCCGACATCGACCGGCTCAGCCGGCCAGCACCCGGCGCAGGAACTGGCGGGTGCGCTCGGCCTGCGGGTGGGTGAAGATCTGCGCGGGCGGGCCGTGCTCGAGGATGCGGCCCTCGTCGAGGAAGCACACGTGGCTGCCGACGTCGCGCGCGAACGCCATCTCGTGGGTGGCGATCACCATCGTGGTGCCCTCGTCGGCCAGCGCGCGCACGATCGCGAGCACCTCGCCGACCAGCTCGGGGTCGAGCGCCGCGGTGATCTCGTCGAGCAGCAGCAGCGCCGGCTCGGTCGCGAGGGCCCGGGCCAGGGCGACCCGCTGCTGCTGGCCCCCGGAGAGCCGGTCGGGGTGCGCGGTCGCCTTGTCGGCCAGCCCGATCCGGGTCAGCAGGGCACGCGCCTGCTCCTCGGCCTCCCCGCGGGACAGGCCGTGGACCTTGCGGGGCGCCAAGGTGATGTTGTCGAGCACCGTCATGTGCGGGAACAGGTTGAAGCTCTGGAAGACCATGCCCATCCGGCCGCGCACCGCGCGCCGGTCGACCCGGGGTCGGAGACCTCCTCGCCCTGGAACCGGATCACCCCGTCGTCGACGTCCTCGAGCAGGTTCAGGCAGCGCAGCAGGGTGGACTTGCCCGACCCCGACGCGCCGATCAGGCAGACGACGTCGCCCGGGGCGACCGCCAGGTCGACGTCGGCGAGCACGACCTTGTCGGCGTAGCTCTTGCGGAGGCCCTCGACCTCGAGCACCGGCTCGCTCATCGCGCCCCCGCTCGCTCGCGCTCGGCCATCCGGCGCTGGAGCACGTCGGTCAGCCGGGCCAGCGGGATGGTGAGCACCACGAAGAAGGCCGCGACGACGACCATCGGCGTGTAGTTGAAGATGTACAGGCCGTAGTCGCTGGCCGCCCAGACCCCGTCGAAGACGCCCACCACGAAGACCAGCGCGGTGTCCTTCTGCAAGGACACGAAGTCGTTGAGCAGCGGCGGGATCACCCGGCGGACCGCTTGGGGACGACGACGTACCGCATCGCCTGGCCCCGGCTGAGCCCGAGCGCGTCGGCGCTGGCGACCTGCGAGGGTGGATCGACTCGATGCCGGCCCGAACACCTCGGCGACGTAGGCGCCGTAGGACACCACCAGCGCGGCGATCGCCCAGAACAGCGCACTGTTCGGCACGCCCTGCAGCTGCAACGCCGGCATGCCGAAGCCGAGGAGCATCACCAGCAGCAGGGTCGGGATGCCGCGCAGCAGGTCGGTGTAGCCGACCGCGAGCCAGCGGATCGGCGTCATCACCGGGGACCGCGTCTGCCGGGCCACGGCCACCGCCAGCCCGAGCACCAGGATGAGCGGCTCGGCGATGAGGAAGATGACGACGTTGTAGTGCCAGAAGCCCTTCCAGATCTGGGCGAAGCTGTCCTTCGCGTGCTCGCCGCTGAAGAAGGTCTCGTGCACCCGGGGCCAGCCCGGCGAGGACACGACAGCCGCGACGAGCGCCACCAGCGCAACGGTCACCGCGACCGTGGAGACGGTGCGCGACCGTCGCGCGAGGGTACGCCGGACCGCCCGCCGCTCGCGTTCGCGCGCGCTCGGCTGCCAGGGGTCGGTCACGACCGGCCCGCGCTCACTGCAGGACCGGGACGTCCACGGTGTCGGACAGCCACTGCTGCTCGATCTGGGCGAGCGTGCCGTCGTCCGTGAGCGAGGCCAGCGCCTGGTTCACGCACGGCACCAGGGGGCTGCCCTTCTCGAAGAGCATCCCGAACTCCTCCTGCTCGCCGCTGGTCGGCTGGAACTGCCCGACGATGACTCCGTCGTCCAGCTCCACGGCCACGATGTAGAAGGCCGTCGGCAGGTCGGCCAGGATCGCGTCGACCTGACCGTTCTGCAGCGCCTGCGTCGCGGCGGCGGTGTTGGGGTAGACCGCGGGGTCGGAGCTGGGCTGGATCACGTCGCGGATCGCGCTGAGCGAGGTGGTGCCGGTCTGGGCGCCCAGCTTGAGACCGGCCAGGTCGGCGAGACTGGTGGCGCCGGCGGCGGGGCTGCCCTTGACGGTGATGACCGCCTGGGCCGCCTGGTAGTAGCCGTCGGAGAAGTCCACGACCTGGGCTCGCTTGGGCGTGATCGAGATCTGGTTGATGTCGAAGTCGAAGTTCTTCGCGCCGGGCTTGTAGGAGGAGTTGAAGGGCACCTTCACCCAGGTGACCTGGTCTGGGGTGAAGCCCATCCGGTCGGCGACGGCGTACGCCACGGCCGACTCGAAGCCCTTGCCGTTGCTGGGGTTGTTCTTGGCGAACCACGGGTCGTACGCCGGCGAGTCGGTGCCGATGGTGAGGGTGCCGGGCGCCAGCGTGGCGAGGTTCTCCACCGCGCACGGGTCCTCGGCGGCACTGTCGCTGGCGGTGGGTGAGGCGGACTCCGAGCTGCCCGTCGTCGAGTCGGTGCCGGTCTCCTCGACCGGGGCGCAGGCCGCGAGGGCCAGGGGTGCGAAGGCGGCGATGAGCAGCCAGCTGCGTCGGATCTGCATGCCCGCATCGTAGGGGACCCGGACGTGCGCCGGCGGGCCGGATTGTCAATGACCCGTTCGGGCTATTAGGTTGCGGCTCACATAGTCCGAAGATGCCATTGGGCGAGCCGGGCCGGTGCGCAAGAGTGAAAGTGCAGTACCAGCCTGGTCTTCGGACATGGGGGGCGTCGTGGGGGCGTCTTTCGAGGACTAGACATCGGAGTGCGCATGCCGTTCCGG
The DNA here is from genome assembly GCA_041393675.1 of Nocardioides sp. Taxonomy (GTDB): domain Bacteria; phylum Actinomycetota; class Actinomycetes; order Propionibacteriales; family Nocardioidaceae; genus Nocardioides. The sequence continues at coordinate 12,157 of JAWKJR010000024.1, read as the reverse complement.
ACCGCCGGAGGCCCTTTCCGAGAGGGCCTCCCGGTGAGTGGCGACTACGCCGTCTGGGTCCCCTCGCCGCGTGGGGAGCCGGATCTCACCGGGCTGGGTCCGGACGACGTGCGCATTCTGGTGTCCGGGGCACCGTCACCTGCCTCGGCGGCCGGCGTCTGCACGACCCACGGCCCGGTCGGTGGCGTCCACCGCGTCGAGCAGCCACCTCCGGCCGCTCCCGCCCCAGGTGGCTACGTGCTCGGGCCGCGGCCTCCGCAGGACTGAGCCCTGCCGCCACGGAGGTGGCGCGACTCACGACGCCCCTCCATTGCAACTCGTTGCATAGGGCGGCTAGCGTCGGCGCATGGCCCTCGAGCACGCCCTGCTCGTCTCGCTGCGCGAGCAGCCTGCGTCCGGCCTGGAGCTGGCCCGCCGGTTCGAGCGCTCCATCGGGTTCTTCTGGAGCGCCACCCACCAGCAGATCTACCGGGTCCTCGCGCGGATGGCGGCCGACGGCTGGGTGGCCGCGGAGACCGTGCCGCAGACCGGCCGCCCCGACAAGCGGGTCTACGCCGTCTCCCCCGCCGGCGACGCGGCCCTGACCACCTGGCTCGCGACGCCGACCCCGATGGAGCCACTGCGCAGCGAGCTGGCCGTCAAGATGCGCGGCGCGTCGTACGGCGACCGGGCGGCGGTGCTCGACGTCGTCCGCGCCAACCTGGCCGAGCACTCCGCGCGGCTGGCGCACTACCGCCAGCTGGCCGAGCGCGACTACCCGGGAGGCACAGACCTCGCCGGCCACGACCTGGACACCTACCTGGTGCTGCGGGGCGGCATCCGGTTCGAGCGGTTCTGGGTGGACTGGCTGACCGAGTACCTCACCGCCCACGAGCGCCACCTCGCCCCCCGTCCCCGTTCCCGAGGAGAGAAGGCCTCCCGATGACCCCTCCGCTGCCCCCCGAGACCCCGCCGGCCGGCGACTACCCCCACCTGCTGGCGCCCCTGCAGCTCGGGTCGCTCACCGTCCGCAACCGAGTGGTCATGGGCTCGATGCACACCGGGCTGGAGGACCGGGCCTGGGACCTGCCCAAGCTGACGGCCTACTACGTCGAGCGCGCCCGCGGCGGGGTCGGGCTGATCGTCACGGGCGGCTTCTCGCCCAACAAGCGCGGCTGGCTGGCGCCGTTCGCCTCGGAGATGTCCACCCGGTTGCAGGCGATGCGGCACCGCGACGTGACCGGCCCCGTGCACGACGCGGGCGGGGCGATCGCGCTGCAGGTGCTGCACGCGGGTCGCTACGGCTACCACCCGTTCAGCGTGAGCGCGTCGGACAAGAAGTCGCCGATCACGCCGTTCAAGCCCAGCGCGCTGTCGACCAAGGCCGTCGACGACACGGTGACGGCGTTCGCCCAGTCGGTGGCGCTCGCGCGCAAGGCCGGCTACGACGCCGTCGAGATCATGGGCTCGGAGGGCTACCTGATCAACCAGTTCCTGGTGGCCCGCACCAACGACCGCACCGACGCCTGGGGCGGGTCGGCCGAGGCGCGGATGCGCTTCCCGGTCGAGATCGTCCGGCGCACTCGCGAGCTCGTGGGCGACGACTTCCCCCTGATCTACCGGATCTCCCTGCTCGACCTCGTCGAGGACGGCCAGACCTGGGAGGAGACCGTCGAGCTGGCGGCGAAGCTGGAGGAGGCCGGCGTCACCGTCCTCAACACCGGCATCGGCTGGCACGAGGCCCGGGTGCCCACGATCATCACCCAGGTGCCGCGCGGGGCCTGGCGGTCGCTGACCGCGCGGCTCAAGGCGGCCGTGTCCGTGCCGGTCTGCGCCTCCAACCGGATCAACACCCCCGAGCTCGCCGAGGAGATCCTCGCCTCGGGCGAGGCCGACCTGGTGTCGATGGCGCGGCCGCTGCTGGCCGACCCGGGCTTCGTCGCCAAGGCGGCCGACGGGCGCGCCGACGAGATCAACACGTGCATCGCCTGCAACCAGGCCTGCCTGGACCACGTCTTCGCCAACCACAAGGCGTCCTGCCTGGTGAACCCGCGGGCCTGCCACGAGACCACGCTGGTGATCGAGCCGACGTCGCGGCGGCGGTCGGTGGCCGTTGTCGGGGCCGGCCCGGCGGGTCTGGCAGCGGCCACGACGGCGGCCGAGCGCGGCTTCCCGGTGACGCTCTTCGAGGCGGCGCTCGAGATCGGCGGGCAGTTCCGGCTGGCCATGGCGGTGCCGGGCAAGGAGGAGTTCGCCGAGACGCTGCGCTACTTCACCCGCCGGCTGGAGGTGCTGGGGGTGGAGGTGCGGCTCGGCACCCGGGCCACCGCCGACGGCCTCGCGGACTTCGACGAGGTGATCGTGGCCACCGGCGTCGAGCCGCGGGTGCCGGCGATCCCGGGGTCGACGGGCCGAGTGTGGCGACGTACGCCGAGGTGCTCGACGGCAGCGTCGTGCCCGGGCACCGGGTCGCCGTGATCGGCGCCGGCGGCATCGGCGTGGACGTCGCGCACTGGCTCACCCACGACCCGGCCGAGGACCTGGATGCCTGGCTCGCGCACTGGGGCGTCGCCGACCCGGCGACCCACCGCGGCGGCCTCACCGAGCCCGCGCCGCGCAGGCCGGTGCGCGAGGTCACCCTCGTGCAGCGCAAGGAGACGCCGATCGGCATCGGCCTGGGCAAGACCTCCGGCTGGGCGCACCGCGCGGTGCTCAAGCAGTCCGGGGTGCGGCAGATCCCCGCGGCGACCTACGACCGGATCGACGCCGCCGGGCTCCACCTTGTCGTCGGCGGGCAGCCGATGCTGGTCGAGGCCGACACCGTGGTGGTGTGCGCGGGTCAGGAGTCGGTGCGGGGGTGACGACGCCTGGTCGCCGCCCGCGAGGCCGACGACGGAACCGGTGGCGGGGCCGAGACCGTCCACCTCGTCGGTGGGGCTGACGTCGCCGCCGAGCTCGACGCCAAGCGCGCTATCGACCAGGGGACCCGGGTCGCGGCTGCGCTGTGAGGCCCTAGGCTCGCCGACGTGACCGACGAGATCCGCGACCTGACCGACGAGGAGGCACGCCGCGCGCTCCCGGCGAAGTGGGGATGGTCGAGCCGGGCGTGCTGCCGGCGTGGGTGGCGGAGATGGACTACGCCCTCGCGCCGGCGATCACCGCGGCCCTGCAGGAGGCGGTCGCGGCGGGCGCGACGGGCTACCCGAGCTTCCTGCGCGGCGGCGAGCTCGGCAGGGCGTACGCCGGGTTCGCGGGGCGGCACTTCGGGCACGACGTCGACCCCGACTGCGTGCTGCCGGTCGTCGATGTCACCGCCGGCGTCCGGGTGGCGCTGGACGTGCTCTCCGACTCCGGACCGGTCGTGATGCCGGTCCCGGCGTACGCGCCGCAGCTGCCGCTGCCGGGCATCACCGGCCGAGCGCGGGTGGATCTGGTGGTCGACCCGGACGCGCCCCGGGCCGAGCTGGACCTGGCCGAGCTCGACCGGCTCCTCGCCGCCGGCGCCCGCACCCTGCTGCTCACGCAGCCGCACAACCCGTGGGGCCGGGTGTTCACGCGCGCGGAGCTGGAGGGCGTGCGCGACGTGGTCCGCCGCCACGGCGCGCGCGTGGTCAGCGACGAGATCCACGCACCGCTGGCGCTGCGCGGCACCGCGCACGTGCCCTACCTGTCGCTGCCGGGCACCGCCGACCACGCGGTGGCGGTCGTGGCGGCCTCGAAGGCCTTCAACACCGCCGGGCTGCGCTGCGCCCAGATCGTCACCGCCGATCGGGCCACCGCCGACCGGCTGCTCGCCGAGCCCTTCGCGCGCAACGACTCCTGGTCCTCGCTGGGCGTGGTGGCCGCGCTGGCGGCGTACCGCGAGGGCGACGCCTGGCTGGCCGCGCTCATCGAGCGGCTCACGGCGCTGCGCGCCCTGGTGGCCGACCTGCTCGCCGAGCACCTGCCGCTGGCGCGGATGCGGCCGCTGGAGGGGACCTACCTGGCCTGGCTGGACCTGCGCGGCTACGGCCACGACGACCCGGCGGCGGTCGTCCTCGACCGGGGGCGGGTGCGCCTCGCGCCGGGGCACGACTACCACCCCGGGCTGACCGGGCACGCGCGGCTCAACATCGCGACCTCGCTCGACCGGCTGACCGAGATCGTCCGGAGGATGGGGCTGGCGCTGACCTGATCGGCACGTCCGGCTTGTGTGCGTAGTGATACGGCGTATCATGGTGTCATGGAGCTGGTGAACGAGGAAACCCTCAGCTACGAGCTGGCCCGCCGGGACGGCGTCGTCCACGACGCTGCCACCTTTCGGCTGATCCTGCGCGCCGCCGTCGACTCCTCGGCGAGCCTGACCGCCACCGAGGCGGCCTTCCTTGCCGACCACGCCGGCGTCGCGCCGGCACCCGACGAGATCGAGGCCCGGGTCCGGGTCGCCGTCGAGACCGCGCGCGCCGACGAGCTCGCCGCGGAGGCCGGCTACTCCACCAGCGAGCTGGCCGAGCTGATGGGCACCGCCCCGGCGAACGTCCGCCGCCACGTTGCGCGAGGCGACCTCCGCCCGGCCGGCCGCACGCCCGCCGGCGAGCACGTCTTCGCCCGCTGGCAGGTCAGCGACGGGGCCCTGCTCCCCCACCTGCGCGAGGTCTACGCCGAGCTGCCCGACGACCTGCACCCGCTCGACGTCGCCACCTTCATGACCGACCCGGCCGAGGCGCTGCGCGGTCGCAGCCCCGCCGCCTGGCTGGCCAGCGGCGGGCCGGTGGAGCCGGTGCTGGCCCTGGCCGGCGAGTGGGCCCGGGTGACCCTGGCGGTGGCCGCGGGGGTGCCGGGGTGAGCGTGGCGAAGAACCCGCGCCTCCCGCCCCAGCCGCTCACCCTCTCGCCCGAGGACGTCCGCGAGTACGCCGGCGCGCTGTGGCGCATCCACCGGGTCGCGGGTCGCTACCGGCAGCGCTGGGACGAGCTGCGCACCTGGGGGCCGCTGGACTCCGCTGGGAGCCGCAGCCGCCCCCGCCGGCCGACCACCCTGGCAACGGCGTGCTCTACGCCGCCACCGACACCACCACCGCCTTCGCGGAGGTCTTCCAGGCCCGCCGGGCCCTCACCCTCTCCCCGGCCCGGCTGCTGAGCGGCTGGCAGCCGACCCGCCCGCTGCGCCTGCTGGACCTCACCGGCGGCTGGGCGATCCGGCAGGGCGCCTCGGCCTCGCTGCACGCGGCGCCCCGGTCGACCTGCCGCGCCTGGGCACGCGCGATCCGCGCGGAGCTCCCCGACCTGGACGGGCTCTACCCGCCGTCGACGTGGACGCTCCGCCCGATGGTCGTGCTGTTCGCCCCCGCGGGCTCGGCGTTCCCGGCGGGACCGAGCTTCAGCCGGGAGATCGACGACCCGCTGCTGTCGCGCTACGTCGTGACCGCCGCCGACGAGCTCGGCTGGCCGATCCGCCGAGCCTGACCCGCCCCCACCTTCGGCCGGTGGTTGAGGAGGGCGCCGCAGGCGCCCGTCTCGAACCACCGGAGCGTGCTCAACGCCGGTTGGCGGCGATGACGTCGGCGTACCAGTCAGAAGGAGCGCTTGGGGGTCCGCTGCTGGGTCGCGAAGTCGAGGTGCACCAGCCCGAAGCGCTGGGTGTAGCCCTCGGCCCACTCGAAGTTGTCCATCAGCGACCAGGCGTAGTAGCCGCGCACGTCGACGCCGACCCGGATCGCCTCGGCCACGGCCCGCAGATGGGCGTCGTGGTAGTCGATCCGCGGCTGGTCGTCGACGATGCCGTGCTCGTCCGGCCCCATCCCATACGAGCAGCCGGACTCGGTGATGTAGATCGGCGGAATGCCGGCGCGGTAGCGCGCGCGCAGCGTGATCAGCCACTCCCGTAAGGCCTCGGGCACGACCGGCCAGCCGAAGTCGGTCGTCGGGTAGCCGACGATGTCGCGGAACTCGAACGGCAACGGCGCGGTCTCGTCGGCCGGCGCGGCGATCTTCATCGGGTTGTAGTAGTTGATGCCGTAGAAGTCGAGCGGCTGCCGGATCGTGGCCATGTCACCGGGGGCGGTGAGCTCCTCCAGCATCGGCGCCAGGTCGACGGGGTAGCGACCGAGCAGCATCGGCTCGATGAACATGCCGTTCCACAGCTGGTCGAAGAGCTTGGTGGCGCCGACGTCGGCCGGGTCGTCGCTGGCCGGCCACATCGGCGCGTGGTTGTTGGCGCAGCCGACCGACTCGGCGCCGGCTTCCCGCAGTGCGATGGCCGCGCGGCCGTGCGCGACGAGCAGGTGGTGGGCCGCCCACAGCGAGTCGAACATCAGCGCCTTGCCGGGGGCGTGGGTGCCGGTGCCGTAGCCGAGGATCGTGACGACGTTCGGCTCGTTGACGGGGACCCAGTGCTCGACCCGGTCGGCCAGCCGCGCGGCGACGACGGCGGCGTACTCCGCGAATCGCTCGACCGTCGCAGGGTTGAGCCAGCCGCCGTCCTGTTCCAGCTCGGCGGGGAGGTCCCAGTGGTAGAGCGTCACCATCGGCTGCTGCCCGTGCGCGAGCAGCTCGTCGACGAGCCGGTCGTAGAAGTCCAGGCCCTTCTCGTTGACCGGGCCGCTGCCGGTGGGGATCACCCGGGGCCAGGAGATCGAGAACCGGTAGCCGGTGGTGCCGAGACGCTCCATGAGCGCCACGTCCTCGGGGTAGCGGTGGTAGTGGTCGCAGGCGACGTCGCCGGTCGAGCCGTCGACGATGCGGTCCGGCTCGTGGGTGAAGACGTCCCAGATGCTCGGGCCCTTGCCGTCCTCGTCCCAGGCGCCCTCGATCTGGTACGCCGCGGTGCTGGTGCCGAACCGGAAGCCCTCGGGCAGGGCGGGGTAGGTCCCGCCGGTCTCGGACCGGGGAGCGGATCTGACCACCTGGGCGTCCTTCTCGTGGGGGCGGCTGGCGCGGATCGGGGCGTCGTCGTCTGGGCTCCGACCCTAGCGAGCCCGCGCGCGGAAGGTGACGTTTCCCCCCAGCCCGACCCCCAGACCACCCTCAGCCGGACTGCTTGGCCGGACTGCTTGGCCGGACTGCACGGCCGGCAGGAGGATCGGTCAGGGCAGCAGCACGCCGGGGTTGAGGATGCCGTGTGGGTCGAGGGCGGCCTTGGCCCCGCGGAGAGCGGCCATGCCGACCGGCCCGATCTCCCGCTCCAGCCAGGCCCGGTGGTCGCGCCCGACGGCGTGGTGGTGGGTGATCGTGCCGCCGCTGGCCACGATGGCGTCGGTCGCGGCCGCCTTGGCCGCGAGCCAGGTCTCCACGGGCGTCTCGCCCTCGGCGGTGGCGACGGTGAAGTAGAGCGAGGCGCCGGTCTCGTAGACGTGTGAGACGTGGCAGAGCACCAGCCTAGGCCCGGGCAGGCGGGCCTCGAGCGCGGCCTTGACGGCGGCGTACACCGCCGGCAGCCGCGACCAGAACGCCGCGGTCTCCAGGGTCTCGACCAGGACGCCTGCGTCCAGCAGCGAGTCGCGCAGGTACGGCGCCGCGAAACGGCCTGCCCGCCAGGCCTCGCCCGGCTCGTCGCCGAGCGGCTCGCCGCCGAGGTGGGTGAGCAGCGAGGTGATCGAGCCGCGGGTGGCGGCGGCGACCGCGCGGTCGCCCTCGACGCCGACGACGAGGAGCGCGCCGCTGCTCGCCCCCGCGCCCACGTGCTCGGGGTCGGCGAGGTTGAGCCCGGTCTCGGTCTCGTCGGAGAGGCGTACGACGGTGGGCCGCAACCCGGACTGGGCGAGCGTGCGCACGGCATCGACGCCGGCCGCGAAGCTTGGGAAGCGCCAGCCCTCGTAGGCCGCCAGCTCCGGCACCCGGCGGACCCGCACCGTCACCGCCGTGATGACGCCGAGGATGCCCTCGGAGCCGAGCAGCAGCTGGCGCAGGTCGGGCCCCGCGGCACTGGCCGGGGCGGTGCCGAGACGGAGCGTCCCGACGGGGGTGGCGGCGACGAGCCCGACGACCATCGCGTCGAAGCGGCCGTAGCCGGCGCTGGCCTCGGCCCGAGGAGCGGGTGGCGGCGAAGCCACCGATGGTCGCGTACTCGAAGGACTGCGGGAAGTGGCCGAGCGTGAGCCCGTGCTCGCCGAGCAGCCGCTCGGCGTCAGGGCCGCGGACGCCGGCCTCCAGGGTGGCGGTCATCGAGACCGGGTCGACCTCCACCAGCCGGTCCAGCCGGGCGAGGTCGAGGCTGACCACGCTGACGAGGCCGGCGTCCCCCTCGCGCGACGCGACCAGCCCGCCGGTCACGGCGGTGCCGCCACCGAAGGGCACGACGGCGAGGCCGTGCTCCTCCGCGACCGCCAGCACCTCGGCGACCTCGTCGTGGTCGGCGGGGCGGACGACGACGTCGGGGGCGTCGGCCAGGTCGCCCGCGCGCGCGCGCAGCAGGTCGGGGGTCGACTTGCCCCGGGTGCGCAGCCGCCGGGTGGCGTCGTCGGCGTGCACGTGCTCGGCGCCGACCACCCCCTGCAGCGCGACCAGCGCCTGCTCGGGCAGGGCGACCGGCGGCAGGGACGGCGGCGCGACCGCGCTGCGATCCTGGGCGCCGAAGACCAACTCGACCAGGCCGCGGGCGCCGTCGGGCAGCGGCCGGGCGGCCTGGGGGTCGCCCCAGCGAGTCGGGTGCATCTCGGGTGGCGGAGGAGCGGTCATGCGTTACAGTGTGACATATGGCGTCACTTCGTCACACCACCACCCCGGAGAACGCCGACGCCTACCTGGACGCGGCGCGGGCGTGCATCCTCGACGTGGGCTGGCGGCGGACGACGCTCACCGAGGTGGCCCGCCGGGCCGGGGTGAGCCGGATGACGATCTACCGCGCCTGGCCGGACATGCCGACCCTGCTCGGCGACCTGATGACCCGGAAGTGGCCGACGCGCTGGCCGCGGCGGTGGCCGGCGTACGCGCGCAGAACGCTCCCGGCCGGATCGCCGGCGAGCTGGTCGCGACGGTGGCGGCGCTGCGCGAGAGCGAGCTGCTCTGGCGGATCCTGGAGCTGGACCCCGAGCTGCTGCTGCCCTACCTGCTCGCCCGCCGGGGCCGCTCCCAGCAGGCGATCGTGGATCGGCTGGTCGACGAGATCGAGGCCGGCCAGGCCGCCGGCGAGATCCGCGCGGGCGACCCGAGACCCTGGCCCGCACCCTGGTGCTCGCCGCGCACGGCTTCGTGATCTCGGCGCAGACGATGACCGGCGACGGCGTCGACGAGGCCGACCTGCAGGCCGAGCTGGCCGAACTGGTGGCCCGGGGGCTGCGGCCATGATCCGGGCCGACGGCCGCGTCGTGGCCGGGGCTGCCGGCCTCCCCGACCACCTTGACCGGGTCGACCTGGTCGTCGTCGGGCTCGGCATCACCGGCGCCGGGGTAGCGCTGGACGCCGCCACCTGGGGGCTGCGCGTCGTCGCGCTGGACGCCCACGACCTGGCCTTCGGCACCTCGCGGTGGAGCTCCAAGCTGGTGCACGGTGGGCTGCGCTACCTGGCCCAGGGACAGGTGGCGGTGGCCTGCGAGAGCGCCGTCGAGCGCGGCCGGCTGATGACCACCATCGCGCCGCACCTCACCCGCGCGCTGCCGATGCTGGTGCCGCTGACCCCGTCGGTGTCGCGGGCTGGGGAGGTCACCACGATGGCCGGCCTGCGCGCCGGCGACGCGCTGCGGGTCTCGGCGCGCACCAGCGCCCGGCTGCTGCCCCGCCCTCGCCGGATCTCGACGACGGAGGCGCGCTGGCTGGCGCCCGGGCTGCGGCGCACCGGCCTGCGCGGAGGGCTGGTGTCGTGGGACGGGCAGCTCGAGGACGACGCCCGGCTGGTGGTGGCGGTGGCGCGCACGGCGGCGGCATACGGTGCGCTGGTGCGCACCCGCGTCCGCGTGCTGGAGGCGACCGGCGAGGGGGTGCGGATCCGCGACGAGCTGACCGGAGAGGTGCGCGACCTCGCCGCCCGGGCGGTCGTCAACGCGGCGGGGGTGTGGGCCGGTGGCTTGGCGGGCGACGTGCGGCTGCGGCCGAGCCGGGGCACCCATCTGGTGCTTCCGGAGGCGGCGCTGCCGGACCTGCGCGTGGAGCTCACCGTGCCGGTGCCCGGCGAGCGCAACCGCTACGTCTTCGCGCTCCCCCAGCCCGACGGCACCCGCTACCTCGGGATCACCGACGAGCCGGTCGAGGGGCCGATCCCCGACGTGCCGGAGCCGTCGGAGGCCGAGGTGGACTTCCTGCTCTCGGCCATCTCCACCGCCCTGGAGCGACCGCTCGCCCGCGCCGACGTGGTGGGCGCCTTCGCCGGCCTCCGCCCGCTGCTGGACACCGGCGACGGCGTCACCGCCGACCTCTCCCGCCGGCACGCCGTACTCACTGCCCCCGACGGGCTGATCACTGTCGTCGGCGGCAAGCTCACGACGTACCGCCGGATGGCGCAGGACGCCGTCGACGCCGCCCTGACCCAGGCCGGGCTGGCCGCCGGGCCGTGCCGGACCAGGCGCCTGCCGCTGCTCGGCGCCGCCGCCCGCGACGACCTCGCCCTGATGTCCGCCCCCCGCCGCCTGGTGCGCCGCTACGGCACCGAGGCCGACTCGGTGCTCGACTCGGCACGCGCCGCGACCGGCCTGCCCGACGACGAGCTGCTCGCCCCGGTCGCCCCCGGCATCCCGACCTGCCTGGCCGAGCTGGTCTTCGGCGTCACCCACGAGGGCGCCGTCACCGTCGACGACCTGCTCGACCGGCGGACCCGCGTCGGACTGATCGCCGCCGACCGGGCCGCTGCCGAGCCGGCCGCGCTGCGGGCGCTCGAGGTTGCCGCGGCCGCGACCGGCTGACTCGCCCGCATGGCCAGTGACGACACCGGGCGCCCAACTGGCGGCGGCGGTCTAGGCATCGGATCGGAGCCACGTGCCGAGGATGACCACCTACGCTTGGCGGGCGGACGCGGGAGCTCCCAACCCATCGCCCTTGCCGGGGCCTCAGCAAGAGCCCTTGCGGGAGCGACTGTCGTGGGCCGGATTCCCGGAGGGCGCGATCGCTGCATCTCGTGAGCACGCCGTGGTGCAGACCGCCGTTCTGCTGGTGGACACTCCGCCTAACTGCCATCAAGCCCGTTGTGGTACGCCGTTGGGATTCCGGTGCTGGTGGCGCTCGTGACTGCCAGGTCGGCGCGGGGCACAGGCCCCGCGTGCGGTCATCGGCGTGGTCTTGGGGGCGGCGCTCGCCGTGCCTGCCTGCGTGGCGGGCGATCTGCCCAGCTGCTCGCCAGCGTCATCTCCTCGTCAAGGCGCCTCACACGAGTTCTGCTGGCAGCGACGTGCACTGCAACGTGACCCCGCTTCGCGGCGGAAGGCAGCGCGCCACGGTCGCACACTGCGGCGCGTGGTGGGTCGGCCACCGATTGGTCACGAATTGCAGGTATCGCCTGAAAGCTGCGGTTTGGGCCAAACCACGTAGCTCGAACGACCACCGCTGCCCGACACCGTCCACGCCCATTCTGGGCGAAAGGCAGCAGGTCGGGGCTGGTATCGAGATTGCCGCTTCGCGGCCTCCTCAACCAGCGGGGATCGGCGGCCGCCTCAAACCAGCGGGCCTCACAGCCAGCGCAGCGTCGACCCGTGCCCGTGCGTCCAGGCGAGAGCCTGGCCGTCGAGGCCGAGCACGAAGGTGGCGGGCCGGTCGCCCGGGTCGGGGCCGGTGGCGGTGATGGCGGGGAGCACGCTGCGTGCCTCGTTGCTCACCCAGCGGCAGACGTCGGCGGCGACCAGGGCGGTCATGAGATCCACGAAGCGGCGCCGCTCCTCGGGGTCGAGGTAGGCGGCGACCGCGCTGTGGAACACGACGACGCGGCCGAACGCCTGCGCCTCCTCGACCAGGGCCGGCAGCGCGTCGAGCAGGTTGCCCCGCACCAGGTACGGCGGCTCCGCGGCGGCGACCGCGACCGCCGCGCGCAGCCGCTCCCGCCGGTCCTCCTGCTCCGGCCAGACCAAAGTCTCCAGCCAGGCCATGGCGTCGTCGTCGTGGACCGACAGCGGGTTGAGGTCCACCCCCGCCCGCCAGCGGATCTCCGGCACGACGGCCGGCAGCGGCGCCGGCCCGGTGACCGCGCACAGCAGCTCCGGCCCCTCGCCGAGCACCACCTCGCCGGACTCGGCCACCCAGCGGTAGCGGTAGCGGTCCGGGTAGAGGCACAGCCCGGCGCT
>JAWKJR010000023.1:0-32436 GCA_041393675.1 Nocardioides sp. | reverse complement strand
CGATCCTGCTCGGGCTGGTGGTGCTCGTCGCCATCTGGGGCGGGTTCGGCGGCGACGAGCCGCCCACCAGCGGCAAGCGCTCCGACGTGGCAGCCGAGGGCACGGACAAGGCCGACGCCTACCTGGACACGGTGGCGCGGCGGCTGGCCAGTCCCGGGCTCTCCATCGACCCGGCGGTTCTCAAGTCGGGCCGGATGGCACCGGAGTCCTTCGCCCCCCTCGACGCCCGGGTGCGGGCGCGGGAGGCCCAGGTCCGGTTGTACGTGCTGCCGGCCAGCAAGGTCCGCGCCGACAAGCCGGTCCCCGGGCTACCCCGCCGAGAGAACCTCGCCTACACCCCCGGCGAGCTCGTGGCCGAGCTGCACGACAGGGTGAACGCCCCTGGGGTGTACGCCGTGCTGCTGGACGCCGGCTCGGTCGACGGGGGGAGGGGCTTCGCGGCGACGCAGTACGGCGACGGCCCGTCCTACGACGTGCAGGGCGCGGTCGAGCACGCGCTCAACTGCTGCGCGCGGGACGACCGCCGGCTGCTGAGCGCCTTCACCGACCGGGTCGACCGACCCGCCGGAGGTCTGGGTCGGATCGCGCTGAAGGCCATCGGCGTGCTCGCCGCCCTCGCGGTGCTCGTCGCGGCGGCCGCGGCGTACCGCCGACGGCAGGGTCACCATCGGCACGAGCTGGAGGACCTCGGCGCGATGCGCGAGGTGCTGGTGACCGAGGCGGTCGAGCTCGACGCCGAAGCCCAGGCGATCAGCGATCGCGAGGACGCCAGCTGGGTGACCACCGACCGGATGCGCAGGTTGAAGGCCGAGGTCGGCGCGGCGTTCGCCGGAGCCACCGGCCTCACCGAGCCGGGGCAGGCCGACGCCGTGATCGCCGCGATCGCCCGCGCGCGCGAGCAGCTCGCCGGCATCGAGGCGCTGGACCGAGGAGAGGAACCGCCCCGGCCGGGCCCGCCGTGCTTCGCCGACCCGCGGCACGGGCCGGCCACCGCCCACACCCGGTTCACCCCGACCGGCGGCAGCGAGCTGTCGGTCCCGGTCTGCGCCGCCTGCGCCGCCGTCGGAGCCCCGCTGGTGCGCAAGCTCCCGTTCGAGGGCGTGGAGGTGCCGTACTGGACGGCCGGCGACCTCGGCCGCCGCTATGTGGACGGCTACTGGCGCGAGCATCCCTTCCCGCTGCCCGAGGTCGAGGACATGCGCCACGGCGAGTGAGCCACCTCGCCGGTCACGGCGACTCCACGACCTCGCCTGCCACACTGGGGCCATGTCCGAAGGCCTGCTTCCCTCCACGTCACGCGCTCCTGGACGAGGGACCCGAGGGTGGCGATCCGTTCGCCCACCGGCCGACACCTTCCACATCGCGGCTCCGTACGTGCCCTCGGCGCAGACCCGGGCCGCGGTTGAGGGCTTCGAGGACCGCTTCCTGGACCGCGAGCTGTCCTGGCTGCGGTTCAACCAGCAGGTGCTGGAGCTGGCCGAGGACGACACCCTCCCGCTGCTCGAGCGGGCCCGGTTCCTCGCCATCTTCGCCAGCAACCTCGACGAGTTCTTCATGGTGCGGGTGGCCGGCCTCAAGCGCCGGATCGCCGCCGGAGTGGCCGTCCGGGCCGCGTCCGGAATGCTCCCGCTGGACGCGCTGGAGCGGATCTGGGCGACGACGAGCACCCTCATGCAGCGGCACGCCAGCGCCTTCCGCACCCAGCTGATCCCCGCACTGGGCACCGAGGGCATCGAGCTCCTCCGCTGGGAGGAGCTGGACCGCGAGGAGCAGCGGTTCTGCAAGCGCCTCTTCAAGGAGCGGGTCTTCCCGGTGCTGACCCCGCTGGCCGTGGACCCGGCCCACCCGTTCCCCTACATCTCCGGCCTGTCGCTCAACCTGGCCGTCCTGGTGCGCAACCCGCACACCGGCACCGAGCACTTCGCGCGGGTGAAGGTGCCCCGATCTTCGACCGGTTCGTGCCGCTCGGCAACCAGCGCTTCGTGCCGCTGGAGGACGTCATCGCCGAGCACCTCAAGCGGCTGTTCCCCGGCATGGAGGTGCTCCAGTCCCACACCTTCCGGGTCACCCGCAACGAGGACCTCGAGGAGGAGGAGGACGACGCCGAGAACCTGCTCAAGGCACTGGAGAAGGAGCTGCTCCGGCGCCGGTTCGGGCCGCCGGTCCGGCTCGAGGTGGAGGAGTCGATCGACCCCAAGGTGCTGGACCTGCTCATCTCCGAGCTGGGCATCACTGAGGAGGAGGTCTTCCGGCTGCCCGGCCCCCTGGACCTCACTGGGCTGCACGGGATCGCCGACCTGGCCAGGGACGACCTGAAGTACCCCGCCTTCGTGCCGTCGACCCATGCCCAGCTCGCCGAGGTGGAGAGCGCCTCGCCGGTCGACGTCTTCGAGTCGGTACGCCGCCACGACGTGCTGCTGCACCACCCCTACGACTCCTTCGCCACCTCGGTGCAGCGGTTCATCGAGCAGGCGGCCGCCGACCCGCACGTGCTGGCGATCAAGCAGACGCTGTATCGCACCTCCGGCGATAGCCCCATCATCGATGCCCTCATCGACGCCGCCGAGTCCGGCAAGCAGGTGCTGGTGATCGTCGAGATCAAGGCCCGCTTCGACGAGCAGGCCAACATCCGCTGGGCGCGCAAGCTGGAGCACGCCGGCTGCCACGTGGTCTACGGCCTGGTCGGCCTGAAGACCCACTGCAAGCTCGCCATGGTCGTCCGTGACGAGCCGGACGGCATCCGCCGCTACACCCACATCGGCACCGGCAACTACAACCCCAAGACCGCCCGTCTCTACGAGGACCTCGGCCTGCTCACCTGCGACGAGACCATCGGCGAGAGCGTCGCGCACCTGTTCCAACAACATCAGCGGCTTCTCCCGCAGCCCGGTCTACGACGAGCTGCTGGTCGCACCCGACACGGTGCGGACCGGCATCATCGAGCGCATCCACGCCGAGATCGCCCACCACCGGGCCGGCCGGCCGGCCCGCATCCGGATCAAGGCCAACTCCATCGTCGACGAGGCCATCATCGACTCGCTCTACATCGCGTCGCAGGAGGGCGTCCCGGTCGAGCTGCTGATTCGCGGCATCTGCGCCCTGCGACCCGGCGTGCCCGGGCTGTCCGACACCATCCGGGTGCGGTCGGTGCTCGGCCGGTTCCTCGGCACAGCCGGGTGTTCTGGTTCGAGGGCGGCGGCCAGCCTGAAGGCATGGATCGGCTCGGCGGACCTGATGCACCGCAACCTCGACCGACGGGTGGAGGTGCTGGTGCGGCTCCCCGGGGAGCGCAACCTGGCTGCCGTGGGCGAGCTGCTCGACCTGGTCTTCGACCCGCAGACCACGGCGTGGGAGCTGGACCGGGAGGGCGGCTGGCGGCACGTCCGCGGCGAGCGGGACCTGCAGTCCAGCCTGGTCGAGCAGCAGCGTCGGCGGCGTACCCCCGAGCACGCCGCCAGGTCCACCAGCTGAGACCGCCGGCGGGGCCGTTCACCCAGCCCGCTCACGATTGGCCCGGCCGCCCGCCGCGGCCTACAGTGACGTGACCGATCCACCTGACGAGGAGTGCGCGTGGCCTTCAGCTTCCGCCCGGTGGACGGAACCTTCTTCGACCTGCTCAGCGAGCTGGCCCGCAAGCTGCACGAGGGCGCGGAGCTGCTCGCGGAGGTCCTCGACGACGAGGTCAGCCGGGCCGACGTCGCGTCCCGAATGGCGGTCGCGGAGACCGAGGCCGACGAGCTGGTGCACGAGCTGGTGAAGCGGGTCAACCAGACCTTCGTCACGCCCATCGACCGCGAGGACCTCTATGACCTGGGGGCCCAGCTCGACGACGTGATGGACCGGATGGACGAGGCCGCCGACCTCATCATGCTCTACGACGTCCAGGCGCTCCCCAAGGAGTTCGCCAAGCAGGTGGCCGTGCTCCAGCGCTGCGCCGAGCTCACCATGGAGGCGATGCCCCGGCTGCACGCCCGCAAGGACCTGGCCGACTACTGGACGGAGATCAACCGGCTGGAGAACTCCGGCGACAAGCAGTACCGCCGGATCCTGGCCAAGCTCTTCGACGGCCGCTACGAGCCGCTCGACGTCATCAAGCTCAAGGACATCATCAGCGCCATGGAGGCTGCGATCGACGGCTTCGAGAAGGTCGCCAACACCGTCGAGCAGATCGTGGTCAAGGAGTCCTGAGGGTGGAGCTCGCGATCATCGTCGCGGTGGTCGTGGTTGCCCTCGTCTTCGACTACACCAACGGGTTCCACGACGCCGCGAACGCCATCGCCACCTCGGTGTCCACCCGAGCGCTGACGCCGCGAGTGGCCCTGGCGATGGCGGCCGTCATGAACTTCGTCGGCGCCTTCCTCGGCCAGAAGGTCGCCCGCACGGTCAGCGACACCATCGAGCCGGGCGAGGGCTCCCACGGCCTGGTGATCGTGCTGGCCGGGCTCGCCGGAGCCATCGCGTGGAACGTGCTCACGTGGTACTTCGGGCTCCCGTCGTCGTCCTCGCACGCGCTGATCGGCGGGCTGGTCGGCGCGGCGCTCGCGGCCGGCGTCGGGGTGCACTGGCAGGTCGTCGTCGACAAGGTACTGGTGCCGATGGTGGTCTCCCCCCTCGTCGCCTTCGGCCTGGCCTTCCTGGTCATGACCGCGACCATGTGGGCCTTTCGGCGCGCCCATCCCAGCCGGGCCAACCGCAGGTTCCGGTTCGCCCAGACCATCTCCGCGGCAGCCATGGCTCTCGGCCACGGCCTGCAGGACGCGCAGAAGACGATGGGGTGATCTTCCTGGCCCTGCTCACGGGTGGGTACGTCGCCGCCGACGCCCGCCTTCCGGTCTGGGTGATCGTGGCGGCCGCGTCCGCCATCTCGCTCGGCACCTGGTCGGGCGGGTGGCGGATCATGCGCACCCTGGGGCGGCGGATCATCGACCTCGACCCGCCTCGCGGCTTCGCCGCCGAGTCGGTGGCGGCGGCCGTGCTCTACACGACGGCGTACGTCTACGAGGCGCCGATCTCGACCACACACACCATCACCTCGGCGGTGATGGGCGTCGGCGCCACCAAGCGGATCGCGGCCGTGCGCTGGGGGGTCGCCCGCTCGATCGTCACGGCGTGGGTGCTGACCTTCCCCCTGGCCGGGCTGAGCGCCGCGCTCTGCTACCGGCTGCTGGCGCTGGTGACCCCCTGACCGAGGGGCGGCTCAGCCGAACCGGCCCGAGATGTAGGCCTCGGTGGCCGCCTCGTCCGGGTTGGCGAACATCTGCCGGGTGCTGTTGAACTCCACCAGGCGGCCCGGCTGGCCGGTCGCCTTGAGGTTGAAGAAGGCGGTGTCGTCGGAGACGCGGGCCGCCTGCTGCATGTTGTGGGTGACGATCACGATCGTGTAGTCGCTCTTGAGCTCGTGGATCAGGTCCTCGATCGCCGAGGTCGAGATCGGGTCGAGTGCGGAGCAGGGCTCGTCCATGAGCAGGATCTGGGGCTCGACCGCGATGGCGCGCGCGATGCACAACCGCTGCTGCTGGCCGCCCGACAGCCCCATGCCGGGCTTGTTCAGGCGGTCCTTGACCTCCTCCCAGAGGTTGGCGCCCCTGAGGGAGCGCTCCACGATCGTGTCCGCCTCGGACTTCTTCATCCGCTTGTTGTTGAGGCGGTTGCCGGCGATGACGTTCTCGTAGATCGACATCGTCGGGAACGGGTTGGGCCGCTGGAAGACCATGCCGATCTGGCGGCGTACCGCGACCGGGTCGACGCCCTCGTCGTACAGCGACTGGCCACCGACCAGCACCTTGCCCTCGACGCGGGCCCCGGGGATGACCTCGTGCATCCGGTTCAGTGAGCGCAGGACCGTGGACTTGCCGCAGCCGGACGGGCCGATGAAGGCGGTGACGGAGCGGGCCTTGACCGTCATGTTCACGCCCTCGACGGCCTTGAAGTCGCCGTAGTAGATGTCGAGGTCGGAGACGTCGATGCTCTTCGCCATGGTTGGTTCTCTCTCTCCGTTCCGCCGCGTCTGTTCCGCCGCGTCAGCGTCCGGTCTTGGGTGCGAACACGCGGCCGACGACCCGTGCGATCAGGTTCAGGGACATCACGATGATGATCAAGACCAGCGCCGCCCCCCACGCGCGCTCGGTCTGGGCCTCGGGGTAGCGGCCCTGCTCGGTGATCGAGGAGAAGATGAACACCGGCAGGGTGGCCATCCGCTCCGCGAACGGGTTCCAGTTCACCGAGGTGGTGGCCCCGGCGATGATCAGCAGCGGAGCGGTCTCACCGGCCACGCGGGCGATGGCGAGGGTCACGCCGGTCACGATCCCCGACAGCGCCGTCGGGAGCACGACCTTCACGATGGTGCGCCACTTGGGAACGCCGAGGGCGTACGACGCCTCGCGCAGCTCGTCGGGCACCAGCTTGAGCATCTCCTCGGTGGCCCGCACCACGATGGGGATCATCAGCACCGACAGCGCGACCGCGCCGCCGAAGCCCATCCGCACCCCTGGGCCGAGGATCAGCACGAAGAGCGCGTAGGCGAAGAGCCCGGCCACGATCGACGGGATGCCGGTCATCACGTCGACGAGGAAGGTGACGGCCCGGGCGATCCGACCGCCGGCGCTGTACTCCACGAGGTAGATCGCGCACAGGATCCCGACCGGCACCGAGATCAGGGTGGCGAGGCCGGTGATGAGGGTGGTCCCGATGATGGCGTGGTAGATGCCGCCGCCCTCACCGATGACGTTGCGCATCGAGTAGGTGAGGAACTGCCCGTTGAGGGCCGGCAGGCCGCGCACGAGCACCTGCCAGATCAGGCTGACGAGCGGGAGCATCGCGAGCGCGAACGTCGACCAGACCAGCCCGGTCATCAGCCGGTCGACCGCCTTGCGGCGGCCCTCCAGCAGCAGCGACCAGGTGGGCAGGACGACGAGGTAGAGCCACCAGCCCAGCACGACCATGGCCACCCACGGCCAGGCGAGCAGCAGCCCGGCGAGCAGGGCCAGACCGCCTGCCATGAGTGCCGCGAGCAGCGGGGCCAGGGCCGGCAGCTGGGGCGTGGTCAGCGGCAGCGCCGCGCGCTCGGTAGGGGGGCGGGTGATGATCGGCGTGGTCATCGGGTCAGCCCTCGACCTTCCCGCGCGTGG
Organism: Nocardioides sp.; assembly: GCA_041393675.1. GTDB lineage: Bacteria > Actinomycetota > Actinomycetes > Propionibacteriales > Nocardioidaceae > Nocardioides. The sequence goes on along the minus strand of JAWKJR010000023.1, from coordinate 25,309 downwards.
CGACCCAGCGGCCCAGGAAGTTCACCGCGAAGGTCACGACGAAGAGCACCAGGCCGCTGAAGATCAGCACGTTGATCTTGGTGCCGGAGGCGTTGCCGAAGTTGAGCGCGATGTTGGCCGCGATCGTGGAGGGGTTCTGGGTGGAGATCAGGTTGACCGTGATGATGCCGGTCGCCGACAGCACCATCGCCACGGCCATCGTCTCGCCGAGGGCCCGGCCCAGACCGAGCATGATGGCGGACACGATGCCCGAGCGCGAGTATGGGAAGACGGTCATCTTGATCATCTCCCAGCGCGTCGCCCCGAGTGCGAGCGCGGCCTCCTCGTTCATCCGGGGGGTCTGGCTGAAGACCTCGCGGCAGATCGCGGTGATGATGGGAAGTGCCATGATCGCGAGCACGATGGTGGCGGTGAGGATGGTCCGGCCGCTCAGCGCCGGCCCGCGGAAGAACGGCAGGAAGCCCAGAGAGTCCTGCAGCCACTGATAGCTCGGCAGGATCTTCGGGGCGAGGAAGCCGATGCCCCACAGGCCGTAGATCACGCTGGGGATCGCGGCCAGCAGGTCGATGAGGTAGCCGAGGGTCCTCGCTGCCGGTCTCGGCGCGTAGTGCGAGATGACCAGCGCCACCCCCAGGGCCAGCGGGACCGCCAGCACCAGCGCCAGGACGGCCGCGAGCAGCGTGCCGAACAGCAGCGGCCACACGTAGACGACGATGTTGTCCTTGCCGTAGGCCTGCACGCCGCTGGCCGTCAGCGCCGGCCAGCCCTCCACGAGCAGGAAGACCGCCACGCCCGCCAGGGCCGCCATGATGAGGTAGCCAGACGATGTCGCGAGGCCGCGGAAGACCGAGTCGCCCCGGCCCGACACGCGGCCGAAGCCCCCGCCGACGTCGTCGGCGGGGGCCACGGTGGGCACCTTGGTATCGGTCATGGCGTGATGGTGGATCCGTCCCTGGTTGGTCGCACGCGGGGTGCCGGTGCTCTGCGTCCGATCTTCCTACTTGGCCGAGATCTTCGCGACGATGTCCTCGGCCTGGGACTTCAGGTCGTCGGCCAGCGGGGCGGCGCCGGCCTCGTCGGCGCCGGTCTGCTGGCCCTCGTCGGAGAGGATGTACTCCAGGTAGCCCTTCACCAGGTCGGCGGTCGCCTGGTCGTCGTAGGTCTGGCAGGCCATCAGGTACGACGTGAGCACGATCGGGTAGGTGCCCGACTCGGTGGTGTTGTGGTCGAGGTCGAAGATCATCTGCACGTCCGCGGCGCCGTCGACGGCGGGCGAGACGCTGAGGATCTTGGCGGCGGCCTCGGCCGACGGAGCCACGAACTCGCTGCCGACCCCGATGGCGGCCGTGCCCAGGTCACCGGCCTGGCTGGCGTCGGCGTACCCGATGGAGTTCTGACCGTCGGTCACCGCGGCCACGACGCCGGAGGTGCCCTTGGCGCCCTCGCCGCCGTACTCGGTCGGCCAGGTCTCGACCGCGCCGACCGTCCACACGTCGCCCGCGACGGCGCTCAGGTAGTCGGTGTAGTTCTTCGTGGTGCCCGACTCGTCGGAGCGGTGCACCGCGTTGATGTCGGCCGAGGGCAGGCTGGCGTCCGGGTTGTCCGCCGCAATCGCCGGGTCGTCCCACGTGGTGATCTGACCGGCGAAGATGCCCGCCAAGGTCGCCGGCGACAGCTGGAGGCTGTCCACGCCGTCGACGTTGAAGATGACCGCGATCGGGCTGACGTAGTCGGGGACTTCGATGGTGTCGCTGCCGCAGCGCTCGTTGGCCTTGGTCAGCTCGCCCTCGTCGTCGGTGAGGTAGGCGTCGCTGCCCGCGAAGTCGAAGCCACCGGAGATGAAGCCCTCGCGACCCCCGCCGGAGCCGACCGGGTCGTAGGTGATGGTGACGTCGGGGTTGGCGGTCTGGAAGCCGGCGATCCAGGCGTTCTGGGCCGCCTCCTGGGCGGAGGAGCCGCCACCGGCGAGGGTGCCGGACAGCGAGCTGTCGCCGCCGGAGCCGCCTCCCTCGTTGCCCGCGGCGCAGCCGGTCAGGGCAAGGGCGAAGGCGGCGATGCCAGGCAGAGCCGCCCGGCGGATGGTCGTGCGCTTCACGTGGTGTCTCCTGGTGTCGTTCAGAACGGTGCTGACGTGCCTCACGCTAGGCAGGGCAGGTGTCCGGATACGGCGGCCAGGGTGAACGGGAGGTGAACAGGCTCCGGAGTCTCGGCGACCCCGGGGGTGGGCTCGGTCACGGACGGGCGGGCCGGATGCTCACACGCCCGACGCTCAGCCGACCCATGCCCGGGCCTGCACGCCCGGGCCTGACCAGGGCTCAGGCCCGGGTGGGCCAGATCTCGGTCGCCACGGCACGCCCGCGGCGGTGGTGCACCACGACGAGAGAACCGGGCTCCAGCTTCACCTGCGGCACCGCCAGGGCGTCGAAGACCGCCGGCAGCACGGGCCGGTGGGAGCACAGCACGGCGGACTCGCCGGCATGGAGCAGCTCGTCGACCAGCTCGACCACCGTGTCGTGCGTGGCGTCCTCCTCGCTGAGCTCGTCTGCGGTCGCGAGCGGCCAGCCGGAGAGCTCGGAGTACGGCGCCACCGTCTGCACGCAGCGGGCGCTGCTGGAGCTCACGATGGTGCGCACGTCGTAGGCCCCCAGGATCGGCGGCAGCTTGCGCGACTCGGTCATGCCCGCGACCAGCAGCGGCCGGAGCCGGTCGTCGTGCCGCCAGGCCTTGCGCGAGCGTGCCTTGGCGTGCCGCAGCACCACGAACGCCTGGGTCTTCTTGCCGAAGCCCTCGGCCTCGACGAGGGTGTCCCGGTCGTGCTCGTAGGTGAGCAGCTTGGCTGCCTTGCGGCGGCTGACCCAGCGCACGGCGTCGATCTCGTGATTGGGCTCGTAGCCGGTGACATCGTCCTCACCCACCACCCGGCCGACCCAGTAGTGCACGGTCTTCATGCGGGTCCGCCCCACCGGATAGCGCTGGTCGAGCAGGCGCGGCCCGAGCCGGACCTGCAGCCCGGTCTCCTCCGCGACCTCGCGCACGGCCGCCGCCGTCATGTGCTCGCCCCGGTCGAGCTTGCCCTTGGGGAAGGACCAGTCGTCGTACCGCGGTCGGTGCACCAGCAGGACGTCGCCGCCCTTGCGGGTGACGACGGCGCCGGCGGCGCGGACATCGGGGCGCGAGGCCATGCCGGTAGTGAACCATCCTCCGCCCGTGCGCGGACCAGGTAGTCCGCCCGTGGCTCAGCGGAGCGCCGCAGGCGCAGGCTGTTGGTCACCACGAAGACCGACGAGAAGGCCATGGCGCCCCCGCGATCATCGGGTTGAGCAGGCCGGCGGCAGCCAGCGGCAGCGCAGCCAGGTTGTAGCCGAACGCCCAGAACAGGTTGCCCTTGATCGTGGCGAGGGTACGCCGCGCGAGGCGGACCGCGTCGGCGGCCACACGCAGGTCGCCGCGGACCAGCGTGACGTCACTGGCCTCGATGGCGACGTCGGTGCCGGTGCCCATGGCCAGCCCCAGGTCGGCCTGCGCGAGCGCGGCCGCGTCGTTGACGCCGTCGCCCACCATGGCGACCACGCGGCCCTCGCGCTGGAGCCGCCGCACCACCTCGACCTTGTCCTGGGGAGCACCTCGGCGACCACCTCGTCGATGCCCACCGCGGCGGCGACCGTCTCGGCGGAGCGTCGGTGGTCGCCGGTGAGCAGGACGGGTCGCAGGCCCAGCCCCCGCAGGGAGCGGACCGCCTCGGCCGAGGTCGGCTTCACGGTGTCGGAGACGACCAGGACACCTCGCGCACGGTCGTCCCACCCGACGGCCACGGGCGTGCGGCCCGCCTCCTCTGCGGCTGCGACGGCGGCCTCGAGCCCGGCCGGGAGCCGGTCGGCCCACTCGGCGAGCAGGCCCGGCCGGCCGACCCGGACGGCACGCCCCTCGACGGTCCCGCGCACCCCCAGGCCCGCGTCGCTGGTGAACTCCTGGGGCTCCGGCAGCGGGGTCGCGGCACCGGCGACGATCGCGCGGGCGATCGGGTGCTCGGAGCCGGTCTCGAGCGCGGCCGCGAGCCGGCGTACCTGCCCGGGGTCCTCCCCGGGGGCAGCCACGACCTCGACGAGAGCCATCACCCCGGTCGTCACGGTGCCGGTCTTGTCGAGGACGACGGTGTCGACGCGGCGGGTGGACTCGAGCACCTCCGGCCCCCGGAGGAGGATCCCCAGCTGCGCGCCCCGGCCGGTGCCGACCATGAGCGCCGTCGGGGTCGCAAGACCCAAGGCGCAGGGGCAGGCGACGATCAGCACGGCGACCGCCGCGGACAGCGCGAGCGTCGCCCCACCGCCCGCCCCCAGCCAGAACCCGGCGGTGGCCGTTGCCAGCCCGATGACCGTCGGCACGAACACCGCGGAGACCCGGTCGGCCAGCCGCTGGACCTCGGCCTTGCCGTGCTGTGCCGCCTCGACCAGGCGCGCCATCTGGGCCAGCTGCGTGTCGGATCCCACGCGCGTCGCGCGGACGACCAGCCGGCCGCCGGCGTTGACGGTCGCCCCCACGACGGTCGAGCCGGGGCTGACCTCGACCGGCACCGGCTCGCCGGTCAGCATCGAGGCGTCGATCGCGGACGTCCCTCGCTCGACGATGCCGTCCGTGGCGACCTTCTCACCGGGCCGGACCACGAACAGGTCGCCGACGCGCAGCCGGTCGGCCGGCACCAGCTCCTCGACCGGCTCGCCGTCAGGGTGCTCGCGCAGCACGGCAACCGCCTTGGCTCCCATCTCCAGCAGCGCACGCAGCGCCGTACCGGCCCGGCGCTTGGAGCGCTTCTCCAGGTAGCGCCCGGCCAGCAGGAAGGTCGTGACGCCGGTCGCGGCCTCGAGGTAGATGTGGCCGAGCCCGTCGCCACGCGACACGTCCAGGCTGAAGCCGTGCGTCATGCCGATCCGCCCGGCGCTGCCCACCGTGAGGGCCAGCACCGACCAGACGTACGCCGCGCTCACGCCCATCGAGACCAGGGTGTCCATGGTGGTGCCGCCGTGGCGGAGGTTCGCCCAGGCCGCCCGGTGGAAGGGGAGAGCGGCCCAGCCGACCACGGGCGTCGCCAGCACCCAGGACACCCACTGCCAGCCGGCGAACTGCAGCACCGGCACCATCGCCATCGCGACCACGGGACCGGTGAGCAGCGTGGACACGACCAGGCGCCGGCGCAGGGCGGCCAGCTCCTGCTCGCCGTGGGTCTCTGACTGCTCCTCGTGCGGCCGGGCGGCGTACCCCGCCTGCTCCACGGCCAGCAGGAGGTCCGCCGTGGTCAGCTCGACGGGGAAGCTCACCGCGGCGCGCTCGGTCGCGTAGTTCACGCTCGCGACGACCCCCTCGAGCTTGTTCAGCTTGCGCTCGATGCGGTTCGCGCAGGCGGCGCAGGTCATGCCGGTGATGTCCAGCTCGACGTCAGCCACGATCGGCCACCCCCCGCGGCTGGCCCGACATCTGCGAGTGGTCCTCGCGCGGTGGCGGGTCGCCGAGGCCCAGGGCGGGCCCGACGACCCTGCCCAGGAAGAAGGCGAGCACGAAGGCGGCGACCAAGCCAGCGACGAAGTAGGCGACCCGCTCGTGGTCGCCGAGGGTGCGGCCTCCACCCCGAGCGGCCGGCCCGGGGCCGGTGTCAGGCAAGGGTGTAGCCGGCCTCGGTCACCGCCGCCTCGACCTCGGACCGCTCGAGCGGCCGAGAGCTCGTCACGGTCACCACACCGGTGTCGAGGGCGACGTCCACTGCCTGGACGCCCTCGACCTCACTGAGCTCTTCGGTGACGGACGCGACGCAGTGGTGGCAGGTCATGCCGGTGACGGTCCAGTCGGTGACGGTGCTCGCGGGCGTGCTCATGTGCGGATGCTCCTCCGGGTCCGGAACGCCGTCCCTCGGCGTCGTCCGGCCACGCGGCCAGGATACCCGCGAGCGCTCGGGACGCCGGCCCGGCAGCGGCCGGCGGAGGCAGCGGCGCGGCCCGGGGAGTGCCGAACTCGGACGCTACGGTTCGGCAGAGCGACCCGCCCGCCCGAGCGGACGAGGGAAGTGGTCAGTCTCCGCGACGCGGCAGAGGAACGACGCCCAGAATGCGGTCGATCTCCTCCAGGGACAGCGGCTCCTCAGCCTCGCTGGCAGCGATGATGAGGTTGGTGGTCAACTCCACCTCACGCAGGAGGTCGCTGTCCTCAAGCGTGACGTCGAACTGGTCGTACACGCCGGCACCTCCTGATCTTGTCCTGTCGGAGCGTACTCCGACATCCCCCTGTGAACACCATTGTTGCGCAAAACTCGACGAAACAAAGCCCCCCGAACGGGGGAGGACCAGACCACTGCGACTGGCCCGTTCGGGCCAGTCGCTCGACACCCGTCTGGTGGTAGGGCGGAGAAGCGAACGGACACCCCACCACGACGGGTGAGGGGTCCGTTCTGCGGACCCGCCGAGGCGGGTGCCGTCCGTTGTCCGACAGCTCGGGTGAGAAGTCAGAGCGGGCGGACGTTCTCCGCCTGCGGGCCCTTGGGGCCCTGGGTGACGTCGAACTCGACCTTCTGATTCTCGTCCAGGGTCTTGTAGCCCTGGGTCTGGATCGCCGAGTAGTGCACGAAGACGTCGTCGCCGCCGTCCTCCTGCGCGATGAAGCCGAAACCCTTCTCGGCGTTGAACCACTTCACGGTGCCCTGAGCCATACTGCTCGCTACTCCTTCGTCGGGGCGTGAGCCGCCTGTTCGACGGCCCGCTCCAGATGCGGTGACACGTCGCTTCGGCTACGTGGGGCTCCACGAAGAAGAAACGCCGTTGGATCACGTACTCCGCTGGCGTCAGACCTGCTGGTACTGCACCTGTTGCTGCCCCGAGCCTAGCAAGGCGCACGCGGGTTGCGTGAGTCGCCGGCCCAGTTGTCGCGAACTGTTCACCATCCGGACCACCGCTGCCCCACCGCGAGACCGACCACCGGATGCGCCGGTGCGGCCCACCGCCTAAGGTCGTGCCCAGCCAGCGGGGCGGCGTGCCGGCCCACGGGGCCCCTAGCTCAATGGGTTGAGCAGCGGACTTTTAATCCGTAGGTTCAGGGTTCGAGCCCCTGGGGGCCCACCACCGGCGTTCCTCCCAGCGCGGTTCCGCACAGCGGGGTTCCGCACGAGGGGCGCACGGCCGGGTGGGCGACGGCCCGGTCAGCCGCACTTGGTGGCGCCTCGCGTGGCGGCCACGCCCCGAGGCGTCGTGAGCACGGGCGGGATGTCCTCCCGGGTGGTCACCAGCCAGGCCCGCGAGCCGAGCGTGAGCCCCGAGCGGGCAGCCACCTTGGCGCGGCGTACGCCGACGACCCAGGTGAGCTTGCTGCGCGAGGTGCCTGCGAAGCATGGCGAGCCGCTCTTCTGCTTCGTCGCCGCGGCTGCCGACACCGTCGCTCCCGTCGCCTTGCGGGCGTACGCCACGACGACCTGCGTGGTCTTGACGGGACGCCCCTCCCAGGGTGCCTTGACCTGGACCGTGAGGCCCGCGGTCCGACTGCGCGGCAGGCGCACCGTTACCCGGCCCTTCTTGGCCTTCTTCCACGTCGTCGACCACACCGCGGCGCGGCCCTTGACCGCCTGCACGAGCTTGACGCGGCACGTCGCGCAGCCGTCCAGCTTGAGGGTCAACGCCACCTTGCGGGGCAGCGGCGCCACCGTGGCCTCGGGCAGCGACAGGTAGCGCTCGTAGGGCGAGTTGGCCAGCGCGATCCCGCCGCCCACGCGCAACGCGTCGGAGCGAGCATCCAGCGCCCAGACGCCCGGGAGCGCATCGCCGCGGGTCTGGGGGCGAACGAGAGCACCGACCCGCTCGCGACATCGACCGCCGCGAGCTGGGAGCGCGCGTAGGCACCGAAGCGCACGCTGAAGTGACCGCCGAAGTACGCCGTGCCGGCACGGGCGGCGACGGCCTGCACCTCACCGTCGGCCTCCTTCGTCCAGAGCAGGCCGCCGTCGGCAGCGCTCCAGGCGGCGGCCCGGCCACCGGGCTCACCGCCGACGGCGCCGAGCACGGTGCCGGAGTCGACCGCCAGGTCGCGCACCCGGCAGTTGTCGCAGAGGGCGGTCGGGGCCCACGACGTGACCGAGCCGTCGGCGGCGCTCACGGCGCCGGCGAAGTCGCGCACCTGGCCACCGAGGCCGGTGAAGGTCCCCCGAGGTAGACCACGCCGGCAGAGACCTCCAGTGCCTGCACCCGGCCGCCGGTCACTGCGGCGTTGAACGCATAGTCGAGCGCGCCGGAGGCCAGGTCGAGCCGTGCCACACCCGGGCGGGCGATGGTGTCGATCCGGCCGAAGTTGCCGGCGACGTAGAGGGAGGAGCCGTCGACGCGCAGGTCCCACACCCGCCCGTTCGGCGTCGGTGCCCACCCGGCCACAGGCGTCCCGCCGCTGCCGAGCGCCGCCAGGCCGGCTCGAGCGACCCCGTCGATCGTCGTGAAGTCACCGCCGACGTACAACCGTCCGTCACCGCCCGCAACCAGGGCTCGAACGGCGTGGTCGGTGTCGGCCGACCAGGACTTGATGGGGTTGCCGGTCGCCCGATCGAGGGCCACCAGGCCCGACCGCGCGATGGAGGCCCCCGTGTCGGGGTTGGTCAGCCGGGTGAACTCGCCGCCGAGGTAGATCCGCTTCGCCGTCACCGCGATGGCGTAGACGGGTTGGTTGGGCACCCAGCTGGCCGCGGTGGCGTTCTGGTACGCCGCCTGGGCGGGCAGCGACATCACCGTCACCGCCATGATGGCGGCCATCGTGGCAGCAAGCACTACAGCAACGGCTCGACGCATGAACTGGTTCCCCCCCCCGGGACATTCCGTTCTCCTCCCGCGACTCTAACTTCCATCTCGAGGGAGCCTCGCACTGGTCCAAACCACACCCTCTCGCCGCGGCGGTCGAGCCGGGTGAGCGAGGTCATGCGAGGGGCCCGACGAGTAGTCCGAATCTTCTGCGGAACCCCCAGGTCAGCACGTAACTTGTCGCCATGAGCACTGGACAGCCCGGGGATCCGTCGAGCACGGCTTTCGACCTGTTCGACAAGTGGATGACCAACCGGGAGCCGAAGGAGACCGCGTCGGCGGCCTCGGGCGATGGCATGGCCATCGCCGACACCAAGGCCAGCCGCGCCGCCGCCCGCGCGCTGCTCGAGTCCATCGCCAACGACCCCGAGGCGCTGTTGGCCGCCACCCGCGAAGTGGAGCAAGGGTCTCCCCCGGCTTCGGCGCCGAGCCTTTACCCGCCGGTCGCCGAAGCCGCTCCGGAGGTCAGCTACACCCCGCCACCCCTGTCAGCCGACCCTCGCGGCGCGGTCGACTACACCCCTCCGACCTACCAGCCGACCTACCAGCCCGAGCCGACGCCGATCGTGCCGTCGAACGTCGAGCCCAGCTCCGCTATGCCCCGCTACGAGCACGTGTCGGCCCCGGTCGAGCACCCGCTGCCGCCGTCGGCCACGTACCAGCCCGGCTACGAGCCCGCGTACACGCCCATCGAGCCGTCGAACGTCGTGCCCAGCTCGGAGCCGCCGCGGTTCGAGCACATCTCGGCCCCCGTCGAGGACCTCCCCCGCCCGTCGCGGCTTCCGCCCACGCGCCGGGCACGCACGCCGCCGCCGAGCCGGCCCGGCACGCCTACCACCCGGCCGCCCCGAGGAGCCGGCGGCCGAGGAGCCGCCGGCGCGTCCCGTGGGTGGCAAGCGTCGCGCGAACGTCGAGCCCGACTGGACGCCCCCGAGCGAGCCCGTGATCCAGCCGGCTGAGCCCACCGCCGACGACGAGCCGGCTCGCCCCGTGGGCGGCAAGCGACGCGCGAACGTCGAGACCGACTGGACTCCGGTCGCAGAGGTGGCCGCCGAGCCCAGCGCGGGGCACGTCGCGGGGCACGTCGCGGGGCACGTCGCCGGGGCCGCCCCGAGCCCATGGCCGAGCACGTCGCCGGGGCCGCCCCTGAGCCCATGGCCGGGCACGTCGCCGGGCCCACCCCCGAGCCCGTCGCCGAGGCGGCCCCCGAGCCTGTCGCGGGCCACGTCGCGGAGCCCGGCGCCGAGGCCGCCCCGCGCCCGTCGCCGAGGCGGCCCCGAGCCCGTCGCGGGCCACGTCGCGGAGCCCGGCGCCGAGGCCGCCCCGAGCCCGCCGCCGAGATCGCCCCCGAGCCCGCCGCCGAGATCGCCCCCGAGCCCGCCGCCGAGGCAGCAGCCGCCGAGGCTGCCGACGCCGCACCCGTCGACCTGTCCGCCCTGCTCACGCCGTCCCTGCCGGTGACCGCGGCGTCCGACCAGCCCGAGCCGGCACCGGCCCGCGGGTTCGTGCCGCCGGAGTTCGAGCCCGAGCTCGTCGGCCACGACCCGGTCGTGCCCGTCCCCGAGCCCGCGCCCTCTCGACTCGGAAAGCTCCTCCACCGGCGCAAGCGCCGCGGCGCCTCCCACGTCGCCGGAGACACCCCCGCGGTCACTCCCCCGATCGGCGCTGGCCCGGTCGACCCTGGCCCGGTCGTGGCTGCCCCGGCCGCCCGTTCCGGCATGCCGACCCGACCGGACGGCGCGACGGAGCCCGTCCGGACGAAGAAGCCGCGCAACCTGGACCGACTCGTGCTCACGCTGCTCCTGGTCGTGGGTCTGGTCTCGCTCGTGGTGACCGGCTACCTCGCGCTCACCGGGGACGGGTGGGCACTGCGCCCGCGGCCAGCCTCGCGGCCAGCGTGGTCTTCTCGTCGCCGCGCGGCGGCGGCCGCCTGAGCCTGCCTTCGACTGATCCCGGGCTGGTCGCCTCAGATCCGGTCGTCCGGCTCCGCCTCGGCTCCATCGACGAGGTCCGCCGCGCCCCGCTCGAGCCGCGAGAGCGCCGCCCTGGCGAAGATCTGCTGCTGGGTGGTCGTGCGCTCTGCGCGCCCACGCCCCACGAACGACACGGCCCAGTGCAGCAACGCCGTCACCCGGCTCTTGAACCCGGTGATGTACACCAGGTGCACCAGGAGCCAGAGCAGCCAGGCCACGAAGCCCGTGAGGCGGAGCGGCCCGACCATGGCCACGGCGCGGAAGCGCGAGATCGTCGCCATCGAGCCCTTGTCGCGGTAGCGGAACGGGGGCGGCTCGGACCCCGCGCCCAGTCGCTCCTCGAGCGTTCGTGCGACGTACCTCGCACCTTGGATCGCGACCTGGGCGACCCCGGGCAGGTCATCGAGCGCCGCCAGGTCGCCCACGACGAACACCTCCGGGTGGCCCGGGAGCGTCAGGTCGGGCCGCACGAGCACCCGGCCGGCCCGATCGAGCTCGGCACCGGACTGGCGGGCCAGCACCGCCCCCAGTGAGGATCCCCGCACCCCCGCAGCCCACACCTTCGTCGCGGCCTCGAGGCGGTGCTCGCTGCCGTCCGGGTGGCGGAGGGTGACGGCATGCTGGTCCAGCCCGACCACCATGGCGCCCAAGGCGACCTCGATGCCGAGGCTTTCGAGCGCCCGCGCCGCGCGCCCACCCAGAGCGGGCCCGAAGGGTGGCAGCACCTGATCCGCGGCGTCGACCAGCACGATCCGTGCGGTGCGGGTGTTGATCGCGCGGAAGTCCCGGTGCAGGGTACGCCGGGACAGCTCGGCGATCTGCCCCGCCATCTCGACCCCCGTCGGGCCGGCACCCACCACCACGAAGGTCAGCAGCGCGTCGACGTCCTCCCCGCGGCTCGCGGCGATCTCCGCCAGCTCGAAGGCACCGAAGATCCGGCCTCTCAGCTCGAGCGCGTCGTCGATGGACTTCATGCCGGGCGCGAAGGCGGCGTACTCCTCGTGGCCGAAGTAGGACTGCGTCGCGCCCGTCGCGACGATGAGCGAGTCGTAGGCAGTCACCGTCTCCCGCCCGTGGTGGCCCACCACGTGCGAGGTCACCGTCCGCCCGCCCAGGTCGATGTCGGTCACCTCGCCCAGAACGACGCGCGCGTTGCGCTGCCGCCGGAGGATCTCGCGGGTGGCCGGAGCGATCTCGCCCTCCGAGAGGATGCCCGTGGCGACCTGATAGAGCAGCGGCTGGAACAGGTGATGGGTCGTTCGGGCCACCACGGTCACGTCGACCGGCGCCCGGCGCAGGGCCTTGGTCGCGAACAGGCCACCGAAGCCGGACCCGAGCACCACCACCCGGTGCGGCTGCTGCCCCGACGCACCGACGACCATCCGATCGACCACCCGATCGACCCTAGTCGACCTCCGCCCCGGTGGGTTCCTCGGCGCGAGCCGACCGGACGCGGCACGCCGGGGCGAGGTTGTCGACCCCGGCGCCCGCGACGAAATAGTCTGGCGCTGCGTGTTTGGGCCCGCATCGGGGCGGGTATGCACCACCCGAGACAGATGCAGGCCGACCCCCGGGACCTTCCGTGTCACTGACCACCCAAGCGCTGACGCTCGGCGCCGACCCGCGCTCCGTGCAGGAGGCGCGTCGCTGGGTGGCCGCCGCGTGCCAGGAGATGGGCCGTCAGGACCTGCTCGAGTGCGCCGAGCTCGGAGTCTCCGAGTTGGTCACCAACGCGCTGCTCCACGCCGACGACCCGATCATCGTGCGGGTCCGGGGCACCACCGACCACCCGCGGGTCGAAGTTTCCGACGGGTCGCGAGAGCCACCCGTCGTTCCGCTGCAGCCCACCGAGGACGACCTGCTCTCGACGTTCGGGCGCGGACTCTCCATCGTCGCGCAGGGCTCGATCGCGTGGGGGGCCGCGATCGAGAACGGCGGCAAGGTGGTGTGGTTCGAGCCGGCGACCGCGCCGCAGGTCGGAGCGATGGTCGACGGCGCCGTCTTCGACATGTCCGAGGAGACGCTCACCCTGGAGCCGGGCGGCGACCTGGTCCGAGTGCTCCTGGCCGCCATCCCCGTGCCGACGATGCTGGGCGTGCGCCAGCACTACAACGAGCTGCGGCGCGAGGTGCGCTTGCTCTCGCTCGCGCACAGCGACCACTACCCGGTCGCGCAGGACCTCACCGACGTGTTCACCAGCTTCGAGCAGGCCTTCCCAATCACCGCCACCCACCAGGTCGACGCCGCGCACGCGGCCGGCGAGCACTCGGTCGATCTGGATGTGCTGGTCCGGCCGCAGGACGGCCCCACCTTCGAGCGGATGTCCCAGCTGCTCGACCTAGCCGACGAGTTCTGCCGCGCCGAGCGACTGCTGGCGCTCGAGCGGACGCCCGAGCAAGCGGGCTTCCAGCGCTGGTTCCTCGACGAGTTCGCACGTCAGGCGCGCGGTGAGGAGCCTCGGTCGTGGCAGGCGGTCGACGAACCGCCGTCACGGTCGGCCAGAATCGTCTCGTGACTCGTCCGTCGCCCACGCCCGGCATGCTGGGTGCGGTGGCGGCCGGAGGCGCGCTGGGTGCGGTCCTGCGCGACCTGCTGGGCCGGGTGAGCGCGGACGGCGCCGGCTTCCCGTGGACCACTTTCGCCATCAACGTGGGCGGGTCCTTGTTGTTGGCACTGCTGCCCGCCTCCGCGGGGGTGCGGAAGCGCCCGCTCCTGGTGCTCGCGCTGGGCCCGGGACTGCTCGGCGGATTCACCACGCTGTCGGCGTACGCCGAGCAGGGCCGAGCGCTCCTCGCGGACGGACAACCGCTCCTGGCCGGCACCTACCTGCTCGGCACCCTGGCCGCCTGCCTCGCCGCGGTGGCCGTGGCCGACCGGTTGTCGACCGCAGCCGACCGGGTCGAGTTCGAGGACGAGGAGGGCGACGAGTGACGCTGCTGCTCGTGGCGCTCGGGGCGGCCGTCGGGGCGCCGCTGCGCTTCCTGGCCGGCCACCACCTCGACGGCCGCCTCCCGTGGGGGACCCTCGTGGCGAACGTGCTGGGGTCGGCGCTCCTCGGGACGGCAGCGGGCCTCGGCCTGGGCGGGAGCCCGTGGGCGCTGGTGGGGGTCGGCTTCTGCGGCGGCCTCACCACCTACTCGGCGTTCGCGGTGAAGGTGCACGAGCACGGGCCCCGGCACGGGCTGACCTACGCGTCGACGACGTTGCTGCTGGCGATGGTCGCGGTGGCGGCCGGGTTCGCCGTCGGCCGGGCGCTGTAGCGCCGAGGCTCACTCAGCCGTAGCCCAGGTCGTGGAGCCGCTCGTCGTCGATGCCGAAGTGGTGGGCGACCTCGTGCACCACCGTGATCCGGACCTCCCGCTCCAGCTCGGACAGGGAGTCGCACAGTCGCTGCAACGGGAGCCGGAACAGCGTGATCCGGTCCGGCAGCTCTGCCGCGTAGTTGGCTTCCCGCTCGGTGAGCGCGATGCCGTCGTACACGCCCAGCAGGTCCGGGTCATCGAGTGGGGGCTCGTCCTCCACCAGGACGATCACGTTCTGCACGGCGCGCGCGATCTCGGCGGGGATCTCGTCGAGGGCGCGGTCGACCAGCCGCTCGAACTCCGCGCGGTCCAGGTCGACGGGCACGGCGCCAGCGTACGGCGAGCGCCCAGTGGCGCGGGCCCGGCCCGGAAGAAGACAAGACCCGCCCGGAGCGGATGCTCGGGCGGGTGACTGGCGACCCCGACGGGACTCGAACCCGCGGCCTCCGCCGTGACAGGGCGGCGCGCTAACCAACTGCGCTACGGGGCCTCGGCCTCAGCAACGAGGCAGCGGCACTCTATCCCATCGTGCCGCACGGCTCCCAATCGAGACGCTCAGGAGAGCACCCCCAACGGGATTCGAACCCGTGCTACCGCCGTGAAAGGGCGGGGTCCTGGGCCGCTAGACGATGGGGGCCCGCCGTGGCCGGTCCGGATCGCCGGCGGCACGGCCGCACCAGCATAGGACGGCCGGCTCGCGGCACTCCACTCGCGGCGGCCTACCGGTCGCTCGATTCCGCGGGCCGGGCGGGGCTCGGGTAGGGTGTCTGCGCCCGGCCAGGTAGCTCAGTTGGTACGAGCGTCCGACTGAAAATCGGAAGGTCGGCGGTTCGACCCCGCCCCTGGCCACCACCCACCTCGCGGGACGCACCCACCTGGGTGCGTCCCGCGACGTGCGTTCGTGCGGCGACGCCCGGGTCAGGGCGACTCGGACATCCCGTCGGACATCCCGTCGGACATCCCGTCGGAGGGCGAGCCGTCCGGGCTGGCGGGATGGGTGTGGTAGTGCCCCTCCTCCTCGGTGAACTCCTTGACAGGAGCGGTGAGGTGGACCGTGGTGCCGTCGGAGAACTCCAGCGTCAGCTCCACCTCCTCACCGGCGGCGAGGGTGTCGGTGAGGCCCATCAGCATCACGTGGTACCCGCCCGGCATGAGCAGCTGCTCCTTGCCGGCGCGGATCGTGACGCCGTTCGGCGCCTCCTGCATCACCATGTGGCCGTCGTCGGCGGCCACCATCTCGTGCACCTGCACCATGTCGGTGACCGGTGACGAAGCACCGACCAGCCTGACGTCGGCGTCGGTGTGGTTGGCGATCGCCATGAATGCCGCGGTCATGGACGGGTCTTCGGTGCCCTCCGTCGCGCGCACCCAGGCGTCGCTCACGGTGACGGGATCGGTGGTCGTGTCCGTTGCGTCCCCGCCGGCGTCGGTGCCGCAGGACGCGACACCGAGTGCGAGCAGGAGCCCGGACACCACCGCCAGGATGCGATGGCTCGTGGCAGGTCTCATGAAGGTCTCTCCTCGACGCGTTGAAAGCAGGGGGAACCGGGCGCCCGGACGGGCGCCGCGGGTGGTGCGGGTCAGGCTGCGAGGAGAGGCGGCCCGCGGCGACACGGAACGAGGTGGAAGCGTGACCGGGGCCGGCCGGTCGACCGGCGAACACCGGGGTGGGCGCCGACCCGGGGGACGAACCCTCTGCGCAGGGTCTTCAGCACGTGCCCGCCGGCCAGGCGCAGTACGACGGCGTGCACGACGGCGGCCATCAGTGCGACGAGCGTCCACAGCGCCGACTCGCCGGCAGCCAGCCAGAGCGCGACCGTCACCGCGGCCGCCGTGTGGGCCAGCAGCATGGCGGGGCCGACCGTGCCCGCGTGCTCGACCAGATGGCCGACCCAGCCCAGGTCTAGGCCGGCGGCGCCGGCCCCACCGTCGAGCGCGCCCGGATCGGCGGCGGCCATCCGGTCCCGGAAGCTGCCGGAGCCACCCGTCTCGGCGAGCGTCGTCCGCCAGTCGGGGGTGGGCACCCGAAGGGGTGCGGCCGGGTCGCCGCGGTGACCCGCCAGCGCCGTGAGGGCGACGTGCACCAGCGCCTGTCCACCGACGACAAGCGTCACGATCCGGGGAGTGGACGAAGGCGCCCGGACGACGGTCGCGGCCAGCGCCGTGGTGGCGGCCAGCACCCCCAGCAAGGCGGGCGGGCCGGGCAGTAGCCCGTCGGCGCTGGTGTGGGAGACCACCCCGATGGCGAGCACCACCGCGCCCAGGAGAGCCGCGCGGACGGCCAGCAGGGCAGCGCCGACGCGCGCCGGGCCGACCTGCGAGGTGCTCACGCCGCCCCAGGGTAGGCCACCACGATCCCCACGGCGTGGTCGGGCCCGCGCGGGATGCTGCTCAGGGCCGGTTCAGTGCCGCGAAGAGGGGCCGCTGGCGCTTGTAGAGCGCCGGGAACTGGCCGAACAGCCGGTCGTACGCCGCTCGGGTGCCTGGATCCGGCGTGAACACCCGGTCGACGGGCACGAGATCCCGCAGCTCCTCGGGGTGCACGGCGCCGGTGGCGAGCCCCACCGTGAGCGCCGCCCCGCGCAGCCCGCCGACCAGCGGGTCGCGCACCCGCTCGAAGGTGCGGTCGCAGACGTCGGCGAGGATCTGACACCACACGTCCATCTGGGCCCCGCCACCGATCAGTCGCAGCCGGTCCAGCCGCCGGCCGGTGAACCGCTCGGCCCCCTCGAGCAGCCAGCGCAGGTTGAAGGCCACCCCTTCGAGCACGGCACGCGCCAGCTCCGCCCGGCCGGTCTCCAGCGACAGGTTGTGGAACCCCCCTCGGGCGTACCGGTCGTCGATGGGACTCCGCTCACCGGTCAGCCAGGGGGTGAACAGTACTCCGCCCGACCCGGGCGCGACCGCCCCGGCCAGCGCCTCGAGCTCGGGGAAGGAGAGGTCTGGCGCGTACGCCGCCCGGAACCACTCCAGGGCGCGCCCGGCGTTGTCCTGGTTGTTGGCGAGCAGGTAGTGGCCGTCCCCGATCCCCGGCACCGACGCCAGCTGGCGCACCACGTCGGTCTTCTTGGCCGGGACCGGGCAGCTGACCCACGCCGACGTGCCGAGCGAGACGTGCGCCTGGTGCAGCTTCACCGCCCCGGCGGCGATGGCGGCGTTGTGCAGGTCCGGCGCGCCGGTCACGACCTCGGCCCGCCTGGAGATGCCCAGCTCGGCCGCGACTTCCGGCAGCACTCGACCGATCACCGACCCGCTGGGGACCAGGGGCGGCAGCCGGCTCGCGTCGACACCGGCCAGCCGCACCAGGGTCGGGTCGTAGCCCAGCCGCGACAGGTCGCGGTTGTCGGTGAGCCAGGCCGCCGTCATCGACATGGCGGTAGCGGCGGGGAGTCCGGTGAAGCGCATGGTGAGGTAGTCGACGGGCTCGAGGTACCACCGCGCCGCCACGTCGGGACGGTCGTGGCTCAGGTGCAGCATGTGGGCCACGGGGTCGGCGCCGGACGGGTTCGGGATGCCGCCGGAGCGGCGCAGCCACGTCGCCAGCATCCGGGGGTGGTAGCCGGCCACCGGCCCGCTGAATCGCCGGCGGGAGTGCTCGGCACCCCGGGTGTCGCTCCACATCAGGCACTCGGCGACAGGCCGGCCGTGCTCGTCCACGGGGACGGTGCTGGCCCACTGACCGGTCACGGCGACGCCGACCACGTCATCGGAGGCCAGGCCCGCCTCGACACGCCCGCGCCGAGCAACGGCGGAGATCGTCTGCCACCAGTCCTCGGCGTCCTGGACGGCGGCGCCCCCGAGGGCGTCGCCTCGCTCGTACCACCACCAGACGGGCTCCCCCACCAAGGAGACGAAGCCGACCTTGGGCCCACCCGAGCCGAGGTCCACCGCGAGGACGTACACGCGCTCGCGCTCGCGCGGCCCGGCGGCGTCCCCGGAGCCGGGCCGGCTCACCCGGCCGGCTCCGCGGGCACCGACTGCTGGGCGTCCAGCATCGCGTCCATGAAGGACACGATGATGTCCTCGACCTCGCTGGTCAGCCCGCCCGCGACGCCACCGTAGATGGCGCCGAGCTCTGCCTGGGCGCCAGCGGCATGTCGCTCGCGGGCGTAGGCCACCGCCTCGGCGAGGTCGGCGGCGAAGGCCTCGACCACCCCCGACCGGGTCTGCGGCCGAGTCACCGCCATATGGATGGCGTTGGGGTACTGCTGGCCGTTGAAGCGCCAGCCGCGAGGGCGCATGAAGTCCGCGACGTGGTAGATGTCGAAGTCATCGCTGGTGAAGGAGAAGCAGAACGTCGGGCTGCCCATCACGCGCAGCTCGGGGTGGGCATCGACGACGTCCATCATCGCGGCCGCCGTCGAGAAGATCTCGGCGGCGTACGCGCGATAGCCCTCCCGCCCCAGCCGGACCATGGACGCCCAGGTGGCCGCCAGCAGTCCGCCCGACCGCGAGCCCTCCATCCCCGGCGACATGTACTTGCCGCCCGACCAGCCGGTGACGTGGAAGTACTGGGCGTTGCGCAGTGCCCGGTCGCGGAAGACCAGCACCGAGGAGCCCTTGAAGGCGTAGCCGTACTTGTGGGTGTCGGCCGAGATCGTCGTGACTCCCGGAACGCGGAAGTCGAACGGTGGGACCGGGTAGCCCAGCTCCTCGCCGAAGGGCAGGATGAAGCCACCCAGGCAGCCGTCCACGTGCAGCCCGATGCCGCGATCGAGGGCCAGGGCGCCGAGGTCGGCGATGGGGTCGATGGTGCCGTAGGGGTAGTTTCCGGCCGAGCCGACCATGGCGATCGTGGTCTCGTCGATCGCGCGGGCCATGTCCTCGACCCGGACCGTCGTGGTGTCTGGGTCCACCGGCACGGTGCGGACCTCGATGCCGAACAGGTGGCAGCCCTTGTCGAACGCGGGATGGGCGGTCTCGGGCTTCACGAAGCTGGGCCGGGTGATGCCGCGGTGGGCGCGGGCGTGGTCACGGTAGGCGAGCAGGGCGTGCAGGATGCTCCCGGTGCCGCCCGTGGTCACCATGCCGACCGGCGCGGCGTCGGTCAGCGCGTCGGCATGCAGGAGATCGAGGACCATGGCGATGACCTCGCCCTCGAAGCGCGTGGCCGAGGGGCACATGTCGCGCTGCAGGGCGTTGACGTGCGCAAACCTGCCGAAAGCCTCGGTGAGGAACGCGTAGTGCTCGTGGTCGCCGCAGTACATCGTCCCGGAGACCTTGCCGGTCTCCCAGAACGCGTCCTCCTCGGCGGCCATGGCGCTCAGCTCGGCGAGGACGTCTGGGGCGGGTCGCCCCCGCTCGGGAAGGGCGCGGTTCACCGGCCAGCGGTCGGCGTAGGGGTAGTCGGACACGAGCGACAGTCTAGCTTTACCTGAATACTGTTCATGTTTGCCCCTGCTGGCGGGTGCTTGCGCGCAGCAAGCAAGTGTGATCTTGTCGGGCAGACGCCGCGAACACCCAGGCCGACGACGAGGGCCGACGAGAGCGAGAGACGGGTGACCCCGACCGGGGTCGACCACGGGGAGGGGGCCACCGTGCGCGCCAATGAGCTGTCCGGCCTGCGTCGCCAGCCGGTCCAGGCGCGCAGCCGCGAGCGGGTGGCCCTGATCGTGTCGGCCGCCAGCCGGCTGCTGACCCGCGACGGCGTGGCCGGTCTCACCATGCGTCGGCTGGCCGACGAGGCGGGCGTGCCGATCGGATCGCTCTACCAATTCTTCGAGGACCGCACGGCCGTCATGGATGCCGTGGTCGCCAAGCACGGCGCCAGCCTGCGTGCCACGCTGGACTCGGTCGCCGACACGGTGGACAGCCGCCCTGGCCCGAGATCGTCGAGGCCGCGTTCGACGCGCAGGTCGAGCGACTGCGCCGCAACCCGGCGTACGTCGCGATCTGGATGGCCCGCGAGCTCAGCCAGAACGCCCAGCACCAGGACGACGAGGACATCGAGACGATCGCCGACCTGCTCTGCCGGCTGTTGAGCACCAAGGAGAGCCTGGCGGTGGCGCCCGAGCTGCGCAGCGGGTGCCGCGTCGCGACCCAGATCGCCGACGCGCTGCTGCAGCTGGCCTTCCGGCTCGACCCGCACGGCGACGCGGGAACCCTCACCGAAGGCAAGCGGGTGTTCCGGCTCTATCTCGCCGACCTGGTCGAGCGGGTCCGCCGCGCCGGGAGCTGAGGCGCCCGAGATGGGCCTCCCGAGGCCTCCGACGACGTAGGCTCTCCGGCGCCCAAGGCCGGGCGGACGGGGCGAGCATCTCGTGGAGGTTCAGTGAAGGTCAGGAAGATCCGCGCCGTCATCTCGGGCGCACTGACGATGGCCGCGACCGCGGCCACGGTCGCCGGCATCGCGCCTGCGGCCCACGCGGACGGTCCGGGTGTCGGGCCTGGTGGGTCGTCACCGTCGGCGACTCCTACATCAGTGGCGAGGCAGGGAGGTGGGCGGGCAACACCAACAACTCCTCCTCGATCATCGACGCGCTGGGGGCACGGCGTACTTCGACAACGCCACCCACACGGCGGAAACGATCAACCGCTGCCACCGCAGCGCCTCCGCCGAGGCCTACCTCGGCACGCTGAACGGCTACAACCTGGCCTGCTCCGGCGCCAAGACGTCGACGTACACCGACTCGTCGGGCTACTTCAAGCCGGGTCTGGACTTCTACGACAACGGCGCCGGCAGGCAGGGACAGGCGACGATGCTGCAGAGCTTCGCCGGCAGCCACAACGTGCGGCTGGTCGTGGTCTCCATCGGAGGCAACGACTTCAACTTCGCCTCGGTCGTGCAGCAGTGCGTCACCGACTTCCTCGGCTCGCCCTCGTGGTGGAAGGACTACTGCTACGACGACAGCTCGGTGAAGTCGAACTTCACCGCCGCCAACGTCTCGGCCCAGCAGGCCAAGATCGCCACGGCGCTGCAGAACCTGCGCACGGCGATGCGCAACGCAGGGTACGCCGACAACGCGTGGACGCTGCTGGTGCAGACCTACCCTCCCCGATCCCCAACGGGTCGGGGTTCAGGTACTCCCAGTCCGGCTACACCCGGCAGAGCACCGGCGGCTGCGGCTTCTGGAACGCCGACGCCGACTGGGCCAACGCCACCGCGCTGCCGACGATCAACGGCGCCGTGACCGGAGGCGCCGCCGCCTCGGGCCTCACCAACGTCAAGACCCTGAACCTGGCCTCGGCCTTCACCGGGCGACGACTCTGCGAGAGCACGGTGGGGCTCTACGAGGAGAAGGGGCTGTCCTCGTGGACCCAGGCGACCGCAGTGGACAAGACCGAGTGGATCAACCAGATCCGCACCATCTCCACGGCGACGTCGAGCTACTACATCCAGGAGTCGCTGCACCCCAACTACTGGGCCCAGCTGGCGCTGCGCTCCTGCGTGCGTCAGGCCTGGAACGGCGGCAACCCCGCAGCGGGTCGTGCACGATCGCCGGCACGGGCATGAGCAACGGCGAGCCCGTGATGGCCTTGAACTGATCGCACGATCGGCCCGCCGACCGGAGAGGGAAGCCTGGGGCCCGGCCCGGTGCCGAGAAAGGGCACCGGGGCCGGACTCGCCCCCAGCGACTCGGCTTCGGCTGGACACCGAAGCGCAGGACTCAAGGGTGCCACGAAATGCGTGCGCGCACTAGTGCCGGGGCGGCCGGTCGTCGGTGGGCTAGTCCGGTCGGGCTATCTGCGATGTCCGATCAGAGGGTCTCTCGGCGGTGTGGTCAACTGGGCCGCGATGCTGGTTCCACTCGAGGTCGTCGCCCTACGGCGTCCGGTGGCCCTCGTGGCCCTCGGGGCGGTCGTCGTGACGACGACCTTCACCGGCGCTCCGCCCCCGGTGGCGTCCTACCCGACACCGCATCCCGCGCCCTTCGCCGCCGCCGTCGCGGAGCTGACCCCGGACACCGGCCGAGGTGTTCTCACGGTCCAGCTCAGCACGGAGTCGGGGCTCCGGCTGCGGGCGGCCTTCGACCTCACGCGCCGGCGGTGCTGGCTCGAGGTCGCCGACCCCTCGGGGGCCGTCACCCGGCACCGTAGCCGCCGCTTCGGTCGCACCCCGGAGCTGCCGCAGGCGGCGGCCGTGACGCTGACCGGCAGCCAGCTCACCGCGTGGACGGCCCGGGACGGCGAGTGGACCGCGCGGGCGCGCGTGAGCCTGCGCGGGCGGGTCGACGTGCACGACCCGGCCCTGACGGCGGCATTGCAGAGCGGGTACCGCTGGAGCGGCGACGCCGACTGCCCGGTCGCTCGGCTCACCGCCGGCGGCTTCGGGCAGCTCGGGTTGCGCGACCTCCGCTTCGTGACCGGCGCCGACGGGACCCCGCTCGTCGAGGGGGGCAACCTGCTGCTGACCGCCAGCAGCTCCGGCCCCGGCTTCTTCGACACCGGTCACACCAGCGTGTGGACGCTGACCCCGGACTCCCTCGATCTCGCCCACACCGCCGACATCTTCGTCCGGCGCTCCGGCGGGGCGGGGGTGTACGGCGACCACGGCTCGCACCTGCTCCGTGACGGCGACCGCTGGCTGTTCGCGACGAGCACCTGGGGCGATGTCGACCGGGTGCGCCCCGACACCCGGGTGACGACGGTGCTGGCGGAGACGACCGCCGACCTCACCCGCGGCCGGCACGTCGTCGAAGCCGGGCCGCTGGTGCTGCCCACTGAGGGGCTCGCCTCGGTCGGCACCTGGGACCCGCACCTGGTGCGGCGAGACGGTGAGTGGCATGTGGGCTACGTCTCGGCCCGGAAGTACTTCTCCTTCCACCCCGCGCTCGCCCAGGGGCGCACGCTGGACCAGCTCGCCCTCGTCGGCGCCGACCGCTCCCGCACGGCCACCGAGGGGCCCACCCTGGTCGACGTGGACGGTCAGCTGGTGCTGCTGGCCAGCGACGGTCGCGACGGCCCGCGCGGACGGCGGGCACGCTACCCCGTCTTCGACCTGACGATGACCGAGCGGGGGGAGCTCACGGCGCCGTACCCGACCAACATCCCGTGGCCGACTCTCGCGCACACGCCCGAGGGCTGGCTGATGGTGACGTTCGACGGCACGGCCTACGGCGGTGACCTGGTCGGCTACGGCACCCACGGGAACGTGGTGCTGATGCGAGAGTCACGCGCGTGAAGCTGCGCGCGAGTCGACGCCGGGGACCGGCCAGGGGTCAGTCGCGACGCGGCTCGGCGTAGTCCGACCAGTCGTCGTACTCGTCGTGCTCGCTCTGGTCGCTGGTGTCGGCCACGTCCGGGCCGTCCTCGGAACCGTGCAGCTCGCGGGCCAGTGCGCCGAAGTCCGTCTCATACGTGCGGTACTTCAGTTCACGAGCGACCTTCGTCTGCTTCGCCTTTGCTCGGCCGCGCCCCATAGGGTCGACCCCCTTGCACTGGGCCGGGATGCTCCTTGCGGTGGCCCCCGGTCGGAATGGTCAATGTCTCGTGGGGGCAACGCTACCCAATGGGTGGCTGTTCCCGCACACCCCCGCCGGAATTAGAGACCGCTCCCGCAGCGAAAATCCCCGCCGAGGTGGGAGTTGTGCCGCGCGAGGTGGGAGTTCGTGCCCGGCGAGGTGGGAGTTCGTGCCCGGCGAGGTGGGAGTTGTGCCGCGCGAAGAATGGGTGTCGGTCACCAGCCGGGGTGCTGACCGACCAGTCGGACCCGCCCGCCGTCGTCCCCCGAGGCGCGTGCGACCTCTCCGGCGACCCAGGCGGTGACGCCGTCCTCGGCGAGCAGCCGCACGGCGGCGTCGGCCTCTGCCGCGGGCAGGAGTGCCACCATGCCGACGCCGCAGTTGAGCGTGGCCTCCAGATCGGGCTGCGACACGTGACCGACCCGGCGCACGAGGTCGAAGACCGGCTGCGGTGCCCAGGTGGCCCGGTCGATCGTCACGGTGACCTCGACGGGAAGCACGCGCTCGAGGTTGGTCGCCAGGCCGCCGCCCGTGACGTGCGCCATGGCATGGGTCTCGGTCGCCTCTGCCAGCGCAAGGCAGGGTCGGGCATACACCCGGGTCGGCTCGAGCAGCTCCTCACCCAGGGTGCGCCCCAGCTCGGGTACGTCTCGGTCCAGCGCCCACGCGGCCCCCGACTCCCCGAGCAGCACGTAGCGGACGAGCGAGTAGCCGTTGCTGTGCAGCCCGGAGGAGGCCATCGCCACGACCGCGTCACCGGGCCGGACCCGGCCCGGCCCCAGCAAGCGGTCGGCCTCGACCACGCCCGTGGTGGCGCCCGCGACGTCGTACTCGTCCGGGGCCAGCAGGCCGGGGTGCTCGGCGGTCTCGCCGCCGATGAGGGCGCACCCGCCTCGGCGCAGGCCTCGGCGATGCCCTTGACGATCGCCGCGATGCGCTCGGGGACGACCCGGCCGGTGGCGATGTAGTCGGTCATGAACAGCGAAGTTCAGCCCCGCACACCACGAGGTCGTCGACGACCATGCTCCACGAGGTCGAAGCCGATCGTGTCGTGCACGTCCATGGCCTGCGCGATCGCGACCTTGGTCCCGACACCGTCGGTGGACGTGGCCAGGAGCGGTCGGCGGAAGCGGGTCAGCGCCGACGCGTCGAACAGCCCGGCGAAGCCCCCGAGACCACCGATGACCTCCGGCCGGCCGGCCTTCTCGACCCAGCCCTTCATCAGGTCGATGGCGCGGTCGGCGGCCTCGATCGAGACCCCGGCGGCGGCGTAGGCGTTGCTCGGATCGGTCACTGCTCTCCTCGGGCTGGGTGGCCGCTGACGGGCGGGCTCAGGGGTTGTTGTAGACGGGCAGCGTGTCGGTGGCGATCGAGGTCTCGAGGAGGTTCTTGCCCAGTCTCGACTCGTCGGGAAGCGGGATGGGGTACTCCCCGGTGAAGCAGGCCTGACAGAGCTCGGACGCCGGCTGCGTTGTGGACTCGACCATCCCCTCCAGCGAGATGTACCCCAAGGAGTCGGCGCCGATGCTGGCCCGGATCTCCTCGATCTCCAGCCCGTTGGCGATCAGCTCGGCCCGGGTGGCGAAGTCGATGCCGTAGAAGCACGGCCACGTCACCGGCGGGGACGAGATGCGCACGTGCACCTCGGCGGCACCAGCCTCGCGCAGCATCCGGACCTGGGCGCGCTGGGTGTTGCCGCGCACGATCGAGTCGTCGACGACGACGATCCGCTTGCCGCGGATCATGTGCTCCAGTGCGTTGAGCTTGAGCCGAATGCCGAGCTGACGCAGAGTCTGGCTGGGCTGGATGAACGTGCGCCC
>JAWKJR010000022.1:0-37397 GCA_041393675.1 Nocardioides sp. | reverse complement strand
ACGTCGCCGTCCTGCATGACGTAGTCCTTGCCCTCCATCCGGACCTTGCCGGCCTCCTTGGCCTTGAGCATGGAGCCGGCGGCGACCAGGTCGGCGAAGGACACGATCTCGGCCTTGATGAAGCCCTTCTGGAAGTCGGTGTGGATGACGCCGGCTGCCTCGGGTGCGGTGGCGCCTTTGCGGATGGTCCAGGCGCGGGCCTCCTTGGGCCCCGCCGTGAGATAGGTCTGCAGGCCGAGGGTGTCGAAGCCGACCCGCGCCAGCACCTCCAGCCCCGGCTCCTCGACACCGAGCTCGTGCAACAGCTCGCGTGCCTCCTCGTCGTCGTCCAGCTCGACCAGCTCCGCCTCGAACTGGGCGTCGAGGAAGATCGCCTCCGACGGCGCGACCAGGTCGCGCATCTTCTGCTTGAGCTGCTCATCGCCCAGCTCGTCGGCGTCGCAGTTGAAGACGTAGAGGTACGGCTTGGCGGTGAGCAGAGACAGCTCGCGGATCAGCGCCCGGTCGATGTCGGTCGCGATGACGGGGGTGCCTGCCTCGAGCGCCTCCTGGGCGGCCTTCGCGGCCGACACGACGGGGGCCAGCTCCTTCTTCCCCTTCGCCTCCTTCTCGAGTCGGGGGATCGCCTTCTCCAGGGTCTGCAGATCGGCCAGGATCAGCTCGGTCTGGATCGTCGAGATGTCCGAGGCCGGGTCGACCTTGCCGTCGACGTGGGTGACGTCCTCGTCGCGGAAGACGCGCGTCACCTGGCAGATCGCGGCCGACTCCCGGATATGGGCGAGGAACTTGTTGCCCAGGCCCTCCCCCTCGGAGGCGCCGCGCACGATGCCGGCGATGTCGACGAACTCCACCGTTGCCGGGAGGATCCGCTCGGAGCGGAAGATCTCCGCCAGCACCGCCAGCCGCGGGTCCGGCACCCCGACCACACCCACGTTCGGCTCGATCGTGGCGAACGGGTAGTTCGCCGCGAGCACGTTGTTCTTCGTCAGGGCGTTGAAGAGAGTGGACTTGCCCGCGTTGGGGAGCCCGACGATGCCGATGGTGAGTGCCACGGGCGCGGAGTCTACGGCGCCCCCCGGGCCGGGCACGATTCCGCAGCGCCGAGCGGCGAGGATGCGCCGGGCCGGATCCGCTGGGCCGAATATGTCAGGCTCGTCCCCGTGAGCGCCGACGACACCCCGCCCCCGGTGCGCGGGCCAGCACTCCGCGAACCCGCCCACCGGGTCTCGCCCCGCGCCATCGCGTTCTGGCGGGTCTCCGCCCTGCTCGGTGCCGTGCCGATCTGGGCCGCGCTCGTCATCGGGTACGCCGTCGCGCCCGCGCGACCCTGGTGGGCGGTCCTGCCGTCGGCCGGCTTGGCGCTCCTCCTGCTCGGGCGAGTCCTGGTCATGCCCGGGTTCCGCTACCGGATCCACCGCTGGGAGGTCACACCGATCGCGGTCTTCACCCGTTCCGGGTGGCTCACCCGGGAGGAGCGCATCGCGCCGCTCTCCCGCGTCCAGACCGTCGACTCCCACCAGGGCGCCGTGATGCGGCTGTTCCGGCTGGCCAGCATCACCGTGACGACGGCGTCCGCCGCCGGCCCCATCCGCATCGACTGTCTCGACGAGGACGTCGCCCACCGGGTGGTCGCAGAGCTGACCGAGATCACCGGGGCCTCGGAGGGCGACGCGACGTGACCGGCCTGTCTCCCCCCGCCCCCGACCTGCCACCCCCGAGCCCACCCCTGCGTCCTGCCGGGCCGCCCGGGCCGCCCGTGGTCGACCCGGCACCGGAGTGGCTGCGGCTCGACCCCCGGATGCTCGTCGTCGGCCCGCTGCACACGCTGCGGCAGTTCGCCATCCCCCTCGTCGTGGGCCTGGTGGGGATCAGCTCGTCGGCCGGAGGCGTGGACTTGTGGTTCGCCGGCCCGATGGCGGTGCTGCCACTGGTGCTGGGGCTGCTCCCCTGGCTGACGACGCGCTACCGGGTCACCGAGACGCAGTTCCTGCTGCGCCGCGGGCTGCTGAACCGCCAACAGGTCACCGCGCCTCTGGACCGGGTGCGCTCGGTTGACCTGGAGTCGACCCTGCTGCACCGGCTTCTCGGGTTGGCCAAGGTCCAGATCGGGACCGGCGTCGACGAGACGAGGATCGAGCTCAACGCGCTCTCCACGGCGCAGGCAGACGTGCTGCGCCTGACGCTGCTCGCCCGCGGCTCGACGGTCGCGACCGGGGTCGATCACGCGGCGGGCGCACACCTCCCGGCGGGCGGCGTGCTCACCCGCGACACGAACCCACCACCCCCCAGCCGGCAGCTGGCCGGCATCGACTGGTCGTGGCTGCGCTTCGCGCCGTTCAGCCTCTCCAAGCTGGCGATCGTGGCCGGCGCCATCGGCGCGCTGTCGCAGTGGGGCGACTCGCTGCCGTTCCTCGACCGCCGCCACCTCGACTCCGCCTGGCAGTGGCTGGGCGGCTTCGCGCTCCCACTGGTGGTGCTGGCCGGCATCGTGGCCGCGGCCATCAGCTGGGTGGTGATCTCGGTGACCGGCTACGTCGTGCAGTGGTGGGACCTTCGGCTGGTCCGCGAGGCGGGCGCCCTGCGGCTGACGGCGGGGCTGTTCACGACCCGCTCGACCACCGTCGAGGAGGCCCGGGTCAGGGGCGTCCAGCTGACCGAGCCGGTCCTGCTCCGCCTGGTGCGCGGCGCCGAGCTGGCCACCCTCGCGACCGGGGTGGGATCCGGGGGGATCACCAAGGTCCTCCCCCGTGCCCCCGCGAGGTCTGCCATATCGTCGGCCACGAGATCCTGGAGAACGACGGCCCGCTCACAGACGATCTGGTGGCCCACGGGTCGGCCGCCCGCCGCCGCTGCCTGATCCGGGCCCAGTGGACCCCGCTGCTCCTGACAGCCGGGGTGGCGGTGACCAGCTGGCTCGCCGCCTGGCCGTGGTGGAGCGCACCCCTGGTGGCAGTGGTCACGGGATCCGGCGGAGTGCTGCTTGGGCTGGCGGCGTACGCCCACCTCGGTCACCGCCTCGACCCCACCCACCTCACGTCAGGCTGGGGGCGCTCTCCCGGGAGCGCACCGCCCTGGAGCGGGACGGGATCATCGGCTGGGTGATCCAGCAGACCTACTTCCAGCGGCGGCGCGGCCTGGCCACGCTGGTGGCCACGACCGCGGCTGGCGGCGAGAAGGTGGAGGTCACCGACGTCCGGCTTCCGGTGGCTGTTGCGCTGGCCGACGAAGCCACGCCCGGCCTGCTCACACCCTTCCGGGCCGACTGAACGGACCAACCGATCGACCCGGCTGACCGGGCCGGCCACGGGAAGCGCAGGCTCCGCCGGGCCCCGGGCCGGGCACGGGGGTAGTCCCGGCCCGGGGCTCGCGTCGAGCTGCTCAGCCTGAGCAACCCACGTGCTGGAGGCGGTAGTTCTCCGTCGTGGTCTTCCTCGGCTTGACGTCGGTCGTCCGGGTCTGCGGGATGTAGCCGTCCTTGGCCACGATCATTCGCAGGTTCTTGATCGCCGCTGACATCCAGATGGCGTAGCCGCCGTCGGAACCGGTGATCAAGGTCTGGGCGTACCTCTTCCCGTTGATCTGCACGGTCGCGCCGGGCAGCCGGCTGGCCTTGCCCGTGCAGGCCACGCCGCGGACCGTGCCCATCAGCTTGCCCCACGTCTTGGGCGGCTTCACCTTCATCTTCACCGTCACCGGCGTCACCGCGGACGGCGTGTCCGTCTGCGCCTTCACCCGAGCCAGGTAGGTGCCCGGCTGGGTCACCTTCTTGGAGTTCATCGTGATGACAACCTTGCGAGTAGCGCCCGGAGCCAGGTCGAACTCGACCGGGGCCTCCTTCAGCCACGTGACGTCCGCGCCCTCACCGCACTGGTCGAAGCCGGCCAGCAGCATCGCCTTCGCGTCCGGCGAGAAGCCGCCGGTCGACCCGCCGACCCGGAAGAAGCCGCAGCTGCTGCCACCCCGGTAGAGCGCCTCGTTCGCGTTCGGGATCGCCGACCAGGAGTCGCTGCCCGGGTCGTAGGCGAAGCCCTCGTTGGTGAGAGTGTCGAAGCCGTCGGTCACACCACCGGAGACCAGAAGGTACCCGTTGGCGCCCGTGTAGCCCATCGCCCACAGGTCGATCGGCAGGTCGGCGACCTGGGTCCAGGAGTCCGAGCCGGCGTCGTACTGGTACGTCGCCGTGCTGGTCCCGTTCCCGTCGGTGCCACCGGCGCAGTAGATGTCGCCGCTGACGTCCCCACAGGCCTGCCACGAGGTCACCTCGGGGTAGTCGGCCAGGCTGGACCAGCTGTCGCTGGCCGGGTCGTAGACCTGGCCGTCGGACAGCCCACAGTCGTCCTGGCAGCCGCCCCAGGCGTAGATCAGGCCGTCATGGACCGTCACGCCCGGTGCTGCGACACCGATCACCATGTCCGATGCCTGCGACCAGGAGTCGCTCCCCGGGTCGTAGACATAGGTCGCCGAGGACGGGTCACCGCTGCCCAGCCAGCCGCCGAACAGGTAGAGCTTGCCGTCCACGAACGCCGCCGAGGGCTTCTCGAGCGCCTCGGGCGCATCGGCGATCGGCGACCAGGTCAGCGACGTGCTGTCGTAGACGTAGCCCGCCGCGGTGACATCGTTGCCGTCGAACCCGCCGATGGAGTAGGCCTTGCCCGAGTCGTAGGCCATCGCGTTGTCCATGATGTCGGTCGGGTAGTCGGCGATGTCCTCCCACGGGTCCGCCTCGAGCTCCTTGGACTCGTTCTCTCCGGGCGGGCTGGTGCCCTTGCGGGAGAACGTCGGCCGGTAGGTGCCCCGGATGTGGCGCACCGGTGCGCCCCGCTCGGAGAGCAGCTGCTCGGTCGTCGTCCGCTGCCCATCGGGGTCGAGGATCTTGAACGAGCCGTTCTGCTCGGTCAGGATCACGTGCGCCGGGGCGTCCCCGCGGTTGCGGTAGACGACCGACTTGCTGGTCTTCTTGCCGAGCGTGACCTTGCCGACGACGCTCGTCGGCGAGACCGTGACCCGACCCGCAGCCAGCGCGAAGTCGAGCTGCACGACCCCGTCGGCCACCACGGTGGTCGACTCGGTCTGTGGGGCGTACTTGCCGTTCGTCGCCGTGAAGCCGTGTGCCCCGGTCAGCGACGAGAACAAGTAGTAGAAGCCGTCGTCGAGGTTGGTGTCGGCCGGCGTGGGCTTGCTGATCCCGAAGTCGGCCGGCTGGTCGTCGCTGGTCACCTTGGTGCCGTTGAGCGGAGTGCCCGCGGTGCTCGAGGTCAGGCCGACCACGAGTCCACCGTCGACCGGGTCACACGACAGGTCCCCGACGGCGACGTTGTCGACCTGCCACCACCACGCCCAGAACGCGTCGTAGTAGTGGAACCGCACCTTGACGTCGGACTGGTTGGCGGCCTGCGAGAGCGGGATGCTCTCCGTGCGCGGGCCCCGTGCATCAGCCGTCTGGTGCAGCACCGTGTCCCACGTGGCGCCGCCGTCGATGCTGACGTCGACGTCCGCGGTGTCGCCGAGGTTGAAGTAGTCCTGGTTGAAGTTCAGGACCGGGCTGTCCACGGCGCTCAGGTCGTACGACGGGCTCACCAGCGAGCTGTCCTGGTTGCCGTCAGGCCCGTAGCTGTCGCTGTCGATGATCGCGAATCCACCATCGCCACCGGTGAGGTTGCCCCGGCCACCCGGGTCGTCGAAGGTCCACACCTCGCCGTTGGCGGCGTTGTCCTCGATGCTCCAACCTGCCGGCAGCACGCCGCCGTCGAAGCCTTCGACCGCGCCGGAGCTGGCCGACAGCTGATAGCCGGGAGCCGTGCAGGCATAGACGTCGATCGGCAGGCTGACGTCGTGGGTCGTGTCCGTCGAGCCGACGGCCACGTCGTCACTGGCGGTCTGGTAGCCGGTGTACTGCGCCTGCACCGCCACGGTGTAGGTCGAGTCCGCCGGGAGCGTGAACTCGTACTGTCCGTCCAGCGGCGAGGTGAAGACCGGGTCGACCGGCACGCCCTGGACCGAGACCTTGGCGTAGAGCGGCCAGCCGTGGCCGGACCCGTCGGTGACCGTGCCGCTCAGCGTCACCGTCGGCTGCGGGTCGAGCGCGAAGTCCTGCGTGACCGTGACTCCGTCGTCGACCACCACGGACGCCACCGTCTCCGGGTAGTAGCCGAACGCGGACGCCGTCACGTCGTAGGTGCCCACCGGCATGCGGATCGAGTAGTGGCCCGCGGCGTTCGTCGTCGTGCTGGAGGCCCCGACGCTCACCCTGGCCTTCGCGATCGGCTGGCTGGTGGCCGAGTCGGTCACGGTCCCGGTCACCACACCGGAGGGACCCGCCGAGCAGTTGGGGAACTTGAAGGACCCGACCCGGGTCTGCCAGTTCGCCGCGCCCGTGGTCGCGATGTACTCCTGGGTGTAGTAGAAGGTGCACTCGTCGGCGGAGTCCACCTGCATCGAGGAGTAGTCGCCCCAGCGGCTGAAGCCGCTCGTCTGGGAGCCGCTGCCGGCGATCATCTCGTTCTCGGCCTGCGGCAGCTCACCGAGCGGGTCGGTAGCGAGCCGGCCGGCCACCCGGATCGACGGGAACGTGGTGTCGCTGGAGACCGAGTAGCCGACCGCGATGTTGCCTGAGACGTCCATCGCGGCGCTGGCCATCCAGCGGCTGTCCGAGTCGGGCGCGTAGGTGCCCTGCTGCCCGATGGCCCAGGTGCCGCCGCCGTCGGTGCTGTCCAGCTCGTACCACCGCACGCCGGCCTGGTCGGCCCCGTTGGCGTCCACGGTGTGGTTCAGCACCAGGGTCTGGTGGTCGCCGAAGTTGCGGTACTGCACGCGGTACATCAACCGGTCGGAGATGGCGTCCAGCCCGACGCTGGTCCCTGGCTGGGGATGCAGCTGCGGTCGAAGCCGCACATGTTCATGTCGAACGGCGCCGTCTCGAGCGTCCAGTTCGGCTCGCCGGCGATACCGAACGTCGAGGCGCCCGGGTTGGCCCAGTCGACGTGGAACTCCCATCCGGCCAGCTGGTCGGTCGGGAACCCGAAGGCGTCGTCGTCGGCCTCGAGGAACAGCCCAGGTGCGCCGTCTGGCGGCGGGGAGCCGTCCAGGTCGGCCGGCAGCTGCCCACCGAAGGACGGGTTCACGTCGAGCAGCGAGAAGGAGACCATCTGCGCCGGCTGACCCAGCAGCATCTGGTCGCGCTCGAAGGCCACCGCACCCGCGCCGGCCCAGTCGAAGGTGTCCTGGTCGAACTGGTTGATCGACATGTAGTACGCGTCCGGCCACACCCCGAAGTGCGGGTAGTCGTTGATGTTGACGTCGCTGACCAGGAAGTCGTAGCGGTACCACGAGCCGGTCGGGTCGTTGGTCGTCGAGACGGCGATGCACTGGTGGTTGCCGTCGGCGGCGAAGAGCGCGAACTGCGACATCATCCACCGGTCGGCGAGGTGGTCGTACTGCACGATCGGGTCGCCGTCGTTCTGGTTCTCACAGGGTCCGCCGAAGCCGTCCCAGAGCGCGTTGCCCGGAAGCGGGCCGAGGATGCTGTCGCCGGTGGTCTTGTCGAAGACCTGGAAGTGCAGGTTCACCCACTGCACGAAGTAGTCGCCCCCGACATCGCCGTTGGTGTCCGGCGGGAGCACGCCGTCGATGTTGTCGACGCCCTCGAAGTTGGCCTCGAAGTCCGGCATCTCCCGGCGGACCGGGGCGGCCGACTGGACCCGCGCCGAGCCCTTGCCCGACCCCGAGGGGGCCTTGGCACTGGTGGCTTTTGGAAGCGTCCGGGTCATCGTCTGGGCCGGGGCGGGCCGGGACTTCTTCAGCTGATGGGCGTAGGCCTTGGCGTGGCGCTTCGCCGTCACGCGCAGCGGCGCTGAGGTGTCGTGCCAGGAGGCGGACGTGACCACGGGCTTGGGGCCACGTGGGGCGGCGGGGGCCCTGGCCCCGGCCGCGGTGGCGCTGGTGGGCACCAGCGTGGCGAGAACGACCGCACACACGCTCAGCAGAGTGGTAGCAGCGGAACGGCGCAGCATTGCAGGCATGAGGCCCCCGTTTCATGTCGATAGCGGTCCCCGAACGACCGATGAGCCCGAATCTAGGGCCTCGCGCCCCGTTCAGGCCAGAGGTACGCGCCGGGCAGTATCGGGGCAGAGCCAGGGCAGCCGCCGGGCAGGTCGCCTTGACGCGCGCGGCCGGCTGCGCGACCGTGGCTGGACAGGAGGTGGGTTCGGGGGATGCCCAGGGACAGTGTCAACACGGCCGCGGACTTCGTCGTCCCCTCGCCCCGCCGAGTTCCGGGCGCCACCGCGCCCGCGCCAAGGCCCGGATCAGGCGGTGACAGCGGTCTCGTGGTCGTGGTGAGCCCCGACCCGCAGCTTCAGGCCGAGGTCGTGCGGCGGCTGGCCGGGCTGGTGGCCGTCCTCGCGGTCTCGGACGCCGCGCACGCGATCGCGCAGCTCCGCCAGGACGAGCCGGCCGTCACCGGGCCGCTGCCTGCGGAGCTGTTGGTGGACAGTCGCGAGCACCGGGTCGTCTACCGTGGGGTCCCGCTGCCGCTGACCCAGCACGAGCACGTCCTGTTCACCCTGATGGCCTCCGACCCGGGTCGCGCCTGGACCCACGACCAGCTGCATCGCGAGGTCTGGGGGTCGCCCCATCTGCCGAGTGCCAGCGACCTGCAGTCCACGGTCAAGCGACTGCGCCGCAAGCTGGACGAGGCGGCGATCCCGCTGATCATCGAGTCGGTGCGCGGTGTGGGCTTCCGGCTGGTCGAGACCGCCACGCCCCACGAGGAAGGGCCGGCCGGCACGGACTAGGCTCGGCGCGTGCGGCTGGCCACGTGGAACGTCAACTCCTCCGCTCGCGCATCGACCGGGTCGAGGCCTTCCTCGAGCGGCACGACGTCGACGTGCTCGCCGTCCAGGAGACCAAGGCCCGGGAGGAGCAGCTCCCGCTGATGGGGCTGCAGTCGCTGGGGTACGACGTCGCCGCCGCCGGCGTGGACCAGTGGAACGGCGTCGCGATCATCAGCCGGGTCGGGCTCGACGCGGTCACCGTGGGCTTCCCCGGCATGCCGGGCTGGGGTGAGCCGCCGGCGGAGGAGGCGCGGGCCATCGGCGCGACGTGCGGCGGCGTCCGCGTCTGGTCGCTCTACGTCCCCAACGGCCGCAAGCCGACCGATCCGCACTACCGCTACAAGCTCGACTGGCTGGCGCGCCTGCGCGAGGCGGCCCGCCCTGGCTGACCGAGCAGGAGACCGCACTCGTCGGCGACTGGAACATCTGCCCCACCGACGGCGACGTCTTCGACCCCGCCCAGTTCGTCAACAGCACCCACGTGACTCCGGCCGAGCGGGCGGCGTTCCAGGGCTTCCTCGACGACGGGTACGCCGAGGTGACCCGCGCGCACGCCCCGGGCTACACCTACTGGGACTACTACCGGCAGCGCTTCGAGCGCGACCGCGGCCTGAAGATCGACTTCGTGCTGGCCAATCCCGTGCTCGCCGCGCGGGTGACCGGCGCGTTCATCGACCGCGAGGAGCGCGCCGGGCAGGGCGCCTCCGACCATGCGCCGGTGGTCGTCGACCTCAGCTGACCGCGGTCCGCCGGGCGGCGTGGCCGCCCACGGACCCACCGTCAGGCTGAATGTCGGTGGGCTGGTTCACCCTGGGGTCATGAGCACTCCCGTGCTGGTTCTCCTGGTGCTGATGGCCCTCGCGGTCGGCGTCGCCCTCGGCGCGGCCGCCGACGCGGCATGGTTCGGCCGGCGGCGGCCCGGCGTCCTCGACGGCGAGGCCGGCGCGGTGCGCGAGGGCCTGGAGCGACTGCACGACCAGCTCCGCGACCTCGACCACAGCCGGGCCTCCTGGCAGGGCCAGCTGGCCGAGCAGGTGCTCGATATGCGCCGCTCCACCGAGCTGCTGCGCCGCGAGACCCAGTCCCTGTCGACCGCGCTGCGCCGCCCCCAGGTGCGCGGGCGGTGGGGGGAGCTCCACCTGCGCCGCACGGTGGAGCTGGCGGGCATGGTCGACCACTGCGACTTCGTGGAGCAGCCGACGCTGGCCGACGGCGCACGTCGGCCCGACCTGGTCGTCCGCCTGGCCGGGGGCCGGCAGGTCGTCGTCGACGCCAAGGTCCCCCTCGACGCGTTCCTCGACGCCACAGCCGCGGGTGACGACGAGACGCGTCAGCGCCAGCTGCGTCGACACGCCGGCCAGCTGCGCCAGCACGTCGACGGTCTCGCCGCGAAGCGCTACTGGCAGGCGCTCCCCGAGACCCCGGAGTTCGTCGTCCTGTTCGTGCCCGCGGAGTCGTTCTTGTCCGCAGCCCTCGAGGCCGCCCCCGAGCTCATGGAGTACGCCGCCGCCCGGCAGGTCGTGCTGGCCACCCCCACGACGCTGATCGCGCTGCTGCGCACGGTCGCGCACGGGTGGAGCCACGAGACCCTCGCGAGCCAGGCTCGCGAGATCCATCGGCTCGGGCGCGCCCTGCATGCCCGGATCAGCACCCATAGCGGCCACCTCGACCAGCTGGGCCGGTCGCTCAACGCCGCGGTGGGCCACTTCAACCAGAGTGTCGGGTCCTGGGAGAGACGAGTCCTCGTGAGCGCCCGCCGATTCGCCGATCTCCGGGTCACTGACGACGAGCTGCCGCCGCCCCGGCAGGTCGAGAACGCCGCCAGGTCGGTGGTCCCCGTGCGGTTGACCGACCGGCGCGGCGCCGAACGCGACTCGACCGAGGACCCTAGCGTGGCCCTGTGAGCTGGGCCGACTGGCAGGAGGGCCAGGAGCCGGGGCGCCAGGTGGTGGCCCTGGGGCTGGCCGTCGCCCTCACCGTCGCCGCACTCGACCTCACGCTGGTGGGCCGCCTCAGCTTCTTCTTCGACCTCTGCTTCGTCACCCTCTGCGTAGCGCTCGCCGGGCTG
This sequence comes from Nocardioides sp., assembly GCA_041393675.1. GTDB lineage: Bacteria > Actinomycetota > Actinomycetes > Propionibacteriales > Nocardioidaceae > Nocardioides. The sequence goes on along the minus strand of JAWKJR010000022.1, from coordinate 26,498 downwards.
GTCCGGCGCGGCGACTTCTTCACCGTCGGGGTGCTGCCCCCGCTCATGATGGTCGGCCTGTTCGCCCTGGTCGCAGTGGTCGCCCCAGCGTCGATCGCCGACCCGGGCGACTCGCTGGTGCAGCGGGTGGTCAGCGGGCTCGCCCTGCACAGTGGCGCGCTGGTCGTGGGCTATGCCCTCTGTCTCGGCATCCTGGCCCTGCGTCAGCGCCGCGGCTGAGCCCGGCGATCAGCCCTCGAAGCGGGACGGGTCGCCCGCCCCGCGACGGACCACCTCCGGTGCGTCGCCGGACCAGTCGACCACCGTCGTGGGCTCCGGCAGGGTCTCCCCCGCGTCGACGACCACCTCGACCTGGTGGTCCAGCTCCTCCTTGATCTCCCAGCCCGAGGTCCGAGGAGTCTCCTCGCCCGGGAGGATCAGCGTGCTGGACAGCAGCGGCTCCCCCAGCGCCTCGAGCAGCGCCCGCACGACCCGGTGGTCGGGGATGCGCACCCCGACGGTCCGCTTCTTGGGGTGCAGCAGCCGGCGTGGCACCTCCGGGCTCGCGGGCAGGATGAAGGTGTAGGGCCCGGGCGTGGCCGCCTTGATCGCGCGGAAGGCCGCGTTGGGCACGATCACGAACTGCCCGAGCTGGGCGAAGTCGCGGCAGACCAGCGTGAAGTGGTGGCGCTCGTCTAGGTGGCGGATCCGCAGGATCCGGTCGCGGCCCTCCCGGTTGCCGATCCGGCAGCCCAGGGCGTAGCCGGAGTCGGTGGGATAGGCGATGAGGGCGTCGTCGTCGCGCAGCGCGGCGACCACCTGCTCGACCAGGCGCTGTTGGGGGTTGTCGGGGTGGAGGTCGACGTACCGAGCCACTGGACCGATCCCGTCAGCCGGCCTCGGCGGCGCGCAGGTCGCGACGCAGCTCCGGAGGGAGCGCGAAGATCAGGCTCTCCTCCGCGCTGTGGACGGCCCGGGCGTCGGGAAAGCCACGCTCGGCCAGCCAGGCCAGCACGCCCTGGACCAGCTCCTCGGGGACCGACGCGCCGGAGGTCACCGCCACGCTGCGGACACCGGCCAGCCAGGTCTCGTCGATCTCGGAGGCGTCGTCGACCCGTTGGGCCGCGCGGGCGCCGGCTTCCAGCGCGACCTCCACGAGCCGCACCGAGTTGGAGGAGTTGCCGGAGCCGACGACGATGACCAGATCCGTGCCCCGGGCGATCTCCTTGACCGCGAGCTGGCGGTTCTGCGTCGCGTAGCAGATGTCGTCGCTGGGGGGGTCGACGAGGAGCGGGAACCGCTGCCGGATCGCGTCGACGATCACCATCGTCTCGTCGACCGACAGCGTCGTCTGCGACAGCCAGGCGACCTTGGCGGGGTTGCCTGATCGCGCGGCGACGTCCTCGGGGTGCTGGACCAGCTGGATGTGCTCGGGCGCCTCGCCCGCGGTGCCCTCGACCTCCTCGTGACCGGCGTGCCCGATCAGCAGGATGTCGTAGTCGTCAGCGGCGAACCGCTTGGCCTCGTGGTGGACCTTGGTGACCAGCGGGCAGGTCGCGTCGATCGTCTTCAGGCCACGCCCGGCGGCCTGGGCGTGGACGTCGGGCGCCACCCCGTGGGCGGAGAACACCACGGTCTGACCCTCAGGGACCTCGTCGAGCTCCTCGACGAAGATGGCCCCACGCGACTCGAGGTCGGCCACGACATGCTTGTTGTGCACGATCTGCTTGCGAACGTAGACCGGAGCGCCGTACAGGTCGAGGGCCTTCTCGACGCGGTGATCACTGCGCGGTCGACGCCCGCGCAGTAGCCGCGGGGCGCTGCCAGCAGGACAGCCGGTCCCGCCTCGTCGGGAGGAAGGGTCGAGGGGGTGCCCAGGTCCGTGGTCATGAGGGCCAGTCTAGGTGGAGCCCACCGGCGGCCCGAGACGGCGGCGATGGCCGCAGCCAGAGGCGCTACGCTCGCGCTCGTGGCCCTCGAGACGTCTCCCCAGGCGCCGGCGCCGGTGCGGCAGATCGCGACCGCGATCGCCGGCTGAGTGGATCGGCTCGGCGCCGTGTCAGGTCGAGGGCCAGGTCGCGCAGATCAGCCGTCGGGCCAGCATGCAGACCGTCTTCTTGACCCTGCGCGACTCGGTCGCCGACATCTCGGTGACGGTCACTTGCGCCCGTGTCGTCTGTGCGACAGCCTCAACCCACCCCTGGTCGAGGGCGCCAGCGTCGTGCTGCACGCCAAGCCGACATACTACGCCAACCGGGGCTCGCTCTCGCTGGTCGCCCGCGAGATCCGGATGGTGGGGCTGGGGAGCTGTTGGCGCGCCTGGAGCGCCGCAAGCAGCTGCTGGCAGCCGAGGGCCTCTTCGCGCCCGAGCTGAAGCGGCGGCTGCCGTTCCTGCCCGCGCCGCGTGGGTCTGAGTGACCGCGCCGAGCTCCCGCCGCGGAGCGCGATGTCGTGGAGAACTGTCGCCGGCGGTGGCCGGCCGTGGCGCTGGAGGCGGCGTACGCCGCCGCATGCAGGGCCCCGGTGCGCGACCGAGGTCGCCGAGGCGGTCGAGCGCCTGGACCGCGACCCGCAGGTCGACGTGATCGTCATCGCCCGCGGCGGCGACTCGGTCGAGGACCTCCTCCTTCTCGGACGAGGGCTGATCCGGGCCGTGCACGGCCTGCGCACCGTCGTCTCCGCGATCGGCCACGAGCCGGACGCGCCGTTGCTCGACCTCGTGGCCGACGTCCGTGCCTCGACTCCGACCGACGCCGCGAAGCTGGTCGTCCCCGATGTCGCTGAGGAGCGGGCGCGGGTGCTCGAGGCCGCGCGCCGGCTCCGCGCCGGCGCCCGGCTCGTCCTGGATCGCGACACGCGCTGCTCCACACGCTGCGCACGCGGCCGGCGCTGGCCACCCTCGCTCGCTGGTCGACGCGCGGCGCGAGGAGACCGCTCAGCTGCGCGACCAGGCCCGCACCAGCCTGCGGCACCGCCTCGACCGCGCCGAGGACGACCTTGGTCACCGTGTCGCCCGGGTGCGCAGCCTGTCGCCGCTGGCCACCCTGGAGCGCGGGTACGCCGTGGTCGTGGCGGCCGACGGCTCCGTGGTGACGGGTGTCGCGGATCTGCAACCGCCCCAGCAGGTGTCCATCCGACTTGTCGACGGGCGCCTGCGGGGCACCGTCACCGACGTGGAGCCGCTGGCCGGCGCACGCCCCGACGACCCCGCGCCCCAGGAGGCCATATGACCGACCGAACGAGCACCACCCCCGGCGCCGACGAGCGGCCGGTGGCCGAGCTGTGCTATGAGGAGGCGCGCGACGAGCTTGTCGACGTCGTGCGCCGACTCGAGGCCGGAGGGACCGGACTGGAGGAGTCGCTGGCCCTGTGGGAGCGGGGCGAGGCCCTCGCCGCGCGCTGCCAGGAGTGGCTGGCCGGGGCCCGCGCCCGGCTGGACGACGCCCTCGCCGCGCGCGAGGAGTGAGCCGCCTGCCGAGGTCCACGTCCGGTCGGGGCGCGTGAGGCCGCGTATTGCTAGGTGCCGGCGTCGACCGGCGCCTGCGTCAGCGAGCTGAGCAGGCGCAGGAGGTCGTCCTCGGCGGCCGAGCCGTAGACCAGGACCGCCTCCCCGTCCACCTCTGCGCCGAAGGCGAGGTCGCCTCCGGCATCGGAGAAGGTGCGCCACTGCGGGGCCATCGCGTCCGGGACCGAGACCGTTCCGCCCTCTTGAGCCGCCAGGTCGACCAGGTCCGAGACCAGCGCATCCACCGACTGCGCGGTCGACTGGCGCAGCCCGACGAAGCGGCCGTCGGAGGTGAGGATGCCCAGGTCCCAGGCGGTGCTGTCGTCGCGCAGGGTGAGCGTCACGCTGGTGGCGCGCCAGCCTTGGGGGAGAGTGGGCGGGTACGCCGGGTCGAAGCCGTCGCGCTGGGCACCCTGGACGGCGGCCAGGTAGTCCACCGGCTCCACGGGCGTGTCCTGGTTGGCGCGGTTGATCGCCCGGAACGCGACGAACGCCCCGATGACCAGTAGCGTCACGAGCAGGGCACCGAGCAGGCCGGGCACGCTGCGCTGGTAGCGCCCCGGCCTGGGGAGCCGCCCTGGCGGCGGGCCCGGTTCGGCCGGGCGGGCGAGGGGATCCGGATCGGTCACGGCGCGATTCTCCCAGGTGCAGGGCGCCCCAGGGCGTCGCCCCTACCCGTCGGTAGCATGCGGTCATGAGCGGATCCGCCGCGCACGTCCACGTCTCCGACGAGCAGTTCGCAACCGGGCAGCACGGCGTCGAGCTCTGCTACCAGACCTTCGGGGACTCCTCCGCCGACCCCCTGCTGCTGGTGATGGGGCTGGGCGGGCCGATGACCTGGTGGGACCCCGCGCTGTGCACCGCACTGGCCGAGCGCGGCTTCTTCGTCATCCGCTACGACAACCGCGACACCGGTCGGTCGACCAAGGTCGGCGGCCGGGTCCCCCGGGCGGCACTGCTTCGGGCGTTCGCCGGCCGCGGCGGCCCCCCGCCGTACACGCTGTCCGACCTGGCCGACGACGCCGTCGCCCTGCTCGACCACCTCGGCGTCAGCGCCGCGCACGTGGTCGGCGTCTCGATGGGCGGCATGATCGCGCAGACGCTGGCGGTGGAGCATCGCGACCGACTGCGGTCACTCACCAGCATCATGTCCACGACCGGCAAGCGGTCGGTCGGCTGGCAACACCCGAAGCTGCTGCCGATGCTCATCGCCCCTCGCGGTCCGGGTCGCGCGGCGTACAAGACCTCGGCGCGACTCTGGCAGCTCATCGGGTCGCCCGCCTACCCCGCTCCGCACGCGGAGGTGCTCGCCCAGGCCGAGGAGACCTGGGACCGCGGCTTCTCCGCCAGCGGCGTGATGCGGCAGATGCTGGCGATCCTGGCCCAGCCCAACCGCTCCTCGGGCCTGCGTCGGCTCGACTTGCCTGCGCTCGTCATCCACGGCACCGAGGACCAGATGGTGCACGTGTCGGGCGGCCGGGCGACCGCGGCGCCATCCGGGCGCCGAGCTGCTCCTCGTCGACGGCATGGGCCACGACCTGCCCCGCGAGGCTCCACCTTCGCCGACGCCATCCGGCGGATCGCCTCAGGCTGATCCGCCCGCAAACTCGGCGATCCGGCAGAACGTTCGGGAGGTTTGCCCCGAAGTTCTGCCGGATCAGCTCGAACTTCTGCCGGATCAGCTCGAACTTCTGCCGGATCGGCGTCAGTCGGAGAGGCGCTCGCCGGTCTCGGTGTCGAAGACGTGCACGTGGTCGGGGTCGGTGGTCACGTGGATCACCTCACCCTTGCCGACGTGGTGCTTGGCGTCGGTGCGGACGATGACCGTGCTGGGCACGCCCGCGACGTCGGAGGTGCCGTAGACGAACGAGTCCGCGCCGAGCTCCTCGACGACCGTGACCTTGATCGGGAAGCCGCCTTCGCTCTCCGACACCAGACGCCAGTCCTCGGGGCGAACACCGACCGTGATGTTGCCCTGCATCTTCTGCGAGGCGGCGGGGTCGACCGGCACGGCGTACTCGCCAATCTTGGCCTTCCCGCCCTCGGCGCTGGCCTCCATGAGGTTCATCTGCGGTGACCCGATGAACCCGGCGACGAAGAGGTTGCCCGGCTTGTTGTACAGCTTCAGCGGGGTGTCGACCTGCTGGAGGACGCCATCCTTCATGACGGCCACCCGGTCGCCCATGGTCATCGCCTCGACCTGGTCGTGCGTCACGTAGACGGTGGTGACACCGAGGTCGGACTGGAGCTTGGCGATGTCGGTGCGGGTCTGCACGCGCATCTTGGCATCGAGGTTGGACAGCGGCTCGTCCATGCAGAACACCTGCGGCTGCCGGACGATGGCCCGGCCCATGGCCACGCGCTGCCGCTGGCCACCCGACAGTGCCTTCGGCTTGCGCTCGAGGTACTCGGTCAGGCCCAGGATCTTGGCCGCCTCGTTGACACGCTGGACCTGCTCGTCCTTGGGCACCTTGGCCATCTTCAGCGCGAAGGCCATGTTGTCGGCCACCGTCATGTGCGGGTAGAGCGCGTAGTTCTGGAACACCATCGCGATGTCGCGGTCCTTGGGCGGGACGTGGGTGACGTCGCGGTCCCCGATGAAGACCTTGCCGCTGTTGACCTCCTCCAGGCCGGCCAGCATGCGCAGCGAGGTCGACTTACCGCAGCCAGACGGCCCGACGAGGACCATGAACTCGCCATCGCCGATCTCCAGATCGAGGCCCGGGACGGCGGGTACGTCGGCCCCGGGATACCACCGCTGGGCCTGCTCGAAAGTCACTGATGCCATGACGAACTGCTCCCTTCACCGGCAGGTACGTGCCGGACGATCCGTTGTGAAGTGACGGCCGTCACTCTAGCTGTGCGCTCTCGCCGGCCACCAGGGGCATGCTCAGCCGGTGGACCTCGTGGCCGGGGCCACCCTCGCGCATCAGCAGCTCGACGGCGGCTGACCCCAGCTCGGCGAACGGCAGCGCGACCGAGCTCACCTGGGGCCGGAGCCAGGTGGCCAGCTCGGTGCCGTCGAAGGACACCACGGCGACGTCGCGCCCCACCCGGAGCCGGTGGTCGTCGAGCGCCTGGTAGGTGCCGAGGGCGATCCGGTCGTTCATGCACACCATCCCCCGAGGGTGGGCGCCCTCGGCCAGCCAACGGGAGACCGCGGCGTGGGCCTCGCCGACGTTCCAGTCACAGGGGATCAGGCCGGCGAGGCGGCGCCCGGAGGCGGCCAGCGCCGCCGTGACCCCCTCCCACCGCAGCGGACCCGCCAAAGCGTCCGCGGTGGGATCCTGGCCGACCACGACGATGCTGTCGGCGCAGCCGGCGTCCAGGAGCAGCCGGGCGGCCAGCCGTCCCCCCTCCACCTCGTCCGGCACCACGGCGGGGAGTGGTCGGCTCCGGTCGACGCAGTTCAGCAGCACCGTGGGGATGGTGGCCTGGTCGGTCAGCATCCTGGGCACGTCGGCCACTCGGTGGACCAGACTCGCCAGGACGAACCCGTCCACCTGGCGGTCGAGCATCTCCTCGATCAGCCGGTGCTCGATGTCGGGGTCGCCCTGCGTCTCGCCGATGAGGAGGACATGGTCGTGGGCCCGCGCAGCGACGCTCGCGCCGGCGAGCATCCCACTGGCGAAGTGGCCGCTCGCGACGAAGTCGGAGATGACGGCGAGGCTGGCCGTCTTGCGCGTGCGCAGCGATCTGGCGCTGCGGTTGGGTCGGTAGGCCAGCTCGGCGACCGCCCGGTGGACCCGATCCTGGGTCTCGGTCGCGATCCGCATCTGCTGGGACCTGGCGTTGAGGACGTACGACGCCGTCGTGGTCGACACACCCGCCCGCGCCGCGACGTCGGCCAACGTGGCCTTGCGTCGCGTCGACATCAGTCCGTCTCCTTCACGCAGCCGGCCGGGGGCGGCGGGGCCGCCGGATCGGCCCTTTTGTTGCGGATTCGTTGCCTCCGAGCACCTTGACACCCGACTTGCCGAATCGCAATGATCATGCTGATTCGATTCAGCCATGGTGTCTACCACAGGACCGTGGTAGGTGTCGAAGGCAAGGTCGGATCGGTCCAGCCGAAGAAGCGAGGAGACCCGAGGATGCGAAACCCTGTGCGACGTCGCACGAAGTTGATGGGAGTGGCGCTCACAGCTGCCGCGTCCCTAGTTCTGGCCAGCTGTGGTGGAGGCGACTCGGGAGGCGGGGCCGACGACAAGACGGTCACGATCTGGAGCAGCGTCGACCAGCCCGTCCAGGACGGCCTGGAGAAGGTGCTGACGGAGAAGGCCAAGGCCGACGGCATCACCATCAAGTGGGAGAAGATCGACGACATCAACACCGTCATCATGACCAAGCTGCAGGCCGGCGACACGCCGGACATCGCGATGATCCCGCAGCCCGGCGTCGTGAAGGACATCGTGAGCCGCGGCGCCGCGCAGCCGCTGGACGACGTGCTCGACATGGGCATGCTCCAAGACAGCATGGTGCCGGGCACCCTCGAGTCGGGCACGGTCGACGGCAAGCTCTACGGCCTGCTCGTCAGCATGAACGTCAAGAGCCTGGTCTTCTACAACAAGCCTGCCTGGGACAAGGCCGGCTACCAGGCCCCGGACTCGATGACCGCCCTGGAGGCCCTCACCGACCAGATCAAGGCCGACGGCGGCACCCCGTGGTGCATGGGCATCGGCTCCGAGGCGGCCACCGGCTGGCCGGCCACGGACTGGTTCGAGGACCTGATCATGCGCTACGGCTCGGTCGACGAGTACAACCAGTGGGTCGCGCACGAGATCCCGTTCGACTCCGACCTGGTCAAGCAGGCCGCAGCCGAGTTCGAGAAGCTGCTGTTCACGGAGGGCAACGTCGCCGGCGGCCGCGAGTCGATCGCGTCGACGTCGTTCGGTGACGCCGGCAAGCCGATGTTCGACAAGGGTGGCCCGGGCTGCTGGATGCTCAAGCAGGGCTCGTTCATCGTGAGCGCCGACTTCATGCCCGAGAGCGCCGTGGCCGACGTTGACAAGAACTTCGGCGTGTTCGGCTTCCCGCCCGTCGAGGCCGGCGGCGACAACCCGGTCCTGGGTGGCGGCGACCTCGCCGTCATGTTCGACGACTCCGACTCGACCAAGACCGCGATGAAGTACCTGTCCGAGACCGACGCGGGCAAGGAGGCGGCCCCGAACAGCTCGTTCCTCAGCCCGCACAAGGACTTCGACACGAGCCTGTACCCGACTGACCTGACCCGGTCGATCGCGGACGTGGCCTACCAGTCGACGGCCTTCCTCTTCGACGGCTCCGACCAGATGCCGGGCGCCGTGGGAGCGGGCACGTTCTGGACCGAGATGACATCGTGGATCTCCGGCCAGGAGGACCTCGACACCGCGTTGAAGAACATCGATGCCAGCTGGCCCAGCTGAGCTGGTGCTCGAGATGACCAGCTGATGCTCTGCCGCAGGGGCGGGCGCCGGGGTGTTGCCCCCGGTCCCGCCCCTGCGGTTATCTAGCAACGGACCGCCTTCCACCACCAGGAGGACCACGATGTTCGTCCAGCTCCTGACCGCCCTCATGTGGGTCGTCATCGGGATCGCCGCTGGGCTAGCCCTGTTCTGGCTGCTCAACAAGTTCGCCGAGATCCTCCCGTCCCCCTGGGAGGGCAGGCTCAAGCCGTACCTCTACATCTTCCCCGCCTACTTCGCGATCACGCTGTACCTGATCTACCCGTCGGTGCTGACCGTCATCAACAGCTTCAAGAACGCCGCCAGCAACCAGTGGGTCGGCATGAAGAACTTCGGCGACCTGTTCAGTGCCTCGAACTTCCGGGACACGCTGTTCAACACGCTGCTGTGGATGATCTTCGTGCCGGCGGTCACCGTCGGGTTGGGGCTGGCGGTCGCGGTCCTCGCCGATCGGCTGAGCGCCCGAGGTGAGAAGCTCACCAAGACGATCATCTTCCTGCCGATGGCCATCAGCATGGTCGGCGCGGCGACGGTCTGGCGGTTCGTGTACGCCTACCGCGCGGGCGTGGGCGAGCAGAAGCAGATCGGCCTGCTCAACTCCATCGTCACCACGCTCGGCTTCGACCCCGTGCCGTGGCTGGAGAAGAGCACGCTGCACATGAACAGCTTCGCCCTCATGGTGATCCTGCTGTGGGCTCAGATCGGCTTCTCGATGGTGCTTCTCTCGGCCGCGGTGAAGGGTGTGCCGGTCGACACCCTCGAGGCGGCCCGCATCGACGGCGCCAACGAGCGCCAGATCTTCGCGCGCGTGGTCGTCCCGCAGATCCGCGGCACCCTGATCACCGTGTTCATCACCGTCACCATCACCGTGATGAAGATCTTCGACATCGTCTACGCGACCACCGGCGGCAACTTCAACACCAACGTTCTCGCGAACGAGTTCTTCAAGCAGTACAAGTTCTTCGACAACGGCAAGTCGTCGGCGATCGTGGTCATCCTGCTCATCGCCGTGATCCCGATCATGATCTACCAGGTGAAGCACTTCCGCGAGGAGGAGGCGGCCGCATGACCCAGGCAACCGTTCCCGTCGGCGAGGCCAAGGCACAGACCACGAAGCGGGCCAAGGGACCCGTCGAGGGCAACCCCGCCAAGGCAGGCTGGTTCACCAAGACCACGCTGACCGTCCTCTGCGTGCTGTGGACCGTGCCGGTGCTCGGCCTGTTGATCACCTCGTTCCGCACGCTCAATGACGCCGAGAACAACGGCTGGTGGAACGTCCTCTACCGGCCCAGCACATGGGGTGACTTCACGTTCGGCAACTACAGCGAGGCGATCACCAAGGCGAACATGGGTCAGGCCTTCGTCAACAGCCTGGCGATCACGCTGCCGGCGACGTTCATCTCCGATTCTGATCGCGGCGTTCGCGGCGTACGCCTTCACGTTCATGGAGTTCAAGGGTCGCGACGTGCTGTTCCTGGCGATCGTCAGCCTCCTCGTGATCCCGAACTACCGTGGCGTTCGTGCCGATCCTCAACATCTACAACAAGCTCGGCATGTCCGGCTTCCCCCTGGTGTGGCTCGCCCACATCGGGTTCGGCATGTCCTTGGCGATCTACATCCTGCGCAACTACATGGCCACCTTGCCCAAGACGGTCATCGAGTCGGCCAAGATCGACGGGGCCTCCCACTTCCAGACCTTCTACAAGCTGGTGCTCCCGATGTCGGCGCCCGCGCTGGCGTCGTTCGCGATCTTCCAGTTCCTGTGGGTGGGAACGACCTGCTGGTCGCGCTGGTCATCCTCGGCCGGAAGAAGTACGCCCGGTCACGGTTGCGCTGCGCAACAACCTGCTGAGCCAGCAGGGCGCCGGCTGGAACCTCGTCACCGCGGGCGGCATCGTGACCATGATCGTGCCGATCATCGTCTTCCTGGCGTTGCAGCGCTACTTCGTCCGCGGCCTCACGGCGGGGGCGGTCAAGGGCTGACACCAGGTCGACTCAGAGGCACGGGGTCGGCTCAGGGCTCGGCCACCACGCGATAGACCTGAGCGGTCTCGGGCGGGACCACCGGGAGCCGGACTCCCGCCCGCCCGAGGACGGCCCCAGTCGTCGTCGCACCCTCGGCGGTGGTCCACGTCTCGCCCAGATCCAGGCCGTGCTGGTCGGCGGTCGGCGTGACCCGGCTCAGCCGGTAGCGACGGGCAGGATCCAGGCCGGGCAGGCGCACGGGTGTGGGTGACTGGGTGTCGGTCGTGGCGACCGCCGCCACGACGTAGTACGCCTCGCTCCCGTCCGCCGCCACCAGCCCGGTGACGACCAGGGCCGGGTCCGGGTGGTCGCCGTGGACCAGGGAACCAGCGGCGACGAGCGGCCGGATCTTCCGGTGCAGCTGCACCCAGCGCCGGACCGCCGACCGCTCGAGCTTGTCGAGGCCGGTGAGGTCCCACTCGACCCCGAAGTGGAACAGCACTGCGGTGGCAGCCCGGAAGCCCAGCCGCAGCGACCGGCCGGTCGTATGCGCCACCGGCCCGCCCAGGTGCGAGCCGAGCAGCTCCGGCGGCACCAGGAGCGAGGTCCAGGTCTGCAGGTGCTGCCGCTCGACGGCGTCGATGGTGTCGCTGGCCCAGATCCGGTCGGTGCGGGTGAGCACCTCCGCGTCGACCCGCCCGCCGCCGCTGGCGCAGGACTCGATCTCCAGCGCCGGGTGAGCCGCGCGCAGCTCGTCGAGCAGGCGGTAGAACGCCAAGGTCTGGCCGTGCACAGCCGCCCGGCCGCCGTGCGCGGCGTCGATCAGGTCGCGGTTGTGATCCCACTTGAGGTAGGCGACGTCGTACTCGTCGAGCAGGGCGAGCAGCGCGTCGCGCACGTGGGTGTACGCCGCGGGGTGCTGCAGGTCGAGGACCTGCTGGTGCCGCCACTCCAGCGGCAGCGTGGAGCGGGCCCGCAGCACCCAGTCGGGGTGCTCGCGCACGAGGTCGGAGTCGACGTTCACCATCTCCGGTTCGACCCAGAGCCCGAACTGCAGACCGCGCTCGCGCACATGGGAGACGAGAGGGTGCAGGCCCTGGGGCCAGACCTGTGGATCGACCGTCCAGTCACCCAGGCCGGCGCGGTCGTCGCGCCGACCTCGGAACCAGCCGTCGTCGAGCACGAAACGCTCCGCGCCGACCTCGGCGGCCCGGTCGGCCAGCTCGGTGAGGCGGTCGAGGTCGTGGTCGAAGTAGACCGCCTCCCAGGTGTTGACGATGATGGGCCGCTCGCCGCGGGCCCGCGGGGTCACCTGCCGCAGCCACTCGTGGAGCCGGTGGCTCATCGCGTCCAGCCCGGTGTCCGACCACGAGCCGAGCAGCCACGGTGCCTGGTAGTGCTCGCCCGGCGCCAAGGTGATCTCACCCGGGGCGAGCAGCTCCCCGCCGCCGAGCAGGCACTCCCCCTCCGGGGTCCGCTCGGCGTACGTCGTGTGGTTGCCGCTCCAGGCCGTGTGGACACCCCACACCTCGCCGTGGCCGAAGCCGAAGCCCGCGGTGCCGGCCACCATCAGCAGCGAGGCGTCGTGGCCGGTGCGACCGTGCTGGCCCTGCCGCAGGAAGCTGCCCTGCACGAACGAGTGCCGCTGCGGTGTCCGCTCCTTGCACCAGCGCCCGGTGAGGTCGAGCAACCCGTCGCGTGCGCGCCCACCGGCAGCACCGTGCGCACGGCGCCCAGGTGGAGGTCGTCGGGGCCGGTGTTCGTCACCTCGGCCCGGGTGCGCACCAGGCCGGCCGCCGTGAGGGCGAGGGTGACCTCCACCCGCCATCCCGCCTCGTCGTCGCTGCCGGTGAGCACCAGCCGCGACTCGGCGGCCCCGGCAGTGCTGCTCCACTGCCAGTCGCGCGGCGCGGGAGCGGGCCGCCCGCGGCCGGAAGCCCTCCAGGGCCGGGGTCCCGGTGAAGCCGGAGGCGGCGTCCGGCAGCAGGCCGAGGTAGCGCGGCCGGTCCAGCGCCGACAGCGGCACGCTGGGTGCGGAGCTGGAGCAGCCCGGTGAGGTCGGCGGCGCTCAGCTCGCCCAGGTCCGCCCCCAGTGCACCAGCACCGGCACCCCGTCGGGGTCGGGCGCGACGACCAGGCTGACCCCCGCCTGCCGCAGGTGCACCGGCGCAGGCGTCACCGATCGCCCTTCCCGAGCATCCGCCGCACGGCGCCCGGCCCGGGCGGGCCCTTGCGCACGACGCTGACGCCCGCCATCAGCGCGAACCCCTTCACCCGGACCACCGGCGAGTCCGGGTGAGCTCGGCCGGCACCTTGTCCTGCCCTGGCTGAAGTCGCCCATGATCCCCAGGCCCTCGACCACCACGTGGGTCTGCGCGTCCACGATGATCTCGATCCCGGCCATCACGGCGTTCGCGACGATGGTGGCTCTTGGGCGGTGAAGGTGGCCTCACGCAGATCCAGGGTGACGCCGCCCATCAGCGCGAACGCGGTGTGCCGCGCGGGACCACCCAGGGCCCTCGCCGGGTGCAGTCGCCCATCACCGCCAGCGACGACTCGTGGGCCGCGGTCGCCGGGGGCGTCTGCCGGCGCAGGACCGGCGGAACGGGGCTCTCGCCGTGCCGCAGCGGCAGGTCGCTGGTGATCGGGACGAGGTCGCCGTACGTCTTCGCGGCGTACGCCGCCTCGAGCCGCTCGTCGAGCTCGTCGAGGTCGAGCCGGCCCTCCCCAGCGGCCTCGCGCAGCAGCTCGGCGACCCGGTGCCGATCGGCGTCCGACACCCGCATCCCCTGGCGGCTGAGCTCGATGCCCGGCTGCCCACCCTCGGCCTGCTGGTCCATGAGCCGAGCCCTGGCGACCCCACCGGGGCCGCGACACCGCGCCGAGCCGACGCGTCCTGCTCGCTAGGCTGGCCGGCGTGAGCGCGCCCGCAGCCGAGCCTGAGTTCCACCACACCGACCTGCTGCCGACCCACGGGAGCAACGGAGCCGACCAGACCCCGTGGCGGCTGGTGACCGCGGACGGCGTGTCCACCTTCGACATCGAGCTGCCCGGCGGCGGCCGGCAGACCCTCCTTCGGGTCGAGCCCGAGGCGATCCGGCGACTCACCGCCGAGGCCATGCACGACATCGCGCACTTCCTACGCCCGGGCCATCTCGCGCAGCTGCGCAAGATCATCGACGACCCGGAGGCCTCCGGCAACGACCGCTTCGTCGCGTTGGACCTGCTCAAGAACGCCAACATCGCCGCCGGCGGGGTGCTGCCCATGTGCCAGGACACCGGCACCGCCATCGTCATGGCCAAGAAGCCCGAGGGTGTGCTGACCGGGAGCGACGACGCCGAGGCGATCAGCCGCGGCGTCTTCGACGCCTACACGACGCTCAACCTCCGCTACTCCCAGCTCGCCCCGCTCACGACGTACGACGAGAAGAACACCGGCACCAACCTGCCCGCCCAGATCGAGATGTACTCCATGCCCACCGGCCGGACGGCCCCGAGTACAGGTTCCTGTTCATGGCCAAGGGCGGCGGCTCGGCGAACAAGTCGTTCCTCTTCCAGGAGACCAAGGCGATCCTCAACCCCACGCGGATGCGCGAGTTCCTCGCCGAGAAGATCCGCTCGCTGGGCACGGCCGCCTGCCCGCCGTACCACCTGGCAGTCGTCATCGGCGGGACCTCTGCGGAGTACGCCCTCAAGACCGCGAAGTACGCCTCGCCCACTACCTCGACGACCTGCCCACCTCGGGCTCGATGAGCGGGCACGGATTCCGGGACCTGAGCTGAACGCGAGGTCTTCCGAGCTGACCCAGTCCTTCGGGATCGGCGCGCAGTTCGGCGGCAAGTACTTCTGCCGACGTGCGGGTCGTGCGGCCCCGGCACGGGGCGTCCTGCCCGGTCGCCATCGCCGTCTCGTGCTCCGCCGACCGGCAGGCGCTCGGCAAGATCACGGCGGAGGGCGTCTTCCTCGAGCAGCTCGAGACCGAGCCCTCCCACTACCTGCCCGAGACGACCGAGGCCGACCTGATCGCCGGCGGCGAGGTGGTCGAGGTCGACCTGAACCGCCCGATGGCCGAGATCCTGGCCCAGCTCGCGCAGCACCTGGTCAGGACGCGGCTGTCGCTGACCGGCCCGCTGATCGTGGCCCGGGACATCGCGCACGCGAAGATCAAGGAGCGGCTGGACGCCCGGGAGGAGATCCCGGCGTACTTGCGCGACCACCCCGTGTACTACGCGGGACCGGCCAAGACGCCCGAGGGGATGGCGTCGGGCTCGTTCGGCCCGACCACTGCCGGCCGAATGGACTCCTATGTCGAGCAGTTCCAGGCCGCGGGCGGATCGCTGGTGATGCTGGCCAAGGGCAACCGCAGCCCGCAGGTCACCCAGGCCTGCGCCGCACACGGCGGCTTCTACCTGGGGTCCATCGGCGGCCCGGCGGCGCGACTGGCGCAGGACTGCATCCGCTCCGTCGAGGTGCTGGAGTACCCCGAGCTCGGCATGGAAGCGGTCTGGCGCATCGAGGTCGAGGACTTCCCGGCCTTCATCGTGGTCGACGACAAGGGCAACGACTTCTTCACCGATCCCTCGGGCGCGGTGACGGTGCCCCTCTCCTCGGTCGCGGTCGGCCCGCCGGCCGGGTAGCCGCCGGGGAATGGCCGAGTACGTCGAGCTCGCGCGCGCCGAGTCGGAGCGGGGCGAGCTGGTGCTCCGACGCCGGGCAGACGACGACGGCCGGTCGGTGCTCGAGCTGCGCGCCAACGGCCTGTTCGTCATGGACACCCGCGAGACCTCCACCGAGGTCGCGCTGGCCCGCGCCGCGCTGGAGCGGGTGGCCGCGCCGCGCCAGGTGCTGGTCGGGGGGCTGGGCCTGGGGTTCACCGCGCGAGCGGTGCTGGCGGACGGCCGGGTGGAGGGCTGCACGGTCGTCGAAATCGAGCCGGCCCTGGCCGCCTGGCTGAGCGACGGCCTGGTGCCCGGGGGGCCGGAGACGCTCGCCGACCCCCGGGTGACGCTCATCGTCGCCGACGTGGCAGCAGTGCTCTCCTGGACCGCGCCGGCGACGTACGACCTGGTGCTGCTCGACGTCGACAACGGTCCGGGCCACCTGGTCCATGACAGCAACGCCGCGCTGTACGACGAGCCGCTGCTGGCCCAGGTGTACCGCGTGCTACGGCCCGGCGGCGCGCTCGCCGTCTGGTCGGCGGACCGCTCCCCCGACCTCGAGGCCCGCCTGGCCGCGACGTTCGACGGCGCCGCGGCCGCGGCACTCCCGGTGGACCTCCAGGGCCGATCCGAGCACTACTGGATGCTCGCGGGCACGCGCGACGCGGATGCCGGCACCCACTAGCCTCGACGGGGTGAGCCCTCCCGATCCGCCCACGCCGGACGACCCGATCTGGGGTGAGCAGACCAGCCTGGCCGTGGCGAACTTCCCGATCTCGGGCACCCCGCTGCCGGCGGAGCTGATCCGTGCCCTCGCCCTGGTCAAGGCCGCCGCGGCCCGCACGAACGCCGGGCTCGGCGTGCTGCCCGCCGACCGGACCGACCGGATCGCGGCCGCGGCCGACGCGATCGCCGGGGGTGGGCACGCCGACCAGTTCCCGGTGGACGTCTTCCAGACCGGTTCGGGAACCTCGACCAACATGAACCTCAACGAGGTGGTCGCGGCCCTTGCCAGCACCCCGGAGGACCCGGTCCACCCCAACGACGACGTCAACGCCGGTCAGTCCTCCAACGACACCTTCCCCACCGCGATCCACGTCGCCGCGGCGGTGGCCGTGACCGAGGACCTCCTCCCCGCACTCGCCGAACTCGAGCACAGCCTCCGCGCGAAGGCGACCGAGTACGCCGAGGCGATCAAGCCCGGCCGCACCCACCTGATGGACGCGACCCCGGTGACGCTGGGTCAGGAGCTGGGCGGGTACGCCGCCACCCTCGCCTACGCCGCCGAGCGGCTGCACGCGGTGCTGCCGCGGGTCCGCGAGCTGCCGCTCGGCGGGACCGCCGTCGGGACCGGGCTCAACGCCGCGCCGGGGTTCACCTGGGTGTGCTCGCCCGGCTCTGCGAGGTCACCGGGCAGCCGTTCACCGAGGCGCGCAACCACTTCGAGGCCCAGGCCAGTCGCGACTCGTTGGTGGAGCTCAGCGGCGTCCTGCGCACCATCGCGGTGGGCCTCACCAAGATCGCCAACGACCTCCGGTGGCTCGCGAGCGGGCCCCGGACGGGCCTGGCCGAGATCAGCCTGCCGGAGCTGCAGAAGGGGTCCAGCATCATGCCCGGGAAGGTGAACCCGGTGCTCCCCGAGGCCACCGCCATGGTCGCCGCCCAGGTGGTCGGCAACGACGCGACCGTCGCCTGGGCGGGTGCCGCAGGCAACCTCGAGCTCAACGTGATGATGCCGGTCCTGGCGCACAACCTTCTCGAGTCGATCCGCCTCCTCGCCCGGGTCGCGCGGCTGCTGGCGCACCGGTGCGTCGACGGGCTCGACGCCGACACCGAGCGGATGCGCAGGCTGGCGGAGTCCTCGCCCGCCATCGTCACTGCCTTGGCGTTGCTCGTCGGCTACGACCGCGCGGCCGAGGTCGCGCGACGAGCCGTTGCCGACGGGAGCACGATCGCCGAGGCTGCGACAGCGCTCGGCCTGGTCGCGCGCGGCGAGGTGACGCAGACGCAGCTCGACGCCGCCCTCGACGTACGCCGGATGGCCGGTCTCGACTGACCGGCCGGCCCGGGCAGGCTCACCCCCAGCCGCGGCTGCGTGCTGCGCACCGGGGCGTCGACACCCCTGCGTCGACGCCCCGGTCTCGCCCCCCACAGCGAGTCAGAGGCCGGCCGCCCCCATGAGGGGCCGGTCAAGGGCGAGGAGGGCGATTCCTTGCCGAGGGCGATGCGCCCACCCTGCCCGGCCGGGCCTCCGCGCGCGGCGGATTGACCTGACACGCGCCCAGGACCACCCGGACGGGGCAGCACGCGCCTGGTCCGTTCGTGCCATCGGACGCCGGCTGGTCTGGACCAGCGCCGGGCCCAGGCCGAACCGGGTCAAGGCGGCCCGGAGGGCGGCGAGGACGCGCCGGTCAGTACCAGTTGTGGCTGCGCTTGAACGACCAGGCGCCGCACGGGCTGCCGTAGCGGTCGCGGATGTAGCCCAGCCCCCAGCGGATCTGCGTGACCGGGTTGGTGGCCCAGTCGGGGCCGGCCGAGGCCATCTTGGAGCCCGGCAGCGCCTGCGGGATGCCGTAGGCCGAGGAGTAGGGGTTGTCGGCGTTCACTCGCCACCCGCTCTCGCTCATGTAGAGCTGGTCCAGGCAGGCGAATTGGTCCTGTCCGAAGCCGAACTCGCCGAGCAGGGCCTGGGCGATGGTGCGCGGGTCCTCGTCGCTGATGTCCTCGGTCCGCGCGACGGCCGGGCTGTCGCCGGAGTCGAGGACGGCCGCCTTCGCCGGGTCGGTCGCAGCTCGTCGGTCCGACCGCGACAGCGGAGCGCTCGGCGGGCGGTGAGCTCGGCGGCCGACAGCGTGGGGGTGCCGGAGACCGCGGACGCCGCCAGCGGGGCCTGCATGATCGTCGAGGTGGCTCCGCTGGCGAGGACGCCACCCGTCACGACCAGGCCGGTGGCCGCCGACGCGGCGACGCCGGACAGCGTGACCGTGCGCCCGGGCGAGGCGTGCCGCGGAGCGACCCGGCTCCCGACCTGCCGCGCGCGAGCCGCCGCACCACGCGGCCGAGGCGCGCGGTGCTGGGCTCGGTGCAGGCCGGGCGTGGGGGTCTGGGACACGACTACCTCAGGGCGGGGGAAACGTACGGCGACCGCCCGTGACCCGTGCTGTCCGAGGTCACGAAACGGTCACGGCACACCCTGCCCGACTCTTGTTGTCCGTGCAAATCGAACGCCCGAAATCTGGTCATCGAATGACTCGCCCGGGCCGGGCCGACCTGGGCCGGTCGGGCCACGAGCGGTCCAGACCGGTGACCCGGTCAGATCGCGATGCCCTCGAGACCCTCGAGCATCTCGGTGACGAGCGCGGCGATCGGCGAGCGCTCGGACCTGGTCAGCGTGACATGGGCGAAGAGCGGGTGGCCCTTGAGCCGCTCGACCACCGCCACGACGCCGTCGTGGCGACCCACCCGCAGGTTGTCGCGCTGCGCGATGTCGTGGGTGAGGACCACCTTGGAGTTCGCGCCGATGCGGGAGAGCACGGTGAGCAGCACGTTGCGCTCCAGCGACTGCGCCTCATCGACGATGACGTAGGAGTCGTGCAGCGACCGCCCCCGGATGTGGGTGAGCGGCAGCACCTCGAGCATGCCGCGGTCGAGGACCTCCTCGACCACCTCGCGCGTCGTGACCGCCCCGAGCGTGTCGAACACGGCCTGCGCCCAAGGGGACATCTTCTCCGACTCCGAGCCGGGCAGGTAGCCGAGCTCCTGCCCGCCGACGGCGTACAGCGGCCGGAAGACCACGACGCGACGGTGCTGACGGCGCTCCATCACCGCCTCGAGCCCGGCGCACAGCGCCAGGGCGGACTTGCCGGTGCCCGCGCGACCGCCGAGCGAGACGATCCCGACCTCCGGGTCGAGCAGCATCTCGAGGGCGACGCGCTGCTCGGCGGAGCGCCCGTGGATGCCGAAGGCCTCCCGGTCACCACGCACCAGATGCACCAGCTTGTCCGCGCCGACCCGCCCGAGGGCGGTGCCGCGCTCGGAAACGAGGACCAGGCCGGTGTGGCAGGGCAGCTCGCGCGCGTCGTCGAGGTCGAGGGTGCCGTCGTCGTACAGCTCGTCCAGCTCGCCGCCGGACAGCTCGATCTCCGCCATGCCGGAGTAGCCGGTGTCGGAGTCCGAGACGGCCTCGGCGCGGTACTCCTCGGCCGTCAGCCCGACGGCGGAGGCCTTGATCCGCAGCGGCAGGTCCTTGGACACCAAGGTCACGGCCGAGCCCTCGTTGGCCAGGTTGCGCGCCACCGCGAGGATCCGGGTGTCGTTGTCGCCGAGGCGGAAGCCGGAGGGCAGCGAGTCGGCATCGGTGTGGTTCAGCTCCACCCGGATGGTGCCACCCGCGTCCCCGACCGGAACCGGCTCGTCCAGACGGCCGTGCGTGACCCGGAGGTCGTCGAGGAAGCGCAGCGCCGCCCGCGCGAAGTAGCCGAGCTCCGGATGGTGCCGCTTGCCCTCGAGCTCGGTGATCACCACCACGGGGATCACGACCTCGTGCTCGGCGAAGCGGTGCAGGGCACCCGGGTCGGCGAGCAGCACGCTGGTGTCCAGCACGAACGTGCGGCGAGCGATGGGCTTTTCGAAGCTGCAGCCACGAACGACCTCCATGTGCCGGCGGGCTTCCCCACCCGCCGATGCTTCGGAACGTACGCCGGTGGGTGTCCGAACCGGGCCGACACGCCCGAACCCGGGGCAACGCAGGGGTGAACGGTGGTGCTGGTGTGGACCAGTGGGACGTAGCGTGGGATCTGTGGGAAGTGCCTCGGGTTCGTGCTTTGACAATGATGGTTCCACGCGCCACGTCCCGTCCTTCCGTCGTGGTTTCGCATGGCGTTGGTGCGGGCCCGGCAGGATGCCGGGCAGGGAGTTGAGGCGATGGGACGGGTTGAGGTCACACGAGTCCAAGTAGCGTCGCCCTCCATGGAGCAGACCGAGCCGACCCCGCTCGCCGTCACAGTCGGGAATCGTGAGGTGCCGGCGGTTCTCTGGCGGCGTGATGGCAATGAGGCCCGCTCGTCCTGCTTGGGCACGGCGGCAGCAGTCACAAGACCGCGCCCTGGCAGCAGGCACTCGCCAACCGTCTCGTGGCTCGGGGCATGGCGGTCGTCGCGATCGACGGCCCGGCGCACGGCGAGCGGGCTGAGCGTCCCGACATGGCGCCG
This sequence comes from Nocardioides sp., assembly GCA_041393675.1. Classification (GTDB taxonomy): domain Bacteria; phylum Actinomycetota; class Actinomycetes; order Propionibacteriales; family Nocardioidaceae; genus Nocardioides. The sequence goes on along the minus strand of JAWKJR010000022.1, from coordinate 5,740 downwards.
GGCGAGTACCAGCGGATCTGGTTGCGCGCGGCGTTGAGTCGGTCGTGCACAACATGGTCGATGACTGGATAGCGGCCATCGGCGCCGCTCGAGCCCTGGGCGTAACGGACGGACGTCTCGGCTACCTCGGATTGTCCATGGGTACACGCTTTGGGCTCCCGTTGGCAGCAGCCCTGGGGGACGAGCTCACCTGCGCGGTCCTGGGCAAGTTCGGGCTCAGCCAAAGTGCTGCGCTGAATCCGGACTCCATGAGCCGACACAGCTGCGCCGCGACGCCGGGCAGGTGGTCGCACCCACGTTGTGGCACGTCCAGCGGGACGACGAGCTGTTCCCGCGAGCGGGGCAACTCGAGATGTTCGACTGCCTTGGTTCGAAGGACAAGCAGCTGGCCGCTTTCCTTGGGGAGCACGGGACGACCGCTGATGCTGCCGTGGATGGCTGGGTCACCTTCCTCTGCGGTTTCTCCGGGGCCGATCGATGACGAGGCGCGCCTGGAGTGAGTCATCGAACTGGTGGAGGTTGACGTTCCGTCAGGATTCATGAACGATCGCCGTGAAAGATGTACGTCTCTCACGGATCGGGGACTGGAGTGTCGGGTGGGCTCGCAGTCGTCCGTTCGCTGGGCTCGCCACGCAGGCTGGTCTCGGCAGCCGAGTTCGATGACTTCGAGCAGGAACTGATCGACCAGTGGTCGCTGGCGCTGGCGGCGACCGGGGCGGTCGACTCCACGGTGCTGCGGGAGCGCGGTGCGGTCGTGGAGTTCGCCCGATTCTTGGGGCGTCATTTGTGGACCGCTGGTCCCCACGACGCCGACCGGTGGCCTCGCTCCTGCGGGTTCAGCAGCGTCAGGCGGTCAGCACGGTGCGAGGCAAGGCAGGCTCGATCGCCAGGTTCTTCGACTTCCTCCAGGTCCGCTACCAAGGCGACATCCACGCCCTGACCGGCGTCGTCGTCGACCAGCCGATCGATGAATTCAACCGGCCCGCAAAGACCGGCTACGGGGCCGGCCGAGTGCCGCCACCGACTGAGGACGTCGAGGCACTGTTCACCGGCTGGCGGGCCTCCTTGCCTGAGGCCAGGAAGTACCTGCCCGCGGCACGCGACTACGTGGTCGCCTCGCTGTGGCGCCGCGTAGGGCTGCGGATCAACGAGACCGCGATGCTCGACATTCGCGACTGGCGCCCGACCTCGGCTCGGTCGGCAAGCTGCACGTCCGGTTCGGGAAGGGCTCCAACGGTCGCGGCCCCAAGACACGACTGGTGCCCGGCATCAACGCGGCCGACGAGCTGCTCACCTGGTGGCTGACCGACGTGCGTCACCAATACGGCGACGACTGGCGGACCCGGACGCGCCGCTGTTCCCCAGCGAGCGCCGCGACCCGGACACCGGTCGCTGCACCCGGGTTGGGACCGAAGCGCTTCGCCGTGGGCTCAACGACGCAGTCGTGCGGTGGATCCCAGACTGGGACGGCCGGCTCACCCCGCACGGCCTTCGGCACTACTGCGCCTCCTCGCTCTACGAGCAGGGCGTGGGGCTGAAGGCGATCCAGGAGTTGCTCGGGCACTCGTGGCTGACGACCACCACTGTCTACGTCCACGTCAACGAAGACCACATCGAGCGGGCCTGGGACGCCGCCAACGACCGCGTCACCGAGCGTCTGCTCGGCACACCGACACCGCCAACACAGGAGGGATGATCCGATGCAGTGGAACCTGCAGGGATGAAGGCCGCCGAACGCGGGATCTGGAAGTCGGTCGAGCTGCGCCGCCTGCTTGCCGAGGCCGGCCTCGATATCAGCGCCGGCAAGATGTCGATGCTGTGGACCACCACGCCGACCACGATCCGGCTCGACGACCTCGACGTGATCTGCGCGGTGCTGGACTGCACCCTGGCCGACCTGCTCATCACCGAGCCGGCGAAGGTCGCCGCCCGCCGCCAGTCCTCCGCCCAAGCAGTCGGCGAGGATGCCGACAGCTCCTCGCCGCGCTCGGCGAAGGTCACCTCGCGACTCGGCCGCAATCGCACCCTCCCGCCGGCCTGACCCTCACCAGCCACCGACCCGCGGCCGCGATGGCCTCCCTACCGGCAAGGGCAGGAGGCTCAAGCGCTGCATCGTCTGCGCCAGCTCGCCTGTGGCCATGTCCGGCGTCGACTACTGCTTCGCCTGCTGGCCCGGCGGCCCGGTCACCCCGCCACCCTGCCTGCGCTGCGGATCCACCCGCGGCTACTTCGCCACCGGCCTGTGCGAACGATGCCACCGCTACGCCGATCCCGGCGTCGACTCCTGCCGCGACTGCCTCGCCTGGGGCGCTCGGCGCACCCACGGCTGGCTGTGCCGCGCCTGCGTCTCCTGGCGGGCCGTCTACGCCAACCCCGCCAAGAACGGCAGCCACGGACCCTGCCGCTCCTGCGGCCGGGTCCTGACCCTGGGCGGGCGTGGTGTGTGCCGCCTGTGTCACAAGCACGCCAGCCACACCCGCGTCGGCAACGAGCCACTCGATGTCATCGGCGCCAACCGACAGGGCCAGCAGCTCTTCTTCGCCGACTTGTTCACGTCCAAGAGCGACCTGCCCCCGCCAGCACCACCCAGGCCGGAGCTCCCGGCCCCAATCCCCGTCTCCACGACCAGCAGGCCGCGCTGGCCCGAGCGTCGCGACGAGCAGCTGATCTTGTTCACCATGAAGCCCGACCTGGCCGCCCACGGCAGATCCGGACTCCTCCAACTCGCCCACCCCGACGACGTCGCCCCACTGACCGCCATCGCGCACCAGGTCGCCGACGCCAACAACTGGAGTCCTCGGCAACGCAAGGACGCCATCTTCGGGGTCCGCATCATGCTCGGCATCCAGGTCGACGGACGCGGCTCCGTTCGGGCCAGCGAAGTCGAAGCCCTGCGCGACATCGACATGTGCGTGTGGACCGTGATCGAGGTCCTCTCTGCTGCTGGCGCCCTGATTGAAGATCGCGTGCCCGCACTCGACGGGTGGTTCCACGAACGCCTCGTCGGCCTGCCCGAGCCGATGGCCGACGAACTGCGCATCTGGTTCGACATCATGAAGAACGGCACCCGGGTCCCACCGCGACGCCGCCCACGCAGCAACGGCAGCATCACCCTGCACATGACCTGGGCCCTGCCGATGCTGCATCAGTGGGCAGCCGCTGGACACACCAGCCTCCGCGAGATCACCCGGGAACACGTCCACGACGCCATCCCCGCGATCGGCGTCGAACGCGCACACGCCATCGCGGGACTCAAGTCGATCTTCCGCCTGCTCAAGCAGCGCAAGGTCCTCTTCCTCGACCCCACCACCCGCATCACCCTGGGCAACATCCCCGACCCAGCCCCTGCCGCTGGACCCCGAGCACATCGCCCGCGTCCGCGACCTGCTCAACTCCGACCAGCCCGCGACCGCTGTGGTCGTCGCGCTGATCGCGTTCCACGGCATACGCCTGGGCCACCTCCAGCGGCTCAAGCTCACCGACATCGTCGACGGCCGGATCAGCATCGACGGGCGCACCTTCCCGCTGGCCGCACCCGTCCGCGAACGACTGGCCGCCTGGCTGGACTACCGCGCCCAGCGATGGCCCAACACCACCAACGACTACCTCTTCGTCAACAAACGCAGCGTCTACCGCGATTGCCCGGTCGGCACCCGATGGTTCCGACTCGCCATCGGCCCCGGCCTCACCCCGCGCCAGTTGCGGGAGGACCGGATCCTCTCCGAAGCCCACGCCACCGGCGGCGACGTCCGCGCCATCTCCGACCTCTTCGGCCTCAGCATCAGCGCCTCCAGCCGCTACGCCTACACCCTCGAACCCGACGACCTCGCCACCGGTTCGCCAACCCGCGACACGACCTAGACTTCGACTCACCGCACGGCCCTCCAGTTCGCTGAAGCAAGGCCGTCAGAAATCGTGAACCCGTCAGCTTTGGCCGGTCAGGCGCCGAAGCGGCGCTCGCGCTCGGCGTAGGAGCGGATCGCCCGGAGGAAGTCCACCCGCCGGAAGTCTGGCCAGAGGGCCTCGCAGAAGTAGAACTCGCTGTGCGCGCTCTGCCACAGCAGGAAGCCACCCAGCCGTTGTTCGCCGGAGGTGCGGATCACCAGGTCCGGGTCGGGCTGGCCCTTGGTGTAGAGGTGTTCGGCGATGTGCTCGACGTCGATGACCTCGGCCAGCTCCTCCAGCGTGCGGCCCTGGGCCGCCTGCTCGGCGAGCAGCGAGCGCACGGCGTCGGCGATCTCCCGGCGGCCGCCGTACCCGACCGCGACGTTGACGAGCAGCCCGTCGATGTCGCGGGTGGCCTCGGCCGCGGCCTTGAGCCGCTGCGCCGTCGGCGCCGGCAGCAGGTCGAGCGCGCCCACGGGGTTGATCCGCCACCGTCGGGCGGCCGCGAGGGATTCGACGGCCCCCTCGATGACGGTGAGAAGCCCGGCCAGCTGCTCGGGCGGCCGGTTGAGGTTGTCGGTCGAGAGCAGCCACAGCGTGACCACCTCGACGCCGACCTCCTCGCACCAGCCGAGCAGCGGCACGATGTTGTCGGCGCCGGCCTGGTAGCCCCGCGCGGTGTCGGCGCCCACGGCCGTGGCCCAGCGTCGGTTGCCGTCGAGCATCACCCCGACGTGCTTCGGGATCCGGTCGGCCGGGAGGAACTTGACCACGCGCGACTCGTAGGCCGGGTACAGCACCCGACGCACGGCGTCCCTTCCACCTGGCCACGCAACGATCGTAGCCAGGCCGGGCGGCCGGGACCGCCCGAACGCCGCGGGTCGCGACAATCTCCCCCACTCCCCGCGGGCCAGGGAGCGGTCACGCCGTGGGCAGCGTGAACGACAGCATCCGCGTCCGCCTCGACGACCTGCACGAGCGGGTCCGACGACGTGCTGGCCGAGGTGAAGCCTCGATTGCGCGGCTGGCTGCACGCCGCCGCCACCGCGCCGCTCACGCTGGCCGCCGGCGTGGTCCTGATCGCGCTGTCCTTCGACGCGCCGACCTGGCTCGGGTCGGCGATCTACGCCGCGTCGGCGCTTCTGCTGTTCAAGGTGTACGCGGGCGACCACCCCCGCAGCTGGTCGCCGAGGGTGCACGGGTTCCTCCAGCGCTTCGACCACGCCAACATCTTCCTGCTGATCGCGGGGTCCTACACGCCGTTCACGCTGCTGCTGCTGCACGGTCGCGACCGGGTGGTCATGCTCACCGTCGTCTGGGTGGGCGCGGCGCTGGGCGGCCTGTTCCGGATCTTCTGGGTCTCGTCGCCGCGCTGGCTCTACACCGCCATCTACATCGGGCTGGGCTGGGCGGCCGTCGTGTACGCCGGGGCCTACGCCGCCGGGGCGCGCGGGCTCGGCTTCGGCATCGGCACCGCGGTGCTGGTGCTGGCGCTCGCCGGCGGGGCGCTCTACACGCTGGGCGGCGTGGTCTACGGGCTGCGGCGACCCAACCCCTGGCCGCGGTGGTTCGGCTTCCACGAGGTGTTCCACTCGTTCACGATCCTGGCCTTCATCACCCAGTACGTCGGCGTGTCGCTGGCGACGTACTCCCTGCGCTGAGGGCCCAGCTCGACGGCTCAGCTCACCGGACGCTGACCACGAACAGCACTGCGGCGCCGACCCACCCGGCCACGGCCAGGCCGACGGCCAGCCAGGGGGCCCGGCGCACCAGCCACTCCAGCGCCTGGTAGCCGAGGGCGAGCACCACGATGCCGAGGGTGATGTGGAACAGCGCCGCCAGCGCGACGCCACCG
>JAWKJR010000021.1:0-45403 GCA_041393675.1 Nocardioides sp. | reverse complement strand
AGTAGTAGTCCACCAGTGCCGCGACCTCGGCGGATCTGGTCGACGCGGCCGGCACCAGCAGGTCGTCGGACCAGATCAACAGCCCCTCCTCGGGGACGACGAACTTCAGGTAGGGGTTCGACAGCTGGGCCTGGAGGATGTCCCCGGACCAGGCCAGGCAGGCCGCCAGCTCGCCCCGATGGAGCGCCCCGAGGTACTCGTTGCCGTAGTAGCCCCGGAACTGACCGGCAGCGGCCCGCTCCCGCACGTAGTCCAACGACTCGCGGATCAGGTCCGCGGACAGATCGGCGAGGTCCCGCCCCTGGGCGAGCAGCACCATGCCGAGCGTGTCGTTCCACTCGGTCAGCAGGCCGACTCGACCGGCGAGGTCGCGCCGCTCGACGAGCTCCGCGACCGACCCGATCGCCCTGTCCACCGAACGCGCGTCGTACGCGATCCCGGTGAGCCCCGCCTGCCAAGGCATGGCGAACCGCTGCTCGGGGTCCCACGGCGGGCTGGCCAGAGCCGAGATGACCCGGTCGCCGTGCTCGATCGGGCCGAACGCCTGGACGTTGCCGTCGGCCACCAGCCGCGCGGCCGCCCACGTGGTGAGCGTGATGAGGTCGTAGCCGATGTCAGCCCGAGCCGCCAGCCGATCGCCCACCGTGTCGAGGAACGCCGCGTTGTCCTTGATCGGAACGGCGTAGTCGACCTCGATGCCGGACTGGGCGACGAACCTGTCGAGGGTCGGCCGCTGCCCACCTCGGCGGTCGATGTAGGCCGGCCAGTTGGCCCACCGCAGCGGCCCGGCCGTGGCCCCCTGGCTGGCTCCCTCGGCCGCCGAGGTCGTGGCTGACGCCGGCCCGCCGCTCCCCGTCGAGGAGCTTGGGGGCGACCCGCCGCGGCACCCGGACAGGACCGCGGCCAGCGATCCGGCCACGGCAGCACGCCTCCCGACGGCCAGGCGGCTCCCGGCGATCGGCGGCGTGCTCACCCCGCGATTGTGACGCGCCCGGCGCGGGCCGACAATGTGCCGTTGACACCCAAGGGGCGGCACCGACATTGTCCAGAATGTGCAGAACGCTCCCGGAGGGCACCGCGCGCAGCGGCAGCGCCGCCCGTGGCGACTTCTGGCGGCCCTCCTCGCGCTAGGCGCTGTCGGCGCCGGAGTGGGTCTGCTGGTCTTCCGCCCGGTAGCCCACGCCCCCGGCGCAGGCTCGACGGCCTGCACGCCCGAGCCCGTGACGATCGTGGCCGACCCCCGCATCGCTCCCACCCTGACGCAACTGGTCGAACAGCTCCCCGACACCCTGTGCGCCGATCCCGGAGTGTCGGCCGCGGCCTCGGCCGACGTGGTCGCCGACGTGACCCGGGCCAAGGGCCGCGGGCTGGGCGGGCTGGTCCCGGACCTGTGGGTCCCGGCATCCTGGCTGTGGCTGGATCGGGCCGAGGCGGACCCCGAGGGGGCGACCCGACTGGCCGAGGGCGCGACGATCCTGGCGAGCACGCCCGTGGTGCTCGCCGCCGACCAGGCCGTCGCCGAGGCCGCCGGCTGGCAGGACTCCCCGCCCACCTGGGGTGGGCTGGTCACCGGCTCGTCCGAGGGCACGCGGGTCGGGCTCACCGATCTCACGACGGATGCCGCGGCCCTGGCGGCGGCCTCCGCCGCGGGCGCGACCACGACGGCCCGGTTGCAGGACCTGGCCGGCACCGTCGTCGTCGCCCGCTCCCCCCGGCTGACCGGCCTCGACCTGCTCGAGGCCGACACCGCGGACGTCGTCCCGAGCACCGAGCAGGAGATCGCCGAGGCCGACGCGACCGGCCTCGCGACCCCGGTCGTCGCCGAGTACGACGAGTCCCTGGGCCGGCTCGACTTCCCGCTGGCCGAGGTGGCGCCCCTCGACGGTCAGCTCGCGCCCGCGGTGCGCCGGGTGCGTGACGCCCTGCTGGCGCTGGCTCGCGGCCAGGCGGGTCAGCGGCTGCTCGCCCAGGGCGGCTTCCGCGACCCCGACGGGGTGGCCGCGGCCGCGATGGCCACCGGCAACGGCCTCGACCCCTCAGCGCCGGCCGGGGAGTCCCTGCACGACTCGGCTGGTCTGGTGCAGGTCGCGGCCAGCTGGCCGCAGGCCAGCCGCCGATCCCGGCTGCTCGTCGCCGTCGACCTGTCCGGCTCGATGGGCGAGCTGCTCCCGTCCGGCACCCAGACCAGGGCCGACGCCGCCCAGGCCGGCCTCCGGGCGCTGGTCGACGCCTCGCCACCCGACAGCGAGATGGGGGTCTGGGGGTTCACGACCCTGGTGGGCAACGGCGACTACGAGGTGCTGACCCCCCTGGGTCCCCTCGATCGCCGGATCGGGACGCAGACCCGACGTCAGGAGCTGCTGGGTCAGATCGGGTCCCTGGACGCCATCCCGGGCGGCTCCACCTCGCTCTACGACACGGTGGCCGCGGCGTACGACGCCGCCAGCCGGCAGTACGCCTTCGGCAAGTACAACGCCCTGGTCGTCCTCACCGACGGCCGCAACGAGGACCCCGGCTCGCTCACCTTGGCCCAGCTCCTGGACCGGCTGCAGGCGCGCTTCGACGGGACCCGGCCGGTGCGCATCGTCACCATCGCCTACGGCGGCGACGCCGACACCGCGACGCTCCGGGCGATCGCCGACGCCACCGGTGGCACCTCGTTCACCGCGCTGACCGGCGCCCAGATCGGCCAGACGTTCGCGGCGCTGGCCGCGCAGGAGTGAGGGCGCTGGCCGCGCAGGAGTGAGCTAGCCCACCTGCGAGTCGAGCACCAGCCGGACCTGACGCTCGCGGTCGCCGCGGACCACCGTGAGCTGCACGGTGTCGCCCGGCAGCCGACTGCGGATGGCGACGATGAGCGAGATGCCGTCGACCACCCGCTCGCCGTCGATCGCGGTGATCAGGTCGTCCTGACGAAGGCCCGCCTTCGCGGCCGGGGTCCCCGAGAGGACCTTCTCGATGCGGGCCCCCTCGCTGTCCTCGGTGCCCGTCTGGACGGTCGCGCCGATGACTGGGTAGCGGGCCTCGCCGGTGCTCAGGATCTGCCGGGCGGTGACTCGGACCTGCTCGATCGGGATCGCGAACCCGACCCCGATGTTGCCCGCCTGGCCCTGCTGAGTGGTGCCCGTCGTGGCGATGGCGGAGTTCACCCCGACCACTCGACCGGCGAGGTCGACCAGCGGTCCGCCCGAGTTGCCCGGGTTGATGGCGGCGTCGGTCTGGATGGCGTTGATGTAGGAGCGGTCGTCCTCGGTGTCCCCGGTCGTGACAGGCCGGTTCACGGCACTCACGATGCCTGCTGTGACGGTCGACGTCAGCCCCAGGGGCGAGCCGAACGCCACCACCTCGTCGCCGACGTGCAGTGCGCTCGAGCGACCGAGCGCTGCCGGCCGGAGCTGGCGCACCTCGCGCGCGTAGAGCACGGCGACGTCGTACACCGCGCTCCGGCCGACCACGGTCGCGCTGACACGGTTGCCGTCCTGGTCGACGATCTCGATGCTCCCGCCTTCGGCCGCGTCGGCCACGACGTGGTTGTTCGTGACGACGTGGCCGCGCCGGTCCAGCACGAACCCGGAGCCGGTCGCTGACCCGGCGGCGCTGTCGGAACGGGCGACGATCTGCACGGTGCTCGGCAACAGCGCCTCGGCCACGGCGGCCACCGACCGGTTGCCGGCGGGAAGCGGCGCGGGCACCGGGCTCTCCTGGGAGATCGGGTCGTCGGAGCGGACGGCCGGCTGGCCGTCATCAGCGCGCCAGGCGGAGACGGCCAGCCCGCCGACGATGCCGCCGGCGAGACCCACGACCAGCGCCGTGGCCGCGACGAGCGCCCACCACCACCCCGGCAGCCGGGCGAGCTGCCGCCGGGCCGCCAGGGCCCGGGGTACGCCGGGCCCAGCGTCGGGGGCGGCGGGCCGAGAGCCGTGGGCGACGTCAGCGGCGGCGGCAGGCCGGGGTCGGCGGCGGCGCCGGCGTCGGGTCCAGCGACGAGCCCAGCGACGAGCCCAGCGACGGGGGCGCCAGCCCGGCGTTGGGCGGGGTCCACGGTGCCGGCAACGGCCGCGTGAGGCCAGGCTGCGCCGGCGGCCCCGGCCGAGGCCCCGCGTCGCGATCCTCGCCCGGGGAAGGTCGGTCACGCGCATATTGTGACTGCTGCCCGCCGAGCGTGCACCGTCGGGCGGCCGGTCGAGACCGGTCAGGGCCGCTCGGCAAGCCCGAGACGAAGCAGGCCGGACAGCTCGCCGCCGCCGCCGCGTCGCTCCCGGCCGGTCTGGTCGACCAGGCCGGGCCGGACCGGGCGATCGAGGACGTGAGCGACGAGCCGTCGAATACGGGAGCCGAGGCCGGGGCGGCGCCCAGGGCGAGCAGCCCGAGCACGGCGACGCCCAGCGCCCCACCCATGGCCCCGGTCGCCGCCCGCGAGCGACCGCGCGCCTCCAGGCAGGCGCTGCTGGCGGCGAGCGGCAGAGCGGAGGCACCCAGCAGGGCGCCCTTGAGCCGCTCGCAGGACGGAGCCACCCCCAGCAGGGAGAGGGTGGCCAGCTGGGTCTTGACCCAGCCCTCACGCTCGACCTGGTCACGGCACAGGTGGCAGGCGTGCACGTGGGCCCAGGCCCGCTCCTCCTCGGCAGGCGACATGGCGCCGTCCAGCAGCGCGCTCACCCGCGGACCCAGGTGCCCGATCATGCCCGGCCGCCCGGTGCCGGGAGCCGACGGGGCGGGGCGTCGGCAGCGGGCAGCTCCGGCCCGGCGTAGCGCTCGCGGCTGCCGCTCGGCGCGCGGTGGGCCAGCGCATCGCGCAGCATCGCCCGACCGCGGTGGATCCGCGAGCGGACGGTCCCGAGCTTGGCGTCCATGATGGCGGCGATCTCCTCATAGCTCAGGCCCTCGACGTCGCACAGCACCACGGCGACCCGGAAGCCGGGGGGGAGCGCGGCCAAGGCGCGCTCGACGTCGTCGTCGAAGGTCTGGTCGGCGTACGCCGCGTCGGGGGACGGCGCCGCGCTGGAGAGCCGGCTGGCCCGCTCGTCGGACAGGGCGTCGAACCGGATACGCCTGCGGCGGCGCGCCTGGTCGAGGAAGACGTTGGTGGTGATCCGGTGCAGCCAGCCCTCGAAGGTACCCGGCGTGTAGGAGTCCAGGCTGCGGAAGACGCGCACGAAGACCTCCTGGGTGAGGTCCTCGGCGTCGGGTCGGTTGCCGGTCAGCCGGTAGGCGAGCCGGAAGACGCGGTCGCTGTGGCGCTCGACGATCTCCTCCCACGAGGGGGAGCCGTCCGGGTCAGCGACGCGGCTGGGGCGGGCGCCGCCCGGTGCCGTCATCGGGTCCACCTCCTCGCCCCTCGCTCGTCCGGTGTCCTCGTCCAGTGCCTTCACCACTCAGGCTAGGACGCCGCCCTGAGAGGTTCCTGTGAGCCGGCCGGCTCCCCGCTAGGGCCCTCGCCAGGGCCGCGGGTCCACCGCCGACCGATCCGGGCGCCCTCGGGCGACTCGTCGCGTTGCCTGGGCCAACGAACGGCGGCGAAGGGAGGTTCCCACGGTAGGGTCGGACCAGGCCGCGACCGCCGACGTGAGGAGGCCACCATCAGCACGCCCTACCCAGCCCCCACGTCCGCCAGCTGGAGCTACGCCGAGGCCTTCGTCCCCGAGGACGACGTCCTGCTGGCAGCCCGGGCCCGCGCCGAGGAGGTCGGCGTCACCGCGATCAGCCCGGGCGTCGGAGCCGCCCTGAGGCTGTGCGCGGCGGCCCTGGAGGCTCGCGCCGTCGTCGAGATCGGCACTGGCACCGGCGTCTCCGGCATCTGGCTGCTGCGGGGCATGCGCGCCGATGGTGTTCTCACCACGGTCGACATCGAGGCCGAGCACCAGCGCCTGGCGAAGGAGTCCTACGCCGAGGCGGGCATCCCCCATCAGCGGGCCCGGACCATCGCCGGCGCGGCGCTCGAGGTTCTGCCCCGGCTCACCGACGGTCACTACGACCTGGTGTTCTGCGACGGCGACAAGCAGGAGTACGCCGCCTACCTGCACGAGGCCCTGCGACTGCTACGACCCGGCGGTCTGGTGGCGTTCGACAACGCGCTGTGGCACGACCGGGTGGCCGACCCGGCCCAGCGCGACAACGACACCATGGCGATCCGCGAGCTGGGCCGGGAGGTCGCCGCGCACGAGGGGCTGGTGCCGGCGCTGCTCCCGCTGGGCGACGGGCTGCTCGTGGCGAAGAAGGAGTGGGCCCCCGAGGCGGAGTGACGGCTCAGCCCGAATAGGGCCGGAAGCCGGCCCCGCCCTCGGCCACCGCGACGACCTCGCACGGCTCGATGAGGATCGGCCCGCTGCCGACGATCTGCGAACCCGGGGACTGGTCCGCCCCCGCCGTGAACTCCTCCTGGAACCGCGCACGCTCGGCATCGGTCGCGAAGACGTAGCAGCCCTCGAACCACGCATCGGGCACGGCGCGCCAGGTCTTGAACGACAGCCCGGGTCGCCCGGTGAACCTCGCGTGCGAGGTGTCGGCGACGTAGGCCGCCAGGTTCTCCAGCACGTCGGGGCCCGCCCCGACGAGGGACCAGCGCACGGTGAGTCCGCGCATGCCGCGCTCTCCTTCCCACGGTCGGCCCATCCTCGCGCCGACAGGTCGGCCCGACCCTACCGCCGCCGTCGAGCCCGGGCGTCAGCCGCCCACGCCGGCGAGCGGGTCGTCCTGACCCAGCCACGCCAGCAGCAGCCGCGCGCCGAAGCCCGTCGGGCCCTCCGACCACTCGTCGCGGTCGGTGGGCGACTCGGCCGCCGAGGCGATGTCCAGGTGTGCCCAGGGCCGGCCGCCCGTGAACGCCTTGAGGAACAGGGCCGCGGTGATCGCCCCGGCTCCGCCCGCGCCGTTGTCGGCGTCGGCCACCTTGGAGGCGATCTTCTCCTCGTAGTCGCGCACGAGGGGGAAGCGCCACACCGGCTCCCCGGCAGTCCTGCCGGCCTCGACCAGGGCGGCTGCGAGCGCGTCGTCGGTGGCGAACAGCCCCCCGGTGCGCTGCCCGAGCGCCACCTTGATGGCGCCCGTGAGCGTCGCGACGTCCACGATCGCCGCGGGCTCGAGCTCGGCCGCGGCGAAGGCGAGGGCATCGGCCATGACCAGCCGGCCCTCGGCGTCGGTGTTGGTGACCTCGGTCGTGCGGCCGCCGTAGGGGCGGAGCACGTCGCCGGGGCGCAGGGCGTTCCCGGAGACGGCGTTCTCGGCCGCTGCGACGAGCCCGACGACACGCACGGGGCAGCGGACCGCCGCCAGTGCCGACATGACCGACAGCACGACCCCGCCTCCGGTCATGTCGCGCTTCATGGTGGCCATCGACTCCGCGGTCTTGATCGACAGCCCGCCGGAGTCGAAGGTGATGCCCTTGCCCACCAGCACCACGCGCGGGGTGCGCCGCCCGGCCTTGGCCGGGGCGTAGTCCAGGCGGATCAGCCGGGGTGGCGTGGCCGACGCCTGGCCGACGCCGAGCAGCCCGCCCATGCCGCGCTTGGCGAGCTCGCGCTCGTCCCAGACGGTGAGGCGCAGGTCCGCGGCCGTGGCCACCTCCTGGGCCTGGTCGGCGAGCCAGGCGGGGTTCTTCAGGTTGGACGGGACAGCTGCCAGCATCCGCGAGCGCCAGGCGGCTCCGCCCACCGCGACGGCGCGATGCAGGTCGGGCCCCAGCTCGTCGGCGTTCTCGAGCCCGGCCAGCACGACACGTGCGACCGGCTGGTCCGCGGGCCCGTCGGACCGCCAGTGGAACCCGAACGAGCCCAAGGTGGTGCCGACCACCACGGCCTCCAACGCCCCGGCGGGCGCTCCTGAGGCGAGCGCCGTCGCCAGGCTGGCGCGGTTGCGCACGGCGCGCGCCAGCGTTGCGGACGCCCGGCGCAGGTCCTCGGGGCGCTGCTCGCCCACCCCGACGAGGTAGAGCATCTGCAGCTGATCGCCCCGCGTGACGGGAACGGCCGTCACCTCCCCGACCTTGCCAGTGGCCCGCTCGACCTCGAGCAGGGCCAGCACGTCGTGCCCCAGCTCGGCGCCGAGCTCGTCCACCGCGCGTGGCACGACGACGCCGTCGGGCCCGGCCAGGACCGGGTAGGCGAGTGCCTCGACGCCCACCAGGGCATCTGGCGGGAGCGCGGAGAGCGCGAACTGCGGCGGCGAGACTTGGGGTGGGAGGGAGACCTCGGTGGACACCGGCACGGGTCAGCCGACGACGGCCTTCAGCGCGTCCCCGAGCGAGCTGGCCTCCTCGGCGTTCAACTCCACGACCAGGCGACCACCACCCTCGAGAGGCACGCGCATCACGATCCCTCGCCCCTCCTTGGTGACCTCCAGCGGACCATCGCCCGTCCGCGGCTTCATCGCCGCCATTCGCGCACCTCATCTCTCGTGTTCTTGGCACGCAACCTTGGGCAGAGACCCCGGCCACGTCGTACGCGTGGCCCATTATCCCTCATCGACACCAGCTTCACGACCTCCGGCCTAGAGCGTCCGCCCTCGCGCCGGGCCCTGCTGCCGCCGAGAACCTTGGTCCGGCAGACTGCGGAGCATGACCGACCTGACCACCGGAGCCGCCGAGACCGTGACGCTGGAGCGCAGCGAGGGCGTCGCCACGGTGCGGCTGAACCGCCCCGAGGCCTTGAACAGCCTCGACATCACGACCAAGGAGCAACTGCTCGCGGCCGTCACGGGCGTGGCCGAGGACCCGGACGTGCGGTGCGTGGTGCTCGCCGGGACCGGACGCGCCTTCTGTGTCGGGCAGGACCTCAAGGAGCACATCGGGATCCTGGGCAGTGACGACAGGGACAGCCTGTTCACCACCGTCGAGCGCCACTTCAACCCCGTGGTGACCGCCTTGGCCACCATGCCCAAGCCGGTGGTCGCCGCCGTCAACGGAGTAGCCGCAGGAGCCGGTGCCTCGCTGGCCTTCGCCTGCGACCTGCGGGTCCTGGCCGACACGGCCGGGTTCAACCTGGCCTTCGCGGGCATCGCCCTCTCCTGCGACACCGGCTCCAGCTGGACCCTGCCCCGGCTGGTGGGCCAGGCGCGGGCGCTGGATCTGCTGTACTTCCCGCGCACCGTCGACGCCGAGGAGGCCCTCGAGCTCGGCCTCGCCACGCAGGTGGTGCCGGGCGACCAGCTCGAGCAGACGGTCGGCGCGCTCGCCCGACGCCTGGCGGCCGGGCCCACGCTCGCCTATGGCGCCATCCGCCGGTCGCTGGCCTTCTCCGCCGGCCACGGGCTCGCCGAGTCCCTCGCCCTCGAGGCGCAGATGATGACCCTCACCGGCGCCTCGGCCGACCACGCCGGTGCCGTCGCCGCCTTCGTCGCCAAGCAGCAGCCGGAGTTCGAGGGCCGCTGAGGCCGTGCCCGGTCAGCCGTCCCGGGTCGGCGCGGCGAGGTAGCCGCCCAGCACGTCGACGAGCCGGCGCGGCGCCGTCACCCGCAGAGTGCGCCGGCGGGGGTGGGCGCCGTACTCCACGGTGAGGGCCGCGCCGGCGTAGCGGTGGTTGAACCAGCCCGTCATCGTGCCGTGACAGACCCCGCCGCAGTCGAAGCTCTTGGCCGGCAGCGTCAGGGCGGCCGCCAGCCGGCGCGCGAAGGTGGGGTCCTTGGTGTCGGTGTCCACGCCGTACAGCGGCTGGTGGAAGCTCACCACTCGGGCCGGGCGGATCTCACCGAGGAATGCCATCACGGCCCGGGTCTCAGGCTCCGACGCCGGCCGCGGGCCGGACTCGGTCGCCCCGTCCAGGTCGACCCAGTGGTAGGGGAAGTTGCGGGTCAGGTCCACTCCGTGGGCGTTCTGGCGGCGCTGGGCGGCGAGCCCGTCGGGGTTGTACGTCGGAAGCACCCACAGGTCGATGCCGTGCACGGCCGGGCCCGACCTCAGCGCCAGGAGGATCTTGCGCGAGGCCGGCTCGTCGCCGTGCATGGAGGCGATGAGCACAACCCTGGTCGCGCCGGCGTCGCCCAGTCGGTAGGCGACGATCGGCCGGCCGCGCACCGAGTGGCCGATGACCCGCCGCTCGTGGACCGTCGGGTCGGCACCCGGGCCGCCGCCGAGCGCGGGCGCCGTCAGGAGCCCCGTCGTCAGCACGAGGACCGCGGCGAGAACCCCGGCGAGGGCCGGCCGGGCGGTGGCGCCCCGCGACCGGCGACCCGGGACGTCGAGCCGCACTGCCTCAGACCTTGTTGAGCATGTAGGCGCCGGTCAGCACGATCACCCCGGCGAGCATCCCGACGTGCGCCAGGATCGAGAGCCCCGGCCCGTCGCTCCACGTGTCGTCCTGGGCCGCCGAGGCGTGCCGGCCCCGGGTGGGCAGCCAGCGCAGCAGGATGAGCAGGCCGCACAGGGTGACGATCCAGAAGAACGCCAGCGCCACGATGCCCAACGACTCTCGGCTCACCGGGAGGGAGTCCGGGGCGAACAGGTAGCCCGCCCACGCGAGCACCGCCAGCACCCCGAACACCGTGTGGGCGTTGACCACGACCATGCTGACGCGCGAGCGGCCCGCGCCTCCCTCGCGGCGAAGTCGCACCCGAGTCAGGACGACGACCAGGGCAGCCAGGGCCGAGAGGATGTACACGACCGTCCGGATCGACACAGTTGAAGTTTGCCCTACCTCTCGGCGTGCTTGCCATCACCGCGCGGTGATGGCGGCCCCGTGTCCGGATCGGAGGCGCCGGGGTCGGCCGCGAGGGGCTCCTCGAAGGGCCGGTCGACGGACTCCTCGCAGGGGCGGCTGGAGGGCTGGTCGGAGAGCCGGTCGGAGAGCTGGTCGGCGAGCCGGTCGAGCAGCGTGTCCACCTCGGTCATCCGGTAGCCGCGAAAGGCCAGCGAGAACCGCACCTGACGGAGGTCGTCGGGCCCGAGCGAGCCCTCCCGGGGGACGACGGCGTCCGGGCGGTCGTCGTACGCCTCCGCCATCGGCCGGCCCCGGCCCGAGGCGAGCAGGGCGACACCGCCGAGGGCCAGCACGACGAGAGCTGCGAAGAACCACATCATGGCGCGCTCACCCGACCGGTCCGGCCTTGTGGCTGCCCTCGACCATGAGCCGCACGGCGTCGTCCACGTCGTCGGTGACGCTCAGCATCGCCAGGTCGTGCTCGTCCATCTTGCCGCCGTCCACGACCGCGTGCCGCAGCCCGTCCAGGAGCCCGCCCCAGTACGCCGAGCCCACCACCACGATCGGGAATGCGGTGATCTTCCGGGTCTGTCGCAGGGTCAGTGCCTCGAACAGCTCGTCGAAGGTGCCCAGCCCGCCCGGCAGCGCGATGAAGCCCTGGGCGTACTTGACGAACATCGTCTTGCGGGCGAAGAAGTAGCGGAAGTGGACCCCCTTGTCGACCCACGGGTTGAGCCCCATCTCGAAGGGGAGCTCGATGCCGAGGCCCACGCTGACGCCGCCGGCCTCGGACGCGCCCTTGTTCGCGGCCTCCATCGCCCCGGGGCCGCCGCCGGTGATGACCGCGAAGCCGGCCTCGGCCAGCCGCCGGCCGAGCCGCTCGGCCATCGCGTAGTCGGGGTGGTCGGCCGGCGTGCGGGCGGACCCGAAGACCCCGATCGCGGGGCCCAGCTCGGCCAGCGCGCCGAACCCCTCCACGAACTCCGCCTGGATCCGCAGCACCCGCCACGGGTCGGCGTGCACCCAGTCGGAGGGGCCGCGGGTGTCGAGCAGTCGCTGGTCGGTGGTGGAGGCGTCGATCTGACTGCGGCGCATCACCACCGGGCCGCGCCGGCGCAGCTCCTCGTTCACGATCCGCCCTCCAGCCAGGACCTCAGCTGCTTCGCGCAGCGGGTGATCTGCTCCATCGGCACGTGCTCCTCCTGCTTGTGGGCCAGCGTGGGGTCACCCGGCCCGAAGTTGACGGCCGGCACCCCCAGTGCGGTGAACCGAGCCACGTCGGTCCAGCCGAACTTGGGCCTGACCTCGCCCCCCACCGCCTGCGCGAACGCCTGCGCGGCCGGGCGGTCCAGGCCGGGCAGCGCGCCCGGGGCCGAGTCGGTGATCGTGACGTCGTACCCGGTGAACAGCCCGCGCACCACCTGCTCGGCCTCGGCCTCGGAGCGGTCGGGGGCGAAGCGGTAGTTGACCTCGACGACGCACTCGTCCGGGATCACATTGCCGGCGACGCCACCCTCGATACGGACGGCGTTCAGCCCCTCGCGATAGGTCAGCCCGTCGATGACCGGCTCCCGCGGCTCGAACTCACGCAGCCGTTCGAGGACGCCGGCGGCGTCGTGGATCGCGTTGCGGCCCAGCCAGCCGCGGGCGGAGTGGGCGCGCTCCCCGCGGGTGCGGACCTCGACGCGCAAGGTGCCCTGGCAGCCGGCCTCCACCCCGCCGTTGGAGGGCTCCAGCAGGATCGCGAAGTCGGCGGCGAGCAGGCCCGGCTCGGCCTCGGCGAGCAGCCGGAGCCCGTTGTACGTCGCCTCGATCTCCTCGGCCTCGTAGAGGATGTAGGTGACGTCGCGCACCGGCTCGGGCACCGTCGCCGCGGCGGAGAGGAGGACGGCGTCGCCACCCTTCATGTCGCAGCTCCCGAGCCCGTAGAGCAGCTCGCCCACGCGGCGGGCGGGCAAGTTGTCGTGCACCGGCACGGTGTCCAGGTGCCCCGCGAGCACGACGCGCTCGTCGCGACCGAGGTCGGTGCGAGCCACCACGGTCTGCCCGTGCCGGCTCACCGTGAGGTGCGCGCAACGCCGCAACGCGGCCTCGACGGCGTCCGCGATCGCCTCCTCGTGCCGGCTCACCGACTCGATGTTGACCAGGGCCTCGGTGAGCGCCACCACGTCGGCCTGGAGGTCCAGCACGAGGTCAGCCATGTCTACCCACGTCCACGGGGCCATCCAACCACCCTGTCCGGGCCCGCGAGCCCGGCCGACCGCGGGTCAGCCCGGGAACACGCAGAACTCGTTGCCCTCCGGGTCGGCCAGCACCCGCCAGGACGGCATGTCCCAGAGCGGGGTTGCGCCGGCGGCGATGACCGCGTCGGCGTCGCCGACCACGTCCCAGTGCACCCGGTTGGGGGCCGTCCTCGTCTCCGGCACCGGCGCGAAGTCGAGGGTCATCACGTCGTTGGCAGCAACGCCGGTGATCGTCCACCAGTCGGCGCCGGGCTCCTGGGTGGGTGCGCTCCCGAACAGGCGTCCCCACCAGTGGGCGAGCGACTCCGGGTCGGCGCAGTCGATGCCGATTCCGTGGAGCCGGTACGCCGGCACGGCCTCGCCACGCTCGAAGGCGCAGAACTCGTTGCCCTCGAGGTCGGCCATGACGGTCCATCCGAAGCCGGTCTCGGCGGCCGGCGCCAGCACCCGCGCACCGAGGCCGACCAGGTCCGTGACCGTCGTGGCGAAGACGTCGAGATGCACACGGTTCTTGACCACGTGTGGCCGGTCCACCTCGTTGATCCACACGGTGTGCGCCGGGGTCGGGCCGGCCAGGTGCCGGTGCGCGACCGAGCCGGCCAGCTCCAGCCCGCTCACCGCGGCCCAGAACCGGCTCTGCCGATCGACGTCGAGCGCGTCGAGGCAGAGGTCCTTCCAGCGCACGAGACTCACGCCGGCCCCGTCGCCGCGACGACCCGCACGGCGAGCTCGGCTGCCTCCTCATAGGCCACCGCGACCGCCAGTGTCTCGCCGCTCACCAGCTCCGCGTGGTCGCGTGCGGCGGCCAGCAGGTCGGCCGGCCCGGCGACGGTGAGGCTGATCCGGTCGGAGACGTCCAGCCCGGCGTCCTTGCGGGCCTGCTGGACCGCCCGCACCAGGTCGCGGGCGGCTCCCTCCGCCGCCAGCTCGGGTGTCACGTCGGTGTCCAGCACGACGAAGCCACCGCGGGGCAGCATGCCGGTGGCCGTGTGCCCCTCGGTCTCGGCCGCGACCGTCTCGAGGGTGTACTCCCCCTCCATCAGCGCCAGCCCGCCGGCGGTCACGGCTCCGTCGTCGGCGACGGTCCAGTCGCCGCTCTTGGACCCGCGGATGGCCGCCTGGACGTCCTTGCCGAGCCGCGGGCCGGCCGCCCGGGCGTTCACGGTGAGCCGCTGCTGCACGCCGTACGACGTGGCCTCGGGGGCACCCGAGTCCAGCAGCCGCACCGACTTGAGGTTGAGCTCGTCGGCCACGATCGGCTCGAAGCCCCGCAGCGCGGCCACGTCGGGCACCACGATGGTCAGCTCGGCCAGCGGCAGCCGGGTGCGCAGGCTGTTGGCCTTGCGCAGCGCGGAGCCGGCCGAGCAGACGTCGCGCACCTCGTCCATGGCGGTGATCAGCGCGTCCTCCGCGGGCAGGTCCTCGACCGAGGGCCAGTCGGCCAGGTGCACCGAGCGCTCGCCGGTGAGACCCCGCCACACCTCCTCCGCGGTCAACGGCAGCAGCGGTGCGACCACCCGGCTCACCACTTCGAGCACGGAGTAGAGCGTGTCGAACGCGTCGACGTCCAGCTCACCACCGGTCGACCAGAACCGCTCGCGCGAGCGCCTGATGTACCAGTTCGTGAGCACGTCGAGGAAGCGCTGGGTCGCCTCGCAGGCGCCGGCGATGTCGTAGCCGTCCTGGCAGGTCGTGGACTCCTCGACGAAGGCGCGCAGCTTGGCCAGGATGTAGCGGTCCATCACATGCGTGGAGTCGGTGCGCCACCGTGCGGCGTACCCCCCGTCCGTGGCGGCGTTGGCGTAGAGCGCGAAGAAGTACCACGAGTTCCACAGCGGGATCATCACCTGCCGCACGGAGTCCCGGATGCCCTGCTCGGTGACGACCAGGTTGCCGCCCCGCAGGATCGGCGATGACATCAGGAACCACCGCATCGCGTCGGCGCCGTCTCGGTCGAAGACCTCGCGCACGTCGGGGTAGTTGCGCAGCGACTTGCTCATCTTGTTGCCGTCGCTGCCCAGCACGATGCCGTGGCTGATGCAGGAGGAGAACGCCGGCCGGTCGAACAGCGCGGTCGCCAGGATGTGCAGGGTGTAGAACCAGCCGCGGGTCTGGCCGATGTACTCCACGATGAAGTCGCCCGGGAAGTGGTGCTCGAACCAGTCGGCCTGCTCGAACGGGTAGTGCACCTGGGCGAAGCTCATCGACCCGGAGTCGAACCACACGTCCAGCACGTCCTCGACGCGCCGCATCGTCGAGTTGCCCGACGGGTCGTCGGGGTTGGGCCGGGTCAGGTGGTCGATACCGGGCCGGTGCAGGTCGGGACGGCCGTCGGCGTCGCGAGGCAGCGTGCCGAAGTCGCGTTCGAGCTCGTCGAAGGAGCCGTACACGTCGACTCTGGGGAACTTCGGGTTGTCCGACTTCCACACCGGGATCGGGCTGCCCCAGAACCGGTTGCGCGAGATCGACCAGTCGCGGGCGTTCTCCAGCCACTTCCCGAACTGGCCGTCCTTGACGTGCTCGGGCACCCACGTGATCTCCTGGTTCAGCTCGAGCATGCGGTCCTTGAAGCGGGTCACCTCCACGAACCACGACGAGACCGCCATGTAGATCAGTGGCTGCCGGCACCGCCAACAGTGCGGGTAGGGGTGCTCGTAGGTCTCGCGCCTGAGCAGCACGGTGCCGGCGGTGGTCGAGCCCATCTCGCCCTCGCCGCGGGTGCGTGCCTTGAGGTGCTCCATCACCAGGTGGTTGGCGTCGAACACGTGCAGGCCCTCGTAGTCGGTGACCGGGAAGAGGAACCGGCCGTCGGGCCCGACGGGGACCACGGTCTCCACGCCGGCGGCATCGAGGGTGGCCTTGTCCTCCTCGCCGAAGCCCGGGGACATGTGCACGATGCCCGTGCCGTCCTCGGTGGTGACGAAGTCCGCCCCGAGCACCTGGTGGGCGCGGGGGTGCCCGGCGTAGTAGGAGAACGGCGGGGTGTAGGTGCGGCCGACGAGGTCGGCGCCGGTCAGCCGGGCCACGACGGTGGGCTCGTCGCTCCCCTCGTCGGTGAGCTCGGCGGCGTACGCCGCGAGTCGCGCGGCGCCGAGGACGTAGCGCTCCGGGGTCCCCGTGAAGGACGACTCCACGACGACGTACTCCACCTCGGGCCCGACGGCGATGCCCATGTTGGACGGCAGCGTCCACGGCGTCGTCGTCCAGATCAGCGCCAGCTCGCCGGTGCTCAGCCGGTAGCCGACGGTGATGGCCGGGTCCTGCCGGCTCTGATAGACGTCGTCGTCCATCCGGAGCTCGTGGTTGGACAGCGGGGTCTGGTCGTTCCAGCAGTAGGGCAGGATTCGGAAGCCCTCGTAGACCAGACCCTGGTCGTAGAGCTTCTTGAACGCCCAGATCACGCTCTCCATGTACTCCGGGTTGAGCGTGCGGTAGTCGTTGTCGAAGTCGACCCAGCGGGCCTGTCGGGTCACGTAGTCGCGCCAGTCCTGGGTGTAGCGCATCACCGACTCGCGGCACTTGGCGTTGAAGGTGCCGATCCCGAGCTCGAGGATCTCCTCCTTGGTCTTGATCCCGAGCTGGCTCATCGCCTCCAGCTCCGCCGGCAGTCCGTGGGTGTCCCAGCCGAAACGGCGCTCGACGCGGTGGCCGCGCATGGTCTGGTAGCGCGGGACGACGTCCTTGACATAGCCGGTGAGCAGATGGCCGTAGTGCGGCAGGCCGTTGGCGAACGGCGGGCCGTCGTAGAACACGAACTCGTTGGCGCCCTCGGCCCCGGCCTCGCGCTGGTCGATGCTGGCCTGGAACGTCTCGTCGGCCGCCCAGTAGGCCAGCACCGCCTCCTCGATGTCGGGGAAGCGTGGGGAGGCGGGGACACCCTGACCGGCGGGTGCGTCCGAATGGGTCACCTGGGGGTAGGCCATCGGCGGTCTGCTCCTGCGTCGTCGCGTCTCGTCTGCACGAGGACGACGCACCGGCCTGGGCCGGAGGCACCGCGGTACCACCTCGCTTGTCGGGCACCCGGCGGGTGCGCGACCGCTCGTTGTCGGCTGTGACGGGCCTGCCCGTCCGGTTCTAGTGAGGCGCCGGCTGGCTGACCGGGCCCGTTCTTCCGAATGACTCGCCGCTGATGACGGCTCAGGCGTCTGTGCGGATCAGGGTACGACGTCGGGTCCTCGGGGTCGAGTCCGATTCGCCCGGCTGCCGCGCGCAGGCGACGGCCACCACGCGCCTCAGCTCAGCACTCGTCGTCCTGTCGTGCCGGAGAAGATGAGGCGGGTCTCGACGTGGGTGACGCCCGGCCGGGTGGACAGGTTGTCCAGGACGAAGTCGCGCAGAGCCTCGGGCGAGGCCGACGCCACATGGACGAAGTAGTCGTCCGCCCCGCTCACGTTGTACGTGGCGAGCACCCCTGGCAGACCGGCCACGTCGTCGCCGAAGCCGAGCACCTGGCCGCGGTCGTGCCCGGCGAGACGCACGGCCACGAAGGCCTGGACGGGCAGCCCAGCCGGGCCAGGTCGACCTCCGCGTGCACCCCGCTCAGGACGCCCCGCTCGCGCAGGCTTCGCATCCGCGCCGCACAGGTCGTCTCGGCAAGCCCCACCTCGTCCGCCAGCGCCACGTTGGAGATCCGGCCGTCGCGCGCGAGCACGGCGAGGATCGCCCGGTCGATCGCGTCGACGTCGGGACGGCGCCGGGGAGGAGGTCCGGCGGGACGGCGCGGAGGATTCGTCGACATGGCCCGATCGTACGCCGGTGGGGTCGCGGAATCTGCGGTGATGTTCACCAAGTTTGGTGGAATCCGCGAGAGTCTTGCCGAATTCGCGCGGAAGGCACATCGTGGAGGCATGGCTGGGACCGACACCACCGCCGTGCACGCCGCCCGCGAGGACCTGGTCGCCCTCGGGGTCCACGTCCCCTCGATCGACCTGTCCACGACCTACCCGATGCCCGACATCGAGTCCGGAGGCGCGGCGTACGACCTGATGGGTGGGGGTCATCGGCCGCACCCCGACACCCCCCTGGTGTACCAGCGACTGTGGAACCCGAACGTCGACCGCTTCGAGCGCGGGGTCGCGGCGCTGGAGGGCTGCGAGGAGGGCGTCGCCTTCGCCACCGGGATGGCGGCGACGACGGCGGTGCTGCTCGCCTGTGTCGCCGCCGGCACCCCGCACATCGTCGCCCTCCGGCCGGTGTACGGCGGCACCGACAGCCTGCTCGACAGCGGACTCCTGGGCACCCGGGTCAGTTGGGTCACCCCGGACCAGGTGGCGGACGCCGTGACGCCGGAGACGGGTCTGGTGATCGCGGAGACCCCGGGCAACCCGACGTTGGAGCTGATCGACATCGAGGCGCTGGCCGCCGCCGCCGGCGACGTCCCCGTGCTCATCGACAACACCTTCGCCACCCCGGTGCTCCAGCGGCCGGCCCGGCACGGCGCCATGCTGGTGCTGCACTCGGCCACGAAGTACCTCGGCGGCCACGGCGACCTGATGGGCGGCGTGGTGTGCGGCCCGCCGGAGTGGACGGCGCGCATCCGTCCGGTCCGGGCGCTCACCGGCGCGCTGCTGCACCCGCTCGCGGCCTACCAGCTGCACCGCGGGCTGCAGACCCTGCCGGTGCGGGTGCGCGCCCAGCAGGAGACTGCGCGCGTGGTGGCGGACTGGCTGGCCGAGCAGCCGCAGGTGGCGCGGGTGTACTACCCGGGCCAGCCGGGGGACCCGCTCGGGCTGGTCGGGACCCAGATGGCGGGGCCGGGGGCGATCGTGGCCGCCGACCTGACCGGGGTACGCCGCGGCGAGCCGGCTGGTCCGACACGTCCGGCTGATCACGCACGCCGTCTCGCTCGGCAGCGTCGACACGCTCATCGAGCACCCGGCCAGCCTCACCCACCGGTTCGTGGCCGCCGACGCCAAGCCACATGCGGGAGTCGTCCGGCTCTCGATCGGGCTGGAGGACGCCGCCGACCTCGTCGCCGACCTCGCCCAGGCGCTCCCGCCGGTCACCCAGGAGTCCGCGTTGCTCGACGTCGGTCGACCCGCCACAGTGGGGGCATGAGCTACGACGGAATGTTCGTCCCCGGCGACCAGGACCCCCGGTTCGGCGAGCCGACACCACGCGGCGAGCGGGAGACGGTGCGGCAGTACCTCCGGCACTACCGGCTGACGTTCTCGCTCAAGTGCGAGGGTCTCGACGCCGAGCAGCTCGCCCGCCGGTCGGTGCCGCCGTCGACGATGTCGCTGCTCGGGCTGCTGCGGCACCTGGCCAAGGTCGAGCACCACTGGGCCCGTCGCGTGATCGAGGGTCACGCCGACCTGCCCCGGCTCTACTCCACCGACGCCGAGCCCGACGCCGACTTCGACGGTGCGGTCGCCGATCCCGAGGTGGTGGCCGAGGCCTGGGCGGCCTGGCGCCGCGAGGTCGCGCACGCGGAGGAGGTCGAAGCCGCGGTGCCGTCGTACGACGCGCTGGTCAGCCACCACGGCGAGGAGGGCGAGGTGCGCGACGTCCTCGTCCACCTGATCGAGGAGTACGCCCGCCATTGTGGGCACGGGGACCTGCTGCGCGAGTGCGTCGACGGGCGCACCGGGCAGTGACGCGGCGAGCCAGATACCACCACTCACGGTCACTGGTCGGGCAGCTCGACCCCGTGGACGGGCTTTGTAGGGTGTCCCGGATGACCCTCACACGCACGAGACGAGCATGAGCGCGCCCGGCGCCTGGGGCTTCGGGCTGGCGACGCTGGACGCGCAGGGCACGGTGCTGGACGTCTGGTTCCCCGAGCCGGCGCTCGGGGCGGCACCGGCGGAGGCCACCGCTCCGGCCGCGCTGAGCGATCTGGGCACTCCCGACCAAGCCCGCCGGGTCACCCGGAGGTCCGGCTGGTCGTCCTGGACGACCTGGCGCAGCCGCCAGCGTCGACCGAGGACGCCTGGCTTCGCCTGCACCTGCTCTCGCACCGGCTGGTCGCGCCGCACGGGCTCTCGATGGACGGCGTCTTCGGCCTGCTCACCAACGTGGTCTGGACCTCGGCGGGGCCGTGCGCCGTGGACGGCTTCGAAGCCACGCGCGCCCGGCTCAAGGCGGCCGGCCAGACGGTCGCGGTCTACGGCGTGGACAAGTTCCCCCGGATGACCGACTACGTCGTGCCGACCGGCGTCCGCATCGCCGACGCCGACCGGGTGCGGCTCGGCGCCCACCTGGCCAGCGGCACCACCGTGATGCACGAGGGCTTCGTGAACTTCAACGCCGGCACGCTGGGGGCGTCGATGGTCGAGGGCCGCATCTCGGCCGGGGTGCTCGTCGGCGACGGGTCCGACATCGGCGGCGGCGCGTCGATCATGGGAACCCTGTCCGGCGGCGGCAAGGAGACGATCCGCGTGGGCGAGCGCTGCCTGCTCGGGGCCAACTCCGGCATCGGGATCTCCCTGGGCGACGAGTGCGTGGTCGAGGCGGGCTGCTACGTGACCGCCGGCACCAAGGTGACCATCAAGGACATGGACGGCAAGCCCAAGGTGGTCAAGGCGGCGGAGCTGTCGGGTGCCTCGCACGTCCTGTTCCGGCGCAACTCGGTCACCGGCACCGTCGAGGCGGTGCCGTGGCACAGCGGCGGGATCGAGCTCAACGCCGCGCTGCACGCGAACGACTAGCACCACATGCGCCGAGCACTCCGCATCGGTCTGGTCGGCGCGGCCGTCGTGGTGACCGCGGTCGGCGCCGGGATCGCCGTCCGCTCGGGGGTCACGCCGTTCCCGCCTGCCGATCGATGCCGCGCAATCGTGCCAGGTCACGTCGCGGAGCTGACTCCCGAGCAGGCTCAGAACGCCGCGCTGATCGCCGCCATCTCCGTCCGTCGTGGGCTCCCGCCCCGGGCCGCCTCGATCGGCCTGGCGACCGCGCTGCAGGAGTCGAAGCTGCTCAACCTCGAGCACGGCGACCGGGACTCGCTCGGCCTCTTCCAGCAGCGGCCGTCGCAGGGCTGGGGCACCCGCACGCAGATCCTCAACCCCGTCTACGCCACCAACGCCTTCTACGACGCGCTGGAGCGCGTGGACGGCTACGACAAGATGGACATCGGCGAGGCGGCCCAGGCGGTGCAGCGGTCGGCCTACCCCGGGGCCTACGACCAGCACGCGGCCGATGCGCGGGCGCTCGCCTTGACGCTCACCGGCGAGACGACCGGGGGCGGGTTCAGCTGTGTCCTCACCGAGACCGCGCCCTCGGGCTCGCCACGCCTGAACCGGCACGGCCTCACCCGGCGGGCCGACGACGTCCGGCGTGAGCTGAAGGCGGTGTTCGGGCTGCCGCTCGGGGGCTACGCGCCCGGGGGCGTGACGAGCGGGCACATGGTCGGGTCGGCACACTACGACGGCCGCGCGGTGGACGTGTTCGTCCGGCCGATCACGCCGGCGAACCGGGCCCGCGGCTGGGCCGTGGCGGCGTACCTCGTCGCCCAGGCGGGCCGCCTGCACATCCAGACGGTGATCTTCGACGGCCGGATCTGGACCGCCGGGCGGCGGTCGCGGGACGGTTGGCGGACCTACACCGTCCCCGAGGGGTCGAGCGGCTCCCAGGATGTCTTGGAGCACCGCGACCAGGTCCACGTCGACGTGGCGCCGTAGGCGACGTCCGCGCACGTCGACGCGGGCGGACTAGTCCGAACGGGCCATGCAGAAATGTCCGATCGGCGTCGGGGTGTCCCTCCCCGGCCGACAACACTTCAGGCAGGCCCTTCCACCCACGCCACGACCTGAGATGAGGCGCGCATGAGCAGCTCGGCGACCCTGACCGTCGGCAGCACGCTGCGCCATGCCGAGGATCGCAAGGCCACGGTCGACCTGCTGGTCGAGGGCGAGTGGCTCAAGGGGACGATCGCCGACCTGGACGGTGACGGCGTGCTGTTGGACTGCGGCGACCGCCAGCAGGTGCTGGTGCGCCTCGCCTGCGTCTCGGTCGTGCGCTTCGAGAACCCCGTCGTGGATGAGAACCCCGCGCCGGTGAGCGACGCCGACGACGAGACCGCGGCGCCCGACGACGTCGTGGACGAGGTCGTCGAGACGCCCGCCGCCGTGGCCGCCCCGGCGGTCGAGGCTCCCGCTGCCGAGCCCCCCGCTGCCGAGCTCCCCGCTGCCGAGGTGCCGGCTCCGGTCTCCGCGGCGGCACCGGCCCCTGTCGTCGAGGCACCCCCCGCTCAGGCGCCCGTGCCCGCCCCCGTCCCGGAGGCCGTCGCACAGCCCCCCGTGCCCGCCCCGGTCGTGCAGACCAACACGCCGGCTGTCGACGACGCGGTCGCGGCGCCGATGCCAGCTCCGGTGACGCCGGTCGAGCCGGTCGCAGCGCCACCGGCCGCCCCCGAGACCCCGGCCGCTCCCGAGGCTGCGGCACCGCCGCTGATCCAGCCGGTGAACCAGCCGCCCGTCGTCGCCTCCCCGGTCGTCGAGCCCGCCACGGTGGCCCCGCCCGAGCCCGTGGCCGTCACCTCTCCCGTGGTCGAGCCTGCCGCCGTGGCCCCGCCCGTCGCTGAGCCAGTCGCTGAAGCCATCGCTGAGCCAGTCGCTAACCCAGTCGCTGACCCCGTGGCTGAGGCCGTCGCGGTGGCCCAGCCCATGGCCCCGCCCGTCGCTGAAGCCGTCGCTGAAGCCGTCGCTGACCCCGTGGCCGAGCCAGTCGCGGTGGCCCAGCCCGTGGCCGAGCCAGTCGCGGTGGTCCAGCCCGAGACCCAGCCTGTGGCCCCGCCCGAGGCCCAGCCCCTGACGGTGCCCGCCCCCGTCGGTGTGGCCGAGCCCGTGACCGTCGCCCCGCCGGCGAGCCCGCCCGCCGCCGCCGAGCCGGACACCGGCTCCGTGACCAGCCCGGTCACCCCCCAGCCCACCCCCGAGGCCGCTGCTCCCCCACCGGCCGCGACGCCGACGGCAACCCCCCTGCCGGAGGCGACCCCCACGGCGGCCTCCGTCGTCGCTCCGGGTCCCACGGCCCCCACGGCGACGACGGAGCCGGCCGTGGTGGCCGCGGCAGCCGTCCCTGTGCCGACGACGGTCCCGGAGACCGACGCTCCCGAAGCCGCACCGGTCTCGGTCGCCGCACCGACGCCCGCGGAGGCGCCGGCGCCGGTGTCCCCGGTCGACACCACGGCTCTGCACGTCCCCGAGGCGGTGGCCGACTCGGTCACCCACACCGGCCCCGCGCAGGTCGGCGTGGCCACGCCGGGCACCCCCATGCCGAAGAGCGCTCCGGAGGCCGCCGAGCCGCCCAGCTCGGTGACCGCCGAGTCAAGCGACCAGCCCAGTGACCAGCCCAGTGACCAGTCCGGCGGCACCCAGGCAGACCAGCAGGCCGAAGGTCTGGCCGATGACCAGAGCTCCGAGCCCGGCATCTTCGGCAGCGCGACGACCGGCGAGGCGTGGAAGGCGATGCTGATCGCGCTGCGCGCCGAGGCACCCGGCCCCGCGCCGCTCACCCCCGAGCCCGACCGCAAGAAGGGCAAGCGGATCCCGGTCCGCTGACCTGGGACGTCCTCGGGGCCAGGGGCGGATCGACCCGTCGTCAGCCGGTGGCCGGCACTGTGGCCGGCCCGGCCGTTCAGGCCAGCCGAGCGACCGCGGCGGTCACCCGCTCGTCCGTGGCGGTGAACGCCACCCGGACGTGCTCGTGCCCCGCCGGCCCGTAGAACGCGCCGGGAGCGACGAGGATGCCCCGCTCGGCGAGCCACGCCACCGTGGCCCAGCAGTCCTCGCCGCGCGTGGCCCACAGGTACAGCGACCCCTCGGAGTGATCGACGCGAAAACCGGCCTCCGTCAGGGCGCCACGCAGCAGCGCTCGGCGGGCGGCGTATCGCTGGTGCTGCTCGGCAACGTGCGCGTCGTCTCGGAGCGCGGCAATCATCGCGTGCTGTTGCGGGCCGGGCATCTGCAGCCCAAGGTTCTTCCGCACGGCGAGGAGCTCGGCCACGACTGCGGCATCGCCCACCGCGAAGGCGCACCGATAGCCTGCCAGGTTGGAGCGCTTCGACAGCGAGTGGACGGCGAGCAGCCCGTCGGCGGATCCGCCGCAGATGTCGGGGTGCAGGACACTGCTGGGCTCCGCGTCCCACGCGCACTCCAGGTAGCACTCGTCCGACACCAGGAGCGTCCCGCGGTCGCGGCACCAGTCGACGACCTTGCGCAGGTGGTCGGGCGGGAGCACGCGCCCGGTGGGGTTGGCCGGGCTGTTGAGATACAGGATCCGGGGCACTCGCGGCCCGAGCGCCGTCAGCGAGTCGGCCGCGAGGGCCTCGGCGCCGACCAGCGCGGCACCGACCCCGTAGGTCGGGTAGGCCAGCTGCGGGTGGACGACCAGGTCCCCGGGGCCCACGCCCAGCTGGAGCGGCAACGAGCCGATCAGCTCCTTGGACCCGATGACCGGCAGCACCTGGTCGAGGCCGAGGCCGCTGACATCGTGCCGCCGGGACAGCCAGTCGAGGCAGGCCCGCCTGGTCTCCGGGAGCCCGACGGTGATCGGGTAGCCCGGGGAGTCGGCGGCGGCCCGGAGCGCGGCCTGGACGACCTCGGGCGTGGGGTCGACGGGCGTGCCGACCGACAGGTCGACCAGACCGTCGGGGTGTGCTCGCGCGGTCTCGGCATAGGCCGTGAGGTGGTCCCAGGGGAAGTCGGGAAGCCGGGTCGAGACGCGCGCCGGCTCCGCGGGCAGCGGGCCGGTGATCGTCAGTGGTCCTGGTTCTGCGGCGGCAGCGCGTCAACCATCGGGTGGTCCATGTCGATCACGCCCATCTTGGCCGCGCCGCCGGGAGAGCCGAGGTCGTCGAAGAAGTGCACGTTGGCGTCGTAGTACTCCTTCCACTCCTCCGGGGTGTCGTCCTCGTAGAAGATCGCCTCCACCGGGCAGACCGGCTCGCAGGCCCCGCAGTCGACGCACTCGTCGGGGTGGATGTAGAGCATCCGCTTGCCCTCGTAGATGCAGTCGACGGGGCACTCGTCGACGCAGGCACGGTCCTTGACGTCGACACACGGCTGGGCGATGACGTAGGTCACCTGGTCCTCCTCCGGGACACTCTCGGGGCGCGGCTGCGCGCCGTCGGGCACAGCCTAGTATCCCCAGCGTGGGAACCGGACCAGCGCCTCGGGCGGGTCAGCATCGGCTCGGCCCGCACGTCGTGGGCCAGCGGGTGGTGATCCGCAGCCTGGTGCCCGGCCAGCTCGGGCCGAGCGGCGGGCCGGCGGTCACGGACGTGCTCGGCGTGTGCGAGGCGTGGGGCGTCGACGAGGCCGTCGTACGCCGCGAGGACGGCACCGTGCTGACGCTGCCCATCACGCTCATCGTGTCGGGCAAGCCGGTGCCGCCCCGGCCGTCGATGCGGCTGCGGATCGCGCCGCACGAGGCCCAGCTCCGGACGCTCTCGATGTTCCCGCAGGCGGCGCAGGAGCGGCTGGGCGACTGGGTGCTCCGCGCGGCAGGGGCCCTCAACGGGCGGATGGTTGCGCGCGCCAACTCGGTGCTGGCCTTCGGGGACCCGGGCGTGCCGATGGACGAGGCGACCAGCGCCGTCGTCGACTTCTACCGGCGGCACCGGCAACCCGCGTGGGCGCAGGTCCTCGCTGACGGCGACGTCGACGCGGAGCTCACCGGTCGCGGCTGGGGGGCGGCTCGGCCCGGTGAGGCCGACACGGTGTTCCAGCTCGCGGGCGTGGCCCATGTGCTCCGAGGGCTCGACCAGGACTGGGACGCCGCGCCGCCGGCCACGCTCGACGTCGACCCCGACGGCGTCCGCGCGACGCTGCGGCTGGGTGAGGTGGCGCGCGCCCGGCTCGCCCTGGACCGCGACTGGGTGGGCCTGCACGACCTGTGGACCGACCCGGCCCGACGTGGCGAGGGGCTGATGACTGCAGTCCTCGCCGAGGGCTGGACTGGGCGGCTTCGCAGGGCGCGACCACGGCCTACCTCCAGGTGCTCTCCGACAACGAGCCGGCCCTGCGCCTGTACGAGCGCCTCGGCTTCACCACCCATCACCGCTACCGCTATCTCGCCGCTCCGGCGCGATAGCGGTTCGCAGCCGCGGAGGGTCGCGCCGTACACTCCTGGCACGTCCGTGGGGCCTGACGAACCCCCTGCCGACGCCTCCTGCTGGCGGCCGGCAGCGCCGCGGACGTCGCGCGTCCGGCGTCCCGACGAGAGGCCGGCGCACCTGCCGGCAAAGGTGTGGTGGCACCGCGACCTGGCCCCCGCCCGCACCTCCAGGGCTTCCCTGCGAACTGGAGGTGATCTCCGATGACGTCCCTACCCCGCACCCTCGCGGCCGAGCTCGCGAGCGCTCCGGTCGGCACGACCGTCCGGCTTCAGGGCTGGGTCCACCGGCGGCGCGAGCTCGCCAGCGTGACCTTCCTGGTGCTGCGCGACCGCAGCGGTCTCGCCCAGGTGGTGCTGCCGGCGGGCACGACGACCCCGCCGGAGGAGACCACGGTAGAGGTGACCGGACTGGCGACCGCCAACCAGCAGGCCCCGGGCGGGGTCGAGGTGGGCGAGGCGACCGTCGCCGCACTGACCGAGCCGGCCGAGACGCCGCCCGTCGAGCTGTGGCGTCCCGAGCTGAGCGCCACGCTCCCGACGCTGCTCGACCATGCCGCTGTCACCTGGCGGCACCCTGCCCAGCGCGCGCGCTGGGAGCTCGCCGCCGCGTCGATCCGCGGCTTCCGGTCGACCCTGGACGGGCTCGGGTTCACCGAGATCCAGACCCCGAAGCTCGTCTCGCAGGCCACCGAGTCCGGTGCCAACGTGTTCGCCGTCGACTACTTCGGCCGGCCGGCGTACCTCGCCCAGAGCCCGCAGTTCTACAAGCAGCAGCTGGTCGGCGTCTTCGAGCGGGTCTACGAGGTCGGCCCGGTCTTCCGGGCCGAGCCGCACGACACGGTGCGCCACCTAGCGGAGTACGTCTCCCTCGACGTCGAGGTGGGCTTCATCCGCGACCATCGCGACGTCCTTGCGGTGCTCCGCTCGGCGCTGGCCGGGATGGTCACCGCGGTGACGGAGCAGGCCGGTGCTGCCCTCGACCGGCTCGGGATCGTCCTGCCCGACGTGCCGGCCGAGATCCCCGTCGTGCACTTCACCGAGGCCCTCCGGATCGTCGGCGCCGCGGACGACGAGCCGGACCTGGCCCCCGAGCACGAACGGGCCCTGGGTGAGTGGGCGCGCGGGGAGCACGGCACGGACCTGCTCGCCGTGGAGGGATACCCGATGGCCAAACGGCCCTTCTACACGCACCCGCAGCCGGACGACTCGCGGTGGTCGGCCTCCTTCGACCTGCTGTTCCGCGGGCTGGAACTGGTGACCGGCGGGCAGCGGCTGCACACGCCCTCGGCGTACGACGCCGCGCTCCGGGCGCGAGGCGAGGACCCGGCGGACTACGCGGCCTACCTCCAGGCGTTCCGACACGGCATGCCTCCGCACGGGGGCTTTGCCATCGGCCTGGAGCGATGGGTGGCCCGCCTGGTGGAGGCGGCCAACATCCGGGAGGTCACTCTCTTCCCGCGCGACCTGACCCGGCTCAGCCCCTAGCCCGGCTGCCGGTCACGTCCACGACCAGCGCACTCGGACGCGCCGGTCGTGGTTTGTCTTCCGCACCTGCCGCACCGCGGCGGGCAGGAATCGGTGTCGCGTGGTCGACTCCTCGCCGCTGACGGTGCTGATCGTGAGCACCGTCCAGGGGATAGCTCCGGCGAACCGCGCCAGCAGCAGGAGCGCCGCCAGCGCCGCGACCACGACCAGCTCGACCGGCAGCAGCAGCACCGCGATCACGACCACCACGACGGGGGCGAGCAGGATCAGGGCCAGCCACAGGCCGAGCCCGACCACCAGGCCCTCCAGACCGTCGGTCGCGTCGAAGGGGCCGACGTCGGCCACGCCCTCGCGGAACCGCTCCGCCGACATGACTCGAGCCCGCGGCCGCCACGGCAGGGCCCGCACCTCGAGCAGCGCGACCTCGATCATCGGGGTCGGGCCGCCCTCATGGCTGTGCCGGCTTGGGCGGCTTGCAGACGACGGTGTCGGAGGGGGTGTAGTGGGTGTGGAACTTCTCCGTGCGCGTGACCTCGCGCGAGCCCGGCTTGTGGAAGTAGCGCCACACGTCGATGTCGAAGCCGCCGTAGCCGGTGTTGGGGTAGCAGTCCTCGGTGCGCAACGTCCGCGTGGCCGGTGCGGTGAAGTTGTAGCGCTCCCCGGTCTTGGTCGTGATGTCCCAGAGCTTCGTCGACCACATCGACACCGTCACCACGCCGGACGACGACGGCGTGGACGGCGTCACGTGCGCCTCGACCAGCACGCCGTACGGCGTGTCGTTCTCGAACTTCAGATCCACCGACGGCCAGGCGACGGTCGCCTCGCGGCCCACCGGGTAGCGATCGATGTAGAACGAGTGCGTCTTGTGCTCGATGTCCCTCAGCCCCGCGAAGAACATCGCGTTGAAGGTCGTCGTGGCCATCTGCGACACCCCGCCACCGAGGTCCTCCTTGAAGATCCCGTTGCTGATGATGAAGCCCTCGGTGAAGCCGTTCTCACGGGTGCGCTCGCCCACGATGCCGTTGAGCGAGAAGACGCCGCCCGGCTTGAGCACGGTGCCGTTGACCAGCTGGGCGGCCCGGCCGATGTTGACGTTTCGGTAGTCCGCGTGCGGGTAGTACGTCGTGAAGCTGGACACCTTCTCGGTGATCTTCAAGGCCCGCGCGTCCTTGGTGCTGAACGCCGGCTCGGCGACGGTCGCCGGCACCTTCGCCCGCCGCTGCCCCTCGGTCAGCTGGACCAGCTGGAGGAAGGCGTCGGCCACCTCGTCCGGGCGGTACTTGACCCCAGGCTTGGCCGGCACGACCCGCGGGGCGCCGTTGACAAGCTCGACCGTGGCGTCGGCGGGCTGCCCGGCCTCGCCGACCCCCGCGTCGACCAGCCCGGTGAGCACCCTGCGCCGGACGGCGGGCACTAGCTCGCCGTCGCGGGGCACCAGCCGCAGCGCCGCGGTGAACTGCGCGGGCGTGAGGGTGACCGGGGACTTCCCGAAGACCAGCGTCACGGGCCCGGAGACCGCAGGGTTGGCGAACTCGTCCACGGCGGCGCGCACGTCCGTCGCGTCGATGCCGGGGGGCTGCGCCACCAAGGTGAGCTCGGCGGTGCCGTCGGTCAGGTAGGCCGCCAGCACAGCGTCGCGAGCCTCGTCAGGATGCAGCGCCCGTCCCTCGCGCGGGTCGCGCACCACGACCCGAGTCTTGTCGAAGCTCACGCTCCCGTCGCGAGGCAGCGTCCCGTGCGTGGCGCTCAGCCGATCGAGGGCCCGACCGAGCAGGGCGTCGTCGACCTCGATCACGGGGTCGACCGGCTCACCGCCGGTGAAGTAGGACCACAGCCAGGCCGGCGACCAGCTGCGAGTCGCCCCGGCGGCTGCGACCGTCGCGACGTAGTCGACCCCCAGGCCGGCGGACTCGGGGTCGATCACGTCGGCGGTGCCGTCGACGGTCACGGGGATCGGCTCGGCAGCGCGGGGCCGCAGCTCGGCGACGAGCGTGGCCTGCGCCTCCGTCGCCGTCTTGCCGCCGATGTCGACGCCGGCCACGGTCGTCCCCCGCGGCACCCGGTCGCCCGCGGCGGCGTACGCCGCGGCGTACGCGCCGCCGGCCAGCACGGCGAGCCCCAGCACGAGCAGCAGCACGACCCGCCCGCCCTTCCGCTCCGGGCGGGGAGCCGTGGCCTCGGGGCGGGGCGGCGCGCTCCACCGGGTCGGTCACGCGACCATCCTAGGAGCGCGACGGCGGGTCGCCGGGGAGCCGAGGTTGCTCCGGCGGGGCGACCGCCGTCACCAGCCCGGCCACCGGGAGCGCCACGGCGACCGCCAGCAGCAGGTAGCCGGGGAGGTCGGCCGACACCAGGTAGTCGCCGCCGTCGTGCGGCGCCGCCAGCCAGCCGGCCATGGCCGACCAGCCGAGCGTGAGGGGCAGTCGGGTCCACCACCCGGGCGGCAGCGCGAGGGCGGCCGCCGCCGAGGTGGCCACGCCGAGCAGCCAGCCCCACCACCGGTCGTGCAGGGCCACGGTGAGCACCGCCAGCGTCGCTCCCGAGACGCCGGCCCCGAGAGCGACCGCGGTGCGCGTCACCGAACGCATCATGGGGCGCACCATGGGGCGCCTCGTGGCCCGGTCACAGACCGGCGAAGAGGTCGGTCTCCAGCCCGTCAGGGCCGGTGGGGCCGGGCGTGCCCTTGGCCAGCCGGAAGAACTCAGTCCCCCAGACCGAGCTGCCCAGGTTGTTCGAGAGCGCGAAGAACGGCCCGTCGACGGTGATCTGGGTGGCGTGGGCACGCAGGGCCGCCATCTTCTTCTCCACGTGGTCGTTGGCGTCGACCGCGCAGGTCAGGTCGGCGTCCTCGACCGCGAACGGCGGCAGCTGCCCGTCTGGGTCCATGCCCTCGAACGACGTCGTGTCGCCTGCCTCCCGCAGGGCGCGCAGCCCCGACCGGAGCCGGCTGGCGGAGATGGCTCCCCAGTAGATCTTTGCGATCTCCCAGGCCTCCCCCAGATCGCGACGGTAGGACGGCACGGCGGCCAGCTGGGCGGCGTACATCGCCACCCGATGGGCCTGGATGTGGTCGGGGTGGCCGTACCCGCCGAACTCGTCGTAGGTGACCAGCACCTGGGGGCGCAGCTCGCGGATCACCTCTACCAGTAGGGTCGCGGCCTCCGTCAGGTCGGCGTGCCAGAAGGCGTTGTCGTGAATGTCGTCGGCGGCGACGGCGTGTCCGTCGTCGTGCCACTTCATGCCGGAGTCGCGGTAGCGACCGAAGCCGCCGAGGAAGCGGTGGTCGGCCACGCCCAGTTCGGCCATCGCCGCGGCCAGCTCGCCGCGGCGGTGCTCGCCAAGGGTGTCGGTCTGGTCGGCGGCCAAGTGCTCCAGGCCCGGGATGAGGATCTCGCCCATCTCCCCGGCCGTGCAGGTGATGAGCGTGACGCCGCGCCCCTCCGCGACGTACTTGGCCATCGTGGCGCCCTGGTTGATCGTCTCGTCGTCGGGGTGGGCGTGCACGAGCAGCAGCCGCTGTCCAGGAGGAGCCGTCATGCGCTCGATCCTAGAGACCGGCGTGCAGCCGCGGATCGCCGTCCAGCAGTCGTGCGATCTCGGGGAGGAACGGGCGATCCGGCTCGAGCCAGTCGACGTCGCCCAGCTCCGCCGCCGTCAGCCAGCGCAGCAGGTCGTGCTCGACCGGGCGCGGGCGGCCCTCGACCAGCCGGGCGTGCGCCACCCGCAGTTCATGACGATCGTCGATGGGCGTCCGCGCCGAGAGCCAGGCCACCACGTCCACCCGGCAGCCCAGCTCCTCCCAGATCTCGCGGACCAGCCCCGCGTCGGGCGTCTCCCCGGGCTCGAGCGTGCCGCCCGGCAGCTCCCAGCGACCCGCGGCCGCGACGGGCGCCGTGCGGCGTGCGGCCAGCACCCGACCGCTGCGGACCAGCGCGGCACCGACGACCACGGTGCGCGGCTGCTCTGCGGGGCTCGGCACGGCACGACCGTAGCCCGGCCGCCCGCGATCACCCGGATACGGTGACCGGTGTGCCGACTGACGCAGGTGGGATCCACCTGGACCGCTCCGCAGAGAACGGCGACGCGATCGCCGTCCTGGCGGGGCGGCTGGCGAGGTCGGGCGGCGGCGCGGTCGGTCTGCCGACCCTGCTCTCCGACCTGAACCGGCAGGCCCACCGCTCCCACGGCTGGTTCGGCCACGCCGCGCACCGGGCGTACACCTGGGATCGCCACGACCGCGGCAGCACGGAGTGGTGGCCCCAGGGGATCTCGAGCTCTGCCGACGCCTCGACCTCCGGAGTCGTCGAGGGCCGGCGCGTGCTCATGGTCACCTGGTACGCCCGGGTCAGCCCCGACCGGCCGCGCGGCGAGGCCCCCGGATCCCGGCTCACGTTCCTCGACCTGGACACCCTGCGCTATCGCCACGTCCTGCTGGTCGTGCCGACGCTGCGCGGCAACCGGCTCGCCGTGTCTCCGCTGCACGTGCACGCGGGTGGCGCCGTGTGGTGCGGACCCCTCGTCCACGTCGCGGCGACCGGCTCTGGGCTCGTGACCTGTCGGCTCGACGACCTGATGAGGGTCCCCGACGGCCACGAGTGGGGCGCGGCCGCCGACACGGCGGTCTCCTCGGCCGGCTACCGGTACTTCCTGCCGGTCCGCTCGCGCTACCGCGCGCACGCCGACCCCGGCAGGCCCGGCCTGCGCTACTCCTTCCTCTCCCTCGACCGCGGCGCTCCCGCGAGCCTGGTCGTGGGCGAGTACGGCCGGGGGCAGCAGACCACGCGGCTGGCGTGCTACCCGCTGGACGTGGAGACCGGCCTGCTGACGGCCGGCGCCGACGGGCTGGCACGACCCGACTTCGTGGGCCAAGGCGTGCCGCACATGCAGGGAGCAGTGACGGTGGAAGGCTCGTGGTACGTCACCGCCTCACGCGGCCCTGGCACCCCGGGACGGTGCTCGTCGGTGCGCCGGGGCGGATGCGGGCCAACCGCGCGCGGTGCCGATGGGCCCCGAGGACCTCGCCTACTGGCCGTCCAGCGACGAGCTCTGGACGCTCACCGAGCACCCGCATCGCCGATGGCTGGTCAGCCTGCGGCGGTCGCGGCTCGGCGACTGACCCGGCGAGGGACCCGACGACTGGTCCTCCGGGCCGGCGGGCACGCAGCCCGTCGAGCTGGGTCGACAACAGGACCATGAACCGTGGGCAAAGTCCGGCCGACCACCCTTTCACTGGTCCAGCCCGCCATGGCAGGGTGGCCACATCCACCCTTCCCGAGGAGAGTGCATGAAGTCTCACAACCCGACGAAGCAGGGTCCCGACGCCGGCGGCTCTTCGCCGCCGCCGCGGCCGCCACCCTCGCCCTGGGCGTGCTGGCGACCAGCCCCGCCGATGCCGCGGGACAGCGGCAGGACCGGGATCGTGGCCACGGCCACGGCCACGGCCGCCTGGTCGACCTGCAGCTGCTCGCCTTCAACGACTACCACGGTCATCTGCAGGCCGCTACGCCCGGCGCCATCGACGGCCAGGCCGCCGGTGGGGCGGAGTACCTCTCCGCCGAGCTGCAGCAGCTGCGCGCCGGCCACACGAACTCCCTGACCGTCGCCGCCGGTGACCTGATCGGTGGCTCGCCCGCCTTCTCCGGCCTCTTCCACGACGAGCCCTCGGTCGAGTCGCTGAACGCCATGGGCCTCGACGTGTCGAGTGTGGGAAACCACGAGTTCGACGAGGGCGTCACCGAACTGCTCCGCATGCAGAACGGCGGCTGCCACCCGGTCGACGGCTGCTACTTCCCGGAGCAGCCGTACGCCGGCGCGGACTTCCCATGGCTCGCGGCGAACGTCCAGAACGACCGCGGGCGCACGGTGCTGCCGCCGTACTGGATCAAGAAGGTCGAGGGGATCAAGGTCGGCTTCATCGGCATGACCCTCGAGGCCACCGACACCCTGGTGGCGGCCGCGGGCATCCAGGGCTGGAACTTCCTCGACGAGGCGGAGACGGCCAACAAGCTGGTGCCCAAGCTGAAGCGCAAGGGCGTGCGCGCCATCATCGTCCTGCTGCACGAGGGCGGGTCGCAGACGCCGCCTCCGGGTGATGTGGACGCCTGTGTCGGCATCTCCGGCCCGATCGTGGCGATCAACGACGCGCTCAGCCCGGCGATCGACGCTGTGATCACCGGACATACGCACCTGCCGTACAACTGCTCGCTGCCCGACCCGGCCGGCAACCCGCGCATCGTCACCAGTGCGTACTCCTACGGGCGGGTGGTCTCCGAGGTGAACCTCGTGCTCGACAAGCAGACCCGCGACGTGCGCCGCGACCTGAGCACGGCCGTCAACCACGCCGTGATCCAGGCCGACCTGACCCCGGACCCGGCGATGACCTCGATCATCGCCAAGTGGCAGCCGCTGTACGACGCCGCGGGGAACACCCCGGTCGGCACCATCACGGCCGACATCAACCGAGGCGGCGTCCCGCCGGGCACCGACCGCGGTGTCGAGTCCGCAGCGGCGAACCTGGTGGCCGATGCCCAGCTCTGGGCGACGTCCGCCAACGGGGCCGACATCGCGTTCATGAACCCCGGAGGCGTGCGGTCCGACCTGACCTACGCCGACTCCGGCGGGGAGGGCGACGGCGTCGTCACGTTCGGCGAGGCATTCACCTTCCAGCCGTTCGGCAACACGCTGATCACCTACGACATGACCGGGGCGCAGATCCTCGCCGTGTTGGACCAGCAGTGCCAGCCGTTGGGCTCGAGCCGACCGTTCCTGCAGCTGGCCTCGTCGGCGGGGTTCACCTATGACCAGGCGCGGACCATCGACAACGGGAACTGCACATCGATCGACATCAGCAACGTGCAGCTCAACGGCGCCCCGCTGGACGAGAGCGCGACCTACCAGGTCACCGTCAACAACTTCCTGGCCGACGGCGGTGACAACTTCACCACCTTCGGCACGGTCACCAGTCCCCGACTGGACGGCGGCAACGACCTGACCGCTCTGGTGGGCTACCTGGGTGCCTACAGCCCGGTGGCTCCGCCGGCGATCGACCGGGTCAACGAGCTCAACTGACCCGAACTCGGCGAGTGGGCCGCAGTCACCGTCCGGTGGCTGCGGCCCATCGCTGTGCGGGCCCGACGCCCGGAGGCTCGACTACCGACCCTCGGCGAGCCGGTGCGCCGCGTCGGCCAGGTCGGCGACACCACGCCGCAGCTCGCCCGGCCGGTCGGTGATGAGGTCCAGCGTGAAGCCGAAGAGCGCCGAGTCGACCATGCCGACCACCCGGCCGACCCGACGTTGCGAGGCACCGCTGCGCAGGAAGTACCGCTTGAGCGCCTCGGCCCACTGGTCATTGCTGGCGCGGGCCTCGGACAGGTGCGGCTCTCGGCCGATCAGGCCCGTCGCGGCGGCCTGGACATAGGTGCTCAGACAGTCCCGCAAGGGTGGTGCCTGGTAGGCCTCCCAGAGCTGGAGCACGGCCTGGCGCACGGTGCGCGCCGGTGCGAGGGCGTCGATCCCGGCGACGCTGCGCTCACCAACCCGGCGTACGACGGCCGACACCAGGTCGTCGTGACTGCCGAAGTGGTAGATGAGCATCCGGTCGCTTGTCCCGACCGCGGCCGCGAGCGGACGCAGGGTCAGCCCGATCAGACCGCTTGCCACGACCTGGTCGGTGACGGCATCGAGCAGCTCGTCACGTCGACTCACGGGAATAGCGTAGCGTCTGCTACAGTTTGGTATGTAGCAATCGCTACAGAACGACCTTGACCACTACCCCAGGGGAGGAGGACCCCATGCTCTACGCCGGCGTCATCTTGTCTATTGCGATCGCCATCGAAGTGGCGGCGACCGCGGCGCTGCCCCGCGCCGAGGGGTTCACCCACCCGCTGTGGAGCGCGCTCGTGCTCGGCGGCTACGCACTGTCGATCTGGCTTCTCGCAGTCGTCGTCCGCACCTTGCCGGTGTCGGTGACCTACGCCGTGTGGTCAGGCGTGGGCACTGCCGCGGTGGCACTCATCGGCTACCTGTTCCTTGGCGAGGGCCTCGGCCCGCTGAAGGCACTGTCCCTGGCGCTCATCATCGCCGGGGTCCTGGGCCTCAACCTGGCGGGGGCTGCCGCGCACGCCTGAGTGGGCGGGGCAGCCCTCCGCCCCGTCAGGCCTGCCGCGGGAACGGCGTGCCTGAGGCCGCGTGGGGCTCGACGAGGCGCCGCCCGGCGGTGTGATGGCGCGAGCCCACGACACTCCCCGGTCGCCGCCGCGACGCGCAGACGACGCCGGGCCCACGGTGAGGGCACCGTGGGCCCGGTCGAGTCGGGAGTGCGGGGCTCGGCGGGACGCGCAGTCCCCAAGCGACGTCAGCCGTCGCTGCCGTGGCCGCCGCGGTCGTCGCCGCCCTGGTCGTCGTCGCCGCCGTGGCCGCCGTGGTCGTCGCCGCCGTGGCCGCCGTGGCCGCCGTGGTCGCCGCCGGCCTGGTCGTCGCCACCCTGGCCGCCGTGGTCATCGCCCGGCTCGGCGTGGTTGCCGTGGTCATCGCCCGGCTCGGCGTGGTTGCCGTGGTCATCGCCCGGCTCGGCGTGGTTGCCGTTGTCGTCACCGGCATCGTGCGTCGGCGAGCCCGTCGGCGTCGCGGTGGCCGAGTCGTCGGCACCGTGACCGCCGTGCCGACGGCCGTGGTCGTCGGGTGACGCGCTCGAGGTTGCGGAAGGCTGGGCACGAGGACTGTCCTCGACCGTGCTGTGCTGGCCGGTCGAGCGATGCTGGCCGGCGGACTGGGCGGTGGCCATGGTGCCGATCGTCGCGGCGGTGACCGAGACGAGGCCGAGGACGGCCGCGGCGCTGAGGCTGGCGATGCGCTTCATGATCTGCTCCTGAGGTCGGGTTCGCTGGGGTGAACACCTCAGTTGTCTCGCGAATCGCGGGCAGCCCACCATCGCACGATGGTGGTAGTACCCCCGCGCACCGGGTGGAGCGACCAGGGCCGACCGCGGGGTCAGGAACGCAGGGTCGAGACCGCCGCCGTCATCGCGACCAGCTGCTCGAGCAACCGCTCCACCTCGCCGGCCCGGCGCTCCGTGGGTGCGAACTCGCCGTCGGCCCAGTCGACGAACGTCGACAGCGACACCTGGGCCCGGACGGCCGTGAGCATGACGTTGGCGGTGATGACCCGCCACTGCTCGACGGCGCGCACGCCGCCGTCGGCGCCGTAGCCGACGAAGCCGACCGCCTTGTGGTTCCACTCCGGGTAC
Source organism: Nocardioides sp. (assembly GCA_041393675.1). Classification (GTDB taxonomy): domain Bacteria; phylum Actinomycetota; class Actinomycetes; order Propionibacteriales; family Nocardioidaceae; genus Nocardioides. Next base: position 8,744 of record JAWKJR010000021.1, on the reverse strand, counting down.
AGGACGTCGAGCGCGTTCTTGAAGGCGGCGGGGACCCCGTGGTTGTACTCCGGCGTGACGAACACGAAGCCGTCGTACCCGTCCACCACCTGGCTCCAGGCCCGCGTCTCCGGTCGCTCGTACTGCCTCTTGGCGGCCCCTGGAACGGTGGGCTCGCTCAGCAGCGGCAGCCCGAAGTCCACCAGGTCGACCAGGTCGTAGTGCGCATCACCGCGCTGGGCGGCGATCCGGTGCACCCAGCGACCGACGGCCTCGCCCTGGCGACCTGGTCGGGTGCTCCCGACGATGACGGCGATGCGCATGGGGTTCCTCCCGTTGGGGCTTGGGTACCCCAGGTCAACCTCCCGAATGCGGGGGTCATTCCCGGGCGACGCCTCCTCGGACGGGTGGTCGCAGCCCAGGCGCCGCGACGGACCGGCGGGGGCCGGGTGCGAGACTCCGGGCATGCGCTTCGTGCTGATCCGCCACGGCCAGTCGGTCAACAACTTGATCTTCGAGCAGACCGGAGGCGAGCTGGGGCGCCACCCAGATCCCCTCCTCACCGAGCTGGGACACACGCAGGCCCAGCTCCTCGCCGCGCACGTGTCCGGCGGCGGGCTGCCCTGGCCGGTGACGGCGGTCTACACCAGCTTGATGGCGAGGGCGATCCAGACGGCGGCGCCGCTGGCCGAGGGGCTCGGCCTTCCCTTGCACGCCCACGCGGAGCTCTTCGAGTGCGGGGGTCCCTACCAGCAGGCCGACGACGTCACCGTCGCCCACCCAGGCAGCGACCCGACGGAGCTGAGGGCGCTCTCCGACCGACTCGTGCTGCCCGAGCTCGCCGAGGGCCCCGGCTGGTGGGCGGGGCCCTTCGAGGACCAGGAGCATGCCTACGTCGAGCGTGCCCGGCGCGTTGTCGACGACATGCGGACGGCGCACCAGGACGCCGACGTGGTGGCCCTCGTCACGCACGGGTGGTTCACCCAGTACCTGCTCCGGGAGCTCCTGGGCATCCCGACCATGCGGGGCTGGGTGGAGGTGAGCAACACCGGGATCTCCCTGCTCCGGGACGAGGAGGGCCGCTGGGCCGGCACCACGACCGCCGTCCGGCTCAACTGGCTGCCGCATCTCCCCGACCATCACCACTCCACCTGACCGACGAAGTGGGAGCTATGCCCCGCGAAGTGGGAGCTATGGCCGACGAAGTGGGAGCTATGCCCGACGAAGTGGGAGCTGGTGCGGACACGGACTGCCTGCGAACGGAGCGGCGAGGAGCCGGAATGGCATCTCAACGTTATACCCCGGGGGTATAGTGCTCCCGTGACCGATCCCGCGAATCCCCGTCCGTCGAAGCGCTGTCGCGGTTATTCGAGCGTGAGCACCCGGCCGTGTCGCTGGCGCTGCCGGCGCGCGCACCGACATGGCGTACCAGGTTCGACACTCGCCAGCGACTCGTGGCGCTCCTGCTCGCCCCCGTCCTGGTGCTGGCCTTCCGGGACGCCGTTCTCGACGACACAGTCGACAGTGCGGCCGAGTGGCTGCTCCTCGGACTGTTGGGCGCGCTCGCTGCTGTGATCTGGGCGACGTTCATTCCCGCTCGCGATGCCGGGGCCAGGACCGCACCGTCCTCGCCCTGCGGGGTGCTGTCCGGGGTGTATCCCGTGCTCGCGCTGGTGGCGCTCAGCGGCCAGCCCTTCGTCGTGGCCAACGCCGCACTCGCGGCCGCCTTCCTGGGCTGGGGTCTGCTGCAGCGGTGGCGCGGCGCGGGCTGCGCGGTGTAGGCAGAGCTCCCACCTCGCGCGACAGAAACTCCCACCTCGCGCGACAGAAACCCCACCTCGTCGATCAGGCGAAGCCGTGGCGGGCCATCGAGGCGCGCTCCTGGTCGCGGAACTGGGCGAACCTTGGGGAGGAACTTGTCCCAGTCGATGAGGTGGGCGTCGATCTCGGGGCCGTCGATGCAGGCGTGCCTGCGGACCAGCTTGCCGTCGATGACGACGGGCACCATGCAGGCGCCGCACATGCCGGTCGCGTCCACCATGATCGAGTTGAGCGACGCCACGGTCGTCACGCCGTACGGCGCCGTCAGCTCGCTCACCGCCCGCATCATGAGCGGCGGTCCGATGGCCACCACCTCGGCCACCCGTCGACCCTCGCCCCGCCGGTTCGCCTCCAGCAGCTCCTCCAGCGGCACCGTCACGAAGCCCTCGCGCCCGAACGAGCCGTCGTTGCTGGTGTAGATCACCTCGAGCCGGTCGCCGAACTCCTCCTGCAGCCGGGGGACGCGCTCCCCCGGCCCGGTCCAGAAGAGCAGGTCCGCACTGCGGAAGCCGGCGATGAGCGTGACATGGTTCCCCCGCCGCAGGTGCTCGCGCATGATCGGGAAGACCGGCGGGAGCCCGAGCCCGCCCGCGGCGAAGACCACCGTCTCACCGTCGTCGTACGACGCGATCCGGCTCGGCTGCCCGAGCGGGCCCGCGATCCCGGTGAAGGCCTCCCCCGCCGCCATGGCGTTGATCTCGATGCTGCTGGTGCCCATCGCCTGCACCACGAGGTCGACGGTGCCGGCGTCGGTGTCCCAGTCGGCGAGGGTCAACGGGATCAGCTCACCGTCGGGGGCCGCCAGCAGCCGGACGAACTGGCCCGGCCGCGCCGCCATGGCGACCAGGGGGGTAGACGGACATCTCGACGATGCCCTCGGCCAGCTCGCGACGCGCCGTGATCTCGTGCGCCCGCACCCCGAGCTCGGTGTAGGCCTGCGCAGACTCCACCCGGCGCCGGATCTCGGGCGCGGGCAGGTCGACCAGCCCGACGATCTGCTGCGAGCGGCCGCCTGGCCGTCCCGGCGGCGTTGATCGCCGTCGAGCCGCCGCGGGTCGCGTCACCGCCCGAGAAGACACCCGGCAGGGAGGTCTCCTGCGACCCGCGCTGCTCGAGGTCGATGGTCCCCACTTCGTCGTGTGCAGCGAGGGCTCGGAGTCCTTGAGGATCGGGTTCGACCGCGTTGCCCAGCGCCATGATGACCAGGTCCGCCGGCATGGCCTCCGCTCGCCCGTGGCCTCGGGCCGGCGTCGTCCCGAGTCATCCGGCTCGCCCAGTCGCATCAGGTCCAGCATGGCGGTCGTGACGCGGTGCTGGTCGTCCCCGAGGAACTCGTACGGCGCCGCGAGCTCGCGCACCCGCACGCCCTCCTCGACCGCGTGGTGCAGCTCCTCGACGCGCGCGGGCATCTCGGCCTGGGTGCGGCGGTAGACGATCGTGACTTCACCGCCGAGGCGGCGAGCCGTGCGGGCAGCATCCATCGCCGTGTTGCCGCCGCCGATGACCAGCACCTGCTTGCCGGCGGTCTCCGGCAGCGGGGTCTCGTAGTCCTCGCGCAGGCCCTGCATCAGGTTGACCCGGGCCAGGAACTCGTTGGCCGACATCACGTTGTTGAAGTGCTCGCCGGGCACGTTCATGAAGCGCGGCAGCCCTGCGCCGGTGCCGACGAAGATCTTCCAGAAGCCGGCCTCGCGCAGGTCGTGGAGGGTCGCGGTCTTGCCGACCACGAAGTTCAGGACGAAGCGCCCGCCGAGCAGCTTGATCTTCGCGACCACGTCGTCGACCAGCTCGTTGGGCACCGGAACTCGAGGATGCCGTAGCGCAGCACGCCGCCGAGCGCGTGGAACGCCTCGAAGACCGTCACCGGGAAGCCCTCCGCAGCCAGCAGGTAGGCGTTGATCAGCCCGGCCGGGCCCGATCCGACGATGGCCACCGGCGGCTTCGTGGCGCGCTCCCAAGGGTCCGGAGTCCCGGCGAACCGCCGCGCCGGGCCGTCGGGGTCGACCAGCCGCGCCCGCTGCGGCAGGAACCACTCCAGCTGCCCGACCTGGATCGGCATGTCGGTGTGGATGCAGACCCCTGGCACTGCAGCTCCTGGGGGCAGACGCGCCCAGTGACGTTGGGCAGCGGGTTGCACGACTCGATGAGCTCCATCGCCTCCCGGAAGCGGCCCTCGCCGAGCAGGCTCATCATCACGGGGATGTGGATCTTGACCGGGCAGCCGCCCTGGGGCTCGGCCTGGCCGGCGACGTGCATGCCGATCTCGCACGGCTTGTCCGCGCACTGCTTGTCGCGGAGCGCCTCGAGCCAGACCAGCAGGTCCACCTCGCGCTGGGAGTAGCCCTGCGAGAGGTAGCCGAGGAAGCCCTGGTTGACCAGGTCGAAGTCGTGGCTGCGCTCCTCGGGGCTACGGGTGTACGGCGGGATCGCGTTGCCCGCGGGCCAGCCCTCGGCCAGCCGGCGAACATCGGGTAGCGCTCGCGCAGGTGCGTGTCGAGCGCCCGGATGAACTTCCGCTTGCCCCCGAGAGGCAGGTTCCCACGAACCGCATCAGCACGGCGCTGGCGTCGTCGTCGCGCAGCAGCATCGCCCACAGCGCACGCGCGAACTCGGCGCTCAGGTCGTCCTGGCGGAGACTCCCAGGCAACCGCGTTCATCCCGTCGGCGACGAACATGTCGCGGAACGCGGCCGGGTCGTGCTGCAGCCGGCGCTGCAGCAGCGCCAGCCGGTGGTGGTAGCCCTCCACCGCCGGGCTGTGCTCGAGCTCGGCGACCTGCTCCTCGTCGCCGCGAGCGTGCTGCTGGCGTCGAGGTAGCGGGCCAGGTCGTCCGCGCCGCCGCCCGGCGCGGCGCCGGTCAGGTCACTGGACATGGATGATCTCCGCGTCGCAGTTGGCCGCCACCCGCTTCAGCCTGGCTCGGACCTCGTCGGTGAGCTCGACGGTGTCCAAGGCGCCCGGGATCAGCCGGGCGACGTCCCGTGCCTCACCGTGCACCACGATCTTGGTCTTCTCGAACAGCGACGGGAGGTCCTGGTAGCAGGTCTTGCAGTCGTTGCACAGCAGCTGGTCCTCCTCCGAGAGCACCACCAGCGCGGTGCCCGCGGCCGGGCTCGACGCCGACTCGGCCGCGGGTGCGGCGGCGCCAGCGACCCCCGGGGCCGCCCCGATCCCGAGGCCGCCGAAGGCGGCCGGCTGGGCCTTCGACGAGGTCGCCAGCTCCGCCATGGCGTCGGCGATCTGGTCCAACGAGGTCTCCCGGGCCTGCTGCGCCTCGTCGTACCGCGCCTGGAGGGCGTCGATGTCGTGCTGGTGCAGGGCGGTCAGCTTGGCCAGGTGTACGCCGGCCAGGAACTGCAGCATCTGCCAGTAGCGGCGCCGGTCCTCGACCAGGGCCACGATCGTCGGGGAGGCGAACACCTTGATCAGGTGCTTGTCCGCGTCGGTGGCCCAGACGAACGGCACGTGCTCGCGACGTTCCCCCGCCGACAGGTCCACGAAGGCGTCGATCGGCACGGCGGTGGCGTCCTCGTCTGGCCGCAGCTTGCGGAAGTGCTTCTTGAAGCGCACCTCCCCCAGCGCGAAGTCGGCAGGCGTCATCGGGGTGTCGAACAGCTGGAGGTTCCCGTCGCCGTCGAGGTGCTCGACGCTCATCGTCGTCCACGTCTTGTCGGGGTCGGGGTTGCCCTCGAGCGAGAACCACTCGTGGAGGGTGCTGCCGCGGCGCGGGTCGTGGACGAAGACCGGGTTCATCCGGCTCTCGACCGCGAGTCGCGCCCGCTGGGCGGAGGCGTCGTCGGCGATGCCGTGCTCGGAGCCGCAGGGCGTGTAGACGTCCATGACCGCGGGCGCGTCGCCGTAGGTCAGGAACTCCAGGGTGTTCTTGAGGAAGTGGCCCTGCAGCGCAGTGCTCGTCGCGCACACGAAGACGTTCGGGTGGAACGACGCGATGAGGCCGAGCTCCTTGCGGGTCTCGTGCTTTCCGGTGTGGGCGTGGCCGAACCGGGAGAGGTCGGAGTCCTGCCCGGTGAAGCTGGAGGTCGAGGCCTGGCCGCCGGTGTTGGAGTAGACGCCGGTGTTGAGCACCATCACCTTGATCGCGGTCTCGCTGGCCAGCACCCGCGACAGCGCACCGAAGCCGATGTCGTAGGTCGCACCGTCGCCGCCGATCGTGAGCACGGTCGGCAGCCGCTTCATCTCGTCGGGGCTGAAGGCTCCCCACGTGAGCAGGCGCAGCTCCTCGTCGTGCACGGCAGGGTCGTAGGCGTCGGCCAGCTCGAGCTGGGCGGTGCGGAGCGCGCGGACGTCGTCGACGGCGCGGGCGGCCAGCCCCTCGAACATGCCCTTGGCCAGGGGCTGCGCGTCCTGGAACAGGCTGTTGACCCAGGGGTCGTTGTAGGGGTTGTAGGGCATCGTCGAGGCGTACACGCTGCTGCAGCCGGTGGCGTTCGCGATGACGGTGGCCGAGGAGCCCCGGCCGGTCGGACCGCTCTCCAGCTCGTAGAGCCGCCGCTCGAGGATGCGCAGTGCGTCCTGGATGCGCTCACGCCGGTCGGCGACCTCGGGGCCCACGCCCAGCTCGGCGAGCTTGTCCTCCAGGCCGGCCAGGAGGCCGTCCAGCTCGCCCATCTCGCCCCGGCGCCGCTCGCTGCCCAGGGCGTGGCTGGTCGACATGACGAGCCGGATCGCCGTCACCTCGCCACAGCCGCGGCACCCGCCGTGGCCCCGGTGGTGGCGTAGTAGTTGCCGCGATCCAGGAACAGCCGCTTGATGTCGCCGTCGGGCGAGGTCGAGCCCTCGTGGAAGCGCGCTGCCGTGTTCGGCGTCCGGCTCATGAACTCGAAACGCTCCTGCAGCCGGGTCGACAGGTCGGCGTCCTGGTCGCGCGCGACGAGCGCGTGCGGGCCGCACACGTCGACGCACTCCAGGCACCCGGTGCACTTCCACGGGTCGATCGTCGCCGCGAAGAGGCCGCCGGTGCCGGCCGACTGCTTCTCCATGGCGTCGAAGAACGGCCGCGTCCGCGCGACCGGATATCCCGCCAGCGTCTCGACCAGCCGGCCCAGGTTCGTGGCGAGCGACGGCTGGTCGGTCGGCAGCCCGGTGGCTGCCGCAGCGACCAGGTCGTGGAACGCCGGCGACTCCTTGGTCTGCCGGTACGCCTCCCGCACGCGCTCGGCGAGCGGGTAGACCTGCGCGCGCAGCGCCTCGGCCTGGGCGGGCGGCAGGTCCAGCTCGGCGATGCCGGTGAGCAGCAGCTCGTGGATCTCGTGGACCGAGTTGGGGATGGCTGCGTCCGGGCATACCAGCGCGCACTCCAGGCACCCGGTGCAGGTCTCGGCGTGGAACTCGGGGACGGTACGCCGGAACAGGCCCTTGTCCTTCGTCGCCGCCGTGCCGGCCGGCATGAACAGGCCGGTGCCGGGCAGCACCGGCGCCTCGCCGATGGTGCCGTCGCGGAACGGCTTGGCGATCATGTTGTCGTAGTAGTCACGGTCGAAGATCCCGGTCGCCGCGCAGCCCGCGGAGTTGGCGCACTCGCAGGCCGCCGACAGCGACGCGGTGAACAGGGGCAGCGGCTCGGGCCGGCGGTCGATCACCTCGAACTCGGGCCGGGTGTAGTCAGCTCGTAGGTGGCTCCGCTCCCTGCCCGGACTACGGCCATGTTGGCCTCGACGACAGCCTCGCCCTTGGCCCCGAACTTCTTGGCGATCTGCTGGCGCACCTTGGCAAGGATCGCCTCCTCGGAGGAGCCGGCGGTGATCGTCGGGACGTGGCCGGCCACTGCGCCGATGAAGGCGATGCCCATCATCCGGGTCTCGAGGTCGGGCGCCGGCGCGTGCTGCTTGGCGACGGTGAAGGCGTCGACCACGAGCAGGTGGATGCCGCGCTCCCGGATCGTCTGGCGGGCCTTCTTGGGCAGCGACGCCCACACCGACTCGGGGTCGAGGTCGCTCTGGAGCACGAACGTGCCGCCCTCGGCCAGCCCGCGCAGGGGGTCGGTGTGGTGGAACACCTTGTGGTCGGGCGAGATGACGATCTCGACGTCCTCGAGCTCGGCGTTGGTGATCTTCACCGGCTCGGGCGACAAGGTGATGTAGTAGTTGGTGGGCGCCCCGCTCTTCTCCGAGCCGTACTTGGGCGCCGACTTGGAGTGCAGCTCGAGCGCGCCGGCGAGGATGTCGGTGAGCAGCTTGCCGGTGGCGATCGTCCCGTAGCCGCCCACGGAGTGGAACCGGATCCGCATGCCGCCCTCGGGCAGCAGGTCGGGGTTGGGGCCGGTCGCGAGCGCCATCAGCTCGGTCTCGGGGTACGCCGCGCGCAGCCGCGCCTGGATCTCGGCGGTCTCCGGGGTCGGGTCGGCGCTGAAGAACTGCGAGCCCAGGTAGACCAGCGGCGCGGGCCGGCCGTCGACCATCGCCTGGTAGGCCGCGATCAGGTGTCGCGGCTGCAGGTCGTGCCCGCCGAGGCCGAAGATCGCCGTGGTGACCGGCGGGGTGTCGGCCAGCTCGGGAACACCCGCGTGCCGGGCCCCGCCGACGGCGTTCTGGTGGGCCTTGAACAGCGCCTGGGTGACCAGTGTCGTGAGTGCGGTCTGGTCGGAGCGCTCCAGCACGGTCACGGCCTTCCTGCCGGCCAGCGCCTCCACCAGCTCGGCCTCGGGGAAGGGCTGGAGCAGCTTCACCGCGACGAGGCCGGCCTTGATCCCTCGGCTGCGCAGGTAGGGCAGCACCGCCTCGACGTCCTCGGTGACTGAACCGAGGCCCACCATCACGTAGTCCGCGTCGTCACACAGCACCCGGTGGAGGGGCGCGTACTCTCGGCCGGTCAGCTCGCCGTACTCGGCCATGGCCTGGCGCACCAGCGCGGGGACCGCGCTCGCGAAGTGCGTGCGGTGGTCCACCGCCCCCGCCTGGAAGTCCGGCTGGTTCTGCACCGGCCCGG
>JAWKJR010000020.1:0-52713 GCA_041393675.1 Nocardioides sp. | reverse complement strand
CGGGTACGCCGCCGGCGTGCTCTTCGGCCGGCACAAGATGGCGCCGGTGATCTCGCCGAAGAAGTCCTGGGAGGGTTTCGCCGGCTCGGCCCTGGCCTGCATCGCCGTCGGCTGGGCGGTGGTGGTCTACCTCCTGGACGGGCGCTGGTGGGTGGGTGTCCTGCTCGGCCTGATCGCCGTGATGATGGCCACCCTGGGCGACCTGGTGGAGTCGGTGATCAAGCGCGACCTCGGGATCAAGGACATGAGCCAGATCATCCCCGGCCACGGGGGTCTGATGGACCGCCTGGACTCACTGCTCGCGACCATCGCCCCGACCTGGCTGTTGCTGCACTACCTCGTCTTCTGACTCGTCCTCCGAGGTCTTGCCTTCCGGCGCTCGTCGAGCGAGGCCTGTCCGTCGAGGGTTCCGGGGCCACCCCGCGGCGTGGATGCCGGCCGGGCTCGGGTCGGTCCCTACCATGGGGGACATGCCCACCACCGAGGACGAAGCGCCCGAGCTGCAGCGCGTGGCCGGTGACCTCTCAGCGCCGGACGCGGAGCTGCCGACCCTGGCGACCGCTCCTCAACCGGACTGGTGGCACCGCGACCACCCGACGTTCGTGGCCCTCGCGGGCTTCTTCACCGGCTTGGTGACCGTCAGCCTCCTGCCGGGGCTCTTCGTCATCGCGATGCGCCACCTGTTCTCCGACCGGGTGGCCGAGGAGACCTTCCCCTTCGTCCTGCTGTTCCTGCTGGTCCCGGCCGGGCTGATGGTCTTCCCGACCACGCGACGCTTCGGCAAGTACCTCCTCTTCGGCATGGTCGTCACGATGCTCGTCGTCGCGGGAGTGGGCACAGCGGTGTTCTGGCTGATGATGCGCTCCCAGACATGACCCTGCCCCTGGTGTTCGACGAGCCCGTCGGCCGGCGCAAGCCTCCCGCCCACCTCGCGGACCTGGCCCTGGACGAGCGCGTGGCCCGGTTGAGCGAGCTGGGGCTGCCCGGCTTCCGCGCCAAGCAGCTCTCCCACCACTACTTCACCCGGCTGGTGGACGACCCGGCGCAGATGACCGACCTACCCCAGGGGCAGCGCGCCGAGCTCGTGGCGGCGCTGCTGCCGCCCCTGATGACTCCGCTGCGCGTGCAGGAGGCCGACCGCGGCACCACCCGCAAGACGTTGTGGCGGCTCTTCGACGGGGCGCTCGTCGAGTCGGTGCTGATGCGCTACCCCGACCGGGTCACCATGTGCGTCTCCTCCCAGGCCGGGTGCGGCATGGCCTGCCCGTTCTGCGCGACCGGACAGGGCGGGCTGCAGCGCAACATGTCAGCCGCCGAGATCGTCGAACAGGTCGTGGCCGGGGCGCGGTCGCTGGCCCGCGGAGAGGTTCCCGGCGGTCCGGGGCGGGTGTCGAACGTCGTCTTCATGGGCATGGGGGAGCCACTCGCGAACTACCGGGCGGTCGTAGGCGCCGTCCACCGGCTCACCGACCCCGACCCCGCGGGGCTGGGCATGTCCGCTCGCGGGATCACGGTGTCCACCGTCGGGCTGGTGCCCCGGATCGCGCAGCTGGCCCAGGAGGGGGTCCCGGTGACCCTCGCCTTGTCACTGCACGCTCCGGACGACGAGCTGCGCAACGAGCTGGTTCCGGTCAACACCCGGTGGAGCGTGCGCGAAGCGGTCGCCGCCGCTTGGGACTACGCCCGCACCACCAGGCGCCGGGTGTCGATCGAGTACGCCCTGATCCGCCAGGTCAACGACCAGGCCTGGCGTGCCGACGCGCTCGCCGACCTGCTGACGTCGTACGGCGACTGGGGGTGGGTGCACGTCAACCTGATCCCGCTCAACCCGACGCCTGGGTCGAAGTGGACCGCCTCGGATCCGGCCGACGAGCGGGAGTTTGTCCGCCGGCTGGAGGCCAAGGGCGTGCCGACGACGGTGCGCGACACGCGTGGCCGCGAGATCGACGGGGCGTGCGGTCAGCTCGCCGCCACCGAGAGCTGACCCGCCGGCAGGTCAGGGCAGCGGAACGCCCAGCAGCTCCGCGAGCCAGCGGGCGACCGACTGCGTCCGCGCGACCGTCACCGGCAGCTCCGGGTCGCCCCAGCGGCTCGCCCGTCGTCCTCCAGGTGGCCCAGCCCGGAGGCTGCGACGACGTGGGGCCAGAAGTCCAGGCAGGGGCCGGCCACTGCTCGCCGTAGCTCTCGACGACCCCCGTGGGCGGGTACCGCGCGGCGTAGCGGTGCGGGTCGGCCTCGCGGAGCAGGTTTGAGACCACAGTGACCGGCGCGCGGTGCAGCCTGGCCGCCACGAAGCCGACCTCCGCGGCAGCCAGCACGGGCGCGCAGGGCCTGCTGGACCTGCGTCGCCCAGGCCGCGTCGAAGGGCGACGTCCCGGTCATCGGGTCACCAGGTCGACCGCGTCGTCGACGGAGTCCACCAGATGCACGTGCGGCTCCATCGGCCGGCCGCGGGCCAGTCGCTTGAGGAGCGGCCATGCCGGGAGCTCGTCGGTCCAGTACCGACGACCCACCAGCACCATGGGCGCGGTCGAGGACTCGTCGGCGTAGTAGTTCTCGCAGGCGTCCTGGAAGATCTCCTGCACCGTGCCCCCGGCGCCGGGCAGGAACACGATGCCGCGGTCGCACACCTCCAGCAGGACGGCCTCGCGCGTGGCGTTGCGGAAGTACTTCGCGATGACCCCGGCAAAGGCGTTGGAGGCTCGTGCCCGAAGTGCCAGGTCGGGATCCCCAACGACTCCGCCCCGTCGGGCCAGCGACCGCGCACGGTGAGCGCGGACTCGACCCACGCGCTGATGTCGGGTCGGTACGACGGGACACCCGCCAGCAGCTCGAGCGCGTCGGCGAGCACCTGGGCGGGGTACGGCGCGAGGTAGGCGCCCAGGTTGGCCGCCTCCATGGCGCCCGGCCCACCTCCCGTGGCGACGACGTACGCCGCCCCGAGACCGCGGCCGAGCCGGGCCGCGTGGGCGTACTCGGTGTCGCCCCGCTGCGCGCGGTGCCCACCCATGACGCCGACCAGACGGCGAGCGGCGACCCAGGCGGCGAGCGCGTCGTCGATCGCGTGGTCGTGGAGGGCGACGGCAAGGGTGTCGTCGAGGTCGCTCGGCCGGCGCGACCAGGCGTAGGCCCGAGCGTCCAGCGAGGAGTGATAGTCGAGGGCGTCGAAGAGCTCGCGGGGCGTGTACAGCGCGGTGCGATAGGTGTCGACGGGCACGCCGGGGACGCTGGGGAACACGACGGCGCCGCGGGCCGCACCGACTCCTCGTCGGCGGGGAGCAGCCGACAGCCGAGGAAGAGGGCGCCGCCGACGTCCACCCGGCGCAGCGCGTCGCCGCGCTCGGTGAGGTCGACGGCCTGGACGTGCCAGCCGCTGAGGGAGGAGGCGCCCGCGGCGAGGCGGGCGTCGAGGTCGGCGAGCGACTCGACCTCCACGACCCGACCCCGGTGCGGCTTCACAGCCGTGACCCTAGCCCGCGGGGCCGCCCAGCCTGGGGAAGATGCGCTCCAGCCGCCGGCCCACGACGGTCCCGGCGGGGAAGTGCTCGGTGACCGCGTGCACCCGCACCCAGGCGCTCTCGACCAGCTCCTCGGCGAGCTCGCGCGTGGTGCGGTCGGGGTAGATCCAGCCGCCGTCGACGAGGCTGGACCGGATCGCCTCGCGCACGTCGGCCTCGCTGAGGTCGCGCTCGACAACGGCGGCGGTCGTCGTGGCCCGGTGCGAGTGCAGCCCGCTGAAGCTGCGACCGCAGCCGCAGCCGCCACCGTCGGGGTCGCGCAGATCGTCGTCGCACGGCTCGTCGATGGTCACCAGCTCGCCCTCGACGCAGTGGTCGAAGTCGTCGGGCAGCGCGCCGTTCGTCTTCCGCGTCGCGACCAGCACCAGCATGTCGGCTCCTCCGTCCGCGCCCAGGATCGCCCCTCACCAGCGGCCCCAGCCTAGGGCGACCGACCGACGTTCCTCCTGGGTGTCCCCAGGCGTCCTGGCGCGGGCCGGTCTCAGAAGGCGTGCGCCAGCAGCTCGGCGTACAGCTCGTGCTCGTCGACGGCCAGGCCCCGGGCGTGGAACCAGCGGCACACGTTGGCACAGTCGCGCAGCAGGTAGTCCATCCCCGCGGGGTTGCCCACGAGATCGACCACCTGCGGCAGGTCGATGAGCACCAGCCGCTCCCCGGCGGCCAGGATGTTGTACGGCGACAGGTCGCCGTGGACGAGCCCGTGCCGGGTCATCACCGTCAGGGCCTCGACGAGCTGGTCGAAGTACGCCGCCAGCAGGTCAGGCGCCGGGCGGGTCTGCGCCAGCCGCGGAGCGGTGTCGGCCCCGTCGGTGATCCACTCCATGAGGATCTCGGTGCCGTCCAGCTGCACGGGGTAGGGCACGGGCACGCCCAGGGACCAGAGTCGGGTCAGGGCGCCCCACTCCGACACCGCCCACTCGCCGGCCGCGACCACCCGACCCCAGGTGCTCTTGCGCTTGAGCGCCCGCTGGTCCCGGGAGCGCTTCACCGAGCGCCCCTCGGTGTACGCGGCCGACCGGTGGAAGCTGCGGTGAGCGCGGTCGCGGTAGCGCTTGGCGGCCATGACGACGCCGGCCTCCGGGTCGGCGGGGTCGGCCCGCTCGAGGAGGTGGACGTCGGCCTCCTTGCCGGTCTTGAGGACGCCCAGCTCGGTGTCGACCGCCCCCTGCGACGTCACCACCCAGCCCGGGCGCGGTTCGGGCCCGCGGCACAGCGGCTCCACCTGGAGCCAGGTGCTCCATCGCTGGCGCGACTCGTCCAGGTCGGCGTAGGCGCGGAAGTCGAAGACGAAGGCGGGGTCGATGCCGGGCAGGTCCGGCTCAGGCGGCAGCGCCGGCCAGGCGGGCTCGGGGTGCCGGTCGGGCGGTGGCCCGGATCGGTCGAGGTTCATGCGGGTGGCTCCGTGTGGTGAGGAGGGACAGTGCGGGCAGGCCGCGGACAGCGATCGTCATGACTGCCTCCTCTCGCTCACGGGCGGGGGCCCCGGAGGTGCGACCGGGGTCCGGACCCATCGTCGGACGCCGACCGGGTGGACGCAACCGGTTATCCGGCGGCGGGCGGGTCTCGGGAGGTAGGGTGCGGGGGTCATGCGTCGACTCGTCGTCGCGGCCGTGTTGGTGGCCGCCATGCTGGGCTCGGGCCCGCCGTCGATCGGCGCACCGGGTCTCGCGCCGGGTCTCGTGCCGGGTGCGGTGGCCTCGGCACCGGCGAGCGCGGGCAAGGCCGGCTCGGCCGGCATCGGCGATCCCTACTTCCCGCGGGACGGCAACGGCGGGTACGACGTACGCCGCTACTCGGTGCATGACACCTACCGGTTCGCCTCCCGTCGGCTCTCCGGCCACACCGTCGTCCGGCTGGTCGCCAGCCAACGCCTGACCCGCTTCAACCTGGACCTGCTGCTGCCGGTCACGTCGGTGCGCATCGACGGCCGCGCCGCGGCGTTCGACCGGCCGCGCAGGCACGAGCTGCGCATCACGCCGCGGGCCCCCATCCCCGCCGGGACCGCAGTCCGGGTCAAGGTCGAGTACGCCGGCTATCCGGACCGGCTGGCCTACGCCGGGGAGAGCAACTGGCTGGCGTCCAGCGGCGAGGTCGTGACCATGAACGAGCCACACATGGCACCCTGGTGGTTCCCCGCCAACGACCACCCCCGGGACAAGGCCCGCTTCGACCTGCACCTGCGCGTGCCCCACGGCAACCGGGTCATCGCGAACGGCCGCCCGGACGGGCGCACCCGCGGGCCTCGGATGACCACCTGGCACTGGCGGGCTCACGAGCCGATGGCGACCTACCTCGCCTTCTTCGCCGCCGGCAGCTTCACCGTCGAGACCGGTCGCCGCAACGGTCGCCCCTGGCTGAACGCCGTGTCGAACCGGCTCTCGGCCTCGGCCCGCACCGCGTCGCTGTCGCTGCTGCGCGAGACTCCTCGCCTCGTGCACTGGCTGGAGCAGCAGCTGGGGCCCTACCCCTTCGACACGACCGGCGGAGTGGTCACCTCGCTGCAGCCCGGCTTCGCCTTGGAGAACCAGACCCGGCCGGTCTACCCCTACGTCGGCGGCGGCGCCGTCACCCTGCTGGTCCACGAGCTCGCCCACCAGTGGTACGGCGACGACGTGTCGGTCCACGGCTGGCGCGACATCTGGCTCAACGAGGGTTTCGCCACCTTCCTCGAGGTCCGCTACCGCGAGACCCACGGTGGCCAGGCCGGAGCCGACTGGCTGCGATCCAGCTACGACGGCTACGGGGCCGCCAACAGCTTCTGGGCGGTGCCGGTCGCCGACCCCGGCCCTGGCCGGCTGTTCGATGACCCGGTCTACTACCGAGGCGCGATGACCCTGCAGGCCCTGCGCAACGTGGTCGGCGAGAGCGACTTCTGGGCCGTCATGCGGACCTGGGCCGCCGACCACAGCCGGCACACCGGCTCGACCGAGCAGTTCCGGGCGCTCGCGGAGGAGGTGAGCGGGCAGGACCTGGCCGCCTTCTTCGACGCCTGGCTGGTCTCGCCCCCAAGCCCGCCGACACCACCGAGAACGGTCTCGGCTGACCAGGAGTTCGCCGATCCGGCAGAAGTTCGCCCCGATCCGGCAGAAGTTCGCCGATCCGGCAGAAGTTCGCCGATCCGGCAGTAGTTCGCGCCGGGACGAGGCTCAGTGACCCAGGAACGGCGCCGAGCGCCCGGGCCACCAGGCTCGGTCGACCCGTGAGCCGCTCCTCATGATCGGCCAGCCGTCATCGCGCGGAGCCAGTGTTCACTCGAGCCACCGCAAGGGCTCCGGCTCCCAGCGCGGTGAGTGGTGGTTGACCCAGGGCAGCCGGGTCAGCTGGCTGTCGCGCCCGAGCACCAGGTCGCGCAGGGTCCGGCCGGCGAGGTTGGTGGTGCTCACGCCGTCCCCGACGTAGCCACCCGCCCAGGCGACCCCAGTGGCTCGGTCCAGGCCCACCGACGCCACCCAGTCGCGCGGTACGCCGAGCGCCCCTCCCCACGCGTGCGTGAACCGCACCGGCGCGAGCACCGGGAACAGATCCACCAGGGTGGCGCGGAGCCGGGCGAAGACCCGCGGCTCCCGGTCGAAGCGGTCGCGTCCGCGACCCCAGTGGTACGGCGCGCCCCGCCCCCGAACACCAGTCGGCCGTCCGCGGTGCGCTGCCCGTAGATGATCAGGTTGCGGTGGTCGCTGAACGTCTCCCGCTGCGCCAGCCCGATCTGCCCCAGACCTCGTCCGGCAGCGGCTCGGTGGCGACGATGAGGAGTAGACCGGGGCCACGGCGCGCCGGAACTCCGGCAGCGAGGCGGTGTACCCCTCCGTGGCGCGCACCACGAACTCGGCACGCACCGTGCCTGCCAGGGTCACGGCCCGACCCGGGCTGAGGAGACCACCGGCGTGCGCTCGGCGAGCCGCACGCCCCGGCGTACCACCGCGTCGGCGAGCCCGCGCACCAGCTTGCCTGGATGGACGGCCGCGCAGTGCGGCGTGTACGTCGCGAGGCGGGTGTCGCTGGCGTTCAGCCGGCTTCGGCAGACGCGCCCTCCAGCAGCTGGAGGTCCTCGGGCCATGCCCCATGCGCGGGCGTGGGCGACCTCACGCGTGCCCGCGCCGCCTGGCTGCGGCTGCGCGCGACCACGACCGTGCCGCCCTTGGCGTAGTCGGCGGCGATGCCCTCTGCGGCGACGGCTCGGCCCACCTCGTCGACGGCCTCGCGCATGGCGGCGCCCTGGGCACGCGCGGACTCGGCACTCGACCCGGGCAGTCGTGACAGCTTGTCGGCCGAGGCGGGGAACAGCGCCGAGCACCAGCCGCCGTTGCGCCCGGACGCGCCGAACCCGGCGACCTCCGACTCCAGGACCACGATCCGCAGCGTCGGATCGGCCTCGGCGAGGTAGTACGCCGTCCAGAGGCCGGTGAACCCCGCGCCCACGATGGCGACGTCGGCCTCGAGGTCCCCGGCAGGCCGGGTCGCGGAGTCCAGTCCAGCTCCGGCGCAGCGTGCCACCAGGAGAGCGCGCGGTAGTCAGCGACCTCGGTCAGCGGACACCCCAGGGTAGGTCTGCTTCTTCAGCTTGAGATACATGAACGTCTCGGTCCCGACAACCCCGGGGACGGTGCGGATCCTGTTGGACACCAGGTCCAGCAGCGCCTCGTCGCTCTCGCACACCGCCTCGACGAGCAGGTCGTACGCGCCGGCCGTGATCACGACGTAGTCGACCTCGTCGAGCTCGGCCAGTCGGTCGGCCACCGAGTCCAGCGAGCCCTGGACCCGCACGCCGATCATGGCCTGCCGGGCGAAGCCCAGCTCGAGCGGGTCGGTGACGGCGACCACCTGCATCACGCCGGCCTCGATCAGGCGCTGGACACGCTGCCGGACCGCGGCCTCCGACAGGCCGACCACCTTGCCGATGGCCGCATAGGAACGGCGGCCGTCCTGTTGCAGCTGCTCGATGATCGCCTTGGAGACGTCGTCGAGCGCCGATCGCGAACGCCCGGACTTCGCAGATCTGCTCACGGAGGCAGCGTGACAGGGTCACGGGCGCTGGTCAAGGGTATCGACGTGACGAGAGCAGGATTTCGAAGATTCTGTCCATTTTCACGAGCGATTCCCTTGTCCTGACGAGGTTACGCGTGTCAGGCTGCGGGCCAGCCAAGGGTGAGGAGGATGAACGTGAGCGGCCCATCGAGTGGGACGAGTCGCCGGACGTTCCTCAAGGGGTTGGTGGCGCCGCGTTCGCCGGCGCCAGCGTCGCCGCGCTCAAGCTGCCGTTCTTCGGGACCAGCGGAGCCCAGCAGGACCCGGCGACATGCTTTGCCAAGGACGTCTCCGCGACCGACAAGCAGTTGGTGATCTCCAACTGGCCGGCGTACATCGACCCGCGCAAGAAGAAGACGTCGACCTTACAGGTCTTCCAGAACCAGACCGGCTTCGCTGTCACCTACTACGACGACGTCAACGACAACCAGGAGTTCTACGCCAAGGTCAAGAACCAGCTCGGCTCGTGCCAGTCGGTGCAGCGCGACATCATGGTCCTGACCGACTGGATGGCGGCGAAGATGATCAGCCTGGGCTGGATCCAGCCCCTGAACGCCGAGGCGATCCCGAACGTCACGGCGAATCTCATCGAGCCGCTGCGCGGCAAGGCGTGGGACCCCGACCTCACCTACCACGTGCCCTGGCAGAGCGGTTTCACCGGCATCGCCTACAACGCCAAGGTCACCGGTGAGGTGACCAGCTTCGAGGAGCTGCTCACGCGCGCCGACCTCAAGGGCAGGGTCACCCTGCTGACCGAGATGCGCGACACGATGGCGTTCGTGCTCAAGGTGGTCGGCGCAGACCCGGAGGAGTTCGACCAGACCCAGTGGGAGGACGCCATCGACCGGCTGAGGAAGGCCGTCCAGGACGGCCAGATCCGCTCGTTCAACGGCAACGACTACCTCAACGACCTCGCCGCCGGGAACATCGCAGCGTGCGAGGCGTGGTCCGGCGACGTCATCCAGGCGGCCCTCGACAACCCCGACATCAAGTGGGTGGTCCCGTCCGAGGGCGTGTCGCTGTGGAGCGACAACATGCTCGTCCCCAACCTGGCGACGCATCAGGCGAACGCCGAGCAGTGGATGAACTACTACTACGAGCCCGAGGTCGCCGCGAAGCTGGCCGCATGGAACTGGTACATCTGCCCGGTGCAGGGCGCGGAGCAGGCCATGGAGAAGGTCGACCCGAGCCTGGTGGGCAACCAGCTGGTGTTCCCGTCGGCGGAGACCCTGGCGAACACCTTCAGCTTCATGGCACTCGATGACCGGCAGTCGATCGCATACGAAAGGGACTGGGCCAATGTCCAAGGCGGCTGAGGAGATGACCGCGACTGCGGAGTCGGGGGCCTTCCAGGGGCTGCGGCTCCGTGCTCTCACCAAGGAGTTCGCGAACTTCACCGCGGGGAAGGACCTCGACCTCGACGTACCCACCGGGTCGTTCTTCGCGCTGCTGGGCCCCTCCGGCTGTGGCAAGACCACGACGTTGCGGATGGTGGCCGGTCTCGAGACC
This sequence comes from Nocardioides sp., assembly GCA_041393675.1. Lineage (GTDB taxonomy): Bacteria > Actinomycetota > Actinomycetes > Propionibacteriales > Nocardioidaceae > Nocardioides. The sequence continues at coordinate 42,664 of JAWKJR010000020.1, read as the reverse complement.
CCTACCAGCGGCACGATCGAGCTGGGCGGCCACGACATCACCTACGAGAAGCCCTATCGGCGTCCGGTGAACACCGTGTTCCAGAACTACGCGCTGTTCCCGCACCTGGACATCTTCGAGAACGTCGCCTTCGGGCTGCGCCGGCGCAAGCAGGCGGACGTCGACTCCCAGGTCAACGAGATGCTGGAGCTGGTCGAGCTCACCACACAGGCGCGCAAGAAGCCCGCCCAGCTCTCCGGCGGACAGCAGCAGCGCGTCGCGCTGGCCCGGGCGCTGATCAACAGCCCGGAGGTGCTGCTGCTTGACGAGCCGCTCGGCGCGCTCGACCTCAAGCTGCGCCGCTCCATGCAGATCGAGATCAAGCGCATCCAGACCGAGGTGGGCCTCACGTTCATCCACGTCACCCACGACCAGGAGGAGGCCATGACGATGGCCGACACGGTCGCAGTGATGAACCAGGGCGTCATCGAGCAGATGGGCGCCCCCTCGGAGCTGTACGAGAACCCACGCTCGACGTTCGTCGCGAACTTCCTGGGGCAGTCCAACCTGATCGAGGGCCGAGTCACCGGCCGCGCCGCCGACGCGGTGACCGTGGACATGCACGGAATTAACGTGACGATCCCGGCCGTCCGCTCCCATGCCGAGAGCGACCGGGGCTGGGTGGGGATCCGGCCCGAGAAGGTGCTGATCGGCGACCCGGGCGAGGAGCTGGACGCGCCGGGCAGCAGCATCCCGGGCGGAGTGGTCAGCGACGTGTCCTTCGTGGGGGTCAGCACGCAGTACCTCGTTCGGATGCCCTGGGGGCAGGAGCTCCAGGTCTTCCAGCAGAACACCGGGCATCGCAAGATGTTCCGGACCGGCGAGCCCGTCGAGCTGTCCTGGCGGCCCGAGTACGCCTTCCTGCTCGACCACAGCCAGGACGCGGCCGCCGGCGCTCAGAAACTGGACGAGCTGTGAGCGACACCAGCCGCCGACACGGCAAGACCGGCTACCTGCTCCTGCTGCCGGGCATCTTGTGGCTCGTCGTCTTCTTCCTGATCCCGTTCTACTCGCTGGTCGCGGCCAGCCTCTACGACCCGGCCGGGTCGGACTTCCGCGGCTACCGGATGACCTACCACTGGCAGAACTATGTCGACGCGATCCGCGACTACTGGCAGCCGCTGGTGCGAGCGCTGATCTACGGCGGCATCGCCACGCTGCTGTGCCTCTTGCTCGGCTACGTGCTCGCCTACGCGATCGCGTTCAAGGCCGGCCGTTGGAAGAATCTCATGCTGGTGCTGGTGATCGCGCCGTTCTTCACCAGCTTCCTCGTCCGGACCCTGTCCTGGAAGCTGCTGCTCGGTGACGACAGCTTCATCGTGAGCGTGCTCAAGGCCGTCCACATCCTCGGGGACAACGGACACCTGCTGGCGACGCCGGTCGCGGTCGTGGCCGGCCTCACCTACAACTTCCTGCCGTTCATGGTGCTGCCGCTCTTCGCGAGCATCGACAAGATCGACTACCGGTTGATCGAGGCGTCCAACGACCTGTACGCCAACCCGATCACCGGCTTCTTCAAGGTCACCTGGCCGCTGTCATTGCCGGGTGTGGTGTCGGGGACGCTGCTTACCTTCATCCCGTCGGTCGGCGACTACATCAACGCCGAGCTGCTCGGCAGCACCAAGACCCGCGTGATCGGCTCGGTGATCCAGAGCCTGTTCACGGACGCCAACGACTACCCGGCGGCGGGTGCCCTCTCGGTGATCCTCATGCTGATGATCATCGTGATGGTGCTCTTCTACGTCCGCCGCGCCGGGACGGAGGAGCTGCTGTGAGCTGGGTACGCAAGCACATCGTCCTCATCCTCGGGCTGGCGGTGCTGGTTTACACGTTCGTCCCGATCTTCGTGGTCGTGCTGATGAGCTTCAACAGACCGCCGAGCGAGCAGTCGAAGATCTACAAGTTCAACCAGTTCACCCTGGACAACTGGCTGCACCCCTGCTCGGACCCGAGCATGTGCCAGGCGCTTGGGCGCAGCATCGGGATCGGCCTCGCCGCCACGCTCGTCGCGACCGTCTTGGGGACCCTGCTCGCGTTCGCCCTGGTGCGGCACGAGTTCGCGGGCAGGTCGGCGATGAACCTGCTCATCTTCCTGCCGATGGCCAGCCCCGAGATCGTCATGGGCTCCTCGCTGCTGGCGCTGTTCGTCGCGGCGGGCTTCGCCGGCCAGCTGGGCTTCTGGACCATCCTGATCGCCCACATCATGTTCTGCCTGTCGTTCGTCGTGGTCACGGTCCGCGCCCGACTCGCCGGGCTCAACGACACCCTGGAACAGGCGGCGATGGACCTGTACGCGACTCCGCGCGAGACGTTCTGGAAGGTCACCTTCCCGCTGGTCTTCCCGGGCATCCTGGGCGCGGCGCTACTCGCCTTCTCGCTGTCGTTCGACGACTTCATCATCACCAACCTGAACGCCGGCAACACCACGACGTTCCCGATGTACGTCTGGGGCGTGTCGCGTAAGACCATCCCGATGCAGATCAACGTGGTCGGCACGCTCATGCTGCTGATCTCGATCAGCATCGTGCTGGGCGGCGAGTGGCGGCGCAGTCGACAGGCCAAGGCGCTGGCGGCCAGCTGAGCGATGAGCCAGGAGGTCTCGGCGGCGCTGGTCGACGCTGCGCCCACCGTGCTGTGGCTGGACGACCCCGACCGGCCGCCCGCGCTCGACCCACTGACCACGACCACGACGGCCGACCTGGCGGTGGTGGGCGGCGGTTACACAGGGCTGTGGACGGCCTTGCGGGCCAAGGAGCGGCACCCCGAGCTGGACGTCGTCCTGCTCGAGGCCGGGGAGTGGCTGGCAGGCGTCAGTCGCAACGGCGGCTTCGCCGCTGCCTCGCTGACCCACGGCTATCACAACGGGCTGGCGCGGTGGCCGGAGGAGCTGGGCACCCTGGACCGGCTGGGGCGGAGAACCTCGACGCCATCGAGGACACGGTGCGGCGGCATCGCATCGACTGCCACTTCTGAGCGAACCGGGGAGCTGGACGTCGCCACCGCTCCGCACCAGCTCGACAGCCTGGCCGAGGCGGTCGACGACATGCGTGCCGGCGGTCACGACGTGGAGCTGTGGGACCAGGAGCGGACCCGGGCCGCGGTCGACAGCCCGGACGTACCTCGGCGCGCTGTGGACCCGCACGGCGTCGCCCTCGTGGAGCCGGCGAGGCTGGCGTGGGGGCTGAGGTCAGGCGTGCCTGAGTCCGGCGTACGGATCTTCGAGCAGTCGACCGTCCGCAGCCTGCGCGACGACGGCCGCGAGCTGGAGCTGGCCACCGCGGCCGGGCGACTGCGCGCGCGTCGGGTGGCGTTGGCGACGAACGGCTTCCCGCCCCTGCTTCGCCGGCTGCGGCTGATGACCGTGCCGGTCTACGACTACGTGCTGGCGACCGAGCCGCTGTCCGACGCGCAGCTGGCCTCTGTCGGGTGGGCAGGTCGTCAAGGGGTCGGCGACTCGGCCAACCTGTTCCACTACTACCGGCTCACCCGCGATAACCGCATCCTGTGGGGTGGCTACGACGCGGTCTACCACTACGGGTCGCGCATCGACCCCGCTCTGGAGCAGGCCGGGCGGACGCACGCCCTGCTCGCGCAGCAGTTTCTGACACCTTCCCCAGCTGGAGGGGCTGGGCTTCTCGCACCGCTGGGCCGGTGTCATCGACACCGTACCCGCTTCGCGGTACGTTCTACGGGACGGCGGCAGCCGACCGCGTCGCCTACGCGCTCGGCTTCACGGGGCTGGGCGTCACGACCACCCGGTTCGCCGGTGACGTGCTGCTGACCTGCTGGGTGGTGAGGAGACCGAGCGCACCCGCCTGCGGATGGTGCGTGGGAAGCCGCTGCCGTTCCCGCCCGAGCCGGCCGGGCCGTGGGGATCAACCTCACCCGGTGGTCCCTGGAGCGCGCCGACGCCCGCGGGGGGCGCAGGAACCTCTGGCTGCGCGGTCTGGACCGGCTCGGTCTCGGGTTCGACTCCTGACGTCGGGGACACCAGCTCCCACCTCGCGCGGCCCGAACTCCCACCTCGCGCGGCCAGGGCTCCCACCTCGTGGGACTAGAGGAGCGTCCAGGCCTTGTCGAGGACGGCGCGCAGGATCTGCTCCATCTCGTCGAAGTGCTCCTGGTCGCAGATGAGCGGGGGAGCGAGCTGGACGACGGGGTCGCCGCGGTCGTCGGCGCGACAGTACAGCCCGGCGTCGTAGAGCGCCTTCGACAGGAAGCCGCGCAGCAGCCGCTCGGACTCGTCGTCGTTGAAGGTCTCGCGTGTCGTCTTGTCCTTGACCAGCTCGATGCCGAAGAAGTAGCCGTCGCCGCGGACGTCGCCGACGATCGGCAGGTCGAGCAACCGCTCCAGCGTGGCCCGGAAGGCGCCTTCGTGCGTGCGGACGTGCTCGTTGACCTTCTCCTCCTCGAAGATCTCCAGGTTCTTCAGCGCCACCGCGGTTGACACCGGGTGGCCCCCGAAGGTGTAGCCGTGCAGGAAGGAGTTGTGGCCGCTGCGGAACGGCTCCATGAGCCGGTCCGACGCGATCATCGCGCCGAGCGGGGCGTAGCCCGAGGTGAGGCCCTTGGCGCTGGTGATGATGTCGGGCTGGTAGCCGTACCGGTCCGCGCCGAACATGTGACCCAGGCGCCCGTACGCGCAGATGACCTCGTCGGAGACCAGCAGCACGTCGTACTCGTCGCAGATCTCGCGCACCCGCTGGAAGTAGCCGGGAGGGGGCGGGAAGCAGCCCCCGGAGTTCTGCACGGGCTCGAGGAACACCGCCGCCACAGTCTCCGGCCCCTCGAACTCGATGGCCTCCGCGATCCGATCCGCGGCCCAGCGGCCGAACGCCTCCAGGTCGGCTGGCTGCGAGAACTGCGCGGGCGCGCGGTAGAAGTTGGTGTTGGGCACCCGGAACGTCGACGGCACGAGCGGCTCGAACGGCGCCTTCATGCCCGGGATGCCGGTGATGGACAGGGCGCCTTGGGGCGTGCCGTGGTAGGCGATCGCGCGGCTGATCACCTTGTGCTTGGTCGGCCGCCCGGTGAGCTTGAAGAAGTGCTTGGCGAGCTTCCACGCCGACTCGACGGCCTCGCCCCCGCCGGTGGTGAAGAACACCCGGTTGAGGTCGCCCGGGGCGTAGCGAGCGAGCTTCTCGGCGAGCTCGATGGCGCCGGGGTGGGCGTAGGACCACAGCGGGTGGAACGCCAAGGTGGCCGCCTGCTTGGCCGCCACCTCGGCGAGGTCGGTGCGCCCGTGGCCGAGCTGGTTGACGAACAGCCCGGCGAGCCCGTCGAGGTAGCGCCGGCCCTCGGCGTCCCAGATGTAGGCACCCTCGCCCCGGACGATGACGGGCATGTGGTTCTCCTCGTACACCGAGTGCCGGGAGAAGTGCAGCCACAGGTGGTCGCGGGCCGCCTCTTGTAGCCGCTCGCGGTCGACGGCGCCGATCACGTGCTCGTAGTCCATGGATATCGCTTTCTCGTTCTCAGGGTGAGCCCATGGTGCCGGGTCGAGCGGCCGCGAGCAAGCGAATCCGTCGTGGCGTCCGCACTTGGCTGACGGATTCCGTTGTCTTCCCGCCCCGAACCGACCTCTGGTAGGAATCCCTCGTGACCGACGCCACCTTCGCCGCCCCGCGCCGGACGCTGCTGCGGGGCAGCCTATTCGACGGGTACCGCCACCGTCCGGGCTCGGCGGTGCTGGTCGAGGGCGACCGCATCCGCGCTGTCGGTCGCGCCGCTGCGGCGTACGACGGCCAGCTCGCCGAGGTCGTCGACGTCGACGGGATGATCGCGCCCGGGTTCGTCGACGCCCACGTGCACGCCGTCCAGGGCGGCCTCGAGCGGATCCGCTGCGACCTGTCCGGCTGGTCCACGCGGGCGGAGTACCTGCGCGCCCTCGGGGAGTACGCCGCAGCCCACCCGGAGCGGGAGTGGATCCTCGGCGGCGGCTGGGCGATGGCCGCCTTCCCAGGTGGTACGCCGACCGCGGCCGACCTCGACGCCGTGGTGCCGGACCGCCCGGTCTTCCTGCCCAACCGCGACCACCACGGGGCCTGGGTGAACTCCCGGGCGCTGGAGCTGGCCGGGCTGGACGCCGGCACGCCGGACCCGCCCGACGGCTACCTCGAGCGCGACGCGAACGGCCGCCCCACCGGGACCCTGCACGAGGGCGCGATGGCGCTGGTCACAAGGATCCTGCCGGCGACCGAGCCCGAGGAGTACTACCGCGCCTTCTTGGCCGGTCAGGAGCACCTCCACTCCCGCGGCGTGACCGGCTGGCAGGACGCGATCCTGGGCGACTACGCGGGCATCGAGGACCCGTCGGACACCTACCTGCGCGCGGCCCGCTCGGGGACCTTACGGCCACCGTCGTCGGCGCGCTGTGGTGGGACCGCGACCGAGGGCTGGACCAGGTGCCCGAGCTGGTCGACCGCCGGGCGCGCTACACCCACGGCCGACTCCGGGCCACCAGCGTCAAGATCATGCAGGACGGCGTCGCTGAGAACGGCACGGCCGCCCTCGAGACGCCGTACCTGGACCGGTGCGGGCACCCGACCGCCAACCGGGGGCACTCGTTCGTCCACGCGGACGCCCTCGCGGCGGCGGTGGCGGCGCTGTCTGCCGAGGGCTTCCAGGTGCACGTCCACGCTATCGGCGACCGGGGGGTCCGCGAGGCGCTCGACGCGTTCTCGGCCGCGGGGTCGCCGGGGGAGCGGCGTCACCACATCGCGCACCTGCAGGTCGTCGACCCCACCGACGTCCCCCGGTTCGCCGAGCTCGGGGTGACGGCCAACATGCAGATGCTCTGGGCCTGCCTCGACGACCAGATGGTCGACCTCACCCCTGCCCGTGCTGGGGAAGGAGCGCGCGGGCTGGCAGTACCCGTTCGGTGCCCTGCACCGTGCCGGAGCCGACCTGGCGGCGGGCAGCGACTGGCCGGTCTCGTCGCCCGACCCGCTGGCGGCGATCCACGTCGGCGTCACCCGCACGGCCTACGGCGAGCCCGGCCGGGCGGGGTCCGAGCCGTTCCTGCCCGAGCAGGCCCTGGACCTGGCGTCCGCGCTGTCGGCGTACACGGCGGGGTCGGCGCGGCTGTGCCACCGCGACGATGCCGGCGTGCTCGCGCCGGGGCGGTCGCCGACCTGGTCCTTCTTGACCGGGACCCCTTCGCAGGCCGGCCGGTCGACATCGGCGCCACCGGGGTGCGCGAGACCTGGGTGGCAGGGGCGCGGGTGTTCGAAGCCTGACCGGGTCGGACCTTCCGGAGCCGATCCCACCCGACCGGGCTAGCGCACGCCCTTCTCGCCGGCCAGGCCATCCTCGGGGTACTTCTCGAGGTACGCCGACAACCGGCCCCGCTGCACGGCGCCGAACAGCTCCCGCACCCGCGCAGGGTCGAGGATGTTCGCGTCGCCGACCCCGGGGATGGTCTCGTAGTGGTCCAAGGGAAGCGTGGCGAACACGATGTCGTTGCGGCGCAGGTGCCGCAGCTGGATGGCCAGGCCGCGGATGTCCCCGTCGGTCCACCGGTCGTCGACGGTCAGGTTGCCGACGACGGCGTCCACCACCTTGCCGACGGTGAGCGGGTTGGCCAGGGTGCCGGCGTCGGTGAGCTTGGTCAGCACCGCCCGCAGGAAGTTCTGCTGGCGGCGCACTCGGTCGAAGTCCCCCTGGGCGAGGTTGTGCCGCATCCGGACGTACTTCAGCGCCAGGTCGCCCTCGATGTGGTTCCACCCCTGCGGCCAGTCCTGCTTCTGGTAGGGGTCGTAGACGTGTTCCGGGACGTAGACGTCCACCCCTCCCAGCGCGGTCGTGAGGTCCCGGAAGCCCTCGAAGTCCACGATCGCCAGGTGGTCGATGTGCATCCCGGTGAGCTCCTCGACGGTGCGCACCGTGCCGAACGGCCCGTACAAGGAGAACGCCGCGTTGATCTTGTTCGACCCATGGGGGACGCCCTCCGCGTCGAGGATCGGCACGTAGGAGTCGCGCGGGATGGACACCACCTCGGCCGAGCGCCGGTCCGCGGCGATCCGGACCAGCATCAGGCTGTCGCTGCGGTAGGCGCCGGGGTTCCAGGTGGAGGCGGCCAGCAGCTCGGCGACGGTCGGCTTGTCCTCGCGCGGGTGGGGGTTGTCGGTGCCCAGCAGCAGCACGGTCAGCGCCTGGCCGGGCTCGTCGGGTGGCCGGCCGGTGTCGAAGCCGGCGGGCACCTTGACCCGCTCGATGTCGCCGACCTTCGCGCCCAGCTGCCAGGCGTACGCTCCCGAGCCGCCCACCGCGAGCAGGACCAGCACGAGCAGGCCGGTCCCGATCCGGCGGTGACCGCGCCAGAACGCCACCGCGCCGAGCACGGCCAGGGCGATCAGGACCGCGACGGCCACGAACGCGGCGAGCTCCAGGCTCATGGGTCTCCTCGGGGCGGTCGGTCATCCGGTGGGTCTCGGGCTCCATCTTGACCTACCCCTGGTGACTCTCGGAGCAGACCCGTCGAGTCAGCCCGATCTCCGGATCGATACCAGACTCTGGCGCGATTGCGTGGAATCCGTCGGGAGCGGGGGCCCCCTCTACAGAATCCGTCGTCTCGTCGCTAGTCTCGCCGTAGACGTGGGGCCGCCGGCATCGGCGGCCCGACCCGACCGCACAGGAGTGAGGACATGGCGGACACAGTGTTCCGGAACGTGATCAACGGCGAGCTCGTGGACGCCGCCTCGGGCGAGACCTACGACGTCGTCGATCCCACCACCGGGGAGATCTACGCGAGTGCCGCGATGTCGGGTTCCGAGGACGTCGACCGGGCGTTTCGGGCGGCCCAGGACGCGTTCGACAACGGCTGGCGAGACACCACCCCCTCGGAGCGGCAGCAGGCCCTGCTCAAGATCGCCGACGCCCTCGAGGCTCGCGCCGACGAGCTCGTCGCCATCGAGTCCCGCGACACCGGGAAGCCGATCGGGCTGACCACCTCGGAGGAGATCCCGCCGGCGCTGGACCAGATCCGCTTCTTCGCGGGTGCGGCCCGGCTGCTGGAGGGTCGCTCCGCCGGCGAGTACATGAAGGACCACACCTCGATGATCCGGCGGGAGCCGATCGGGGTCGTGGGCCAGGTGACCCTGGAACTACCCGTTCATGATGATGGTCTGGAAGATCGCCCCCGCGCTCGCCGCGGGCAACACCGTGGTCCTCAAGCCCTCGGACACCACGCCCGCGTCGTCGACGTTCATCGCCGAGCTCTGCCAGGAGTTCCTGCCGCCGGGCGTCCTGAACGTCGTCACCGGCGACCGCGACACCGGTCGAGCGCTCGTCGAGCACCCGACCCCGCAGCTGGTGGCGATCACCGGATCGGTGCGCGCCGGCATGCAGGTGGCGGGCTCTGCTGCGGCGCAGCTCAAGCGCGCCCACCTCGAGCTGGGTGGCAAGGCGCCGGTCATCGTGTTCGACGACGCCGACATCGAGGCCGCGGCCGAGGGCATCGCCGTGGCCGGCTACTTCAACGCCGGCCAGGACTGCACCGCGGCGACCCGGGTGCTCGCGGGACCGGGGGTTCACGACGACTTCGTGGCGGCCCTGTCGGAGCAGGCCAAGAGCACCAAGACCGGGATGCCGGACGACGAGGACGTGCTCTACGGCCCGCTCAACAACGTCCACCAGATGACCCACGTGTCCGGCTTCATCGACCGGCTGCCCGACCACGCCAACCTGGTGACCGGTGGTCGCCAGCAGGGCGATGCCGGCTACTTCTTCGAGCCGACGGTGCTCTCGGGGCTCAAACAGGACGACGAGCAGATCCAGACCGAGATCTTCGGGCCGGTCATCACCGTGCAGAAGTTCAGCGACGAGGCCGAGGCCCTGCGCTGGGCCAACGGCGTCGAGTACGCCCTCGCGTCCTCGGTGTGGACCAAGGACCACGGCCGGGCGATGCGGATGGCCCGCGGCCTGGACTTCGGCTGCGTGTGGATCAACACCCACATCCCACTCGTGGCGGAGATGCCGCACGGGGGCTTCAAGCACTCCGGCTACGGCAAGGACCTGTCGATGTACGGCCTGGAGGACTACACGCGCATCAAGCACGTCATGTCCTACATCGGCGAGTGAGCGAGGAGTCCTCGACACCATGAAGATCCTTCTCGTCGGCGCGGGCGGCGTCGGTGCGGCGTTCACCGCCATCGCCCGCCGCCGGAGCTTCTTCGAGCTCGTCGTCGTCGCCGACTACGACCTCGCCCGTGCCGAGACCGCGGCGGCGACCGACGACCGGTTCGTGGCGGCGCAGGTCGACGCCTCCTCGGCCGAGTCCGTCGCCGGGCTGTGTCGCGAGTTCGGCATCACGCACGTGATGAACGCCGTCGACCCGCGTTTCGTCATGCCGATCTTCGACGGCGAGTTCGCGGCCGGTGCCGACTACCTCGACATGGCGATGTCGCTCTCCCACCCGCATCCTCAGCGGCCCTACGAGGAGTGCGGCGTCAAGCTCGGGGACGAGCAGTTCGCCAAGGGCGAGGACTGGGTCGAGGCGGGCCGGTTGGCGCTGGTCGGCATCGGCGTCGAGCCGGGGCTCTCGGACGTGTTCGCGCGCTACGCCGCCGACCACGACTTCGCCGAGATCGACGAGCTGGGCACCCGGGACGGGTCCAACCTCACCGTCGAAGGGTATGAGTTCGCCCCGTCCTTCTCGATCTGGACGACGATCGAGGAGTGCCTCAACCCACCCGTGATCTGGGAGAAGGGGCGCGGCTGGTTCACCACACCGCCCTTCTCCGAGCCGGAGGTCTTCGACTTCCCGAGGGGATCGGGCCGGTGGAGTGCGTCAACGTGGAGCACGAGGAGGTGCTCTTGATGCCGCGGTGGGTCGACTGCCGGCGGGCTACCTTCAAGTACGGCCTCGGAGACGAGTTCATCGAGGTCCTGAAGACCCTGCACAAGCTGGGCCTGGACAAGACCGACAAGGTGCGGGTCGGCGGCGTCGAGGTGTCGCCGCGCGACGTGGTCGCCGCCTGCCTGCCCAACCCGGCCGAGCTCGGTCCGCGGATGAAGGGCAAGACCTGCGCCGGGCTGTGGGTGACCGGCACGGGCAAGGACGGGCAGCCGCGGTCGACGTACTACTACCACGTGGTCGACAACGAGTGGTGCATGGCGGAGTACGGCCACCAGTGCGTGGTCTGGCAGACCGCCATCAACCCCGTGGTGGCGCTGGAGCTGCTGGCCACCGAGGCGTGGTCGGGCGTCGGCATCCTCGGGCCCGAGGCGTTCCCGCCTGTCCCGTTCCTGGACCTGCTCACCGAGTACGGCTCGCCCTGGGGCGTGAAGGAACTCACTCCGGGCTGAGCGTCGAGGCGGCCGAGGGCCGGAATACTGGGAGTGTGACGACGCCGCTCGTCCGACACGATCCCAGTCTGGTCCCCGTGGAGCGACTGGCGGAGTCGCTCGGCGCCGATCTCGATCGTGGCCTTACCGAGACCGAGGCGGCCGAGCGGCTGGCGGCGTCGGGGCCGAACGAGCTGCGCGCGCGGCCCGGCGGTGCCCTGGTGGGTGGTGCTGTTGGGGCAGCTCCGCGACCCCCTGGTGGCGCTGCTCGGTGTCGCGGTTGCGGTGTCGTTGGTCGCGTGGGTGGCTGAGGGCGCGGAGGGCCTGCCGATCGATGCGCTGGTCATCGTAGCGATCCTGATCGCGAACGCCCTGATCGGGTTCGTGCAGGTACGCCGGGTCGAGCGGGCCGTCGCCGCGCTGGCCGAGCTGACCGCGGCCACGGCGTCGGTGGTGCGCGACGCGGAGCTGCTGCGCATCCCGTCCCGCGCCCTGGTGGTCGGCGACCTGCTGTCTTTGGCCGAGGGCGACGCCGTCGGCGCCGATGCCCGGCTCGTGACGGCCAACGCGCTGCTGGTGCAGGAGGCGGCCCTCACCGGGGAGTCGGCCCCGGTCGAGAAGGCTGGCGACGTCCTGACCGGGGAGCTCCCGCTCGCCGAGCGGCACAACATGGTGTTCCGGGGTAGTGCGGTCGCCCGTGGGGTCGCGCGGGCCGTGGTGACGGCGACCGGCATGGACACCGAGGTGGGGCGGATCGCCGACCTGCTCGACCGCACCGAGGCCGACCCCAGCCCGCTGCAGCGGGAGCTGGCCCGGCTGTCCAAGACGCTGGGCCTCGCCGTGCTCGTGGTGGCGGCCGTCGTGGTGGGCACGTTGGCGGTGGTGAACGGGGTCCACAGCCTGCGCGATCTCGAGACGATGCTGCTGCTGGGGCTCTCTCTGGCCGTCGCCGCCGTGCCCGAGGGCCTGCCGGCGGTGCTCTCGCTCGTCCTCGCGCTGGGCGTGCGCGCCATGGCCCGCCGCCAGGCTGTGGTGAAGTCGCTGCCCTCGGTGGAGACGCTGGGCTCGGCCACGGTGGTCTGCTCGGACAAGACGGGGACCCTGACCCGCAACGAGATGACGCTTGCGACGGTGGTCTCCGCGGCCGGGGAGCTGGAGCTGGTGGACGACGGGGGATGGGCCTGCCGCGTGGGGGAAGAGGCGGTGGTCCTCGACGACGCGGAGCGGTGCTGCTGTCGGGCTCGCTGGCCAGCAACGCCCAGCTCGGCGACGGCGCCGGCGGCACGGCCCACGGCGACCCCACGGAGCTGGCCATCCTGGCGGCGGCGCGGGACTTCGCCGGCGTCGCGGCCCGGGCCGGCCGGCACGAGCGGGTCGCCGAGGCGCCGTTCACCTCCGAGCGCAAGCTGATGTCGACGGTGACGCAGGATCCCGACGGCCACCGGACCCTCCACGTGAAGGGGCTCCCGACGTCCTGGTCGCCCGGTGCACGCGGGTGCGCGCGGGCGGGGAGAGCCGGCCTTTCGACGACGCAGGCCGCGCTCGCGTGCTGGCCCAGGTCGACCGGCTCTCCGCGGCGGCCTACCGCACCCTGGCCATGGCCCGACGGCGGCTCGGCGACGCCGAGGAGCCCGCCGAGGCTGCCGAGGAGGGCCTTGAGCTGCTCGGCGTCGTGGGGCTGATCGACCCGCCGCGCCCCGGTCGAAGCGAGCGGTGGCGGAGGCTCAGGGGGCCGGGGTGCGCGTCGTGATGATCACAGGCGACCACCCGGCGACGGCCTCCCGGATCGCCACCGACCTGGGCATCGTCGGGCCGGGGGCCACCGTGCTCACGGGGCCGGAGCTGGACCGGCTCGACGAGAGCGAGCTGCAGCGCAGCGCCGGGGTCGTCTCGGTCTACGCGCGGGTGTCTCCGAGCACAAGCTCCGCATCGTGGACGCACTGCAGGCCAACCGCGAGGTGGTCGCGATGACGGGCGACGGGGTCAACGATGCGCCGGCGCTGAAGTCCGCCGACATCGGCGTCGCGATGGGCGTCGGGGGCACCGAGGTGGCCAAGGAGGCCGCCATGATGATCCTCGGCGACGACGACTTCGCCACGATCGTCGCGGCGATCCGGCAGGGCCGAGTGATCTTCGACAACATCCGCAAGTTCCTGCGCTACCTGCTCGCGTCGAACTTCGGTGGTCACGGCGGTCTTCTTCGGCGTCGTGCTGGCGGATCTGCTCGGACTCACCGGCGCGACCGCGGCGGGCGCGGTGGTGGTGCCCCTGCTGGCCACCCAGATCCTGTGGGTCAACCTGGTGACCGACTCCGGCCCGGCTCTGGCGCTCGGCGTCGACCCCGAGATCGACGACGTGATGGCGCGTCCTCCGCGCGGGCTGGGGGAGCCGATCCTGGACCGCCCGATGTGGCGGCGGGTGCTGGGGGTCGGCCTGGCGCTGGGGCTGATGACGCTGGTGTCGATCGACCGGTTCCTGCCCGGTGGGCTGCTGCCCGGCGAGGGTTCCCTGGAGACCGCGCGGACGGCCGGCTTCACGACGCTGGTGCTCGCTCAGCTGCTCCTGGCGGTGAGCGCTCGGTCGCAGACGCAGCCCGCGTGGCGGCGGCTCGGGTCCAACCGCTGGCTGCTGGCCGCGCTGGCGCTCGGGGCGGCCCTGCAGGTCGCCGTGGTGGAGATGCCCCCGTTCCAGCGAGCCTTCGGCACCACGTCGCTGACCCCGGGTCAGTGGGCGTGGACCGTGGGCAGTGCGGTGGTGGTGCTCCTCGCCGCCGAGCTCGACAAGCTCCCGGACCGGAGGCGCGCCGCCCGCTGACGCCCTCCGCCGCGAGGAGACGCCTTCTCCGCCCGGAGAGCGTCCTGCGGCTGCTCAGGCGGTGGCGTCGAACGCCTCTGCGACCACGTCCATGGCCTCTTGCAGCAGGGCGTCGGACATCGCGAGCGAGGGCAGGAAGCGGAACACGTTGCCCCAGGTGCCGCAGGTGAGAGTGACCACCCCGTGCCCGTGGCAGTAGGCGTTGACCGCGGCCGTCCGGGCGGCGTCGGGGGTCAGCGTCCCGGGCTCGGTGAGCTCGATGGCCATCATCGCGCCACGGCCGCGGATGTCGCCTATCACCGGGTGGGCAGTCTGGATGGCCTCCAGCCGCGCCCGCATCACCGACTCCATGGCTCGAGCGCGGGCCGGGAGGTCCTGACCGCGCATGGCCTCGATCGAGCCCAGGGCCGCGGCACACGCGATCGGGTTGCCGCCGTAGGTCCCACCGAGCCCGCCCGGGTGGACGGAGTCCATGATCTCGGCACGGCCGGTGACCGCCGCGAGCGGCAGCCCGCCCGCGATGCCCTTCGCGGTGGTGATGAGGTCCGGGACGACGCCCTCGTGGTCGCACGCGAACCACTCACCGGTCCGGGCGAAGCCGGACTGGATCTCGTCGGCGATGAAGACGATGCCGTTGTCCCGGCACCAGGCGGCCAGCGTGGGCAGGAACCCGTCGGCGGGCACCACGAAGCCGCCCTCACCGAGGATCGGCTCGATCACGAGACAGGCGAGGTTGTCGACGCCGACCTGCTTGTCCAGCACGTCGATCGCCCGGGCGGCGGCGTCCTCGCCCTTGATGCCGGCCGTCTCCCGGAATGGGTAGGACATCGGCGCGCGGTAGACCTCGGACGCGAACGGCCCGAAGCCGTGCTTGTAGGGCATGTTCTTGGCCGTCATCGCCATCGTCAGGTTGGTGCGACCGTGGTAGGCGTGGTCGAAGACGGCCACGGCGTCGCGCCCGGTGTGGGTGCGGGCGATCTTGACGGCGTTCTCGACCGCCTCGGCGCCGGAGTTGAACAGCGCCGACTTCTTCGCGTGATCACCTGGGGTGAGCCCGGCGAGCGCCTCCGCGACGTCCACGTAGCCGTCGTACGGCGTCACCATGAAGCAGGTGTGGGTGAACCGCTGCACCTGCTCGGCGACCCGCGCCGCCACCTCGGGGGCGGCGTTGCCGACGGTGGTGACGGCGATGCCGGAGCCCATGTCGATGAGCGAGTTGCCGTCGGCGTCGACGAGGACGCCACCCCCACCGGCGACGACGAAGACCGGGAGCCCGGTGGCCACGCCGTCGGCGACGTACTGCTTCTTGCGGGCCAGCTTCTCGGTGGAGACTGGCCCGGGGATGGACGTGACGAGGCGGCGCTCCTGGGGGAGCCCGGGGCCGCCAGCGGGGGCTTCGGTCATGGTCGTCAGCCTAGGGCCCCGACCGCTGCGGTTTCCACCGCCGGGGGTCGGTCAGGCTACTGATTCGGTGCGTCGGCGACGACGAGCAGGGGTGTCTCCTCCACGCCGACCGCGACCTGGTCTCCGGGGCTGAGCCGAACGGCGAGCGAGCTGGCGACCTGCGCCATCAGGCTGACCGAGTCGCGCCCTCACCGACGGTGAGGTAGACCCGGGAGATCGGCCCGAGGAAGTTGACCGAGGCGACCCGGCCGTTGGTCGCACCGTCCGTGCTGACCGTGACCGACTCGGGGCGGACCATCGCCAGCCCGGGCCCGCTCGAGATCGACCCCTCGATGGTCGGCACCTCCATGCCGAACAGCTGGGCGCGACCGCTCGCCACGGTCGTCGGGACCTTGTTGTTGAGACCCACGAACTCGGCGACGAACGGCGTCGCCGGGTTGGCGTAGAGCTCGGCGGGGGAGGCGATCTGGTCCAGCCGGCCGGAGTTCATCACGCCGACCCGGTCGGCGATCGCGAGCGCCTCCTCCTGGTCGTGGGTCACGAACAGGGTCGTCGTGCCGACCTCGAGCTGGACCCGCCGGATCTCGTCGCGCAGCTGGGCCCGCACCTTGGCGTCGAGCGCGGACAGAGGCTCGTCGAGCAGCAGCACGGACGGTTCGATCGCCAGCGCCCGGGCCAGCGCCACCCGCTGCTGCTGGCCTCCCGACAGCTGGTGGGCGTACCGGCCGCCGTGCTCGGTGAGCCCCACCAGGTCGAGCATGTCGCCGGCGCGCTGGTTGCGCGCCCCCTTGTCCTTGCCCCGCATCTTCAGCCCGAAGGCGACGTTGTCCAGCACGGTCATGTGGGGGAACAGGCTGTAGGCCTGGAAGACCATGCCCATGTCCCGCTTGTTCGCGGGCACGCGGGTGATGTCCTTGCCGTCGACCTCGACCGCGCCGGACGTCGCCGTGTCCAGACCGGCGAGGATGCGCAGGGCCGTGGTCTTGCCGCACCCGGAAGGCCCCAGGAGCGCCACCAGCTCACCGCCGGCGATGTGCAGGTCGAAGCCGTCGAGGGCGCGCACCGAGCCGAAGACGCGGGTCAGCCCCAACAGGTCCACGGACAGGCCGGAGGTAGCGGTCACGTCAGGTGCCTTCCGTCGTGGAGCGGTCACGGGTGAAGAAGGACAGCCCCAGCAGCAGCGCCGACACCACCACGATCATGGCGAACGAGGCGGCCACCGAGGTCCGCGCCTCGGCCTTGCTCATGACGACGATCTGGGTCGGCAGCGTGTCGTAGTGGAGCAGCGAGGAGAAGGTGTACTCACCCAGCACCAGCGCGATCCCGATGAACGCCGCCGACACCATGCCGGCGCGGATGTTGGGCGCGATGATCCGGGTGAACACCGTGAGCCAGCTCGCGCCCAGGGAGCGGGCCGCCTCGGCGAGCGTGTTGGCGTTCATGGCCGACAGGGCCGAGTCCAGCGAGCGGTAGGCGTAGGGGAGCAGCAGGACGACGTAGGGCAGGGAGAGTGCGAACGGCGTGTGCCCGACGAAGTAGTTGACCCACAGCATCACGTTGCGGATGCCGACCACGATGACCAGCGCGGGGATGGCCAGCGGCAGCAGGCAGATGAACTCGATCAGCCGCTTGGCCTTGGGCACGCGCAGCTGCACCCAGATCATCGTCGGCACCAGCAGCACGAACATCAGCAGCACCGTCAGCACCGACAGCGACACCGACGTCAGGATGCTGGCGAACAGGTCCTTGTCCTTCACCAGCAGGGACCACGCGTAGCCGGTGCGGTGGCCGGGGTTGGCGATGTCGCGGGTGGAGAAGTCGAGCATCGAGTAGAGCGGGATGGCGAAGAAGAGCGCCACCAGGAGCAGGAAGATCCCGCGCACGGCACGGTTCAGCGGCGACCGGGTCATCGCAGCCACCGGGAGGTGCGTCGCAGCAGCCAGGCGTAGAGGGCCATCACCACGGCCACCACGACGACCATCTCGAGGGCCAGCACCTTGGCGTTGACCGCGCCGCCGAGCAGCACCTCGCTGCTGAACAGCTGTCGGATCAGCAGCGGCGTGACCGGCGCCCCCTGACCGACGAGTGCGGCCACCGTGGCGTACGCCGCGAACGAGTTGGCGAACAGCAGCAGCGTCGAGCCGAGGAACGCCGGGCGCAGCAGCGGGAGGCCCACCTCGAGCCAGTACTGCCGCGTGGTGGCGCCCAGGTTGACCGCGGCCTCACGCCACTGGGGCCGCAGCCCTTCCAGCGCCGGGAGGAAGACGATGACCATCAGCGGGATCTGGAAGTAGGTGTAGACCAGGGTGATGCCGGGCAGCCGGAACAGCCAGCCGTCGCCGTACAGGTCGACGCCACGGTTCGCGAGCGCCAGCGTGACCATGCCGCTGAAGCCGTAGCTGGCCAGGAAGGCGAACGCGAGGGTCACGCCACCGAACTGCGCGAGCACCCCGCTGACCGACACGACGACCCGGCGCAGCAGACTGCGCGGTGGTGCGGTGGAGATGATGTAGGCGACCAGACCGCCCACCACGGCGCCGATGATCGCCGAGGCGGCGGAGACGATCAGCGATCCCTTCAGCGCGGCGACGGCCGCAGCCGAGCCCAGGTAGCTCAGGCTGCCGGCGCTGAACCCACCCTCGGCGGTCTGGAACGCGCCGATGATGACGGTGACCGTCGGCACGAACAGGAAGACCGTGACGAAGGCCAGGAACGGCAGCAGCGGCAGGCTCGGGCCGACGGAGAACCGCCGGCCCGAGCCCTTCGCGGTCGAGCTGGTCACGGGCTAGCTGATCGCGTTCGCCCAGTTCTTGGCGAGGTAGTCAGCCGCCGCCGTGGTCTGGTCGTTGGTCGGGATGACCGGGGTGCCGGTGACCGGGGGCAGCGCGTCCCACAGCGCCTGGTCGATCGTGCCGGCGGTGGCCATCGCGTCGGCCCGGACCGGGCGGGCGCCGCCCTTGAGCCAGAGGTTCTGGCCCTCGTCGCTGTAGAGGAACTCCTCCCAGAGCCGCGCGGCGGCCGGGTGCGGCGCGTCGGCGTTGATGGCCTGGAAGTAGTAGCCGGCCAGCGTGGCGTCCTCGGGGACGATCATCTTCCACGTCTTGACGTTGGCCGCGGCCGCGCCACCCAGGTAGTCCCAGTCGATGACGACGGGTGTCTGACCGGACTCGATGGTCGCCGAGTCGGGGTCGACGGGCAGGAAGTTGCCGGCCTTCTTCAGCTTCTTGACGAACTCGACACCGGGAGCGATGTCGTCGGCCGAGCCGCCGTTGGCCAGGGACAGCATCAGGACGCCGCTGAAGGCCGCTCCGGACGTGGTCGGGTCGCCGTTGAGCGCGACCTTGCCCTTGAACTCGGGCTTGAGCAGGTCGGCGACCGAGGTGACGTCCGGCAGCTTCGCGGAGTCCCAGCCGATGGCCATGTAGCCGCCGTAGTCGTTGACCCACGCCCCGTTCGCGTCCTTGAACTGGTCGGGGATGTCGGCCCAGGTCTCCACCTGGTACGGGGCGTACATGCCGGTGTTGGCGAGCGCGACCGCCTGACCGAGGTCGAACACGTCGGGCGCCTGGTCGGTGCCGGCCAGCTGGTTGGCGGTGTTGATCTCGTCCTGGCTGCCGATGTCGGGCTGGTCGGAGTTGACCTTGATGTCGTACTTCGCCTCGAAGGCGGAGATGATCTCGCCGTAGTTCGCCCAGTCCGGCGGCAGCGCGATCACGTTGAGCTCGCCCTCCTCCTGGGCCGCCTTGACCAGACCGTCCATGCCGCCGAAGTCGGCGCTCGACGTGGCGTCCTTGGCAGCGACTCCCGAGTCGCCGGCCGACGAGCTGTCGGAGCCGCTGTCCTTCTCCGGCGGTGCGCAGGCGGTGACGACCAGGACGGACGCGGCGGCCAGGGCGGCCAGGGCCGCAGTACGAGTGTGTTTCATGATCACCCTTTCGGACGTGAACGGCGCGAGCCGCAGGCGACGGAAAACGTCGTCAGTTGGCAACGTAGCGGACAGGGTCTTCCGTGGGCAGGGGGGCCTGGTCACGATTCATGCATCGTTCGTCGGCTGGCCAGAACGGCGTCACGCCGCTGCCCCGACGTTCGTCCCTGCGTCGGCCGGAGTCGATGCCGTTGACCGCCCGCTGCCAGCCGTTGGCCGATGCCGACGGCTGGCGCAGTGGACGACGACGGCGCGGCGCGGCATCGTGGCGCCATGGGTGACTACCGCGCGACGTACCACCGGTCCATCACCGACCCCGAGGGGTTCTGGGGCGAGCAGGCCGGCCTCATCGACTGGATCAAGCGACCCCAGCGGGTGCTCGACGCGGAGCAGCCGCCCTTCTACCGATGGTTCCCGGACGCGACGCTGAACACCTGCTTCAACGCCCTCGACCGCCACGTCGCCCGGGGGGCCGCCGACCGCATCGCGCTCGTCTACGACTCGGCAGTCACCGACACCAAGCAGACGCTGAGCTACGCCGAGCTGCTCGCCGAGACCGCGGCGTTCGCCGGCGTCCTGCGCCAGCTCGGCGTCGGCAAGGGCGACCGCGTGGTCGTCTACATGCCGATGATCCCGGAGGCCGTCGTCGCCATGCTGGCCTGCGCCCGCCTCGGCGCCGTGCACTCGGTGGTCTTCGGCGGGTTCGCGCCGAACGAGCTGGCGATCCGCATCGACGACGCCACCCCGCGGGTCATCGTGACCGCCAGCTGTGGCATCGAGCCCAACCGGGTGGTCGAATACCGAAGCCCTTCGTCGACAGGGCCCTTCGAGCTCGCCCAGCACCAGCCCAGCGCGGTCGTGCTCAAGCAGCGTCCCGAGGTGACGGCGACGATGGTCGACGGGCGGGACGTGGACTGGGACGTCGCGATGCGGGCCGGTCGCGAGGACCCAGCCGAGTGCGTCGAGGTCGCGGCCACGGACCCGCTGTACATCCTCACCTCCGGCACCACCGGAAGCCGAAGGGCATCGTGCGCGACAACGGCGGCCACGCCGTCGCGATGGCTTGGTCGCTGCCGAACATCTACGGCTGCGGGGCCGGTGACACCTGGTGGGCGGCCTCCGACGTGGGCTGGGTGGTCGGCCACTCCTACATCGTCTACAGCCCGCTCATCAACGGCGCGACGACGGTGCTCTACGAGAAGCCGGTGGAGGCACGCCGGACGCCGGCGCGTTCTGGCGGGTGATCAGCGAGCACGGGGTCAAGGCGCTGTTCACGGCGCCGACCGCGATCCGGGCGATCAAGAAGGAGGACCGGAGGCCACCTTGCTGGCCGACTACGACCTCGCGCGCTTCGCCACCCTCTTCCTGGCCGGCGAGCGGCTGGACCCCGACACCTACCACTGGGCGACCGATCGGCTCGGGGTCCCCGTCGTCGACAACTGGTGGCAGACCGAGACCGGCTGGCCGATCGCGGCCAACCTGCGCGGCCTGGACCCGATGGAGATCAAGCCGGGCTCCCCGTCGGTGCCGGTGCCGGGCTACGACGTGCAGGTGCTCGACGAGCGGGGCGACCAGGTCGCTCCGGACACCGAGGCGCGATCTGCATCCGGCTGCCGCTACCGCCGGGCACCCTGCCCACGCTGTGGGGCGACGACGAGCGGTACGTCGCGTCGTACCTCTCGGCGTTCAGCGGCTACTACCTCTCCGGCGACGGCGGCTTCGTCGACGCCGACGGCTATCTCTACGTCATGGGGCGCACCGACGACGTCATCAACGTCGCCGGTCACCGGCTCTCCACCGGGAGCATGGAGGCGGTCATCGCCCAGCACCCGGCCGTGGCCGAGTGCGCCGTGATCGGCGTGGCCGACACCCTCAAGGGTCAGCTCCCCAAGGGCTTCATCGTGCTCAAGTCCGGCGTCGAGGCGGACGAGGAGCAGATCCGCGCCGAGCTGGTGCAGATGGTGCGCAACGACATCGGCGCGGTGGCGTCGTTCCGCGACGTCACGATCGTCGGTGGGCTGCCCAAGACCCGCTCCGGCAAGATCCTGCGCAAGACGATGCGCGAGATCGCCGACGGCAAGGAGTCCCCGGTGCCGTCGACGATCGAGGACGTCGCCGTCCTCGACCGGCTGCGGCCGGTGCTGCGCCCGGAGGGCTAGCCGGGCCGACCGCGCCGGAAGGCCGCGGCCAGGGCCCGCGCCAGGCCCCCGAACACCACGGCGATGAAGCCGGCGCGAAGCACCAGGACCAGCACGCCGGCCGCGAGGTCTGCGCCGCCCTGGGGGCGTAGGACATGCCGAGCAGGAGTGAGGGCGACGAGCGCGATCAGGCCCAGGCGGACCAGCAGCCTGCGCGGCAGGTCCCGCAGCGCGTCGCGGCTGGGCCGGCGCAGGCCGCGCGGGAGGTGTCGACCGACGCTGACGACCAGCCAGGCGTACGCCGCCAGCAGCGCGGTGCCGATGCCGGCCCGGACCGCCCACGGAGCACCTGCGAGCACGGCCACGGCGAGCGCGCCACCCCAGGGCGACCACGAGGTAGAGCCGCCCGAGCAGGGCGTGCAGCAGCGCGAGGTTGCGCTGCCTTGCCGTGACCAGGGTCCAGGCTCAGCGCCTGCGCCAGCCCGCGGGTGGCCGCCCGATACCGGCGGTGGGACAGGTCGAGCGTGGCCAGGTTGTGGTGGGCCAGGGCGTTGTGCGGGTCCAGCCGCAGCGCCTCGAGGTGGCCACCGGTGCCTCGTCGGGCCGCATCAGCGCTCAGGCAGATGCCCACACGAGGTTGCGGGGCTCGAGCTGAGGGCCAGCGTCGTGGCGTGCCGTGCGTGGCTGAGCGCCGTGCTGACGGGCGCTCGGCGCCCGGCAGCAGCGTGCGCGCCAGCGTGTAGTGGGCTGCCCAGCTGTGCGGGAAGTCCTGCACAGCCGCGCTCGCCGCCGTCGCGCGCCTCGGCGTGCTCCCCGGCGTCCTCCGCCGCATGCGCGAGGTGAGCTTGCCCGGACAGCTCGTCGGGGGCGAGTGCCACGGCCGCGCGAGCGGCCGACAGGGCCTCCTGGGCGCGGCGCTGCCCGAGCAGCGACCGGGCCAGCAGCCGCAGCCCCTCGGCCGACTCCGGGTCCTCGGCGAGGGCGCCGCGCAGCAGCGCCTCGGCCTCGGCGTGTCGACGCAGGTCGAGCAGGGTGGCGGCGCGCGCCAATCGGGCCGCGGTGGGCTGGGTCATCCCCGCGTCGCCCGCCGCAGGAAGCGGGCCAGCTCGTCGTACTCGCCCGACTCGTTGGCGTAGAGCGCGACGTTGCGCGCCGTCTCGAGCCACGGGCCGATGGAGGGCGGATCTCGCGCAGGGCAGCGTCGAAGTCGCGCATCTGGATCATCCGCACCGAGCCGGACCGCGCCGAGTCGGCGACAGCCTCGGCGGCCGACTCGCACAGGTGGGCGAGGTCCGCACCAGCGAACCCGTCCGTTCGCTTGGCGAGGCCCTTGAGGTCGATGGCCTCCACCGGCCGGTCCTTGAGGTGGGTGCGCAGGATGGCCTCGCGGGCCGGTCGGTCCGGAGGCAGCACCAGCAGCATCGGTCCAGCCGGCCGGGGCGGCGCAGCGCGGGTCGACGTCCCACGGGTGGTTGGTGGCGGCGAGCACATAGACGCCCTCGTTGTCGCTGCCGACGCCGTCCAGCTCGGTGAGCAGCTGGTTGACGGTGGTGCGCAGCCCGGTGTGCCGGGTGAGGGAGCGCTTGGTGCCGATCGCATCCAGCTCGTCGAGGAACAGCACGCACGGCGCGAGGCCCGGGCGGTGGCGAACAACTCGGCGACGTTGCGCTCGCTCTGCCCGATGTACATGTCGAGGATGTCGGCGAGCGAGATGCAGGAAGGCCGCGCCGAGCTCGCCGGCGACCGCCTTGGCCAGAACGTCTTGCCGCAGCCGGGCGGCCCGTACAGCAACAGTCCGCCCCGCAGCGACTTGCCGTAGAGCTGGCGCAGCTCGGGGTTGCGCAGCGGGGCCAGGAAGCTGGCAGCCGGGCCTTCACCTCCTCCAGCCCGCCCACGTCCGCGAGCGTGAGGCCGGCGCGCTCCACGTCGTAGGCCGTCGGGAGTTCCGGGTCGTCCGTGCTGCCGTCCACGAACATCGGCGGCACCGCGCCACCCATCTGGTCCTCGGCCGAGGACCAGTCGAACCCGGCCGGTCCCGGCGCTGCCTCCGGGTGCGTGGGGGTCGGGGCGGTCGGAGCCGGCGGCGCCCCGCTGCCTCAGTGAGCAGGGCCCGGGCCTCCGCGGAGTCGGGTTGGTGCGTGAGCGCGGCCGCGGCGTGGGTCATCGCGTCGTCGGCCCGCCCGGCGTCCAGCAGCAGCCGCGCCAGGTGCAGCCGCAAGGGCACGTCGGCCGGGGCCGCCTCGACGGCGGTCGTGAGGCTGGCGATGAGCGGGTCGTCCACGGCGTCCCCCGAGGTCGTGATGGTCGATGCGAACCGTACCCCTCCGCGGCCCTTCTCGCCGCCCATTCGTGAGGCTCGTGCGGTCCCTGACAGGATGAGCGGGTGGCGCGACGTGACGTGGTCATCCTGGGCTCGACCGGGTCGATCGGGACCCAGGCCCTCGACCTGGTGCGCCGCAACCCCGACCGCTTCCGGGTCGTCGGGCTCACGGCGGGAGGGAGCAACGAGGAGCTGTTCGCCGCCCAGGTGGCCGAGTTCGAGCCGGCGTACGTCGGCCTCGGCGAGGCCGCGTCGGTCGAGGCGGCGGGCCAGCCGTGCGACGTCGTGCTCAACGGCATCACGGGCGCCGTGGGACTGCGGCCCACCCTCGCCGCGCTGGAGGCGGGCACCACCTTGGCGCTGGCCAACAAGGAGTCGCTCATCATCGGCGGGCCGTTGGTCACCCGGCTGGCCGGGCCGGGGCAGATCGTGCCGGTGGACTCCGAGCACTCGGCGCTGGCGCAGTGCCTGCACGGCTACGCCGCCGCCGACGTACGCCGACTCGTGCTGACCGCCTCAGGGGGACCGTTCCGCGGCCGGACCCGCGCCGAGCTGGCCGACGTCACCCCCGAGCAGGCCCTGGCCCACCCGACCTGGTCGATGGGTCCGGTGATCACCGTCAACTCCGCGACCTTGGTCAACAAGGGCCTGGAGGTGATCGAGGCGCACCTGCTGTTCGGGCTGCCTTTCGACCGCATCGACGTGGTGGTGCACCCGACCTCCGTCGTGCACTCGATGGTGGAGTTCACCGACGGCTCGACCCTGGCCCAGGCCAGCCCGCCCAGCATGCTGATCCCCATCGCCCTGGGGCTGGGCTGGCCGGACCGGGTGCCGCAGGCCGGGCCGGCCGTGGACTGGGCCCGGCCCCAGGCGTGGGAGTTCTTCCCGCTCGACGACGACGCCTTCCCGGCGGTCGCGCTGGCACGCGCCGCGGGGGAGCGGGGGGGCACGGCCCCGGCCGTCTACAACGCGGCCAACGAGGTGTGCGTGGCCGCCTTCCTGGCCGGACGGCTCGCCTTCGTCGACATCGTGCCCACGATTTCCCGCGTTCTCACCGCGCACGACGTACCCTCGGAGCAGCACGAGCTGACCGTGGCCGACGTGCTCGCCGCCGATGCCTGGGCACGCGGTGAGGCCGCTCGCCTGATCCGAGGGGAGACCCCCACCGCATGACCGCCCTGCTCTACGCCCTGGGCGTGCTGGCTTTCGCCCTGGTCATCGTGGTCTCGATCGGCCTGCACGAGATCGGCCACATGGTGCCGGCCAAGCGGTTCGGCGGCAAGGTCACGCAGTACTTCATCGGGTTCGGGCCCACGGTGTGGAGCAAGCAGGTCGGCGAGACCGAGTACGGCGTCAAGGCGATCCCGCTCGGCGGCTACGTCAAGATCGTCGGGATGCTGCCGCCCGGCACCGACCTCGTCGACGAGGTCGAGAAGGACGCCGACGGCAACGACGTGATCACCGTGCGGCGCTCCAGCACCGGGGTGTTCAGCCAGCTGGTGTCCGACGCGCGCGCCGCGGAGTGGGAGCACATCAGGCCCGAGGACTCCGACCGGCTCTTCTACAGGATGCCGTGGTGGCGGAAGGTCGTCGTGATGGCCGGCGGGCCGACGATGAACCTGCTCATCGCCTTCGGGGTGTTCTGGCTGCTCTTCGCGACCTTCGGGCAGGTGGTGCGAGTCGACGTCAGCCCGGCGGTGTCCGAGGTGCTGCCCTGCGTCGTGCCCGCCGCCGAGGACGGCCGGGAGTGCAGCGCGGCGGAGATCCGCGACAACCCCACCCCGGCGTACGCCGCGGGGCTGCAGGTGGGCGACGAGTTCGTGTCGTTCAACGGCACCTCGATCACCGGCTGGGAGCAGCTGCAGAAGCTGATCCGCGGCAACGGCGACAAGCCGGCGACCTTCGGCATCAAGCGCGACGGGCAGGTCCTCGAGAAGACCATCGCCACCACCGTCCAGGCTCGGCCGACCCTGGACGACCCGACCTCGACCAAGCTCGAGAAGGTCGGCTTCCTGGGCGTGGTGCCGAAGGTACCGAGGTCGTCCAGCACGGCGGCCCGGTCTACACGCTGCAGCAGATGGGACACATGACCGTCGACGTGGCGCGGACCCTCGGCCGGCTGCCCGTCAAGGTCTGGGGAGTGGCCAAGGCGGTGGTCGGACTCGAGGAGCGGGCTCAGGACAGCCCGGTGAGTGTCGTCGGCGGCGGCCGGCTGGCCGGCGAGGCGGTCTCCAGCGACCTGCTCACCCGCTCGGAGGCCCTCCAGCTCCTGCTGGTGCTGGCCGGCGGCTTCAACCTGTTCATCGGGATGTTCAACCTGGTCCCGCTGCTGCCACTCGACGGCGGCCACATCGCGGGCGCGCTCTACGAGGCGGCCCGGCGGGGCGTCGCGCGACTGCGGCGGCGCCCGGACCCGGGCTACGTCGACGTGGCGAAGATGCTGCCCGTGGCCTACGTGATGGCGTCGCTGTTCCTGGTCATGGGTGTGGTGCTGATCCTCGGTGACATCGTGGCGCCGGTGCCCCCGCGGTCGTCGCGCTGCGGGGCCGGTCGCGAGTCGTCAGCGTGGGGCGGGTCCGGTGCTGGCCCGGTGCACGAGCTCGGTCGCGATCCGCTGGACGGTGCTGCCGGACTGCCGGCCCGCCACCCGCTCGGCGAGCATCGCGACGGCGGCGGTGCCGAACCGGTCGACGGGCTGGCGCACGCTGGTGAGCCGCACCAGCTCGAGCTGCGCGATCTGGCTGTCGTCGTACCCGACGACGCTGATGTCGTCCGGGACGGCCAGCCCGGCAGCCCCGAAGACGCCCATGGCGCCGACGGCACTGAGGTCGTTGGCCGCGATCACCGCGGTGGGGCGCGGGGTCAGCTGGAGGACGGCACGCCCGCCGGCCTGACCGGCGTCGTGGGTGAAGGCGCCCGGCACCTCGCGGGGCGTGAGCCCGAAGTCGCGCATGGTGTGTCGGTATGCCTTGGCGCGGTCGCGCGCGGCGCGGTTGCTGCCGCCGGTGAGGTGCACGATGTCGCGGTGGCCGAGCGCGGTGAGTTGGGCGATAACGGAGTGCGCCGCCTGCCGCTCATCGGTGGTGACGACGTCCACGTCGGCGATCGACACCTCGCTCCCGACGATCACGCTCGGCCAGGCGGACGTGATCCGGCGCAGCTGGGTGGTCGGCATGATCGGGCTCAGCAGCGCCAGCCCCGCGACCCGGTGCTCCAGCAGGGTGTTGACGAGGGTCACCTCCTTGCTCGCCGAGCGGATGCCGGGGGCCACGAGCAGGTCGTAGCCGGCCTTCTCCGCGGCCGCCGCGAAGGACGCGTAGACGCCGCCGAAGTACGGGTTGGTGACGTCGTTGATGAGGACGCCGATGGTGGAGACCTGCTTGCTGGCCAGCGACCGGGCGAAGGCATTGGGCCGGTAGCCGAGCTCCTCCGCGGCTCGCAGCACCTTCAGCCGGCTCCGCTCGGAGACGTTGGGGGCGTCGCGCATCACCAGGGACACGAGGGCGCGAGAGACACGGGCGCGCCGGGCGACGTCCTCCTGGGTGGGCCGCATGGGTCCAGGGCTCCCCTCGCAAGTAACGGTTTGGTAACGCCAGGGTAGGGGGGCTTGTCCTGACAACGTGACGCCCGACACAGTACCTGATTAGCGCGCGCTAACGAGTAGAGCGCGCTAACGCGCAAGTCGCGCAGGCGGGCCGAGCCCGCGACGAAGGAGGAAGCATGAAGGCTCCGAAGCTGGGTCTGGTCGCCGTCGCGGCGACCGCGGCCCTGGTGCTCGCCGCCTGTGGCAGCGGCAGTGACTCGAACGGCTCGTCCGGCGACGCCGGCGCGAGCGGCGACAACGCCGACCTGAAGATCTGCATGTACACCCACGGTGACGGCGGCGGCTTCTGGTCGGTGGCCAAGAAGGGCGCCGAGAAGGCGGCCGAGGACCTCGGGGTCACCTTGGACTACCAGGAGTCGAACAACGACCCGGCGAAGCAGGCGTCGTTCATCGAGGCGGGCGTGACCGCCGGGTGCCAGGCGATGGCGGTGTCGGCACCCAACCCGGACGCCATCAAGGGCGCGCTCCAGAAGGTCAGCGACGCGGGCATCCCGATCGTGACGATGAACTCCGGCAGCGCGGTCTTCAAGGACCTCGGCGCCTTCACCCACGTCGGCCAGGACGAGTTCATCGCCGGCCAGGGCGCCGGTGAGAAGTTCAAGGAGCTCGGCGCGACCAAGGTGCTGTGCGCGATCCAGGAGGCCAACAACATCGGTCTCCAGGAGCGCTGCGACGGCGCCAAGGACACCTTCGGCAACGTGGAGAACCTCCAGCTGTCCTCCGGCCTGTCCGACATCGGCAAGAGCGAGGCGGAGATCGAGGCCAAGCTAAAGTCCGACCCCTCGATCGACGCGGTGTTCTCGCTGAACGCCGACATCGCGACCGGCGCGGCCCTGCCCGCGTCCGAGGCGTCCGGCAGGGACATCATCAACGGCACGGTGGACCTGTCCGGCGACGCCGTCCAGGCCATCATCGACGGCAAGCTCGCCTTCGCCATCGACCAGCAGCAGTACGCCCAGGGCTACCTGTCCGTGACGCTGCTCTACCTCGACCTGATCAACGGCAACCAGGTCGGCGGCGGCCTGCCGGTCTACACCGGCCCCGGCTTCGTCACCCAGGACAACGCCGAGCAGGTGCAGAAGCTGGCCGAGGAAGGCACCCGCTGACCCGCGGCCAGTGAGGAGCGGTGGCGGGGCGTACCCGCCTCGCCACCGCTCCCGACGCGGCTCCGGGCTCCGCAGCCGTGACCTTGCGCGCCCTAGGCGCGCACCCGCGGAAACCACACCAGGGAGGTTCCCATGTCCGCTTCCGCAGCGGCGCCCAGCGACGAGCGCCTCACCCAAGTCTCGGCCCTGACCAAGCTGCTCCGCCGCCCCGAGCTGGGGGCGCTGCTGGGGGCCGTGGTCGTCTTCGCGCTGTTCGCGGCCGCCGACACGACCGGCAACTTCGCCTCCCTCGACGGGCTCGCCAACTGGACGGGCGTCGCAGCCTACTACGGCATCGTGGCCGTCCCGGTGGCGTTACTGATGATCGGCGGCGAGTTCGACCTGAGTGCGGGTGTCATGGTCGGCACCTCGGGCCTGCTGGCCGGACTGCTCACCACCGAGTACGGCCTGTCCATGTGGCCCGCGATCGGGCTGACGCTGGCCTTCGCCGGCCTCATCGGGTTCGTCAACGGCGTGCTGGTGCTGTCCACCGGCCTCCCGTCGTTCATCGTCACGCTGGCGATGTACTTCTCGCTGCGCGGCATCAACCTCGGGGTCACCAAGCTGCTCACCGACACGGTTCGCGTCGGTGGCGTCGACAAGGTGCCGGGGTACGACTCGGCGCAGAAGGTCCTCGCCTCTGAGCTCGGATCCCACCTGTTCTACATCTTCGTGCTCTGGTGGCTCCTCATCACGGTCGTCGCGACCGTCATCCTCACCCGGACCCGGTTCGGCAACTGGATCTTCGCGGTCGGCGGCGACAAGAACGCCGCTCGCAACACCGGCGTCCCGGTGCGCCGGACGAAGATCACGCTGTTCATGTGCACGTCCGTCGCGGCGGCCTTCCTGGGGATCATCCAGCTGGTGCGCCTCCGCTCGATGCAGGCGGGCCAGGGCATCGGTGACGAGTTCAACTTCATCATCTGTGCCGCAGTCGGCGGCTGTCTGCTCACCGGCGGGTTCGGCTCCGCGATCGGTGCGTCCATCGGTGCGTCGATCATCGGGATGGCCTTCCTCGGGATCTCGTTCGCCGGGTGGAACACCGACTGGACCTTCCTCTTCCTCGGCGTGATCCTCTTCATCGCCGTCCTGGTCAACACCTATACCGGCCGTCGGGCACAAGGAGCGCGCAAGTGACTGCCACGACCACAACGGTTCCCGCCCTCCAGCTCAAGGACGTCAGCAAGACGTTCGGCAGCGTGATCGCGCTGCGCGACATCACCCTGCACGTCGACCCGGGCACGGTGACCTGTGTGCTCGGGGACAACGGCGCGGGCAAGTCCACGTTGATCAAGAGCCTCAGCGGCGTCCACCAGGCCACCCAGGGTGACCTGCTGGTGGCGGGCGAGAAGCACGACTTCGGCTCGCCACGCGAGGCGCTCGCGGCAGGCATCGCCACCGTCTTCCAGGACCTGGCGACGGTCCCGCTCATGTCGGTGTGGCGCAACTTCTTCCTCGGCAACGAGCCGCGGACGTCGATCGGCCTGCTCGACGCGAGCAAGGCCCGGCAGATCTGCCGCGAGGAGCTCCTGGCCATGGGCATCGACATCCGCGACCTGGAGCAGCCGGTGGGCACCCTCTCCGGCGGCGAGCGGCAGGCCGTGGCGATCGCCCGGGCCGTCTACTTCGGCGCCAAGGTGCTGATCCTCGACGAGCCCACGAGCGCCCTGGGCGTCAAGCAGTCCGGCGTCGTGCTGAAGTACATCCGCCAGGCCAAGGCCCGCGGCATCGCCGTCGTGTTCATCACCCACAACCCGCACCACGCGTTCCTGGTCGGCGACCGCTTCTACCTGCTCAACCGGGGCCGGCTCACCAACGAGTTCATCAAGGGCGAGTTCGAGCGGGAGGAGCTGGTCAAGGCGATGGCCGGCGGGGCCGAGCTCGACGCGCTGGCCCACGAGCTCGAGTCCTGAGACCGGGACCTGTCGAAGACACCCATGGACACACTGCGGGTCGGCGTCATCGGCGCCGGCTGGATGGGGCATGTGCACGCTCGCGCGTACCGCCGCCTCGGTGAGCACTGGCCCGATCTCGCCGTCCGGCCGGCGGTGGTCGCCGTTGGGACGCCTCCGAGCCGGCGGCGGCGGCTCGCCCGGGCGCACGGCGAGATGGCCGTGCACGCTGACTGCGCGGGCTGCTGGCCGACCCCACCATCGCGGCGGTGAGCGTCACGGCGCCCAACTTCCTGCACGGGGAGATCGGCTCGGCGGTGGCGGCGGCCGGCAAGCACCTGTGGATCGAGAAGCCGGTCGGGCTGAGCGCCCAGGACGCGATCGCCGTCCGCGACGCGGTCGAGACGGCCGGTGTGGTCGGCTGCGTGGGCTTCAACTACCGCCTCGTCCCGGCCGTCGCCCGCGCTCGGCGACTCATCGAGGCCGGTGAGATCGGCACCCCCACCCACGCCCGCGTGCAGCTGCTCACCGACTACGCCGCGCACCCCGGCAGCCCGCTCTCCTGGCGGTACGCCGTCGACCGCGGGGGCCACGGCGTGCTGGGCGACCTCGCCTCGCACGGCGTGGACCTGCTGCGCTTCCTGCTCGGCGACCTGGCCGCGCTGACGGCGCAGACCGCGATCCACATCCCGCAGCGCCCGATCGCCGAGGCCCACGGGCACTACGAGGTGCTCGACGTCGAGCAGCCCGGCCTGCGCTTCGGCGCGGTGGAGAACGAGGACTACGTCGTCGCCCTTGGTGCGGCTGGCCTCCGGCGTGCTGGGCGTGTGCGAGGCCGACCGGGCGGCCGTCGGGGAGCAGAACAACTACGCCGTGGAGGTGCACGGCACCCAGGGCCTGGTGCGGTGGGACTTCCGCCGACCCGGTGAGCTGCAGGTGTCGGCGGGGACGACGTACTCCGGCCAGCCGACCAGCACCGTGTTCAGCGAGCCCGGCGACGGCGAGTACGCCGCCTTCCAGCCAGGGCCCGGCATCGCCATGGGCTACGACGACACCAAGGTCGTCGAGGCCAGGAACTTCGTGCGCGCCGTCGCGGGCGAGCCCGCGCCGCTGGCCACGCTGGACGACGCCGTCGCCAGCGCTCGCGCCCTCGACGCCATGGTGGCGTCGCACCGAACAGGAGAGAGTGGGTGGACCTGTCATGAGCAACCGCGACGCGGGCTTCTCGGTCGACGCCGGAGCCGAGGTCGAGACCGCGGGTCGGCCTGATCGGGTGCGGCCGGATCGGGCGGCTGCACGCCACCACGCGCTCGGCGAGCTCCCGGCTCTGGAGCTGGTCGCGGGTGGCCGACGCCGTGCCGGCGGCAGCGGAGGGGGTCGCGGCGTCCTCCGGCGCCCGGGTGAGCGGCATCGACGAGCTGCTGGCCGCTGCCGACGTCGACGTGGTCGCCGTCTGCTCCAGCACCGACACCCACGTGGACCTGTGGTGGCGGCGTGGCCAGCGCCGGCAAGGCCATCTTCTGCGAGAAGCCGGTCAGTCTCGACCTCGCCGAGGTCGACCGTGCCGTGGCGGCGGTCGAGAGCGCGGGCGTGCCCTTCATGATCGGGTTCAACCGCCGCTTCGACCCGGGCCACAAGTACGTCCACGACACGGTGGCCGCAGGTGAGGTGGGTGACCTGCACGTCCTGCGGATCACCAGCCGCGACCCGGCGCCGCCGCCGCCGGAGTACATCGCCGTGAGTGGCGGGATCTTCCTGGACATGGTGATCCACGACTTCGACATGGCGCGCTACGTCGCCGGCAGCGAGGTCGTCGAGGTGTACGCCCGGGGTGCCGTACGGTGGACCCGCGCGTCGGCGAGGCGGGGGACGTCGACACGGCGGTGACCGTGCTCGTCCACGAGAACGGGACGATGACCACCATCGACAACAGCCGCGAGGCGGTCTACGGTTCTGACCAGCGGGTGGAGGCGTTCGGCTCGGAGGATGGCTGTCTCCGACAACCCGGCGGCGCACGCGGGCTGGCGGGTCGGGCGCGACGCGCAGGTCGGTCAGCCGCTGCCGTGGTTCTTCCTGGAGCGCTACCTGGAGTCCTACCGAGCCGAGTGGCGCGCGTTCCACGACTACCTCACTCAGGGTGGCCCGTCGCCGGCCGGGGTGGCCGACGCCCGCGCCGACACCGCGGTCGCGCTGGCCGCCGGGCTGTCGCTGCGGGAGGGCCGTCCGGTGCAGGTCAAGGAGATCGGCTGACCATGGCCACGATCGCGGTGACCGGCGGCACCGGCTTCGTCGGCGGCACGGTCGCGGCGGTGCTCACCGCCCAGGGCCACGACGTGGTCTGCCTCGTGCGCCGGGACCCGGGGCCGGAGTTCCCCTGGGCGACCTCGGTCGTGGCCTTCGACGACGTCGGACGGCTGGCCGGGCTGCTCGAGAAGGCCGACGCGGTCCTGCACCTCGCGATCATGAACGACTTCCACGGCATGTACGCCGACCGCCGGGCGGCGTACGACGGGTACGTCGGCCTCACGCGGCGCGTGGTGGATGCCGCCAACCTCACCGACACCCTCGTCGGCTACGTCTCCACCGACTGGGTCTTCTGACGGCACCGGTCACCTCGTCGACGAGGAGGAGCCGCCCAACCCAGTCAACCTGTACGGCTTCCCAAGGCCTCGGAGATCGTCGTCACCGACCGGGCCAAGGCCGGCTTCGTGGCTCGGGTCGGCGGCGTCCAGGGGCTGCACCAGACGCGGCCGTCGGGGCCGCGCGCAGGACGTCGGCTTCGGCTACTTCGTGCTCGCGCTGGCCGAGACGCTCGGCCGGGGCGAGCGCTTCACGGTCTGGGAGGACCCCGCCATCAACTCCGTGGCGACGCCGATCGTCGCCCCAGAGATCGGCGCCCTGCTCGGCCGGGCCGTCGACCGCCGGGTGACCGGGGTCCTGCACTTCGCCGGCGGCACGGCCGTCACCCGGCGTGAGCTGGCCGTCGCCACCTGCGGGGTGTTCGGGCTCGACCCCGACCTGCTGGACTTCGGGCCACCGCCCGACGAGGCCCGGCTGCCGGCCCCGGTGCCCTACGACACCAGCATGTCCGGCGCCGCCACCATGGCCCGGCTGGGCACGACGGCACACCCCCTCCACGCGCAGCTGGCTGCGCTCCAGCGCGAGCTCGTCGAGGGCCGTCCGGTCCCGCTGAGCTGACCCCCACGATCCCGCACCACCGACCCGAAACGGACCGCCGATGACCACACCACTGCCCCTCGACCGGATCGCCGGCGCCCCCATCTCCTGGGGGCTGTGCGAGGTGCCCGGCTGGGGCTACCAGCTCACGCCCGAGCGGGTGCTGGGCGAGATGCGCGACCTGGGCCTGCCCGCGACGGAGTTCGGCCCGCCCGGCTTCCTCGAGCCCGACGCCGCCGCGCGGGTCGCCCAGCTGGGGGAGTACGGCCTGCGCGCGGTCGGCGGCTTCTACCTGGCTCTGCTGCACGACCCCGGCCACGACCCGCTGCCGGGGGTGGACGCGTTCGTGGGGGAGTGCCTGGCCGCGGGAGCCGGCGTCGTGGTGCTGGCGGCGTACACCGGGAGCGAGGGGTACGACGAGCGACCCGTGCTCGACGACCAGGGCTGGGCCACCCTGCTGGGCAACCTGGACCGGCTCGCCGACCACGCGCGCAGCCGCGGCGTCGAGGCGGTCATCCACCCGCACGTCGGGACCATGGTCGAGAACGCCGCCGAGGTGCAGCGCGTGACCGAGGGCTCCCACATCGGGCTGTGCCTGGACACCGGGCATCTGGCCGCCGCGGGTGCTGACCCGGTGGCCATCGCCCGGGCCCACCCCGAGCGGGTGCGGCACGTGCACCTCAAGGACGTCGACGGCGCGCTGGCGGCCCAGGTCGCGGCGGGCAGCCTCGCCTTCGGGGACGCGGTGCGCGCCGGCATGTTCCGGCCGCTGGGGCAAGGCGACGTGGACATCGCGGGCATGGTGCAGACGCTGGAGGGCGCCGGCTACGACGGGTGGTACGTCCTGGAGCAGGACGTGATGCTCGCCGGGGACCCGTCGGGGGAGGGCCCACTGGCCGACGTGCGGACGTCGCTGGACTTCCTCGTGGCCTGAGCCTTGGGGGGCTACGGCCGGACGAGATGGATCTCGAAGCTGTAGCGGCTCGCGGCGTACAGGTGGGTGGCGTACTCGACAGCACGCCCGGTGTCATCGAGCGTGACCCGCTGCATCGTCAGCAGGGCCGCGCCTCTCGGCTCGTGGAGGAGGGTGGCCTCCGCCGGTGTGGCCGGCCGGGCGCCGACGATCTGGGTCGCTGAGTGGAGGTGGACGCCGCGCCGCCGCATCAGCTCGTACAGCCCGGCCTGGTTGAGGTCCTCGGCGGTGAAGTCGGCGAGGTCGCCGGGCAGGTAGTTGGTCATCTTCGCGATCGGGTTGCCACGGGCGCTGCGCAGCCGGACGACGTGCACGACCTCCGCGTCCTCGGCGCAGCCGAGCCGCCCGGCCACCTCCTTGCCGGCAGGGATCCGCTCGAAGTCGATGACCTCCGTCGTCGGGGCCTGGCCGGAGCCGGCGAGGTCGTCGTACAGGCTGGTGAGCCGAGCGGCCGGCGCACGGTGGGCTGCACCACGCGCGTGCCGATGCCGCGGCGGCGGACGATGAGGCCCTGGTCGACCAGCTGCTCCATGGCGCGGCGCATCGTGGGCCGGGAGACGCCCATCTGCTCGGCCAGGACGATCTCGTTCTCGAACAGCGTCCCGGGGGCAGCTGGCCGGACTCGATGGCCTTCTCCAGGTGCTCGGCCACCTGGAAGTAGAGCGGGACCGGGCTACCCCGGCTGACGCTGAAGGCGCGGATCACCGCAGCCACGGCTGCCGATGCCTCTGTCATGACGTCAGTATGTCACGACCATGTGTCATGGCTCACACCATGTCCGCCTCGGGACCCCGGCCGTGGCGCCGTCACACGAGCAGCAGCGTGGCCGCGACCCCGCCGAGCACCAGGGCGGCCACCTCGAACTGCTGCTGGTCGATGCGGCGGACCACCAGCACCCCGGCCGCGCCGCCCACGAGCAACGGTGGCACCAGCGCCAGGTCGAGGAGCAGGCTGTGCCGGGTGATGAGTCCGAGGCCGACGCTGAAGGGCAGCTTGGCGAGGTTCACCACCGCGAAGAACCACGCCCCGGTGCCGAGCAGCCGCAGCATCGGCAGCCCGGCCATGAGGAGGTAGAGCGTCGTCACCGCCCGGCGGCGTTCGCCACCATGGTGGCGAATCCCGCGAGCAGCCCCATCCCGAGGGTGAACGGCCACTGTGGTCGCCCCGCGGTGGCTCGGTCGGTCGGGGCCCGACCGAGCCGCTGCCGGAGCTGGAGGCCGGTCATCGCGAGCAGCACCACCGCGATCGCCACGCGCATCGTGTCGTTGTCGACCAGGTCCACGAACCACGCGCCCAGCACCAGCCCGGGCAGGACGCCCGGTAGCAGCCGCAGCAGCGCCGGCCAGTCGGCGTGCCGCCGGTAGATCGCGAGCGCCATGACGTCCCCGGCGATCAGCGGGGGGACACGGCCCCGGTCGACTCCCGGGCGGGGAGCACGAACGCCACCAGGGCGACGGCGATCGAGCCCGCGCCGGCCAGGGCGGTCTTCGCGAATCCGACCAGCATGGCGGCCGCGACGAGGGCGAGGATCGACAGCAGACCGAGGGTCACAGCTGGATGATCCGGCCCTACGCTGAACCCACGACCGGTGTGCCCGCCCCTCGAGAACGCGGCCGCGGGTTGGCGAACGATCGGTCATCATGTAGGATTGTTAAGACAAATAGCCAAGGAGTCATCGGATGAACACCATCCAGCACTGGATCGCCGGCGCGCCGGCCTCGGGGTCGAGCACGCGCACCAGCGAGGTCTTCAACCCGGCCACCGGTCAGGTCCAGGCCGAGGTCCTGCTGGGCTCCACCGACGACGTCGACACCGCGATCCAGGCCGCGTGGGACGCCTTCGCCGGCTGGTCACAGACCTCCGTCAGCGCGCGGACCAAGGTGCTCTTCGCCTTCCGTGAGCTGGTCAACGCCAACGTCGACCGCCTGGCCGAGGCGATCACCGACGAGCACGGCAAGGTGCTGTCGGACGCCAAGGGCGAGGTGGCCCGCGGCCTCGAGGTCGTCGAGTTCGCCTGCGGCATCCCGCACCTGCTCAAGGGCGACTTCTCCGACCAGGTCTCCACCGGCGTCGACAGCTACTCCTTCCGCGAGCCGCTCGGTGTCGTCGCCGGGATCACGCCCTTCAACTTCCCGGCCATGGTGCCGATGTGGATGTTCCCGGTGGCCATCGCCTGCGGCAACACATTCGTGCTCAAGCCGAGCGAGCGCGACCCCTCGGCCTCGCTGATCCTTGCCGAGCTCTGGAAGCAGGCCGGGTTGCCCGACGGGGTCTTCAACGTTGTGCACGGCGACAAGGAGGCCGTCGACGCCATCCTGGACTCGCCGCGCGTGGCCGCGGTGTCGTTCGTCGGCTCGACCCCCATCGCGAAGTACATCCACGAGCGTGGCACGGCCAACGGCAAGCGGGTGCAGGCGCTCGGCGGGGCCAAGAACCACGCCATCGTGATGCCCGACGCCGAGCTGGACTTCGCGGCCGACCACCTGGCCGCCGCCGCCTTCGGCTCCGCCGGGGAGCGGTGCATGGCGATCTCCGCGGCCGTCGCCGTCGGCGCGGGTGCCGACCGCATCGTCGAGGCGGTCAGCGAGCGGGCTCGCGCGGTCAAGGTGGGGGCGGGCCGCGACGCGGGCAGCGAGATGGGTCCGGTCGTCACCAAGCAGGCCCAGGAGCGCATCCTCGGCCTCATCGACACCGGTGAGTCCCAAGGCGCCAAGGTCGCCGTCGACGGCCGCGGCGTCTCGGTGTCGGGCTACGAGAACGGCTTCTGGGTCGGCCCCACCGTGATCGACGAGGTCGGCACCGACATGGACGTCTACCAGCAGGAGATCTTCGGACCGGTGCTGTCGGTCGTGCGCACGGACTCAGTTGACGAGGCGATCGCCCTCATCAACAGCAACCCCTACGGCAACGGGACGGCGATCTTCACCAACTCCGGTGAGTCGGCCCGGCGGTTCCAGCGCGGCGTCCACGTCGGGATGATCGGCATCAACGTGCCGGTGCCGGTGCCGATGGCGTTCTACTCCTTCGGCGGCTGGAAGGACTCCTTCGGCGACAAGCACATCCACGGACCCGAGGGCGTCAGCTTCTATACGCGGGGCAAGGTCGTAACCGCCCGCTGGCCCGAGGTGACCCAGGAGAGCGACGCGACGTTCCACTTCCGGTCCACGGCCCGATAGTCCAGCTCCGAGATGTCTCTCGAGCTGCTCACGGTCGGCAGGGTCGGCGTCGACCTCTACCCGCTCCAGGGCGGGCCGCTCAAGGACGTCTCGACCTTCCAGCGGTTCCTCGGCGGCACCGCTACGAACGTGGCGGTCGGGGCAGCGCGGTTGGGGCACCGAACTGCGGTCCTGACCAAGGTAGGCGACGACGGGTTCGGGGCCTACATCCGTGAAGCGTTGGCGGCGGCCGGGGTGGACGTGGCGTTCGTCGGCACGTCACCAGACCTCCAGACCCCGTCGTCTTCTGTGAGCTGAACCCTCCCGAGGACCCGCCGCTGACGTTCTACCGGTCTCCCATGGCGCCCGACCTGACGATCAGTTCTGATGACGTGCCATGGGCGCTGGTGTCGGAGGTCCCTGTCCTCTGGCTCACTGGGACCGGCGTCAGCTCTGAGCTTCCGCGGGGCGCATCTGGAGATGCTCGCCACGCGAGGTCGCCCTGAGCTGGGGTCGGGACGGCACACCGTCCTCGATCTGGACTGGCGGGCGCGATTCTGGCCCTCGAAGGCTCGGGCACACGGCGAGCTCGATCGCCTGCTAGACCTGGTGACCGTCACGGTCGGGAACCGTGACGAGATGGAGATCGCTGTCGGGACTCGCGAGCCTGCTGAAGGGGTGAAGAAGCTCCTCGCGCGGGGGGTCCAGCTGGCCGTGGTGAAGCTGGGGGCCGACGGAGTCCTGGTCGCGACCCAGGACGGGAGCACGGTCGTCGCCCCCCATTCGGTGCGGGTGGTCTGCGGTTTGGGCGCCGGTGACGCCTTCGGCGCGGGTCTGGTCCACGGCCTGCTGTCCGGCTGGGGACCCGTGCACTGTGCGGAGTACGGGAACGCGGCCGGCGCCGTGGTCGCCTCGAGGTTGGCCTGCGCCGATGCCATGCCCACGCCTGCCGAAGTCGATGCGTTGGTCGACGGCTCGCAAGCCTCAGCCGAACTGCACCTACTCCGAGGAGATCCCCGATGAGTCTGTTGGTCCCCGCTCGCGACCCCGGCGACGCCGGCGTCGTGGTGGAGCTCACTCCGCGGACGCGGGCTGGGAGTGGACCGGGCTCCGGGTGCTGCGGCTGGCCCTCGGCGAGCCGGTGACCGTCGAGACCGGGGAGTCGGAGATGTTCGTGCTGCCGCTGGCCGGCGGGCTGACCGTCGAGGCTCGCGACGGCTCCGGCGCCACGGCGACCTTCGCGCTCACCGGCCGCGAGTCGGTCTTCACCCGCGTCACCGACTTCGCCTACGTCGGCCGCGACAGCACGGCGGTGCTCACCAGCGACACGGCCGCCGAGGTCGCCCTGCCCGCCAGCCGGTGTGCGCGCGCGCTGCCCCCGGCGTACGGCGCGGCGGAGGACGTGCCGGTGGAGGTCCGCGGCGCCGGCAGCGCCACCCGCCAGGTGACGAACTTCGGGGTTCCCGGCGTGTGGGACCACGCCGACAAGCTGATCTGCTGCGAGCTGATCACGCCCGACGGGAACTGGTCGAGCTACCCGCCTCACAAGCACGACCTCAGCGAGCCCTGCCCGGTCGTCAACGAGGAGATCTACTACTACCGGATC
Source organism: Nocardioides sp. (assembly GCA_041393675.1). Classification (GTDB taxonomy): domain Bacteria; phylum Actinomycetota; class Actinomycetes; order Propionibacteriales; family Nocardioidaceae; genus Nocardioides. The sequence continues at coordinate 3,186 of JAWKJR010000020.1, read as the reverse complement.
GCAGGCCGGGACGGCGTGACCCCGTCGCGCGAGGGGATGGGCTTCCACCGCACCTACACGGGGCCCGAGCATGCCGCCGCCGGGCTGCGCGAGCTGGACGAGGCGATCGAGGTGCGCGACCACGACACCGTGGTGGTGCCGCACGGCTACCACGGCCCGTGCATCGCCGCGCCCGGCTACCCGATGTACTACCTGAACGTGATGGCGGGGCCGGCTGCAGAGCGAGCCCTGGCGTTCTGTGACGACCCCACCCACGGCTGGGTCCGCGACAGCTGGGCGACCCAGGAGCCGGACCCGCGCTGCCCCGTGACCTCCGCCGCCGGGCGCGTCGAGCGCTGAGAACCCGAGTCATCGAGCCCTGTGATTCGAGCCTTGTGAGCTGAGAGAGGAACCCATGAGCGAGATCGAGACCGTCCGGCTCACCACGGCGCAGGCTCTGGTGCGGTGGATGCTGGCGCAGCGCTCGCAGCTGCTCGACGGCACCGAGGTGCCGCTGTTCGCCGGCGTCTTCGGCATCTTCGGACACGGCAACGTGCTCGGCCTGGCCACGGCGCTGCACGACGTCCGCGACCAGCTGCCCACCTGGCGCGGTCAGAACGAGCAGGGCATGGCCTTGGCGGCCGTCGGCTACGCCCGGGCCACCGACCGACGCCAGGTGATGGTGGCGACGACCTCCGTGGGGCCCGGCGCGCTCAACATGGTCACCGCCGCCGGCGTCGCCCACGCCAACCGGCTCCCGGTGCTGCTGCTGCCGGGCGACACGTTCGCGGGGCGGGCCCCGGACCCGGTGCTCCAGCAGGTGGAGCACTTCGGCGACCCGACCACCTCGGTCAACGACGCCTTCCGGCCGGTGTCGCGCTACTTCGACCGCATCATGAAGCCAGAGCAGCTGCTGTCCACGCTGCCGCAGGTGGCCCGGGTGCTCACCGACCCGGCCGACGCCGGGCCGGTCGTGCTGGCGCTCCCGCAGGACGTCCAGGCCGAGGAGTACGACTTCCCGGTGGCCATGTTCGCGCCGCGGCTCCACGCCGTACCCCGCATCCGGCCGGACCGCGACTCGCTCGCGGCGGCGGCCGAGATCGTGCGCGGCGCCGAGCGGCCGCTGCTGGTGCTCGGCGGTGGGGTCCGCTACCGGGCGCGGGCGCCGAGGCCGTCGCGTTCGCCGAGAAGCACCGGATGCCGGTCGTGGAGACCGTGGCCGGCCGCACCCTGGTCCTGCACGACCACCCGCTGTACGCGGGCGCCCTGGGAATCATCGGCGCCAGCTCGGCCAACGACCTGGCCCTCGACGCCGACGTCGTGCTGGCCGTGGGCACGCGGCTGCAGGACTTCACCACGTCGTCGTGGACCGGCTTCGCGCCCGGTGTCCGGATGGTCACCGTCAACGCCGCCCGCTTCGACGCGGTCAAGCACAACGCCCACGCCGTCGTCGGCGACGCCCGGGAGACCTCGGCGAGCTCAGCGCCGACCTCGGGACTGGGCCGTCGGCACTGCCTGGGCGGAGCGGGCGCCCGCGGAGAAGGCGGTGTGGGACGCCTACATCGACCGGCTGTGGGCCGGCGGGGTGAGCCCCGACGGGTCGCTCACCTACGCCCAGGTCGTGGGGGTGGTCAACGACGCCAGCGGACTGGACGACTACGCTCACGCCTCCGGCGGTATGCCCGGGGAGCTGCACGGCGGCTGGCGCACCGGCGCGGTCGACCACGGCGGCCCGACCTCCGGGGCGACCATGGACCTGGAGTACGGCTTCTCCTGCATGGGCTACGAGGTCGTCGCGCCCTGGGGCGCGGCGATCGCGCGCACAGACCCACCCTGACGGGCTGGTGACGTCGATCTTCGGCGACGGCTCTACCTCATGCTCAACTCCGAGCTGTACTCCGCGGCGTTCTCGGGGCACCCCTACGTGGCGGTGGTCTGCGACAACGCCGGCTTCGCGGTGATCCACCGGCTGCAGACGGGTCAGGGCGCCGAGGGCTTCAACAACATGCTGGCCGACTCCGGGGCCCGGCGCCGACGGCAGCGTCCGGGTCGACTTCGCGGCGCACGCCCGGTCGTTCGGGTGTGCCGTCGTCGAGGTGCCTGCCGACGGTGGGCTGGCGGAGCTGGGTGGGCGGCGTACGCCGAGGCGCGGCGGCTCGCGGTCGAGAGCCGTCGACCGGCGGTGCTCTCCTGCCGCGTGCACTACTCGACGTGGACCGAGGCCGGGGCCTGGTGGGAGACTGGCGTGCCGAAGTACCTCTCCGGCCGCGCGGCGTACGACGCCGCCAAGGCCGAGCAGCTGAGGTGGCTGTGACGGCGGGGGAGCCGAGCCGGCCGGTGCGGCTCGGGGTGGTCGGCTACGGCGTCGGCGGGCGCTACTTCCACGCCCCGTTCGTCGAGGCCGTCCCCGGCCTCGAGCTGGCCGGCGTGGTCACCCGCAACGAGGCGCGACGTGCCGAGGTGGCCGCCGACCTGCCCGGCGTGCCGACCTACGACAGCCTGGGGGACCTGCTGGATGCCGGGGTGGACGCCGTCACCATCACCACCCCGCCGGAGACCCGTCGCGAGCTGGTGCTGGAGGCGATCGGGCGCGGGGTGCACGTGGTCGCGGACAAGCCGTTCGCGCCCAGCGTCGCCGTGGCGCAGGAGATGACCGACGCGGCCGCGGCTGCTGGCGTACTGCTGTCGGTGTTCCACAACCGCCGTTGGGACGGCGAGATCCGGACTCTCGCGCGGGTGCTGGAGTCCGGCAGCCTGGGCGAGGTCTGGCGGGTGCACTCCCGCTTCGACCTCGACGAGCCCGGGTTGCTGGAGGTGGGTCCCACCGGTGGGCTGCTGCGCGACATCGGTGCTCACCTGGTCGACCAGATGCTCTGGCTGCTGGGGCCGGCCCGCCGAGTGAGCGCGCAGCTGGACGTGGTCGACCTCCCCGCTGGACGCACCGACGCCGGCTTCGTGGTGGCTCTCGAGCACGAGAGCGGGGTTCGCTCGTTCGTCGACGCCAGCAAGCTGAACCGGATCGCCGGGCGCGAGCTGCGCGCCTACGGCTCGGGCGGGAGCTACCTGGCCCGACCGGCCGACGTCCAGGCCGTCGCGCTCTTCGCCGGCCGGCGGCCGGCGGCCGACCCGGACAGGTGGGGCTTGGACGTCGCCGAGAACTGGGGAACCCTGTCGACCGCGGACGGCCGCGAGCAGGTGGCGCCCGAC
>JAWKJR010000019.1:0-52737 GCA_041393675.1 Nocardioides sp. | reverse complement strand
TCGATGAGTACGAACACGCTCCGCATGATGCGGTCACCGTACGCCGGTCGCCGCGGCAGTGCTCACCTGTTGGCCAACATTTCATCATCCGAGACACCAGCCGGAGGGTGAGACACTCGCTGGCATGAGCGCTCCGCCCGAGGTCCCTGACATCGTCGCGCGCGCCTTCGACGTCTCCCGGCGGGCCGGCTACGTCTCCTTCTGCCGCAACGAGACCGGCCGGCTGCTGGCCGCGTTGGCTGCGACCAGGGCCGGCACGCTTGCCGAGTTCGGCACCGGCTGCGGCGTCGGGACGGCCTGGCTGCGCTCCGGCGTCCGCCCTGGCGCGCGGATCCTGACCGCGGAGCTGGACCCAGCCCTCGCCGGAGCCGCGGCGGAGATCTTCGCCGACGACCCCCAGGTCGAGGTGCTCAGCGCCGACTGGGCCACCCTCCACGACCGCGGCCCGTTCTCCCTGCTCTTCTTGGACTCCGGGCAGCCCGACGACGTGACAGTCGATGCCGTCGCCGACCTCGTCGAGGACGGCGGCATCGTCGTCCTCGACGACTTCGCACCCTGCGAGTCCTGGCCGCCCGTGGCCTACGGACGGGTCGACACCCTGCGCGAGCAGTGGCTCACCGACGAGCGGTTCACCGCGGTCGAGGTCATGGTCGCCCGCGACGCCTCCGCCGTGGTGGCGACCCGACGCTGACCGGCCCCGTCCGACATCGATTCGGCATCGATCCGCGGCACAGCGGTCTGGACCACTTGACGGCACCGCGGCTGCCCGCGGAAGGTGTGGGAGCGGACTCCGGCGCGATGACGCCGTTCGTCTACCGTCCGCGCGGGGGTTGTCGTGAGAAACGTCCGGGTCGTGCGCGCCTGCCTGTCCGCCGTGTCGCTGGGGCTGCTGCTGCCGTTGCTGGCGCTCGTGGTGCTGCCAGCCCCACCCGCCACCGCCACCGGCGCGGTGGGCCACACCGGGCTGGTGCCCTGGTCGCCGCGCACCGACGTGCCGACCATCACCACCGGTGAGATCCGCGACATGCTGCAGTGGGGCGACCGGATCATCCTGGCCGGCTCCTTCACCGAGGTCGTGGACAACGGCGGCGCGACCGTCCCCGCGCCGTACCTGGTCGCCTACAACGTCGACACCGGCGAGCTGGACCCGAGCTTCGCCGTGCAGGTCGACCGTGAGGTGAACGCCCTCGCGCTCTCGCCGGACGGTCAGTACCTCTACCTGGGTGGGGTCTTCAACAGCGTCGATGGGGAGACCCACCGCAAGATCGCCAAGGTCCGCGCCGACGGCACGGTCGTGTCCGGCTTCGTCGCCGATGCCGACTCGCGGGTGACCACCCTGGCGGTCTCCGACAGCTCGGTCTACGTCGGCGGGCTCTTCAACCGGATCAACACCTCGCTGCGCGGCAAGCTGGCTGCGCTCGACCCCGACACGGGGGCGGTGGACCCGGGCTTCGACCTCCCGGTCACCGAGGGCGTAGGCCGCGCCGCGCTGCTGAAGGTGCACCGCGTGCTGGTGAACCCGGCCGGCACGCGGCTGGTCGTGGTGCACTCCGGCCGCCGGGTCGCCGGCCAGATCCGCACCGGAATCGCCGTCATCGACACGGTGAGCAAGCAGCTGACGTCGTGGTATGCCCCCCTCTACGAGGACAACCTGCCCCGAGTCGGGGGTGTGCTCCGCATCAACAACGGCGACATCTCCCCCGACGGCTCCTACGTCGTCGTCGTGTCGGGGTCCGGCGGCGACCGACCGCCGACGAACGACACGGCCGTCGCGTTCCCCGTCGCCGGCACCGGCACCATCGAGCCGCTGTGGGTCTCCCGGCATTTCGACTCCGTCTTCGGCGTCGGTATCACCGAGCAGGCGGTGTACGTCGGCGGCCACTTCCGCTGGCAGGAGTCCCCTACCGCCAGCGACCCGTGGCCCGGCGACGCGGACACCAACTACGGCTGGGACGCGGGCCTAGGCGCCTATGCGCTCGGCGACGAGGTCGTCCGGCGAGACCAGATCGGCGCCCTGGACCCGGCCACCGGCAAGGCGCTCAACTGGGACCCGAGCAGTGACGCCCGGGTCGGGGTTCAGGTGCTCGTCCCGATCGAGCGCGGCCTGCTTGCCTACCAAGACGGCCACTGGCTGGGCGACACCCGGGTCGAGCGACACGCCTTCTTCGACTTCGCGACCGCCGCGAACCCCGACGACCTGCCCACGTCGACCATCGCCGACCCGCTCTCGGGCGTGACGCTCAGGGCCGACCCCCACACCTACTCGGGGGACGCTCACGCCACGGGCGGCATCAACCGGGTGCTGGTGAGGATCAAGGATCGCAACTCCGACCGCTTCCTCCAGGCCGACGGCACGCTCTCCACGGGGTCCTACGCCTTCGACGCCACGCTGGCCTCCCCCGGGGCGGCCGACTCCGCGTGGAGCATCGACCTGGCCGTGCCGGAGTCCGGCTCCTTCGAGGTGCGCACGGTCACCGTGGGGATCGACACCCGCCGCCAGGGCGACTTCACCCGCAGCAAGTTCGAGGTCAACGCCTCCGACGACCTCCCGCCGGAGACCGCGATCACGGCTCCCAGCCGGTCCGCCCCACCGACGTCGACGACCTTCACCATCGCCGGCACGGCCCGTGACGACCTCGGCGTCGCGAGCGTGCGACTGGTCATCCAGAACCAGGACACCCGCGAGTACCTCCAAGACGACTTCACCGCGAGCGCCGACTACCACGCTTTCGTCGTGCCGGTCGACCCGGCGGGAGGCCAGGTCGTGAACTGGTCCTACGACGTCACCGTGCCCTACGGCACCTGGCGCATCCGCGCGAACGCGACCGACACGTCCGGCCAGATCGACAACGGCTTCGTCGTGACCACGGTGACGCTGAGCGAGGACACGGTGACCAACCTGTCGCCGACCCTCGTGGTCGCGCAGCCGGTGCTCGGCTCGACGGTTGCCGCCAACACCCCGGTGACGATCAGCGGCACGGCGACCGACGCCGACGGATCGGTCGACCAGGTCACGCTGCGCATCACCAACCTGCAGACCACGGAGGGGGTCACGTCGGCCGGCACCTGGGGCGTCCCCGGCTTCACGAACGCCGTGGTGACCGGGCCGGACCAAGCCGGCGTCTACACCTGGTCGTTCACCACGCCCGACCTGCCTCCCGGCGCCTACTCGGTCAGCGCTCGCGTCGTCGACGACCTCGGGGCGCGGGGCAGCGCATCCGGCTCGTTCGTGGCCCAGGTCCCGGGCGACGCGCCCCCGGAGACGGTCTTCGACCAGGCCTCTCCTGACCCCGACCAGAACCGCGACGACCTGCACTTCACGCTGACGGGCGCGGCCACCGACGACCACGCCGTGGCGAGGGTGGCGGTCACGATCCAGGAGTCCTACTCGCTGGAGTTCTTCCAGGCGCGCCGCTACCTGACCCCTGCCGGAACCCTCAGCAGCGCCTACACCGAGCTCCCGGCGACGCTCAGTGGACCGGCCGGCAACCGCACCTGGTCCCTCGACGTCGACCTGCCCGGCAGCGGCGGGGACTACACCATCACGGCCAAGGGGGTCGATGACGCCGGCCAGTACGACATCGACCAGTCCGATGCCACGGCCCGGTGGATCATCTGGCCGGGCGACGCCGACCCCACGGCCAACGTCACAGGCCCCGCGACCGGCTCCCAGCAGGACCCCGGTCCGGTACTGCTCGTCGGCCGGGCCTACGACGACGGCACCGACCCCTGCCAGCCAGGCTTCACGTGCGGCATCCGGGCCGTGGACGTGCTGATCTGGTCAGCCACCGGTCAGTACGTCACGCCGAGCGGATCGCTCTCCGACACGCCCAGCTGGCACTCGGCGTTCGTGACCAACCCGGGCGGTGCGGGCAGCAACTTCAACTACAGCACACCGTCGCTGCCGGAGGGCACCTACACGATCTGGGCACGAGCCACCGACCTGCGCTTCCAGGTCGACCAGCAGTCCGATCCCTGGCCCACCCAGAACCCCGACCCCAGCGCCCGCTACGACACGATCACGGTCGTGGTCGGCAGCGGTGTCGGCCCCCCGCCGCCGACCGCGGCCTTCACGACCGCGTGCAGCCTGCTGTCCTGCACCATGGACGGCTCTGGGTCGACCGACGACCAGGGCATCGACGGCTACTTCTGGGACTTCGGCGACGGGTCGACCAGCGAGGACCCGATCATCACCCACGCGTTCGCGGCACCCGGGGCCTACGACGTCACGCTCACGGTCAGCGACAGCGACGGGCTCACCGACTCCACGACAACGACCGTGACGGTGAGCGATGTCGCGCCGCCGGTGCGGTTCCGGGCGGAGGCGCACGCCTCGGCCAACGCCAAGAAGGTGGTCGCCGCTGTGCCCGGAGCCACGGTTGCCGGGGACACGCTGATCGCGGCCGTGTCCGTCAACCGCGGGACCGGGAAGGTCACCCGACCCGCGGGCTGGACCCCGGTCGCGACCCGCCGCGACGGCAAGCTGCGGACCTTCGTCTGGAGCAAGCGAGCCGCGGCCGGAGATCTCGGGACGTCGGTGCGGGTGAACCTCGGCCGGAAGATGAAAGCCAGCCTCAGCGTGATGGCGTGGTCCGGCACCCACGGCGCCACGCCGGTGGCCGCCTCCGCCACGGCCGCCGAGTCGCGCAAGCGGAAGGCGCACACGACCCCGCGGGTCGCCAACCCGCATGCGGCCACCCTCATCGTGTCCCTGTGGGCCGATCGGTCCTCGACCACGTCGTCGTGGAGCAAGCCGGCCGGCGAGAAGCGCGTGTCCACCGGGGCCGGCTCCGGCAAGAACCACGTGTCCTGGCTGGTCACCCGACGTGCGACGACGCAGGCCGGAAGCGTGGGAGGGGTGCGCGCAACGGCCAGCTCGGCGTCGGGTGCCGCGGCCATGGTGACGCTCGTCCTGGCGCCCCAGACCTAGGCCGGGATGACGTGCCCCGGTCTCGGTAGGCCCTGGTCTCGGTAGGCCCTGGTCGCGGCGGCGGCGCTCGCCGGGGGCATGCTCGCCGCGGTCGGCAAGAGGTGCGCCTGGTCGCGCGCGGTCGCAAGCCCGTGACCCATCGACGGGCTGGGGCCGCGGCGCTACGTGGCGGACGGCTGGCACGGCGGCGAGTGAGGCTCGGCCTCCGTCAACGGCACCAGGCACACCGGGAGCAGCAGCTGGGTGAGCGGCCCGATCGCGACGGCGTACAGCACCGTCCCCACCCCGACGACGCCGCCCAGCAGCCAGCCGGCCGCCACGACCAGCACCTCCAGTGACGTGCGTACCAACCGGATCGACAGGCCCGACCGGCGCACCCACCCGGTCATCAGGCCGTCTCGCGGGCCGGGCCCGAGCTGCGCACCGATGTAGAGCGCGGTGGCGAGCGCGTTCAGCCCGACGCCGGCCAGCATGAGCGCCGCCCGAAGCGGCAGACCGGGTGGGGCGTCGAGCCAGCCGAGGGTGACGTCGAGGGCGACCCCGATGAGCACGGCGTTCGCCAGCGTCCCGAGGCCCGGCGCCTGCCGCAGCGGGATCCACAGCAGCAGGACCAGGAAGGACGTCGCCACCACGACCTGCCCGATGCTCAGCGGGATGTGCAGGGCCACGCCGTAGTGCAGGACGTCCCACGGGAGCTGACCCAGGGTGCTGCGGATCATCAGCGCCATGGACACGCCGTAGAGCCACAGCCCGACGAGCAGCTGGACCATGCGCCGGCTCAGCCGCCCGGCGCGCAGCTGCTCCCACGGGGTGAGGTTGGCGAGGTCCACGGCGCCACTGTGCCGCGCCAGGCGTCCACCAGCCGGGATTTCCCAGCCGCCGGACAAGGGGAACGCCGGCACCGGTCCCCACAACCGGTGCCGGCGTCCTTGCTCGGCGAGCCGTCAGGCCCAGGTGTCCCGGGCCCGCGTCGGCCTAGCTGGTGCCGACGAGCACCTTCAGCGAGCCATCACGGAACTTGCGCGCGACCGTGATGGTCGTGCCCGTCTTGGGCACGTCGACGCTGTACCAGCCGGGCTGGTAGCGGCCCGGGTGCGACCCGGTCGCGCCGTGCGCATCCTCGTTGAACCACCAGGTGCCGGTGTCGTCGAAGGTCCGCTTGCCCCGGTGGCCAGGCACGTAGCCCTCCTGGCTGTTCAGGTGCAGCGTCAGCTTCGGGATCCAGCGCTTGGTGCTGAAGGTCGAGTCGAACGACGCGATCCGCGGCCGCATCAGCGTGCCGTCCTCCCAGTGCGGCAGGGCCGGGCTGGCGTCGACCGGGAGCAGCAGGCCGGCACCCGGGTGGTCGCCGACGTTGTTGTCGGTGTACGCGTCGTTCCAGTACCACAGCAGCATGCCGGGCTGGTAGGCGTAGGACTCCACCCAGTCCGGACGACTGTCGAGGAACCCGAAGTTGTACGCCGTCCGCAGCGAGCGGTCGTAGCCGTCGTACTGCCGGTTCTCCGAGACGTAGGCGTTGAAGAACGACTGCGACTCCTGACCTGTGGTCCGGATGAAGCCGTCGAACACCCAGCCCTCGGTGTCGGTCTCGCCGGTGCCGACCGCCGTGCCGTCGACAGCGATGTCGTCCACCTGGAAGCCGGGCAGCGCCACGGCGCCGTCGGACTGGTAGCGGAAGCGGATGGCGTTGGTGCCGGCCGGCAGGGTCGCCGTCAGCGCCGTCCAGCCGCCGCTCTCGCCGGTCATGCCGGTTCCGCTGGTGTTGAAGCCGCTCTGGTCACCCGAGGTGTCCGACAGGTTGGTCGAGATCGGCAGCCAGCTGGCGCCGCCGTCGGTCGAGGCCTCGAGGAAGGCGTAGTCCCAGTCCTCCTCGATGCTGTAGTTGACGTTGGCCGTGAGCGCCGTGCCGGAGACACCCGACAAGGTCATGGTGTTGTTGAGGTCGTCGCCGGAGCCCGACCAGAACATGTAGGACCCGGTCGCGGGGTCGCCGATGTTCAGCGGCACCACGTTGTCGGGCAGCACCGTGAAGAGCGCCTGGACGCCCTTCTTGGAGGCCGGGACGTTGGTCGACAGCCGGTGCTTGGACTTCTCCCCGGCGAACGCGACGTCGTAGAACGGACCCTTGGTGCCCTGCGGGTTCAGCCAGCCGAGCTGGAGCAGCTCCCATGCGCTCAGGTCGACCGGGTTGTCGCCGATGCCGTCGGGGCCGCCGCTGCCGATGTTGGCGCCCGAGGACATCAGCGTCCAGAACGCCGTGTTGTTCTCCGCGCCACCGGTGTTGCCAGAGGTGTCGTAGAGGTCGGGCAGGCCGAGGTCGTGGCCGAACTCGTGGGTGAAGACACCCAGGCCGCCGTTCTCCGGCTGGATCGTGTAGTCGCCGACCCAGACGCCGGTCGGGTTGTTCGGGACCTCGGCGCTGGACAGGAAGCCGCCGTTGGAGCCGACGTTCACACCGACCAAGCCGTTGGGGCCGCCGGCCTGCAGGTTGGCGTACCACCGGTGGCTCCAGATGGCGTCCGACCCGTAGCTGGGGTCGCCAGCCGCCTGGTCGCCGCCCGCGTGGACGATCTGGAAGTGGTCGATGAAGCCGTCCGGCTCGTCGTAGTTGCCGTCGAGGTCGGCGTCGTAGCGGTCCTGCTGGTCGAAGGTCTGCAGGTACGCCGTGATCTGGTCCATCGTCATGCCGGAGTCGAGGCGGTCCTGGACCCACACGGCGAGGGCGTCGCGGATGAGGGCCTTGGTGTTGCTGCAGACGATGTCACCGCAGTAGTCGCGCCCGTAGAGCGCCTCGTTGAAGGGCACCTTCACCCACTCGGTGACGTCACCCTCGACGGAGTAGCGCCCCGAGGACTGCCGCTCGTAGTAGGACGCCATCCGGTTGAAGTACATGTCGCGGTAGTGGTCGGCGCTGAAGTCGGCCTGCCACAGGGTGCTGTTGTCGACCGAGCGGTCCGGCTCTGGGATCTGGTTGTGCATCGGACCGTCGAAGCGCTGGGGTTGCGGGTCGCTGATCGGCGGAGTCGGGTCGTCGGTGAAGCGGGGGTCGGGGTAGCGCTGGTCCCCGAACTCCACCAGCACCACGAAGATCTTGTCGGTGCCCTCGCGCTCGAGGTCGACGTACTGGCCGCGGGCGCCCTTGGCCTTGGTGGCCGCGGTGGGCAGCTTGCCGGTGGTCAGCAGCCGCTGGAGCGCCTCGTTGCGCTGGGCCTCGCGCTTGTGGGCGATGGCCAGCGGGTGTGGCATGTCGTCGGAGACCGAGACCGGCCGATCCGCAGACGGGCGAGCGCCCGTTCCGGGAGCGCCCGTGGCGGCAGGTGTGGCCGCGAGCCCGGCGAGGACCGCAGCGCTCGTGGCGAGCAGCCCTGTCAGTGTTCGACGTCGATGTTGCGTCACGTGACTTCCTTGTCTCGACGGTGGCGCCCGAGCCCGGGTTGACCGGCTCGGGCGGGCGCGCGCGAATGCCGCCCTTTCGGCATCCTCGACATCACGGCGCGGTCACGGATAGAGAGAGGTACCTGATCGTTACCTGACTGTGACATTTGTTCGGCTTTGTCGTCCCGCCGAGGTGGTCAGCAGCGGTCAGCGGCAGGAGTCAACGGCAGGGGTCACCGTAGGTTGACCGCGCGGATGGCGGTCGCCTCGATCGCCGCCTCGATCTCGGCCAGGGTCTCGGTCGGGATGGCCGAGTCGACCGACAGCGCCACCAGCGCGTGGCCCCCGCGGGCGTCGCGGGCCACCTGCATGCCGGCGATGTTCACGTCGGCGTCGCCGAGGATCCGGCCGAACAGCCCGACGATGCCGGGTCGGTCCTCGTAACTGAGGAAGGCGAGGTGATCGGTGGGCTCGATGTCGACGTCGAACCCGTTCACCTCGACCAGTCGCTCCCGCTGGGCGATGCCCACGAGCGTGCCGCTCACCGAGACCTGCGAGCCGTCGGCGAGCGTGCCGCGCAGCGTGATCAGGTTGCGGTGGTCGGGGCTCTCGGGGTCGGCCACCAGGCGGACCGCGGTCCCGCGCTCGGCCGCCATGAGCGGCGCGTTGACGTAGGACACCTGGTCCTCGACGACGTCGGAGAAGACTCCCTTGAGCGCGGCCAGCTCGAGCACCTTGACGTCGTACTCGGTGATCTCGCCGCGAACCTCCACATCGATCTGCTGGGCGACCTCTCCGGCCAGGGCTGCAAAGATCCGGCCGAGCTTCTCGGTGAGGGGGATGCCCGGTCGGACGTCCTCGGCGATGACGCCCCCCTGCACGTTGACGGCGTCCGGGACCAGCTCACCGGAGAGCGCGAGGCGGACCGAGCGGGCGACCGCGACGCCGGCCTTCTCCTGCGCCTCGTCGGTGGAGGCGCCCAGGTGCGGCGTGGCCACGACGTTCTCGAGCTCGAACAGGGGGCTGTCGGTGCACGGCTCGCGGGCGAACACATCGAGCCCCGCGCCGGCCAGCCGACCCTCCTTGAGCGCGGCGTACAGCGCCACCTCGTCCACGATCCCGCCGCGCGCGGCGTTGACCAGGACCAGCGACGGCTTGACCTTGGCGAGCTCGTCGGCACCGATCAGCCCCGAGGTCTCGGGCGTCTTGGGCAGGTGCACCGACATGAAGTCCGACTCGGCCAACAGGGTGTCGAGGTCGACGAGCCGCACGCCCATCTGTGCCGCGCGGCCGGCCTGGACGTAGGGGTCGTAGGCGATCACGGTCATCCCGAACGCGCTGAGCCGCTGGGCCACCAGGACCCCGATCCGGCCGAGGCCGACGATGCCGACGGTCTTCTCGTACAGCTCGATGCCGGTGTACTTCGACCGCTTCCACTCGCCGTTCTTCAGCGACGCGTGGGCGGGCGAGAGGTGGCGCGCGGCGGCCAGCATCAGCGCGACGGCGAGCTCGGCGGCCGAGACGATGTTGGAGGTCGGCGCGTTGACGACCATGACGCCGGACTGGGTGGCGGCCTTGACGTCGACGTTGTCGAGTCCGACCCCGGCCCGGGCGACCACCTTCAGCCGCCGCGCGGCGGCGAGCGCCTCGGCGTCGACCTTGGTCGCGGACCGCACCAAGATGGCGTCGGCATCGGCGATCGCGGTCAGTAGCTCACCGCGGTCGGCGCCGTTGCAGTGCCGGATCTCGAAGTCGGGGCCGAGCGCCTCGACGGTCGCCGGGCTGAGCTGTTCGGCGAGAAGGACGACGGGCCGGGCGGTGGCAGTCACAGCGGATCCTCGTGGCAGATGTGGAAGAAGAGGGCGCGCACGACGCTGTGCCCGGGAAACTCTACCCCGAGCCGCCCCGACCGCCGAGCCGGTCCGCCGGTTGTCGGGTGACACGACCGGCGCGGTGCCGCAGTGGCGCCGCGGGGATGTCACCGGAACTACGCCGCCTGCCGTGCGCTCAGGCCACCGGGGTGGGCGCGGGTCTCGCCGGCGTGGCGTGCGAGCGATGCAGCATGCGCAAGAACACCGTCATCGCCGGGACGACGTAGGCCAGCCAGGCCAGTCCCGACAGCACCGACATCGTGGGCGACAGGCTCAGCACACCCTTCAGCAGCTCGGCGTACCAGCTGGAGGGATCGATGACGCCGGACAGGTCGAAGAGCAGGGTGTCCGCGCCGGGCAGCAGACCGGCCTCTTGGAGGTCGTGGATGCCGTAGGCCAGGACGCCGCCGGCCACCAGGATGAGGAAGCCGCCTGTCCAGGTGAAGAAGCGGGTGAGGTCGAGGGAGAGTGCTCCGCGGTAGATCAGCCAGCCGAGCACGACAGCCGTGACGATCCCCAGGCCGGCCCCCAGCAGGGCGCGCCAGGCATCCCCGGCGTCGGTGACCGCCGCGCTCGTGGCCGCCCAGAGGAACAGCGCCGTCTCGAGGCCCTCCCGCCCGACGGCGAGCAGGGCGACGATCGCCAGCGACCACCGCCCGGCGTCGGCGGCGGAGTCGACCCGGCGCCGCAGCTCGGCGCCCATCCCACGCGCCGCCCGCGCCATCCAGAAGATCATCCAGGTCACGAAGACGACGGCCAGGACGCTGAGGACACCGGCGATGGCCTCCTCGACCTCGTCGTCGAGGCCACGCGGCCCGAAGACGAGCAGCGCCCCGAAGCCGAGGCTGATCGCGGCGGCCAGCCCGACGCCTCCCCAGATCCGCGCGAGCAGGTGTCGTCGACCCGTGCGCACGACGTACGCCACCAGGATGCTCACCACCAGCGACGCCTCCAGCGCCTCACGCAGGCCGATCAGGAAGTTGGCGAACACCGCATCCCTCCGCGTCTCTCGATGCGCTCTGACTATTTTAGGTAATCCTAACCTTATCCTGACCCTACTACGGCTTCTGGTCCCGTGGTCGACGACTACGCTGCCCGACGACAGAGGAGATCCCGGTGGACTCACTCAGCAGACCTCTCCGTCGTACGGCGCTCGTCCTGGTCGCGGCGCTGCTCGCGGCCGCGTGCACGGCGACCCGCCACGCTGACAACCCGCCCAAGACGGCCGCGAGCCCGACGCCGTCAACCGCCGCGTCTCCGACCGAGCCGGTCACCCCCATGGTCTCCGAGATCGTCGACCCGACCACGCTGACCGGAAAGCTGGTGATGGGCTACCAGGGCTGGTTCGCCTGCCCCGAGGACGGCCTCCCGATCTACAACGGCTACTACCACTGGATCAAGGACGGCAACCGTCAGCTCGACGCGGAGAGCTACCGCCCGGAGATGTGGCCGGACACCTCGCGGCTGCCGCCGGAGGAGCGCTGCGAGACCGCACTGGCGTTCCCTGACGGCTCGCCGGCGGCCGTCTACAGCGCGGCCAACCCCGCCACCGTCGCCCGGCACTTCTCGTGGATGCACGACTACGGCATCGACGGGGTGCTGATGCAGCGGTTCGGCAGCCAGCTGATCTACCCCGAGATCAAGGCGTTCCAGGACCGGGTCCTCGACAACGCACGCGCGGGCGCCGAGGCCTACGGTCGGGTGTGGGCGGTGGAGTACGACCTCACCGGAACCCAGGATCTGGGCGACGACCCGGTCGAGGTGATCACCCGGGACTGGATGGACCTGGTGGACAGCCGACACGTCACCGACAGCCCGGCGTACCTCCACCACCGAGACCGTCCACTGGTCGGGCTCTGGGGGCGGCTACCTCCACAACGTGGAGACGGTCCAGCAGGTGCTGGAGATCATGGACTTCTTCCAGAACAACCCGGAGCCTCGCTATCGCGCGACCGTGATGGGTGGGGTGCCGGTGGGGTGGCGCACCAGGACCGGCCAGGCGTCGACCGACCCGGCCTGGGGCCGGTACTACTGCCGTCTCGACGTGCTCAGCCCGTTCACGCCCAGCACGATGGTCACCGACGCCGATGTCGACCGCTACTACCGCGACACCGTGCCCGCCGACATGCGCAAGGTGCGACGCTGCGGCGGGGACTACATGCCGAGCGTGCACCCGGGCTTCTCCTACCACAAGCCGGACCCGAGCCGGCCCTTCAACGAGGTGCCCCGGCGAGGTGGGCGACTGTACTGGCGGCAGGTGCACGGCGCTGTCGCCTCGGGGGCCACGATGATGTTCAACGCGATGTTCGACGAGGTCGACGAGGGCACCGCGATGTTCAAGCTGTCGACGGGGAAGCCTGACACCCCGAGGGGATGCAGGTGGTGACCCTCGGCACCGATGGGGAGTGCCTGCCCAGCGACTGGTACCTCCGGCTCGCCGGCGCCGCTGGCGAGATGCTGCGCGGCGAGAGGCGGCTCACCGACGAGATCCCGATCCGCGTGCCGAAGCCGCCGGCGGGTCGACGCTGCCCGCCACCGGCGCCCGTGCAGCTCAAGATCAGCACCACCTCGGACTGGACCAAGGTGACCGTGGGCGGGGCCCCGCTGACCACCGCCGTCATCACCGCCGCAAGCGAGGACTCGACCGTCACCACCGATCTCAACAACCGGTTCGTCCTGCTGGGTCAGCCGCTGCCCCGCGCCCAGTCCGGGGACCGTGCCTCGGCGACCGCTGAGCTGTTCCTCGCTCGCACCGGGGCACGCCGGCTCACGATCGCGATCGGTCGGGGCAGCATCGGCGCCACCACGGTCGAGGTGCTGCGGGCAGACCGACGGAGCACCACCACGGTGGCCACCTTCACCTGGTCGGGCGTCACCGGCACCGACGCCAACGAGCAGCGCTACTCCGTGACGCTGCCGCGCGGATAGTCAGACCCGGACCAGCAGCTCGCCGTGCAGCACCGAGAACCAGCCGGCGGGCTCGGCCGCCCAGGCCCGCAGTCCCTCCGCCACCGACGCGAGCTCCTCAGCGGTGGCTCGCCCCGAAGACTGCAGCTGCTCGCCCAGCGTGGTGGCCGTCAACCGGTCGGCCCAGCTGCCGGCCCACCATGCGCGGTCCTCGGCGTCGGCGAAGCACCAGACCGAGGCGCCCGGCGTGACGTGGTCGAGACCGGCGTCGAGCGCCCAGCCGAGCAGCCGCCGACCGGCGTCGGGCTCACCGCCGTTGTCCCGGGCCTGCGCCCGGAAGAGGTCCAGCCAGCGAGTGATCGCCTCGGACTCGGGATGCCAGGCGTAGCCGCCGAAGTCGGTCTCCCGCACCGCGACCAGCCCGCCAGGTGTCGCCACCCGCGCCATCTCACGCAGCGACTGGACCGGGTCGGCCACGTGGTGCAGCACCTGGTGGGCGTGCACCACGTCGAACGACCCGTCGTCGAAGGGCAGCGCCTGGACATCGCCGACCCGCACCTCGGCGGCGGTGACCCCCGCTCCAGCTCGGCGCGGGTCAGGGCGGCGGTCTGCTCGGAGACCTCGAGGGCGGTGACAGGCCCCGGCGCGACCAGCTCGGCCAGGTCGGCGGTGATCGTGCCCGGCCCGGAGCCGACGTCGAGCAGTCGCTGCCCCGGCCTCAGCTGCGGCAGGAGGTACGCCGCCGAGTTGGCCGCCGTGCGCCACCGATGCGAGCGCAGCACGCTCTCGTCGTGACCGTGCGTGTAGCGGTGGGTGCCGTGGCCATGCCCGGCACCAGGATCATGCGCCGACATCCGCCACCCCTCCGTCGTCGGGTCAGCGCGTGGCCGTGCCCTCGACGTAGTCCGAGTCGTGCGACTTCACCCACGACATCAGCTTGCGCAGCTCGCGCCCCGTCGCCTCGATGGGGTGCTGCTCGCCCTTGGCGCGCAGAGCCTTGAACTCCGGCGCGCCGGCGTCCTGGTCGTCGATGAAGCGCTGGGCGAAGGTGCCGTCCTGGATCTCGGCCAGGATCTGCTTCATGTTCTCCTTCACGTGCGCGTCCAGCACCCGCGGGCCAGAGACGTAGTCGCCGTACTCCGCGGTGTCCGACACCGACCAGCGCTGCTTGGCGATACCGCCCTCGTACATCAGGTCGACGATCAGCTTCAGCTCGTGCAGGCACTCGAAGTACGCGACCTCCGGCTGGTAGCCCGCCTCGGTGAGCACCTCGAAGCCGTACATGATCAGCTGGGAGGCGCCGCCGCAGAGCACGGCCTGCTCACCGAACAGGTCGGTCTCGGTCTCCTCGGTGAAGGTGGTCTTGATCCCGCCGGCGCGCAGGCCGCCGATCGCCTTGGCATAGGACAGCGCCAGCGGCCAGGCGTTGCCCGACTCGTCCTTCTCGACGGCCACCAGCACGGGGACGCCCCGGCCGTCGACGTACTCGCGGCGGACCAGGTGGCCGGGACCCTTGGGGGCCACCATGAACACGTCGACCCCGGGCGGCGGGGTGATGTAGCCGAAACGGATGTTGAAGCCGTGGCCGAAGACCAGGGTGTCGCCCTCGGTGATGTTCGGCTCGACCGCCTCGGCGTAGAGCTTCCGCTGCACGTGGTCGGGAGCGAGGATGACGATGACGTCGGCCTCCTCCACGGCCTCGGCCGGCGTGAGGACGCGCAGGCCCTCGGCCTCCGCCTTGGCGCGGGACTTCGAGCCCTCGGGCAGTCCGACCCGTACGTCGACGCCGGAGTCGCGCAAGGACAGCGCGTGGGCGTGGCCCTGGCTGCCGTAGCCCAGCACGGCCACGTGCTTGCCCTGGATCAGGGCCAGATCGGCGTCATCGTCGTAGAACATCTCGGCCACAGGGGCTCTCCTTCATCAACTGGGTGCCCGCAGCGGGCTGGGTGGACTCGGTTCAGGTCGAGGGGTCAGACGGACGCAGGTCAGCCGGTCGCCGCCGGCGGGGCGGGGATCGGCCGCAGGGCTCGGTCGCTGATCGAGCGGGAGCCGCGGCTGATCGCGACCATGCCGGACTGCACCAGCTCACGAATGCCGAACGGCTCCACGACGGCGAGGAAGTCGGCGAGCTTGCCGGCGTTGCCGGTGATCTCGACGGTCACGGCGTCGGGGGCCACGTCGACGACGCGGGCCTTGAACAGCTGGACGGCGTCCAACACCGCCCCGCGCGAGTCGGCGTCGGCCCGCACCTTGACCAGCATGAGCTCGCGGTTGACCGAGCCCTCGCCGTCGAGCTCGACGATCTTGATCACCTCGACCAGCTTGTTGAGCTGCTTGGTGACCTGCTCGAGGGGCGACTCCTCGACGTTGACGACGATGGTCATCCGGGAGACCTCGGAGTGCTCGGTCGGCCCCACGGCGAGGCTGTCGATGTTGAAGCCGCGGCGCGAGAACAGACCGGCGATCCGGGCCAGGACGCCGGGCTTGTTCTCCACCAGGACCGACAAGGTGTGCTTGCTCATAGGTCGTCCTCATCGAACTGGGGCGCCAGGTCTCGCGCGTACTTGATGTCGTCGTTGCTGGTGCCCGCGGCCACCATCGGCCACACCATCGCGTCGCGATGGACGCGGAAGTCCACCACGACGGGGACGTCGTCGATCTCCATGGCCTTGGCGATGGTCGCGTCCACGTCGGCCGGCGTATCGCACGACAGTCCGACGCATCCGTAGGCATCGGCCAGCTTGACGAAGTCGGGGATGCGGGTCGAGTGCAAGTCGGTGTTGCTGTAGCGCTCGTTGTAGAAGAGCGTCTGCCACTGGCGGACCATGCCCAGCGACTCGTTGTTGATGACCGCGACCTTGATCGGAATGCCCTCGATCGCGCAGGTGGCGAGCTCCTGGTTGGTCATCTGGAAGCAGCCGTCGCCGTCGATCGACCAGACCGTCGCCTCGGGTCGGCCGACCTTCGCGCCCATGGCCGCCGGGACCGAGAAGCCCATCGTGCCCAGCCCTCCGGAGTTGATCCAGGTGCCGGGGTGCTCGTAGCCGATGTAGTGGGCGGCCCACATCTGGTGCTGCCCGACCCCGGCGACGTAGACGGCCTCGGGGCCGACGAGTGCGCTGAGCCGCTCCATGACGTACTGCGGGGCCAGCGCGCCGTCCTGGGGCGCGTCGTACCCGAGCGGGTAGCGCCCGCGCACGCCGACCAGGAAGTCGACCCAGGCCTCGTAGTCGCCGGTGCGTCCTGCGTCGGCCTCGGCCTGCAGCGCCGCGACCAGGTCGGTGATCACCTCGCGCGCGTCGCCGACGATCGGGACGTCGGCGTGCCGGTTCTTGCCGATCTCCGCCGGGTCGATGTCGGCATGGATGACCAGCGCGTTCGGCGCGAAGGAGTCCAGGTTGCCGGTGACCCGGTCGTCGAAGCGCGCGCCGAGGCTGACGATGAGGTCGCTGCGCTGCAACGCGGCGACGGCCGCCACGGTGCCGTGCATGCCGGGCATGCCCAGGTGCTGCGGGTGGCTGTCGGGGAAGGCTCCTCGGGCCATCAGCGTCGTGACGACCGGCATCCCGGTCAGCTCGGCCAGCGCCCGGAGCTCCCGGGACGCGCGGGCCCGGATCACGCCGCCGCCCACGTAGAGCACCGGCCGCCTGGCCTCCAGCATGAGGCGGGCGGCCTCGCGGATCTGCTTGCTGTGCGGGCGGGTCACGGGGCGGTAGCCGGGCAGGCTCAGCTCGGTAGGCCAGGCGAACGTGGTCACGGCCTGGAGCGCGGACTTGGCCACGTCGACGAGGACCGGGCCCGGTCGCCCCGTCGAGGCGATGTGGAAGGCCTCCGCGACCGTGCGCGGGATGTCGGCCGGGTCGGTGACCAGGAAGTTGTGCTTGGTGATGGGCATCGTGATGCCGCGGATGTCGGCCTCCTGGAAGGCGTCGGTCCCGATCATCGACGCGCCCACCTGGCCGGTCACGGCCACCAGCGGCACCGAGTCCATGTGCGCGTCGGCCAGCGGGGTGACCAGGTTGGTGGCGCCCGGCCCGGAGGTGGCCATGCACACGCCGACCCTGCCCGTGGCTGCGGCGTACCCCTGGGCGGCGTGCCCGGCACCCTGCTCATGGCGCACCAGGACGTGCCGGATGCGGGTCGAGTCCATCAACGGGTCGTACGCCGGCAGGATGGCCCCCCCGGGGATGCCGAAGATGTGCTCGACGCCCGCGGACTCCAGGGACCGGATCAAGCTCTGCGCGCCGGTGATCGAGGTCGCGTCCTGCTCGCTCATCGCCTTCGTTCCTGTTCCTCGCGGCCCGGGGGCCCGGTGCCTGTCTTGCGCCGCCATGGTCGCAGACCTGCCGGCTCGGCCAACAAAAAACCCTCGGCCTCCTGACGGGCGGCGAGGGTGACGCACGGTGCGGGAGTCGGGACTCCTCACCTCGTGCGTCGCGTGCGTACGACAAGACGTGTGCGCATGCGCACCACGGTCCCCGTCGGGGCGCCAGCCGTCAAGCCACGATACCCACCCTTCCACGATGCAAGACGCCGGTCCGGCATCCGGATCGGTCCAGACCATGCAGATCCTGCATCGGGGGCGGGTTTCGCCGGAGGAAGTGCGGCACGTAGGGTGTCGCTTGCGAGATGGGCGCGGGTCCGCGCTCACCCCTGCCGGCAGTTCCGTGCCTCGTTCTGACTAGGAGCCACCCCGTGATCCCATCGCGACGGAAGAAGCGCCAGCTCGGCCTGGCCGCCACCATCGCCCTCTCCTCCGCGCTCGTCACCTCGCTGGGCTCCGCCGCCCAGGCGGACGACGGCGCCCCCAGCCCCGCCCGGTCCCTGGCTCCGGCGCACGTCAAGCTCGAGGGGCTGCGCCCGCCGGCCCTCCAGAAGACCACTCCCGCGCGCCGGTCCTACTTCGTGCAGCTGACCGGCGAGGGAGCCGCCACGGTCGCGCGTCGGGCCGACAAGGCAGCGGTGCGCAGCCGCCGCGCGACGATCGAGCGTCAGGCCGGCGCACTGGCGGCTCAGGCCCGGCGCGCCGACGGCCGGGCCCACGACCTGTTCGTCGTCACGAACGCCGTCCCCGGGTTCGGCATCAGCACCACCGCTGCCGGCGCGCGCGCCCTTGCGTCGCAGCCCGACGTCGTGAGCGTCCAGCCCATCATGCCCAGGACCGTGTCCAACGCGAGCGTCGCCAACCTCGTGGGCGCCTTGCAGACCTGGAAGTTCGCGGGCGGCACCGGCGAGGGTGTCGACATCGGCATCATCGACACCGGCATCGACTTCACCCACAGCGACTTCGGCGGCGTCGGCACCGCCCAGGCCTACGCCGATGCCGAGGCCGACACCACCGACCCGACCTGGCACGACACGCTGCCGGCGCTGGCTCAGGCCAAGATCGCGGGCGGCTTCGACTTCGTCGGCGACGACTACGACGCCGACCCGAGCAGCCCGAACTACCAGCCGATCCCGAACCCGGACCCCAACCCGATCGACTGCGGCCAGCACGGCACGCACGTGGCGGGCACGGCGGCGGGCTACGGCGTGAACTCCGACGGGTCCACCTTCGCGGGTGACTACGCCTCCCTGGCAGCCGGCGACCTGATGGACATGAAGGTCGGCCCCGGGATGGCGCCGAAGGCCAACCTCTACGCCCTCAAGGTGTTCGGTTGCGAAGGCTCCACCGACGCGGTCATCCCCGCGCTCGACTGGGCGCTGGACCCGAACGGCGACGCCGACTTCTCCGACCACCTGGACATCGTGAACCTGTCCTTGGGCAGCCCCTACGGCATGGTGGACGACCCGCAGAACCTCGTCGTCGACGCGCTGGCGAAGAACGGCGTCCTGCCGGTGATCTCGGCCGGCAACGAGGGCGACCTCACCGACGTGGGCGGCTCGCCCGGCAACGCCGTGAGCTCCCTGCAGGTGGCCAGCTCCGTCGACGCCTACCAGCTGCGCGACGGCCTGGTCGTCGAGGCTCCGGGTGACGTGGCCGGCACGGTTGCCGGTCAGATGTCGGTCGCCTACGACTGGCCGAACAACGGGCCGGGCGGATCCCCGGTGACCGGGAGCGTCGTGGCGCTGTCGGCCGACAACGCCGACGGCTGCGCGGCCCTGAGCGGCGCCGACGCCGCTGCCGTCAACGGCAAGGTCGCCTGGCTGGTGTGGGACGACAACGATGAGACCCGCGCGTGCGGGTCGGTCGCCCGGTCGGCCAACGTCAAGGCGGCCGGCGCGATCGGCGCCGTGTTCACCTCGGGCCTCGACGTCTTCGGCGCCGGCATCACCGGCGACGCGGACATCCCCGTCTTCCAGTTCCCCAAGACGGTGACCGACCAGCTGCAGCCCGCCGTCGACGCCGGGACCCTGGTGGTCACCTTCGACGGCGCGCTCCAGGCTCAGATCCAGAGCGTCACGCCGTCCATCACGGACACGCTCTCCTCGTTCTCCTCGCGCGGCACCCACGGGTCGCTGGGCGTCGTCAAGCCCGACGTGACGGCGCCGGGCGACACCGTCGCCTCCGCCAGCATGGGCACCGGCTCGGACCCGCTCGTCTTCTCCGGCACGTCCATGGCGGCGCCGGCGACCGCGGGCGTGGCCGCGCTGGTCAAGGGCCTGCACCCGACCTGGACACCGCTCATGCTCAAGGCCGCGGTGATGAACAACGCCGCGCACGATCTCTACACCGGGCCGAACCGCACGGGCACGCGCTACGCGCCGGCTCGCGTGGGCGCGGGTCGGATCGACGCGCGCAAGGCCACCAGCTCGACCGTGCTGGCCTACGTCAAGCACGCGAAGAACGCCGTCTCGGTGTCCTTCGGCGTCGTCCCGGCCCCGATCACCAAGAAGACCGTCACCAAGAAGCGGACGCTGATCCTCAGCAACACCGCCAAGAAGGCCGCGACGGTCAAGCTGTCCTACGAGGGCGTGAACGTCACCCCGGGCGTCACCTACAGCGTCTCCCCGGCGACGCTCACGGTGCCGCGCCGCGGAACGGCGACCGCCACGGTGACGATGAAGGTCAAGCCGGGCAAGCTGCGCCACAAGATCGACAAGACCATGGCCACCCAGCAGCTCGGCCTCGCCCGCCAGTTCGTGAGCGACTCCTCGGGCCGGCTCCTGGTGAAGCCGACCGGGTCGTCCGCGCTGCGGGTGCCGGTCTACGGCGCCCCGAAGCCGGTGTCGAAGACGACGGCCAGCGTCAACCGGGCCAAGAAGCGCTTCGAGATCAGCGGGACCGGCGTCAAGCAGGGCAAGAACGCCCAGGCCTACGTCTCGGCGCTCTCCGTACTCGAGCTCGGCCGGTCCAGTGCCAAGCTGCCGGTCTGCGCCGCGGACACGCTGCCCGAAGGCTGCACCAGCAACACCACCGAGAAGGCCCTCGACCTCCAGTACGTCGCCGCGGGCGCGGATCGGCAGTACCTCTGGTTCGGCATCTCGACGTACGGAGACTGGGCCAACGTCGGCAACGCGTTGATCCCCTATGTCGACTACGACGTGGACGGCGACGGGGATCCGGACTTCGAGACCTACGTCCAGAACTACCCCGACACCGACCTGCTCCTCGCCATCACGGTGGACTACCACACGGGGGACCTGTACGACCTCGAGCCGGTCAACTTCACCACCGGTGAGTCCAACGTGTTCGACACCAACGTCGCCCTGCTGCCGGTCTGGAAGAGCAGCATCGGCCTGCCCGCCAACTCAAGCCAGACGATCTCGTACGCCGTCGGCACCTGGGACGGCTACTACGGCGTCACCACCGACCAGACCGCGCCCAAGGCATTCGACGCCGGCAAGCCCATGCTGACGACGGCCAGCCCGCTGTGGGAGGACCAGGGCAACACCCGGATCGGCTACACCAAGCGGGTCAGCGGCAAGGTCAAGGTGCTCCTCGTGCACCTGCACGGCGCCAAGGGCGCGCGGGAGCAGGTCCTGACGGTGCGATGAGGTGGGCCCGGTCCGGTGGGGTTCAGGACGACACGGACTCCCCCACCGGGCCGGGATTCCACGCCACCTCCCACCAGAAGCCGGCGGGATCTCGGAAGTAGCCGGAGTAGCCACCCCAGTCGCGGTCCTGGGCCCGACGGACCTCGACCGCGCCCGCAGCGCGCGCCGCCTCGAGGGTGTCGTCGACCTGGCCGCGGTCCGCGAGGTTGTGCGCCAGGGTCAGCGGCGGTGCCCCTGCGCCCTCCGCACGGGGCCGACCTCGGCGACGAAGGCCGCTTCCGCCCACAGTGAGAGGATCAAGCCCGGCGCGAGCCGGATCATGACGACCTCTGCGGGCACGTCGAGCTCGGGCTGCCAGCCCAGCCCGTCGACGTAGAAGGCGCGGGCGGCCGGGAGGTCGGGCACGGCGAGGGTGACAAAGCTGAGCCGGGGATCCATGCCGCCAGCCAAGCACGGCGCGCCGACAAGCGGCCGGACCCCTACGGGGCGGCCAGCCTCGCCGCGCGCACCAGGTCGGCGAGCGGGTCGCTCTGCCGCCCAGCGCCGTCGAAGTTGGCCGGCGCCAGCCAGGCGTCGTACGCCGGTCGCAGGGCCCGCCAGTCCGCCTCGGTCATCGCGAACCAGTCGGTGTCCCGGTTCCGCCCCTTGTAGACCAGCGCGTGGCGGAACCGGCCCTCGTAGGAGAAGCCCAGCCGAGCCGCGGCGCGGCGGGAGGCCTCGTTGAGCGCGTCGCACTTCCACTCATACCTGCGGTAGCCGAGGTCGTCGAAGACGTGCCGAGCCAGTAGCGCCATCGCCTCCGTGGCCGCCGTCGTGCGCTGCAGGGCCGTGGAGTACAGGATCGAGCCCACCTCGACCGAGCCGGCCGCGGGGTCGGCGCGCATGAGGCTGGCCCACCCCTGGGCGCCCGCGCCGGTCGGGCGGATGACGAAGGCCGCCGCCTGATCGCTCGCGGCCATGGCCGCGAGCCGCGACCGCAGCCCGGCGACGTCCCGCGGGCGGTCGTCGGGGCGGTAGGTCCACAGCGGCTCGTCCTCGGGGCGCGCGATCGAGGCGGCGAGCTGCTCGGCATGGTCGGGGTGCGCCGGCTCCAACCGGACGTGGCGGCCCTCGAGCAGCACTGCGCGCGGTCTCGGCCGCGGGGTCCAGCCCTCGACCGGCTCGCCGACGGGCTGGCCGTGCGTGTTGAGCCGGAGAGCGTGGGTCGAGTCCTGTTCTGGGGTCACGCGCTGTGTCTAGCGCACTCCCGGTCCGGCGGTCGCGTGACTCACCGCGCTGACGAGAGCCCCCGCATCGCGTCAAGCACCGCCGCGAGGCCGTCGTACACCTCGGCGAAGGAGGTGGAGAGCGGCGAGGGCCCACCCGCAGGCCGCCGGGGTCCCGGTAGTCCGGGATGACATCGCGCTCCCACAGGGCCGCAGTGACCTCGCGCATCGACGGATGGTGGAGGGTCACGTGACCCCCGCGCCCGGCGGCGTCCCTGGGGGAGGCGACGATGACCCCGAGCGGCGCCAGCCAGGCGTCGGACAGCTCCACGACGTACGACGTCAGCGCCACCGACTTCTCGCGCACGGCCGTCATGCCGACCTCGTCGAGCAGCGCCAGCATGTCGGTGAGCGCCAGCATGCCCGTGACCGGTGGGGTGCCGGAGATGAACCGGCGGACACCAGGGCCCGGCTCGTAGCCCGGACCCATGCGGAACGGGTCGGCGTGACCCATCCAGCCCTGGACCGGTTGGCGCAGCCGGTCGTGGAGGCGCGCGGCGACATAGCCGAAGGCCGGCGCGCCCGGGCCGCCGTTGAGGTACTTGTAGGTGCAGCCGACGGCCAGATCGGCGTCCCAGTCGTCGAGGGCCAGCGGCACCGATCCCACGGAGTGCGAGAGGTCCCACAGCACCAGCGCGCCGGCCTCGTGGGCCAGGCGGGTCAGCGCGGCGCCGTCGGCCAGGTGCGCGGAGCGGTAGGCGACGTGGCTCAGCAGGACGAGCGCCGTCCGCGGGCCGACGGCGGCGGCCAGCTGGTCGGCAGTGACGCCTGCGGCGGGATCGACGTCGACCCACCGCACTGCGAGCCCCCGCTCCGCCGCGATGCTCTCGGCGAGGTAGCGGTCGGTCGGGAAGTCGTCGGTGTCGATGACGATCTCCCGGCGGCTCGGGTCGGCGGCCTGCTGGGCGTCGACGGCGGCG
Source organism: Nocardioides sp. (assembly GCA_041393675.1). Taxonomy (GTDB): domain Bacteria; phylum Actinomycetota; class Actinomycetes; order Propionibacteriales; family Nocardioidaceae; genus Nocardioides. The sequence continues at coordinate 29,531 of JAWKJR010000019.1, read as the reverse complement.
CGAGCCAGCTTGTACAGCAGCACCGTCGTCGAATCACCGACGAAGGTCTGCCCGGGGGCGGCCCCGAGACACACCCGGCCGATCCGGTCGCCGACTGTGAGCGGCAGCTCGAACCAGCCTTCGTCCCAGCCGCGGATCAGCCGGCCGCCCCACTCCTCGCGCACGAAGCTGGCGAGGCGGTCGGCGGTCACTCTGAGCGGCCGCCCCAGCGAGTTTCCGTCGAAGTAGACCAGCGGGGTGTCGGCGCCCACGAAGTGCGAGCGGTAGGCCGCCAACGGGTCGGTGGCGTCGAGGGCGTCGGCTTCCGCGCGCGTGGGCGTCATGGGGCCATTCCTATCGCACCGGCCCTGGGTCTCCAGATCACTGGAACGACACGAAGCGCACGCGCGGTCGGAGCCGGCGTACGGCTGCGGCGCTCATCCGGCGGACGTCCTCGTCGTAGAAGAGCTTGAAGCCCAAGGTGAACCGGTCAGGCCGGGCCACGGCGCGGAACGTGCCCACCTTCTGCGCCGGCGTTCCAAGCCGTCGACGTGCTGCACCAGCGCCAGCCCTGCCCGCGGCCGGACCGCCGCGATGCCCCGCACCATGGAGCGGCGGAACTGGTGGAGGACGAACAGCTTCTGCGGCAGTCGATGGCGTCGCACCAGGCCGGCCAACCACCGAGACGTGCGGTTGACCTCGGCCGCGGAGACCGACCCGACTACCCGGCCCGGGACCTCCCGACGCCCCATCCGCCACTCCGGGTCGAGCGCCAGCCCCACCCACGGGTCGCGCAGCGCCCAGGCCACCGGCGCGCGGCGACCGGGAAGGGCGTGCGGCCGGGTTGCACGTCCAGCAGCAACAACGCGCGCTGCCGGTGCGCGGCGCGGACGAATCGCTGCACGCGCGTCCGGTCGATGTCGTGCGCGAAGTCGCCGTCGCGGCCCGGATGGGCGTCGGCCACGGTGACGATGAGCTCGAAGACCGGCTGGATCCGCTCCCCGTGCCTGCGGAACGGCGCGGCCGCGCGGCGGCCTGGCAGCGGCGCGGTCCACGCCGGTCTCCCCGAGGACGCCCAGCGCGCCGGTGCCGGCGGTGCCGTAGTAGGCGACCAGAGGCGACGGGCGCCGAAGACCGCCCGCCCGCCACCGGGCAGCCGCACCGGCCGGGTGTGGCGCGCCAAGGGAGCCGGCGGGGCCGGCGCCACCACCACCGCGGCCGCCACCGCGGCGTCCGGCGCCCAGGGCCCGGGCGACGGCTCACGACGGTCGCCGGCGTCGGGGGCCAGCACCGCCAGGGCCAGCGACACGAGCAGGACCAGGGTCCACCACCGCCATCCGTGGGACCGGCGGCGCTCAGCCGCAGACGGCACCGTGGGCAGCCGACTGGACGACCTGGGCGTACTTGCCGAGCACTCCGCGGGTGTACGTCGGTGGCAGCGGCGACCAGCCCTCCCGGCGAGCGGCGAGCTCGGTCTCCTCGACGTCCAGCTCGAGGTGCGGTCGGCCACGTCGAGGGTGATCCGGTCGCCGTCGCGCACGAACGCGATGGGGCCGCCGTCGGTGGCCTCGGGGGCGATGTGCCCGACGCAGAGGCCGGTCGTGCCGCCGGAGAACCGGCCGTCGGTGATGAGCAGGACGTCCTTGCCGAGGCCGGCGCCCTTGATCGCACCGGTGATGGCGAGCATCTCCCGCATCCCGGGCCCGCCCTTGGGGCCCTCGTAGCGGATCACGACGACGTCGCCGGACGTGATCGCGCCCGCTGCGAGGGCGTCGAGCGCGGCCGCTCTCGGTCGAAGACGCGAGCGGTGCCGGTGAAGGTGGTGTCGTCGAAGCCGGCCGACTTCACCACGGCACCCTCGGGCGCCAGCGAGCCCCGCAGGATCGCGATGCCGCCGGTGCGGTGGATCGGCTTGTCCAGCGGCCGGATCACCTCGCCGTCGAGGTAGGGCGGGTCCAGCTCGGCGAGGTTCTCGGCCATGGTCTTGCCGGTGACGGTCAAGACGTCGCCGTGCAGCAGACCCGCCTCGAGGAGGGAGCGCATCACCATCGGGATGCCGCCGACCTTGTCGACGTCGTTCATCACGAACCGGCCGAACGGCTTGAGGTCGCCCAGGTGCGGCACCTTGTCGCCGATCCGGTTGAAGTCCTCGAGCTCGAGGTCGACCTCGGCCTCGCGCGCGATGGCCAGCAGGTGCAGGACGGCGTTGGTGGAGCCGCCGAGCGCCATCACGACCGCGATGGCGTTCTCGAACGCCTCCTGGTCATGATCTGGCGGGCGGTGATGCCTTGTCGCAACAAGCCGACGACGGCCTCCCCGGAGCGGTGCGCGGCGACGTCGCGGCGGCGATCGACGGCCGGGGGCGCGGCCGACCCGGGCAGCGACATGCCCAACGCCTCCCCCACCGACGCCATGGTGTTGGCGGTGTACATGCCGCCGCAGGCTCCCTCACCGGGGCAGATCGCCCGCTCGATCTTGTCGACCTCCTCGCGGCTCATCTTCCCGGCCAGGCAGGCTCCGACCGCCTCGAAGGCGTCGATGATAGTGACGTCCCGGCCGTCGACCGAGCCGGGCATGATCGAGCCGGCGTACAGGAACACGCTGGCGAGGTCGAGCCGGGCGGCCGCCATCAGCATGCCCGGGAGCGACTTGTCGCAGCCGGCCAGCAGCACCGAGCCGTCCAGCCGCTCGGCCATCATCACCGTCTCCACCGAGTCGGCGATCACCTCGCGGCTCACCAGCGAGAAGTGCATGCCCTCATGGCCCATCGCGATGCCGTCGGAGACCGGAGATGGTCCCGAACTCGAGGGATAGCCGCCCGCGGCGTGCACGCCGTTCTTCACCGCCTTGGCCAGCCGGTCCAGGCTGAGGTTGCAGGGGGTGATCTCGTTCCAGCTGCTCGCCACGCCGATCTGCGGCTTGGCGAAGTCCTCGTCCCCCATGCCGACGGCGCGCAGCATGCCGCGCGCGGCCGCCTTCTCGAGGCCGTCCGTGACGTCGCGGGAGCGGGGCTTGATGTCGGGCTCAGCGGGGGTGTCGGGCATGGCTCCGAGGGTACTGTCGCCCGGCCGCAGCGGTGGCGGTGGCTCGCCTGCCGGCCGGCACCTCGGTCAGCTCTCGGCGGCGGACGCGAGCCGGGAGAGCCCCTTCTCGAAGTCCTTGCCGACCAGGCGATCCATCGGCATCAGCTTGCCGAGGAGCGCCCACACCCCCGTCTGCTCGCCGCTCATGCGCCACGTGACGTCGGTGCCCTCGCCCGCCGGGACCAGCTCGAAGACGAGGTCGTTGTCGGCCCGGAACGGCCGAGTGAACCGCAGGTCGATGGTGATCCGGTCGGCCCGCGAGGAGGTGATCTCCATGCTGCCCGAGCCGGCCTTGCGGTTGCCCTGCCAGGCGTAGCCGGCGCCCTCACCCGCGTCGGGACCGGAGTACTCGCGCTGCATGGCGGGGTCGACGTCCTCCCAGGGCGACCACTGGCGCCAGGCGTGGAAGTCGTCGATGAGCGCGTGCACGCGGGCCGGGTCGGCGGCGATGCGGGCGCGGCGTACGACGGTGAAGGCACCCACCGCTCAGCCCTCCAGCGCGGCGGCGCGCACCACCAGGACGTCCGGCAGGTCGCGATGCACCTCGCTCCACGTCGCGCCGGCGTCCGGCGACGCCCAGACCGCGCCGTTGCGGCCCCCGAAGTACAGCCCGGTCACGTCGTGGTCGTCGGCACACATCGCGTCACGCATCACGGCCACGCGGAAGTCGTCGGGCAGGGCGCCCTGGCCGAGCGGCTGCCAGCTGGCACCTTCGTCCTGGGTCCGCCACACCCGAGCCTTGCCGTCGACCGGCCAGCGGCCGCCGGCTCCGTCCAGCGGGAAGTAGTAGGCGGTGCCCGGGGCGTTCGGGTCGGTCACGACGGGGAAGCCGAACTCCGAAGGCAGGCCGTCGGCGATGTCCTGCCAGGAGTCCCCGCCGTCGTCGGAGCGGTAGACACCGCCGTGATTCTGCAGGAACAGCTGCTCGGGCCGGCCGGCGGTTCGCGCCACCTTGTGCACGCACTGCCCGAACTCGGGGTAGTGCCGGTCACCGGGGAAGAACTCCGCCTTGATGCCGACGTTGGCGGGCGCCCAGCTCGCGCCGGCGTCCTCGGTGCGGTAGACGCCACCGGTCGACAGCGCCGCGAGCACCCGCTGCGGGTCGTCGGGATGGGGCAGGATCGTGTGGAAGGCCTGGCCGCCGAAACCCGCCTGCCACTCCGGGCGGTGGGGGTGGTCCCACAGTCCGCGCATCAGCTCGAAGGTCTCGCCGCGGTCGAGGGAGCGGAAGATCGCGCCCGGCTCGGTGCCGGCCCAGATCACGCCGTCCTCGGCGCCGGGCTGCAGCTGCCACACGCGCGCCAGCGTCGCGCCGGTGTCCTCGGGGAAGCGCACAGCGCCGTTGGGCGTCTCCTGCCAGCTCTGCCCCAGGTCGTCGGAGCGCCACACCTGCGGGCCCAGCCACATCGAGGACGCGCCCGCGAGCAGCCGCGGAGTGTTGCCGCGGGCATCGAGGAGGACCGAGTAGACCTCCTCCATCGGGAAGTGCGGGCCGGTCCAAATCCACTCGCCGCGCCGCTCGTCCGAGGTGCCCAGCCAGAGTCCCTTGCGGGTCCCGACCATGAGGAGGGTCCTGCCCATGCGCTGTCCTTTCGCCCCGGGGATCGCCCGGTTCTGCGGTGTGGTCGCCCGAGAGGCCGTCGTCACGGTCCCTGGGTCAACGTACGGCGCCGCGCCGACAGCCGCCACCCCCGGCGCCGGGACGGCGCGCCTACGCTGCCCTCATGAGCCGGCCGCGCGTTTCTCCTGCGTGGCTGGTGCTGACCGGCATCTTGTCGGTCCAGCTCGGCGCGGTGATCGCCAAGGGGCTCTTCGACCGGGTCGACCCGACCGCCCTGGTCTGGCTCCGGCTGGCCACGTCGACCGTCGTGCTCGTGGCGATCGCTCGGCCGCGGATGCGCGGCCGGTCCCGCCAGGACTGGCTGGTGGCCCTCGGCTTCGGCCTGGCGCTCGGGGTGATGAACTGGGCGATCTACCAGTCGTTCGCGCGCATCCCTCTCGGCATCGCGGTGACCATCGAGTTCGTCGGCCCGCTGTCGGTGGCGGTGCTCGGCTCGCGCCGCGCTCGCGACCTGGTGTGGGTGCTCCTGGCCGGGGCGGGCGTCGTGCTGCTCGGGCTTGAGCCGGGATCGGTGACCGTCGCGGGTGCCGGGCTGGCCCTGCTCGCAGGGAGCGCGTGGGCGGCGTACATCCTGCTCAGCGCGCAGACCGGCCGGCGCTGGCCCGGCCTGCACGGGCTGGCCATCGCCAGCGTCATCGCCACCGCGCTGATCACGCCGGCCGGGCTGCACGCCGGCGGCGGCACGCTGCTGGACCCCACCGTGCTCGCGCTCGGCGCCGCGGTGGGGCTGCTCAGCTCGGTCGTGCCCTACTCGCTCGAGCTGATCGCACTGCGCAGCATCAAACCGGCCGTCTTCGGGATCCTGATGAGCCTCGAGCCTGCGGCGGCCGCACTCGCCGCTGCAGTGGTCCTGCACGAGCTGCTGACCCCGCTCCAGCTCACCGCCGTGGCGTGCGTGATCGGGGCGAGCATCGGCGCCACCCGCTCCTCACCACTCCCGACCGAGCCCGTCCCGGAATGAGGCGGCCGGATGGAGGCTGCGGCTCAGCGGTGCCCCTGGCCAGACCTCACTGCTTCCGGGGATCCACGGACTGCGCGTCAGACGCCTGGACCGACGTGGTGACGTCCTCGTACGGCGCGAGGCCGTCGCCCTCCTCGAGGAGCGATCGAGGAACGCTCAGCCCCCACCAGCCCTGCTGCACGATCGAGACCAAAGCGTCCGCGTCCAGCACCGGGGAGTCTCTGGTGACGTCCCACCGGTTCCCCGGCAGGTCGAACCCGTTGGTGGATGAGGCAACCACTCGCAGCTGGCGACCGGCGGTCAGCAGTTCGGCAACGACCCGCACGGCTCGACCGTCGACGGTGTCCTCGGCGTTCTCGTACACGCGCAGCCGGTCACCGTTGGCGAGCGTCACCGTCCGGCAGGGCCCGCTGATGAAGGACTGGCCGCAGTCGAACGACTGCCCGTCCAGGATCTCCCCGGGTTGCACGTTGACCTCCACCGCCCCCGGGCCGGTGCCGTCCGCCGGCGCGAACGTCACGCTGGCCCAGGTCTCGCCGGAGGTGACCCCCGGGAGCGGATCCTGGCCGCGGAAGTCTGACACCTGCCCAGCCACCGCACTGCGGATGGCGTCCCGCAGCCCGGCTGCGGTGGCGCGTCCGGTGATGGGCACCTCCGGTCCCGAGGGATCGGCCGAGCTCCCGGTCGGACCGGACTCGGCCGCTCCGACCTGAGCGTCGAGGGCCGTGGCGCCGTCGTGGAGGCGCTGGGACCGGTGTCTCGCCACGTCGGCGTACCCCGCGCCGAGCAGGGCCACCGTCACTGCCGCTGCCGCTGTGCCGGACAGAATGCGACGGCGCCGTTGCCGACCGCCGACGCGCCGAGCGGCCCGGGCCAGCTGGGGGTAGTCGGGCGCCGGGCCCACCTCGTCGGCCATGGCATCGCGCAGAAGCTCAGTGATATTCATCGAAGTCCTCCAGGGTCGGGAACTGCGTCCGTAGGCGCCGCAGCGCACGTCGGGTGCGAGTTCGGCAGGCACCCTCGGTGATGTTCAGCAGGCTCGCGGTCTCCCCCACACCGAGGTCCTCCCAGAACCGCAGGACCAGGACAGCCCGGTCGTCGGTCGACAAGGCGGCGAGTGCATCGAGCAGGGTCCGTCTGAGTGCCACCACCTCATCCACCGGCAGGGGTGCAGCCCGAGTCACCTGTCGGTGCTGCGACGGCTCCGGGAGCGTCGACCCCGACACCTCGGCAACCCGGCGTCGGCGTCGCTCGGACAGGAAGCAGCGCAGCAGGATCGTGCGGGCGTAGGCCAACGGCTCGTCGGCGCTGGCGGCAAGGCGCCAGCGCGAGAAGACCCGGGCGAACGCGGTCTGGGTCAGGTCCTCAGCGCGAGGTCGGTCGCCGGTCAGCAGCAGTGCGGTGCTGAAGAGCCGAGGGCCTGCGCACACGACGAACTCCTCGAAGTCGTCGGGTCCGCGTCGCGCCTCGACGTCCATCGTGTCGGCGACGGAATCGCCGACTATCGACTCGCCGGTCATACCCCCTCTGACGCTCGCTGTACCGGAAGCGTGACACCCAGCGTGCAGAGCGGTCGGCTGCGGTGGGCCTCCGGCCAAGCCGGCCCCTCCGGGCCGGGCACGTCTCAAGACGACAGGCCTGTGGTCTGGCGGTGAGGATCGGGCGGCCCCACCACGCGCGCGGTGGCCGGCAGCCACACGGCTCGGCGCGAGGCCCGGCGCAGCGTGCCGAGCACTGCCGGCCCGAGCACCACCACGGCCAGCGCCGTCGTGATCGCCCGACCGGTGTCCCAGCTTCCGGTCGAGGTGAGCAGCGTGTAGACGCCGAACCGCCGCAGGTTCTCCAGCAGCGGGTCGCCCGGGACGAACGCGAGCGAGCCGGCGTGGCCCGGGACCTCCACCCCGAGCAGGAACGGCCAGCCCGACAGGTTCATCAACAGGCCGTAGGCGTAGGCCGCGACCACGCCGTACGCCGCCAGCAGCGCGAGCTCGGCACGGCCCCGGACGCGACGCGGCAGTAGCCCCGCACCCATGCCCACCCAGGCGGAGACGAGCATCTGGAAGGGCAGCCACGGCCCGACGCCCGCCGTGAGCAGCGCCGAGGCGAACAGGGACAGCGAGCCCAGCGCGAAGCCGAACCCGGGTCGAACACCCGGCCGGCGAGCACCAGCAGGAAGAACACCAGCTCGATGCCGGCCAGCCCGGCACCGAGCCCGCGCAGCACGGCGTTGATGGCGCTGAGCACGCCCAGCAGGGCCAGCACCCTGGCGTCCATGCCGCCCTCGCCGAGCTCCGCGAGCACCACGACCAGGACGACCGGCAGGAGCGCCAAGAAGACGAACGGCGGATCCACACGCTGCGTCCCCGACACCTGGACGAACAGCGGCCACGCGAGCATGACCACCCCGGCGATCGAGGCCAGCGTGAGCACCAGCCACGACCGCGGCCGCAGCGGCATCGCCGGGCGGGGAGTCACCGGCTCACCCCCTCCCTCTCCGAGGTCGCGGCCGTCGTGACCGCGGCAACGACCTCGTCGACCCGCAGCCAGGGGGCACCCAGGACCTTGGTCACCTGAGGCGCGAAGGCCGGGGAGCCGGCCAGCACCTCGCGGACGGGGCCGTGGGAGACCACCTCGCCCTCGGCGAGGACCACGACGCGGTCGGCGACGAGCGCGACGAACTCGACGTCGTGGGTCGCCAGCAGCACCGCGTGCCCGCGTCGCGCGAGGTCGTCGACGATGTCCGCGAGGGAGCGCTTGGCGGCGTAGTCCAGACCGCGCGTGGGCTCGTCGAGCAGCAGCACCGGTGGGGCTGCGGTGAGGACCACGGCCAGCGCCAGGGCGAGGCGCTGTCCCTCGGACAGGTCACGCGGGTGGGTCTCCCCGACGAGACCCGGGGCGATCCGGTCCAGCAGGGCGCGGCAGCTTCCGGCCGCGACGCCGGCCCCCTCGTCGGCGGCCGCGCACTCCTCGGCGACCGACTCGAGGTAGAGCAGGTCCGCTGCCGTCTGCGGCACCAGGCCCACGGCAGTACGCCGAGCCGCCGGCGCCAGGTCGGCCGGGTCGGCCGCGCCCACGAGGACCCGGCCGGCGTACCGGCGTCCGGTGCCCTGCAGCGCCCACAGCAGCGAGGACTTCCCGGAGCCGTTGCGGCCCATCAGCGCGGTCACCTCGCCCCGCGCCAGCTCAAGCGACACCTCCCGCACCGCGACCGTCGCCCCGTGCACGACGGTCACGCCGGCCGCGTCGGCCACCGTCTCACGGGTCGCGGCCTCGGCGGCGGGCGGCGCGAGCCGGGGCAGGTCGCGGGCCAGGGGTCGGGCGTCCCGCACGGCCAGTGGCAGGGGGCGCCACCCGAGACGGCGACCCAGCTCGACGAGGGGAGGGACCAGCGGCGCGTCGGCCAGCACCTCGGCCGGGACCCCCGCCAGCAGGCCGCCCGTGCCGGTGAGCCGCAGCATCCGGTCGGCGAACGGCACGACCCGCTCCAGGCGGTGCTCGGCCAGGACCACCGCCAGGCCGAGGTCGTGGACGAGCCGCGTGAGGGTCGCCAGGACCTCCTCGGCAGCCGTCGGGTCCAGCGCGGACGTGGGCTCGTCGAGCACCAGGGCGCGCGGGTGCATCGCGAGCACCGAGCCGAGCGCGACCCGCTGCTGCTGCCCGCCCGACAGCGTGCGCAGGTCGCGGGCCCGCAGGTCGGCGATGCCGAGCAGGTCCAAGGTCTCCTCCGCCCGGCGGCGCATGGTGCCGGGCGCCAGCCCGAGCTGCTCCATGCCGTAGGCCAGCTCCTCCTCCACCGTGTCTGTCACAAAGCCCGCCGCGGGATCCGGGCCGACGAAGCCCACCCCCACCACGAGCTCACGCGGCGGGCGGCCGGTCGCCGGGGCCCCGTCGACGAGCAGCTCGCCGCGCAGGGTGCCACCGCTGAAGCGAGGCACGGTGCCAGTCAGCACGCCCAGCAGCGTGGACTTGCCCGCGCCGGTAGCGCCGGAGACCAGCACCAGCTCGCCCTCGTGGACGTCGACCGACACCCCGTTGAGCACGGGCGGGCCGTCGTACCAGACGGTGACGTCGCGCAGCGCGAGCAGCGGGCCGCTCATTGGTGCACCATCCCCTCGGTAGTAGCCGACTGGGGACATGCGTGGTGAGGCTTCCTGACGAACCGCCGGCCGGTGGCTGACCGCCCAGCTCGCTTGTCCGTAGAGGACCAGCATGAGATCTGCGGCAGCCGCCGGGCCGGGAAGCCAACACCGGCGCTAGGGATATGCGGGTTGGACCGCCACGCAATGAGCATCCGGCACGGCTTCTCGACACCGACGGTGCCACATCCATCATCACCGGAAGGACCGGAGAAGTGTCCAGACACCAAGGCAAGCTGTTCGCTGGCATCGACTGGGCCAGCAAGACCCACGCGATCTGCGTGGTCGACGAGGCCGGCACGATCATCGTGCGGTTCGAGATCCCCAACACCGGCAAGACCTTCAAGGGGCTGGTCAAGCGGCTGACCAAGCTCGACGTCGAGGGCGTCGCGATCGAACGCTGCGACGGACCCTGGTCGAGGCCCTGCTCGACGCAGGCCTGCGGGTCGTGGTCATCACCCCACGCCAGGTCAAGGGCCTGCGCAGCCGCTACACCGGTTCCGGAGCGAAGTCCGACGCGGGCGACGCCTACCTGCTGGCCGACGTGCTGCGCACCGACGGCCACCGGCTCACCCCGCTGACCCAGGACAGCGACGCCACCCAAGTGCTGCGCTCCCTGTCGCGCACCCGCAAGCAGCTGGTCGAGGCCCGCGTCGGCCTCGTCAACCAGCTCCGCGCCGAACTGGAGCGCTGTTTCCCCGGAGCCATCGGGCTGTTCAGCCGCCTGGACAGCGATGTGACCATCGCGTTCCTGCGCCGCTACCCGACCCAGCACGCCGCGGTCCGACTGACCCGGGCCCGGTTCGCCGCCTTCCTGCGCCGCATCGCCTACTGCGGCCGCACCAGCATCGACGAGCTCTACGCACGCGTCGCCGAAGCTCCGCCCGCGGGCCTGTCGGCCGAGGAAGCCGACGGGCACGCCGTCTGCGTCCTGACCCTGCTCAAGGCCGTCGAGACCGTCCGCAACCAGGAACGCGAACTCGAGGCCGAGATCATCGAACGCCTCGACGCCCACGCCGACGCGCACATCTTCACCAGCCTCCCCAAGGCCGGCCACGGCGTCCGAGCCGCCGCACTGCTGGCCGAGATCGGCGACGTTCGAGCCCGGTTTCCCGACGAGGAATCCCTCGCCGCACTCGCCGGCGTTGCACCGATCACCCGAGCCAGCGGCAAACACCACGGCGTCGGTTTCCGATGGGCCGCGGACAAGAAGCTCCGCAACGCCCTGGTCGACTTCGCCGACGACTCCCGCCACGCCAGCCCCTGGGCCGCCAAGGTCTACAGCGACGCCATCGCCCGCGGCAAACGCCACCCCCACGCCGTCCGCATCCTGGCCCGCGCATGGGTCCGCGTGATCTGGCGCTGCTGGCAAGACAACGTCGCCTACGACCCTCAACTGCACGGAGGCGCCATGCAAATCGCGGCCTGAGGTTGACCTAGGGATTCTCATGGGCTGGCCTCCAGCACCGCACGGGTACGACGGCGTCGGCGGCCGCCGGCTGCGCCAGCACGGGGGTGGCGCGGCGACCGCGGCGAGCAGCCCGGCCAGCCCGGCGACCAGCAGCGCCGGGGTCAGCTGCGGCAGGGCGCCGACCCCGGGTGCACCGACATCGCGTCGGTCGCCCCGACCCACCAGGTCAGGGCGGCCGCGAGCCAGCCGCTCGTGACCACCGTCCACTCCGCCGCCCCCCACCGCGCGGGCCGGTAGCGGGTCCGCCTCACCCGCGACCCCGCACTGCGCAGCCCGGCGAAGGCGACCACGAGGCCGCCCAGCAGCAGCGGCGTGCTCAGCACGCGGGGGCGGTGCGGTCGAGCAGCGCGTAGGAGCCGACGGCCAGCCCGAGCAGCCCGGCGAGCAACAGCGAGCCGGTGAGCATCCGCCGGCCCGGGCTCAGCTCGCCGGACCGGCCGTAGCCGCGTGCGTCCATCCCGGCCGCCAGGGCCAGGGAGCGGTCGAGGGCGTCCTCCAGCACCGGCACCAGCAGCCGCCGGGCCCGGGCGGTGCGACCAGCCGCCGCGGACCCGCGCAGCGCCTGCGCTCTCCGCACCCGCCGCAGGCTGTCGGCCAGCTGCGGGAAGACGGTCACGGCGACCACGAGCGCGGTGCCGACCTCGTACAGCGCCGGCGGCACCGAGGCCAGCAGCCGCTTGGGGTTGGCCAGCGAGTTGGCCGCTCCGACGCAGACCACGATCACGGCCAGCCGCAGCCCGTCGTACAGCCCGGCCAGCATCGCCTCCGCGGTCACCGGCCCGAGCAGCTGGACGCCCGCGACCCAGTCCGGGAGCGGGATCGCGGGCAGCTGGAGGAGCACGTGGCCGCCGGGGACACCGCCCACCAGGATCCGGAACGCGAGCCGGATGAGCACGATCACCGCGCCCATGGCGGCATAGAGCCGGAAGGAGTCGGCCCAGGGGTGGTCGGAGCGCCGGGCCGTCACCACGACCCAGGCGACGCCCACCACCAGCAGCAGCAGCAGCGGGTTGGTCGTGAACGAGGCGGCAGCAGCGAGCCCGGTCGCCCAGAGCCACCAGGCAACCGGGTGCAGGTCTCGCGGCAGCCGCCGGGTCATCCGGGGCTCCCGCCCCCGCGCGGCAGGTTCCGCCGGCGGAGGTACGCCGCCCCCGCTCCGGCGCCGCCCAGCGCGACCAGCACCCCGGCCACCGCCCATAGCGGCAGGGCGACGCGCGGCTGCACCGTCGACGGCTCGCGGACGGTCTCGGCCGAGGCCGGCGCGACCGACGGCTCGACCACGCTCGCCGTGGGCGCCGGCGTCGTCGTGGCGCGCGTGGTGCGCGCCGCCTTGGTCGGGCTCGCGCTGGGCACGGACGTGGCCGACGCAGCCGGGGAGGGGGTCGTCGGCGCGGCTGTCGGGCTGGGGTCGGTGCTCCCGGCCCCGCCCCAGGTCTCGGGGACCGCGACGGCGACCCGGTCGGGCTGGGCGTGGGCGACGGGCTGGTGTGCGGGGCCGGGGACACGCCCGGTGGCGTCGTGCCCTGCGATCCCTGCCAGGAGAAGCCGACGTAGCCGCCGTCGGGCACGGTCAGTGCGCCCGCGCCCTGCGTGGAGTAGGTCCACGAGCCCGAGCTGCCGGTGGCCCAGAACAGCCCCCAGTAGGCATCGGCCGGCGGGATCGTCGTGCACGGGTCGTCCGCGGGCTTGCCGTTCACCCGGCACACGAACCCCGGTGAGCTCTGCACCGGCGTGAGGGTGAAGCCGTTGTCGACGAACAGCGTCTGCGCCGTCTTGCCGCCGCCGTCGGCGTCGCACACCTGGTGCACCCCACCACCGAGCTGGTGGTAGTCGACGACGACCGTGACCCCGGTGTCGGACGCGCAGGCGGCCGCCCCGCGGGTGCGGCCGGGAGCACCGCGGAGCCTGCCGCCGCGGCCAGGACGGCCGCGGCGAGCAGGCGGTGGACGACGGGCGGCAGCACTAGCGAGCTCGGCACGCCGCGACGGGGAGGTCGCCCAGGACCGGCGCGGCCTGCGCCGTCGCCCGGCGCCACTGGTCGCGGGTCTCGACGGTGATGCCGTCAGCCTTGCCGGCGCGCCAGGCGGCCCGGTTGTAGGCCACCGCCCCCACTTCCGTCGCCAGCAGGGTGCCCGCCTCGGGTGCCCCCACCTGGAAGCGCACCACCCAGCCAGCAGCCTTGGCCGCCCGCTTGCAGCTGCCCGCCTCCGCGAGCGCCCATCCGGCCAGCCCGGTGCTGTTGGTGTTGGCCTTCTCGGTCGAGGGGCCCCCACCGAACCCGCCGCTGCGGCCCTGGGTTTGCCTTAGCCACCGGGCAGCGTCCTGCACCGCCGCGTCGACGCGGACGTTCGGGTCGCGCACCGAGAGCAGCGCCAGCAGCGCGAGCGCGGTCGCGTCGGTGTCGGGCGTGCTGACCTTGCGGGGGTTGCCGCCGTCGCAGGTCTGGTCGGCCGCGCGCTTCGCCTTGGTGAAGGAGAGCCGGAAGTAGCCCCCGGCGCACTGCTGCTTGAGCAGGTAACGCAGGGTCAGCCGGGCCTTGCGTCCGCCGGCCGGGTCGAGCGCGCGCACGGCGTAGGCCTGGCCGATGACGTTCGCGTAGTCGGTGGCGGCGCCGTCCTCCAGCCGGCCGCGGATCGGGTCCGCGGTGGCGACCCGCCCGCGCAGCTGGGCGAGCAGGTCGCTGCCGCCGTACGACGCCGGGTCGGCGCCGACGGCATGGGCGAACACGACAGCCTTGGCGGTCGCCCCGGCGTAGATGTCGTCGCTGCCCCAGTCCACGCCGGTGGTGTAGCCCGCCACCTTGGGCTGCACCGCGGTGTCGATCTCGGCGAGCGTGGTGTCGTGCCCGCCGATCTGGTCGAGCGCCAGTGCCACGTCGAGAGTGAGCCCGACATCGTCGAAGCCGTACTGGTCGTTGTGCACGAGGCCGGCGGTGAGCTGGCCGGCCAGCCAGTCGGCGGCGCTCTGGTCGGGCGGCACGGCCGCGTGCGCCGGCGCCATGGTGAGCACGGTCGTGAGTGCGGTGACGGCGGCGGTCGTAGCGAAGGTGACGCGCCAGCGGCGCGGTGTCCGGATGCTGCTCATGGTTCCTTCCCGCTGCGACAGCGGGCAGGATCCGGAGCTCCCGGGCCGACCCGCTGCATGCCTCGACAGCGTGGTGTCAGGACGCTCCGGGTCAGGTGTTCCGGCTTACCGTGGCGGGGCTCTCGGCCCCGGCCACGGCCTACGGTGCGGGTCAGCGCCGGACTTGGACCGGCTTCCCCCGACTCGGGCGTGATGTGGATGTGTGCTCCGCACCCTACACCGCGCCGGAGCCGCCCCGGCACCCGCTCGGGCGAACGGAAGCGGCCCGAGCCAGGCCCGAGCAACGTCCTCGTCGCCGAGCTCATCATCGCGCCGCCACCGGGCGCAGCAGCCGCCACGGCACCGGCCGACTCAGGCCAGCTTCTCCAGGATCAGCTCGCGCACCCGGTTCGCATCGGCCTGGCCGCGCATCTGCTTCATCACGTCGCCGATCAGCGCTCCGGCGGCCGCCACCTTGCCGTCGCGGATCTTCGCGGCGACATCGGGGTGGGCCGCGATCGCCGCGTCCACCGCGGCGCTCAGGGCGCCCTCGTCCGAGACGATCCTCAGCCCGCGGGACTCGACGATCTCGTCAGGTGTCCCCTCGCCGGCCAGCACTCCGTCGAAGACCTGGCGCGCCAGCTTGTCGTTGAGCGACCCGGCGTCCACCAAGGCCTGGACCCGCGCCACGTGAGCCGGCGCGACCCCCAGGTCGGCCAGCTCCACCCCCGCGTCGTTGGCCCGCCGGGCCAGGTCGGAGAGCCACCACTTGCGGGCCGCCTGGGGGGTGGCGCCGGCGGCGACGGTCTGCTCGACCAGCGTCAGGGCACCGGCCCCCACGGTGTCGCGCATCTCCAGGTCGGAGAAGCCCCAGGCGGCCTGGAGCCGCACCCGCCGCTCGTGCGGCGGCTCGGGAAGGAGGCCCGCAGCCGCTCCACCCACTCGCGCGACGGCGCCATGGGCACGAGATCCGGCTCGGGGAAGTAGCGGTAGTCCTCCGCGTCGGACTTCTCCCGGCCGCTCGTGGTGATGCCGGTGTCCTCGTGCCAGTGCCGGGTCTCCTGCAGCACCGAGCCGCCGGCCGACAGCACGGCCGCCTGCCGGCCGATCTCGTAGCGCACCGCCCGCTCCACCGAGCGCAGCGAGTTGACGTTCTTGGTCTCGGTGCGGGTCCCGAGCGTGGTCTCGACACGGCCGGCCCCGCCGGCCTCGTCGACCGTCGGTCGTGGCGCGAGCGACAGGTTCACGTCGCAGCGCAGCGAGCCCTGCTCCATCCGGACGTCGGACACGCCGAGCTCCAGCAGCAGGTCGCGCAGCTGGGCGACGTAGGCCCGCGCCACCAGCGCAGCCTTCTCGCGGGTGCCCAGGATCGGCCTGGTGACGATCTCGATCAGGGGGATCCCGGCCCGGTTGTAGTCGACGAGGGAGTAGTCCGCCCCGTGGATGCGGCCGGTGGCGCCGACGTGCGTGGACTTGCCGGTGTCCTCCTCCATGTGCGCCCGCTCGATGCCGATGCGATAGGTCTCGCCGTCCACGTCGACCTCGGTCCAGCCGTTGTAGGCGATCGGCTCGTCGTACTGGCTGGTCTGGAAGTTCTTCGGCATGTCCGGGTAGAAGTAGTTCTTCCGAGCGAACCGGCACCACTGGGCGATCTCGCAGTTCAGCGCCAGCCCGATCCGGATCGCCGACTCCACGGCGAGGCCGTTGACCACCGGCAGCGAGCCGGGCAGACCCAGGCAGGTCGGGCACACCTGGGTGTTCGGCTCCGCCCCGAACTCGGTGGCGCAGCCGCAGAACATCTTGGAGGCGGTGTTGAGCTCGACATGGACCTCGAGACCCAGGGCCGGGTCGTAGGCAGCCAGGGCGTCCTCGAACGACAGCACGGTCTCGGTCATGACGGCTCCCCCTCGTCGGTCAGGTCGGGCGCGCGCTCCAGCAGCGACCCACCCCAGCGCGCCTCGAGCAGCGCCTCCACGGCGGCACCGACGCGGTAGACCCGGTCGTCGGCCAGCGCCGGCGCCAGGATCTGGAAGCCGGAGGGCAGGCCGTCCTCGGCCGCCAGCCCGTTGGGCACCGAGATGCCCGGCACGCCGGCGAGGTTGGCCGGGATCGTGGCCAGGTCGTTGAGGTACATCGCGAGGGGGTCGTCGAGCTTCTCCCCCAGCCGGAACGCCGTCGTCGGCGCCGTCGGCGACACGAGCACGTCGGCCAGCTCGAACGCGGCCGCGAAGTCGCGCGTGATCAGGGTGCGCACCTTCTGCGCCTGCCCGTAGTAGGCGTCGTAGTAGCCGCTGGACAGCGCGTAGGTGCCCAGGATGATCCGTCGCTTGACCTCGTCGCCGAAGCCGGCGTCGCGGGTCGCGCGCATCACCTGCTCGGCCGACGGCGCCTGGACATCGTCGGGCCAGACCCGCAGGCCGTAGCGCATCGCGTCGAAGCGGGCCAGGTTGGAGGAGGCCTCGCACGGCATGATCAGGTAGTACGTCGCGAGCGCGTGCACGAAGCTCGGACACGAGACCTCGACCACGTGGGCACCGGCCCCCACGAGCAGGTCCACGGTCTCGCGGAACCGATCCTCGACCCCCTGCTGGTAGCCCTCGCCGCCGAGCTCGCGAATGACCCCGACCCGCAGCCCGGTCAGGTCGGCGTCGGCGCCTTGGCGAGCGGCCTCGACCAGGCCCGGGAGGGGCTGGTCGATGCTCGTGGAGTCCAACGGGTCGTGGCCCCCGATCAGCTCGTGCAGCAGCGCGGCGTCGAGCACGGTCCGGGTGACCGGCCCGACCTGGTCCAGCGAGTTGGCCATCGCGACCAGCCCGTAGCGGGACACCCCGCCGTACGTCGGCTTCACGCCGACCGTCCCCGTCACGGCGCCCGGCTGGCGGATCGAGCCGCCGGTGTCGGTGCCGATCGCCAGGGGCGCCTGGTACGACGCGACCGCCGCGGCCGAGCCTCCACCCGAGCCGCCGGGGATGCGGTCGAGGTCCCAGGGGTTGCGCGTCGGCCCGTAGGCGGAGTGCTCGGTCGAGCTGCCCATCGCGAACTCGTCCATGTTCGTCTTGCCGAGGATCGGCAGCCCTCCGGCCTTGAGCCGGCCGACCACCGTGGCGTCGTACGGCGGGACCCAGCCCTGGAGAATCTTCGAGCCGCACGTCGTAGGCAGCCCCTCGGTGGCGAGGACGTCCTTGACAGCTACGGGCACCCCGTCCAGGGCCGAGGCCGGGCGGCCCGCGGCCCGCCGCGCGTCGGACTCGGCCGCCTGGGCCAGCGCGCCCTCGGCGTCGACGTGGAGGAAGGCGTGCACGGCGCCGTCCACCTTGTCGATCTGGGCCAGGTGGGCGCGGACCAGCTCCACCGATGTCATCTCGCCCGAGGCCAGATCCGCGGCGAGCTCGTGGGCGGGCCGGCGGGTGTTCCGGGAGATGGCGGTCACTGCTCGTCCCCGAGGATCCGTGGCACCGAGAAGCGCTGCTGCTCGGCCTCCGGAGCGCCGGCGAGCGCCTGCTCGGCGGTCAGCCCGGGCAGCACGACGTCCTCGCGGAACACGTTGGTGAGCGGCAGCGGGTGCGAGGTCGGTGGGATGTCGTCGGAGGCGACGTCGCGGATCGAGGCCACCGACTCCAAGATCACCGCGAGCTGCGGCGCCAGGTGGTCGAGCTCGGCCTCGTCCAGGTCGATCCGGGCCAGGTCGGCCAGGTGCGCGACCTCGTCACGGGTGATCTCAGGCATGGCGACCATCCTAGGAGTGCGGCACCGCGGCTCCCGACGAGGTCCGCGGTGGCGCTCAGGCCAGCCGCCACAGCAGCCCGAGCGTCCCGAGCTGGACCACCAGCACCCCGAGGGCGACCAGCCAGGCCCGGGAGTCACGCCACTTCTTGGCGATGGCGTACCACGGCAGCGCCATGCCCGCGACCCCGACGACGGCAGCCAACGCGATCCAGCCCGGCCGCTTGGTGAGGATGCCGGCAATGACGGTGATGAGGGAGAGGAACACCGCGCCGTTGAGGAGGGCGTCGACCAGCAGCCCGCCCGCGGCTCGCGCCACCAGGCCGGCGACGCGCTCGGGTGCGTCGTCGGCGTGCTCGTCGGCTGGGCTCACGGCTCCACCCTAGGGCCTGGGCGGTCCGGCCCGCCGTCGCCGACGAGCGGCTCGAAGTCCGGGTCCGCCTCGAGCGCTGCCTTCCAGACCTCGGCGTACCGCTCCTCCATCGCGCTCAGGTGTGGCAGCAGCAGGTCGGAGTACGGCGAGGAGCCCTCGAAGACCTCCCCCCAGCTGGTCTCCCGGGCGTCGACCTTCTCCGCGATCGTCTGCATCTGCGGCCCCAGCCGGCCGCTGCGGGCGTCGCGCTCGAGCTCGGCTCGCTGCTCCGGGGTGTGGACGGGGGTGGCGGCCACCCGGGCGAGGTGGGCCTGAGCGTCACCGAGTGCCAGGCGGAAGGCGGACTGGGCGAGGCGCACGGCCTCGTACGCGTCCGTCATGGCGCCGCGGGGACGGCAGGCACGTCGGGCAGCCGGTCGGCGGTGACCACGTGGGCCATCGAGACCAGGAGGTCCTTGATCGTGGTCAGGATCAGCCAGAACGCCTGGATCGCCTTGCGAGCTGTCTTGAAGAGCTCCCAGGCCTCCTTGATCGTCTGCACGGCCTTCCACTGACCCCAAAGTGGGATGTAGGACGAGGACAGCGCCGCGCTGCAGATCGAGATGATCATCCGGATGATGTCGACGACGTTCTGCGCCAGGTCGACCGCGGAGCGGATCATGTCGCGCACGTGCCGCCCGACCTGGGCCGTCGCCGAGGACTGCTCGCGCAGCGAGGCCAGCCACTGCTCGACGTACGCCTCCGACCCGGCGGCGGCTCGACCGATCCAGGTGCTGCGGATCGCGCGCTGGCCGGTCTCCAGGTTGGTCTCGACGCCGTCCAGGCAGTCGCTCACGTGCTGCCACGCGGAGGCCTGGAGCGCGGCCTTCTCGATGTCCCCGGCGATCCAGCGCGTGACGTACTCGCGCGGGTCCACGCCGATGATCCAGGTGGTCAGGTCGCAGATCTTGTCGAAGACGAAGCCGAACGACACCTTCGGGAGCGCCCGGGTGTCACAGCTCGGCGCCGCGGGGACGACCGCCGCCACGTCGTAGAAGCCGGTGCCGCCCAGGCCGTCCTCGCGGAAGCCGGGCCGC
The DNA here is from genome assembly GCA_041393675.1 of Nocardioides sp. Taxonomy (GTDB): domain Bacteria; phylum Actinomycetota; class Actinomycetes; order Propionibacteriales; family Nocardioidaceae; genus Nocardioides. The sequence continues at coordinate 10,045 of JAWKJR010000019.1, read as the reverse complement.
CCGAAACCCTCCGCGACCCGGCTGTCGGTCCGGGCATAGTCGTCGGCGATCTCCGCCAGGCTGCGCGAGGTGGCGGTGAGCCGCTGCCCGTCGGTCGCGAGCGTCTGGGTGAAGACCGGGATGAGCCGCTCGTAGTCGGCGGAGATCAGCTCGAGGATGCGCCCGAACTCACCGTCGGTGACGTGGTCACCGAGATAGCCGGACAGGTTCTGGCAATGGGTCCCGGCCCGGCCCACCTGGGTTGACCACCCCCTCAGGTCCGACAGCTCGGCGGCCATCACGCTCATCGGTCTCCCCCGTTTCTCCGCTGTGCCCGGTGGCACCCGTGGCGGGCGCCTGACCGGTTGCTACCCCGTCGCCGGGAGCGGGAAACCTGACCCGGCACCGGAACCTGGGCGTCGCCGCCCAACGCATCCGTCGCGACCGGCGTCTGACAAGGTGAGCGAACCGAGGAGGCAGCATGGCCGACGGACCCGGAAGGTCCTCCCGATCGTCGCGACGACCACCGTCGGACGCCGAGTTCACCGAGTTCATGCATGCGACGTGGGCCGCCCTGTACCGCACGGCGTACCTCCTGGTCGGTGACCACGGGCTGGCCGAGGACCTGGCCCAGACGGCGCTGACCAGGACCTACGCCAACTGGTCGCGGGTCCGCCGGCTCGAGGCCGCGCCGGGCTATGCCCGCACCGCCGTGGTGAACGCCGCCCTCTCGATGTTCCGCAAGCGCTCGTGGCGTCAGGAGCGACCCAGCGCCGAGCTGCCCGAGCGCCCCGGCACCGAGGTCGACCCGAGCCTGCGGCCGGACCTGCTGGCGGCGCTGGCAGTCCTCCCGGCTCGCCAGCGCGCGGTCGTGGTGCTGCGCTTCTACGACGACCTGTCCGTGGCCGAGACGGCCGCCGCCCTGGGCTGCGCCGAGGGCACCGTCAAGAGCCAGACCTCCGACGCCCTCGCCCGCCTGCGCACGCTGCTCGGCGAGAGCGTGATTCCCGAGTCGAGGGGAGCCTCCCATGACTGAGCGACTGGCCACGCTGCTGCAGGAGCAGGTCGACGGCCTGGCCGTCCCGCCGGTGCCGTCCGCCGCGGTGCTCGCAGCGGGGAAGCGCCAGCGAGCCCGCCGGTCGTGGGCGGTCGCCGTCAGCTCGGCCGCGGTCGCGGCGGCGGCCGTGGTCGCCGTCGTGGCGCTGCGTCCGGACGGCGGGAGGACGGCGCCCGATCCCGCCCCGGCGCCCGCCCCGGCGTCGTACGTCGCGTTCGGAGCGGGGAGCACGATCTACGTGGGCGCGACCCAGGCCACCGTGCCGGACACCGTCCACTCGCTGCACTACACCTCGGTCGGGGTGCTGGTCCGCAGCAACCCCGCCGAGGGCAGCTCGGACGGCTCGGGGCCGGAGGCTCTCACCCTGGTCCACGAGGACGGGTCGACGGTCGACCTGGGCAGCATCCCCCAGGGCGTCGGCCCGGCCACCGACCCGACCCAGCCCTACTACGTGCTCGCCGAGGCCGCCGGCTCCGGCTTCGAGGCCGCCGTGCGGGACGCCGAGACCGGCGCCGAGGTCGCCCGAGTGCCGCTGCCGGACCGCGCGCCGAGCTCCTGGGACGTGCCTCCCCTCTCGCTGTCCGGCGACACGCTCTACGTCGGGTACCGAGCGTCCACCATGGCCGTCGACTGGCGCACGGGGCAGGCGCAGGAGGCGCTGGGGCTGGGAGGGGGCCTGCCGGAGGTCCACGGCGGACTGGTCGAGCGGGTCACCGAGGACACGCTGGCCATCGTCGACGCCTCGTCCGGAGCGCCGGTGCTGACCGTACCGATGGTGACGCCCGGGGCGACGATCAGCCTCTCCCCCAACGGCCGCTTCGCGCTCGTCGCCGACCACACGGGGACGGGTCGTCGCGCGACCGCCGTGGTCACGGTCCATCCGACCGCGGGAGGCGCTTCGGTCACGCTGACCGGCCAGGAGGAGGAGTCGTGGGGCTGGTCGGTGGACGACCGCCCGTTCCGGGTCGAGGCTGACGCGCTCGTGGTCTGCGACCCGGTCACGGGTGGGTGCACGCCCTCGGCGACCCGCGTCCCGTCTCAGGCGAGCCAGGACGTCCGCCTCGGCGGCAGGGTCTACGAGTCCTGACCCGAAGGCGGTCTGCGGATCGACAACCATCATGCGGCGCCCCGCATCTGATAAGCATGAAGCGGGCTCGCCTCTGGCTGCTGCTTGCGTTGGTGCTCCCTGGCTGCGGTGGGGGACTGCACCTGGTCACCGGCGACGCGTCGTCCCCAGTGGCGCCGTCGCCGACCCAGCCGAGCCGATCACCCGACCGAGGCGGGTCCGCCCCGGCATCGGGGTGCGACGCCCTGGCCGACGTGTTCGAGTTCGATGTCGAACCGGACGCCGAGTACGTGCCGACCACCGATCAGGTCGTGTTCACCACGGAAGCGGGTCGCTTCGTCGTCGACCTGGCTGACCGAGCGTGTCGGGCGAAGCATCCCCGGCTGGCCGCGCTTGCCGCTTCGTACCGGCGCTCCTACCTCCAGTCCCGTCACTTTGAGTGTGCCAGCGTGACCGACCAGCTACGCAAGCTGGGCCGCGACGGGCTGCTCGGCCCCGACGCGACCATCACCACTGCCAGGGGGGTCGTCCTGGTGACGGCACTCGTCTCCTACGCCGAAGAGGTGTGCGGAGGTCCCATCCCCGGGATCACCGCACAGTGGCCTTGCGACCCCAGCCTGGGGGACCCCCGGCACGCCCCCGCCTGCCCCAACGACTCGCCGCTCACCGCGCAGCTGACCCGGTTCGAGGACGGCCACCTCGATCTCGAGGTCTTCCACACGCTGCACAGCGACACCACTGGTCAGGCGTACGCCGCGGCGCACGACCTCGAGTTCCCGTTCCCGAACGACTACTACGACGCTCCCACCGGCGAGGTCGTCTCACTAGATCTCGGGACGGACACGGTGTGCACCGGCAGCATCCTGGCCGGGTTCGGAGCCCAGGACCGCTTGATGCGGTGCCGCAGGTTCGCGACGGCCCTTGCGTTCCACGGGTTCCCGGTCCCCGTCGCGGTGTGGCAGCACCGGGGGCGCGTCGTCCAGGTGTCTGAGCTGTACCGCCCCTGAGTCCATGCCGGCGGCGCGCCGACTGGCCCGCCTCGACCGAACGCCTTGCGGTGGGCGAAGGTCGCGTTGAGCTCTCGGTGAACGCCCGAGCCCGGGCGATCGATCTGGACGGTGTGGCCGGGCTCTTCGTCTACGAGGACGGGGGCCGGTTCGTCATCGGCGATGACGGATGGGGACTGCACGTGCTGCCGTCCGCCTGGCACAAGGGCGACCGGGCCGTCGCCGCGCTCGACGACGCGGTGCCCGCCCACAAGCACCTTCCGCAGCCAGCCAGGGACAACGCGGTCCATCGGCGGGCGCGCTGGCACACCCGAGTCCTCGCGGCGCTCACGATGCTGGTCACCAGCCCCACCACATGGTGGCTGCTGGTATGCGTGGCCCTCGCGGGCCTTGTCGCCTCCGCGGCCACCCGAAGACTCGAGTGGTTCGCTCCCGCGGCTGCACTGGGCATCCTGTCGACGCAGATGACCCTGTATCGGCGGAAGAAGAGACGCGACGCGGCTACCCGGTCGTAGCTCGGCCGGTCTCCAGCAGCGCCACGAACTCGGCCTCGGTGAGCACGGGGACGCCGAGCTGCTCGGCCTTGTCGGCCTTGGAGCCGGCGTTCTCCCCCACGACGACGTAGTCGGTGTTCTTCGACACCGAGCCGGCGGCCCTGCCGCCGCGGCTGAGGATGGCCTCCTTGGCCGAGTCGCGCGAGAAGCCCTGGAGGGTGCCGGTGACGACGACGGTGAGACCCGCGAGGCTCTGCGGGGCGGTCTCGTCGCGCTCGTCAGCCATCCGCACGCCGGCCGCCGTCCACTTCTCGACGATCTCGCGATGCCAGTCGACGCCGAACCACTCGGCCACCGACTCGGCGATCGTGGGGCCGACCCTTTCGACGGCCGCCAGCTCCTCCTGGGTCGCCGCCCGGATCGCCGCCATCGAGCCGAGCTCACCGGCCAGCGCGCGCGCCGCCGTCGGCCCGACGTGGCGGATCGAGAGCGCCACCAGCACCCGCCACAGCGGCACGTCCTTGGCCGTGCCCAGCTTTGCCAGCAGCCGCTCGCCGTTGGCGGAGAGCACCCGGCCGTCGACAGCGCGATCCGCTTCGTCCTTCTTGGCGGCCCGGGTGAACAGCTCGGTGCGCAGCAGCTTGGCCTCGTCGAGGTCGAAGACGTCGCCCTCGTCGGCGATCACGCCGGCCTGCAGCAGGGCGGCGGCCGCCTCCGCGCCGAGCCCCTCGATGTCGAAGGCGCCTCGGCCCGCCACGTGGAAGACCCGGTCGAGCAGCTGGGCGGGGCAGTGTCGGTGGTTGGGGCAGCGCAGGTCCTTGTCGCCCTCCTTCTCCTGGACCAGGGTCGTGTCGCAGGCGGGGCACTCGGTGGGCATCACCCACGCCGCGAGTCCCTCGGGCCGCAGCGCCAGCACCGGGCCGAGGATCTCCGGGATGACGTCACCGGCCTTGCGAAGGATGATGGTGTCGCCGGGCCGGACGTCCTTGCGGCCCACCTCGTGGGCGTTGTGCAGCGTGGCCCGCTCAACGGTGGAGCCGGCGACGCGGGTGGGCTCCATCACCCCGAACGGCGTGACCCGGCCGGTGCGCCCGGTGTTGACCTCGATGGCCAGCAGCTTGGCGTTGACCTCCTCGGGTGGGTACTTGAACGCGATCGCCCACCGAGGCGCCCGGCTCGTCGAACCCAGCCGGCGTTGGAGGGCGACGTCGTCCACCTTCACCACGACGCCGTCGATCTCGTGCTCGACGTCGTGGCGGTGCTCGCCGTAGAAGACGACGTACTCCCGGACCCCGGCCAGGTCGGGCAGCACCCGCACCCGGTCGCTGGTCGGCAGCCCCCAGGCGCGCAGGGCGTCGTACGCCGCGCTCTGGGCGGCCGGCTCGAAGCCCTCCCGGGCGCCGATACCGTGGCAGACCATGCCGAGGTCGCGCGAGGCGGTGACGCGGGGATCCTTCTGTCGCAGCGACCCGGCGGCCGCGTTGCGAGGGTTGGCGAACATCGGCCGGCCGGCGTCGGCCATCGCGGCGTTCAGCCGCTCGAACGCCGCCACCGGCAAGAAGACCTCCCCCCGGACCTCGACGAGCATCGGCACCGGGTGCTCGTCGGTGCCGGTCAGGCGGTGCGGCACCGAGTCGATCGTCTTGACGTTGGGGGTGACGTCCTCGCCGGTGCGCCCGTCGCCGCGGGTGAGGGCCCGCACCAGCCGGCCGCGCTCGTAGAGCAGGTTGATGGCCAGGCCGTCGACCTTGAGCTCGCAGAGCAGGGCCGGGCTCTCGACGCCTTCCCGACCGAGGCGGGCGTACCACGCGTCCAGCTCTTCGTCGGAGAAGGCGTTGTCGAGCGACTCCATCCGCTCCAGGTGGTCGACGGCGGTGAACTCCGTCGAGACGGCGCCGCCGACCCTCTGCGTCGGCGAGTCGGGCGTGCGGAGCTCGGGGTAGGCCTCCTCGAGCGCCTCGAGGGCTCGCATCCGCTGGTCGAAGTCGGCGTCGGACAGCGTCGGGTCGTCGAGGACGTAGTAGCGCCAGCGCGCCTCGTCGATCTCCTCGCTGAGGGTCTGGTGCCGCTCCCGCGCCTGCGCGGGCGCGGCCGAGACCTCGCTCGTCGGCGCGCTGACCTGCTCCGGAGCGTCCTCCGGCGTCTCCGCTGACGTCATGGGCACATGATGCCGTGCCGGACCGACACGCTGTGGCAGCGGCCGGGGCTGCGGGGTGCGGCGGGCCTGTGGGTGGGAGCCTCAGCTTCATCATGAGAAGTCGTCGGCGTGGCACTTCTCTCGTCATGCATGCCGTGTGAAGTGCGGTCACGTCCACTTCTCATGGTGAAGCAGTGACCCCGCGCCCGAGCCGAGGCCGCGCCCTGGCCAGCCCACCCGGTGGCGAGCCGGACGGTCGAGCTGGTCCAGTCCGGGCCATCCGGGAAGAGGTCCGGCTCCGAACGCGTTGGGTGAGGACCATGACCGCCACCGACCTACACGATCCACATCGCGACCCGCATCACGACCCGCATCGCGATCCACGAAGCAAGCTCGACGCTTCTGGCCCGGCGCTGACCCGGTACGACGCCCCGGGCCGCCCGCGCGCGGCCCTCCTGCTCCTGCACGGCGGCAAGCCGCGCTCGCGGCGTCCGGTCGACGGCCGGAGTGCCTCCTGGCGGCTCATGCTCGGCCTTCAGCAGCACCTCGCCCAGCCCGCCCACGAGCTCGGCGCCAGCGTCTGGGGGCTGCGCTACGCCGCCCGCGGCTGGAACGGCGGGGCGCCGTTGGCCGATGCCCGCTGGGCGCTTGGTGCGCTGCGCGAGGAGCTGGGCAGCGTCCCCGTCGTGCTGGTGGGCCACTCGATGGGCGGGCGTGTCGCGCTCCACGTGGCCGACGGCCCGGGGGTGGTCGGCGTCGTCGCGTTGGCTCCCTGGGTCGAGGCCGGCACCCCGGTCGACACGCTGCGCGGGCGCCGGCTGGTGGCCGCCCACGGCCGACGCGACCGGATCACCTCGGCCCGGGCCACGCAGGCGTACGTCGACGCCGCGAGCGGCGAGGCCGAGGCGGCGCAGTTCATCGACATGGGCCCGCTGGGGCACTACCTGATCCGCGGTCGGGACCGGTGGCGGGAGGTGACCCGCACCAGCGCACTCGGCCTGGTCTCGACGGCGCTGCGCCGCTGATCGGCCCGTCGCCCAGAAGCTCGCAGAAATACCGGCTTGCAGGGAATGCCTCGGCCGGACATCCTGTTGGATGAAACGAATCAGTGTCGTTCTATCCCACCGGAGGGCCTCATGACCCCCACGACCGTCGAGGCGGCCGGGCGTCCGCGCGTCGAGGGTGAGCGCGAGCAGGAGATCCTGGACGCCGCCCTCGCGGTCCTGGTGGAGGTCGGCTACGACAAGCTCACCATGGACGCCGTGGCCGGCCAGGCGCGCGCGTCCAAGGCGACGCTGTACCGCCGGTGGTCGGGCAAGGCCGCACTGGTTGTCGAAGCCCTTGCCGCCCAGAAGCAGCCCGCCGACCATCCCGACACCGGCTCGCTGCGGGGCGACCTGCTGGCGGCGTTCTGCGGGGCCCACGGCCTGACGACTCCGGAGTCCGCGGCGATCTTCGCCGCCACGATCACGGCCCTGGGCCACGACGAGGAGTTCGCGAGCGCCTTCCGCCGCGAGATCGTCGGCCCCAAGATCGCCCGCAGCCGCGCGGTGTTCGAGCGTGCTCGCGAGCGCGGCGAGCTGCGCGACGGGCTCGATCTGGAGCTGGTCGCACCAGCGCTGGCCGGCATCGTCCTGCATCGCGCGTTCGTTCTGGGCCAGGCGCCCGACCAGGCCACGGTGACGGCCGTGGTCGACCAGATCATCCTGCCGGCCGTCCTGGCTCCCAACCGGGGCTGACGACCCCTCCACCCACCACCCACCCAAGGAAGCTCATGTCCGACCAGACCGACCAGACCGGGCAGGCCGGCACGACCCCAGCCGCCCGCCCCGCCACCCACCTCGTGGGGCCCTCGTCCTGATCTCCCTCGCGCAGCTGATGGTGGTGCTCGACAGCACCATCGCCAACATCGCGCTCCCCTACATCGGCCGCGACCTCGACATCGGGCAGAACAACCTGTCCTGGGTCGTCACCGGCTACGCGCTGACCTTCGGCGGCTTCCTGCTGCTCGGCGGCCGGCTCGCCGACCTGCTCGGCCGACGCCGGATCTACATGGCCGGCGTCACGCTGTTCGCCGCCGCCTCGCTGATCGGAGGCACGGCCCAGAGCGAGTTCGTGCTCCTGGCGGCGCGAGCCCTCCAAGGGCTCGGCGCGGCCATGGCCTCACCGGCCGCTCTCGCGCTCATCACCACGACGTTCCCCGCGGGCAAGGAGCGCAACCGGGCCTTCGCGATCTACGCCGCCATGGCCGGGGTCGGGGCAGCCGTCGGGCTCATCCTGGGTGGCGCCCTCACCAACATCGACCAGCTGCTCGGCATCGCCGGCTGGCGCTACACCTTCCTGATCGTGGTGCCGATCGGCCTCGGCGCGGCGTTCTTCGCACCGCGCGTCCTGCCCGAGTCGGACCGCCACGACGGTGAGCTCGACATCCCGGGCGCGGTGTCGGCCACGGCCGGTCTGCTGGCGATCGTCTACGGCCTCTCCCGAGCCGGCAACGAGAGCTACGGCTGGAGCGACCTCGGCACGATCGGCTCCCTCGCGGCCGGCGTGCTGCTGCTCTCGGCGTTCATCCTGATCGAGACCCGTGTCGAGCACCCGCTGCTGCCGTTCCGGATCCTGCGGAGCAAGACCCGGGCCGTCGCGTTCGCCGTCATGATGATCGTCCCGGCGGCCATGTTCGCGATGTTCTTCTTCCTCAGCCTGCTGGTGCAGCTGGTCGTGGGGTACTCCGCCTTGCGCACCGGCTTCGCGTTCCTGCCCTTCTCGATCGCGATGATCATCTCGGCGACGACCGCTTCCAAGCTCGTGAGTCACGTGGACCCGCGCTACCTCTCCGGTGTCGGAACGCTGCTATCGGCCACGGCGCTGTACGGCTTCAGCCGGATCTCGGTGCCCGAGGACCCGTCCTCGATCCTCGCCACCATTCCGACGTCGATGGGCGGCGCCGGCATCCCGCTCGGCCACGACGTCAACTACTGGACCCACATCCTGCCGTTCGTGATCTTGATGGCCTTCGGCATGGGGCTGAACTTCGTCCCGCTCACGCTGACCGCCGTGCACCACCTGCGGCCCGAGGACTCCGGCATCGGCTCGGGTGTGCTCAACACCATGCAGCAGGTGGGCGGCGCGCTCGGTCTGGCGACGCTGTCGACCGTGGCGCTCCACTTTGCGCACGCGCGGGCGAGCGAGCTGGCACCGAGCGTCGACGGGGCGGCCCAGGCAGCCGGTCTGGACAAGCAGATGTCAGCGAGCGACCTGCATGGCCTGGTCGGCCAGCTCAGCGGGCTCGGCGCCTTCACCGAGGGAGCGACCACCGCGTTCCTCGTCGGCGCCGCGATGATGGTGCTCGCCTCGGCGATCGTGTGGCTGTTCCTGGACCTGCCCCACGAGGAGCTCGCCGTCGACGCCCAGGAGCACCCCGACGCCGCCCTGCACATGGGCTGAGGCACATGGGCTGAGGCACCAGGCCCCCAGCGGGGCGCGCGGCACCGTACGACGCGTCCGAACGGCGACCCTCGGGGTCAGCCGCCGGACGTGTCGTCGGTAGGTGGAAGCTCGAGCGCGCCGGCGACGAGCGCGGGGTCGGTCAGCAGGTCGAAGCGCGGGTCCTGCAGCAGCAGCGTGAGCTGGGTGAGCCTGCCCTCCAGCGGCCCGCCGCGCGGGTCGCCGGAGATGCCCGGCTGCTGCCAGAGCACGAACCGGGTCCGCCCGTCGCGATGCCCCTCGACCAGGAGGTATCCGGGGTCCCGAGGGCCGTGATCGACCTCCCAGCCCAGCCGGACGCCGTTGCCCAGCTCGACGCACTCATCAGCGGTGCGGCACTCGTCGGGGTCGAGCCGGCCGGGCACGACCCCCAGCACGAGACGCCGGCCCCGGCCGTACCTGAGCAGCGCAGCGGGGCCCTGATGGTCCACCCGCAGCGAGACGTCCCGGACGACGGCAGGCTCCTCGCCGACGTACTCCCTCGACAGCGCCGCGAGGGCGCCCGGCGTCATCGGCTCCTGTCCGGTGGCGGGCGCCGAGGGCGCTGCCTCCTCAGGGAGGTAGTCCTCGCCGGCGGCGACCAGCTCGGGCGAGGTCTCCATCCCGAATCCCGGGTCGGTGAGGATCGCCAGGAGCTGCTCGACGCTCACGCCGAGGTCCAGGGCGCGGGGGTCCCCGGTGATCAGGTCACCTCCCCAGCCCACCAGATGGCTCTCGCCGCCTCGGTCGGCCAGCAGGTAGACGTAGCCCGGGTCCTCTTCAGGCTGCTCGACCTGCCACGCCAGGCGCACCGGCCCCGAGTCGGTGTCCAGCGGTACGCAC
>JAWKJR010000018.1:0-53995 GCA_041393675.1 Nocardioides sp. | reverse complement strand
CGGCCCATCTCGACCCGGGCCTCGTGCACGCTGCGCCCCCTGATCGTGGCGTCGGGGCGGGCGAGGTAGACGTACTCGAAAACGCACCCCTTGGGCTCCGGCTCGGCGAAGTGCCGCGACCGCAGACCGTCCTCGTCGATGACGAGCAGCTCGCCGGGCTCGATCTCACGGACGACGCTGGCGCCGACGGTGGCGAGGGCGGCGTCCTCCGAGGCCACGACCCAGCCGCGCTCGAGCCGGCCCAGGACGAGGGGCCGGATGCCCTGCGGGTCCCGCGCCGCGAAGAGGGTGTTCTCGTTCATCCAGACGAAGGAGTAGGCACCCTTGACCAGCGGCAGCAGCTCCACCGCCCGCTCCTCGACCGTCTGGCCGGCGTGGTGGGCGAGCAGCGAGGTGACGACCGCGGTGTCGTTGGTGGACTCGCCGGGGAGCTTGACGTGCAGGTCCAGCTCACCCTCGAGCGCCCCCACATCGTCGAGCATCTCCGCGAGGTCCCTGGTGTTGATGAGATTGCCGTTGTGCGCCAGCGCCAGCGAGCCGTCGAGCGTGGGGTGGAACGTCGGCTGCGCGTTCTGCCAGGTCGAGGCCCCGGTCGTGGAGTAGCGCGAATGCCCGATCGCGAGGTGGCCCTTGAGCGACTCGAGGGTCGACTCGTCGAACACCTGCGAGACCAGGCCCATGTCCTTGTAGACCAGGATCTGCCGACCGTTGCTCACCGCGATGCGCCGACTCCTGGCCGCGGTGCTGCAGTGCGTAGAGCCCGAAGTAGGTCAGCTTCGCGACGTCCTCACCGGGAGCCCACACGCCGAACACACCACAGGCGTCCTGGGGGCCCTGGTCGAGTGGGTCGAGCGCCACGCTGGAGCCGGCCGTCACCACCCCGACGCGGATGCGGTCGCGGGCTGCGGGGCTCGGGCACGGGTGAGTCTACGGCTCCGCCACGGCGTACGCCGACTCCGTGCCCCGGCTTCGCTCAGAGCTCGGCGAGCTTGGCAAGCAGCAGCGCCTCGGCGACGACGACCCGCTCGAACTCGGCCAGGTGGAGGCCCTCGTTGGAGCCGTGCGCGCGAGTGTCCGGGTCCTCGACGCCGGTCACCAGCACCGCCGCGTCGGGGAAGGACTCCAGGAACTCCGCGATGAAGGGGATCGAGCCGCCGACCCCCATGTCGATGGGGGCCACGCCTTCCCAGGCCTCGGTGAAGGCGGCCCGCGCGGCGTCGTACGCCGGGCCGGTGGCGTCGATCGCCGTCGCCTCCCCTGTGTCGACCTGGGTCACGGTCAGCTCCGCGCCCCACGGCACGTGCGCCTCCAGGTGCCGCACCAGGCAGGCATAGGCGTTCGCCGTGGTGTCGCCCGGCGCGACCCGCAGCGATAGCCGAGCCCGCGCCACGGGAATCAGGGTGTTGGACGAGCCAGCGGTCTGCGGGGCGTCGAGACCGATCACCGACAGAGACGGCTTGGTCCACAGCCGCTCCACCGCGGAGCCCTCACCGATCCAGGACAGGCCCGGCAGGGCTCCCGACTCGGCGCGTAGCCGATCCTCGGGATAGTCCACGTCGGCGGCCGGGCCAGCCACCAGGCCGTCGATGGCGACGTTCCCGACCTCGTCGTGGCAGGTCGCCACGAGCCGCGCCAGCGTCATCAAGGCGTCGGGCACCAGCCCGCCCCACATGCCCGAGTGCACCGCGTGCGTCAGTGTGCGCACCTCGACATCGGCCCGGACCAGCCCGCGCAGGGAGGTGGTGAGGGCGGGCACGCCGATGTCCCAGTTGCCGGAGTCGGCGATGACGATCACGTCGGCCTCCAGCCGGCGGTGGTGCTCGCGAAGGAACGCCGGCAGGCTCTCCGAGCCGACCTCCTCCTCGCCCTCGACGAAGATCGTCACCGACACCGGCAGGTGGTCGCCGAAGACCCGCAGCGCCCCCAGGTGCGCCGCGATGCCGGCCTTGTCGTCGGCCGCGCCGCGTGCGTAGAGCCGGTCGCCGCGTTCGGTCGGCTCGAAGGGCGGGGAGTCCCAGAGCGCGTGGTCGCCCTCGGGCTGGACGTCGTGATGCGCGTACAGCAGGACCGTGGGTGCCCCCTGCGGGCCGGCCTTGTGCGCGACGACCGCCGGCGCGCCGCCGGCCGCCGACATGCTCTGCGCGGCGCAGCCCACCGCCGCGAGGAGCTCGCGCACCGCCTCGGCGCTGCGCTGCACCTCGCTCGCCCGGGCCGGGTCCGCGCTCACGGACTCGATGCGGACCAGTGCCTCCAGGTCGCGGCGTACGCCGGGCAGCACGGCCCGGACCCGCTCGCGCATCTCCTCGCTCATGGCCACACCCTAGTAAGGACGGGATCGGGGCACGGGTGTGTGGTGGCCGATCGGGGACGGGGGCCTCAGCTTCATCATGAGAAGTGGGCGAGGCATCACTTCTCATGATGAGCATGCCGTGTGAAGTGACACGTCGATCACTGATCATGATGAAGCTGTGACTCGGCCACCCACATCCGGCGCGACGACCCGGCCCGACACGTGACCGGATTGTCGGACAATAATTGGCCCGTGGGCCGGTCCGGGTGAGACGATGCGACACATGGCCACCCCCGACTCCGAGACCCTGCGGCACATCGAGCTCACAGAGAGCTTCGCCGCGCACAACTACCACCCCCTCCGGGTCGTGCTGTCCCACGGTGAGGGCGCGTGGGTCACCGATGTCGAAGGCAGGCGCTACCTCGACTGCCTGGCGGGCTACTCCGCACTCAACTTCGGGCACGGCCACCCGCGCCTCGTCGCCCGAGCCCACGAGCAGCTGGGCCGGCTCACGCTGACCAGCCGGGCGTTCTACAACGACCAGCTCGGCCCGTTCGCCCGCGACCTCGCCACGCTCACCGGCAAGGACATGGTCCTGCCGATGAACTCCGGCGCCGAGGCCGTCGAGACAGCCATCAAGGTCGCACGCAAGTGGGGCTACCTGGTCAAGGGCGTCCCGGAGAACCAGGCCACGATCATCGCGATGGAGGGCAACTTCCACGGCCGCACCACCACGATCGTCTCCTTCTCCACCGACTCGGTCGCGACCAGCGGCTACGCCCCCTACACACCCGGCTTCCGGCTGGTGCCGTACGGCGACATCGCCGCGCTCGAGGCCGCCATCGACGACACCACCGTGGCCGTGCTCCTCGAGCCCATCCAGGGCGAGGCCGGCGTGGTCATCCCACCGGAGGGCTTCCTGCGCGACGTCCGGGCGCTCTGCAACCGCACCGACACGCTGATGATGGCCGACGAGATCCAGTCCGGGCTGGCCCGCACCGGCCGCACCTTCGCCTGCGACCACGAGGATGTCGTGCCCGAGATCTACATCCTGGGCAAGGCGCTCGGTGGCGGGCTCTACCCCGTCTCTGCGATCGCGGCCGACGGCGACATCCTCGAGGTGATCACCCCGGGCACCCACGGCTCCACCTTCGGCGGCAACCCGCTGGCGGCCGCTATCGGCCGGGAGGTGGTGGCGATGCTCAACGAGGGCGAGTTCCAGGCCCGCGCCGAGAAGCTGGGCGCCTACCTGGCCGCCGGGCTCGAGCCGCTGGTCGGCAATGGCCTGGAGGCCGTGCGCATCCGCGGTCTGTGGGCCGGGGTCGACGTCCCCGCCGAGCTCAACACCGGCCGGCACATCTCCGAGGAGCTGCTGGCGCGCGGGATCCTCGCCAAGGAGGCGCACGGGCAGACGGTGCGCCTCGCGCCGCCGCTGGTGGCCACGGAGGAGGACCTCGACCTGCTCATCGACGCCTTCCGCGACATCGTCACCGTCGGGTGACTCCAGCCGCCCGGCGGCCGGTCAAGCCAGGTCGATCCAGTAGCGCCGCTTGCCGTGCCGGACGTCCTCGAGGACGCCCCCGTTGCGCTCGATGGTGCGCGCAGACGCGACGTTGTCGGTGTCGCAGGTGACCAGCGCCCGCTCGATCCCCAGAGCGCGCGCCTCCGCGAGCGCAAGCGCCAGGGCGAGGGTGGCGTGGCCCTCACGCCGACGCGACGGGCGCACCGAGTAGCCGATGTGACCGCCCTCCTCCCGCAGGAAGTCGTTGAGGGCGTGCCGGATGGCGAGGAAGCCGACCAGATCCCCGTCGTCGGCGATCCAGCGGTAGCTGCAGTGCACGCGGCTCGGGGAGCGCCGTCGCCGGGTCCTCCTGGGGCAGCAGCGCGCCGACGAACGCCCGACAACCCTCCGGGGTCGGCTCGGCCACCACGCCACCCCACGCCCCGGAGCCGTGCATCTGCTCGGTGCCGAAGTCGCGCACCATGGCGACCCACTGCGGGCACCAGCGCGCGTCTGGGCGCACCAGCTCGGTCACGAGCGATCCGCCGCCGGGCCGGTGAGCGGCAGGTACGGCGCGAGGTCCGCCCGCTCGCCGCTGGCGAGCACGCGGCCGGAGTCCTCCGCCTCCGCCCAGGACAGCCGACCGGTCGCCAGGGCGACCCACGTCGCGGCGTCCATCTCGACGACCGCCGGCGGGGTCCCTCGGGCGTGCCGCACTCCGGCGACCACCTGGGCCGCGGCGTACGGCGGGATGCGCACCTCCACCGACCGGCCGGGAGCCCGCTCGCCGAGCACTGCCAGGAAGTGCTTGGTGAGCAGCCGCAGGTCGTCTGGCGACGCCGCCCCGGTGGTCAGCAGCTCCAACGCCGCCGCGACGGCGGCGGGCTCGGCGCGACGGAGCGGAGCGGGCACGGGCGAGAGCCTAGGCGACTGGGTCGGCAACTGGGTCGGCAACTGGGTCAGCGAGAGGGTCAGCGGGTGGATCAGAAGGTGCCGAACAGCCGGTCCAGCGTCGGCCACAGCGAGCCGGGGCGACGCCGCGGGACGGCGTCGTCGGCGTAGTACCACCAGAAGTAGCCCCCCACGTAGCGCGGGCCCAACCGCCGCCGGAGCTCCCCGTGCATCCCGTAGTAGCGCCGCGCCACCCACTTCTTCTCCGCCGGCGTCGGGTCGCCGGGCAGCCCGTCGCTGCGTCGCTGAGCGCCGGTCTCTCCGAAGCCGACCTGCGCGTGGGGGAAGACCCGCGTCAGCAGCCGGAACATCCGGGCCACCTGGCCGACCGACGGCCGGGCCACGGGGTCGCAGGCGGTCTCGTAGAAGCTGAGGAACACGAAGTCCACGCCCCGACGCACCTCACGCGGCATCCGGCGGGCGAAGCGCAGCGTGGCCTCCCACCGCTTCGCGTAGCAGTCGTGACTGGGCCAGAAGTTCAATGTGATCGCCGAGCGCAGCCCGAGGCCGGCGTGCTCCTGCTCGACCACGCGGTACGCCGCCCGCACCTTGGCGTTGATGGTGCGCGGCCGACCCAGCCACTGCCCGTTGAGCTCGTTGCCGATCTCCCAGAGGTCCACCCGGGCTCCGAAGCGGCGCACATAGGCCCGGGCGCGGCTCCGGTACGCCGCCACCGACGTCCGGCGGACCGCCGTGGAGTCGAGGAGCTCGCCCATCACGACCGCGTGTCGGCGCAGCCGGCGCACCGCGGCGGCGTATCTCCCCGGCGGCTCCCCGTGCTGGAACACGATCCGCACCGCCGGGCGCACCCGGTGCGACCGAACCGCCCGGACCGTCGCCCGAAGTGGCGTGACGGACTCGAGCGTCAGTCCGTGCAGCGGCAGCGGCAGCGGCCTGGGGTCCGCCACGGCCGACGCGAGGGGCCTCGACGTCAACTGCCCCGCCACGAGCAGCAGCCCGAGGGTCCAGCAGATCCGACGCACCAGGCCAGTCTGGCCGATGCGGAACGCCGCCGGAACGGGCCCGCTCGCCGGCGGCGGGACCCATGCGGTCAGGCGGGTGTGGCAGCCGCGTACCCCTCGAGCACCCGGCGGACCGCAGCCCGACAGACATCCTCTGGGTCGAGCGCCGGCAGGGCGGCCCCGGGGACGCCGTCCTCGAGCAGCCAGGGCAGGTACTGGCTGGCGAGCTCGGCGGGGATCCCGCTCGTCCGCAGGTTGGCCAGCAGTCGGTCGACCGCGGCCCGGACGTCGGGACGCGACCAGTAGTAGCGCGACCGGTCGCTGCGCGACCAGGCCCGGGCGTACGCCGCCTCGCCGGGGTCTTCGGGGTAGAACGGCCGCCAGTGCCCGGGGTCGGCGAGCATCGCCTCGTCCAGCACGGCGCGCACCCGCGAGCCGCCCTCCCCCACAGCTCGACCTCGATGGCCGCCAGCGCGAAGACCGCCTCCCGGTAGGCGAAGGTCAGCCCCGGTCCGACCTTGAGGATCGCGAACCGGTCGGCCACCAGGGCCGCCAGCGCGGCTCGGGTCTGGTAGTCGGTGCTGTGTGCCTCGAACACCAGGCCCCCCTCGGGCCCGGCGTCCAGGCAGCCGGCCAGGTGGGCGGCCTGACCGGGCGCGTACTCGAACAGCTCGGCATTCGAGAACTCCACGCCGGGTTGCGCGACCAGCGCGCGCACCCGGTCCCACGCGGCGCCCGCCCGAGCGGCCTCGAACGCCGCGCGGGTCGCCGCGATCGTGTGGCTCACGTCGGCGGCCGTCGAGACGTGGATGCCGTGCGTGCCGGCCGACTCCCCGCCCGGCACCGGCACCTCGGTGCCGATCACATAGCGCAGTCGCCCCGGGTCCGGCGAGCTCTCCGCCACCCGGCCAAGCCCGGCGGCCCGCTCCGCGACGACCTCCACCGGCAGGGCGCCGGGCGGGTCGTCGGCGCACCGCATCGAGGTGTCCACATGGATCTTGGTGAACCCGGCAGCCACGTAGTCCGCCACCATCCGGGCCGCGCGCGACAGCGCCTCCTCAGCCGGCAGGTGCTTCCACGGGTTGGGGCCCAGGTGGTCGCCGCCGAGCAGCAGCCGGTCGGCAGGCAGCCCGTGCGCTGCAGCGAGCCGGCGTACGGCGGCCGCGAAGTCCGCCGGTGTCTGCCCCGTGTACCCGCCCTCCTGGTTGACCTGGTTGCAGGTCGCCTCGACCAGCGCGATCCGGCCGGTCGCGGCGGCGAGCCGCACCGTCTCGTCGAGCACCAGCGGGTGTGCCGAGCACACCGACGTCAGCCCGCGGCCTGGCTGAGCCACCAGCCCGTCGAGCGCGTCAGCCATCGCCGACCACCCGGCGCGCCAGCTGCTCGATCTCGGCGCGGGTGCCCTGGGCGGCGGTCCCGCCGCTGGCCCGCGTCGACAGCGTCCCGCCGGCCACGCCCCACGCCAGGGCGGTCCGCGCGTCGAGGCCGGCGAACCGGGCGGCCAGGTAGGCGGCGTTGAAGCTGTCGCCGGCCCCGGTCGTGTCGACCAGCCGCTCCGGCGGCGGAGCGGGGACGCTCAGCGAGTCCTCGCCCCGCCGCCAGGCGGCGCCCCCCGGGCCCTGCTTGACCACAACCTCGCCGTCGAAGCCCTCCCACGCCCCCGCCGCGGCCAGCGCCCGCTCCTCGGCCTCGTTGGGCAAGGCGATGTCGACCACGGCGAACAGCGCGTCGACGTCCCAGCGCCGCGACGGGTCGTCGTTGCTGTCCACCGAGGTGGTCGCGCCGGCCGCTCGCCATCGGGCCAGCTGCGCCGGCAGCGCGGCGCGCACGTCAGCCGGCAGCAGGAAGTACGACGCCACGTGCACGTGCCGGGCCGGGAGGTCCGGCAGACCGTGGAGGTCGTCGGGCGAGAGCAGCCCGATCGCGCCCAGGTGGGTGAGGATCGCCCGGTCCCCGCCACGGTCGAGCAGCACCGAGGCACCGGTGCCGGCCGCGGAGGTGGCCCGGACCCGGCTCGCGTCCACTCCGGCGTCGGACAGCCGCTCCCGCAGCCAGCCGCCCAGCGCGTCGTCTCCCACGACGGCCACGAGCGCGACGCCCAGCCCGAGCCGCGCCGCCCCGTGCGCGGTGATCGACGCCGACCCGCCGACCACCAGCTCGATGCCGTCGACCAGCTGCTCGGCCTGGCCGAAGGCCAGCTCCGGCACCCCCGAGACGACCAGGTCGGGGTTGGCGTCGCCGATCACGAGCAGGTCGGTCAGCAGGTCGGTCGGCAGGTCGGTCGGCAGGTGGGTCGGGGGCTCGGTCACGCGCCGTCTCCCCGCCGACGAGGTAGGCCGGCAGGTGCTCGGCCTGGGCGGCCACCAGCTCGTCGAACATCTCCCGGATCCGGCCGATCTCGCAGGCCGCGGCCGTCAGCGGGTCGAGCATCAGCGCATGGACGGCGGCCTCGCGGTCCTGCTCGAGCAGGGAGGTCACCGCGAGGTCGTTGACCTCCTGGTGTCGCCGCACCAGCGACGCCAGGTGCTCGGGCAGCGCCCCGAACGGCTCGGGGTGGATGCCGTCGGCGTCCACCCGCGCGGCCACCTCGACCGCGTTCCCCTGGTGCAGGTTGTCCACCCAGCCCCGGTTCGGCGTCGTGACGTAGATCGTCGCGGGCACCCCGAGGTCATCGCCTCGACGATGTGGGAGGGGTACTCCCGCCCCGGCCCATCGGGTAGTCCGCCGTGCCGGCGAGCACCCTGGCCAGCAGCTCGTCGTTCCGCGCCGCCAGGTCGGCCAGTGGTGTGCGTAGAACCCGGACTCGCCGCGGTACTCCGCGCCCGCCCACGAGGCGACCAGCTCGGGATGGGTGCGGAACCAGGGGACGTACTCCGACACGTGGCCGCTGCTCTCGGTGGGGAAGGCGCCGAGCTGGTCCATCAGCTCGAAGCGGACCGGGTCCTGGGCCCGGATCCCCGGGTCCTGACCACGCCGGCGCAGCTCGGGGTAGAGGTCCACGCGCCCTGCCGTGAGCTCGGTCAGCCAGGCCAAATGGTTGACCCCGGCGGCGCGGAAGGCGATCTCACTCGGCTGCCGACCGAGGTACTCCGCGAGCTGCTCGACGGTGTAGTGCACCGAGTGGCACATCCCCCAGACCGGGACGGCGCTTGCGCGTGCCGCGGCCAGCACGGTCATCGACATCGGGTTGGTGTGGTTGAGCACCAGCGCGTCGGGGCAGAGCCGCTCCACATCGGCCAGGATCTCGAGCACCGCCGGGATGGTGCGGAACGCCTTGAAGAGGCCGCCCGGACCGATGGTGTCGCCGATGCACTGGTCGACGCCGTACTTGAGCGGGATCTCGTAGTCGAGGTCGACGGTGGCCAGCCCCGCCACCTCGATCGTGGAGATCACCACGTCGGAGCCGGCGAGCAGCTCGGTGCGGTCGGTGGACGAGCGCACCGTCCACGACCGGCCCGCGCTGGCGACCAGGTGCTCGGCGAACCGGTGGGCGAGCTCCAGCCGGGTCGCGTCGAGGTCGACCAGCCGGAACTCCCCCTCGGGCAGCCCCGGCGTCAGTAGGAAGTCGGTCACCAGCTCGGCGGCGAAGACGGTGCTGCCCGCCCCGATGATGGTCACGGTCGTCATGGGTCACTTGCCTCCGGTGAGCGTCAGGCCGGCGACGATCCAGCGCTGGGTGAAGAGGAAGAAGGCCAGCACCGGGATGACCAGCAGCACCGACGCCGCCATCACCAGGTTGAGCTGGGCGCCGTGCTGCGTGGAGTACCAGGTGAGGATCACCGGCAGGGTGCGCTTGCTGTTCTCGGTGAGCACGATGAGCGGCCACAGGTAGGCGTTCCAGTTGAACATGAACTCCAGCAGGGCCAGCGTCGCCAGCGCCGGCCGCACCTGCGGGAGCACGACGGAGAGGTAGATCCGCCACTCCGACGCCCCGTCGATGCGGGCCGACTCGATCTGGTCGTTGGGGAGCTGGGTGATGAACTGGCGCATCACGAAGACCGCGAACGGGTTGATCGCGACCGTGACGACCAGTCCCCAGAGGTTGTTGAGCAGCCCCAGTCGGCTGAGGATCAGGTAGCTCGGGATCATCATCACGCTCGGCGGGATCATCATCAGCAGCATGAGGTACCAAAACAGCGGCTGGCGGCCTCGGAAGGCGTACTTGGCGAAGATGTAGCCGAGCAGCGAGGCCAGGAAGAGCTGGACGACGACGTTCATCACCGCGACGAACAGCGAGTTCTTGTAGAACGTCAGCAGCGGCATTTCCGGGTCGTCGAGGATGGTGCGGAAGTTGTCCAGCGTCCATTCCCTGGGCAGCAGGTCGGGCGGGAACTGCCGGATCTCCTGGCCGGTCTTGAAGGCGCCGAAGACCATCCACAGGAAGGGCAGGACGGCGATCGCGCTGAGTGCGGCGAGGACGGCGTACAGCATGACCCGGCCCAAGGCGCTGCGCTGCTGGCCGGCCACCGCCAGACGCGGCGGGCGGGTGCGGGGCTCGACGGCGACGCTCATGACGGGTTCACCTCAGTACTCCCACGTCGTCCGCAGCAGCCGCGACTGCACCAGCGCCACGACCAGCACCAGCAGCATCAGCACCAGCGACTCGGCGGCCGCCCACCCCATCGACTGGAAGCGGAAGGCGTTCTCGTAGATGTCGAGCGCGAGCACCCGGGTCTGCCGGTCCGGACCGCCGAGCGTCATCACCTGGAACAGGTCGAAGGCCTGGAACGACGAGATCATCGTGAGCACCGCGGTCAGCATGATGGTCGGCTTGAGCAGCGGCAGAGTGACGTAGCGGAACCGCTGCCAGGCGTTGGCGCCGTCGAGCACGGCGGCCTCGGTGACGGAGTGCGGGATGCCCTGGAGCGCGGCGATGAAGATGACCAGGTTGTAGCCGATGTCCATCCACAGGTACGCCGCGATGACGGCCAGCAGCGCGACCGGGACGCCAAGCACCACGAGCGTCGGGTCGTTGATCCAGGCGATGACGGTGCTGTGCCCGGTCAACTTGGTGAGCAGGGAGTTGGCCAGCCCGAACTGGGGGTTGAGCACGTAGGTCCAGATCACCGCGACCGCGACCGCCGAGGTGAGCACCGGCATGAAGAAGATGGTGCGGAACACCGGCCGCAGCCGCCGCGCCACCGCCTCGATCATGCTGGCCAGCGGCAGGGTGATCATCAGGTTCAGCGGCAGCACCAAGAACGCGAAGATCACCGTCACCAGCAGGGACTGCTGGAAGGTCTGGGCCAGCGGGTTGGCGCCGGTGTTGTCGAGCATGCCGCGGTAGTTGTCCAGCCCGACGAACGGGTTGGCGCCACCCAGCCCGCCGATGCCGCTGCCCTCGCGCCGCGGGCTGTAGGAGAAGAACGACAGCGCCACGACCCACACCAGCGGGAGCAGAGTGAAGAAGGCCAGGTAGGCCAGGCTAGGCGTGAGCACGATCTTCCGGAACCGGCGCTGGGGGCTTCCCGCTGCCGGCGCGCGCGGCGGTCGCTGGCGACCGGGCGGGCGCGGCGCGGGGCGTCGGTGGTGAGGGACATGGGTCGGCGTCAGATCGCGTTGGCCTGCTGCTCGATGGCCGCGAGCGCCTCGTCGACGCTCGCGCGGTCCTGCAGCACGTCGAGCACGTTCGGCACGATGATGTCGTAGAAGAGGCGGTCGCGGTCGGGCAGGCTGCCGAGGTACTGCGCCTGATCGAGGATGTCGAGGAACGGCTCGAGGTAGGGCAGCTGCGACACCAGCTCGTCGCGCGCGGCGCCTTCGATCGAGGCCTGCAGGGCCGGCAGCGTGGAGGTGCCGAGGTTCCACTGCTGGGCGTTGGCCTGGTCGGCGGCCACGTACTTCACGAAGTCCCAGGCCAGGGCCTGCTGCTGGCTGGCGCCGGAGACCGTGAGGCCCCAGCCGCTGTCAGCGGCGAAGTGGGCGTTGTCCAGCGTGGGCAGGGGGGCGTACTTGGTCACGGCCGCGACGTCGGGGAAGTCGCCGGCGTACTCCGGCACCACCCACGGGCCGACCAGGCCCATCGCGCAGATCTCGGTGAAGAAGCAGTCGCCGACCCAGTTGGTCGTGTCGCCGAAGAGGGTCGGGTCGGTGATGCCGGCGTCCACGAAGCGCTTCATCAGCTCCATCGACGCCTTCGCCTCCGGGGTCTGGAAGGTGAAGCTCCCGTCGTCGGCGAGGTAGCTGCCGCCGTTCTGCAGGATGAGGCTCAAGAACGTGTAGGCCATGCCGTCGTTGGTGGTGAAGTGGTAGCCGGCCCGGGTGATGGCGTTGCCGTCCTTGACGGTGAGCTTCTGGGCGTCGGCGATGAAGTCGTCGTAGGTCGCCCAGCCATCGGTCGAGGTGCCCACGGCGGCCGCCATGTCGGTGTTGACCAGCACCGCGCCGTACTCGACGTTGGACTCCTGCGGCAGGCCGTAGAGCTGGTCGTCGCACAGGTAGCCGCCCAGCGGCCCGGGGAAGTACGCCGCCTGGGCGTCGGCCACGGTCATCACGTCCGCCGGGACGGTCGCCAGGTTGGAGGAGTAGGAGCAGGTCCACGACCCGAACATCTGCAGCACGTCGGCCTCGGTGCCGGCCGGCAGCGAGGTCTGCAGGGTCTGGATGTAGGTGTCGTAGACAAACGTCTCGAACTGGATCTCCACATCGGGGTGCTCGGCCATGTAGGCCTCGGCGAGCGCCTTGTAGGACTTGTTGAACGACTTGTTCTGGTGGGTCCAGACCCGCAGCGTGCCCGTCATGTCGCCGGCCCCGCCGTCGCCGCCCCCCGGGCCGGTCGGGCTCGCATCACCGTTGCCGCCGGTGGAGCTGCCGGTGCCGCCCGAGCAGGCGGTGAGCACCAGGGCCAGGGCCGCTGCGGTCGAGGACAGGGTCGCGGCGAGCGTGCGCTTCATGGTCTTCCTCCTGGGTGAGCCGGCTCGGGAGCCTCGTCGAGATGGATGACCGCGGTGAGGTGCCGCGGGGAGTCGGGGTCCTGCCCCTTGTGCAGCGCGCGCTCCAGCGCGAGCAGCTGCAGGGGCAGCAGATGGAGCACCGGTCGGGCCCACCCGGGCAGGTCGGCCGGGACCACGAGGTCGCCTCCGGGCCCCACCGTCACGATGCGCGGCCGCAGCGGCGCCAGGTCGGCGTACACGGGCTGCTCCCAGGCGGCCCGATCGGGATCGAGGAGCCCGATCACGGCCACGCCGGGCTCGCACATGCTCATCGGACCGTGCCGGAACTCCAGGGTGTGGTAGGCCTCCGAGGCGGTCAGCGACATCTCCTTGAGCTTGAGCATCGCTTCGCTCGCGATGCCGAAGAGCGGGCCCTGGCCCAAGAAGTAGTACGCCGACAGCGCGGGGTCGCGGGCCAGCTGCGCCATCGCCGGCCGCGTGGCCACCAGCAGCTCGCCGGCGAGCCCGGGCAGGCGGTGCAGCGGCTCCAGGTCGCGTCCCGCCACCGTCGCGGCGAGCGCCTGGGCGATGAGCTGCATGCTGCCGAAGGACCGCGTCCTGAGCGACCGACCGCTCGGCCGCCGCGGGTGCGTGCCAGCCCAGGTCGGCGGCCCGCGCCAGCGTGGAGTCGGGGTCGCAGGTGACGGCCGCGACGGTGCGGGCGCCGTCTCGACGCGCCTGCTCGACCGCGCGCACCGTCTCGGTGGTCGTCCCCGAGCGGGAGATCGCCAGCACAGTGGCGGTCCCCGGGTCCGGGACGGGCAGGCCGTCCAGCAGCTCCGAGGCCGGCGCCGCCCAGGCCCGCACGCCGGCGTCGCGCAGCAGCGCGGCGGCGGAGAGGGCGAGGTAGTGGGCGGAGCCGCAGCCGGTGACGACCACGTCGGTGACGCCCTCGACGAGCGCGGCTCGCGCGGCCGAGGTGTCCAGGTCGGCCAGGGTGGCCGCCCACACGTCGGGCTGGGAGACGATCTCGCGCTCGGTGTGGGAGGTCATCGGTCGGCTCCGGCCACGAGGACCCGGGTCCCCGCGGCGGTCATGGCACGCACCTGGAGCGGGTCGGCGGCCGCGTCGGTCACCACGGTGTCGATCGAGGTCAGCGGGGCGACGTAGGTCGTGCTGACCCGGCCGAGCTTGGTGTGGTCGACCAGGAGCACGGCGCGGCGGGCCATCTCCAAGAAGGCAGTGTCCGTGGCCGCTTCCGCGTCGCCGTCCTGGGTGAAGCCGCACTCGGCATCCAGGGCCGGGGCACC
This sequence comes from Nocardioides sp., assembly GCA_041393675.1. GTDB lineage: Bacteria > Actinomycetota > Actinomycetes > Propionibacteriales > Nocardioidaceae > Nocardioides. The sequence goes on along the minus strand of JAWKJR010000018.1, from coordinate 40,109 downwards.
GAGGAAGGCGATCTCGGCGCGGTAGGCGCGGATCGCCTCGGCCGCGCGCGGGCCCACCATCGACAGCTCGGGAGTGCGCAGGGTGCCGCCGATGACGACCACCCTGGCCCGCCCGTCGGCAAGCCGGGTCGCGATCGGGATCGAGTTGGTCACCACGGTGACGTCGAGGTCGTCCAGCAGCCCGGCCAGCTGCAGCGTCGTCGTGCCGCCCCCCAGGAAGTAGGTGGAGCCCGGCTGCACCAGGTCGAGTGCCGCCGCGGCGATGGCCCGCTTCTGCGCCACCTGACGGCTCTCCCGGTCGGGCCTGGGCAGCTCGCTCACCAGGACCGCACCGCCGTGGGTACGGCGAACGAGCCCGGAGCGCTCGAGGTCCTCCAGGTCGCGGCGGACCGTGGCCTGGCTGACCCCCAACAGCTCGGTGAGCTCACGCACCGACACCCCACCGGGGGACTCCGGCGAGTCCAGCGCGGACTGGATCCGAGCATGCCGCGCGAACTTGAGCGGTTTGTGAGCGACCATGCACGATTATGCTCATTTCTGCGCGATCGCCGTCAAGGGGGCCGTGTGCTCGGGCGGGCGTCGTACCGGCCCGGGACCACCCTGGCGGCACTAGGGTGCGGCCATGGCGACCCCTCTCCCGACGTCTGCCTACGACCGGCTGGACGCCGCCCCGGTGCTCGCGACGATCGCCCGCCTCGAGCGCCGCATCGCCGCGAGGTTCCCCGACCGGGGGCTGCGCCGGGTGGCGGCCGACCTCAGCGACCTCGCCGCCGACGTCGCGACCGGGACGACCGCGATCCGGGGCGGCTGCGGATCGTGCGGATGGTGGCCCGGGCTCTGACCGCGCTCGTCGCCGTGGCCACCCTGGTCGTGCTGGTCGTCGCCTTCAGGCACCCGGCCAGCGTGGTCAGCGACCGCGCGGCCGACTGGGTCGGCGTCATCGAGAGCACGATCAACGACCTGGTCTTCGCCGGCATCGCGATCTTCTTCCTGCACGCGCTCCCGGGGCGGCTCGAGCGGGGACACCTGCTCGAACTGCTGCACCGGCTGCGGTCCCTTGCTCACATCGTCGACATGCACCAGCTCACCAAGGACCCGGAGCGGCTCCGGGACGGCTTCACCCCTACCCGGGAGTCCGTCGAGCCCGCACTGGGCCGCGACGAGATGGAGCACTACCTGGACTACTGCTCGGAGATGCTCAGCCTGGTCGGCAAGGTGTCCGCGCTGTGCGCCGAGGAGTCTCGCGACCCGCTGGTGCTGGACACCGTGCGCGGCGTGGAGACGCTCACCGCCTCGATGTCCCGCAAGATCTGGCAGAAGATCTCGCTGCTGCCAGGCTGAGCCGTCGGCGCCGGTCGCGGTCAAAGGGCGGCGAGGATCCCCTCGACGCGCGCCCAGGCAGGAGCGGTCACGTCGATGACCCCGAAGTGTCCCCCCGACACCTCCACCAGCGTGGCCTCGGCGCCGGCCGCGGTAGCCGCCGCCACGTAGTCGGCCGACTGGGCGAAGGGGACCGTGTCGTCATCGCGCGCGTGGACGCACCACACCGGCACGTCCAGCGGCAGCTGGCGGCACGGGTCCGCCTCGTCGAAGGCCGGGTCGCCCGGCCCGACGCCCATCAGCCCCTGCACGGCATCGCCGCCCAGCCCGGTCTCGGCGGCGGCCGAGAGGTCGACCACGCCGGCCTGCGACACGACGTGGCTGACGGCGACGCGGCTCGGCCGCCAGCGGTCGAACCGCGACCGCGCGGCGGCCCAGGTCGCGAGGTGCCCGCCCGCCGAGTGGCCGAGCGCCACCACCGTCTCCAGCCCACCGGCCGGGAGCTGGTCGGCGAGCTTCTCCACGGCGGCGTGGACGTCGTCGAAGGTCTGGGGGAAGCCACCCCCGCTGCCGACCCGGCGGTACTCCACGTTCCACGCCGACCAGCCGAGCTGCGCCACACGTGCGGCGAGCGGACGGCCCAGCTCCGCGCCGTACGCCGCCTTCCAGAAGCCGCCGTGGAGCACGACGACCACCCCTCGCGAGGCACCGGCGGGCCTGGTCAGCTCGGCGAACTGAGAGGGGCCGTCGCCGTACGCGACCCGGGTCGGCTCCGTAACGTCTCCCACCTGACCCCTCACTCCCGCCTGGTCCTCGGTCCTGCCAGCGCCCGCACAGCCGGCCAGCGGGCCCGCCAGCGCCGCCGTGAGCACGGCGCGTCGGCGCGGCCTCAGGCCGGGTCGGCGAACACCGCCGGAAGCGTTCGGCTCCATGCGGCGCGCAGCTCCTCGACCGGGATCCCGAACTGACCCTCCACGACCAGCTCCGCCCCGCCGGTGCGGCCGATCTCGCCGGCGGGCACGCCGAGGCTGGCGGCCATTGCCCTCAGGGCGTCGACGTGCTCGTCGGCGACCGTGACGATCGCACGGTGGGCGGACTCGGAGAAGAGCCCGACGAACGGGTCGCCCTCCAGTCGCACGGTGACCCCGATGCCGCGGGCGAGCATGCTCTCGCCAGCGCCTGCGCCAGTCCGCCGTCGGACAGGTCGTGCGCGCTGCTGAGGATGCCCGAGCGGCCGGCGTCGACCAGCAGCCGGGCCAGGTTGCGCTCGTCGGCGAGGTCGACCCGGGGCGGCCGGCCACCCAGGTGGCCGTGCACGACGTGGGCCCACTCCGAGCCGGACAGCTCCTCGCGTGTCTGGCCGAGGTGGACCACCCGGTGGCCAGCCGCCACGAACCCGGACGGCGTGCGCCGGGTGACGTCGTCGATCACGCCGAGCACGGCGACCACGGGGGTCGGCAGGATGGCGGTGTCGCCCGTCTGGTTGTAGAGGCTGACGTTGCCGCCGGTGACGGGGATGCCGAGCTCCGCACAGGCGTCCTTGAGGCCCCGGCACGCCTCCGCGAACTGCCACATGACGTCGGGGTCCTCAGGAGAGCCGAAGTTGAGGCAGTCGGAGACCGCCAGCGGCTGGGCCCCGGTCGTGGCGACGTTGCGGTAGGACTCCAGCAGCGCGAGCTGCGCGCCGGCGTACGGGTCGAGCTTGGCGAAGCGGCCGTTGCAGTCGGTCGACACGGCCACGCCGAGGTTGGTCTCAGCGTCGACGCGCACCATCCCCGCGTCGGCCGGCTGGGCGAGCACGGTGTTGCCGCGCACGTAGCGGTCGTACTGGTCGGTGATCCACGACTTGTCGCACAGGTTGGGGCTGGCCAGCAGCCGCAGCAACGTGGCCCGCAGCTCGTCGGCGTGCTGGGGCCGCGGCAGCGCTGCGGCGGTGTCGGACTGCAGGTCGTCCTGCCAGGCGGGACGGGCGTAGGGGCGGTGGTACGTCGGCCCCTCGTGGGCGACCGTCCGCGGCGGCACGTCGACGACACGCTCGCCGTGCCAGTCGATCTCCAGGCGCCCGGTGTCGGTCACCTCCCCCAGGACCGTGGCGTCGACGTCCCACTTGGCGCAGATCGCCAGGAAGCGCTCGACGTCGTCGGGCTCGACGATCGCCATCATCCGCTCCTGCGACTCGCTCATCAAGATCTCCTCCGGCGCCAGCGTCGGGTCGCGCAGCGGCACCAGGTCGAGCTCGACGTGCATGCCACCGTCGCCGGCGCTCGCCAGCTCGGAGGTCGCGCAGGAGAGGCCGGCGCCGCCGAGGTCCTGGATGCCGGCTACCACCCCCGCGGCGAAGAGCTCGAGGGTGCACTCGATGAGCAGCTTCTCCATGAAGGGGTCGCCCACCTGGACGCTCGGCCGCTTCGCGGGGCCCTCGGCGTCGAAGGTCTCGCTGGCCAGCACGCTGACCCCGCCGATGCCGTCGCCTCCGGTACCGGCGCCGTACAGGATCACCTTGTTGCCGACGCCGGATGCCTTGGCGAGGTGGAGGTCCTCGTGCTTGAGGACGCCGACGCACAGGGCGTTGACCAGCGGGTTGCCGGCGTAGGACTCGTCGAAGACGGCCTCGCCGCCGATGTTGGGCAGGCCGAGGCAGTTGCCGTAGCCGCCCACGCCGGCGACGATGCCCGGCAGCACCCGGTGGGTGTCCTCGGCGTCGAGCGGTCCGAAGCGGAGCGGGTCCATGACCGCGACGGGTCGGGCGCCCATCGCGAGGATGTCGCGGACGATGCCGCCGACGCCGGTGGCGGCCCCCTGGTACGGCTCGACGTAGGACGGGTGGTTGTGGCTCTCGACCTTGAAGGTGACGGCGTAGCCCTGGCCGATGTCGACCACGCCGGCGTTCTCCCCGATGCCGGCGAGCATCTTGCCCAGCGGGGTCTCCTGAGGGATCTCGCCGAACTGCTTGAGATGGACCTTGGAGGACTTGTAGGAGCAGTGCTCGCTCCACATGACCGAGTACATCGCCAGCTCGCTGCTCGTCGGCCGGCGACCGAGGATCTCGCGGATCCGGTCGTACTCGTCCTCCTTCAGGCCGAGGTCGGCCCAGGGCTGCTCCCGGTCGGGGTCGCCTGCCGCCACCGCCACCGTGTCGAGCCCGTGCCGGCCCGGCACGGACGGGTCGGTCGGAGGCTCGGCGGGCATCGGCGGATAGGCCTGCGGAGGCGTCGTTCCGGGGGTCTGTGCCACGAGCGCCAATCTACCGGTGCCGGTCTCGTCGTCCGTCGCCCGTTCCACGCGAGGTGGGAGTTGGTGCACGCGAGGTGGGAGTTGGTGCACGCGAGGTGGGAGTCCCGCGCAAACTCCGCACCTTGTCGTTCCGTACGGCGCTCCGTCCCTGTGACGGAAGTGACGAAAGGGGTTATTGTGGTACGCCGCCGCAGCCCGATCGCCTTCCCCCGACCTGGAGCATGCCGATGTCACCGCGCACCCCTCGCGCCCCCGTCCGTCGCGTCCTCACCCGACTCACCGCCATCGTCGGCGGCTTCGCCCTGGCCACCGGGCTCACGGCCCCGGCGTACGCCGACAACCGGGTCACGCCGGGGGACTTCACCGGCTACGGGTTCGACCAGTGCCTGGCGCCCGCCCAGCAGGCGATGAACCGCTGGCGCAGCTACTCGCCGTTCTGGGCCGCCGGCATCTACATCTCCGGAGACTCCGCGGCTGTCGCACCCAGCCCAACCTGACCCCCACCTGGATCGCCACGCAGCTGCGCAAGGGCTGGCGGCTGCTGCCCATCACCCTCGGCCCCCAGGCCGCCTGCAACCCACGCTTCCCGCGCTACGGCAACGACCCGACGATCAAGACCAAGCCCGGCAACGACGGCACCTACACGCGCCCGTCGCCAGGGCCGCGCCGAGGCGGACAAGACGACGCTCGCCGCCGCGGAGCTCGGAATCGCCCCCGGCAGCACGCTGTGGTACGACCTCGAGGGCTTCGACGTCACCCGGACCCGCTGCCGCGAGTCGGCCCTGAGCTTCCTGTCCGGGTGGACCCTGCAGATCCACCGGCACGGCTTCGTCAGCGGGGTCTACTCCTCGGCCGGCTCGGGCATCAAGATGCTCGACGACGCCCGGGTCGCCCGGCCCGCCGCCTTCCACCTGCCCGACCGCATCTGGATCGCGCGGTGGGACGGAGTCGCCGACGTCTACACCACCTACATCCGCGACGACGGCTGGCTGCCCGGCAGCCGGATGAAGCAGTACCAGGGCGGTCACGACGAGACCTGGGGCGGCGTCCGGATCAACATCGACCGCAGCTACCTCGACCTGGGCAGGGGCTCCGTGGCCCCCGGCGAGGTGCACTGCGGCGGCATCGGGATCAGCTTCCCCGCCTACGAGCGACTTGAGCCGGGCGCCGCCACACCCACGCAGGTCAAGGCGTTGAAGTGCCTGCTCAAGGAGAAGGGCGTCTTCACCGGCAGCATGGGCCCGACGTACGGCGACCGGCTGCTGGCGGCGATCCACGCCTGGCAGACCGACCACGGGCTGCCCGTGTCCGACGTGTGGAGCCTCAAGGGCTGGCGGACCGTGCTGGCCGACGGCCCGCGCGGGCTGGTGAAGATCGGCTCGGCCGGGCTCGGCGTACGCCGCCTCCAGCGCACGCTCAACGCCACCGGACGCGTGCAGCTGCGCACCAACGGCGTCTTCGACGCCGCCACCGTCGCGGCCGTCCGGCAGTGGCAGTCGAGCGCGAAGCAGGAGGTGACGGGCGTGCTGACGTCGGCCCAGTGGAAGGTGCTGCAGACCGGGCGGAAGTGACCCCGGTCAGCGCCGCACGCGCTTGGCCGTGGAGGTCGCCACGCCCGGCGTCCGGCCCGGGTAGCTCGCGGTGACCCGAACCTTCAGCTTGGCACCGGCCAGCCGCCGGGGCACCTTGAACGACGCCGTGCGCACCCCGCGCACGCGCGCGCCGTCGGCGAACCAGCGATAGGTGTAGTCGATCGTCGCCCACCAGAAGAGCCAGTCGCCAGGGTCGGCGCGGACACGATGCCCGACCCGCGGCTTGCCGACGATGGCCGGCCGCCGCCAGTTCGGCACCTGCCCCACCTCGGCGACCCGGCCGATCCGGAAGGACCCCGCCACCCCGTCGCTGATCGCCACGAGACCGTAGCCCGAGCCGGCTGCCGTGGCGGAGCAGAGCATGGTCGCCTGCTCGGCCGCGTTCTGGTTGCCGCACCAGAGCCGCTCCGAGGTGAAGCCGGCGATCTCGACCTTGCCCGACCCGGCGGTGCGCAGCGCGTTGACGAACTCGTCCTTGGCCGGCGCTGCTGGCGTGGCCCGGAAGCAGTGGGCGAGCTGGTTGCGCGCGAACCTCACCCGCCCGTTGACGGCGCCGGGACGCACCGGCGTGCACGCACCGAGGTCGTCCGGGTCCAGGTACCCCACCCGGTAGCGGCCGCTGCCGCCGATGCCCACGACGGCGCGGAAGGGGGCCGTTCCGGACAGGGTGCAGCTCTGGTAGCCGTAGGTGTCCTGCGCGGTCGTGCACTGGCCGCGGCCCGTGGCGTCGACCACGGTGACCGGCACCTCGACGCCGGGATCGCGGTCGACGTGCACCACGCCCCGCGAGCTCCCGGTCGCCGGCGCCAGCAGCGCGCAGTCGACCCGGCCGGCAGTCAGCGAGCCGGCGCGGGCCGTCAGGTAGAGCGGCTGGGCCACGCACCCGGCGTCGGAGGCCAGGTCGTGCAGCACCGTGGTGTGGGTCGCCGCGAACAGGCTGGTGACCAGCGTGTAGTCGCCGGTCAGAGCCAGCGAACAGCGCGGCACCGTGAACCAGTCACACGTCTGGGCGCCCGCAGGGTCGTAAAGGCGACCGTCGACCGGTCCGCTTGCGGCCACGGGGCGCAACAGCACGGCGTCGCCGGCGGTGCCGGCGAAGCGGCGGCAGCCGACCCTCGGGTGGACGTCGGCCGGCGTGGTGCCGAACGCCGCCGGCGAGATCACCGGGCAGTCCGAGGAAGGGCCGACGTCGCGGACCGCGGCGTCGTAGTCGGTGCGGGGCACACCCGTCCCGTAGGACACCCAGGTCACCAGGCGATACGGCTCCGGACCGCCGGTCACGCAGCCCAGCTCGGCGTACGCCTGCGAGCAGGCGAGGTCCCCGGCGGCGTCCACGAGCAGGGCGCGCGGGTTGGCGTCGTACAGCAGGGTCTGGCCGCCGAAGGCGAGGCGGTCGCCGGCGGTCGCGACGACCTCCCGGCAGTCCACCTGCAGCCGGTCGGTCGGGGCGACTCGCAGCGCCGGCTGCAGCCACGAGGTCGAGACCGGACCTCCACATCCCGTGACGTCGGCCAGGTCGAGCACCTTGAGTCGGAAGGTGACCGGATCGGTGTAGGGCTCCTGGAAGCCCACGCTGACCAGCCGGTAGCTGCCGGCCTGGGGGACGGCACAGCGGTCACCGCCGTCCGGGCTGCACACGGGCGCGCCGGAGGACGAGTACAGCGTCCAGGCGATCTCGGAGTTGGGGCTCACGTGCTGCACGAGGTGCGGGTGGGCGGCGAGGTCGAGTGTGCGGCAGTCGGTCTGGTGCCAGGCCAGGGTGCTGGAGACCTGGTCTCCCGCCGAGCCGAAGTGGGCGGGCGACAGGGACGAGCAGCCGGTGTCGCCGGTGAGTCGATAGGCCTGCACGTCGTACGGGCTCGGGTCGCCGAAGTACTGGAACACCCGCAGCGAGTACGGCGCCGGGCCGGTCAGCTCGCAGGTGCCGGGCCAGTTGACGTAGCAGACCGGCGAGTCGTCGGCCGCCAGGACCTCGACGTTCACGTCGGGGGTGGGCGAGTTGACCTGGAGCACGGTGCCGGCCGCCTCAGCGAGCGTGTAGCAGACGCCGGGGTCACCCTGAGCGAGCTCACCCGTGAGGTGCGGCGCGGTGAACGCGAGGTCAGCCGGCCCGAGCGGCTGGCACGGCGCCGCTGCGGCCGGTGGGACAGCCCCTGGAAGAACGAACAGGCTCGTCGCGGTCGCGACGAGACCGAGCAGGGCCGACAAGACACCGCGCGGCATGAACCACCCCCCGTGGATGACGAATGCGTGCAGCATTCCACGCCGGCTCGAGAGTGACCAGCGGGCAGCTCTCGTGGCCCCGGGCCGCGCGAGCGGGGGGCTCAGACGAACGACGCCGCGGCCAGGCTGGTGAAGAAGCCGAGGCCGTCGGTGCCGGGGCCGCAGAGGTCCTCGACCGCGTGCTCAGGGTGCGGCATCAGCCCCACGACGTTGCCGCGCTCGCTGACGACGCCGGCGATGTCACGCAGCGATCCGTTGGGGTTGACGTCGAGGTAGCGGGCCAGGACGCGCCCCTCGCCCTCCAGCCGGTCGAGCGTGGCCTCGTCGGCGACGTAGGAGCCTTCGCCGTTCTTGAGGACGACGGTGATCTCGGCGCCCTGGGGGTACGCCGTGGTGAACGGAGTGCGGTTGTTCTCGATGCGGATCCGCTGGTCGCGGCAGACGAACCTGCGGTGGTCGTTGCGGATCAGCGCGCCGGGCAGCAGGTGGGACTCGCAGAGGATCTGGAAGCCGTTGCAGATCCCGAGCAGCGGCATCCCCCGCTCGGCGGCCCGGATCACCTCGCTCATCACCGGGGCGAACCGGGAGATCGCCCCGCACCGCAAGTAGTCGCCGTACGAGAAGCCGCCAGGCAGCACGACCGCATCGACACCCTTGAGGTCGGCGTCGGCGTGCCACAGCGCAACCGCCTCGTGGCCGGCGATGCCGGCGGCGCGGGCGGCGTCGACGTCGTCCAGCGACCCCGGGAAGGTGACGACCCCGACCTTCACACCCGGCCCTCCTCATGCGCGAGCTCCGAGACGGTGTGGTGGTCGCTGTGGACCTCGTAGTCCTCGATGACCGGATTGGACAGCAGCGTCTCGGCCATGCTGCGCACCTGCGCCAGCCGCTCCTCGGTCGGCTCGCCCTCGATCTCGAGCTCGAAGCGCTTGCCTTGGCGTACGTCGAGCACGCCCCCGAAGCCGAGCCGGGGCAAGGCTCCCAGCACCGCCTTGCCCTGGGGGTCCAGGATCTCGCGCTTGGGCATCCCATCGACGACGTACCGGGCCATGCCCGAAGTCTAGGGCCGGGCCGCTGGGGGTCTGAGGCAGACTGGGGGCATGTCCGTCCCCCAGTCCGGCTCCCGCATGATCGCTCGCCAGGGGCTCGACCTCGAGTTCCCGCAGTCCCTGGCCGTCTACGACACCTACGGTCAGGCGCAGCGCACCGTGGACTTCCTCTCCGACAAGGAGTTCCCGGTGCAGAACTGCCTCATCGTGGGCACCGACCTCAAGCAGCTGGAGCGGATCACCGGGCGACTGACGTGGGGCAAGGTCGCTGCCGGCGGTCTGGCCACCGGCCTGTGGCTCGGTGTCTTCGTGGGGCTGATCTTCTCGCTGTTCAGCACCGGGGCGACGCTGGCCCAGGTGCTGTCCACGGCGATGTTCGGGGCGGTGTTCGGGATCGTCTGGGCGATGGTGACCTACGGCTTCACCCGTGGTCGGCGCGACTTCTCCTCGGTCAGCACGGTCGTGGCCACCCGGTACGAGGTGCTCGTCGAGCACAAACATGCCGCGGCGGCCCGGGAGCTGCTCGCCGGCCTGCCCGGCAGCCTGCCCAACCCCTTCGAGTGAGCGATCCGGCGGAAGCTCAGGCGCCCAGTCGCGAGGTTCGACCGGATCAAACGCGGGGTCCTTCCGGGCCTACTTCAGCTCGCGCTTGAGGATCTTCCCCGTGGCGGTCATGGGCAGCGCCTCGACGAACTCGACGAGGCGGGGGTACTTGTACGCCGCCATCTGCTCCTTGCCCCACGCGACCAGCTCGTCCTCGGTGAGGCTGGAGCCGGGCTGTTTGATGACGACGGCCTTGATCTCCTCGCCGTGGCTGTCGTGCGGCACCCCGATGACGGCCGCCAACGAGACGTCGGGGTGGGTCATCAAGACCTCCTCGACCTCGCGGGGGTACACGTTGAAGCCGCCCCGGATGATCATGTCCTTGGATCGGTCGACGATGTAGTAGAAGCCGTCGGCGTCACGGCGGGCCAGGTCGCCAGTGCGGAACCAGCCGTCCTTCATCACCTCGGCCGTGGCCTCGGGGCGGTTGAGGTAGCCCTTCATGATGTTGTGCCCACGGATCGCGATCTCGCCGATTTCGTCCTCGCCCTCGATGGTCTTCCACTCCGGGTCGATGAGCTTGCACTCCACGCCCCAGATCGGGATGCCGATCGAGCCCGGCCGCGGGTCGCGGTCGGGGTCGGAGAAGGTGGCGACCGGGGAGGTCTCCGAGAGCCCGTAGCCCTCGAGGATCGTGACCCCCAGCTTGGCCTGGACCTCCTTGATGATCTCGACGGGCAGGCTGGCCCCGCCGGACACGGCCACCCGCATGTTGCCGGCGATCTTCTGCACGTCGGCACCCTCCAGTGCCCCGAGCAGCCCCCACCACATGGTGGGGACGCCGGCGAAGAACGTCACGTCGTGGGCCTGCATGAGGGCCACCGCCGCCTGGGCGTCGAAGCGCGGCAGCAGGACCAACGTGGCGGCGATGCCGAAGCCGGCGTTCATCTGCACGGTCGACCCGAAGGAGTGGAAGAGCGGCAGGGTGAGCAGGTGGGTGTCGTTCGCCGGCTCGGCGCCGAACAGCCGGTTGCAGGTCAGCGCGTTCATCATCAGGTTGGAGTGGGTGAGCTCGGCGCCCTTGGGCTGACCGGTCGTCCCGCTGGTGTAGAGGATGACGGCGGTGTCGGTCTCGGCCCGGATCGCCGACTCGAAGACCGGCGATTGGGCGCCGACGGCCTGAGTCAGCGTGGGGGCTCCGTGGTACGGCGACGAGCCGTCGAGCGCCGCGGTGACGAGGACGAACCGCTCGCAGGAGTCGACCTGCTCGAAGCCGGCGTACCCCTCCTGGCCCATCGGCAGGTCCTCGGTGCCCTCGAAGCAGAAGTAGACCTTGGCACCCGAGTCGGTCAGGTAGTAGGCGTTCTCCCGGCCCTTGTTCAGCACGTTGAGCGGGACCACCACGCCGCCCGCCTTGAGGATGCCGTAGTAGACGATCGGAAAGTAGGGAAGGTTGGGGCACGACAGGGCGACCCGGTCCCCCGGCTCGACGCCCTCGTTGACCAGGTAGTTCGCCACCTGGTTCGCGAACGCATCCACCTGGGCATAGGTCAGCGACAGCTCCCCCAGCACCACGGCAGCACGATCGGGGTACTTGCGGGCGGAGTCCTCGAGCAGGATCGACAGGTTGTACATACCGCCAACCTAGCTGCGCCCCCGCCCGCCTCACCACCAGCGATCCGGCAGATCCTCGGCGATCCGGCAGATCCTCGGCGATCCGGCAGATCCTCGGCGCACTACCGGGGCGAGACCGGGTCCGAACTTCCGCCGGATCGGCGAGCTTCCGCCGGATCGGCGAACTTCTGCCGGATCAGCGAACTTCTGCCGGATCAGCGGGGATGAGATGGGCGGCGCGCTGGAGGTCGGCGCGGACGGCGGGTGGCGCGAGGCGGCGCAGCACGACGCCGATCGGGGCGAGCGGGCCCGGTGTCTCGAGCTCGACCTCCGCGCTGACGCGGGTGCGGTCGGGGCCGAGCGGCTCCAGGCGCAGCGCGAGAGTGGCCCGGATCGACCGCCAGACTCCCCGCTCGACCCAGAGCGTCGGCGGCTCGCTCACGGTCACCTCCATCCGCGGGCGCACCCCGCGGCGGTGACGTCGACCCACGTGCTGCCGGCCTCGCCCTCGCCGCTCAGGCTCTCGATCCGGCGCAGGCTGGACTGCCATGCGGGGCGGTTCCGCGGGTCCGCGAGGTAGGCGTAGGCCCGCTCGGCCGACGCTTCGACGACGACCTCGACGGTGAACGGCACGGCTAGAAGGTCTCTCCGGTCAGCCGCTCGAACGCCTCGACGTACCGCGCGCGCGTCAGCTCCACGATCTCGGCCGGCAACCGAGGAGGCGGCCCACCCGCCGCTCGGTCCCACCCGGACTCGGGTGACAGCAGCCAGTTGCGCACGATCTGCTTGTCGTACGACGGCTGCGCGCGACCCGGCCGCCACTCCTCGGCCGGCCAGAAGCGGGAGGAGTCCGGCGTCAGCACCTCGTCGGCGAGCACGATCGTCCTGTCCACACGTCGGCCGAACTCCAGCTTCGTGTCGGCCAGGATGATGCCGCGCTCACGGGTCAGCGCCTCGGCCCGGGCGAATACGGCAAGCGTGAGCCGCTCGAGGGTGTCGGCCGTCTCCGCGCCGACCGCCGCGACGACCGCGCCGAAGTCGACGTTCTCGTCGTGCTCGCCCAGCTCGGCCTTCGTCGCCGGCGTGAAGATCGGCTCCGGCAGCCGCGACCCGTCCTCGAGGTCGGCCGGCAGCGCGATCCCGCACACCCGACCCGTCGCCTGGTAGTCGACGAGCCCGGAGCCGGCCAGGTAGCCACGCGCCACGCACTCGACCGGGAACATCTCCAGCGCCTCGCAGAGCACCGCGCGCCCGCGGACCTGCTCGGGAACGTCGGTCGAGACGATGTGGTTCTCGACGAGCCCGTCGAGCTGGCGGAACCACCACAGCGACAGCCGGGTGAGCACCTCACCCTTGCCCGGGATGCCCTCGCCCGCCGCGCTCTCCAGCACGGAGTCGAACGCCGAGATCCGGTCGCTCGCCACCATGAGCAGCCGGCCGGCGTGCTCGCCCTCGTCAAGGCGGTAGAGGTCACGGACCTTGCCCGAGTGCAGGTGCGTGGCGCCGGGGATCTCGGGCGCGGCGGGGATCAGGAGGTCCGGCATGCCGCGAGACTACCGGGGCGTCGGTCCCGGGCTCGGAGGCCCGGCGGTGGGTCGAGTCTCGCGCGCAGGCGGTCACCGCAGCTTGAGGAACCTCAGGTAGAACGCGCCGAACACGGCGACGATCCCGACGTTCACCAGCAGCCGCTCCCAGACGTGGTGGCGGAAGAAGACCACGTCGACGATCACGACGAGCGCGACCATGGAGACGATCACGAGGAGCGTTGTGCGCGACATGGGGCTCCAGCTCTCGAGTGCGCGGACCCTCGCCTCGACCCTACTCGCGGGCGGGGCACCCGCACCGCCACCGGGGTGTGGTCGGCGCCGACCGCCGTGACAGGGTGGGGCCATGCCCGAGTCTGCCGAAGAGGTCTATGCCCGCGTCGTCGCAGCCGTCGGAGAAGACGGTCGGCTGCCGATGCCGCCGGTGGAGCAGTGGGACATGTTCCCGTGGGAGGTCGTGGGCGGCGCGCTGCAGCCCAAGGTGGTCCAGCCGCCGTACCCCGACGAGGAGCCGCCGAGGTCAGGCGCGGGCGGCATCGGCTGCTTCAACTGCGAGGGCGAGGGGGACGCCGTCCGGGTCTGGGAGAACGACCGCTGGAAGCTCGCCCACCCGTCGAGGCCGGCGGGGCTCCCGCTCGTCTTGTGGCTGTCCAGCAAGCATCACCTCGACTACCCGGACATGGACGACGACATGGCGGCGGAGTACGGCCGGATCTCGGTGTGGCTGTGCCGGATCATGTCCAACCTCCCGCACATCGGCCGCGTGCACGTGGGTCGTTGGGGCGACGGCTCGGAGCACCTGCACGTGTGGTTCATCGCCCGCACCGCCCGGCTCCCACACATCATCGGCTCGATGGCCGTCGAGTGGGACGAGATGCTCCCGCCCACTCCCGAGGAGATCTGGCGCGCCGACATCAGGACCGTCGCGACCAAGCTGGTCAACCACGACGGCTTCTCGCTGGTCTGAGCAGGTCAGGCCGCGCCTTTGGCAGGTCCCTCGGCGACCCGCTTGAAGCCGGCGTTCTCGGTGGCGAGAACCGACGCGAAGGTGCGCCCGAGCAGCCGGCCGACCATCGCGGAGGTGGGGCCGGTGAGCTCCAGCCGCAGGGTGTTGCGGGCACCGGCCCCGCGGTCCCCGAGGGGCTCGATCAGGTGGGTGGCGACCATCCGGGCCGGGCCCAGCGTGGCCTCCCAGACGAACCGGCGCGGCGCGTCGAGCTCGGTGACCTGCCATATCCGCGCCGCCTGGCGGGGCTGCTTGAGGCGCACCCGACTGCCGGGGCGGAGCTCCCCCTCATCGAGGCGCTCGACCCAGGTCATCGTCGTCGGGGACAGCTGCGGCAGACCATCCACGTCCAGGGTGACCGCCCAGACGGTCTCGGGCGACGCGTCGATCTCGAGGGTGTGTTCCCACTGCATCGACGCAATGTACCATTTGGTACATGCCCTCGACCAGCCCCCGCGAGCGTCTGCTGACCGAGCTGGTGGCCTACGCCGCTCGGCAGGGCCTCGCCGACGCGAGCCTGCGCGAGTTGGCGGCGGCCGCCGGCACCAGCCACCGGATGCTGATCTACCACTTCGGGTCCCGCGAGGGCGTCGTCGCCGCGATAGTGCAGCGGGTCGAGGCCCACCAGAGACTGGCCCTCGCCTCGCTGGCCGAGGAGGCGACCTCGCCGACCGACCTGGTGCGCCGCCAGTGGGCACAGCTCAGCGACCCGGCGATGTGGCCGTTCATCCGGCTGTTCTTCGAGGCCACGTCGCTCGCCCTGCACGGCCGGCCGGGCACCGAGGGCTTCCTCATCACCCTCACCGACACCTGGCTCCGCGACGCCGCCGTCGTAGCCGAGCGGCTCGGTCTGGCCGCCGACTCCACCGAGCTGCGGCTCGGTGTCGCGCTGATGCGCGGGCTGCTGCTCGACGCCGTCGCGTCGGGGGACCCGACGGGACCACCGCGGCGCTGGAGCGCTACTTGGAGGTCTGGGAGCGCGCCGGCGGCTGATCGGCGACCGTCGCGGTCAGAACCGGATCCGGAAGTTCTGGATCCGCTGCGGCAGCGCCGGCGAGACCGCCACGTGCCGGACCTGCGCCGACGGCGGGCCGTGCCGGCACCACGACACGAAGTCGTTCACCGCGTCCGGCGGGCCCTCGACCCGGCACGACACCGACCCGTCCAGCTCGTTGCGCACCCAGCCACGCACCCCTAGTCGGTCGGCCGCCTCCTGGGCGTGCCACCGGTAGGCCACGCCCTGCACGAGGCCAGTGACCACGAGATCGACGGCGATGGTGTCCACCCTCCATGATCGCGCGTCGACGGCTGCGGGCTCCAGTCACCCGCCCCACGACCCCGGCGGGCCGCCAGCGCCACGGCCGTCGTGCCCGAACGGCACTGCGCGCGCCTTCCCGGTCCGGCTCAGGCTCGGAGCGGTCACCCGCGTGAGCGAGATCTGAAGTCCTCGGAAGTCGCTCCATCGACCCGTCTCCGACGCGATACACGCGATCTCCAGCCGACCCGCGTTCAGGTCCACCACCTCGGCGGTGCTGATCGGGAAGTGCCCGCCGTTGCTGGCCTCGGCGGGGATCCGCTGGCAAAGGCGCCCCTGAGACTGGCCGCAGTACAGCCATGCCCCGGTCGGCCCGTAGAGCTACCCGTCCATGGTGACGAGGTAGGTCCCCGGTGCCGGTGGGGCCACGTTGGCCCGGCCCAGGATCAGCGACCCGCCCGTGGCGGCGTAGGCGAAGTGGTCGAGGCCGACCACCAGCACCAGGCCGACCGTGAGCGCGGACAGCGCGGTCCTCAGGCCGCCCCGGGCCGCTCCTCGTCCCGCGCTGCCCCCGCGGGGCCGACCGGCACCCCGACCGGGCCGACACGCAATCCTTGACATCTCTTCTCCCTCGTCGCCCGCGCCGCTCGCGCGAGATGCCCCGAGCCTGGGCGGTCGGGCATGGTGGAGACATCGGGAGATCCCCACTCGCCGGCTGACCTGCGAGACGATCTGCCCACCCGCCCGCGCGGCGACTCCGCGCTTTGCCCGGGTAGGTTCACCTGGTGACCGAGGGCCCGCGCTCGCAGCCACGGGCGGCCGGACAGCCCGCCGAGCCGCCCGACCCACGGCGCTGGCGGATCCTCAGCGTCGCCCTCGTCGTCGGCTTCATGTCGCTCCTCGACGTGACCATCGTCAACGTGGCGCTGCCCTCGATCCAGCAGGGTCTCGGCGCCTCTCCCGCCACCATCCAGTGGGTGGTCTCGGGCTATGCGCTCACCTTCGGGCTCACCCTGGTCACCGGTGGCCGGCTCGGGGACGCACTCGGCCGGCGCCGGATGATGCTCATCGGCCTGACCGGCTTCATCGCGGCCTCGACGGCCGTGGGGCTCGCGCCCACGGCGGGGTCGCCGTGGCCGCCCGGCTGGTCCAGGGCGCCGCGGCGGGGCTGCTCACCCCCAGAACTCCGGCCTCATCCAGCAGCTGTTCCGCGGGGCCGAGCGCGGTCGGGCGTTCGGCGCCTTCGGCTTCACCGTGTCGGTGTCCTCCGCGGTCGGGCCGATCCTGGGTGGCCTCATCATCGCGGCATTCGGGCCCGACCACGGCTGGCGCTACATCTTCCTGGTCAACATCCCGATCGGGCTGGTGGCGATGTACTTCATCGCCCGGCTGGTGCCCGGTCGCCCCACGGACGCCGAGGCGGGGACTGCGCGTGACCTCGACCTCGTCGGCGCGCTGCTGCTGGGGCTGACGGTGCTGGCGCTGCTCTACCCCCTGGTGGGTGTCATCGGGGAGTCCCGGTGGGTGCTGGGGCTGGTGGCGCTGGCGCCCCCGCTGGTCTGGGCCTTCGTCGCGTGGAGCGGCGCGTCGTCGACCGTGGCGGGGCGCCCCTGCTCGACGTGGGCCTGCTACGCGGCACCCCGGCTACGCCCACGGGCTGGCCGTGGGCACGATCTACTTCACCGGCTTCACCGGGGTCTTCCTCGTCTACTCGGTCTTCCTGCAAGAGCAGCTCGGCCTCTCGGCGCTGCACGCGGGCCTGCTCGTCACGCCGTTCGCGGCGGGCTCGGCGGTCTCGGCCCCGTCGCCGGCCGCCTGGTGTCGGTGATCGGCCGCCGGATCACCCTGATCGCGATCTCGGTGATGATGGTCGGACTGGTCGGGCTGGTGGTCGTCGCCCCCGACGGACGCGGCCTGATCTGGCCCTACGTCGTCCCGGCGCTGCTCGTGGCCGGGCTCGGCGGCGGCGCGGTGGTGTCGCCCAACTTCACCCTCACCCTGGAGCGGGTGCCACCCCGGATGGGCGGAGCCGCCGGTGGGGCCCTCCAGACCGGCCAGCGGATCGGCTCCGCACTCGGCGCGGCGCTGCTGATGACGGCGTACCGCCTGGCGCTGGGGCAGGGCATGGCCGCCCAGAACGCCCTCCGTGTCGCGCTGGCCACCGCGCTGGTCCTGCTGTCGATCGCGCTCGTCCTGGCCGTCCGCGACTTCCGACGCCGGGTCTAGCCGGTCACAGGATCGCCCCGGGCAGGTACGCCGCCGCGTCCGGGTGGCGGGCTATGACCTCGGCCACCCGTCGGCAGACCTCCTGGGTCTGCGCGACGGCCGCGCCGGTGAAGGACAGCGGCTCGGCGATCAGTGCGTCGAGATCGGCGCGGGAGAGCCCGAGCGTCTCGTCGGCGGCGAGCCGGTCCAGGACGTCGTTCTCGGCCTGGCCCTGGCGCATGTCGAGCGCGACCCCGACGGCGGCGTGCTTGATGGCCTCGTGCGCGGCCTCGCGCCCCACGCCCCGGCGCACCGCCGCCATCAGCACCTTGGTCGTCGCGAGGAAGGGCAGGTAGCGGTCCAGCTCGCGCTGGATCACCGCCGGGAACGCCCCGAACTCGTCCAGCACTGTGAGGAAGGTCTGGAACAGCCCGTCGGCCGCGAAGAATGCGTCCGGCAGCGCGACCCGGCGCACCACGGAGCAGGACACGTCGCCCTCGTTCCACTGGTCACCGGCGAGCTCGCCCACCATCGAGAGGTAGCCCCGCAGCACGACGGCCAGGCCGTTGACCCGCTCGCAGGAGCGGGTGTTCATCTTGTGCGGCATCGCCGAGGAGCCGACCTGACCCTCGGCGAAGCCCTCGGTCACCAGCTCGTGGCCGGCCATCAGCCGGATCGTCGTCGCGAGGTTCGAGGGCGCGGCGACCAGCTGCACCAGCGCCGAGACGACCTCGAAGTCCAGGCTGCGGGGGTAGACCTGGCCCACGCTGGTCAGCGTCTCGGCGAAGCCGAGGTGCTCGGCCACCCGGCGCTCCAGCTCGGCGAGCGCGGCCTCGTCGCCACCGAACAGGTCGAGCATGTCCTGTGCCGTGCCCATCGGGCCCTTGATGCCGCGCAGCGGGTAGCGCACGAGCAGCTCCTCGGCCCGGCGTACGGCGACGAGCAGCTCGTCGGCCACGGAGGCGAACCTCTTGCCAAGCGTCGTGGCCTGGGCAGCCACGTTGTGGGAGCGGCCGGCCAGCACCGTGGTCTCGTGCTCGGCGGCCAGCCGCGCCAGCCGGGCCAGCGCCGCGACCGCACGGTCGCGCAGCAGCGCGAGCGACTGCCGGATCTGCAGCTGCTCGACGTTCTCGGTGAGGTCGCGCGAGGTCATCCCCTTGTGGATGTGCTCGTGCCCGGCAAGCGCGCAGAACTCCTCGATCCGCGCCTTCACGTCGTGCCGGGTGACCCGCTCGCGGGCGGCGATCGAGGCCAGGTCTACCTGGTCGACGACCTTCTCGTAGTCCTCGAGGACACCGTCCGGGACCTCCACCCCCAGGTCGCGCTGGGCCTGCAGCACGGCGAGCCACAACCGCCGCTCCAGCACGATCTTGTGCTCCGGCGACCAGATCGCCGCCAGGTCGGCGCCGGCGTACCGAGTGGCGAGGACGTTGGGCACGGTCACGGGAGAAGGGTACTCAGAGCGCTCCGGGGCTACTGTCGCCGGATGAGGCGCCCCCGCGTGCAGTACTACACGGCCGCCTCGCTCGACGGCTTCATCGCCGACGCGTGGCACTCGCTGGACTGGCTGGAGGCCGTCCCGCAGGAGGACGACGCCGGCTCGTGGGACGCCTTCATCGACGGCGTCGGGGTGCTGGAGCACGAGCCGATCACGTCGGTGCGACTCCGCTTCCCGGAGGTCCGGCGACGGGGCAGCGCGTGGACGTCGTCCTCGACGTCGGGCCGCGGTCGGCGAGCGACGGCGGCTAACGCAGCCCCCGGGCCGCCCCGAGCGCGATGTCGGTGCGGAACTGCGCGCCGGAGAAGGTGATCGACCGACGCCCTCGTAGGCCTTGGCCCGCGCGTCGGCGACGTCGCTGCCGACCGCGGTGACCGCGAGCACCCGGCCCCCGCGGTGACGAGCTGGCCGTCCTCGCGCCGGGCCGTCCCGGCGTGCAGCACGTGGACGTCGGGCTCGCGGTCCAGGGTCTCGGCGCCGATGACCACGTCACCGAGGAGGACGAGGCGGGGTAGCCGGCCGAGGCCATGACCACGGCCACGGCGGCACCGCTCTTCCAGCGCGGCGGAGCGACGTCGGCGAGCCGGCCGGTCGCCGCGGCGGCCAGCAGCTCGGCCAGCGACGAGTCGAGGAGCGCGAGGATCGGCTGGGTCTCCGGGTCGCCGAAGCGGGCGTTGAACTCCACGACGCGCACGCCGCGCGCGGTGAGCGCCAGCCCGGCGTACAGCAGCCCGCGGAACGGCGCCTCGCGCCGGGCCATCTCCTCGACCGTCGGCTGGAGCACGGTGCGCACCACCTCCTCGACCAGACCCTCCGGGGCCCAGGGCAGCGGCGTGTAGGCGCCCATGCCGCCGGTGTTGGGGCCGGCGTCACCGTCGCCGATGCGCTTGAAGTCCTGGGCCGGGAGGAGGGGGTAGACCGTGTGACCGTCGGTGATCGCGAAGAGGGAGACCTCCGGCCCGTCGAGATACTCCTCGATGACCACCCGCTCGCAGGCCGCCGCATGCGCGAGGGCAGCGGCCCGGTCGTCGGTGACGACGACGCCCTTGCCGGCGGCGAGGCCGTCGTCCTTCACGACGTACGGCGGCCCGAACTCGTCCAGCGCCGCCGCCGCCTCATCGGGGGTCTCGCAGCTGTGCGCCGCGGCGGTGGGTACGCCGGCCGCCACCATGACCTCCTTCGCGAACGCTTTCGAGCCCTCCAGCCGCGCCGCCTCCACCGACGGGCCGAAGCAGGCGATGCCCCGCGCCCGGACGCCCGTCGCGACACCCGCCACGAGGGGGGCCTCGGGGCCGATCACCACCAGGTCGGCGCCGATCCGCTCGGCGAGCGCCGCCACCGCTTCGGCGTCCATCGGGTCGACCTCATGCAGGGTGGCGACCTGGGCGATCCCCGGGTTGCCCGGGGCGGCGTGCACCTCGGCCACCCCCGGGTCCCGGGCGAGCGCCAGCGCCAAGGCGTGCTCCCGGCCGCCGGTGCCGATCACGAGGGTCTTCACGGGTGGTGATCCTAGCGACGGCGCTCGGGGCCTCCGGTTCCGGAGTACCCCGCTGACCCGGAGGGCAAGCCTCAGCCGTGCACGACCAGCGTCTGCTCCCGGCCGGGGCCGACGCCGACACCCCAGATGGGGGTGCCCGACATCTCCTCGAGCGCCTGCACGTAGCGCTGGGCGTTGGCCGGCAGCTCGGCGAAAGTCCGGCAGCCGGAGATGTCCTCCCACCAGCCGTCGAGGTACTCATAGACCGGCTTGGCGTGGTGGAAGTCGGTCTGGGTCATCGGCATCTCGTCGTGCCGGACGCCGTCGATCTCGTAGGCGACGCACACGGGGACCCGCTCCCACGACGACAGCACGTCGAGCTTGGTGAGGAACAGGTCGGTCAGGCCGTTGACCCGCGAGGCGTAGCGGGCGACGACGGCGTCGTACCAGCCGCAGCGGCGGTCGCGGCCGGTGGAGACCCCGACCTCACCTCCGATCTTCCACAGCCGCTCGCCGTCCTCGTCGAAGAGCTCGGTGGGGAACGGCCCGGACCCCACGCGGGTCGTGTAGGCCTTGATCACGCCGATCACCCGGTCGATGCGGGTGGGGCCGATGCCGGCACCGGTGCAGACGCCTCCGGCGATGGCGTTGGACGACGTCACGAACGGGTAGGTCCCGTGGTCGACGTCGAGCATGGTGGCCTGCGCCCCTTCGAAGAGCACCGTCTCGCCTCGGGCGAGCGCCTGGTTGAGCAGCAGCGACGTGTCGGCGACCATCGGCCGGATCCGGTCGACGTAGGACAGCAGTTCCGCGACGACGGCGTCCGGGTCGATCGCCCGCCTGTTGTAGACCTTCGCGAGCAGGTGGTTCTTGACCTCCAGCGACGCCTCGACCTTCTGCCGCAAGATGCCCTCGTCGAGCAGGTCGGCGATCCGGACGCCGATCCGGTTCACCTTGTCGCCGTACGCCGGGCCGATGCCGCGCCCCGTCGTGCCGAGCTTGTTCTTGCCCAAGAAGCGCTCGGTGACCTTGTCGATCACGGTGTGGTACGACGCGATCACGTGAGCGTTGGCGGAGACGACCAGCCGGGACACGTCGACCCCGCGGGCGGCCAGTGCGTCCAGCTCGCGAAACAGCGCCTCGGGGGACACGACCACGCCGTTGCCAATCACCGCGGTGCACCCGGGGTGAGGATCCCGCTCGGGAGCAGGTGGGTCGCGAACCGCTCGCCGTTGACCACGATGGTGTGGCCGGCGTTGTGGCCACCCGAGGTGCGCACCACGTAGTCGATCGTCTCGGTGGTCGCCAGCAGGTCGGTGGCCTTGCCCTTGCCCTCGTCGCCCCACTGGGCGCCCAGGACCACGATCGCCGGCATCGGCGTGTCCTTCCCTCGAGCCTTGACGGGCGGGAGCACGCTACCAAAGCCGGGGTGGCGCTCATCCTCGCTTGGGTAGTGTCCGGCTCGTGGACCCGCTGCTCGTCATCGCCAACGCCGCCGCCGGCTCCACCGATGCGGACAGGCTGGAGCGCGGGCTCGCCGTCCTGCGCGCCCGTGCCTCCGTGGAGGTGGCCGAGACCGGCAACCCGGGCGAGCTGGACGGCGTCTTGCACCGCGCCGGCTCGCGGCGCATCGTCGTCGCGGGAGGAGACGGCAGCCTCCACGCGGTGGTAGCCGCGCTGCACCGCCGCAACGACCTGCACGGCGCGGTGCTCGCCCTGCTCCCGCTCGGGACGGGCAACGACTTCGCGCGCTGTGTCGGCCTGCCGCTGGACGTCGAGGAGGCCGCACACGTCGCCCTAGACGGCCGGGTCCGACCGGTTGACCTCATCGTCGACGAGGTCGGGCAGGTCGTGGTCAACAGCGTGCACGTCGGGGCGGGTGCCGAGGCCAGCCGGTCCGGCGCGACGTGGAAGGAGCGGCTGGGCGGCATCGGCGTCGGCCCGCTGAAGCTGGGCCGGCTGGGCTACCCCATCGGCGCGGTGCAGTCGGCACTGCGGCCGACCACCCTGCGACTGCGGGTGGAGGTCGACGGCCAGGTGGTGGCCGACGTGGACCGGCCGACCCTGATGGTCGCGATCGGCAACGGCAGCAGCGTCGGGGGCGGTGCCGAGCTGACCCCCGACGCGAACACGTCGGATGGGGCCGTCGACGTCATGGTCTCGCGCGCGACCGGGCCGCTCGCCATGGTCGGCTACGCGCTCCAGCTGGCCCGGGCTCGGCACCCCGAGCGCCACGACGTGACCTACCTGCGGGGCCGTGAGGTGTCGGTCGCGGGCGAGGAGTTCTACTGCTCGGCCGACGGCGAGGTGTCCGGCCCCGAGCGGGCCAGGACCTGGCGCGTGGTGTCGGCGGCGTACCGGATGGTGCTGCCGGGCTGAGGCCGCCGCGGCCTGATGCCGCGGGTGCCTACGACGCTGACAGGTCCCGGACGGACGGGCGGGCGACAGGGCTACCTGCGAGGTCGGTCGCTCACGAGGCTGCCGGGAGCCGGGTCGGGCACGCGGTTCGCTCCTCATGCGGCCCCGTCACCGGGACCTGTCTCCGGACGGGCCTTGCGGGACTCAGGGCGCACGTCACGGGAGCAGAGGGCATGGTGCTCTATGCCGCTTCCCGAACCGGGGCAGGCGCACCCGCCTCGCATGGTCGTGTCAGCCCGTGTCGGAAGGCCCTTGGACCAGGGTGGGCGTGATCCAGCGTGGGTCCGGCCGGAAGGAGTCCCAGCCGTCGCAGAACGGAGATCCCCATGAGGCGACAATCGCCTCGACCTCTTGGCAGTCCCGCAGGGCGGCTTTCGCCGTGACTGCATCGAGGGCGCCCTGCTCCAACGCGAGCACGAGTTCGTCTTCGTCCTTGCGCATGATCGTTCCGTCGGGCTCCACCCACAGATCCAGCACGCGGTCGCTGGTGTAGATGGAACTTGCATCCCGAACGTGGGGTCGCTCCAAGTTCACATACCACCCGCTGAAGGCTCCGCTTTCCGCTTGGAACATCGCCCAGGCGGACCAGGCCCGGCCCGACGGGATGATCCGGACCTGGTCGTACAACGCGTGCACGCCGGCGCGCGCCTCGACGGGGCGGTGAACTGGGTGCGCGGATCGGCACGTTTGTCCCGCCCGTCGGCGCGCACGAGCCTGGTCACGGGCGTTCCGATGCTGAGCCAGGCCACCACCCCATCCCCATCGTCTCGGACGACGGTCACCGGGCTGGCGAAGTGTGGTTGCGATGGGTGCTCGACCGGCTCCCCGGTTCCCAACGGTCCGCTTCCCTCGCGCCACACCACCTGCGTACCGGCCGCCCAAAACGGCTCATGGCCCACCGGCCGCCGATCGTTGGAGAAGGTCATCGAACCAGGGTAGGGAGCCGATTCGGCTCCGTGCGACGATCGGCTTGTGGTGATGTGACCCGGGGCTCAGGACAGGAGATCCCAGTACTGCTTGCGTGCTGACATCGCGTGGATGACCAGTTCGTCGCCGCTGGCGAAGATGAGGACGACGGTCTCGAGCAGGCGCGCCTGAGTGTCGAAGCCGAGCCGCAGTTCGCGCTGTGGCCAGTCCTCCGCGTCATCGAGAGGTTCGATCCAGAGCGGCCAGTCCGCTGCCTGGACCGCGTCCTCGGGAAGTACTCCGTGCTTGAGTGCGCTGTCGTGGACCTTCACGCGGCAAAGCCGGCCAGGGCTCTGCGGATCGCTTCGGATCGCGAGATCTTCTCGCGCTCGGCAATCGCGTCGACCGCTGCAAGTTCCTCGGCGGTGAGGCGTACCGCGACGACCTGCATCGGCTCGGCGCCACGGCCGGGCCGGCCACGCCCCCGGCGCTTCATCGCCTCGACGTCGTAGCCGGCTTCGGCCTCGTCAGCCCACTGCTGGATCTGCTCTTCCCTGACCATGGCAATATCGTATGACGAAAACAGGCTGGTTGCCAGCGCCGACGGGATCGCGGGGGCTTGCCACGCCGAGGCCAAAAGCGGTCGCTGGTGGAGTCGAGCTTCGCTCGATGCCCGAGCCGACCACATCCGGTGGTCCGGTCGGGCCGGTTCTCTTCAGGAGGTGCGCCATGAGCGCACTGCTTATCGGGTACGCCCGATGCTCCACCGATCAACAAGACCTCACCGCGCAACGCGAAGCCCTGCTCAGCCTCGGAGTTGAGGTCGAACGCATCTACGTCGATCACGGCCTGACCGGCACGAACCGAGAACGTCCCGGGCTGCGCGAGGCTCTCGCCGCGTGCCGTGCCGGCGACACTCTGGTGGTCACGAAGCTCGACCGGCTTGCCCGCTCGCTTCCGGATGCGCGGACGATCGCCGACGAGCTCACCACCCGAGAGATCAGCCTCAGCCTCGGCGGATCGGTCTACGACCCAACCGACGCGGTCGGGAGGCTGCTGTTCAACGTCCTGGCGATGGTGGCCGAGTTCGAGTCCGACCTGATCCGGCTGCGCACCGTTGAGGCATGAAGGTCGCGAAGGCCAAGGGTCGGCTGAAGGGCAAGCAGCCCAAGCTCAGCCGCAAGCAGGAAGCGCACCTGGTTTCACTGGTGCACAGCGGCGAGTACAGCACCCTCGAGGTCGCCGAGCTCTTCGGTGTCGGCCGGTCCACCGTCTACCGCGCGATCGAGCGGCAGCGCACGGCCGCGAAGGCAGAACTCGCTGGCGCTTCAGCACGACGCTGACCTCGCGTGTTGACGGCGTTCCGCAACTGACACCTTCGCGGGACGCCGACGGGCGAAGCCTTCTCAGAGGCAGGCAAGGAGCGAGGCGCCCCGGCAGCGGTTCCTTGTGCGGTCCTGTCCTCGGTGTTGTCGCGAAACGTGGCCGACGACACGGTGTGCCTAGGTGTCAACGTGTCGATCCGACGGTGGCGGCCGACTCCGCGACGATCCCCACCTGCTCGGCGCGCCGGATCCAGAGCAGCAAACACAGCATGCCGATCGAGCCAGTGCTGAGCACCAGCACGAGCCACGGCCACGGCGCCGACCCGGTGGAGCGCAGCCGTGGCTGGACGAGCCACCAGGCGGCGCACGCCATCAGCAGCAGGTCCATCCAGATCTGCACCTCCCAGGCGGTCCCGACGTGCTCGGGCCAGAAACCGCCCGGCCCCTCAGCCACCACGGCGTACACGGACCAGGCCGTGAACAGCACGAGGGGCGCGGCGGGCAGCCACCAGTGCCGCAGGGGTGACCCGGCGGTTCGGACGATGACAACGAAGGTGGCCACGGCGAGCGCGGCGGCCAGCGGGGGGAGGGTCTGGGTGAGGTCCATGTTCGGAGCCTCACCGACGGGGCTCGTCGTCTCAACTACCTCGCAGGTAGTTGAGACGACGACGCCGATCGCGCTTCGATGTCCGGGTGAGCCAGGACCAGGATGTCTCCCTGCGGTCGCTCCTGACGGGGGCGCGCTCGCGCCAACGGATCAGCCAGCTCGACCTCGCGCTGAAACTCGGGGTGAGTCAGCGGCACCTGTCTTTTGTCGAGCTCGGCCGCTCGCGGCCCAGCCGGGACCTCCTGATGCGGTGGTTGTCTGCGTTGGAGGCGCCGCTGATGATGCGCAACCAGGCGCTGCTGGCGGCGGGCTACGCTCCCGCGTTCGACGAGGGCGGATGGGACTCGACTGGCCTCGAGGAGGCGCGGCAAGCGGTCGCACGGCTACTGCGCAGCCACGAGCCTTGGCCGGCGCTCCTGCTCGGCCCTGAGTGGGACGTCGTCGCCGCCAATGCGGGCCTCGAGTGGCTGTTCGACTCGGTGGGCGTGGAGGTGGACCTGCCCGGCCCCGAGGGTGGGGACGGCCCGTCTCCTGTGAACCTGCTCGACCTTGCTCTCGGCCCGCTGGCCGAGGTCGTCACCAACCTCCCAGAGGCGGCCGCGGTGCTGCTGGGCCAGCTTCGGCACGAAGCGGTGACGCGGCCAGCGTTGCGCGAGCGGGTGCGGCCGTTGGAGGCCGTGGCGGCGCAACTGGATCCCGGAGCCGCCTTCCCGCCGGTGCTGGTCAGCCGCTACGCCAGCCGGCACGGCGAACTGGCGTTTCTCAGCATGTTCACCACCTTCGGGACACCGCACAGCGTGACCCTCGAGTCACTGCGCGTAGAGCTGATGTTTCCTGCCGACGAGGCGACGCGGGCCCTGCTGGAGTGAGCCCAGCGCGCGGATCTCGCGACGTGGCGGAACGCTGAGGCGGGGTTGTGCCGACGAGCACGAGGTTGGTGCGCAGCGATGCACCCAGGTGAGCTTGCGACCAGACCCAAGAGGAAGGCTAATCGTTTCCGTTGACACCGAGCGTTTCCTGTCCCGCAGCTCCCGCACAGGTCACGCGTGACGATCCCCACACGGTCACGCTTCGCGCTGTGGTCAAGATTGCCGTGATCGGACTCGGGCGATGAGTTCGGTGGTGGACAGGTTTCGGGATCGCGGCACCCGGCGGATCAGCCCTTGCTCTACGGCGGGGCCGTAGACGTCGCTGGCCGTTTCGTCGCTGATGTCGTCTCCGTGGACGACAAGGTCGAGGTCGTGCTTCACGAGGAAGTCGGCCGTCAGCCGCAACGGCGCATCGGGGATTACCTCGTCGACGAAGCGGCAGGCCTCGATCACAGCGACGCGCTCGGACAGCGACATGATGGGCCGTCTCTTGTACGTCGCCGCCGCTTCGTCCGAGAGCACTCCGACCACCACCTGATCACCGTGCCCGCGAGCAGCCCTGAGCAGCTCGACATGGCCTGGGTGGAACAGGTCGCCGACCATGTCGACATAGACGCGACGGTCTCGTTTCATCGGGGTGCCCGCCTGTGCTGGGGAGTAAGTTTCTGAGTTTACGACCGGCCCGCACGAGCCTGGAGCACGACTAGCGGCTACCGGACAAATGGACGCGCGGTACCGCAAGCCGATCCGCTATCGGGATGTGAGAGGTGCGGTGTAGGTCTGGCTGGTCCGGGGGTGATTGGCGTGGTCAGGCGCCGAAGCCGAGGAACACCCGCAGTCGGCGGTCGAACTCGACCATGGTCGAGGAGTCGAGCCCTCCCAGGACGGTGTGGGCGTTGCTCTTGCAGCACCAAGGCAGGGCGACACGCTCGTGGTGACCACGGGGCGTTCCGCTGCTCGCTCGTGGGGCGGGTCTGACCCTGGTCACAGGTCGAGTACGAACCGCAGTGCTTGGTCGATGTCTCGCATCTGGTCGGGCGCGATCATCCCCAGCCGAGCAGACAGCCGTTCGGTCGACACGACGCGCAGCTGGTCGCAGCGCGCGTAGGAAGTGCGATCCAGTCCGCTAGTCCCTGGCTCGACCTCGATGTGGCTGCGCAGGCCGTAGAAGGCCGAGCTGATCGGCACGACGATGACCAACTGACCAGGGCTGTTGTTCAGGATGTCCACGGTGACCACCACGCCCGGGCGTCGGAATGCGGGCTCGTGCCCCATCGGCTGGCCGAGATCGACCTCGTAGACCTCGCCTCGCCAGATCACGCGAGGGTGTCCCACTCCTGACGCTCGGCCAGGTATTGCTGCCAGCGCTCGGGGTCGTTGCGCAGGTGCTGGTAGTCCTCACTCAGGCCGCGGAGAAACTCTTGCCGCTCCAGCGCGTCGATCGCAGCATGCAGCACGTCGATGACCGGCGTCTGCCGCGCCTTGGCAAGCGACTGCAGGCGCTCGGAGTCTGGGCGCCGAACGCGGACTGTGGTGGTGTCGGGGGAGGCCACATCCTCAGTGTAGACGAAATGTAGACGAGCGTTCGGCCAATGATCCCGCACCGGGTCGCTCCCACGGGTCCATCCTGACTGGCACCCCTTGTTCAGCAGTCTCCCAGGGCCGTTCCTCCGAGGTTGGTGGTCGTCGACGGGGTCGGGTCCATGGTTCCTCCCGGTGCGCGCGTGGCTGTGCTGGCCGCGGCCCAGGCTCTTGGGCGAGCCGGAGGTGCGGGACCGGTGTCAGCGGACGACCTTGATGCTGAACATGGGGGTGCCGAGGCCGGCCCATAGCCTGGCCCATAGGGGTAGGTACATCTCGGTGCCCCGGGCGGTGGTGATGTCGCCGAGGTCGATGATGTCTTGGTGGCCGAGGTCGGTGAGGAGTTCGGTGACAGTCTGCTTGGCCGAGGCGTCGTTGCCCGACACGAAGCTGGTGTGGTCGCCTGCGGCGAGCTGGCCAGGATCGACCATGAGGTAGGCGTTCATGGTGTTCAGCGCCTTGACTACTTTGGTGCGGGGGAGCCTGCGCTGGATCTGCTCGCCGAGGGAGTCGGTGTTGGAGACCAGCAGCG
The DNA here is from genome assembly GCA_041393675.1 of Nocardioides sp. Taxonomy (GTDB): domain Bacteria; phylum Actinomycetota; class Actinomycetes; order Propionibacteriales; family Nocardioidaceae; genus Nocardioides. Next base: position 11,311 of record JAWKJR010000018.1, on the reverse strand, counting down.
AGGGCGGCATGCCCTGGGAGAAGTCAAGCGGGTTGGCGATGTCGATGAGCACCTTGTCGGCGAGGGCGTCGGATCCGGCGGCCTCCAGAGCGGTCAGTGAACCGGCCCCGTTGGTGGCGTTGATGACCAACTCGGCGTCGGCGACCGCGTCGGGGAGGGTGGCGACCAAGATGTCGGGGTGACCCTGGTGCCAGGTCGAGAACGGGGGGTTGCCGAAGGTGTCGGGCTCGGTACGAGCCATGGTGGCCTGCCGGTCGCGCGTGCCGATCACGACCTGGTGGCCCAGCGCAGTCAGTGCTGCCGAGACGGTCTGGCCCACCGGGCCGGTGCCGAGGACTGCGATCTTCATGGTGGTCTCCTGACGAGTGGTGAATGCGGACAGGCTAACAGACAGGTCTGTCTATTTGTCAAGGGACTCTCGCCCGTTCGTCCAGGGAACTGGTGAGATCGCCGGGTGTTGTGATGGTGACGGATAGACGGAGGGGTCTGTATGTTGGTGGGCGAGGAGGTGACCGCGTGAGTACGTCGAACCAGCCCCGGCAGGCCGCTCGGGAGCGCATCCTGCAGGCCGCCTTCCGGCTGTTCTACGCGCGTGGGCCGCGGGGGGTCGGAGTGGACACGATCATCGATGAGGCGGGCGTGGCCAAGGCGTCGTTCTACAAGCACTTCCCCCGCAAAGACGACCTGGTCCTGGCCTACCTCGACCAGGTCGACCAGACCTGGCTCGGTCAGCTCCGGGCGGCGGCTCGCGCGGCTGGAGACGACCCCGCCGACCAGATGGTGGGTCTGTTCGACGCGCTGCAGAGCGCGGCCCGGCGGGAGGGGTTCCACGGCTGCGCCTTCATCAACACCGCCGCAGAGGCGACACCCGGCGGTGACGTGCACGCCCGAACCGTCGGACACAAGCACCTGGTCCGAGCCTGGGTGACGGATTTGGCCACGCGGGCCGGAGCCCTCGATCCCGATCTCCTCGGCCGTCAGCTCACCCTGCTGCTCGACGGCGGACTGGCCGCTGGCGTCCTGGACGCAGACCCCGCCACGGCGGCGAGCGCCAAGCAGGCCGCCGCCAGCCTCGTGGCAGCCGCCTGCCCCACGTCTAGACGACCGCCAAGGGGCGAGTCGCCCTAGGCCAGTCGATATCGACCGGCCCCCGCGTGACCGGAACGGTTGACGAATCAGGCGGGCATCGCCGGACCCGGCACGCAGCGGCCGCGATGCGGAGTCCCGCAGTGGCCCGGGTCGGCGCCGAGAAACACGCGACCGGCTCGAACGGGTAGCCGAACGTGTCCTGACACATTACGGTGCCAGGTCAGTGCGTCTCGAATGGGGATGGTCACGTACAGCGTGACCAGTACGCGATCCCGCTGCGGGGGCGGAGTTGATCGCGCTTCGCTCAGAGCCAGCCCTGCCGGGCCGCCTCGACCCCGGCTTGGAAGCGGGAGTCCACGCCGAGCTCGGTCATCATCGCCGCGATCCGGCGGCGCACCGTCCGCAGACTGACACCCAGGGCCCGCGCGATCTGCTCGTCCTTCTCGCCGGCCGCCAGGTGGTCGACCAAGAGCCGGCGTGCGTCCCGGCGACGCCGGACCCGGACGTCGGTGACCGGCGTCGCGCGCTCCCACAGCTGCTCGAACAGGACCCGCAGGGCCGACACCAGGGACGGCTGTCGGACCAGCAGGCGCTGAGCGCTGCCCACGCCGTGGTGGTCGTGAAGCACGGCCTGGGGGCCGATGATCGCCAGCCGAGTGGGGATCTCCGGAGCGACCCGCACCTGCTCCCCGGCCTGGACGCGGGCCTGGATCGCGTCGGGCGCCACGGTGAGCGCCGCCGTCGGGTAGATGGCCCGCGACTGACGTCCCGTCGCCACCGCCTCCGCGACCGCACTGGTCATCAGCTGGTCCGAGGACATCCGCCACTGGTCCGGGCGGAGCCAGAGCAGGTCACCGTGCGAGTGGCGCACCCAGCGCTCCAGCATCCCGGCCACGTCCACCTGTCCCAGCACCTCACCGTCCAAGGGACGGCCACCTTCGCCCAGGGGCGGCGCCTGCGTCGGGAGTGCGCCGACAGCGGCCGCCACGGCGTCCAGGCGCCGGGTCAGGCGCTCGGCGTGCAACGCCTGGGCACGGACGAACAGGGCCAGCGCGTCGGCCGGCGACCGGGTGTCGACCGCCTGGGGGGCGACGCTGATCACCCGAAGCTTCGTCAACGGCTCGATGTCGGCCTCGACGTCGGCGGCCTCGCGCCCCAGGGCCTCGGCGATCACCTCGAGCGGCTGGCCCGACAGCGAGAGGAAGTGCCAGTACAGCTCCTCGATCGCGGGCGGGAAGCCGAAGAGGGACAGGAAGCCACCGTCGCGCACCATGGCTTGGCATCTTAGTGACACTGGCACCCGACGGCCACCTGGCAGGGACCGGTCACTGCAAGAATGTGCAGTACGGCGAGCGCTGGGACCGCGTCGGGGGACGGTTCCCGGCGCTCGCCGTTGGACTGCCTGCCCGGCCATCCGGGGCCGTTCGGTACCGTGGCGCCCGCACTCACGACGCCACCCTGGAGAGCCCCATGACCCGTGACCGCTCCGGCGAGCCCACCGACTGGGTGACCCGCGCGGCAGACGACGCCGTTCGGCACGCCGGCGAGGGCAACCGCGTCACCTGCGCCTCGGGCATCAGCCCCTCGGGGCCGATCCACCTCGGCAACCTGCGGGAGTTCCTCACCGTGCACTTCGTGGCCGAGGAGATCCGCCGGCGCGGCATCCCCGTGCGCCACCTGCACAGCTGGGACGACTACGACCGCTTCCGCAAGGTGCCCTTCGGCGTCGACGAGTCGTGGAACACCCACATCGGCCGACCGCTCTCGGCGGTGCCCGATCCGTGGGAGTGCCACCACTCCTGGGCCGAGCACTTCAAGCAGCCCCTGCGCGACGCGCTGCGGGAGCTGGGCTGCGAGATGGAGGAGATCAGCCAGACGGCGATGTACACCAGCGGCGCCTATCGCGAGCAGATCCTCGGCGTCGTCGGTCGCCGCGACGAGATCGACGAGGTGCTCGGCCGCTACCGCACCAAGCAGGTCGAGACCGACGACGAGCAGGAGGCCGCGGCCCTCGAGGACTCGGTGGCCCTCGACGACGAGACCGCTGGCGACGGGCTGGCGCGGTTCCCGTTCAAGCCCTACTGCCGCGGCTGCGGGCGCGACACCACCACGCTGACGTCCTACGACGACGACACCACCGATCTCGCCTACACCTGCGACACCTGCGGCGACTCCTACGTCACCAACCTCGCGACCCAGGACGAGGGCAAGCTCGTCTGGAAGATCGACTGGCCGATGCGGTGGGCCTACGAGCGGATCGACTTCGAGCCCGCGGGTGCCGATCACTCCTCCCCGGGTCGTCGTTCACCGTCGGCCACGAGCTGGTGGAGAAGATCTGGGCCTGGCCGCGCCCCTCGTGGTTCGGCTACTCGTTCGTGGGCTTCGCCGGCATGACCAAGATGTCGTCGTCCAAGGGCGGCGTCCCGACCGCTCAGGACGCGCTGGAGATCCTCGAGGCACCCATCGTGCGCTGGCTCTACGTCCGGCGCCGCCCGCAGCAGGCGTTCAACATCGACTTCGGCCCCGAGGTCGTCCGGCTGTACGACGAGTGGGACGCCCTGGCCCGCAAGGCTGCCGACCCCTCGAAGCGCGACGCGCACGTCCTCGCCTACGAGCGGGCCGCCGCGACCTCCAGCTCCGGGACGCTGCCCACCCCCGACGTGGTCGTACCGTTCCGGGTGCTGTCCTCGGTCGCCGACATCACGGCGGGCTCGGCCGACCAGATCAGCCGGATCGTGGCGGACATGGGTCACGAACACGACAGCGTCGATCAGCTGCAGCCGCGTCTGGGCCGGGCCATGGCGTGGGTGTCGGAGTTCGTCCCGGCGCAGGAGCGCACCCTGGTCCGCGACGAGCCCGACCTCGAAGCCCTGAGCCTGCTCACCCCCGAGCAGCAGACCTGGCTGCGGCTGTTCCTCGACCGGCTCGGCGACGCCCACGACCTCGACCACGTCACCGCCGTGGTGTACGGCGTCCCGAAGCTGGCCCGCGGGCTGGCTCTCGGCGACGCCCCCACGCCGGAGGTCAAGGCGGACCAGAAGGACTTCTTCGCCGTGCTCTACCGGCTGCTCGTCGGCGCCGACCGCGGCCCCAGGCTCCCCACCCTGATCGTCGCGCTGGGCGCCGACCGGGTGCGCGGGCTGCTCCACGCCGCCTGAGCGCGGGTGAGAGAGTGACCCCCATGAGCTTCGAGGACCTGATGGCGCAGCCGCCGGCCACGCGACTGCCCGCCGACGACGCCGCAGCCGAGCTTGCGAGCGGGAACGCCCCGGCCGACGTCGTGCGCCGGCACCCCGCGTCGCCGGTGGCCTGGGCGGCGCTCGCCGGGCAGGCGCGCGACTCCGGGGCCGACGACGTCACCGTCTACGCCTACGCCCGCGTCGGCTACCACCGGTCCCTGGACCTGCTGCGCCGCCACGGCTGGAAGGGCCATGGCCCGGTGCCCTGGGAGCACGAGCCCAACCGCGGCTTCCTGCGCTGCCTCGGCCTGCTCGCCCTCGCGGCTCGCGCGATCGGCGAGACCGACGAGTGGGAGCGCTGCTCGGCATTCCTGCGCGACTCTAGCCCGGCGGCGTACGACGCGCTGCTGGGCTGATCGGGGCGAACGGGTCGCCCCGGGGCTCCCCCAGAATCAGGCCACCGACCGTCGCGGATGGTCACGCGCGAAGCGCACCAGGTGCTCGGGCAGGTCGGTGCCGAAGCGTTGTCGAGTCAGCGCTTCCTCGCGTCGGAGCCGGGGCCGCGGCTCGCTCCCGGCCAGCGAACAGGTCTTCCCAGACCACGTGCGAGATGCCCAGGCCGTGCTCGCCGATCTCGGTGTCACGGCGGCGGTCGCGGAAGGCCACCTCCGCGGGATCGATCGATGCGACGCCACCGTCGGCTGGGGACCGGTACTTCACGAGCCCGTCGAACTCGAAGACGTGCCGGCCCACCCGCAGGTCGCACCACCTGACCCCGTCACCCACGGGGACGGGGAACTGTGTCTCGATCGGGCCAAGCCCCAGCTCGGCCAGCAGGATCCTGGTCAGGGACTCACCCACGGACTCGGCGGCGGGGTCTGCGAAGGCGAAGGCGCGACGGGCCGTCATGACGAAGGGCCAGCTCGTCATCCGGGCGAGCTCCATCTCGACATCGCGCACCGTGGCCTCGCGCCGCAGGGCGGCATCCAGTGCCACAACGCCGGCCGAGAACCCGTGCTCGCGCGCCAGATCGAGGGCCGTCCGCGCCAGCCCGGTGAGCCCGATGCCTCCGCGTCGCACGACGACCGCCGGCCGTTCACGACCCAGGTGGTGCTTGACCCCGTGGCGCGTGCGCGACCCACCCACGCCAGGCCTGGTCACATGCAACAGCGGCACCGACTGTCGCAGCAGGGGAAGCCCGTGTCCGCGGGCGGCCGAGTCGTGGCTCAGCACGTGCTCGGCCGTCATCTGGAGGTGAGCCGCGACATCGCGCCACCACCACTGGTCGTCCGATATCGCGTCATCCCACTGCCGCGCAGGGATGTAGACCCCTCGGCGGACGACGCGCCACGCGCCACGTGGGCCCACCCGCGCCCGGATCTCGGCCGACGAGTAGCCGGCTGCAAGCGCATCCCCTCTGGTGAACAATCCGAACTGCCCATGGGCGACGGCGGCCAGGGCGGGACGAGGCGTCGATCGATCCATCGGGCCAGGGTCGCGGTGATCTCGCACGGGCTCGCCCGCCCTGCGGAGTCGCTGTGAGCGACCGCCGCGCGTGCCCCGCCTGGGTGCGCCTTCTGGCCCGTTCGCCGAGCCGACCCGACTGGTGCGCTCTTGTACCTACTTGCGCGCCGCTGTGGTGCGGGAGTTGGGTACGAGCGCAGCCCGGGGTCAGCCGGCGACCCGCCCGACGAGGTAGGAAACGATGTTGAGCCCGGCGAAGCCGGCCGCGACCAGGCCGCTCACCAAGGTGGCGACCCGGGCGTCGGGCCGGCCGAGCCGCTTGGCACGGGCCGCCAGCCACCAGGTGACACCGACCGGGAGGGCGAAGACGACCAGCGCCGGTCCGGCGGCAGCGGCCAGCCTCCACAGCTCCGCGTCGTCGGCCGTGGCGTCCAGCAGGGTCGCCAGTCCCTCGCCGACCACGAACGCTGCGACGCCGCTGACGGCGTACAGCGCCAGGCTCAGCCAGGCCCAGGCGTAGGCCCGGTCGCCGGGTGAGCGGTCAGCCCAGGCGGACCCAGAATGCGGATGTACGGCGTGCGGTCCCATGACGCACCCCCTTGTGCTCAGCTCCAGCGTAGGCCGGTCGCGGGGCGGGAGCGCTGTCTCCCGCATAACGTGGGCGGGACGCCGTCTCAGCCGCCGAGGGAGTGCCCCGTGGACCGGAGGTTCTCGCAGGCCTCGACCACCCGAGCGGCCATGCCGGCCTCGGCGGCCTTGCCCCACGAGCGCGGGTCGTAGACCTTCTTGTTGCCGACCTCGCCGTCGACCTTGAGCACGCCGTCGTAGTGGCGGAGCATGTGGTCGGCCACCGGCCGGGTGAAGGCGTACTGGGTATCGGTGTCGACGTTCATCTTCACCACGCCGTAGTCGACAGCGGCCGCGATCTCCTCGGGCAGCGAGCCCGAACCGCCGTGGAAGACCAGGTCGAACGGCTTCGAGCCGGCCGGCAGGCCGCGCTGCTCGACCACCGCGTCCTGCGCCGCCTTGAGGATCTCCGGGCGCAGCTTGACGTTGCCGGGCTTGTAGACACCGTGAACGTTGCCGAAAGTCAGCGCGGTCATGTAGCGCCCGTTCTCGCCGATGCCGAGGGCCTCGACCGTGGCCAGCGCGTCCTCGGGCGTGGTGTACAGCTTCTCGTCGATCGCGCCGACGATGCCGTCCTCCTCACCCCCGACCACGCCGACCTCGATCTCCAAGATCACGTGGGCGGCGGCAGCCTGGGCGAGCAGCTCCTGCGCGATCTGCAGGTTCTCGGCCAACGGCACCGCCGACCCGTCCCACATGTGCGACTGGAACAGCGGCGCCTCGCCGCGCGCCACCCGCTCCGTCGAGATCGCCAGCAACGGACGGACGAATCCGTCCAGCTTGTCCTTGGGGCAGTGGTCGGTGTGCAGCGCGATGTTCACCGGGTAGCTCTTGGCCACCTCGGCGGCGTACGCCGCGAAGGCGACCGAGCCGGAGACCATGTTCTTGATCGACGGGCCGGAGAAGTACTCGGCGCCGCCCGTCGACACCTGGATGATGCCGTCCGAGCCGGCGTCCGCGAAGCCCTGCAGGGCGGCGTTCAAGGTCTGCGAGGACGACACGTTGATGGCCGGGAACGCGAAGCCGCGCTCCTTGGCCGTGTCGAGCATCTGCGCGTAGACCTCAGGGGTGGCGATGGGCATGGTGGGCTGCTCCTCGTGGCGTGAGTGGTCGGGCCTCGGCGAGCCGCGGCCGGCACTCCTCACCCTAGACCCAGCCAACGCGCGATCATGACCGGGTGACAACCGATGGACAGCGAGCGGAGTATCCCTGACACGGGCTCGCCCTCGCCCTGGTCGGACCCCTGCAGGACGACCTCCGGGGCCGCCGCTCGAGCCGGTGCTCCACGCCGGACGGGCCGCCGCACGCCGCCGACGGATGGTGGTCGCGGCGACCGTCACCGTGGCCGTTGCGGCGCTCGGGCTGACCCTCGGACGTGCATCCCGGGCCATAGCTCATCCTCGCCAGGCCCGGTCGCCGCTGAGGTCGGCGTACTCCCGGATCCAGGCGTGCATGGCGATGGCGGCCGCCGCCGACGCGTTGATCGAGCGCGTCGAGCCGAACTGGGCGATGGCGAAGGTCGCGTCGCAGACCTCCCGCGCCTGGTCGGACAGCCCAGGCCCCTCCTGGCCGAACAGGAAGCACACCCGGCGCGGCATCGTCATCGTCTCCAGGTGGGCAGAGCCGGGCAGGTTGTCGATGCCGAGCAGCGGGATCGGGCCGCCCTCGTGGTCACGCAGGTACGCCGCCAGGTCGGTGGCGGTCGGGTGATGCCGCACGTGCTGGTAGCGGTCGGTCACCATCGCGCCGCGACGGTTCCAGCGCCGGTTGCCGACGATGTGCACCTCGGCGGCGAGGAAGGCGTTGGCGGTGCGGACGATGGTGCCGATGTTGAAGTCGTGCTGCCAGTTCTCGATGGCCACGTGGAACTCGTGGCGACGCAGGTCCAGGTCGGCCACGATCGCCTCGAGCCGCCAGTAGCGATAGCGGTCGACGACGTTGCGCCGGTCACCGTGGGCGAGCAGCTCGGCGTCGTACTGGGCGCCCTCGGGCCAGGGCCCGTCCCAGGGCCCGACGCCGACCTCCGCCGGCCCGTGCGGCATCGGGTCGTAGGGAGCGCGCTCGTCCTCCACGCCTCGCAGGCTAGCCCCGGTCGGGCCGCTGACAGGAAACGCTCAGGCCGCCCGGATAGGGTCACCGCGTGAGTCTGCTGTCGCTGCTGCCGCCCGCTGTGGTGGGCCCGCTCCTGCTCGGCATCAACTGGATGGACCCGCAGTGGTGGCTGGACCGCTTCGGCACCCAGTTCTTCTGGATCGCGATGCTGATCGTGTTCATCGAGTGCGGCCTGCTCTTCCCGATCCTTCCGGGCGACTCCCTGCTGTTCGCGGTGGGGCTCTTCATCGCCGGCAACGACATCCACGTCTCGCTCCCGGTCGCGGTCGTCGCGCTCACCGCCGCCGCGTTCGCCGGCAACGTGACGGGCTACGAGATCGGGCGGGCGATCGGGCCGCCGCTGTACGAGCGCGACGGGCGCTTCCTCAAGCCCGAGTACTTCGACAAGACCCACGACTTCTTCGAGCGGCACGGGGCCCGCGCCCTCATCCTGGGGAGGTTCGTCCCCATCGTGCGGACCTTCATCACCGTGGTGGCCGGCGTGACCAAGATGAGCCGTCGGAAGTTCTTCGTCTGGAGCTTCGTGGGGGCCGTGCTGTGGGTGCTGCTGGTGACGCTGCTCGGCTACTTCCTCGGGGGTGGATGTCATCAAGAACAACCTCGAGGCCGCCATCCTGCTCATCGTCGCGGTCTCGGTGCTGCCGATGGTTTACGAGTGGTGGCGGCACCGCCGCGAGCTGCTGCCCGAGGGCGACTGAGGTCGAGCCGGCTTCGGCACCGGGTGCGGGATGGGCCGACGGATCGCCACGGATCTCCTGCCAGGCCCGAGAAATGCTGTGCCCTCAGGCTTATATTCGAACAGGTGTTCTGCTATCGTAAGTCCATGACCGCAGTTCTCGATCTCCATCCCGACGCCGGGCACCCGGCGTGGGCGCTGGTGACCGAGCTGCACACGCTGCTGGACGAGCGGGGGGTCGGTCTCCGAGCCGCTGGCCTCGGGGGAGTACGCCGGGTTGGTCGCCGAGGTCGACCGGGCGGTCCGGCGGCTGGAGGCGGTGAAGCTGCGGCTGGTCGCGGCCGCCGACCAGGCCCACGTGGGCGCGTTGAGTGGGATGTCGGGCACCGGGGCCTGGCTGGCCAAGCAGACCCGCACCCCGGCGCCGCCGCGGCCGGCCAGGTGGCTCTCGCCACCATCCTGGAGTCGCTGCCCGAGACCGGCGCGGCGCTGGACGCCGGCGAGGTCTCCCCGAGCACGCGTCGGTGATCGCGACCACCACCCGCCGCCTCCCCGACACCCTGACCGGCGAGCAGCGCGCCCAGGTCGAGGCCCGACTGGTCGCCCACGCCAAAACCCTCGACCCCGTCGCGCTGCGCAAGAAGGCCCGCCGCGCCCTCGACGACATCACCACCCGGGCCGAGGCCGACCGCCACCACGACACCGTGCTGCGGGAGGAGGAAGCCAGAGCGTGGGCCAAGACCCGACTGGTCCTCCACGACAACACCGACGGCACCCTCACCGGCCACTTCACCGTCCCCACCCTGGCCGGCGCCATCCTCGCAAGGTCATCCAGCAGCTCGCCTCCCCCGCCGCGCCCGGCTCGGCGCCACCGACGCCCACACCGGCCCCCAGCCCGAGCGCGACGGCTCGACAACCTTCGACTGGCCCCGCCGCCACGGCCAGGCCTTCACCGAGCTCCTCGAACACCTCCCCACCGACCGGCTCCACCACAAGACCGCCGCCACCGTCGTGATCCGCCTCGACCACGACCAGCTGCTCACCGACCTGCGCGGCGCCGGCCTCGACACCGGCGACGAAATCAGCGCCGCCCAGGCCCGCCGGATCGCCTGCAACGCCGGGATCCTCCCCGCCGTCCTGTCCGGCACCTCCCTCCCCCTCGACCTCGGCCGCCAACAACGCTTCTACACCGAGCCGCAGCGCGTCGCCCTCGCCGCCGTGCACGACACCTGCGCCGCCGACGGCTGCGACCGCCCCTACGCCTGGTGCGACCTCCACCACGAAGACCCCTGGACCCACGGCGGCCACACCGACCTCGACAAAGCCATCCCCCTCTGCGGCTTCCACCACCACCGCATCCACGACCCCACCTACTGGCACCGGATCCACCCCGACCGCACCCTCACCTTCCACCGACGCACCTGAGCCACAGCCTCGCGATGCCGCGACCGTCAGCCGGCGCCCGGTCAGGCGTCCGCGGTGGTGGCGCGCACACCGGGAGTCGCAAGGCGATACCGAGCGCGGACGGCCCGGCGGTCAACGGACGGCCAGACAGCTGCCGTACAGCTCAGCCGCGGGCGGCGTCCAGCTCGGCCTTGGTGAGCACCGCGCGCACCTCCAGGCCGACGTCGGCGAGCGGGTTCTCGCCGTCGGGCGACCGGTCGATCGCGCAGACCACGACCTCGACGACGGCGCCTGCTGTTCGCAAAGCGCGGGTCGCGTCCCGCACCGCGCCCCCGGTGGTGATGACGTCCTCGATCAGCGTGACCCGCAGACCGGCGACGGCAGGCCCCTCGGCCAGCTTGCAGGTGCCGTACTCCTTGGCCTGCTTGCGCACGAACAGTGCGGGGAGCCCGGTGCGCGCACTCACCGCCGTCGCGATCGGCACGCCGCCGAGCTCCAGGCCGCCGAGCAGCTCGGTCCCCGCCGGGACCAGCCCGACCATCCGGTCGGCGACCCGCCCGAGCAGGGCGGGGTCGGACTCGAAGAGGTACTTGTCGAAGGACTCCGTCGCCCGCTGTCCCGAGCGCAGCGTGAACTCGCCGGTCAGCCGGCAGCAGGCATCGATGGCGGCGGCCAGGTCGGGCTCAGCCACAGAGTCGGTCATGGCGGTGAGGCTAGCGGGCCACGGTCGTGTCGATGACCCGGTGGGGGGTCAGCCGCA
>JAWKJR010000017.1:0-57519 GCA_041393675.1 Nocardioides sp. | reverse complement strand
CGAGGCTGCTCCGGGCGGCGACGTCGACCGGTCGGGTGCCCGTCGGGTGTTGGGGCTGTCCACGGTGGGTTTCACGCTGATGTTCGCTGCCTGGCTGATGTTCGGCATCCTCGGCAAGCCCATCAGCACCGAGTTCGGGCTCTCCGAGGTGCAGCTGTCGTGGATCATCGCCGCCGCGGTCCTCAATGGCTCCCTGTGGCGTCTCCCGGCCGGCATGATCACCGACCGGGTCGGGGGCCGGAAGGTGATGACGTTCCTGCTCCTCGGCTCCGCAGTCCCCGCCTATCTCGTCTCTCGGGCTGACTCCTACGCGATGCTGCTGGTCCTAGCGTTCCTCGTCGGGTTCGCCGGCAACTCCTTCACCGCCGGCATCGCCTGGAACTCCGCGTGGCAGCCCCGCGAGCACCAAGGCTTCGCCCTCGGCTTGTTCGGTGCCGGCAACGTCGGCGCCTCGGTCACCAAGTTCGTGGGACCGCCGTTGATCGCGGGCACGACCGTGGGCGCGACCTACCTGGGCATCTTCCCCGGTGGCTGGCGGTTCATCCCGGTGCTCTACGCCGTGCTGCTGGTGCTGATGGCCGCCGCGACGTGGTTCCTCGCCCCGCACCAGGACAAGGCACCGGGTCGCGCCCAGCCGCTGCGCCAGCAGCTCGCCCCGCTCACCCAGATCCGGGTGTGGCGTTTCAGCCTCTACTACGTCGCCTTCTTCGGCGCCTACGTTGCCCTCGCCGCCTGGTTGCCGACGTACTACATGGACAACTTCGACGTCTCGCTCCAGACCGCCGCGTACCTGACCGCCTCCTACATCTTCCCCGCATCCCTGCTGCGTCCCGTCGGAGGCTGGCTTTCCGACCAGTGGGGGGCACGGCGCGTCATGTACCTCGCACTCGGCACCATGCTGGTGGTCTCCGGGGTGCTGATGATGCCCAACGGTCACCTGGTCATCGACCACACCGACGGCAGCCAGACTCAGCATCTGAGCTATGCCATAGGGCTGGCCCCGTTTGCCATGCTGGTGTTCCTCCTCGGGTGCGCCATGGGTATCGGCAAGGCGGCGGTCTACAAGCACATCCCGGAGTACTTCCCCGACAACGTCGGCGCCGTCGGTGGCCTGGTGGGCATGCTCGGAGGGCTCGGCGGCTTCTTCCTTCCCCCACTGTTCGCCTACACCAAGGCCTGGTCCGGGTTCCCCTCCAGCACCTTCTTCGTGCTCTTTGCCTTGACAGCCGTGTGCCTGCTCTGGATGCACTGGACCGTGGTCCACATGCTGCACACCGACTCCCCCGACCTGGCGCGTCACATCGAACGCCCCACCACCGCCCCCACCAACGCCCCTGAGGAGGCACTGGCATGAACACCACTACACCGTCCCGCTCCGGGGAGTGGCTGGAGTCCTGGGACCCCGAAGATGCCTCCAGTTGGGACTCCCGGCTGGCGTGGCGGACCCTGTGGATCACCACCTTCTGCCTGACGCTGGCGTTCGTCGCCTGGTTCCTGCCCAGCGCCATCATCCCCAAGCTCAACGCCTTGGGCTACAGCTTCTCCACCACGCAGCTGTACTGGATGGCCGCCATGCCCGGACTGTCCGCCGGGCTGTTCCGTCTGGTCTGGATGACGCTCCCGCCCATCCTGGGAACCCGCAAGATGGTCTCGCTGACCTCCTTGCTGCTGATCGCCTCCACGCTCGGCTGGGGGGTCAGAGTCCAGTCCCCCACCGCGCCATACTGGGAGCTGATGACCCTGGCCTTCCTCGCCGGCATCGGCGGCGGCGCGTTCTCAGGCTTCATGCCCAGCACGTCCTACTTCTTCCCGAAGGCCAAGCAGGGAACCGCGCTGGGGATCCAGGCCGGGCTTGGCAACTTCGGGGTCTCCCTGGTGCAGCTGCTCACGCCGTACCTGATCGCGGTGTCCTTCTTCGCCTTCCTCGGCGACAGCCAGCAGCTTGCGGTGCCGGGCAAGCCGTCGAAGGAGGTGTGGTACCAGAACGCCGCCTTCGTGTGGATCCCGCTCATGGTCATCGGCGCCGCGCTCGCTTGGGCCCTGCTCAAGTCGGTACCGGTCAAGGCGAACGTCCGTCAGCAGTTCGACATCTTCAACAACATCGACACCTGGCTGATGACGCTCCTCTACATCATGACCTTCGGTACCTTCTCCGGACTGGCCGCTCAGTTCGGACTGCTGATGTCGAACCTCTACGGCACCGGCAACGGTGACATCGTCAGCGGAAGCGGTGCCTCCGCAAGCGTCCTCATCGACGGCTACGCGGTGCCCGACCCGGTCAAGTTTGTGTTCCTCGGCCCCCTCATCGGTGCCGCAGCCCGCGTGCTGTTCTCCCCGCTCACAGACCGCATGGGCGGCGCGATCTGGACCTTGATCTCCGGTCTCGGGCTCATCGTGTCCATCGCGTACACGATCCCCGCGCTCACCCCCGATCTCAGCTCCGCCGCGGCGCTGGAGTCGGACTTCCACCAGTTCCTGTGGGGCATGCTCGCGATCTTCTTGTTCTCCGGGATCGGTAACGCCTCCACCTTCAAGCAGATGCCGATGATCTTCGAACGCCGCCAGGCCGGTGGCGTCATCGGCTGGACCGCCGCCATCGCCGCCTTCGGCCCGTTCTTCTTCGGCGTCGGCATCACCACCATCGGCGCCACCGCGTTCTACTCCGTCGGCATCGCTTGGGCGGTCATGTGCGTGGCGATCACCTGGGTCCGCTATGCCCGCAAGGGCGCACCACGGCCCAGCTGACCCTCATCGCCGTATACGACAGCCAGTCCTGTGGAGAATCCTGTGGACGAACACGACGAGCCTCACGTGGACGCTGGCAACGCCGCGGGACTCGAACACCCTGATGCGCGCGCAGGGTACGACGCGCTGCGTAGCCGGTGCCCCGTCGTGGAGCAGGCCGGCGTGTGGCTGGTCCTAGGGCACCGGGAGGTGGTAGCGGCCGCGACGGACCCGGTCTCCTTCTCGAGCTCCGTGACGGCTCGGCGGGCGATCCCCAACAGCCTCGACGGAAAGGAGCACGCGGCGTTCCGGGCCGTGGTCGACCGCTACCTCACGCCCGCGCGCGTTTCCAACCTCGAGCCCACCGCCAGCACGTTGGCGGTCGAGATCGTCGACGCACTCCCCCGCGGGTCGACCATCAAGACGATCGCACAGGTTGGCATGCCGTTCGCAGTCCGTGTCCAGTCCGCATGGTTGGGTTGGCCGCGTGAGCTCGAGCCGAGACTGGTCGAGTGGGTGCGAGACAACCGCGCCGCCACCCGTTCCGGTGAACGCAGACGCACAGCCGCCATCGCAGACGAGTTCGACCAGATCATCCAGACCCTGCTCGACGCTCGCCGCGAACATCCTGCCGCCGAGGCGACCGGCGGCATCGACGTCACCCGTGAACTGATGACCGAGACCGTCAACGGACGACCGCTCGAAGACACCGAGATCGTCTCGATCCTGCGCAACTGGACCGCCGGAGATCTCGGCTCACTCGCCACCTCGATCGGGGTCATCGTGCACTTCCTCGCCACCCGATCAGAGGTCCAATCCGTCCTTCGAACTCAGGCGCATGCAGGTGAAGAGTCAGCGATCGAGGCGGCGATCGAGGAGATTCTGCGGATCGACGACCCCTTCGTCTCGAACCGGCGACGCGCCACCCATGAGGTGGAACTCGGCGGGCAGCGGGTCGAGAAAGACGCACGCCTGGTGCTGAACTGGACCGCGGCGAACCGTGACCCCTTGGTCTTCGACGACCCGGACAGGTTCGACCCGATCGGCAACGCGCACGCGAACCTGGTCTTCGGCATCGGCCCCCACATGTGCCCGGGCCGGGCGCTGACCCTGATGGAGCTCAGGGTGGTCACTCAGACGCTGCTCGCCGCCACCGACCACATCGAGCTGGCGACCGAGCGACCAGCTGTGCGCGAGACCCGGCCGGCTGGAGGGTGGGCACGGGTTCCGGTCGTCCTGCGCTAGCTCGAATCGTCACGATTCGCTGCAGTCGTGCTGCTTCGATCGAGCTTCGACGTAGGCAACGAAGGGGCTCTCGGTGGATTCGATGCGTCCCATCTCCTCTCCCCCGTCGCAGGTGAACAGGCCGACTTGGACCGGTGGACCCACGCTCAGCAGCCGCCACTCCCCACCGGCGACCTGCCACCTGACCAACGTGTCAAGATCCGTCGATTCGCTGGCCGGGTCGCTCACTGGACCACGACCGACAGCAGGACGACGCTGTCCTCAAGCGCGTCCAGGCTGTGGCGATCGGCGGGGACCGGCATCAAGACGCCAGCGGTCCCTTCGCGGGAGCCCGACGGATCGCTGAGCCGCACGCGTCCGAGGATGACCTGCAGGCTCGCGTCTCCGGGCGCCGTGTGCTCGGCCAGTTGGGCGCCTTCGCGGAGCGCCATGAGGGTATGGCGGAGGGTTCGTTCGCTTCCGCCCAACAAGGTGCGTGCCGCGCGGCCGCTATGCGATGTGGAGGCCTGGGCCAGCAGCTCATGGGCGACCTCGATGAGCGAGGCGGCGTCAGTCTGGTTCATTTCAATCAGGTCCTCTCGGTGGGTGGAGCATGTGGGCGGCATAGTTGTCACCGTTGCGCTCGGGGACGTTCGACACTCAGGAGCCCGTGGGCGCCTCGTTCTGCGTCGACCATGACGTGGGAGACGAATGGGTAGTGCCCGGGCTCGGTCAGGGTCAGCTCGACGAATCCTCCCTGGGCGGGGGCGAGTGCGAGGGCTTGGGCGCCGCCGGTGCCGTCGGCTCCCGCGTCTTGCAGCAGGTAGGACCCTTCCGCCCAGGTGGTTGTGAACTGGCCACCCACGACGTGGAAGGCCGTCGCGCGGTTCGGGCCCGCGTCGAGCACCCAGATCCGGAGGTGGTCACCGGCCGAGACCTGTATCGGGTCGTGGTCGTACTGGTTGGCGTATCCGTTGAACACGACGGCGTCGGGTTCTTCTGCTTGGACCTTGTCGACGTCGACTGGCCCCCCTTGCGGACCGTAGTACTGCTCGCTCTGCACCAGGACAAAGCTCTGGTCGACCACCGGCAGGTCGGGGGGTTCGATGACCACGGCGCCGAACATTCCGTTGGCGATGTGCGCCGACATCGGCATCGTTGAGCAGTGGTACATCCAGATCCCTGCTAGGTCTGCGGTGAAGCGGTAGGTCAGCGACTCGCCCGGGGGGATCGTTCGCATGGGCTCGTCGGGGGCGAGCGTTCCGGCGTGGAAGTCGATGGAGTGGCCCATCGTCGCGTCGTTGACCAATCTGACGACGAACCGGTCGCCAACCCGTCCGTGCAGGATCGGGCCGGGCGACTGCCCGTTGTAGGTCCACAGTCGCTGGGTGACGCCCGGGGCCACATCACGGAGAACTTCCCGCACCGTCAAGGTGACGTGGTGAGTCTGCGGACCCCGGTCATGCAGCGGGGCAAGCACGGCGCTCCTGCTGGTGAAGCCAGTGTCCGGCTCGGCCGCCGGGTTGTAGGTGGCGTCGTTGTCACCGGCTTCGTCGCCGTTCGTGTCGTCGGCATGATCGGCACGGTCGGCGTGGTCGGCACGGTCGGCGTGGTCGGCGTGGTCGGCGTGGTCGGCGTGGTTGGCCTCGTCGGCCGCTGTTGTGGCGTCGGCTGCGGTGACTGTGACCTGGAGCGTCATGCCCATCTGGCGGTGGCCGACGATCGAGCACCAGCCGTCGAGGTCGCGGCCCACGACACCGACGTCGACACGAGTCCGACCACCCGGTGAGAGCCTGCCCGAGTCGGCACCGGTCTCCAGGACCAGGTCGTGCACATCGGAATCGGTGTTGACCAGCTCGATCACCAGTCGGTCACCGGCCGGGACGTCGATGCGGGACGGCACGAACCGCATGTCAGCCGCCTCCACGCGCACGGTGGTGGTGTGGCCGGTCGCCGTGACGTCGGCAGCGGCGCTGATGACGCGGCCTGCGTCGAGGGCGGCTGGGTCGAGCGCGACGCCGCCGGCGATCGTGAGGGCGACAACCGACAGGCCTGCGACGGCGGAGCCGAGGGAGCGCTGACGGTTAGTTCCAGCCACCGGTTCAATGGCAGTGGCGTCCGGTCCGCGTGCTCGCCGTGAGGCCCGAATGGCCAGCACGAGCAGCGGAACCTGCGAAGCCAGAGCCACCAGTACCGCCAAGGAGCACCCGACCCGCACTGCGCTCGGTCCGGGGAGCAGGCAGGCCAACAGCCCGGCGTTGACCACCGTCACCCGCAGGGCACCGGCGCGGTCGAGGACTGCTGCCGCGGCGCGGACGGCGCGGCCGCCGCCGCCCAGAGCCGTGGGCACGAGGTAGCCGAGCGCGCCCAGAAGTACCTGGGCTGCGAATCCCGCCGCCAGGAACGGGACCAACCAATCGAGCCGCCCAAGCACCTCCTCCACAGTTCCACCTCGCGCAAGGAGCACCGCCCACGCCACCAAGCACCCACCCAGCCACACCAGACCAGCGCCCACCGACCACGTCGGATGGCTTGACGGAGGCTTGCGCCGAGCCGCGTCAAGCAGAGGCCGGGCAATGATCAGCCCGCCCACGACGTAGAACACGAGCCCCGCAGCCGCCAGGGGCCAGAGGCCGGCCAGGCAGGCACCGGCGGTCGTGAGGACCCCGACAAGAAGCACAGGCAACGCTCGACGTACCGCGCTGTCAGATCCCTCGCCGAGGCGGGTACGCAGCATCGTCGGCCACAGCGTCAGCACTGTGCCTGCCACGGTCATCCCGACCCAACCCAGCAGGTTGACCACGACATGCGCCAGTAGCAGACGACTGTGCCACGGATCCGGGAGGCCCCGGGCGAGAAGAACGCCCAGCGCCGCGCCGATCAGGAGCACCAGCGCGGCCAGGTAGTAGTGGATGACTCCCGCGAACCGGCCGGGAAGGGCTCTCCGCAGCTGCCCCGCCAGTCGCGCGTGCCAGACCACTGCCCCAGCCACCGACGTGGCACCCACCAAGGTCACCGGCCACAGCGATGTCGCATGTTCCGACCATCACGGCCAACGCACCCAGTGCGAGCATCGCCAGCAGTTGCGGGACGCGGGTGAATACGACATGGAGCAGGGCGTCTGCGAAGTGCGCTGGCTCCAGACCACGATGGAATGGCTGACGGCACCCAGCAGGAGGAGGTGGAGCAGCAGCCATCAGGCTCAGGCAGCCACGGGTGAGCCACCGCCACCAACGGGATCGCCATCAGCCACACCAACGCCGGCAGGTCCCGCCACGGAGAGAACCCCCTCCTCATCGCCGGCCCCCTGCCACGACACGGCCAGCGGCCAGTCCCAGGAACGACAGCAGTGCGACGATGTTGAGTACCGCTCCCAGCCGCCATGCGTGCAGCGTCGAGTCCGTCGCCGAGCCAGACCCCGCATCAGCAGCGGCGTGCGGCGGCCCCGACCAGGACGTACAGACTCGGGTGGTACGGCAGGTCCCTCCCGACCACCGCCGGAAAGATCACCGGCGCGTGCGCCATGATCATGGAAAGGGTGAACCCCGAGGAACACACCGTGCACGGCGGCGTCATCGACGCCATCACCGTCGGCCAGGCTCGATGTCCAGCCAGACCCCGGCAGCCACGGCCGCCCAGCCGTAGGCGGTCAGCATGCACACACCGCCATGTGGCAGGCAGTCCGGAACTGCGGATCGTCCGCCTTGCCGCGTCACATGAGCGGCGAGCAGGCCACCAGGACGGCGAGCGTGACGCTAGGAAAGCCGGATCCGGGCTGCGGTACCCAGCAGTGATGCGACGACACCGACGGCGACGCACACCGCGAGCAGCACGAGGACGCCTCCCGGCGTTCGGTCCCATACCCAGCCGCGCCTCAAGACGCTCACCGGCGATCGTGAGAACCACGAAGGCAACCAGCCACGGCAGCAGCACCGCTGCATCCACTCACCGGCCCACAGCCCGGCCGCCCCGGCAGCCAGCACCACCACCAGTGCTGCACCAGGACCGCCTCGTCCGCTTGGCGTCGCCAGAGCGGGACGTAGACGGCGACCAACAGACTCAACGCGCCCGCAACAGTGCGAGCTGACCCACCAGAAGCGGCGACGGGCGAGCGTCAGCAACCCTCCAGGCCGAGCAGAGCGGGGGCCATCACACCTTTCGTACCGAGGGCAATCGCTCGCTCTAAGGCGATCAGGGTGCCGACAGTGACCCAGGACCAGCACGAACCCATGGACCTCGGGCAGCCGGTCCGCGTCGACCGGAGCCGGCGAATCCAGCAGTATCGGCGCCACTCCAGACCGGCCAGCAGGCTGAGACCTGCCGGGACGAGGAGCATCGGACGCCAAGCACCAGGCGGACCGGCGCGTCGAGGACGGTCACGACGTCCCTGGAGTCGCAGCACACATGCACCCGGCTCCGCGAACGGCAGCAACTGCACCACGTCGGACGCCGTGCCGAACTCCTCAGGGCACCCTCGGCGATTCCTTGATCACCGAGCACACGATGTCCGGAGCCTGGTGCGCTGCCTCGAGCAACCCGGACAGCGCGTCAAGCGCACGACTCGTGCACTCGGTCAGGCGCTGCGGCGGGCCCATCTGGTCGAAGGGTCGCTCACCGCCTGGCGGGAAGACCGGGGCTTTGCCGCCGCGGAATCCGCCAACGCACCGTGCAGGCTCTCGTCCCCACTGGACGCCCGCCTCCGGGCTGCCTCTGCAGGCGCAGGACTGGTGCGCGAGACCACCGAGGCGAGCGCGATGGCGGAACCTGCGTACTCCGGCCGCAGGTCGTCATGGCTCCGTTCAGTCGCCTCATACGAGCTTCAACCTGGGCGTCCCCGTCCCGACACAGGTGCTGCAGACCATGACCCAGGCCCGCGCCTCGCAGCCCTTCAGGTGCTCGCGCACCCGTGTTGGCGTGCGTACCCGTGGTCGACACCAGCGCAGCGAGACTCGTCAGCTCGGCTTACGCCCTGTTAGGAAAGGACTTCACAGGAGGTGCGCCGTGGCCGTGACGGAAGCATACCCGGCGCTTGTCGAACTGGCCGCGGGCCTCTCCCGACCGATTCTTTTTCACGGACCCTATTGTCAAAATGATGGCGGTCAAGCAAACTTCGGCCGCAAGTGGCACCGGGAAGGGACGTAGACGGCATGGCAGTCGGAGAAGATCTGGGTCTGGAGGAGACCGGCAGGTGCCGCCTGCGGCTGACCACGAGTCACTGCCCAGTACCGATGCGTGCGATCCCCCACGCAATCCGACATGCGTCCATCAAGGGCGCACTGGGATCGCTTCGCTCGGGTGAGGCCATGGTGCTCGTCGCCGCATGGCCCGTCCCTGCTGCAGCAAATCGTGAGACGGAGTCTCCCGGCACCTACGCTGTGCAATACCTGACCCGCGGGCCCGAAGCTTGGCGGCTGCAGTTCAGCCGCCGCTGATCGGCTCCGCGTACGCCGTGCTCCGCGGGCTACTGCGTCACACCTACGACCAGACCGTCGGTCGTTACAAGCGTGGTACAAATGGTCGAAAGTCCTCGACGTTTGCGCGAGGTCAGCATGGGTCAGTCAGTCAGAACTACGACATCTGATTTGAGGGCTTTCCCACTCTGCCAGTAGTGGTCGAAAACGGCCTCTGACCTGGGAAAACGTCTTTCGGCGTCTTCCAGCGTCAGGGCCGTTTTGTTCATTCTGCAGCCCCCAGTGCGGCCCCAGAATCGGGCCGCGCGGCGCCGGTCGGGGCGTCACACCCTAGCGGGTATGACACTCTCCGTCCGCTCCCCCAAACGAGCTGATCGCGGGCCTGGCCAGCCGCTCGTGAACGCTGAACGGCAGGCGGCTCATTCGGGAGCGGCCGAGAAGGTATCGGTTCAGTGGCGGCGTCCTTCGCGTCTACTGCTGCGGAACGAGCAGGTTCTCGAGGATCTGTCCGATGCGGCGTGTCGGTGCCGCCGTCCACGTTAGCCACGTGACATCTTCACCGGAGGGTTGCGCAGGTAGGCGGCTCTCGGCTGATGGAACCCGGATCGATTGCACGTTGCCGTCGAACCCAGGGACATCGACCTTCCTCCGCCTTTCCGATGGCAACGTGGGCTTCACCGGTCGCTATGACAAGTACGTCCCGAGTCTTCTGGGTACTGGATGCGCTCGGGTGCAGCCACGGGAACGGACAACGAGTTCTGGCTCGGTAGTGATTGCGCCGAGGTCACCGCATGCCTCGACGTCCTTGACGGGCCATGCCGCGGCTCCGGGCGGAACCGGATAGTCGACGGTGGCACTGGGTGTGGCTCGTGCTCGGTGGCGTCGACGTTGCACCGGCTGAAGGCGACGATGATGCGCTGGCGGCCGAGTTGTTGGCGTCCCTTGACCTCCGACGCGCAACCGGCGACTAGGGCCCGGCGGCGAAGCCACCGCCTACTGAATGCGTCTCCTGGGGCTTGGCCTCTCGACTCTTCCTTCCAGTGCCGGAGTACGAAGAGTCACCCAGCCACTCGTGCGCTGGACAATGTGCGCCTTGCCCGACCTGCTGCAAGTTGGCCGCCATCACTTGCGGGGTCAGGAGCGCGGCGGCTGGCGCCGCCGCCGGACCGACCGGGCGTGACGCGTTTCACCAACGCCAGCGGCGGATGACTGGGGAGACATCTGCCACGGCTCAGGCCTACGCGTCGTGGCCTATGTCGGGATTTCCCTGCTCAGATGGGCCGTATCGAGCACAACCGTTGTCGAGTTCCGGCCACGGTTGACGGCCTCGTCCACAGACGCAATCTGACCGTGCGATCAATCACCCGGCTTGTCGTTAGTATCGCGGCATTAGGGTTGTGTCGTGTGATCCGGTCCTTCAAGAACACGGACACGGAAGGGTCTGGAACCGCGAACATGTCGAGTCTCGGACGAGCTACAACGGGCAGCGCAGCGAGCTCCGGCTACTCAACGCGGCCTCAGATCTGATCTGCGGGTGCCTCCCGGCAATCGCCTGGAGAAGCTGGTCAGCGACGACCGCGCCCGGCCCAACACTCCATCCGCATCAACGATCAATACCGGATCTGCTTCGTCTGGACCGACAACAGAACAGACGACGTCCGGAATCACCGACTACCACTGAGAGGAGACGAGCATGGCCACCACGACGAAGGCACCCAAGTCCAAGGCACACAGTCCGATCACCCCGGGCGAGATCCTGTTGACCGAGTTCCTGGAGCCGCTGGGCATCAGCCAGTACCGGCTCGCCCAGGCCACCGGTCTCCCAGACCCGGATCAGTCAGATCGTGCGCGGCAAGCGCGCCATCACCACCGACACCGCACTGCGCCTGTCCAAGGCGCTCGGCGTCGACGACCGGTTCTGGATCAACATCCAGACCGACTACGACCTGGAGGTCGAGCGCGACCTGCACGCCGACGACCTGGCCAAGTCACCGCCCTGGTCGCGATCTGAACTCCGCCTGCAGACGATACCCCCGCGAGGATGCGCAGTGCAGTCTGCATCCGCAGGGTGTCGGACGGCCAGCTCCACGCTCGCGCCCCCGAGGCCCAAGGCCCTGGCGAGTGCGGCCGGTCGTGCCTCGCGTCATGCAGATTCGAGTGGTGCGCGCGTGGCCGCACGGCCCGGCCCGGGCGACCTATGTCTCACCGGCCCGCCTGGCCACCGGCGACCGAGGCGTCCTACGCTGCCGAAGGCCGGCTCTTTACCTTCCGGCCGGCACGCAGACGAGAAGGAGTCCGTCGACGCCTTGAGCACCCGCAGGGTCCTCGTCGGCGTGGCCGCCACATCGTGGCCATGGCCCTCGGGACCGTCCAACCGCCTCAGCGGGCCAGCACCGGCCGCCGCGCACGCAGCTCACCCTGCTCGCGACGACCGACGTGCACGGCAGCATCAACGAAGCACCAGGACTACTTCCGCAACGCCCCCTACGTCGACCGCGTCGGCGGCACCAAGGTCTGGCCAGCGCGGCGACGATCGTCAACCAGGTGCGCGCCGAGAAGGGCGCCGGCCAGGTGGTCGTCGTCGACAACGGCGACTTCCTCCAGGGCACGCCGGTCGACTACTACTTCGCCGTCCAGGAGCCGGTCACCCAGACCGGGCTCGACCACCCGATGGCCGTCGCCTACAACGCCATCGGCTACGACGCCAGGTCGTGGGCAACCACGAGTTCAACTACGGCATCCCCCTGCTCAACGCCTACGTCGAGGACGCCGACTTCCCGGTCCTCGGCGCCAGCGTGATCAGCGAGCGGACCGGACGTCCCTACTACCGGCCGTACGCCATGGTCACCGGAAGGTCCGGGGAGCCCCGCCAGTCACGATCGGCGTTCTCGGGCTGACCAATCCCGGCTCGGCCATCTGGGACAAGGCCAACGTCGAGGGGCGGCTGCGCTTCGAGGACATGGTGACGACCGCCACCAGGTGGGTCCCGGTGCTGCGTCGTCGCGGCGCTGACGTCGTCGTGGTGCTCGCCCACGGCGGTGTCAGAGGCACCTCGTCGTACGGCGGCGACCTGCCCGCGGAGAACCCCGCCGACATCGTCGCGGCGACCGTGCCGGGCATCGACGTCGTCGTGGTCGGGCACACCCACCAGGACGTCCCCGAGCGGTGGGTGACCAACGAGGTGACCGGCAAGCAGGTGCTGCTGACCCAGCCCAAGTTCTGGGCACAGACGGTCTCCGAGGTCGACTGACCCTCACCCGGACCCACGGTCGGGCCGACTGGAAGGTCTCGGCGCTGAGCGCCACGCCGCTGCGCGGGACCACCCGGACCCAACCTCACCTCGGCGCTGAGCTGCTACCACGACACGACCCTCGCCTACGTCCAGCAGCCAGGTCGTCGCGCAGTCGACCGAGGAGCTGCCGGCGACAGAGTCGCTACGGGACACGCCGATCATCGACTTCATCCAGCAGGTCCAGACCGAGACGGTCCAGGCTACCGCTGGCGGGGACGGCGTACGCCGGCGCAGTGCTGTCGATCGCGGCGCCCTTCTCGCGGACGGCGGTCTTCCCCAAGGTGACGTGACGATCCGCGACATCGCGGGGCTCTACATCTACGACAACACCCTCGAGGCGCGACTGCTCACGGGCCAGCAGGTGAAGGACTACCTGGAAGTACTCCGCGAAGTACTTCGAGCAGGTGCCGGTCGGCGAGACGATTTCGACCCCGAGACGATGACCAACGCGCCTGGAGGCACGACGCCGGACTACAACTACGACATGATGTCGGGCGTCGGCTCTGAATCGACCTCAGCCAGCCAGTCGGCTCCCGCATCGTCAACCCTGACCCTGCCGGACGGCACCGGTATCGATGACCGACGAGTTCGTCGTGGCGGTCAACAACTACCGGGCCAGTGGGGGCGGCAACTTCCCCACATCGCGACGGCTCCTGTGGTCTACAACGAGATCAAGGAGATCAGGCAGCTGCTCGTCGACTGGGCGCTGGCTCGCGGCGTCATCGACCCCGCGGACTTCTTCGTGCCGAACTGGCAGCTGACCGGTGACGGGGTCCCCGCGGTCCGTGACCTGACCCTCATCGAAGGCGAGTCGGCACCGGTCCAAACCGGCAGGACCCCTGTCCGGCCAGCCGGGCCACCGCTTCAGGCGTGTTCCCGTCCACTCCCCGGTGGTAGAACCGAATCGGGAAAGTGGTGCCGCGTGGAGTCGTGAAAGCAAACCGGAACCGGGATGTCGGGCTGGGCACCCTGACCTTCTGGGGCGGTGCCGGCACGGTCACCGGCAGCAAGACCCTCCTGACGACCACCGGCGGCCGACGGCTGCTGGTCGACTGTGGGCTGTTCCAGGGGCTCAAGGAGCTGCGGCTGCGCAACTGGGAGGATCTCCCACTGCCGGCGGTCGACCTCGAGGCCGTACTGCTGACCCACGCCCACCTGGACCACTGCGGCTACCTGCCGCGCCTGGTGGCCCAAGGCGTCCGCGGGCCGGTCTACTGCACCGAGGGCACCCGCCGGCTGGCGGAGATCGTGCTGCTCGACAGCGGGCGGCTCCAGGAGGAGCAGGCCGAGCACGCGAACCGGCACGGCTACTCCAAGCACACGCCGGCGCTCCCGCTGTACAGCGAGGAGGACGCCAAGGCCTGCCTGCCACTGCTGAGCACCGTCGACTTCGACCAGCGGGTCGAGGTCCTGCCCGGCGTCACCGCCGTCTGGCGGCGCGCCGGGCACATCCTGGGCGCCGCGACGATCAAGCTGCGGCTGGAGGGTCATGACCACTCCGCCGGGTACGACGTCGTGTTCTCCGGCGACCTCGGTCGCAGCACCCACCCGCTGCTGCTGCCTCCCGAGCCCATCGGGCATGCCGACCTCGTGGTCACCGAGTCGACGTACGGCGACGAGACGCACCCGCCCGACGACGCCGAGGCCGCCATGGCCGACGCCATCGGGGCCATCGCGGAGTCCGACGGCGTGCTGGTGATCCCGGCCTTCTCCGTCGACCGCACCGAGGTCGTCCTCTGGCACCTGGACCGACTGGTTCGCGACGGGCGGGTGCCCCGGCTGCCGGTGTTCCTCGACAGCCCGATGGCGCTACGTGCCCTCGACGTCTACGAGGAGCACGCGCAGCGCGGCCCCCCGAGATCCGCCCGGCCTACTGCGGCCAGCCACTGTTCCCCGCGCTCGATCTGGTCGAGGTGACCACCGTCGAGCAGTCCAAGGCGCTCAACCAGCGCCGCGGGCCGTTCGTGATCGTCTCCGCGTCGGGCATGGTCACCGGCGGCCGGGTCGTCCACCACCTGGCGAACCGGCTGGGGAGCCGCCGCAACGTGGTCATGCTTGTGGGCTTCCAGGCGCCCGGCACCCGCGGTGCGGCCTTGGCCGCCGGCGCCGACACGCTGCGGATGCTCGGCCAGGAGTACGACGTCCGGGCCCGCGTCGTCCGGGCGCCGCTCTCCTCCCACGCCGACCGCGACGAGCTGACGGCCTGGCTGGACACCGCCACCGGGCTGCAGCAGGTGATGGTCAACCACGGCGAGCCGGAGGCGACCGCCGCCCTCGTCGCCTCGCTGCGGCGGCGGCTCGACGCCGAGGTGCGGGCCGCCCGTCCGGGCGGCGTGGTCGCGCTGGTCCCGAGCTGAGGAGGCGGCCGTGGGTCGGATCGTGGTCGTCGGCGGCCTGAACATGGACATCCACCTGTTCGGGGTGCGCGAGTCGGGGGGCCAGGCGCCGCTGGTCGCGACCCGCCATCTGGCCCAGCCGGGTGGCAAGGGTGGGAACGTCGCCCGCGCGGCCGCTCGGCTGGGCGCGGCCGTCACCCTCGTCGCGCGGGTCGGCGCCGACGACTTCGGCGAGCACTGCGTGACCGCCGCCGCCGAGGACGGTGTCGATGTCTCCGGTGTCGTGGTCACGCGCGACCAGCCCACCGGCTTCGTAGCCATCGCCCTGGAGGAGGGCAAGCACCGGTCCTGGTGTTCTCCCCCGGCGCCAACGACCTGCTGTCCTGGCGAGACGTCGCTGCGCATGTCCGCGGGCTGACCAGCGACGACATCGTCGTCGCCCAGGCCGAGATGCCCCCGGACGCCCTCACCCAGCTGGCCGACGACCTGCTCGGCCGGGGACTGCCGCTCTTCCTCGATCCGGCGCCTCCCGACCGGGTCCGCCACGAGCACCTGCGTGCGGCCCACGTCATCACGCCGGACCTCGCGGAGGCCGCCCAGCTCACCGGCCGCCGCGACGGGTCCCGCTTCTGGCCCGCCTTCGCCGCCCGCGAGCTGCAGGCGGCGGGTGCGCGACGAGTCCTGGTGAAGACCGGCGAGCAGGGTGCGCTGCTGCTCGACGACGAGGGCCTGCGCGAGATCCCCACGGCGCCGGTCGAGGCTGTCGACGAGACGGGGGCGGGCGACGTCTTCCTGGCTGCCCTTGCCGTCAGCCGGCTGGAGGGACACGGCTGGGAGGCGGCCACGAGGTTCGCCAACGCCGCCTCGGCGCTGTCGGTGAGCCGGGTCGGCCTCGCCCTGCCGGACCGGGAGGAGGTGGCCGCGCTGGCGCTCGAGCTGAGCCGGCGGGTGGTCTGAGCGGTCAGCGTGAGATCCGCAGGTCCATCCCCGCAAGCCAGTGCGACAGGCCCCGGTGCTCGGCCGACCGGACACTCGCCACGAGGGTGGCCACGACGAAGCCCGCGAGCAGCACCCCGCCCCACGCCAGGTCCGGCGCCGCCAGCAGGGCGAACCCGCCGATCCCGGTGACCAGCTTGACCACCCGCGCCACCGGTGTGGGCAGTCGTCGCGCCACCGCCCGCACCGAGATCGCCCACTCCCCCACGGTCCGTCCGGCCCCCAGCACCAGCAGCGCCTCCAGGAGCAGGGGCACGCCGAGCTGAACCAGCCCGGCCGCGCCCCGGTCCGGCTGGGCCACACCCTGCGCATGCACCAGCCAGGCCCGCCAGGCCAGTCCGGCCGCCCCGCCGACGACGACCAGGAAGACCAGGTCGCTCACGAACCCCACCCATCGTCGGCCGAGGCTGATCCGGGTGGGCAGGGCGGCGCCGGCTCGCCGGTCCGGGTGCAGGAAGGCCCAGGCGAGGACTCCGCCGACCAGGGCGCCCAGGGTGTTGGTGAGCAGGTCGTCGACGTCGAAGGTGCGGTAGGCGCAGTCGTACCACCCCCACACACCCGTGAGCTGGGTGGTCTCGATCGCGGACGACAGCGCCAGCCCCAGCAGCGTGGTCACGACCAGCCCGCGATGCGCGACCAGCCGCACGAACGCGCCGAGCGGGAGGAACAGCAGCACGTTGAGCGCCAGCTGCTGGAACGCCGGCTGGCGGAGCAGGTGGGACAGCGGCAGCACGCCGTGCTCGACGATCGGCTGGACGGACTGCCACACGTCCCACCGGCTCCGCTGGCAGCGGAAGCCGCCCTCGGCCGGGAACGGGAGCAGCGTGTAGGTCCACAGGGCGAGCCCGTAGACCGCGGCCCCCACCAGGGTGGCGAGGTCCCCGACGCCGAGCCGCCCGTCGCGGCGGTACTGCACCGCCGCCGTCGGCACCAGGAGCAGCAGCGCGGCGACCAGCCCCAGGGCGGTCGCCGCGAGGCCGTTGAACAGCTGGTCGGACATGTCGGAGGGAAGTATGCAACGGTGCGCTCGGAACCTCGCGGCCGCCCCGCCCGTCCCACCCCGCATGAGCCACGCACCCGCCGCCCGACTCGCCGCCGTCCTCGCCCTGCCACTGCTGGCCGGGTGCGTGAGCGCCACCCAGGTCGCCCAGGACCCCGAGCCCAGCCCGGCACCGACGGGGAGCAGCGCCCCCGCCGCCGTCTCGCTCGTGGTGAGCTCCAGCACCAGGCCGGGCAAGGGGTTCTACATCGAGGGCGCCGTGCCGCTGTTCGAGCTGCACGACTCCGCCGGCACGCCCGTGGCCGGCAGCAGCGACGACACCGGCGCGACCTACAGCGACCTCCCCGCCGGGACCTACGAGCTGTACGCCGCCCAGCAGCCGTGCGACGGCAACTGCGGCTACCTCGACCCGCCGACCGACGACTGCACCGTCTCGCTGACGCTGTCGGCGGACACCTCGGTCTCCGTCGTCTTCCGGGTCGGGCACCCCTGCCGGGCCACGGTGCGCCCCGCCGGCTGACCGATCGCCCGGCTCAGACCAGCAGTACCAGAGAGCCGAGGGCGAGCAGCCAGGAGAGGAAGCTGCCGACGAGGAAGTACTCGGTGACCTCGTGGATGCCCGGGCCGCCGCGGTCGGCCTCGCGCGCGGCCTGCAGCTCGGGGAAGCGCAGCAGCCCCTTGGCCGCGACCACGATGCTCGCGGCCGTGACCTGCCCGGCCAGCCCCAGGCCCACGATGAACACACGCCCCATCGGCCCGAGCAGCCGCCCGCCCTTGAGCGGCGGCCCGGGAGGCGCCTGCTCGTCGCGACGGTGCCTCCGGGCCGGGTTGACGGTGCCGGTCGCGGCGAGTGCCAACCGCACCAGCACGTTGCCGGTGGACAGCTGAAGCAGCAGGACCCCGGCCAGCAGCAGCGCCCGGTCGGGCGTCAGCTGGGCCAGCACGGGGAGCGGCGTGCGGTCGAGGTAGCGGCCGAGCAGCCCGCCCGCCTCCCCGGCGTACGGGGAGAGCGCGAGCACGCCCGCCACGGCGACGGCCAACAGCGCCAGGGGCAGCCACCCCGGCCCGCGGCCGAAGCCGCGCGTGACGGTGTGCCCCCAGCCCATCACGACGATCGCCATCGCCAGCAGGGCCACCACGTCGACGGTGTCGGTCAGCCCGCAGGCCAGCCCCACGAGGACGAGGGCAGTAGCACCGACCGCTTCCGGGACGATGCGCGCCGGCCGCACGCTGAAGACCAGGTCGGTCAGGGACACTCCGACCAGCAGCAGCCCGAGCCAGCTCACCGCACCCACCCCATCCGGTCGTCGATCGCCACCAGGACGCCGAGGCCATCCTTGCGCACCCGCTGCGACACCGCGGACTCGGAGATGCCGAGGTCTGCGGCCAGCTCCCGCTGGGTGCGCCCGGCCAGCAGACCAGCCAGCACCGACAGCGCGCGCTCGTCCAGCCTCGCGAGCAGCTGGTCTCGGCCGAGCAGGGCAGCCGCGACGGCCGCCTCGTCCGGACCCGTCGCCTCACCGGCCGCACGCACGTACGCCGTGCGCACCTCGCGCAGGGCGGCCCGGCCCTCGCCGGCGCGCACCTGGTCGATCGCCGCCCGGGCCGCCCACCAGCCGGGCCCGTCCTCCACGAGCGGGTCCGCCTGGAGCAGCGCCACCGCTCCCCAGCCCACGCCGTGCCGAGCGTCGTACTCCGGGAGCAGCGCGAGCCGCAGCCGCAACGACGCCTGCAGCGCCGCGCCGACCGTCGCGAACCGGCCCTGGAACTCGTCGCCCGCCGTCACGCGAAGCGGCGAGACTGTCGGCACCGCCGTGGAGACCTCGGCGAGCACGTCGACGAGCCGGCCGTGCACCGCCACCCGGTCGGTGCTCCGGGAGCTGACCAGGTCACCGAGCAGCGTTGCTGAAGCGCCATGCTGACCCTCTGCCATATGAAGATCATAGCTTCATTGTGCGAGAATGAAGCACTACGACTTCACCGAGGACTGCTAGCGAAGGCGCAGGAACGCCTCGTCGATGGCGCCGTTGAACTGGTCGGTCGACGCCGCCAGCGTCTGGTCGGCGTTCAGCTTGCCCCCACGGACAGCGCCGTGGCCAGGGGGAACGTGACCGCGCCGATCGGGCCCACGCGAGACCTGGTCAGCGTGGAGGTCGTCCCGTCGTGGCGCACCTCGGTCACGCGCAGCCGGAGCCGGTCGCCGTCCTCGAGCACCACCCGGTCGCAGCGCAGGCGGTACCACACCCGGGTGGCCATCCGCACCGACGAGGTGACGCTCAGGGCGCCGTCCGCGCCCGCCACCCGGCACATCGGCCGACGGTGGTCGACCTGGAGCTTGATCTGGGTCGGGTCACCACCACGCCCGCGCTGGATGACGTTGTTGCCGTTGTCGTAGGCCGTGCCTTCGGACTTCGTGCGCAGCCGCACGGTGGCGCCGACGCGGAACGCGGCCGCGCCCGGCTCCAGGACGTCGGCGCTCCCGGTGTTGGTCACCGCGATCACCGCCCGGGCGCCGTGCGCGGCTCCGTCGTACGCGGGGAACCGGGCCGCGATCGCGTCCAACAGCTTCACCTGGCCCGCGCTCAGCGACCCGCCGCCGGCTGTGAGGACCTCCTGGGTGGTGGCCGTCCCGGCGGTGTTGGCGACCTCGACGATCGGCTCTCCCGCCGAGGCCTCCTCGAAGTCCAGGCGCACCAGGTCCTCGCCCGCCGCACCGGCCGGCGCCGCGGCGAGGACGACGGCAAGCAAACCCACGCCGACCACCCCGCGAGCCACCATGACACCGGGCGTGTCCCAGACTGCGGCCATGTGCTTGCCCCCTCCGAGCCGACGACGCAAAGGCCGATGATAGACGCGCGACGAGCCCACGGCGGTCACCGGTCTAACCGCCCGGTCTGGCTGAGCGACCGCATCGAGCCGGCCCGGCGAGGACCGTGTCGCCTCCTCAGCCCCAGAAGACCCGCTCGACGACCGCCCGGGCCCGGCGGGTGTCCCGCAGGTAGTCGTTGACCATCTCGTCGCTCGCGCCCGCGGGGTAGCCCAGCACCGAGGCGACGGCGGCCTTCTCCCGGGAGTCCCGGGGCAGCTGGTCCCCCGCCTTGCCGCGCACGAGGGTGATGGCGTTGCGCACCCGGCTGACCCGGCGCCACGCCAGGTCGAGGACCTCGGCGTCCTCGGGCGAGACCAGGTCGGCGTCGCGGGCGGCGGCGAGGGCGTCCAGGGTGCGGGTGCTGCGCAGGGCCTGATGGGTGCCGGCGTACCGCATCTGGAGCAGCTGGACGGTCCACTCGATGTCCGCCAGGCCGCCGCGACCCAGCTTCAGGTGGGTGTGCGGGTCGGCGCCGCGCGGCAGCCGCTCCTTGTCCACCCGGGCCTTGATCCGCCGCACCTCCCGGACGTCGGCCTCGCTGATCCCAGCGCCGGGGAAGCGCAGCGGGTCGATGAGGTCGGTGAACCGCCGGCGGACCTCCTCCTCGCCGACGACGGCGTCGGCCCGCAGCAGGGCCTGGAACTCCCATGTCTTCGACCACGTGCCGTAGTAGCTGGCGTAGGAGTCGAGCGTGCGCACCAGCGGGCCCTGCTTGCCCTCGGGGCGCAGGTCGGCGTCGACCACCAGCGGCGGGTCGGTGGCCGGCAGGGCCAGCAGCCGGCGCAGCTCGTTCGCGACGGCCATGGCGTACGACGACGCCTCGGGCCCGTCCGCGCCCGGCTCCGGGTCGTGGACGAACATCACGTCCGCGTCGCTGCCGTAGGACAGCTCGAAGCCGCCGTAGCGGCCCATCGCGACGATGGCCATCCGCGTGGGCGCCTCGGCCAGGCCCCGCTGCTCCCTGACCGCCCGGCCGGCGATGTCGAGGGTCGCCTCCAAGGTCGCATCGGTGAGCCGGGAGAGCCCCGCCCCCACGGCGGCCACGTCGACCAGCCCGTGCAGATCGCCGACCGCGATGCGAAGCAGCTCCCGACGACGGATCCCCCGCACCGTCCGCGCGGCCTCCTCGGCGCCCTCCTGTCGCCCGGCGGCTGCGAGCATCTCGGCGGTCAGAGCCTCGGCGGAGAGCGGCGTGAGGTCGTCGCCCAGCAGTCGGACGCCCTCCGGCTCGCGCTGGAGCAGGTCGGTCGCATAGCGAGACGTGGCCAGCACCCGCGCCAGCCGCGAGGCCACCTCGCCCTCGTCGCGGAGCGTCTTGAGGTACCAGTGGGTGCGGCCGAGCGACTCGCTGATCCGCCGGAAGCCGAGCAGCCCGGCGTCCGGGTCGGGCGCGTCGGCGAACCACTCCAGGAGCACCGGCAGCAGGGTGCGCTGGATGGCCGCCGTGCGCGAGACCCCGCTGGTGAGGGCCTCGAGGTGACGCAGAGCGGCTTGGGGGTCCTGGTAGCCCAGCGCGGCGAGCCGCGCTCCCGCCGCCTCCGGCGAGAGCCGCGCGCCCTCGCCCGGGATGCGCGCCACGGCACCCAGCAGCGGCCGGTAGAACAGCTTCTCGTGCAGCCGGCGCACCTCGATGCGGTGGCTGCTCCACGCCCGGTCCAGGCTCTCGACCGGGTCCTTCAGGTAGCCCATCGAGCGGCCCAGCCGCCGCAGAGCGGCCTCGTCCCCAGGCACGACGTGCGTGCGCCGCAGCTGGTACAGCTGGAGTCGGTGCTCCAGGGTGCGCAGGAACGCGTAGGCCTGGTGCATGGCCTGGCCGTCCTCGCGGCCGACGTACCCGCCGCGGGTGAGCTCGGCCAGCGCGCTCAACGTCGTAGGCACCCGCACCGACGCGTCGGCCCGACCGTGCACCAGCTGCAGCAGCTGGACGGCGAACTCGACGTCGCGCAGGCCGCCTGAGCCCAGCTTGAGCTGGCGCTCGGCCTGGTGCGCGGGGATGTGGTCGAGGACCCGGCGACGCATGGCCTGGACGTCGTCCACGAAGCCGTCGCGCCCGGCCACCCCCAGACCATCGGCGCCACCAGATCGGTGAAGGCGCGGCCGAGCTCCAGGTCGCCGGCCACGGCGCGGGCCTTGAGCAGGGCCTGGAACTCCCAGGTCTTGGCCCAGCGCTCGTAGTAGCCGCGGTGCGAGGCCAGGGTGCGCACCAGCGGCCCGGCCTTGCCCTCGGGGCGCAGCGCCGCGTCTACCGGCCACAGGGTGCCCTCCGCGGTGTGGTCGGAGCAGACCTGCATGAGATGGGACGCCAGCTGGGTGGCCGCCCGCAGCGCCGGGGTCTCGTCGGCGCCGACCGCGGGCTCGGCCACGAAGATGACATCCACGTCGGACACGTAGTTCAGCTCGTGAGCGCCGCACTTGCCCATCGCGATCACGGCCAGCCGGGCGCTGGCGGCACTCTCGCCGACCTCGTACCGGGCGACCGCGAGCGCCGCGTCCAAAGTGGCCGCGGCCAGGTCGGACAGCTCGGCCGCGGCGTCGTCCACGCCCAGATGGTGAGCCAGGTCGCGGGCGGCGAGGCGGAGCAGGTGCCGGCGGTACTCCACGCGCAGCGCGTCGCGCGCAGCGGCACCGCCCATGCCCGCCGTCGGCGCCGCGGCCTCGGGGTCGGCGCCGACCGCGTGCAGCAGGGCGGCGCGGACGGCGTACGCCGCGGGGCGGGTCGAGCCCAGGTGGGGGTCGGTCAGCTCCCCGCCACTGGTCGGGGTGGCGGGCCAGGTGGTCGGCCAGCGCCTGGCTACCGCCGAGGACGAGCAGCAGCCGCATCGCGGTGCCCTCGTCGGTCGACAGGGTGTGGAGCAGCTCCTCGCGGTCGGCGGCCGCGTCAGCCACGCGCCGGAGACCGGCGAGGGCGTGGTCGGGGTCGGCCGTCCTGCCCAACATGGCAAGCAACGGCCCGGCGGCCTGCGCCAGCGCACCGACGTCGACCTGGGCGCGGTCGACGTCTTGGAAGCCGAGGCGCAACAGTCCGCGGCGTCCGGTCAGCTCCGGCTCTCGGCTCATCCTCGCGCGCAGAGCTCCGCGAACGCGTCCGCGAGCGGCCGCCAGGCCAGCTCGAGCTCGGCTCGCGCGTGGTCGATGCGGGCCAGCTCCCCCGCGGCGTCCAGGCCGACCTCGTCGAACCAGCCTGGCTCCTCCTCCGCCCAGCGTCGAAACAGCGGCTCGTCGATCTCCGGGTGCCACTGGACTCCCCACACGGTGGAGGTGAACCGGGCCGCCTGGATCTCCCCCCGTGGCGCCTTGGCCAGCGCCACCGCCCCCGCAGGCAGCACGGTCACGACGTCGCTGTTCCAGTGGATACCCCGCCGCGGGGTGGCCAGCCGCGACATGAGCGCGTCCTCGGCCGCGGCGGGCAGCCACCCCACGTCGTGCAGCCCCAGCTGCTTGCCGAGCGGGTTCTTCTCGACCTGCCCGCCCAGCGCGACCGCCGCGACCTGGTGGCCGAGGCAGATGCCGAGGGTGGGCACGGCCTCGCGCGCGGCCAGCCGGACGAGGTCCTTCGCCCCCGTCAGCCAGTGCACCTCCTGGTCGTGGTGGGCGCTCATCCAGCCCCCCATCACCAGCAGGCCGTCGTGGCCGGCCAGGTCGCGCGGCAGCTCGTCGCCCGCCCAGGGCTGCACCACGTGCACCCGGCAGCCGGCATCCTCCAGCCACAGGCCCACCAGGGCCGGCGGGTCGTCGGCCTCGTGCTCGATGACGAGGATGCGCGGGCGGTCGGTCACAGGGCCAACCTAGTGCCCCGCGCGAGGAAGGCTCGGGCCGATTCCGCCCTAGAGCCGGTCCCGCGGCCACGCAGCCGTGAGCAGGAACAGCCCGACCGCGACCACGACGACGCCCAGGAAGCCGGTCAGCAGCGGCAGGGCGGCCAGCAGGGTGAGCGCACCGCTCGACAGCGCCCACCTCCGGGCGACCTCGTCGCGAGCCGGCAGCAGCCGGAGTGCGGCCCGCGCCGTGAACAACAGCACGAGAGCCGAGATGCCGAGCAGCGCCGCCAGGTAGGACGTGCCACTCGGGTTGGTCGCCCGGTGCCGCACCAGGTCCGCGATGGCCAGGCCGCAGCCGAGCACCAGAAGCAGAACCACGCCCAACGCGACGCGCAGCGCCGCTCGCAGCACGCGCTCTCGCGCCTCGCTGATGACCAACCGACCGGTGGGAGCGCTCATCCCCCGCATCCTAGGATGCCGCGCTCCGCCTCGCCCGACGCGACGAGGGTCACAGCACCGGCAGCATCCGGTCCCGCTCGTACGGCGACACCTGGGTGCGGTACTCCTGCCACTCCGCCCGCTTGTTGCGCAGGAAGTACTCGAAGACGTGCTCGCCCAGCGTCTCGGCCAGCAGCTCCGAGCCCTCGGCGATGTGGATGGCGTCGTACAGGTTGCGCGGCAGCGGCTCGATCCCGAGCGCCTTGCGCTCCCGCTCCGTGAGCGACCAGACGTCGTCCTCGGCCTCCGGCGGCAGCTCGTAGTCCTCGGCGATGCCCTTCATGCCCGCAGCCAGGACCGCGGCGAAGGCCAGGTAGGGGTTGCAGGCGGCGTCGATGGTGCGGATCTCCACCCGGGTGGAGTTGCCCTTGTCCGGCTTGTACATCGGGACCCGGACGAGCGCGGAGCGGTTGTTGTGCCCCCAGCAGATGCCCGACGGCGCCTCGCCCCCGCCCATCAGCCGCTTGAAGCTGTTCACCCACTGGTTGGTGACGCAGAGGATCTCGCTCGCGTGGTGCAGCAGGCCGGCGATGAAGGCCCGCCCGGTCTTGGAGAGCTGGTACTCCGCGCCGGCCTCGAAGAAGGCGTTGCGGTCTCCCTCGAACAGCGACACGTGGGTGTGCATCCCCGAGCCGGGGTGCTCGGTGAACGGCTTGGGCATGAACGACGCCCACATGCCCTGCGCCAGCGCGACCTCGCGGACGACGGTGCGGAAGGTCATCACGTTGTCGGCGGTGGTGAGCGCGTCGGCGTACCGCAGGTCGATCTCCTGCTGGCCGGGCCCGCCCTCGTGGTGGCTGAACTCCACGGAGATGCCCATCGCCTCGAGCATGGTGATCGCCTCGCGACGGAAGTCGGCCCCCCGGGACTGGGCGGTGTGGTCGAAGAAGCCGCTGCGGTCCACGGGCCGCGGCTCGACACCGGGCTGGAACTCGTCCTTGAACAGGTAGAACTCGATCTCCGGGTGGGTGTAGAAGGTGAACCCCAGGTCGGCCGCCTTGCTCAAGGTCCGCTTCAGCACGTGCCGCGGGTCGGCATACGACGGGCTGCCGTCGGGCATCACGATGTCGCAGAACATCCGCGCCGTGGCGGGGCCCTCGCCCCGCCACGGCCGGATCTGGAAGGTCGCCGGATCGGGGCGGGCAAGCATGTCCGCCTCGTAGACCCGGGCGAAGCCCTCGATCGCCGAGCCGTCGAAGCCGATGCCCTCCTCGAAGGCGCCCTCGAGCTCTGCCGGAGCGACGGCCACCGACTTGAGGAAGCCCAGCACGTCGGTGAACCACAGCCGCACGAACCGGACGTCACGCTCCTCGAGCGCGCGCAGCACGAAGTCTTCCTGCTTGCCCATGGCCACACTATGGCCCATCGATGTTTCCGGCGGGTGACGACCCGACCCGTGTCGGCGCCGCGGCCGAGCCGGTCAGGCCACGGGCTGCTGCAGCTCGACGACCTCGTCACCGGAGCCGTCGAGGTGGATCTCGTGGTAGACCTCGCGGCACACGCCGGCCGGCTCGTGGCCGGGCGCGGCACGGGGGGCGCCCACCAGCTGCCACGCCTCGCCGATGCCGGCGATCGGACCGCGGTAGGTCGTGACGACCGCACGGGGGACCGCGGCCAGCGACGCCTCCTCGACGCCCTCCGGGACGGCCCCGCGCTCCTCGACGGCCGCCGCCAGGCGGATGCGGTCGCCCTCGCCGACGTACCACGCGAGGCTCGGGCCGGGCAGCTCACCGCCGTAGGCCTGCACGAGTCGCTCGAACAGCGGCCCGATGACGTCGCCGATCTGGGCCTGGTCGGTGGCCTCGCCACTGAGCTGGGCCAGCCGCAGGGCCGGCAGCGAGGTGAGGTGGAACTCCATAGCGGACTCTCCTTCGATGAGCCGGAGTCGTCGCTCGACCTCCGCCAGCCGGCCGGCGTCCCGCGCCAGCTGGTCGGCCAGCTCCGTGCGCCGGCGCCGCAGGAGCACGCCGACCTGCGCGGGCTCCGCGCCGTCCAGCAGCTCCCCCACCTGCTCCAGCGTGAAGCCCAGCTCCTTGAAGGTGACGAGCTGGTGCGCGCGGGCCAGCTGCTCCGGCGCGTAGCGTCGGTAGCCGGTGAACGGGTCCACGGCTTGCGGAGCAAGCAGCCCCAGGGCGTCGTAGTGGCGCAGCATGCGCACCGACACCCCGGCGTAGCGAGCGAACTCTCCGATGGTCAACATGACGCC
Organism: Nocardioides sp.; assembly: GCA_041393675.1. Taxonomy (GTDB): domain Bacteria; phylum Actinomycetota; class Actinomycetes; order Propionibacteriales; family Nocardioidaceae; genus Nocardioides. The sequence goes on along the minus strand of JAWKJR010000017.1, from coordinate 31,205 downwards.
CTCACCTCACCGGCTGACATGGTGTCAGGGTCAAGACCCGTGTCCCGCCGCGAGCAAGGGCGCCCGGACCGGGCCGGGCTCAGTCGCCCTCGGGGACCTGCTCGAGCTCGGCCAGCCACGCGGCCGGGGAGGCGTCCGAGGGCATCCGCCAGTCGCCGCGGGGCTCATCGTGCCGCCGTGGCTCACCTTGGGCCCGTTGGGAAGCGCCGACCTCTTGAACTGGCTGGCGAAGAAGCGCCGGATGAACACCCCCAGCCAGCGCCGGATCTCCGGCAGGTCATAGGCGGTGCGCCGGGCGTCGGGGAACCCGGGCGGCCAGTCTCCTCGCGCGGCATCGCGCCAGGCGTGCCAGGCCAGGAACGCGATCTTGCTGGGGCGGTAGCCGCGCCGGAGCACATGGAAGAGCGTGAAGTCCTGCAGGGCATAGGGGCCGACCGTATCCTCGGTCGCCTGGGACTTCTCGCCCTCCCGGTCGGGGATCAGCTCCGGGGTGATCTCCTGCTCGACGATCTCGGCCAGGACGGCACCGGTCTCCTCGGCGAACTGACCCGAGTCGATGACCCAGCGGATCAGGTGCTGGATGAGGGTCTTGGGCACCCCGGCGTTCACGTTGTAGTGCGACATCTGGTCGCCCACGCCGTAGGTGCACCAGCCCAGGGCGAGCTCGGAGAGATCCCCGGTGCCGAGCACGATCCCACCCCGGTGGTTGGCCAGCCGGAACAGATAGTCGGTGCGGAGCCCGGCCTGGACGTTCTCGAAGGTCACGTCGTAGGCCGGCTCGCCTGTCGCGAACGGGTGGTCCAGGTCGGCCAGCATCTGTCGGGCCGCCGGCGTGATGTCGAGCTCGGCGAACGTGACCCCCAAGGAGGTGGCCAGGCGGGTGGCGCGGTCCTTGGTGGCCTCCCCCGTCGCGAACCCGGGCATGGTGAAGGCGTGGATGTCGCTGCGCGGCCGGCCGAGCCGGTCCATCGCCTTGGCGGCCACGATGAGGGCGTGCGTGGAGTCCAGCCCCCCGCTCACCCCGATCACGACCTTCGGCTGCCCGATGGCCCGCAACCGCTGCTCCAGCCCGGCGACCTGGATGTGGTAGGCCTCGTAGCAGTCCAGCGCCAGCCGCTCGGGGTCGTCGGGGACGAACGGGAACCTGTCCACTCGGCGCCGCAGGCCCAGGTCGCCGTCGGGCGGCTGCAGCTCGAAGGGGACGGTGCGGAACGCCCGGGCGGTGCCGCGCCCGTTCGCGGCCCGCAGCGCTGCATCGCCGATGCCGAGCGTGCGCCGGTTGTCGTCGAACGTGCCCTGCCGGAGCCGCTCCTGCCGGATCCGGTCCAGGTCGACGTCGGCGATGCTGCGGCGGGCGCCGTCGGGGAAGCGCTCGGTCTCGGCCAGCAGGTCGCCGAGCTCGTAGACCATCGTCTGGCCGTCCCAGGACAGGTCGGTGGTCGACTCCCCCGCGCCCGCGGCGGTGTAGAGGTACGCCGCGCTGCAGCGTGAGCTCGCCGAGCGCACCATCAGTCGCCGGTCCTCGGCCCGGGCCACGGTGACCGGGCTCGCCGAGAGGTTGGCGAGCACGGTCGCCCCCGCCAGGGCCGCCTCGGCACTGGGCGGCACGGGCACCCACATGTCCTCGCAGACCTCGACGTGCAGCCGGAAGCCGGGCAGATCCGCGGCCTCGAAGAGCAGGTCCGGCCCCAGCGGGACCTCGTGCCCGGCCACGTCGATCCACTCCCCGCGGCGGTCGTCGCCCGGGGCGAAGTGCCGTCGCTCGTAGAACTCCCGGTAGGTCGGCAGGTAGGACTTGGGCGCGACGCCGAGCACCGTGCCGCGGTGGACGACGACCGCGGCGTTGAGCACCCGGTTGCCGTGCACCAGCGGCGCCCCGACGACGAGCACCGGCAGCAGGCCGGCGGACGCCGCCACCAGCTCCTCCAGCGCCTCCTCCACGGCCCCGAGAAGGGGGTCCTGCAGCAGAAGGTCGTCGAGGGCGTAGCCGCTCACCGAGAGCTCGGGGAACACCGCGAGGGCCACGCCGTCGGCGTGACAGGCCTGCGCCTGGGCCAGGATGCTGCGCACGTTGGCGGCGGGGTCGGCGATGCTCACCGGGACCGTGCAGGCTGCCACCCGCACGAAGCCGTGGGCGTACGCGCAGAAGAAGTCCACGCCCGGAGTCTAGGCGGGTGTCAGCCGATCGGGACGTCGTAGGTGGCCACCGCGGGCCAGTGGTCGGACTCGGTGATGTCGTACTGCACCGACGAGGCGCCGGCCCGGCCGAGGCTGTACACCTGGTCGATGAGGGCGTCGTTGTGCGTGCCCAGCTTGCCGTCGGGGACGTTGCCGGCCCAGTTCGAGATCATCGTCCGGCGCCGGAACGAGCGGAACGGCAGCCGCTTGCGGCGCTGCTTGAAGTCCGCGACGTACCCGACGTTGTAGTCGCCCAGCACGTAGGGCTGACCCCACGCCGCCTCCGCGTCGACGATGTCCATCAGCCGACGCACCTCCCGCTTGTACAGCCGCGCGGTCTTCGGCCGCTCGGGCACGGGCCTGCCCGCCTTGATCGCACCGGGGATGAGGTGGACGTTGATCACGGACACCTGGGCGCCGGTCGTGGTGTCGACCAGCCGCACGACCGTGGCGCGCTTCTCGTCGATCCAGGGCCCGCGCGGCTCACTCCCGATGAACCAGCGCGGGGAGATCCGCTTGCTCGTGCCCGACACGAGCGTGAATCGGCCGGTCCGCCAGAACACCGGGCACTGGTTGGCCCGGTCGCGCGGTCGGTAGTACGACATCCCGGCCAGCGCGGCGATCTCGGCCTCCTTGTCGCGGCTGTTCACCTCCTGCAGGCCACCGATGTCCACGCGTGGGGCGAAGGCCTGCACCGCGGACCGGAAGCTCGCGGTGGACACCCCCGCCCGGATGTTGAACGTGCCGACGGCGAGGGGGGCGGAAGTGGCGCCGTCGGCTCGAGCCGGAGCAGGCGGACCCGCAAGGCCGGTGAGGACCAGGCCGACGGCGAGGCCGGCTCCCGCAATGCGGGCAGGGTGAACACGGGTGAGGAAGGGCACAACGGCTCCCGAGCGGTTGGGGGGACCCCCAACCTAGGAGCGTCGACGCGCCCGCGTGACCGTTTTCGAGAAATTCCGATCCTCGGTCTAGCCCGGCCCGGGTGGCGAGGATCTGCTACTCGGCAGGCTGCTCCGCGGCCCCGTCGGCCTCAGCGACGTCGGTGTCCACCGTCTCGTCGCCGGTCTCGAGGACGGCCTCGGCCTCAGCCGCGACCTCCTCTGCGGGCTCGTCGGCGACCGGGCCAGCCGCCTCCACGGGTGGCTCGGCCGGGGCGAGGTCCAGCCCGGCCAGGCCGGCAGGGGCGACGTTGGTGAGCGTGGCCAGCATCTGCCGTACGTTGGTCAGCTGGGCGTTGATCGAGTCGCGTCGCTGGGTCGCGGCCACCAGCTCCCGGTCGGACTCTGCGCGGATCCGGTCCGCGTGCGCCCGAGCCTGGGAGACGATCTGGTCGGCCTCCTTCTGTGCGTCCTCCATGACCCGGCGCGCGCTGAGATCGGCCTCGCCGCGGATCCGCTGGGACTCCGCGCGCGTCTGCTCCAGGTGGGCCTGTGCCTCCTCGAGCTGGGCCCGGGCCGTCCCGAACTGCGCCTGGAACTCCGACTCGGCCTTCTCCCGCCGATCGGCGAGGGTGGTCTCGAAGTCGGCGGCGGCCTGGGCCGCCTTGGCCTGCTGCGACTCGTAGATGGCGTCCGCCTCGGCGCGCCGGGCGGCGGAGTCGCGGTCGGCCTCCTCCATCAGCTCGTCGGCGCGCCGGTGGGCGTTCCCGACGATGGTCTTGGACTCCGCGTCGACCTTGGAACGGCGGTCGCGGGAGTACTCGTCGGCCTGGACGCGCACCTTCTCCGCAGCCGTCTCCGCCTCATGCAGCCGCGCCTCGAAGTCGGTCTTGGCGGAGGCCCGGATCTCGGCCGCCTCCTCCTCGGCGAGCGACAGGATCTGGCCGACCCGTGCGCCGAAGTCGGCGAAGGTAGGGGCTGGGGCGGGCTCGACCTGCTCCCCCGCGAAGGCCTGCGCGGCCTCGAGCTCGCGCACGCGCGCGGCCAGCTCGGCCACCTGCTGCTGGTGCGTCGCGGCGGCCGCGGCGAGCTCCGCGACGTGCTGGTCGACCTCGGTCGGCTCGTACCCCCGTCGGACGAGTCGGAAGCCGGGCTGGGAGCTGTGCATGGTCATCTGGGTCAGTCCTCTGGGGTTGGGTGTGGGTGTTGGGCGGTGAGGTCGGTGAGGTCGTCGAGGTCTGTCGACGAGAGTAGCGCCGCGGAGGCGACACCCTCGGTACGGGTCTGGAGCGACGTGGGGTCGGGGACGGCGAGGGCCTGGATGACGCCGGACAGCCCGCCGAGCTCGGCGACGATCGCGTCGCGGCGCCGTTCCAGTGTCTCGACCTCGGCCTTGGCCTCGTCGAGCAGCTCGAGCGCCTCGCGGGCGGCCACCTCGCGCTCCCGGGCCGCCAGCGCGTGGAGCTCGTCGGCCTCCTGGCGGGCGCGGGCGAGCACCTCCTGGGCCTCGTGCTGGGAGCGCATCACCTCGGCGGCGATCTGCTCTTGCAGGGTCTTGGCGCCCGACTCGATCTTGTCCAGCCGCAGCTGGGCGCGCTCCTCCATCTCGGTGGCCTGCTCCGCTGCCTCGGCGCGGGCCCGATCCGAGTCCGCGCGGGCTTGCTCCCTGACTCGCTCGGCGTCCGCCTCGGCCTCGGCGGCGGTCTTGCGACCACGCTCCTCGACCTCGAGCGCCTGCCGCTCGGCCTCGGCGATCCGCTGCCGCAGCCGCTCGGCGGACCGGGCCACGACGTCTTGCAGCTGCCGCCTCCGGGCGGCGAGGGCGGTCGTAGTCTCCCGGTGCGCCCGGCTGCGACCGAGCTCGGCCTCCTGCTGCGCCGCGCTGAGCAGCGAGCGGACGGTGTCGTCGGCCCAGGCGGTGTGCTCGGCCGCCGAGGCGAGATGCCGGTCGGCCTCGGCGCGCGCCTCGTCGACCCGCTCCTGCGCCCGGCGCAGGAGCATCGCGTGGTGCTCCTCGGCGGCGGTGCGCATCGCCGTGGCCTCGGCCTGCGCCGCCGCCACGATCTCTCGGGCGCGGTCGTCCGCCTCGGAACGGACCCTGTTGACGTCGTTCTGCGCCTCCGCGTGGAGGACCTGGACGGCCCGCTCCGCCTCCAACCGGCCGACCCGGTCCAGCTCGGCCAGCTCGGCGGTACGACGCGCGTGCTCGTGGTCGGCGTCCTCGGCGATCTGGGCGGCCCGGGCCTGCGACTCCGCGACCAGCTTCTCCATCTCCCTGCGGCTCTTCGCCAGATCGTCGGCGCCGGCGTTGCGGTCGGCTGCCGCCGCCGCCCGGGCCTCGGCGAGCATCTGGTCCCGGTCGCGGCCGGCGACCTGCATGAGGACCGTGGCCTGGTGACCGGCGTCGCGGATCAGCTCCTGGCCCTGCTCGGAGGCCCGCGCCAGACGGGTCTCGGCCTGCTGCTTGAGCCGGGCCGCCTCCTGTCGCAGGGCCTCGGCCTCCTCACGCAGGCGTACCGCGTCGGCCTCGGCCTGCCGCGCGGCCGCTGTGGCCTCGACGGCCTCCTGCTGGGCGTGCGCGATCAGCTCATCGGCCACCTGCTGGGCGCGCTGCAGCGCACCGGACACGCTCGTCTCGGGGACGGCGGCCTCGGCGGTGGGCGAGATCGCTGGGGGGGCGCTTTCGGCGGACCCCTGAGGGTCGTCCATCGGGCCATCATCGCAGATCGTGGAAGGCCCCGACACCGGATCCTGGATGCCGCAGCCGGCAGGTCCGGCGTGACCGAGGACACACGCGCGGCGGGCGTTGGGGATCTAGCCTGGCCCGTGAGTCCGGGGACTCCATCAGGGAGCCTCGAGACGACCGACACAGGGAGCGCCCATGAGCGAGCAGCCCGCGCCGTACGGCTCCGGACCCCACGTCGCCTCAGCACCGGCTCCGGTCAGCCGGATCCGCACCCACCACCTGCGCGAGATGAAGGAGCGCGGGGAGCGGATCACCATGCTCACGGCGTACGACATGTACACGGCGGCGACCTTCGACGAGGCCGGCATCGAGCTGCTGCTCGTCGGCGACTCCGCGTCCAACAACGTCTACGGCAACCAGACGTCACTGCCCGTCACCGTCGACGAGCTGCTCCCGCTGACCCGCGCGGTCGCCCGGTCGGTCTCCCGCGCGATGGTGGTCGGCGACCTGCCCTTCGGCTCCTACCAGGCCTCACCCGAGCAGGGCTACCTCACGGCCGTCCGCTTCATGAAGGAGGCGGGTGCGCACTGCGTGAAGCTCGAGGGTGGCGGGGAGATGGCCCCGGTCATCGAGAAGTGCGTGCAGGGCGGCATCCCCGTCATGGCCCACATCGGGTTCACGCCGCAGAGCGAGCATGCCCTGGGCGGCTATCGGGTCCAGGGACGCGGCGAGTCGGCCGACCGGGTGCGCGCGGACGCGCTGGCGGTGCAGGACGCCGGGGCGTTCGCCGTCGTGATGGAGATGGTCCCGGGTGAGGTCGCGGGGGAGATCACCGCCGAGCTCGCCATCCCCACGATCGGCATCGGGGCCGGCAACCGCTGCGACGGCCAGGTGCTGGTCTGGCAAGACGCCTTCGGCCTGCGCACCGGCCGGATGGCCCGCTTCGTCAAGCAGTACGCCGACGTGCACAGCGTCTTGCTCGAGGCGGCGCGAGCCTACGCGGACGACGTGCGCGCCGGGACGTTCCCAGGGCCCGAGCACACGTTCTGAGGGGGCGGTTGGCCTCAGCTTCATCATGAGAAGTGGGTGACGTGGCACTTCTCACGTCGGGTATGCCATGAGAAGTGACGCTTCGACCACTGATCATGATGAACCAGTGAACCCCGCCCACCGCCAGCAGGACCACGTCGTCGTTCCAGTTGGGGTCGCTGTCCCACTCCTCGTTGCGCTCCTGCACGCGCTCGAGGGCTCGCGAGGCGGCCTCCGCGGTCGGGTAGGGACCCAACCGGTCGGCGTTGCGGCAGCCCTCCTCCCCCTCGACCGCGTGGTGGGTGAGGCAGAACCAGAACTCGGGCTGATCGCTCATGTCCGCAGAAACTACACTCGCGCCGATGAGCGCCCTAGTCCCCGCAGCGATCTCGCCTCGGCGCCCGGTGCCCGCCCACATCGCCCGCCCGGAGTACGTCGACCGGCCCGCTCCGGCGCCGTACACCGGACCCGACGTGCAGGACGCCGAGACCATCGAGCGGATGCGCGCGGCAGGGCGGCTGGCCGCCCAGGCGCGCGACCTGGTCGGGTCGCACGTCGCGCCCGCGGTGAGCACCGACGAGCTGGACCGGATCGGGCACGAGTTCCTCTGCGACCACGGCGCGTACCCGTCGACCCTGGGCTATCGTGGCTTCCCCAAGTCGCTGTGCTCCTCGGTCAACGAGGTGGTCTGTCACGGCATCCCCGACGCTCGGCTCATCCAGGACGGCGACCTGGTCAACATCGACATCACCGCCTTCGTCGACGGGGTGCACGGCGACACCAACGCGACGTTCCTGGCCGGCGACGTCGATGAGGAGTCCCGGCTGCTGGTCGAGCGCACCCGCGAGGCGCTCGAGCGCGGCATCAGGGCGGTGCGACCCGGGCGGCGCCTCAACGTGATCGGCCGGGTGATCGAGTCCTACGCCCGCCGGTTCGGGTACGGCGTGGTGCGCGAGTTCACCGGGCACGGGATCGGGACCGCCTTCCACACCGGGCTGGTCGTGCCGCACTACGACGACCCCGCCTACGACGACGAGATCCTGGTCGGGATGACGTTCACGATCGAGCCGATGCTCACACTCGGCACCCACGAGTGGGACATGTGGGAGGACGGCTGGACGGTCGTGACGCGGGATCGCCGCCGCTCGGCGCAGTTCGAGCACACGCTCGTTGTCACCCCCGGCGGTGCGGAGGTCCTCACTCTGCCCTGAGCCCGTCCGACCCGGTCTCCCGGGCTATCCTGGGAGAGCGGAAGGGCTGGCCGGGCGGCCGCGGCGTACCTACGGGCTCGTCGAGGAAGGTCCGGGCTCCACAGGGCGCGGTGGTGGGTAACCCCCCACCCGGGGCAACCTGCGGGACAGTGCCACAGAGAACAGACCGCCACCCGGTCCGCCGGGTGGTGAGGGTGAAACGGCGGTGTAAGAGACCACCAGCGCGCCGGGCGACCGGCGCGGCTTGGCAAACCCCACCGGGAGCAAGGTCAAGAAGCCGTGCGCCACGGCGTACGGCGCGCGCACGCTCGAGGGCGGCCCGCCCGAGTGCGCGGGTAGACCGCACGAGGTGGCCGGCAACGGTCACCCCAGATGGATGGTCGCCAGCCGGGTCGTCGCAAGGCGGCCCGGGGAACAGAACCCGGCCTATGAGCCAGCCCTTCCGCATCTCATCCGCTGGGCTCGTGGGTAGCTGCCCGCGGATTGGTCCAAGTCCGCACACATGGGCCGGGCAGCGCCGTTCGGGGCCAAACCGCGGGATCGCGGGCCGGCGAGCTACACCAGCCGGAACTCCACATCCCGGGTCGCGAGGTCGGCCTTCTCCAGACGCAGGCGCACGTCGGAGCCGAGCGGCAGCGGGTGGTCGCTGCGCACCTCCGCCTCGACAGCCGGCTCCTCCACCGTCACCATGCCGCGACGGTCGTCGTCGTGGTCGACCTCGACGACGACGCCCTCGAACTCCTGGCCCAGGTGGTCTTGGAGAACGCCGGTCTCGACCAGGTTCACGATGGCGTTCTCGTAGCGGCTGGCCAGCCGGCCCGAGTCGGCCATCTCACGCGGCAGGTCGGGCATCGCGGCGCGGACCCACGCCGGCACCTCCTCCCCGCGCACAGTGCCACGCACACCTCGCCGGCGAACCGGTCGACGAGTCGGCGCAGCGGCGCGGTCACGTGGGAGTACTCCGAGGTGAGGGCCGCGTGCTCGGGCTGCTCGGGCACCTCGCCGTCGAAGGCGACGTAGCCGCTCCCCCGCAGCAGCCGGGTGCAGGCGGTGATCATCGCGGCATGGGCCGGCACGGCCGGGTCGAGTCGCCGGATGACGTCCGGGTAGAGCTCCTCAGCCGGCCAGTCGAGGTGCAGCGCCCGCGCGGTGCGGTGCAGCCGCTGGACGTCGCGCGGGTCCGGAGGCGGGAGGGTGCGCAGGATGCCGACCCGGGCATAGACCCTCAACGTGGCGGCCCCGAAGCCGCACAGCAGCGAGATCTGGGCGTTCCACTGCTCGACGGGCAGCAGGGAACGGAACTCCAGCCGCCAGTGGTCGCCCTCGATGTCGATCTCCTGCTCCGGCAGTGGCAGGGAGACCCCACCGCGGGCGGCCTCACGCGCGAGGCGCTTGGTCCCGACCTCGGCGAGCAGGTGCAGGGACTCGTCGGCGCTGCCCTCGTCGACAGCGCGCTGGACCTCCTGGTAGGAGAGCTTGGCGCGCGAGCGCACCAGCGCCCGGCGTACGTCGACATCCCTACCCTCGCCCGTGGCATCGACACGCAGGGTCCACAGCAGGGCCGGCCGGACCTGGTCGGGAAGCAGCGAGGCGGCGTCCTCGGAAAGGACCTTCGGATGCAGCGGGATCTTGGAGTCGGCGCCGTAGAGGGTCTGCCCGCGGCGGTGCGCCTCCTGGTCGACCGGGTCGCCGGGAGCAACGAACGCCGCCACGTCGGCGATGGCGTAGGACACCAGGTAGCCGTCCCCGTCTCGGGCGATGTGGACCGCCTGGTCCAGGTCCATCGACGACGCCGGGTCGATGGTCACCAGCGGGATGTCGGTGCGGTCCAGCGCGGGCAGCCGGGGCGCCCCTGCGGCCTGCGCCGCCGCGTGCTCCACCTCCGCGGGAAACTCCGGAGTGACGCCCAGCTCGGCCTGCACCTGGGCGATCCCTCGCCGAAGCCGCTGCACCTGGACGCCGTCCGCGACCCGGCGCAGACGGACCACGCGGCTGCTCGGCATGGCCAGCACCCTAACCGGCCGCGCTCGCCCACCGTGCCAACCCACCGCGCCAACCCACCGCGCGAGCCGAGCCGGCGCCATGGACCCCACCCGGCGACCCGTCCAGGCCGGGGCCTACGCTGGGTCGCCGTGCTGATCCTGCTGCCGCCGAGCGAGGGCAAGACCGCGCCGTCGCGAGGCAAGCCGCTGGACCTGGGCTCGCTCGCCTTCCTCGCTCACACCCGGGCGTGAGCGGCTGCTCGACGCCCTGGTGCGGCTCTGCGACGACCGGCCCGACCACGCCGCCGAGGTGCTCGCGCTCGGCCCGACCCAGGCCGAGCTGGTCGCCCGCAACGCCGGGCTCCGCGCGGCGCCGACCGCGCGCGCGGACCGGGTCTACTCGGGCGTCCTGTACGACGCGCTCGGGCTCGCCTCGCTCTCCGCCTCGGCGCGCCGGCGCGCCGCCGCACGGGTCGCCGTGACCTCGGCGCTCTTCGGCCTGGTGCGCCCCGCCGACCGCATCCCGGCGTACCGGCTGTCCGGGGACGCCAGCCTGCCCGGCGTCGGCGCCGTGGCCGCCGTCTGGCGCGAACAGCTCGGCCCCGCCGTGACCGACGTCCTGGGCAGCGGGCTGCTGCTCGACCTGCGGTCCACGGCGTACGCAGCGTTCTGGCGGCCGCCCGCGGAGCTCGCCCCGCGGGTCGCGACGGTGCGGGTCCTGCACGAGACCAGCGGTCGTCGCACCGTCGTCAGCCACTTCAACAAGGCCACCAAGGGGCGGCTGGTGCGCGCACTTCTCGAGGACGGCGAGGCACCTCGGACCCCCGGGGAGCTCGCCGACGCCCTGAGTGGCCTGGGCTGGAACGTCGAGCTGGGCGCGAGCGAGCGGCACGGGACGCGCGTGGACGTCGTCGTGACCGAGGTCGGCTGACCCGCCGGTCGGCCGACCCACCGGCCCACCCACCGGTCAGCCCGCGGGTCAACCCGCCGCTCAGGACTGCGGCCCGGCCGCGGCGCCCAGTCGCTTGGCCAGCTCCTGCACCGCGGTACGCACCTCCTCGCCGAGGGCGACCCGCACCGGCAACGGTACCGACGCCACCAGCACGGCGTACGACGACGGGTTGCTGGTGCTGCCCACCACCCGCCAGGTCGTCTCGTCCACCTGCTCGACCCGACCCAACATGGCCGGGAGCCGAGGCGCGGGGCTCGGGCCCGTGGTCGTCACGAGCAGCTCGACAGGGAACCGCCAGCCCTGCGCCAGGTGCTCCTCCAGCACCGCGACCGGGTCGAGGTCGGCCGGGGGCACCACCTCCGCGTCCAGGACCTCGACCGAGGCCACGCGGTCGACGCGGTAGGCCCGCCGAGCGCCCTCGGGGTGGATGCGGCACAGGAGGTACCAACGGCCGTGCCGGACCACCACAGCCCACGGATCGACCTCGCGCTCCCACTCCGAACCGGCCTCCGACCGGTAGCCGACCCGCACCCGGCGACGCTGCGCGCATGCCCGGACCAGGCTCGCGGTGGTCTCCGGGTCGGGACGCGCCGCCGACCGGTCAGGGGCGGCCGCGGCGCCGCGCCGCATCGTCTCGGCGGGCTCGGCGATCGAGCTGGGCAGGGCGGCGATGATCTTGGCGAGCGCGCTGCCGACCGGACCGGTGGAGTCGCCGGCATCGTGATGGCCGTCCAGGACGGCCATCACCAGTCCGAGCGCCTCGGTGGCCGAGAAGAGCAGCGGCGGCAGGTGCAGGCCGCGGCCGACGCGGTACCCGCCGTACGGGCCCCGGGTGGACTCGATCGGGAGGTCGGCCTCCCGCAGGATCGCCACGTAGCGCCGGGCGGCGCGGTCGCTCACCCCGAGCCGCTCGGCGAGCTGGGCGGCAGTGATCCCGGGGCGGCCCTGGATCGCGGCGAGCGCGAGCAGCGCCCGTGTGGTCGGGCTGGCGTCGTCGTGCACGCGGTCCCCTCTCTCGCGCGTCGGCCGGGCTTCAGCGAAGGCTGGGCCAGAGGGCCTCGTCGGTGGGCCGGGCGTTGTAGAGCCGCAGACTCGCCGTCGGCGCGTCGCCCTGTCCCTGGCCACCCTCGGCGGCCGCGGGGAACCACGCCACGACGCTCACCGAGGCTGGCGCCAGCTCCATGCGGAACACCGCCGTCAACGGCGCCTGGAGCGCGTGCGAGACCAGCGTCTTGATCGGCGTCACGTGGCTGACCACCAGCACGGTGCCGCCGGCGTGGTCGGCAAGGACCCGGTCCAGGGCCGCGAGGACCCGCCCCTCGACTTGGCGGAAGGACTCCCCGGACCCCCCGCCCGACGGCGTGTCCACCGAGCCCAGCCAGGCCTCCAGGTCGGTGGGGTAGCGCTCCGCGATCTCGGCGAAGGTGAGGCCGTCCCAGTCCCCGAACTCCATCTCGGCGAAGCCGGGATCCTCGACGACCGGGAGCCCGAGCCGCTCGCCCAGCAGAACGGCGGACTCCCGGGTGCGGCGTACCGGTGAGGTCACCAGCGCAGTGAGCTGATCGGCGAGCGGAGCCAGCCAGTCCCCGGCGGCCAGGATCTGCGCGCGGCCCTCCTCCGACAGGCCGGGGTTGCCCGACCCCAGGCCGCCGGAGAAGCGCTTCTGAGTCGTGTGGTCGGTCACCCCGTGGCGCAGCAGCACCAGGGTGGTCGGCGTGCCCCCGGGGTGGGCCCAGCCCCGGTAGCCCGCCTTCTCCCGGGTCAGAGGCGGGGTCGGCGCCGGCACCCTCAGGGTCGTGGCGGCCCCACCGCCAGCCGGTGGCCCGATCGGGACGGAGTCGTCGGGCTCCCCGGTGGCTCGCTGGTCGCGTAGCTGACTCCGTCGCGCTTGCCGTCGAGCGCCTCGTTGGCAAGCCGGTCGGCGTGCTTGTTCTGCTCCCGCGGGATCCAGGTGTAGGTCGTCCCGAACGGCGCGAGCTCGTGGGCGCGCATCGCCAGCGGGCGCAGGTCGGGGTGCTTGATCTTCCACCGCCCCGACATCTGCTCGACCACGAGCTTGGAGTCCATCCGCACCTCGACGTCCGCATCGGGCGCGAGCTCCGCGGCCAGCTCCAGGCCGGCGATCAGGCCGGAGTACTCGGCGACGTTGTTGGTCGCCACCCCGAGCGTGCGGGCGTCCTCGGCGAGCACCTCGCCGGTCGCCGCGTCGAGGAGTACCGCGCCGTATGCCGCGGGGCCGGGGTTGCCGCGCGAGCCCCCGTCCGCCTCGATCAGGACGCTGCGGATCACAGGCCGCTCTCGGGGGTGCGGATCAGGATCCGCTGGCACTCCTCGCAGCGCAGCACCTCGTCGGGCGCAGCCGACCGGATATCGGCCAGCTCGGCGGGATCGAGCGTCAGCCGGCAGCCGCCGCACTCCCGCGCGCGGATCGCGGCCGCGCCCACGCCGGCCTTCTGCTCACGCAGCCGGTCATAGAGCGCCAGCAGGTCCGCCGGCACCTCGGCCACCACCGGAGCACGCTCGATCGCGACGCCGCGCAGCTGGTCGTCGATCGTGCCGAACGCCGCGTCCTCGCGGCGGCCAGCGCCCCAGCCGCTCGTCGGCGGCCGCGACCTGCGCGGTGAGCGAGTCGACGCTGCGCTGGGACTCCTCGACCCGCTCCATCACCTCGAGCTCGTCGTCCTCGAGCGTCGCGATCCGGCGCTCCAGGGACTCCAGCTCGTGGGTCATCCGCTCCAGGTCCTTGGGGTTGGCGATGAGCCCTGGTCCATCCGGTCGCGATCCCGCTGGCGGCGCGCCTTGACGCTCTCCACGTCGGCGTCGATCTTCAGCTGCTCGGAGGTGAGCTCCTCCAGCGTGAGCGTGGCCTCGTGCAGCTCCGTGGCCAGCGCGGCGCGGGTGCGCTGGAGCTCGGCGATCTCGGCCAGCTCGGGCAGGTGGTCGCGCTGGTGACGCAACTGGTCGGCGCGCAGGTCCAGGTCCTGGACGTCGAGCAGCCGTAGCTGGGCGGTGGGGTCGGCTTTCAGCGGGGGCTCCTTAGGCGCGGAACTGCCAGGGGTCGGTGACCAGCGTGCTGACGCGGGTCTCCACCGTAGCGTCCGTACCGGACGCGGCGTACGCCGCGGCGAGCCGCGCCGCGGCTACGGGAAGCCAGGTCCACTCCGCGGCCCAGTGGGACACCTCCACGAGCGCCGGCCCGCCCTTCTCGAGGAACTCGCTGGCGGGATGGTGGCGCAGGTCGCTGGTGAGGTAGACGTCAGCGTCGCTCCGGGCGACGAGGTCGAGCAGGAAGTCACCGGCGCCGCCGAGGACCGCCACCCGACGCACCGGCCGATCGGGGTCGCCCGCCACCCGTACGCCGGTCGCCGTCGCGGGCAGCGCCGCGGCCACGCCCACGGCGAAGTCGCGCAGCGTGGTGCGGCCGACGGTCCCGACTCGCCCGGTGCCACCGCCGGCGCTGCCGACGGGGCCGACGAGCGGCGCCTGGTCGACCAGGCCGAGCGTGGTGGCCAGCGCCTCGGAGACCCCTGCCACCGCATGGTCGGCGTTCGTGTGGGCCGCCAGCAACGCGCACCCGGATCGGGCCAGCGCGGCGAGGGTGCGACCCTTGGGGGTCGTGGCGGCGAAGCCGTGGACGGGCTTGAGGAACAGCGGGTGGTGGGTGATCAGGAGGTCGGCGCCCCACGCGACCGCCTCCTCGGCCACCGGGAGGACCGGGTCCACGGCGAAGAGCACCCGGCGGACAGGGGCGTCCGGCTCGCCGTACACGAGGCCGACGGCGTCCCACTCCTCGGCGGTGTCCGGTGGGTACCACTCGTGAAGAGGGCGACGACCTCGCGCAGCAGCGGCATGGCGGCAGGGTAGTTGAGGACCGCTCCCCCCGGTCAGCGGGCTCGAACCTCGGCGGGCCGAGCGAGCAGCCCGTGGCCCGCGGCGAGCTCGAGGGCCTCGGCGCGGACCAGGGCGGCCTCGGCGTCCATGGCCGCGCCGAGCCGGTCCAGCTCGTCGGCGAGCATCCGCTCCTCGGTTGCGGCGTCGGCGACGAAGCCGCGAGCGACGGTGAGGTCCTGGAACCGGCCCAGGCACTCCTGGATCTCCTCGAAGCGTCGCGCCGCCTGCACCGCCGGGGCCGGCACCTGCGCGGGCGAGACCGCCTCCGTCAGGGCCGGACCGGCGACCACCTCAGCGGCGTAGCGGGCACGCTTCACCGCCTTGCGCGCCCGGTGGAGCAGCTCTGGCGCTGGGTCCGCGGCGGCGCGGGACAACCGCCGCCCGGCGACGTGGCCGCGCCTGGCCACGGCCTCGTGACCCGACAGGATCGAGCGAGCCGTGATCGGGTCGCGAGCGTGATCGAGAGCGGGGTCGAGGGCGGGGTCGAGGGCGGGGTCGAAGGCGGGGCCCAGGGCGGGGACGAGCCCGGGCAGGCTGCCCACGCGGTCGAGGAGGGCGAGGCACCGATCGGTGGAGAGGGCACGGCGGACCGCCCCGACGTGCGCAGCCGTCTCCGCGTCCAGTCGGCGGTGCAGAGCCTGCCGGACGGTCTCCCGCAGATGCAGACCCGCGGCGACGGGATGTCTGCTCACGAAGTCGTCGACGACCGTGCGCAGGACCTCACGGTCGCGCACCTCGCCGAGCGTGACCGCCAGCCAGCGCAGCTCGCCGTCGAGGCCGGCGAGGTCGTGCGGGGGGTACTGCGCGCCGAAGGTCCGCAGCGTGGACCGGAGCCGGCGCACGGCCACCCTGGTGCGGTGCACCACGCGGAAGTCGCCCCGGCGGAGGTCGTCGACGCCGTCGAGCAGCACCGCCACCTGCTGGACCAGGTAGCCGTGGACGAGCAGCGGAAGCTCGGCCGGCGCCATGGCGTCACTCTAGTGCGGTCCCACTAGGTTCCCGGTGGGTCCCAGCACGGTCCCGCGCACACCGCCGAAACGCCGACCTCAGGACACTGGCGGCAGGTGCTTGTGGCCTCGCGCCGGGACAAGGGCGCGAGCCGGTCACCGAGCCGATCCACCTCGGCAGCGACCCAGCACGGGTCGGTGCGGGCGTACTGCCGCAATGCCCAGCCGATCGCCTTGCGCAGCCAGAAGGAGGGATCGGCGAGGTTGGCCTCGATGACGTCCCGCAGCAGGGCCTGGTCGGTGTCCGCCGCGTGCCGCAGCTGGGCGAGCACGGCGGTACGCCGCAGCCACAGGTCGTCGGCGCGGGCCCAGTCACGCAGCACCGGGGTGACCTCCGGGCGTCGAGCGGCGAGCGCGGCCCCGGCCAGGTGCGCGGCGATCTCGTCGACGTGGTCCCACCACGCTCCGGTGACCACCAGGTGCCGGTAGAGCCCCAGCGACTCGAGATCCTGCCAGTCCCGCGCCAGCCGGTGCCGGGCCAGGGCGGTGGCGGCGTACCGCTCCTCCCGGAAGGTCGCGCCGTCCCACAGCTCCCGGACGTCGTGCGCCCAGCCCTCGCGGCCGGCGGGTCGGTAGTCCGCGAGGATCGGTCTCAGCAGCGCCCGCAGCTCGGGCGAGGAGATCCCGCGGTAGGGCATGGCCGACTTCATGTAGCGCTGCTGCTCCGCGGCACGGACCGGATCGCCCGCGGCCTTGATCGCCGCGCGGATCCGGGCCACGGGGTCCACCCGCCCGTCCTCGTCCCGGTGCCCACGCGCCGGGTGCCGGCCCTGGCCCACCGGATCAGCCCGGTGGCGCCGCCGCCGACGCCGCGCCCGCGGTGTCGTGGTTGCCCGACAGCAGCGGGCCCAGCCAGCGCGAGCGCGGGTCGACGTCCACCAGCAGCGCCTTCGCCAGGAGCGTCAACGGCAGCGCCAAGATGGCGCCCAGCGGCCCCAGCACCCAGGCCCAGAACACCAGGGACAGGAAAGTGACGGTCGTGCTCAGCCCGAGCGCGTCACCCACGATCTTGGGCTGGATGACCGACTGGATCACGACGTTGATCGCCGAGTAGACGATGACGACCGCGAGCATCAGCCCCGGCCCGCCTTCCAGCAGGGCGAGCACGGCGGGCGGGATCAGGCCGATGACGAAGCCGATGTTGGGGATGAAGTTCGTGACGAACGACAGCACGCCCCAGACCAGCGCGCCTGGGATGCCCAGCAGCGCGAGGGCGACGGTGTCGATCACGGCCACCACCAGTCCGAAGCCGGCCGACACCGCGACGTACTTGCGGGTGCCGGCGGCGAAGGCGCCCAACGCGTCGACCACCGCGGGGCGGTGGTCTCGCGCGTCGCGCAGAAGCCGGGGGAACCGCCCGGCGTCGACCCCTATGAACAGCGCCAGCGTCGCGATGAAGAGCAGGTTGGAGAGCACCCCGAGCGCCCCGGACAGCAGGGCCGTCGCGACCGAGAACACCTTGCCGATGTCGAGAGAGCTGACCACCGCATCGACCTGCTCTCGGCCGACGCCGCGCGCCTCGAGCCAGTCGCCGATCTGGACGACCAGGTCGTTGATCTGAGGGGCGTACGTCGGCACAAGGGTGGCGAGCCGACCCACAGACACCGCGAGGGAGACGATCATCGCCAGCAGCACGACGTAGACCGTGACCACGGTGGCCGTGGCGGCCAGCCAGCCCGGGACGCCGCGTGCGGTGAGCCAGTCGCGGACGGGGTGCACCGTGATCATCAGGACGAGAGCGAGGGTCGCCGGAGCGATCAGCCCGGCGGCCGACTTGAGCCCGGCCACGGCGAGCGTGGCTGCCGCAAGCCCGGCCAGGATCATCAGCCCCCGGGGCAGCGGGTCACGGGCGGGCAGGGCGGTCCGGGTCACGAGAGCCACTGTGGCAGCGTGGGGGCCTCCGACCGGGGACCCGCGCCGGTCACCCCCCGTCCCCTCGGTTGGCCACGAAGGCGGCGACCGGCGGGATGAGAGCCGCGGCCGCGGACATCACGACCGCCGCCGTCGGCGACCAGAGCCGGACGACGGTCCAGGCGGGCACGATCAGCCCCAGGCAGACGCCCATCATCAGCAGGTAGGCGCGCCTGCGGCGCCGTTGCCGCTCGCTCAGCGGCAGCGGCACGTCGGTCAGCCGCTCGACGCGGTCGCGCTCCGGCACGGTGTCCACGCTAGCCCGACGAGCGCACGGTGCGCCCTCGGCGAGTCCCCCGCCGCGGACGGCGGAGACGACGGGGAGAGATGAACGGCTCGTGACGGTCTCCGCGCATCCTCGAAGACTGTCGGTGGGCCTGCCTAGACTCGCGAGAACGCCGCGTGCGACGCAGCCGCGCCCGCTCCCCACCCCCGCGGCGAGGAGGTCGACGATGACCGCGATGACGATGCCGACCGGGTCGGGCTGGGACGCCGCCGACCTGCTGTCGCGCTACGACGAGGTCCGTGACTACACCGAGCGTCTCGCGGCGCCGCTGTCGCCCGAGGACCAGACCGTGCAGTCGATGCCGGACGTCTCGCCGACCAAGTGGAACCGAGCCCACGTGACGTGGTTCTTCGAGACCTTCGTGCTGGCCGAGCACGAGGCGGGCTTCACGCCGTACCAGGACCAGTACTGGTTCCTCTTCAACAGCTACTACGAGGCGGTCGGGCCGCGCTACGCGCGACCGCAGCGCGGGCTGGTCAGCCGCCCGGGCGCGCACGACGTGGGGGTCTACCGGGCCCACGTCGACGACCGGCTGCGCGAGCTCGTCGCCGGCCTGGACGCCGGCACCCTCGAGAAGCTGGCGCCCACCCTGGAGCTCGGCTTCCACCACGAGCAGCAGCATCAGGAGCTGCTGTTGATGGACATCAAGCACGTGCTCTCGCTCAACCCGCTCCGCCCGGTCTAGCCGGGTCCCCCTGCGAGCGCTCCGACCCCGATCGGCACGGCTGGGTGGACGTCGTCGGCGGCCTGGTGGAGGTCGGTCACCGCGGCGAGGGCTTCGGGTTCGACAACGAGCTGCCGCTGCACCAGCAGTGGCTGGAGCCGTATCGGCTCGCCGATCGGCTGGTCACCAACGCCGAGTGGCTGGCGTTCATGGCCGACGGCGGCTACCGGAGGCACGACCTGTGGCTCTCCGACGGCTGGGCCCGGGTCCAGGCCGAGGGCTGGCGCGCCCCCGCCTACTGGGCCGAGGTCGACGGCGACTGGTTCGAGCACACGCTCCATGGCACCTGGCCGGTCAACCCCGGCCTGCCCGTGAGCCACGTCAGCTACTACGAGGCCGACGCCTTCGCTGCCTGGGCCGGCAAACGGCTGCCCACCGAGGCGGAGTGGGAGCACGCGGTGGTGCTCAGCGGCGACACCGCAGCGGACGGCAACCTCGCCGACACCGCCACCTTCCATCCGCGCTCCGCGGGCGCGCCGACCGGCGGGCTGCGCCAGACCTTCGGCGACTGCTGGGAGTGGACCTCGTCGGCCTACCACGCCTACCCCGGCTTCCACCCGCCGGCAGGCGCCATCGGGGAGTACAACGGCAAGTTCATGTCCGGGCAGATGGTGCTGCGCGGCGGGTGCGCGCTGACGCCTCCCGGGCACGCCCGCGCCACCTATCGCAACTTCTTCCCGCATGCCGCGCGCTGGGCGCTGTCCGGCGTCCGTCTCGCCGATGGCGGCGTTCCCGCATCCGCCGGTGGGCGACCGTGAGCCGCTCGCCCAGCGTCTCGGTGCTGCTCGAGCCCGGGTGGGAGCAAGCCTCCCTCGTGGAGGACGTCCGACGTGGCCTCGGCAGCCTGCCCCGTACGCTCCCGCCCAAGTGGCTCTATGACGACGTCGGCTCCGCCCTGTTCGACCAGATCACCACGCTGCCGGGTACTACCCCACCGAGGCCGAGCGCTCGATCCTGCGCGCTCACGCCGCGGACATCGCCGCACTCGCTGGGGCGAGCACCCTGGTCGAGCTGGGCAGCGGCACGAGCGACAAGACCCGGCTTCTCCTGGATGCCCTGCGGCAGACGGGCCGGCTCACGCGGTTCGTGCCGGTCGACGTCTCCGAGGTCACCGTGCGCGAGGCGGCTGCCCGGCTCGCCGCGGAGTTCCCCGGCTTGTCCGTCGAGGCGCTCGTCGGCGACTTCACCCGTCACCTGGGCCACCTGCCGACCGATGGTCGGCGGCTGATCGCCTTCTTGGGCGGCACGATCGGGAACCTCCACGTCGACGAGCGTGCCGCCTTCCTGCAGACGCTGGCCGACCAGCTGGCGCCCGGGGAGTGGCTGCTGCTCGGCACCGACCTGGTCAAGAGCGCCGACCGGCTGATCGCGGCGTACGACGACCCCGGTGGGGTCACCGCCCGCTTCATCGGCAACGCCCTCGCGGTGCTCAACCGCGAGCTCGACGCCGACTTCGATCCGGCGGCCTTCTCCTACGTGCCGTTCTGGGACAGCCGCCAGGAGCGCATGGACCTCCGGCTCCGCGCCGACCGCCCGCAGCGGGTCCGCATCCCCGGCGCCGACCTGGAGCTCGACCTGGCCATGGGCGAGGAGATCCAGGTGGAGATCTCGGCGAAGTTCCGCCCTGACCGCCTCGCCGGTGAGCTGCGCGAGGCCGGCTTCGAGGTGACCGGCCAGTGGTTCGACGAGCTCGCCGACTACGCCCTCACCCTCGCCGCCCGAGCCACTGCCTGAGCGAGCGGCCCGATCACGGGCCCGCGCGTGATCGACGTCTCTTGCGCGCGCGCGACGCCAGGACGAGGGTGGAAGTGGAGGGGCGCAACCGAAGGAGGTGCGTCGTGGCACGAGACCTCGAGTACGACATCGGCTCGCCCGGCTTGGTGGTGGTCGTCCAGCGCGGTCAACAGGTTCTTGCCCGGGAGCTGTGCGAGAGCGAGGAGGAGGCCGCGGCGGTGGCTGCGGCCTGGGCCGAGCAGCCGGGGGTCAGCGTGAAGGTCGAGGACCTGGCCGACGAGCACGGTCCCGACGACATCTTGGCGCCGGAGCTGCCCTCGCTCGAGGAGGGCGGCGACGGTGGGGAGGGTGAGGCATGAGCAAGGCGCTGTCCACCGCCGAGCGCCGTCGGCGCGCCGCTGCCCAGGCGCTCGCGAACCTCGACGGGTCCCGCTCAGACCACCAGCTGGTCTCCCTGCAGTGTCCGCACGGCCACCATGTCGCCGCGGTCGTCGCCACTCCCGCGGGGCTGGTCTACGTCACTCGGATCGGGCCGCACGGGCACGGCTCGCGGGACTTCGTCGACACCGGTCACCACGGCGCCCGCGGCGGCGACGAGTATGCCGACCTGCTCGCGCCCTCGCGCGAGGCAGCCGCGGAGCTGCCCGCCTGGTGCGACTGCGGGCCACGCACGCTGTCCCGCGACGAGGTCGCCGGCTACGCCGGCTCCGGTCAGCGCACGGTGCACCTGACCTGACGACACGGCGATATCCGCGGGCCGGCTGGCCACGAGCCGCACGGCTGCATCGCGGGGTGTCGAGCCTCCCGAGAGGTGTGCTCAGGCTCACCGTGGCCATGCTGGCCGTGCGTTCTAGCCTGGAAGTGAGCGACGGTTCCGAGGGCCTAGGCGGGTGATTCGGATGCGCGTCACGGTGACACTCAAGTCCTTCTCGTTCAGGTTCATCGCCCTCGTGATGGCGATGTAGTTCCTGTTCCTGGCCGGCGAGACGTTCGCCGACCCCGGCGGCTGGACGGCAGCCGGCTACACGGCCGTCTGGCTGGTCCCGCTGGTGGCGCTGGTCGCGGTCGCGGCCGCGGCACCCAGTTCGGCCCGGCCGCTGCTGCTGGGCCTGTGCGTGCTCCCGGTCGGGTTCGCACCGTGGGGCGTCGTCGACACGACGTCCTGGCATGACTTCCAAGACGGCGTCGGCCCGGTCGGGGCGGTGCTGGCCATGGTGCTCGGCACGGCCCTGCTCGTGTGGGGCCGCCACGACGCCCACACCCTGGCCGCCGGCGTGGCCATGCTGGTCGTCGCCCTGATCCCCGCGCTGACGCTGCTGCTTGGTCGGGCCGGCCCGGTGGTGTCCACGGTGGCCGCGTCGCTGCCGGTGCTCCTCGGCGGGCTGCTGTACGTCCTCGCGGCCCTTCAGGGGCGCCACCCGACGATCCCGCGCGCGCCCGCACGCCGCCGGCGGGCGTGGGTCCGCACGGCTGAGGCAGCCGCCTCGGGGCGTGGGGTCCGCGATCCGAAGGCACCGGAGAGTGGTGGGCGCAACAGGGATCGAACCTGTGACCGCTGGTTTGTAAGACCAGTGCTCTACCGCTGAGCTATACGCCCGTGGAGCGGGCAGCAGACTACGCGAGCGGCACCAGGAGTCGGGAATCGCCCATCGATGCGGGGGCCCTGCTCACGGAAGCGAGCCCCGGGGCGTCGGGCCGCGGAAAAGCGCGCGGTCCGGGAAAAGGTTGAGCCGCTGGCGTCTCGGGTCACCAGCGGCTCAACGAGAAGAACAGTACACGGCGCCCCCAAGGAAGGCGAGACGTCCCCGGCAAAATCGGTGAAAGTGGCCGAAAATGTCTAGGCCAGGGCCCGCAGCTGCCGCAGATGCTCCTCAAGATCACGGCCCAGACCCATCTCGTTGTGGACCGCCCACCGGACCACGCCCTCTTTGTCGATGACGTAGGACGAGCGTCGCGCGCAGCCCAGCTCGGCGTCGAAGACGTCGTACGCCGTGGCGACCGCACCGTGGGGCCAGAAGTCCGACAGCAGGGGGAAGTTCAGGCCGTCGGTGTCGGCGAACACCCGCAGCGAGTAGCGAGGGTCGCAGGAGATGCCCAGCACCTCGGTGTCGAAGGTGAGGAACTCGTCGAGGCGGTCGCGGATGCCTGAGAGCTCTCCGGTGCACACGCCCGAGAAGGCCCAGGGATAGAAGAAGATCGCGACCGCCTTGGACCCTCGGTAGCCCGACAGGGAGACCTCCTGCCCGAACTGGTCACGCAAGGTGAAGTCCGGCGCCTCGGTGCCCAGCTGCAGTCCCGTCATGCGGGGCATCCTGCCATCCGATGCCGACACCCGCGCAGCCGGGCCGTCGTCGGCCGCCGGCCCTCAGTCAGTCCTGCGCCGGCAGGTCTCGCTTGACCACCTTCCCCGTCGCGTTGCGTGGCAGCTCGGCCACCACCACCACGTCGCGGGGCACCTTGTACCGCGCCAGCCGGCCACGCACCCAGTCCTGCAGCTCGGCAGGGCGCACGTCAGGTCGTCCAGCACGACGTAGGCGCGGAGCCGCTGCCCGAAGTCCTCGTCCGGTACGCCGACCACCGCGGCCTCGTGCACACCCGGGTACCGAGCCAGGCAGTCCTCCACCTCCCGAGGGAAGACGTTCTCGCCTCCCGACACCACCATCTCGTCGTCGCGCCCGACCACGAAGAGCAGCCCGCGCGAGTCCAGCCAGCCGACGTCCCCTGTGGACATCAGCCCGTCGCGCATCTCCTTGTGGCCGCCGCCGGAGTAGCCCTCGAACAGCATCGAGTTTCCGACGAAGATGCGCCCCGTGTCCCCTGCCGGAACCTCCTCGCCGTGTTCGTCGAGGATCCGGACCAGGGTGCCGTGCGGAGGCCGGCCGGCGGTGTCGGGTGCGGCGCGCAGCTCCCGGGGGACGGCGATCCCCGCGTAGGCGACCTCGGTGGAGCCGTACACGCTGTAGAGGTGGTCGCCGAAGCGGTCCATCCAGGCCGGCGCAAGGTCGCCGGGGAGCGCGGAGCCGGAGGAGGCGACGACGCGGACGGCCGACCAGTCCGCCGCCGCAAGCGCCTTGTCGGGCAGCGCCAGGATCCGCTGCAGCATCACCGGAACCACCGCCACCGCGTCGCACCGCTGCTCCTGGACGGTCCGCAGGCAGTCTGCGGCCTCGAACCGGCGGCGTAGCACCATCGTCGACCCGAGGAGCAGGGCCAGGCCCAGGTGCGCGAAGCCCCAGGTGTGGAACAGCGGGGCCGCGATGTGCACGCGCCGCCCGAAGCGAAGCGGGATCCGGTCCAGCAGCGCCACCGCGGCCTCGAGGGTGCCCTCGCTGCGGGGGCACCCCGGGGCACACCCGTGGTGCCGGAGGTCAGCAGGACGACGCGGGAGCGGTGTGCCGGTGGGGACAGGTCGACCGGCGCTTCGCCGGCGAGCAGGTCCTCCACGGTGACTGCGGCGGCGAGCCCGTCTGGGTCGTCGACCCAGCCCAGGACGGAAGGGACCGCCAGCCCCTCGACGACGGCGCCGAACTCCTGGTCGTGCACCAGCAGGACCGGCCGCTCCCGAGCCAGCAGCTCGTGGATCTGGGGGCCAGCGAAGGCGGTGTTGAGGTAGAGGACGTCCGCCCCCAAGAGGGCGGCCGCCATCGAGGCATCCAGGAAGTAGCGGTGGTTGCGGCACAGCACCGCCACCTGATCGCCCGCCCCCACGCCCCGCTCGCGCCACGACCCGGCGAGCGCCCGCGCGCGGCCGGCCAGCTCGCCGTAGGTCAGGTCGCCGGCGTCGTCGACGACCCCGAGGCGATGCGGCTCGCGCACGGCGGTGGCGAGGAGACCCCGGCCAGCCCCACTCCCCAGCGCGCCACCGAGACTCCGAGCCGGGCCAGTCGCCACGGCGCGTAGGGCCGGATCACCCCCGAGCCGGCGAGCACCTTGACACCGAGGCCGGCGGTGACCAGCTGGTCTAGCGGGCCCCCCGGCTGGCGGGCATCGGGTCAGGCCGGGTTCTTGGGGGCCACCAGGCGCGTGGCGACCCAGTCGCCGCTGACGGCCGCCGTCGTCGTCTGCGCGAGCCCCGCGATCGGGGCGGCCTCTGTGATGTCGGCAGCGTCGAGGGCCCCCGGCCGGCCGATCTTCGGGGTGAGCAGCCAGATCGCACCGCCGCGAACCAGGTCGGTGAGGGCGTCGACCAGACCGTCGACCAGGTCGCCGTCGTCCTTGCGCCACCACAGGACCACTGCGTCCACCACGTTGCCGTAGTCGCCGTCCACCATGTCGGCGTCGATGGCGTTCTCGATCGCCTGGCGCAGCACGTCGTCGGTGTCGTCGTCCCACCCGAGCTCCTGGACGACCATCCGCGCTGAGTCCGAGCCGTTCGCCGGGGCTCGGAGCCGTTGCCGAGCCACTGGCGGCACCGGTACCGCCGGTGACACCCACCTCACTGCCTCCCGATCCTCGATGTGCTGCCCACTGGCGCAGCGAACGTCGCGGAGGGCCGAGCCCCTCGCGGGCCTAGTCCAGCGGAGTTGCGACGCCCATGCAAGCCTCCCGCATGCCATCTCGGCGGCCGGGCTCGCGTCCCGCGGATTGGGCACGCTCGCCGACCGTGCCACGATGGCCGAGTGACAGACCCCACCAACCCGACCTCCCCGCCGGTCGCCCCACCGACCTCGGCAGCGGCAGCGGCGACGCAGCGGCCGATCATCCACGAAGGCCTGCCCACCCAGCTGCCCGACATCGATCCGGAGGAGACCCGAGACTGGGTGGACTCCTTCGACGCCATGGTCGCCGAGCGCGGCCGGGAGCGCGCGCGCTACGTCATGCTGCGCCTGCTGGAGCGCGCCCGGGAACAGCAGGTGGGGGTGCCCGCGCTGCGCAGCACCGACTTCATCAACACCATCCCGCCCGACAAGGAGCCGTGGTTCCCGGGTGACCTGGAGATGGAGCGCCGGATCCGCCGGCTGATCCGCTGGAACGCCGCGGTGATGGTCTCCTCGGCCAACCGCAAGGGGCTCGAGGTGGGCGGCCACATCGCGACCTACCAGTCGGCTGCGAGCCTGTACGAAGTCGGCTACAACCACTTCTTCCGCGGGAAGAGCCACCCCGGCGGCGGCGACCAGGTCTACGTGCAGGGGCA
Source organism: Nocardioides sp. (assembly GCA_041393675.1). Taxonomy (GTDB): domain Bacteria; phylum Actinomycetota; class Actinomycetes; order Propionibacteriales; family Nocardioidaceae; genus Nocardioides. Next base: position 5,602 of record JAWKJR010000017.1, on the reverse strand, counting down.
CGCCGCACCGGGCATCTACGCACGCGCGTACTTGATGAAGCGGCTCACCGCCGAGCAGCTGGCGCACTTCCGCCAGGAGGTCCAGCACGGCAAGGGGCAGGGCCTGTCGTCCTACCCCCACCCGCGGCTGATGCCGGACTTCTGGGAGTTCCCGACCGTGTCCATGGGGCTCACCGCACTGAACTCGATCTACCAGGCCCGCTTCAACCGCTACCTGCACCACCGCGGCATCAAGGACACCAGCGACCAGCACGTGTGGGCCTTCCTCGGCGACGGGGAGATGGGCGAGCCGGAGTCTCTGGGTGCCATCGGCCTCGCCGCCCGTGAGGAGCTGGACAACCTCACCTTCGTGATCAACTGCAACCTGCAGCAGCTGGACGGCCCGGTCCGGGGCAACGGCAAGATCATTCAGGAGCTGGAGTCGTTCTTCCGCGGAGCCGGCTGGAACGTCATCAAGGTCGTCTGGGGCCGCGAGTGGGACGACCTGCTCGCCCGCGACGTCGACGGTGTCCTTGTCAACCGGATGAACAACACCCCGGACGGCCAGTTCCAGACCTACTCGGTGGAGTCCGGCGGCTACATCCGCGAGCACTTCTTCGGAGGCGACGCCCGCCTGCGCAAGATGGTCGAGCACCTGTCCGACGCCCAGATCGAGATGCTGCCGCGGGGTGGGCACGACTACCACAAGGTGTACGCCGCCTTCCACGCCGCCAGCAACCACGTGGGTCAGCCCACCGTGATCCTCGCGCACACCGTGAAGGGCTGGACCATCGAGGCTCTGGAGGGCAAGAACGCCACCCACCAGATGAAGAAGCTCAACGCCGACGCGCTCAAGGCCTTCCGCGACCGGATCCACCTGCCGGTGACCGACGAGGAGATCGACGCGGCGTACAACGCCGACGGCTCCGCGCCGTTCTACCACCCCGGCGAGGGCAGCGACGTGCTGGAATACCTCCGCGAGCGCCGGCGCGAGCTCGGCGGCCCGGTGCCGGAGCGCCGGGTCGACGCGACGCCGCTCAAGCTCCCCGGAGACCCGGTCTACGCCGAGCTCAAGCAGGGCTCGGGCAAGCAGTCGATCGCCACCACGATGGCCTTCGTCCGGCTGCTCAAGGACCTGCTCAAGGACCCGGAGATCGGCCACCGGATCGTGCCGATCGCCCCCGACGAGTTCCGCACCTTCGGCATGGACTCGATGTTCTCGAAGGAGAAGATCTACAACCCGCACGGCCAGCACTACGAGTCGGTGGACCGCAAGCTGCTGATGGCCTGGAAGGAGTCGCCGCAGGGCCAGCTCCTGCACGAGGGGATCTCCGAGGCCGGCTCGCTGGCCTCGGCGACCGCCGCCGGCTCGGCGTACGCCACCCACGGCGAGCCGATGATCCCGGTCTACATCTTCTACTCGATGTTCGGCTTCCAGCGCACGGGCGACTCGATCTGGGCGATGACCGACCAGCTGGCCCGTGGCTTCCTGATCGGTGCCACGGCCGGTCGCACGACCCTCACCGGTGAGGGGCTGCAGCACGCCGACGGCCACTCGCCCCTGCTCGCCGCCACCAACCCGGCGGTCGTGCACTACGACCCAGCGATGGCGCACGAGATCTCCTACATCGTGCAGGACGGGCTGCGCCGGATGTACGGCAGCTCCGAGGAGCACCCGCACGGGGGAGGACGTCGTCTACTACCTGACGGTCTACAACGAGCCCGTGATCCAGCCGGCCGAGCCCGAGCAGCTCGATGTCGACGGTCTGCTCGGGGCCTCTACCGCTACGCCGGCGCGCCGGACGGGCTGCCCGACGACGCGCCGCACGTCCAGCTGCTGGCCAGCGGCGTGGGCTTCCCCTGGATCGCGAAGGCGCAGCGGCTGCTGGCCGAGGAGTGGGGTGTCGCGGCGGAGCTGTGGTCGGTCACCTCGTGGAACGAGCTGGCCAGGGAGGCCGTGGCGACCACGGAGTGGAACCTGCTCCACCCCGGCGAGGAGCCGCGTACGCCGTACGTCACCGCGGCGCTCGCGGAGGCTGCGGGACCGGTCGTGGCGGTGTCGGACTACATGTCGGCGGTCCCGCTCCAGATCGCCCCTGGGTCGACGCCGACTACCACGTACTCGGCACGGACGGCTTCGGCTTCGCCGACACCCGGCCTGCGGCACGTCGCTACTTCCACGTCGATGCCGAGTCGGTCACGGTGCAGGCGCTCGTCGCGTTGGCCGAGCAGGGGGCCGTCCCGCGGGAGCGGGCCGTCGAGGCCTTCAGCCGCTACCGCATCGACGACCCCACGGCCGTGCGCGGCGTACTGCAGGAGGGTGGCGACGCCTGAGCGCTCTCAGCGCTCCTGACCCGGGCGGAGCAGGACCACGGCCAGGGCCACCAGCACGAGAGCCGCGGCGAGCAGCGGCCAGGGGCTGAGCCGGTCACCGCACAGCGTCTCCCCGTGGTCGACCCGGCAGACGCGGCCGGGCCCGTCCCGGTTGAGCCAGGCCAGCATCAGCGGAGCCAGCGCGGCGGACGCGCAGAGGGCCCCCAGCCCGCGTCGCAGCGAAGGCCGGACCAGGAGCACCACCCCGCCGGCCAGACACACCGGGAGCGTGAACACGCCAAAGGTGAGCAACCCGGCCACGCTGGCCAGCCCTCCCACCACCACAACGGCCCACGCGATGAGGTAGGCCGGTCGCCGCCCGCCCCGCCGGGAGCGCCCGTGGACCTCCCTGCGAGACCGGGGCTCGTCACAGGAGAATCCGGCCGCTCGCATCGACCTTCACGTGCGAGACCGGCTTCTGGTTCCCCCGAGGCAGTTGAGCAGGCAGAACTGCCCCTGCCGGTAGGACTCGAACGTCGTCGAGCCGACTCCCCCGGCGTCCCAGTTGCTGATGAGTCCGTAGTACACCCAGCCCAAGTGGGTCTCGGTCGTGACGGTCGTGTACGCGTGCGTGCGCACCAGGACGCCGTCGCCGCACCAGTAGGTGTAGGTGTTGAAGACCCACAGCGTCCCACCGAAGAGGTTCTTCCCGGTGATCCACCGGTGGTGTACCCAGCAGGTCGTCGCGAGCGGGGACCCGGTCGAGGCCGCGGGTGCGGTCGCGGTCGGGGGAAGGGCTGCGATCCTGCGGGCGCGGCGCCGCGTTCGACATGGTCGAGGCGGCTGGCGCGGTCGGGGAGTGGACGCGAGCTGGGCCCAGCCGACGCGGGAGGCGCCGTACCTGCGATCGCAGCCATGACCAGGGCCGCCACCGTGGTGCCGAGTCGGGTGAGTGTCGAGAGCTTCCGTGTCGTTGCCATGCCGTTCTCCTACCTGCCGACCGGCGTGGCCAGCGTGACCAGCCAGGTGCCGTCGGGCTGCTGTTGGGTGGCGATCTTGAAGATGGGATTCGGGGACGCGGGGTCGTCGTTGGCCACGCACTGAGGTGCCGCACCCGGCGTGGTCTTGCACAGCCGGCCGAGCAGCGTGGTCACCGCCACGTCGCCGTCGAGGCGGGTCTCACCGACTCGCAGACCCCGTGCGCGCATCCGGGCACCGGCGGTCCCCGACACGACGAGCCGAAAGGCCTGCCGACTCGCCGGATCGACGTAGGCCCGGGCTCGACCCGGGCTCGGCGAGAACAGGGCGGTCGCGTACTTGAGGGCTACGCCACCGGCCGCGTCCGAGGCCACCGGCGACGCCGGCGACGCCGGCTGCCCGGAGCCCCCGGCGGAGGACCCCGAGCAGCCGCCCAGGCCGGCCGCGGCGAGCGCACCCGCCGCGAGAGCGACGCCGACCCGAGCGGCGTTGCCGCTCAGGCGCTGGCCCACCCGGAGCCTCCCCAGGCGGAGACGTGCACCAGGTTGCTGCAGGCGCCAGACACGCTGTTGGTCCAGGTCGACGACCGGCTGCCGCTGCGGTACCCGGTCACCTTCGGATGGTGGTAGAAGTCGGCACGCGTCGAGCTGGGCGCACCACAGGCCAGCCACCCGCTCAGCCCGAGCAGGAAGAACACCAAGGCGGCGAAGTCGTAGTTGACGAAGTGCCCGTCCGCGCGGACCCACCAGCCGGAGTTGTCGGAGAGAGTGTTGAAGCCCGAGAACGTCGTGCCGCCGCTCCAGCCGTCATAGGGGAAGGTGTAGCTGGGCCACGAGGCGGACAAGGTTCCCCCAGCCCCGTACAACGGCCACTTGAAGTTCATCACCTGCGACGTGATGGTGATGTTGACCGGGTCGATCCACTGCGTCTTCGTGTACCCCAGCGCGTAGCTGGTCGCCGGGCTCACCCCGGCGAGGGCCGACCCGGCAGCTCGACCGGCGGGTGCCGAGGCCATGGTGGGTGGGCTTGCGGACGCGCCGGACAGCTGCCTGAGCGCCGCCTGAGTCAACGTGCCCACGACGTAGGTCGTGGCGCAGGTGCGCACGTTGCGGGCCACCTCCTCGGCGTACCAGCCACCGGCCGTGGCCGCCGCCGGCAGTTGACCTCGGAACTCGCAGGAGCCATCGGGTCGGTGGCTGCCGGCCACCGTGAGCCGGTGGACGTGACCGAGGGGCAGGCGATCGGCGCGAGGCCGGGTGAAGTGGAGGGTGCCGTCCGCCCCCATGGTCACCCCGAGCGTTCGAGCCGCCGCCTGGGCCCGATTCCCGGGACGCGCTCCGGCGGAGGCGTTGACGGGACCCCGCCACGTCGTCACGACCAGGCAGAGCGCGAGCGCGACCAGGAAGGTGCCGCCCCTCGCGGAGATGCGAGCAAGTGAGCGTCGAGAGTGGTTGAGATGCGTGAGTGCAGTCATGAGCCATGACCTCTCCGAGATGGGGGCCGGGAGAGCGGCCCCTCTGCTCGGAGTGTCCGACCAGGTCGACGAGCCGTCAACGACGGCCTCTCAGCGATCTCTCAGCGGGCCTCAGGCCGAGGGCATCGCGCGCAACGGGTGCACCGGAGCGTGGTCGGCCTCGGCCTGCTCGATGTGGACCCGGCCACCGCGCCGCAGGTGCTCGCGCCACTGCGCGCGGTCGTACGCCGCGGCCGGCGTACGACGGATGAAGTCGCGCACGATCCGCACGAAGCGCTCGGGATGGTCACGGTGGGGGAAGTGCCCCGCATTGGGGACGATCTCGACGCGCGCGTGCGGGGCGACCACCCGGGCGACCTCGGCGTGCTCGGTCGGGATGACGTGGTCCTGGGCGCCCCAGACGACGCACATCGGGATGTCGTCGATGAGGTAGGCCCGGTCGCTGAGCGTGATGACCTGGCCCTTCCAGTCGACCGCGGCCCGCACCACATGCGCGATCGCCGCCCTGCGGGCCGGGTCCTGGAAGGAGTCGAAGATGTCGGCGACCTCGTCCAGGTCACGGGTGAGGCTGAGCCCGGTGGCGGCCAGCGCGCGGAGCGTGGCGACGCCGACGTGGCGCAGGCCCGGCAGGGTGAGCAGGCCGGTCACCTGGTGGAAACCGGGGGTGGAGATCGCGCGCAGCAGCGGCGTGACCTCTGGGCCGAAGCCACCCGAGGCGACCAGGATGAGCCGCTCGGTGAGCTCGGGGTACTGGTAGGCGAACTGGAGCGCCACCCCACCGCCGAGAGAGTGCCCCACCACCGTCGCCCGCTCGATGCCGAGCAGCGCCAGCAGGTCTCGGGCGCCGTTCGCGTAGCC
>JAWKJR010000016.1:0-74367 GCA_041393675.1 Nocardioides sp. | reverse complement strand
CGGTCTGCGCTCACCGCCGAGCGCGGGATCATGATCAGCATGAACGTCGACATCATGACCGACATCAGGATCTGCATCAGGTAGGCCAGGAACGCGGTGAGGGCGCCCACCTGCATGTCGCCGTTATCGACCCGGTGCCCGCCGAACCAGAGCACCGCGACCGACGACACGTTCACCACCAGCATGACCAGCGGGAACATCGTGGCCATCCAGCGCCCGGTGTAGAGGGCGACCTCGGTGAGATCGGCGTTGGCCTTGTCGAACCGCTCGGTCTCCCGTGCCTCCCGCACGAAGGCGCGAACCACGCGAACGCCGGTGATCTGCTCGCGCAGCACCCGGTTGACCTCGTCGACGCGAGGCTGCATCTTCCGGAAGCCAGGCACCATCCGGCTGACCACGAAGCCCACCGCGAGCACGAGGATCGGGATGATCACCGCCAGCAGCGCGGACAGGCCGAGATCCTCGCGCATCGCCATGATGGTCGCGCCCACCAGCATGATCGGCGCCGTGACCATGAGGGTCGAGGTCATCAGCACGAGCATCTGCACCTGCTGGACGTCGTTGGTGGTGCGGGTGATCAGCGACGGCGCGCCGAAGGTCTGCAGCTCGCGCTGGGAGAAGGTGCCGACGGTGTGGAACAGGTCACGGCGTACGTCGCGGCCGAAGGCCATCGCCGCCCGCGCCCCGAAGAAGACGGCGCCCACCGAGCAGAGGACCTGGACGACGGTGATGGCGAGCATGACGCCGCCGAGCCGCCAGATCTCGCCGGTGTCGCCCACGGTGACGCCCTTGTCGATGATGTCGGCGTTGAGACTGGGCAGGTACAGCATGGCCACGGTCGCGACGAACTGGAACGCGACCACGGCGGCCAGCCATCCGGCGTACGGCCGCAGGCGGGTGCGCAGCAGGGTCAACAGCATGGGGAGTCCTTCCGGCAGACACCGTGGGTCACGATGTCCGCGATCTGGTCTGCGGTGAGGGGCGCGTCGCCGGTCATGCCCGGGTGCTGGGACCCGAAGACCAGGCTGCGCAACGTGAGGGCGGCCGCCGCCGGCTCGACGCGGAGCTCGTCGCGGTGCAGCTCGAAGACGGCGGTGAGGCGGGTGAGCAGGTCGGCGTTGGCGCGGACGACGAACTCGGGTGGCCCACCCCGCTTCTCGGCGTGGGCCAGGTGCTCGGGGGTCGCCTGCTGCCGGACCACCATCAGGATGGCCGACACCCGCTGGATCGACCGCTGCATCCGCTCGACGACCACCCGGATCTTGCTGGGCAGGTCGGGGAGGTCAGTCAGGGAGGCTCCCAGCTCCTCGCCGGCCCGCGGGGGCGCGAGCACGTGCTCGGCGACGGCCCACAGCAGGGCGTGCTTGTCGTCGAAGACCCGGTAGATCGTGCCCTCGGCCACCCCAGCGGCCTCTGCGATCTCGCGCGTAGTCGGCATGGTGCCGGACTCCAGGATCAGCGGGATGACCGCCTCGACGATGGCCAGCCGCCGCTCCTCCGGCCGCATCGGCGTCGCTCTCGGTGTCACACCTCCACCCTAAATGAGTGAGCACTCACTCACAAGTCGGCGAAGTGGGAGGTACGGCGCACCGAGGTGGAAGCTGTGGTGCGCCAAGGTGGGAGCTGTGGTGCGCGAGGTGGCAGGCGCGAGGGAGGTACGGCGTACCGAGGTGGCAAGTGTGGTGCTCCGACGATGCACAACTCCCACCCTCGCGTCCACAACTCCCACCTCGCGCGGCCACAACTCCCACCTCGCGCGGCAACAACTCCCACCTCGCGCGGCCAGAACTCCCACCTCGCGGTCAGGGAGCGAGGCGCTCGACGGTCCAGCCGAGCTCGCCAGGGGGACGGCGACGGTAGACGAGGCGGTCGTGGAGGCGGTCGCGGCGGCCCTGCCAGAACTCGACGGTGTGCGGCCGGACCACGAAGCCGCCCCACTCCGTCGGGGGCGGGATGTCGGCGCTCTCGGGAAGCGCCGCGACACCTCGTCGTACGCCGCCTCGAGCTCGTCGCGGTCTGCCACCGGGTGGGACTGGTGGGAGGCCCAGGCGCCAAGCTGGGCACCACGGGGGCGCTGGGCGAAGTACTTCGCGCGGCCTCCTCGCGCAGCAGCTGCGAGGCCACGCCGTCCACCCGCACCTGTCGCTCCAGCCCGTGCCACGGAAGAGCAGCGCGCACGACGGTTCGCCGCGAGCTCGCGGCCCTTGCGCGAGAGCAGGTTTGTGTAGAACACGAAGCCGTACTCCGTCACCCCCTTGAGGAGCACCATCCGCGACGAGGGCCGCCCGCCCGGGTCGGCGGTCGCGAGCACCATCGCATTGGGCTCGGGCAGGTCGGCGGCGACCGCCTCGTGCAGCCACCGGTCGAAGAGCGGCAGCGGGTCGGCCGTGAGCTCGTTCTCGTGCAGCCCCGCCCGGGAGTACTCCGACCGCAGGGCGTGCCAGTCGGTCACGACCCGGCCGAGGGAAGGGCGGCGAAGCCGCGCGCCTGGCTGCCCGAGTCGTCCAGGTGATCACCGAGCTTGGCCAGCGCCGCCGCCACCGTGCCCAGGGTCTCGCCGATGGTGGTCATCGCCGTCGACAGTTGGCCGAGCCGGTCCGTCGTCGCCCCCATCTCCTCCGCGGCGCTCGCGAGTCGTGACGCCGGCCCGTCCATGAGCGGCACCTTGGCCGCGCTCTCGGCGGCGTCCGCGATCCGGTCCGCGCCGGCCGAGATCGAGGCGACGATCGCCGACAGCGCCTCCGCCGAGTCCGCCAGCGTCGCGCGCACCCCGGACCTGCCGTCGTCGCCGACGAGAGCCACCGCTGCGCTGCGCGCCTGCTCGCCCGCCCCGGCCAGCCCGTCGGCGACCTTCTCCAGGTACTCGGGCAGCCTGCCCAGGAGGGCCAGCGCGTCCTTGTTGCTCGTCACGAGCTCCACCACGTCCTTCACCTGGTCGAGGTCGAGGTCACCGAACAGCTTGCCGAAGTCCATGGGCCGACCCTAGTGACCGCCGGTGGGGGTGGATAGCCCGGCCCCTGGCGAGCCGCTCGTACGGCGACCCAGGCGACACGGATCCGCCTTCACCCGGCAGAATGGGCGGGATGTCCGAGGTGCCCGACACCGGCGCCGCACCCGGACCGCCCCACCCCACCCACCGGGAGGCAGCATGACCGAGGTCCGCCACGGCCTGGAGGGCGTCGTCGCCTTCGAGACCCAGATCGCCGAGCCCGACAAGGAGGGATCGGCGCTGCGCTACCGCGGCGTCGACATCGAGGAGCTCGCCGGCCGGGTGCCGTTCGAGAAGGTCTGGGGCCTGCTGGTGGACGGCAGCTACGAGCCCGGCCTGCCCCCGGCCGAGCCCTACAACATCGCGATCCACACCGGTGACGTGCGCGCCGACGTGCAGGCCAGCGTCGCCATGCTCGCCCCGATGCTGGGCATGGGGCAGACCTACGACATCTCCGACGAGCAGGCGCGGCTGGACCTCTCCCGGGTCGCGGTCATGGTGCTGTCGTACGCCGCCCAGGCGGCCCGCGGGCTGGGGAAGCCGGTGGTCCCCCAGCGGGTCGTGGACGAGGGTCACTCCCTGGCCGAGCGGTTCCTGATCCGGTGGCGCGGCGAGCCCGACCCGCAGCACGTGCGAGCGGTCGATGCCTACTGGTCCTCGGCCGCCGAGCACGGCATGAACGCCTCCACGTTCACCGCCCGGGTCATCACCTCCACCGGCGCCGACGTCGCCGCCGCGATGTCGGGCGCGATCGGCGCGATGAGCGGCCCGCTGCACGGCGGCGCTCCGTCCCGCGTGCTCGGCATGATCCAGGAGGTGGAGCGGCGCGGCGACGCGGCGCCGTACGTCAAGGAGCTGCTGGACCGGGGTGAGCGACTGATGGGCTTCGGCCACCGGGTCTACCGCGCGGGAGGACCCCCGAGCCCGGGTGCTGCGACGCACGGCCCAGGAGCTCGGCGCGCCGCGCTACGCCGTCGCCGAGGCGCTGGAGCAGGCGGCGCTCCGCGGGTGCCGGCTCGCCGGCCCGACCGGGTGCTCGAGACCAACGTGGAGTTCCTGGGCGGCCATCGTGCTGGACTTGCGGAGGTCCCGGCGTCCATGTTCACCTCCATGTTCACGTGCGCCCGCACGGCCGGCTGGTCGGCCCACATCCTGGAGCAGAAGCGCACGGGTCGGCTGATCCGGCCCTCCGCCGTGTACGCCGGCCCGCCCGCCCGGTCCGCCTCCTCGGTCGGGGGCTGGGACGCCGCGTGGGCGGCTGACCCTCCCCACGCTGCAGACCGACCGGCTCGACTCGGAGCCGGTGACCGACGCCCACCTGCCCCCTGGTCGTGGAGCTGAACGCGGACCCGGCCGTCATGCGCTTCATCCTCGGCCGCGCGGCCACACCGGCCGAGACCGCGGCTGAGTGGGCCGAACGGCTCACCGCGCGCACCGACGAAGCGCGCGGGTTGGGGTGCTGGATCGAGTCGAGGACGACGCCTTCGCGGGCTGGTGGTCGGCCTCATCGTTCGCGGCCGACGCGACCGTCGCCGGGCTGGGCTACCGGCTCGCGCCACCGCCTGGGGACGGGGCTTGGCCACGGAGGGTGCGGCCGCCCTGGTCGCGCACGCCTTCTCGAGGCCCGGCATCGAGCGGGTGGTCGCCTCGACGATGGCGGTCAACAGCGCGTCGCGACGGGTCATGGAGAAGCTCCGGATGCGGCAGTGGACACCCGGTTCGAGGAGGCCGACCCGCTCCCCGGCTCGGAGAGGGGGCGAGGTCTGGTACGAGCTCACTCGCGCCGGAGTGGCCATGAGTGGGTCGGACGACGACGGCGGCCACGTGGGGACGCCGAGGCGGCCACCTTCGACGACGAGCCCGACCACGGGCTGCGCGACCCGGCAGTGCGCGCGGCCTGGCAGGTGCTGCTGCGCGAGGAACCCCCCCGCCCGCGAGAGTCGCCGACCTGGGCTGCGGCACCGGAAGCCTGACCCTGCTCCTGGCCGAGCGGGGTACGCCGTCGACGGCCTGGACGTCTCGCCCGCGATGGTGGCCCGGGCCCGCGCCAAGGTCGCCGATCGTGCCGACGTGACCGTGGCCTCCGGGCGACGCCGCCGACCCGGCGCTCCCGCCCGGGGCGTACGACGTCGTGCTGTGCCGGCACGTGCTGTGGGCGCTGCCGATCCCGAGGCCGTCCTGCGCAGGTGGGTGAGGCTGCTGGCGCCTGGGGCGCCTGGTGCTGGTCGAGGGCCGCTGGCACACCGACGCGGGGCTCACCGCTGCCGAGGCCCTGGCGCTGGCCGCGCGCGCGGGCTGCAGCGGCGTGGTCCGGCACCTGCCCGAGGTCGACCTTGGGGCAGCCCTGTGACCGACGAGCGCTACCTGGTCTCCGCGTCGCCTAGGAGCGCCGGCAGCGGGTAGCGGGGCTGGTAGAGCAGCATGGTCCCGGCGGCCGGCACCACCAGCTGCACGGTGCGCCCCCAGCGCTGCTCCTCGATGCCGCCCGCGAACTGCGCGCCGCGGTCCGCGAGCTCGGCCATCGTGGCCTCCAGGTCGTCGCAGGCCAGGCTGAGGTCGAAGCGCTGGTCGGTGCCGCCCTGCTCGCCGGCGTGCTCCCAGCGCGAGGGTGCACCCGAGTCGCTCGGCCCGGTCTTGAAGATCAGCCATCCGGCGCCGTCGGTGTCGGCGTACGGCAGCTGCAGGACGTCGCGGAAGAAGCCGGACGGCCGCCGGGTCCTCGGTGTACACGAGCGAGTGCAGGGCGAGGATCATGGCGCGACGCTAGCCCGGGGAGCCCGCCGGCCATGGCCCTGCTTGACCAAGTGACCAAATGGTCACATCTTGGACACGTGGACGCCGTCTTCCGGGCACTCGCCGACCCGACCCGCGCGCGATCCTCGACGCCTCTCGCCCAGGACGGGCAGACGGTCGGCGAGCTGGCGGAGGCTTCGCCGACCAGATGAGCCGCTTCGGCGTGATGAAGCACCTCGCCGTCTTGGAGAGGCCGAGCTGGTGACCGCGCTGCGCGATCCACGCGACGGCCGCGCCAAGCGGCACTACTCAACCGTCCCGATCGAGCAGGTCGCCAACCGCTGGATCAGCAAGTACGCCGCCCGCTTCACCTCCGCACTGGTGGGGCTGCAGCAGCACCTCGAGACCCCGGTCAGCTCCGAAGGAGGCCTGATGGCCATCACCGCGCACGTCTACCAGATCCACATCGCCGCCGACGCCGACCGGGTGTGGGAGGCGATCACCGACTCGGACTGGACCGAGCAGTACTTCCACTCGACCCGCTTCGTCGAACCCCGACGGCCGGCCAGCCCTACCGCACGGTGCTCGTGCCGGCGGGCGCGACGCGGTCGACGGCACGGTGGAGGAGATGGCCTCCGGGCTGGCACCGCCGGCCGGTTCGTGGTCACCTGGGCACGTGCTGTACGACGCCGCCCTGGCGGCCGAGCCGCCGGGGCGGGAGTGGACCGTCGAGCAGGTCGGCGCGGGCTGACCCGGGTCCGCCTCGTGCACGGCGACCTCGCGCTGAGCCCGCTCACCTGGGCGCACGTCAAGGACGGCTGGGTGTGGATCATCGACGCGATGGAAGACCCTGCTCGAGACCGGACGGGCGCTGCCCGAGCCGACCGACGCCATGTCGGCGACGCCTGACCCGCGCGACGGCGACTGGCACCGACGCCAGGGCGTCGAGGCGAACAACACCACGTGGGAGCTGCTCGACCGAACCGACCGCTCGCCTGACGACGACGAGGAGCTGCTGCGGCGGGCCTACACCGCGGCCTACCACTGGCAGCGGGCGACGACCGCCGGCCCGGCGAACGAGGCCAGGGCGGCGTACACGGTGGCGAAGGCGCTGCTCGCGACCGGGCAGCCGGAGCGGGCCCTCACCTCGGCCGACCGCTGCCTCGCGCAGTGCGGCGGCCGGGCTCGCCGACTTCGACCTCGCCTACGCCCTCGAGGCGCGGGCGCGCGCGCTCCGGGCGCTGGGGCGTGCCGACGAGGCCGGCGAGGCATGGGCGCCGCCACCGCCGTGCGCAGATCGCGGATCCCGAGGACCGCGCCATCGTCGAGAAGGACTTCGCCGACTGGTGACGGCCGACCGGTGGGCGTCGACCAGAGCCGGCGCTCCAGGTAGACCGTGTGCGGCTGGCTCGCGTAATGGCGAAGCGCACCGTGTCGGTGTAGCCCGCCGAGCGGTACAACTCCTCCTCGGCCCCCGGTTGCGGCGTGCCGGTCTCGAGGATCATCACATCGGCTCCGGCGGCTCAGGCGTCGTCCTCCACAGCGGCGAGCACCAGCCTGGCCAGGCCGGTCCGCCGCGCGGCGGCCACGACATACATCCGCTTGACCTCGGCCGGCCTACCCCGCCGGCCCCGGTCACGTCCGGGCGGAACCGCCAGCCGCCCATGGCCACGGGCTCCTCACCGAGAGGCAACCAGGAAGCCCCGTGCGGCGGCTGGAACTCACCCGGCGTCATCGGGGTGCCGTCGGGTCCGCCGTAGATCACGACGTACTCGGCCTGCAGGCCGGCCACCAGCCGAGCGACGTCTGGGGTGGTCGACCGCCCGCGCGCGCAGCCCGCATCCCGACCCCACCCTGGTCCCTCCTCGGCGTCGTGGGCGGCCCGCCGGCGTACGCCGATGTCGGCCGCCGCCTGCCCGGATGCCACAATAGGCGCGCCGACAGCGTCGTCCGGCGTCCACCCGCACTCTGCAGAAGGTTCCAGATGAGCGACGCGATCCAGATCCCGGCCGACCTCGCCCGCCGACGGACGGTTCGGCGCCGGCCCCAGCAAGGTCAGCACCACGGCCCTCGACGCCCTGGCGGCGACCGGCACCTCGATGGGCACCTCTCACCGGCAGGCGCCGGTGCGCAACCTCGTCGGTCGCGTGCGCGCCGGCCTGGCCGATCTGTTCTCCCTGCCGGAGGGCTACGAGGCGGTGCTCGGCAACGGGGCGCCACTGCGTTCTGGGACATCGCCGCCCACGGGCTGATCCGCGAGAAGAGCCAGCACCTGTCGTTCGGCGAGTTCTCCGCCAAGTTCGCCAGCGCCGTGGCCGCCGCCCTGGCTCGCCGAGCCGTCGATCCGCAAGGCCGAGCCGGGGTCGCGGCCCGGTCGCGGTCGCGGAGGGGTGTCGACGCCTACGCCTGGGCGCACAACGAGACCTCGACTGCGGTGATGGCGCCGGTGGAGCGGCCGGCCGGCTCCGAGGGCGCCCTGGTGCTGGTCGATGCCACCTCCGGCGCCGGTGGCCTGCCCGTGGACGTCGCCGAGGCCGACGCGTACTACTTCGCGCCGCAGAAGTGCTTCGCCTCCGACGGCGGCCTGTGGGTCGCGCTGATGTCGCCGGCGGCGTTGGACCGCGCCGAGGAGATCGCCGGCTCCGACCGCTACCTCCCCGCGTTCTTCGACCTGCCGACGGCGATTGGCAACTCGCGCAAGAACCAGACCTACAACACCCCGTCGGTCGCGACGCTCTTCTTGATGGCCGAGCAGCTGGACTGGATGCTGGCGCACGGCGGACTGACCGGCATGGTCGAGCGGACGACGGCCTCGTCGGACGCGCTCTATGGCTGGGCCGAGAGGACGGCGTACACCACGCCGTACGTCGCCGACCCGAGCCACCGCTCGCTGGTGATCGGCACCATCGACTTCGATGACGCGGTCGCCGCGGACGCCGTGGCCGCCACGCTGCGCGCGAACGGGATCGTCGACACCGAGCCCTACCGCAAGCTGGGCCGCAACCAGCTGCGGATCGCGATGTACCCCGCCATCGACCCCGCCGACGTCGAGGCGCTCACGGCGTGCATCGACTACGTCGTCGAGCGGCTCTGACGGGACCGCCGGTCGGCGCCTTCGAGGGCGCCGTTTGGCCCCGAACTGCAGCATCTCGCGTCACGGAGCTGCGATTTGGGGCCAAACGGCGCACCCGGCCTCACCCCAGCGCCGTGCGGATCGCGGCGTACGTCGCGGCGTCGAAGGCCACCAGCCGCGCCTCCTCGACGGCGGTGGGCGTGCCGCGCAGCGTCTCGACGGCCGCCGCGACGGCGTCGTCCTTGGGCCAGCCGTAGATCCCGGCGGACACCAGCGGGAAGGCCACCGTGCGGGCACCGAGCTGGTCGGCGACCCGCAAGGCGTTGGCATAGCACGAGGTGAGCAGGGAGCGGCTGGTCTCCCCCGCACGGAAGTTGGGGCCGACGACGTGGATCACCCACGTCGCCGGCAGCTCACCGCCGGTCGTCCAACCGGCGCCCCCCGTCTCGAGCCCGTGCGGGAAGCGCCGGACGCAGTCCTCCAGCACCGCGGGGCCGCCCGCGCGATGGATCGCACCGTCCACGCCCCCACCGCCGCGCATGGCGCGGTTGGCGGCGTTCACGACCGCGTCGACCTGCTGCTCGGTGATGTCGCCCGGGACGACGGTCAGCTCCATGCCGACCACGCTAGCGCCGCCCGACCTCGGCAACGCGGGCCCGGCCGAGGCACACTGACCCCATGGACGAGGACCTGGCGAGCTTCACCCGAGACGAGCTGGTCGCCGAGGTGGTCAAGCTCCGGCGGGCCGTCCGGGCGCACCGCGACAGCTCCGGGCACGACCTGTGCTGGCACCATCCCGAGCTGTGGGGGACGCTGCCCGAGCGCGTCGAGCCCGACATCGCCGTCCCGCCCTGGCCGCAGTTCCTGCGGGGCTGCGTCGCCTACCGGCAGTCGCTCACCGAGCAGGCCCCCGCGGCGGCGATCCACGATGCCGAGTACGACGACCGCTGAGGCCGCCCCCGGGCGACCGGCCACGGGTGCGTCGACGTCGCCGCGAGCCTCAGAAGGTGAGGTAGAGGACCCCGACGTCTGCAGCAGCAGTAGCCCGACGAGCGCGACGCCGCCTACGAGCGAGGCGACCACGAGCCCCCGCGCCGTCGCGGCGAGGCCGCAGGCGCGCAGGCAGGCGCCCAGCAGCCCGGCAGCCACGAGCAGGAAGGGCAGCGCGGCGAGGGCCGGGCGCGCGCCCCGGTGGATCTCGCGGTGTACACCAGCCAGGCCGGCGCCCCGACCCCGACCAGCACTGCGGGGGTGCTGACACCGACGGCCTTGAGCCACGGCCGGTCGCCTGGATCCCGACCGGCCAGCGCCCCGAGGACCCCGATCACGGCGCCACCCCGACGCTCGCCGTCGCCCAGGCGAGGCCGCCGGTCTTGGTGAGCTGCGCGAGGGCGGCGTGCGCGCCGGAGGCGAGCCACTGGGTCGCGTAGTAGCTCGCGATCAGCAGCACCCCGTCACCGCTCCGCAGACAGCGCCCGCGGCGAGTCGTCCTCGGGCCCACGCCCACGAGACCGCGAAGATCAGCAGCAACCCGGTGAACTGGGAGCCGAGGACGTCGCCCAGCCCACCGAGGCCCCACCGCCACAGGTAGGTCTGCGCCACGCCGCCGACCAGCACGGCGCCCAACGCCGCAGCACCAGCCACCCTCCCCGTCTCACGCGGCCATTGTGCCCGGCGCTCCTCGCCGGGTGCCGGAGCGGCCACCTAGCGGGCGCGTCCTCGCCCACGAGCCCGTCGATGGACTCGCGGATCAGGTCGGCATGACCGGTGTGTCGGGCGTACTCCTCGATCAGGTCGACGAGCACCCGGCGCAGGGTGGGCGGCTCGGCCCAGTCCGAGATCGCGAGCGGGCGATCGAGGCCACCGTCGGCGAGGACCCGGTCGACGGCGCTCTCCGAGCGCCGTACGGCGTCCAGCCACAGCGAGCGCAGCTGCTCCGGGTGTCGTCGGCGGCCGACGTCCACTCCCAGTCGTCGTGCTCGGCGAGCGGCGCCCACACGGCCGGGTAGTCCCGCCCGAGCAGCTGATGGGTGAAGTAGTGGTCCTCCACCAGCGCGAGGTGCTTGACCAGCCCGCCCAGGGTGAGCGTGGAGGGCCCCAGGCTTCGCCGCATCGCCTGGGCGTCGAGCCCGCCGGTCTTCCAAGCGAACGTGCGCCGGTTGCGGTGCAGCGCCCCCAGCAGCGCCTCGAGCTCGTCGGGGGCGGCCGGGTAGGGACGCGGCGGGAGATCGGCCGAGTCGGTCATGGCGACCACCCTAGGCAGCATTGCGGACGGTATACGTCCGCGACAAGGTCGGCTCTGGCAAGTCGGCACGCCCGTGCCCCGCGAACGGCCGTGCGTGTCACGACCTCGGCGACCGGCGGCGCGCCACGACGCCGCCCAGGGCCGCCACCGCGACCCCGCCGAGGGCCCACGGCCACCAGCGGACGCGCTCGGCACCGGACCCGGCGTCCACGTCAGCCGCTGACTCCGCGTCGGCCCCTGACTCCGACGGTGCCGGGGCGGGTGACGCCACCACGCCCGGCGAGGGATCGCTCGGGGCTGCGGGACCAGCGACCAGTCCGGCCGGAATAGCCACGCGGTAGACCGGCTGCCGCGGGCCCTCCGAGGAGACCCACAGCCACCACCGCCGGGCGCCGCGGGTGATCGCGAGCCCTTCGCCCTGCTGCTGGGCCGGGAGCTCGAGCCGGGCGAGCAGGTCGAGGTCGGGGAAGGAGTAGACCAGCGCCGCGGTGTAGGTGCGGAGCACGACGTGCCGCCCGTCGGGCAGGAACGCCCCGTCGGTCACGAGTGGCGCCACCCGCCCGACCTCGTCCAGCAGCCCCGGACGAGCCGAGCCAGCGCCGCGCGGCACGGCGTACACATGCCCGCCTGCGAGCTCCTTGGGTGACCAGGAGCAGCCGCGCTCCGCGGATCCGCCAGCAGCGTCTCGGCATCCACCGGCCCGTGGGGATACCGCAGCGCGACGTACGCCGGCGCGACAGCTCGCGCACCGCGCCCCACGGGCACGCGGAACACCGTCACCGACGAGCGGGTCGCCCGGTTGTCGCCGATGTCCGCCACCCAGACGGCGCCCGGGCCGGCCGGGGCGAGCGCCTCGACGTCGACCGGTCGCCGCGGCCAGGTCGTGACCCCCACGGTGCGTCCGGAGCGGCGGTCGACCACGAAGACCCGGCCCCGGTCGCCGGAGTCGTTCACCGTCACGACCGTCTCGCCGTCGACCACCAGCCCGCTGACTCCTGGATCGCAGGTCCGCGAAGCGGAACACCGGTCGGGGGCCCTCTGCCGCCCAGGCCGAGTGCAGCGGCGCGCCGATGGCCGGGACCACGAGCAGTGCGGCGATCGTCAGCGCGGGCGCCCGGCGCCGCCCGGGCGGCGATCCGGGCGCGCGGTCAGGCCGGCCCATCGCCGGGCTCCCGAACCGCGTCGTCGAGCAGCTCCCCGAGCCTGGGCCGGATGCCCCACTGGGCGACGAGCGCGGCGTACTCCTCGCCCGTGGTCGGCTCACCGCCGCGCACGGCCCGGATCAGCGAGTTGCGGGGGGTGTGCACGCTCTCGACGAACTCCACGACGTCGACGTGGTAGCCCCGAGTGCGCAGCAGCGCCGCGCGGACCGCGTCCGTCAGCGTGTCGGCGAACCGCTCCCGCAGGATGCCGTGCTCGGTCAGCAGCGCATAGGGCCCGGGCGCCGGGGCCCGCCGCAGCTGGGCGGCCAGGTCGTGGTGGCAGCACGGCGCTGCCAGGACCAGCGCCGCGCCCCACTCGACCGCCCGGGCCAGCGCCTCGTCCGTGGCGGTGTCGCACGCGTGCAGCGCGAGCACGACCTCGGGCGGCGGCTCGACGACGGCGTCGGCGATGGTGCCCACCACGAACGACGCCTCGATCCCCAGCTCGCGGGCGAGCGCCGTGTTGTGCCGGTGCGACTGCTCCTTCACGTCGACCCCGGTGAACCTCACCGGCAGCCCGCGCACGGCGGTGAGGAAGCGGTGGGCGGCGAAGGTGAGGTAGGCGTTGCCACAGCCGAGGTCGACGACGCGCAGCGGGTCGGCCTCGGTGAGGGTGCGCAGCCGGCCGTGAGCGATGGCGTCGGTGAGGGCTGCGTCGAGCTGGCGACACAGCTCCTCGACCTGGCGGTACTTCGCCTGTCGGGTCGGCTTGATCCGCCCGTCGGGGGTGGCGATCCCGAGCGCGACCAGCACCGGGTCGTCGGCGGGCAGCAGCCGGGCCTTCTCCCGGTCGTGGGCGCCCCCGGCTCCACCGGGGCGTCCCGCCGCTTGGTGTGCAGCACGGGTCGACCCTTCCTGGTCACCCGCAGCTGGTGGACCTCGGTCGTGGTCTCCACGTGCCAGCTGCCGAACGGTGCGTCGAGCAGGGCGTCCACGACCGCCTGGGTCTCCGGGCCGGGGGTGTAGTTCGCCGTGTGCGCCTGGGCGGCGTCGTACGTCGTCACCTGGAGCCGGCGCCCGGCCTTGAGGTCGACGTACCTCAGCTCGGCGCGGCGCCAGGTCGGTGCGGCAGCGCCGCGGCGCCGGCCGGCGGCGACGGCGCGCACCAGCGACTCCGGATCGAGCAGGGCACCGCGCACCCGAGCGGCGGGGTCGGTCATCGCGACACCGCGGCGACGACGACGATGAGCAGGAGGAGAGCCAGCGCGGCCGGGATGACGAGGCGGCGGTGGCGCGGGTTCACCGCGGCAGTCTACTGAGCGGTCGGGGCACGGCGGCCGCCGGCGAACAGCTCGGCGAGGTGGAGCGCGGGGCGCCCGGCGAGGTCGGCGACCTGGTGGCGGCAGGAGAGCCCGTCCGCGAGCACGACCGCGTCGGGGTGCTCGCGCAGGGCCGGCAGCAGACGGGTCTCGGCGACGGCCACGGAGACGTCGTAGTGGGTCATCCCGAAGTCCCCGGCCAGCCCGCAGCAGCCGGGGACCTCGACGACGGTCGCGCCCGAGGCGGCCAGCAGCGCCCGGTCGGCGTCCCAGCCGAGCACGGAGGCGTGGTGGCAGTGCGGCTGCGCGACGACGGTGAGGCCGGTCAGGTCGGGGGCGTCCATCCCTGGTCGGTCAGCACCTCGGCCAGCGTCCGCAGCCCTGCGGCGACCTGCGCGGCCCGCGGGTCTGCCGTCAGCTGCACGGCGTCGCCGCGCAGGGCGGCCAGGCACGACGGCTCCAGCCCGACCACCGAGGCCCTGCCGGCGACGTACGGCGCCAGCACGGCCACCGCCGCCTCGACCGAGCGACGCGCCCGCTCCAGCTGCCCGGTGCTGGTGTAGGTGAGCCCGCAGCACGCCCGCTCGGGGATGACCGCCGCGCGCAGCCCCGCGGCCGTCAGCAGCTGCAGCGCGGCCCGCCCGCGCCGACCCGGAAGTGGTCGGTGAACGTGTCCGCCCACACCCAGACGTCCGGGACGTCATCCGAACCGTGGACCCGTCGGCTCGATTCGTATGACGCACGCCAGGGGCCGGCGGGTTCGGGCAGAGGGAGGAGCGGCGCGGGTCGACCCCTGCGGCCCAGGCCGCCAGCCGCCCGGGGCCCCGGCGCCGCAGCAGTGGCGCCAGCCGGCGCGCCGGACCGGGCAGCAGGTCCAACCACGCGGGAAGCCGCCCCAGGGTGAGGTGCGTGCGCGGCCGGCGGCGGCCGGCGTAGGTGCGGTGCAGCACCTCGGCCTTGTAGGCGGCCATGTCCACCCCGGTCGGGCACTCGGTGGCGCAGGCCTTGCAGGCCAGGCACAGCTCGAGCGCCTCGGCCACCGCCGGGTCCGCCAGGCCGCGCACCAGGGAGCCGTCCAGCGCCTCCTGCAGCACCCGGGCCCGACCCCGGGTGGAGTCCTTCTCCTCCCTCGTCGCGAGGTACGACGGGCACATCACGCCGGCCCGCGTCGTGGCGACGCACGTGCCCACCCCCGTGCACCGGTGCACCGCGGCGGCCAGCGAGCCGGCGTCCTGCGTGAGGCGGAGGGTGGCGCGGCCCGGCGTGGCCGGGCGGGCGGGGCGCAGGTCGGCGTCCACGGGTGCCGGGTCGACGAGCACTCCGGGGTTGAGGACCCCGTCGGGGTCGCAGATGGCCTTGGCCGACGCGAAGAGCGCGAGCGAGGTCTCGTCGTACATGAGCGGGAGCAGCTCCGAGCGGGCCCGGCCGTCGCCGTGCTCTCCCGACAGCGAGCCGCCGAGCGAGACCAGCGCGCCGGCCGACTCGACGAGGAACTCGCGGAACCGCCGACGGCCCGCCTCGTCGAAGCTGAAGTCGATGCGGGCGTGCAGGCAGCCGTCGCCGAAGTGGCCATAGGGCACGGTCGCCAGGCCGTACGCCGCAAGCAGCTCCTCGAACCGGCGCAGCCACTCGCCCAGCCGCTCGGGCGGGACGGCGGCATCCTCCCAGCCGGCGTGGGCCGGGGTCGGCAGCGACCGCGCGGCCAGCCCCGCGCCGTCCTCGCGGATCCGCCACAGTGCGGCCGCCTCGGCGGGGTCGGTCACCGACCGGTGACCGAGTGCTCCTGCCACGCTGGCGACCCGGGAGCCCGCGGCGGCCGCCTCCGCGGCGGCGGCGCCCGCGACCTCGACGAAAAGCCAGCCAGCGCCAGCCGGCAGGTCGGGGACCGCCCGCCGCGCCCGGACCAGCTCGACCAGCCGCGCGTCGAGGCCCTCGCAGGCGACCAGCCGGACACCCTGCTCACGCAGCGCCAGGATCGCCGGCACCGCGTCGGCGGCGTCCGCCATCGAGGGGTAGCCCAGCAGCACCAGCTCACGGGCGGGCGGGTCCTCGACCAGCCGCACGGTCGCGTCGAGCACCAGGCCGAGGGTGCCCTCCGAGCCCACCAGGAAGCGGTCCACGCGTCCGCCGTGCTCGGGCAGCAGCTGCTCGAGCGCGTAGCCGCTGACCTGCCGGGAGAAGCGACCGAAGCGGGCCCGGACGTGGCCGAGCCGTCCGGCGACCAGCTCGGTCAGGGCGGCCCCGGCGGTGCCGCGGTCCCCGGCCGCGAGCCGGGCGACCTCGCCGGTCCCGAGCGCCACCGTGAGCGCGTCGACGTTGTCCGCCGTGCGGCCGTAGCCCAGGGCCCGCGAGCCGCAGGCGTTGTTGCCGACCATGCCGCCGATCGTGCAGCGGGTGTGCGAGGAGGGGTCGGGGCCGAAGCGCAGCCCGTACGGCGCCGCGGCCCGCTGCAGGCTCGCCTGCACTACCCCCGGCTCGACGACGGCGGTCCGGGCTTCCGGGTCGATCGAGCGGACGGCGGTGAGGTGGCGGCTGCAGTCGACCACCAGACCGGGGCCGACGGCGTTGCCGGCGATGGAGGTGCCGGCGCCGCGCATCGTGAGCGGGACGCCGGTCTCCCGCGCGACCTCGAGCACGGCCAGCAGCTCGTCGGCGTGGCGCGGGCGGACCACCGCCTGCGGGACGACGCGGTAGAGCGAGGCGTCGGCGGAGTACAGCGCCCGCGTCAGCGTCGAGTCGTCGGCGTCGGTGACCCCGCGGGCCGCCAGGGCCCCGAGCAGGTCGCTGGTCACCACAGCTGCAGGGACTCCCGGATGATCCCGGCCAGGTCGTCGGCCGACACCTCGCGCGGCGACGTGGCGAGCAGCCGTGCTGCTGGAGGGCGCCGGTGACCAGGTCGTCGACGTCGGCCTCGGCGTACCCGACGGCGGCCAGGCCGGAGGGCATGCCGACGTCGCGCATCAGCGCCAGCAGCACGTCGGGCAGGACCTCCGGGCCCTCGCCCGTGGCGGTCGGGTCGAGCATCCGGGCGGCGGCGAGGTGCCGCTCCGGGTCGGCGGCGTAGGTGAACCGGAACGCCGCCGGCGCCGTGAGCGCGACGGCCATGCCGTGCGGGACCAGCGGCTCGTCGGCGGGATAGCCCGCCGGCCGGAAGTCCCGGACCCGCCCGGCGATCGGGTAGGCGTTGGCGTGCGGGAGGTGGACGCCCGCGTTGCCGAAGCCGAGCCCGGCGAAGGTCGCCGCGAGCGCCATCTGCTCGCGCGCACGCAGGTCCTGACCGTCCTGCACGGCCTCGCGGAAGGACGTGGCGAGCAGGGTCAGCGCCCGCTCGGCCCACGCGTCGGAGATCGGGTTGGCCCCGCAGTATGGCACCCGCTGCTCGGGCCGCTTGGCGTCGTAGGCCGCGTACCAGCGCGCTGTCCAGCTCTCCAGGGCGTGGCAGGCGATGTCCAGCCCGCTCGCGGCGGTGACCCCAGCCGGCTGGCTGAGCGTGAGGAGCGGGTCGACGACCGCCAGGGTGGGCCGCAGCCGCGGGTGGCTGATGCCGGTCTTGACGTGCAGGCGGAGCACGTCGAGCACGCAGATCGTGGTGGCCTCCGAGCCGGTGCCGGTCGTCGTCGGCACGGCCACGAGCGGCAGCAGCGGCCGCTCCGGCGGCCGGCCCCTGCCGACGGGTGGGTTGAGGTACTCGCCCAGCTCGCCGTCGTTGGTGAGCAGCAGGTCGACCGCCTTGGCGGTGTCGATCGACGAGCCGCCCCCGACCGCGACCACCGCGTCGAACGGCCCCATCGCCCGGGCCGCCTCGACCGCAGCGAGCAGCGACTCGTCGGTCGGCTCGACGTGCGTGCCGTCGTAGATCGCCACCTCGATCCCGGCCGCGCGCACCTGCTCGGCGATCCGGGCCGGGTGCCCGGTCGCGGCCACCCCGGCGTCGGTGACCAGCAGCACCCGGCGGGCGCCCAGCGCGGCCAGGTCGTGCCCGAGCTCCGCCGCGGCCCCGGGCCCGAACTTCAGCCCCGGCGCGCCGTAGGTGAAGACGGTCTCGTGGCCCGGCACGGGACCACTATCGCAGGGCCGACGTCTCCCGGCGGCGGCCGGTCAGGGCAGCTCGAGGCCGAGCAGCCGCGCTGCCTCGGCGAAGGCGTCGTCGGGCTTGAGCACGTCGAGGAACACCGACTGCATGCCGGCGTCCACGCCACCCTGGACGTAGCGGGGGTTGTCGTCGACGAAGACCAGCCGCTCGGCCCGCAGGCCCACGGCCGCGACCACGCCGGCGTACGACGCCGGGTCGGGCTTGCGGATCCCCTGCTCGGTGGCGTCGTAGACCACGTCGAACAGCGGGAACCACTCCTGCGCCTCGACCCACTCCCGGCCCTGGAAGTCCATCAGCTCGTTGCTGAAGACGGCCGTCACGACGCCGGCCTCCTTGGCCGCGCGCAGCAGGGCGACGGCCCCCGGACGCGCGGGATCGATCGCCGGGTGCTGGAACATCGCCCGCATCAGGTGGGGGTGGCCGCCCAACGGAGCGCCCCGGCGGACCGCCTCGTCGGCGTTGCCGAGCCAGTAGTCGCGCTCGGTGAGCTCGCCGGCCAGGTGTCGCTCCCACAGCGGGTCGCCTCCCTCGTCGAAGGGTCCCCGCCCGGGGATGGTGCGCTCGGGGATGCCGGTGGATCGCTCGAACTCGTCGGCGATCTCCCAGGCCGACTTGAGCAGCACCACGCCGACGTCGAGGAGGAGGCCCTGGAAGGTCGTCGTCACGGGCCCAATGTAGGGCGGCGAGCCCGCCGAGCCCGGGAGCGTGCCTCGGTGTGGAACGGCGGTTCGGCCTTGCTCAGACCCAGATCGCCGCCGGGACGCCGTCGGCGAAGACCTCGGGCGGGTCCGGCAGCGACCGGGCCTCGCCGCGACGGTGCCGGGCGGCCGTCAGCGTGAGCACGCACGCGTCGAGCAGGTCGTCCTCGGCGTACCCGTGGCCGGGCTGGTGGGCGGGGGCAACCAGGCCCGCCTCGGCCAGCAGCCGCCGCCGGAGGGCGACCCCGGCCGGGGTGCGCTTGGACTCCAGCGCCGGCGCTCCGGCCAGCCGGGCGAAGGCCAGCTCGGGATGGGCCTCGAGCACCGCGAAGGTGGGGCCGGCGCGCACGAACGCGTCGGCGTCGAGCACCCGGGCCCGCAGCGCGTCGGCCTGGGCGCTGGCGCTGTGACCGGTGGCGGCGAGCTGGGCCGCCCGCGCGGCGGCGTACGTCGGGGCGGCGTACGCCGCCCGGACGAGCGTCGGGAAGACCGACGGCGCCTTGCCCGGCAGGGCCCGCCGCGCCAGGACGTCGGCGACGCGTCGGCCGTGGTCGGGCAGGCCGATCGGGACGTCCACCGCGAGGACGTCCGGCGGCTCACCGCTCGCCACCAGCTCGGCCAGCGTTGGGGCCACCCGCACCTCCAGCGGGCCGTCGTCGGCCAGCACGGCGACCCAGCCGGCCCGGCAGCCGTCGACACCCCAGACCCGGCCGGTCACGTCGGGGACGGACCGGGCAGGGCCTCACCGAGGGTGTAGCGCACCACGTCGAGGACCTCGACCCGGCCGGCGAGGATGTCGGCGACCGCGACCCAGCGCACCGCGTCGGTGGTGCCGTCGACCTCGACGACCAGCGGCGCACCGGCGTCGGGCAGGGTGGCGGCGAAGATCAGGTGGATGCCGTGGTAGTCCTCGTGCCGGCCGGACGGGGCCGTCCCGGAGAAGTGCAGGTCGTGGACGTCCAGCAGCGGGCCGACCTCGCAGGCCAGCCCGGTCTCCTCGCGCACCTCCCGCTCGAGGGCGACCGCCGGCGGCTCCCCGTGGTCGATGCCGCCGCCGGGCAGCGTCCAGGAGCCGGTGTGGGCGCCCCGCTCGGAGATCCGGACGAGCAGCACCTCCTCGCCGGCTGCGCCCGATCGCCGGATCAGGGCGTACGCCGCGGTGCGCTGCAGGCGGTACGGCCGGTGGTCGGCCAGCGCCTCGCGCACCAGCGCGGTGACCGGGATCCGCTCGGCCTCGATGTCGCGGAGCGGGTGCCAGGCGGCGGCCACGGTCGAGCCGTCGACCTCCACGACCCGCGGCTCGGGGCGTCGACGGGCACCCAGGCGTCGTAGACGATGCGCAGGGCGTGGGCGTCGACCTGCTTCCCTTCGCGCCAGACGCCCGGCAGGTGGGCGGAGTAGACCCGCGCCGTCTCGCCCACCATGGCGTCCAGCCCGGTCTCCTCGACGATCTCGCGGAGCAGGGCGTCGCGGGGGTTCTCGCCGTGGTCGACCCCGCCGCCGGGCAGCGTCCACGCGCCCTCGGGGGAGATGTGCGGCGCCACCTGACTGAGCAGGATCCGGTCGTCGCGCAGGATCACGGCGTACGCCGCCACCCGCTGGCGGCGCGGCAGGGAGGAGCTCACCGCTCCAACCTAGTCGCTGCCGCGCGACTCCTCAGCCGCCCAACGGGCCGCGCTGCCCGTCGTACCCGAGGCGGGCCGCTTCGGCCATCACGTCGGTCCAGGCGTTGCGTGCCTCGGCGATCTCGACGGCGTGCTCCTGCTCGAACTGCCGGATCCGCGGCAGCATCTGCTCGATGTGGGCGCTGTAGACGTCCCGACGGCACTCCCAGTCCGCGCGGAAAAACTCGTCCTCGCCCGCCAGCAGCCGCTGCCAGCCCGCGGACGCCCACCGCTCGGCGTCCTCCACCGAGGTCGGGATCTCGTCCCGGTCGGGCCGCCAGCCAGTGAGCGCCGGCCCGATCTCGGAGGCCGGCAGGTCCTGGTCATCCAGCACGGCGATGTCCGCGGCGTCCATGCAGGCCCAGTAGCCGTCGGCGGCTGGCAGCCCCAACGCCTGCCCGGACTTGGCCACCATGGCATACCACTGCCGGGTCAGCCGGTCGATGACCCGCGGGGTGGCGAGCTCCGCCTCCTTGCTCCCGACCTCGGGGCCCAGCTCGGCCAGACAGGCCGACGACGCCTCGTCGGTGGCCGGGTCGGGGTTGTTCATCACGACCTCGGCCTGCAGGAACGGCTGGTTGGCCAGCAGGTTCTCCGACTCCCACCGACGCAACGGTTCCTGCAACCACAGCTGGCTGGTCAACGGGTCCCCCCGGATCGCATAGGAACGGGAGAGCGACCAGTCCCACTCCGGGATGCCCTTCTCCGCCATGCAGGCGTCCAACGCCGCGTTGCCGGCGTAGGCCTCGATCAAGCTGAGCGCGTCCTTCTCCTCAACACTCCCCGTGAACGACTCGACCACCCTCACGGCCTCCGCCCGCACCTCGGCCCCGGGCAGATCAGGCTCGGCCGCCCACTCCTGCGCCGACATCGACGAGGCGACACGGTCGGCGGGCGCCACGGCCTCGTCCTGCGGGGAGCCCCGCAGCAGCGCTGCGGCAGCCAGGACTCCGACGACCGCTGCAACCGTGGCCGCCACCGACCACCACCGTCGAAACATGATGTTGCCCCCTCAGTCCGGTGGGAACGGCGAGTTCGCCGGGAAGTTCTTGCAGCCCTTGTAGGTGCCGTTCTGATATCTGGTCAACACCCGAGCCCAAAGAGCCGTACAGGTAGGCGGCGCCTGGTTGTAGTTGGGGCTGCCGGCCCCCGCGAACTGCTCCTCGCCGTCGGTCAGCTGGTCGAGGACGTCGAGGGTGTCGTCGTCGATGACGTAGCCGTAGCCCTTCTGGGTCTCGCTGACGTTCGCGGCGTTCCAGTCACCAAGCGGCTCGATCCACGACACGTGGCTGGTGTTGAGGTCGGCGCCGTCGTCGACCAGGTTGCCGGACCACCTGTACGTGTAGATCGGCGCACCGGGCTTGCAGGAGCGCACCACCCGGGAGTCGTAGTGCCCGCTCGCGGGTTTCCAGTCCAGCATCGCGTCCATGCACCGGTCGGTGCTCATCTGGGTCGTCGGCGAGGCCCACATCCGCACCGAGCGACCCGACACGTGCCACTCGGCGTGCTGGCTGACGGAGCCGGCGTACGCCGTGTCGTTGCCGTTGGCGCTGTCGCCCTGCGCGGAGGGCAGCGGCCAGGCAAGGAGGGCAGCCACCCCGATGGCAATGGCAATCCGACCACGCATCGCTCCCCTGACGCCCTGCCGGACGTGGCGTCGAGGCTAGCCCCCTGCGGACGGCGCGCAACCCAGAGCGAGCTCTGCTGGCTCAGGAGAACGGCGGGCGCGCGTCCCGCGCGAGCGAGCGTCGACCTGCCCAGCGCCACACCCGGGCGGCGCGGTCACGGTCCTCGTCGGTGACCAGGTTGCCCATCCAGCGCAGGGCGAGGGTCATCAGCCAGTCCGACCGCATGCCGGCCGGGCCGAGCGTCGGCAGCAGCCGAGGCACGGTGACCAGGCCGGCCAGCCGGCGCGCGACCGAGAACGCCTCCCCGTAGTGGTCGGTCAGCAGCGCGGGCCACCGCCGGGCCAGATCGACCTCGCCCTCGGCGAGCGTCTCGGCGACCAGCCGGCCGGTCTCCAGGCCGTAGTCGATGCCCTCGCCGTTGAGCGGGTTGACGCACGCGGCCGCATCCCCGATGAGCGCCCAGTTGCGGCCGGCGACGTGCGAGACCGCCCCGCCCATCGGCAGCAGCGCGCTGGTGGGTGCCCGCAGCTCACCGGAGAGCCGGAAGTCCTCATGCCGCTCGGCGGCGTAGTGCCGCATGAGCGGACGCAGCGCGACCTCGGCGGGTCGCTTGGCCGTGGCGAGGGTGCCGACGCCGAGATTCACCTCGCCGGTGCCGAGCGGGAAGATCCACCCGTAGCCGGAGAGGATCTCGCCGTCGGTGCCACGGAGCTCCAGGTGCGAGCTGATCCACGGGTCGTTGCTCAGCTCGGAGGTGACGTACGAGCGTCCCGCGACGCCGTACACGGTGTCGCGGTGCCACTCCCGGCCCAGCAGCTTCCCGAGCGGCGAGCGCACTCCGTCGGCCACGACGAGCCGGCGGCAGGTCACCTCGACGCGCTCCCCGGCACGGTCGAGCTCGACGGCGACCACCCGGTCGCCGTCGCGGCGTACGCCGACGGCGCGGGCGCCGTCCAGCGCGCTCGCGCCCGACTTGATCGCGGTCGTGCGCAGGTGGTCGTCCAGCTCGGTGCGCGCCACGGCCGACCCCCAGTCGGGCAGCGACCCGCCCGGCCACGGCAGCAGCAGCGTCTGTCCGAACCCGTGCGCGCGGAGCCCTCGGTTCACGGTGTGGGCGCGCAGCCAGTCGTCGAGACCCAGCCGCTGCAGCTCCCCGATCGCGCGGGGGGTCAGCCCGTCGCCGCAGGTCTTGTCGCGCGGGAACACCGCCGCGTCCACCAGCAGGGTGTCCAGCCCCAGCCGCGCCGACCAGGCGGCCGCCGCCGACCCGGCCGGCCCGGCCCCGACCACGAGCACGTCGGTGCTCAGGCGCTCCGCCTGGCGCTGCTCGGTCTCGGACACCCTCGGATTCTCGCAGCCACCCCCGACCGCCCGAAATCACGCCGATCCGGCACAACCTCGCCGATCCGGCAGAACTTCGGCTCGATCCGGCAGAACCTCGGCTCGATCCGGCAGAAGTTCGGGCCGATCCGGCAGAAGTTCGAGAGTTGTCCGTACTTTGGACAGGCGTCTCATCATGCAGACATCGGGCCGAGGGGCGCTCCCCCTCGGCCCTACTCTTCTTCGACCGGCGGGCAGGACCGCCGACCCGGGCGCCGACCCACCGAGGCCCGTCAGGAGGAGCCATGACGTACGCCGGCGACCTCACGCCGCAGCGGGCGTGGGAGCTGCTGAGCACCGACGAGTGCACAGTGCTGGTCGACTGTCGGACCGAGGCGGAGTGGATGTGGGTCGGCGTCCCCGACCTCAACCCGCTGGGCAAGCAGCTCGTGACCGTCGAGTGGAACACCTGGCCCGACGGCGACGTCAATGAGCACTTCGTCGAGCACCTCAAGGAGGCGGGGGTGCCACTGGACGCCACCGTGCTCTTCATCTGCCGGTCGGGGGTGCGCTCGCGGAGCGCGGCCAGCGCGGCCGTGGCTGCGGGCTGGACCGACTCGCACAACGTGACGGAGGGCTTCGAGGGCGTGCTGGACGAGCATGGCCACCGCGGCAACAACGGCTGGCGGGCAGCCGGGCTCCCGTGGCTCCAGTCATGACGGGTGCGCCCTCCGACCAACCCGCGAAGCTCGGCCCGGACACCCGGGCCGTGCGCACGGGGATCGCCCGCTCCCAGTTCGCCGAGACCTCCGAGGGCCTCTACCTCACCTCCGGCTACGTCTACGAGAACGCCGCCGAGGCCGCCGCCGCGTTCGCGGGTGAGACCGACCGCTACATGTACAGCCGCTTCGGCAACCCGTCGCTCACGGCGTTCGCCGACCGGCTCGCCGCACTCGAGGGTGCCCAGGCCTGCTTTCCGACCGCGAGCGGCATGGCGGCGGTCTTCAACGCACTCCTGGCGCTGACCTCCGCCGGCGACCGGATCGTCGCCAGCCGCAACCTCTTCGGCTCCTGCTACACGATCCTCGACGAGATCCTCCCGAGGTACGGCGTGCACACCGACTTCGTCGACGGCACCGACCTCGATCAGTGGCGAGCAGCGCTCGCCGCGCCCGCGCGCGCGGTGTTCTTCGAGTCACCGAGCAACCCCATGCTGGAGGTCGTCGACGTGGCCGCGGTGTGCGCCCTGGCGCACGATGCCGGCGCCGTCGTGGTGGCCGACAACGCGATGGCCTCCCCCGCCGTCCAGCAGCCGACGCGGCTCGGGGCCGACATCGTCGTGTACTCCACCACCAAGCACATCGACGGCCAGGGCCGCACCCTGGGCGGGGCGATCCTCGGGCCGGCCGACTTCGTGACCGGCCCGGTGAAGACGCTGATCCGCAACACCGGCCCGACGATGAGCCCGCTCTCCGCGTGGGTGGCGCTGAAGGGGCTGGAGACGCTGCGGCTGCGCGTGGACGCCGCGCAGGCGGCCGCGCTCGCCGTCGCCCGCCACCTCGAGCAGCACCCGCGCGTCGCCTGGGTGCGCTACCCGTTCCTGGAGTCGCACCCGCAGCACGACCTCGCCCGCGCGCAGATGACCGGCGGCGGCACCCTCGTGACCTTCGCCGTGACCGGCGGGGACGCCGCGCAGGACGACGCCTTCGCCGTCCTCGACCGGCTGCGCCTGTTCGACATCTCCAACAACTTCGGCGACGCCAAGTCGCTGGTCACCCACCCGGCCACCACCACCCATCACCGGATCGGGCCGGAGGCGCGGGCTGCCGTCGGCATCACCGACGCCACGATCCGGCTCTCGGTCGGCCTCGAGGACGTCGCGGACCTGCTCGCCGACCTCGACGAGGCGCTGGGCTAGGACCCCGGCCCTCAGGGGCGCGCCGATGACCCCCGCCAGCAAAGCCACCGACCCGGCAGGAGCTCGCTGGGAGCCGCTGCCGGGTCGGTGTGAGATCAGCTCTGGTAGGACCCGAAGTCGAAGTCGTCCAGGGCCACCGCCTGCGCGGAGCCGGTGCCGAACTCGTAGTCGTAGGAGTCGTAGCCGGTGACGGCGTACGCCGCGGCGCGCGCCTCCTCGGTCGGCTCCACCCGGATGTTGCGGTAGCGCTCCAGGCCGGTGCCGGCCGGGATGAGCTTGCCGATGATCACGTTCTCCTTCAGCCCCAGCAGGGAGTCGGAGCGGCCGTTGATCGCGGCGTCGGTGAGCACTCGGGTGGTCTCCTGGAAGGAGGCCGCCGAGAGCCACGACTCGGTCGCGAGCGACGCCTTGGTGATGCCCATCAGCTCCGCGCGACCCGAGGCGGGCTTGCCGCCCTCGGAGACGACCCGGCGGTTCTCGGACTCGAAGATGGTCCGGTCCACCAGGTCCGACGGCAGCAGGTTGGTGTCGCCGGACTCGATGACCGTCACCCGGCGCAGCATCTGCCGGACGATGATCTCGATGTGCTTGTCGTGGATCGACACACCCTGCGAGCGGTACACCGCCTGCACCTCGTCGACCAGGTGCTGCTGGGCGCGACGTACACCGAGCACACGAAGCACCTCCTTCGGGTCGGGCGTGCCCACCGTGAGCTGCTGGCCGACCTCGATCCGGTCGCCGTCGTGGACGAGCAGGCGCGCCCGCTTGGAGACGGGGTACTCCTGCACCTCCGAGCCGTCGTCGGGCGTCACGATGACCTTGCGGGCCCGGTCGGTCTCCTCGACCTCGACGCGGCCGGTGACCTCGCTGATCGGCGAGAGACCCTTGGGCTGGCGCGCCTCGAACAGCTCGACCACGCGGGGCAGACCCTGGGTGATGTCGTCGGCCGAGGCCGAACCACCGGTGTGGAAGGTCCGCATCGTCAGCTGCGTGCCGGGCTCACCGATCGACTGGGCCGCGATGATGCCGACGGCCTCGCCGATGTCCACCAGCTTGCCGGTGGCCAAGGAGCGGCCGTAGCACTTGGCGCAGGTGCCGGTCTTGGCGTCGCAGGTCAGCACCGAGCGGACCTTGACCTCTTCGACCCCCGCCGCGACGAGCTCGCCGATCTTGATGTCGCCGAGGTCCTCGCCGGCCGGCACCATCACCTCGCCCGTGTCCGGGTGCGTGATGTCACCTGCGGCCGTCCGAGCGTACGCCGCGGTCTCGGCGTTCTCGTCCTTGCGGACGATGCCGTCCTCGCCGCGCACCCCGATCCGCTTGGGCAGGCCCCGCTCGGTGCCGCAGTCGTCCTCACGGATGATGACGTCCTGCGAGACGTCCACCAGGCGCCGGGTGAGGTACCCGGAGTCAGCGGTCCGCAGCGCGGTGTCGGCCAGGCCCTTGCGGGCACCGTGCGTGGCGATGAAGTACTCCAGCACGGTCAGACCCTCGCGGAAGTTCGACTTGATCGGCCGCGGGATGATCTCGCCCTTCGGGTTGGCCACCAGGCCACGCATGGCCGCCACCTGCCGGATCTGGTTCATGTTTCCGGAGGCGCCCGAGTCCACCATCATGTAGATCGGGTTGCTGCGGTCGAACGTGGCCTCCATGGCCTTGCCGACCTCGTTGGAGGCCTGCGTCCAGATCTCGATGAGCTCCTGTCGGCGCTCGTCGTCGGTCACCAGACCGCGCTCGAACTGCTTCTGGACCTTGGCGGCCTGCTCCTCGTAGCCCTCCAAGATGGTGGCCTTCTCGCTCGGCGTCACCACGTCGTCGATCGACACGGTGACACCCGAACGGGTCGCCCAGGCGAAGCCGGCGTCCTTGAGGGCGTCGAGCGACGCCGCCACCTCGACCTTGGAGTAGCGCTCGGCCAGGTCGTTGACGATCGCGCCGAGGGCCTTCTTGCCCACCTCGTAGTTCACGTACGGGTAGTCGGCCGGCAGGGTGTCGTTGAACAGCGCGCGACCCAGCGTGGTCTCGAGCGTGATCGACTGGCCCTCCTCCCAGTCCTCGCCGAGGTCCAGCTCGAGCGGCGGCACGATGTCGGTGAAGCGGATCTTGATCCGCGACTGCAGCGAGACCTCGCCGCGGTCGAAGGCCATGATCGCCTCGGCCGGCGAGGAGAACGCCCGGCCCTCGCCCAGGCCTCCCTCCCGCTCGGTGGTGAGGAAGAACAGCCCGATGATCATGTCCTGGGTGGGCATGGTCACCGGCCGGCCATCAGACGGCTTCAGGATGTTGTTGGTCGACAGCATCAGGATCCGCGCCTCGGCCTGCGCCTCCGCCGACAGCGGCAGGTGCACGGCCATCTGGTCGCCGTCGAAGTCGGCGTTGAACGCCGTGCAGACCAGCGGGTGGATCTGGATCGCCTTGCCCTCGATCAGCTGCGGCTCGAAGGCCTGGATGCCGAGGCGGTGCAGCGTGGGCGCCCGGTTCAGCAGGACGGGGTGCTCGGTGATGACCTCCTCGAGCACGTCCCAGACGACGGCGTACCGGGACAGCCCGGACGTCGCCCGCTCCACCATCCGCTTGGCGGACTTGATGTTCTGGCTGTGCGACAGGTCGACCAACCGCTTCATCACGAACGGCTTGAACAGCTCCAGCGCCATCTGCTTGGGCAGGCCGCACTGGTGCAGCTTCAGCTGCGGCCCGGACACGATCACGGAGCGACCGGAGTAGTCGACGCGCTTGCCGAGGAGGTTCTGCCGGAACCGGCCCTGCTTGCCCTTCAGCATGTCCGACAGCGACTTCAGCGGGCGGTTGCCCGGGCCGGTGACCGGCCGGCCACGCCGACCGTTGTCGAACAGCGAGTCGACGGCCTCCTGCAGCATCCGCTTCTCGTTGTTGACGATGATCTCGGGCGCGCCGAGGTCGAGCAGCCGCTTGAGGCGGTTGTTGCGGTTGATGACCCGGCGGTACAGGTCGTTGAGGTCGGACGTGGCGAACCGGCCGCCGTCAAGCTGAACCATGGGGCGCAGGTCCGGCGGGATGACCGGAACGGCGTCCAGCACCATGCCCTGCGGCTTGTTGCCGGTCTTGCGGAACGCGTCGACGACCTTGAGCCGCTTGAGCGCGCGCACCTTGCGCTGGCCCTTGCCGGTGGCGATGGTCTCGCGCAGCGCCGCCACCTCGGCCTCGACGTCGAAGCTCTCCAGGCGCTTCTGGATCGCCGTGGCGCCCATGTGGCCCTCGAAGTACTTGCCGAACCAGGTCTTCATCTCGCGGTAGAGCATCTCGTCGCCCATGAGGTCCTGGACCTGCAGCGACTTGAAGGTCTCCCACACCTCGGTGAGCCGATCGAGCTCGCGCTGCGCGCGGTCGCGCAGCTGCTTCATCTCCCGCTCGGCGCCGTCCT
Source organism: Nocardioides sp. (assembly GCA_041393675.1). Taxonomy (GTDB): domain Bacteria; phylum Actinomycetota; class Actinomycetes; order Propionibacteriales; family Nocardioidaceae; genus Nocardioides. The sequence goes on along the minus strand of JAWKJR010000016.1, from coordinate 46,145 downwards.
TGACCTTGCGCTTGGCGTCGGACTTGGCGCCCTCGGCCTCCAGGGCGGCGAGGTCCTCCTCGAGCTTCTTGGCGCGGTCCTCGATGGAGGAGTCCCGCCGCTTCTCCAGGCGCTCGCGCTCCAGCTGCACCTTGCCCTCGAGCGAGGACAGGTCACGGTGCCGGGTGTCCTCGTCGACGTGGGTGATCATGTAGGCCGCGAAGTAGATGACCTTCTCGAGGTCCTTCGGGGCGAGGTCCAGCAGGTAGCCCAGCCGGCTCGGCACGCCCTTGAAGTACCAGATGTGGGTCACCGGCGCGGCCAGCTCGATGTGGCCCATCCGCTCGCGGCGGACCTTCGAGCGGGTCACCTCGACGCCGCAGCGCTCGCAGATGATGCCCTTGAAGCGGACTCGCTTGTACTTGCCGCAGTAGCACTCCCAGTCCCGGGTGGGACCGAAGATCTTCTCACAGAACAGCCCGTCGCGCTCGGGCTTGAGCGTGCGGTAGTTGATGGTCTCCGGCTTCTTGACCTCACCGTGGCTCCACTGACGGATCTCGTCAGCGGTGGCCAGGCCGATCTTCAGCTGGTCGAAGAAGTTCACATCGAGCACTTCGTGCTCCCTTTTCTCTCGGTTCGCAGTCTGCTTGCGGTGAGTTCGTGGTTGCCGTTCAGGCGTTGACGCGCTGCGCGCGCCTTGTGTTTCCGGGAACCAGGCTCGCTGCGCCCGCGGTCTCCGGCGCGCTTTCGCGCGGGTGACCACGAGCAGACAGCGAGATGCTCCCGGCACGGGCGGCGTCAGACTTCCTCAACCGACGACGGCTCGCGGCGGGACAGGTCGATGCCCAGCTCCTCGGCCGCCCGGAAGACGTCTTCCTCGGCGTCCTTCATCTCGATCGGGGTGCCGTCCTGGCTGAGCACCTCCACGTTGAGACACAGCGACTGCATCTCCTTGACGAGCACCTTGAACGACTCGGGGATCCCGGAGTCGGGGATGTTCTCGCCCTTGACGATCGCTTCGTACACCTTCACGCGGCCCGGCACGTCGTCGGACTTGATCGTGAGCAGCTCCTGGAGCGCGTAGGCGGCGCCGTACGCCTCCATGGCCCAGACCTCCATCTCGCCGAACCGCTGGCCGCCGAACTGGGCCTTTCCGCCCAGCGGCTGCTGCGTGATCATCGAGTACGGGCCGGTCGAGCGTGCGTGGATCTTGTCGTCCACCAGGTGGTGCAGCTTGAGGATGTACATGTAGCCCACGGAGACAGGGTCCGGGAACGGCTCACCGGAGCGGCCATCGAACAGCATGGCCTTGCCGTTCTCGCCGATCATCCGCACGCCGTCCCGGTTGGGCAGCGTGGAGCCGAGCAGCCCCGTGATCTCGTCCTCCTTGGCGCCGTCGAACACCGGCGTCGCCACCTTGGTGTCCGGCTGTGCCTTGTCGGCGTGGATCTCGATCAGCCGGGTCTTCCAGTCCTCCGACCCACCCTTCTCGTGCAGGTCGAGGTCCCAGCCCTGCTTGGCCAGCCAGCCCAGGTGCAGCTCCAGGATCTGCCCGATGTTCATGCGTCGCGGCACGCCCAGCGGGTTGAGGATCACGTCGACCGGGGTGCCGTCCTCCATGAACGGCATGTCCTCGATGGGCAGGATCTTGGCGATGACGCCCTTGTTGCCGTGACGGCCGGCGAGCTTGTCGCCCACCGAGATCTTGCGCTTCTGGGCGACGTAGACGCGGACCAGCTGGTTGACGCCCGGGGGCAGCTCGTCGCCGTCCTCGCGGTTGAACTCGCGAACGCCGATGACCGTGCCGGACTCCCCGTGCGGCACCTTCATCGAGGTGTCGCGCACCTCGCGCGCCTTCTCGCCGAAGATCGCGCGCAGCAGCCGCTCCTCGGGGGTGAGCTCGGTCTCGCCCTTCGGGGTCACCTTGCCGACCAGGATGTCACCGGTCGTGACCTCCGCGCCGACGCGCACGATGCCGCGCTCGTCGAGGTCGGCCAGCAGGTCGTCGCCGACGTTCGGGATGTCGCGGGTGATCTCCTCGGGGCCCAGCTTGGTGTCGCGGGCGTCGACCTCGTGCTCCTCGATGTGGATCGAGGTGAGGATGTCCTCTTGCACGAGGCGGTTGGACAGGATGATCGCGTCCTCGTAGTTGTGACCCTGCCAGGGCATGAACGCCACGAGAAGGTTGGTGCCGAGCGCCATCTCCGCGTCGTCGGTGCAGGGACCGTCGGCGATGGGGGTGCCGGCCTCGAGCCGCGCGCCCTCAGCCACCAGCGGGCGCTGGTTGATGCAGGTGCCCTGGTTGGACCGGCGGAACTTCGACAGCTTGTAGGTCGTGTAGGTGCCGTCGTCGTTCATCGCCTCGATGAAGTCGGCCGACACCTCGGTGACGACACCGGGCTTGTCGGCGGTGACGACGTCGCCGGCGTCCACGGCGGCGCGGTACTCCATGCCGGTGCCGACCAGCGGAGCCTCGCTCCGGATGAGCGGCACCGCCTGGCGCTGCATGTTCGCGCCCATCAGCGCCCGGTTGGCGTCGTCGTGCTCCAGGAACGGGATCAGCGCCGTCGCGACCGACACCATCTGCCGGGGCGAGACGTCCATGTAGTCCACGTCGGCCGCGGGCACGGTGTCGACCTCGCCGTGGCGCTGGCGCACCATGACGCGCTCCTCGACGAAGCTGCCCTTCGCGTCGACGGCGGCGTTCGCCTGCGCGATGACGAAGCGGTCCTCGTCGTCGGCGGTGAGGTAGTCGACCTGGTCGGTGACCTTGCCCTTGACGACCTTGCGGTACGGCGTCTCGACGAACCCGAACGGGTTGATCCGGCCGAAGGAGGCCAGCGACCCGATGAGGCCGATGTTCGGGCCCTCAGGAGTCTCGATGGGGCACATCCGGCCGTAGTGCGACGGGTGGACGTCGCGGACCTCCATGCCCGCGCGGTCGCGGGACAGACCGCCGGGGCCGAGCGCGGAGAGGCGACGCTTGTGCGTCAGGCCCGCGATCGGGTTGGTCTGGTCCATGAACTGGCTGAGCTGGGAGGTCCCGAAGAACTCCTTCAGCGCCGCCACCACCGGGCGGATGTTGATCAGCGACTGCGGCGTGATGGCCTCGACGTCCTGGGTCGTCATCCGCTCCCGGACCACGCGCTCCATGCGCGCCAGACCGGTGCGCAGCTGGTTCTGGATCAGCTCGCCGACGGTGCGCAGGCGACGGTTGCCGAAGTGGTCGATGTCGTCGGAGGAGATGTCGATCGCGCCGGCCGGCATCTCCAGCTCCGTGCGGCCGTCGTGCAGCGCCACGATGAACTTGATCGCCGCGACGATGTCGGTGAGGGTCAGCGTCTGCTGGTCGAACGCCTCGATCAGGCCGAGCTTCTTGTTGATCTTGTAGCGACCGACCTTGGCCAGGTCGTAGCGCTTGGGGTTGAAGTAGTAGTTGTTGAGCAGCGTCTGGGCGGCCTCCCGCGTGGGCGGCTCGCCCGGGCGCAGCTTGCGGTAGATGTCGAGCAGGGCGTCGTCCTGAGCCTGGGTGGGTCCTTCTCCAGGGTCAGCATCATCGACTCGTACTCGCCGAACTCCTCGCGGATCTGCTCGGTGGTCCAGCCGAGGGCCTTGAGCAGCACCGTGACGTTCTGCTTGCGCTTGCGGTCGAGCCGGACGCCGACCATGTCGCGCTTGTCGATCTCGAACTCCAGCCAGGCGCCCCGGCTCGGGATCAGCTTCGCGGTGAAGATGTCCTTGTCGGAGGTCTTGTCTGCGGTGCGCTCGAAGTAGACGCCCGGCGACCGCACCAGCTGGGAGACGACGACCCGCTCGGTGCCGTTGATGATGAAGGTGCCCTTCGGGGTCATCAGCGGGAAGTCGCCCATGAAGACCGTCTGGCCCTTGATCTCACCGGTGTCGTTGTTGGTGAACTCGGCGGAGACGTAGAGCGGCGCGGAGTAGGTGAAGTCCTTCTCCTTGCACTCGTCGACGGAGTACTTGGGGTCGTAGAAGACCGGGTTCTCGAACGAGAGGCTCATCGTCTCGGAGAAGTCCTCGATCGGCGAGATCTCCTCGAAGATCTCCTGGAGACCGGACTTGCGGGAGACGTCCTCACCGGCGGCGAGCCGGGCCTCGACGGAGGCGTGCCACTCCTCGTTGCCGACCAGCCAGTTGAAGCTGTCGGTCTGGAGGGAGAGGAGCTTCGGGACTTCGAGGGGTTCGTGAATCTTCGCGAACGAGATGCGGCGGGGGTTACCAGAGGTGGTGCGCGCGGCCAAGAGGTGTCCTTCGAAGGGTCGCTCTGGGAGAGGCGCCCGCTCACCACCGATCGGCCACCGGGCAGGCGGAAGGGCATTTGAGAGGGGCGCGAACGGCGATTGTATCCCAGAGCCAGGGCACACTTCAACACCGGAGTCAAGGGGCCACACGATGATCGTGGCCGGCCTCCCGCCGGATGCCCAGAATGATGGGCGTTCCCGGAGCGCAGGTCAAGCACATCTGGATATCGATGTGGACGGGTCCAGGTGCGGGCTCGCTCTACTGCGGCGTGTCCGCAGTGAAGTGCACGCCTGCACAGCGGCCCCGGAACGCCGTCACCTCCGCTCCTACGAGCGCGAGGTCGGCAGCGGTGGCGGTCGGGTCGAGGCCGCGCGCGACGAGGTCGGCGAGCTCGGGCATGTCGGCCGCCGCGAGCCCGATCCGGACCGCCTCGGGAGTGCCCAGCCGCAGCCCGTTCAGGTCGCCGTCGACCGGTGGCAATGGCAGCCCGATGCCGCACGTGAGCAGGTGGGCCGCCCGCAGTCTCCGCGAGGCCCGCTGCCCGCCGCCGTAACCCGCCGCGAGCACGGCGAGCTGGTGCGACGACGTGCCTCCGCGCTCAGCCGCATGGACGGGGACCCCGCGCGCCCCCAGCTCGGCGGCCAGCGCGCGGGCCGCCGCGACCATCGCCCGCGCGTAGTGGCCGCCCGCGACCAGCCAGTCGGCCAGGGTGACCGCCAGGGCCGCCACGCGGCCGGCGTCGAAGTTCGCGGTGAGCCCGGGGTAGGCGATGCGCGACACCCGCTCGGCGAGCTCTGGGTCATCGGTGAGCACCAGGCCGCCGGCCGGCCCGCCGAGGCTCTTGTAGGTGCTCATCGTCATCAGGTGCGCGCCCGCCGCCAAGGGGTTGGGCCAGACGCCACCGGCGATCATGCCGCACACGTGGGCGGCGTCGAACAGCACTCGGGCGCCGACCTCGTCGGCAATCTCGCGCACCGCCGACACCGGGTGGGGGAACAGGTTGAGGCTCCCGCCGAGGGTGATCAGAGCCGGGCGGACCTCCCGGGCGAGGCGGGCCAGCCCCTCCACGTCCACGGTGTAGCCGGCCGCGTCGACCGGCGCGTCGACAGTCCGAGCCCGACCCACCCGCCGCCCCCTCGGCGTGGTGGGTGACGTGGCCCGCGATGTCCGGCGGCGGCGCCACCAGGGTGTCACCCGGGCGGCAGGTCGCGAGGAAGGCGTAGAGGTTGGCCAGGGCGCCGGAGCCGACCCGCACTTCGGCGTACGCGGCGCCGAAGACGCGTCGAGCCGCCTCCGCCGCCAGCAGCTCGATCTGCTCGATGGCCTCCAGCCCGGTCTCGTACTTGTCGCCCGGATCGCCCAGCGAGGCGCGGGTGCCGAGGCCGGCCGACAGCAGCGCCTCGGCGCGGGGGTTCATGACGTTGGTCGCCGGGTTGAGGTTGAGGCAGTCGCGGTCGTGGATGCCGTGATTGGCCTCGGCGAGCTCCTCGACCAGGCCGGCCCACTGGCTCGGGTCGGGCCAGGCCGCCGGGCCCGGCCCGGCGGTCACGTCGCGGCAGCGGCGTCGGCCACCGCGAGCGCCCGGTCCAGGATCTCCAGCCCGAGGTGCGCGTCCTCGTCGGCGATCGTCAGCGGGGGGACCACGTGGATCCGGTTGTAGTTCACGAACGGCAGCAGGCCCTCGGCCTTGCAGGCCGCGACCGTGGCGTTCATGGCGTCCGACGTGCCGCCGTACGGCGCCAGCGGCTCCCTGGTGGCCGGGTCCCTCACCAGCTCGAGGGCCCAAAACGCCCCCAGCCCGCGCACCTCGCCCACCGACGGGTGCGCGTCGGCGAGCTTGGCCAGCGCCGGCCCGAACACCTCGCGACCGAGCCGGGCGGCGTTTGCGACGATCCCCTCCTCGCGCATCGTCTCGATGGTGGCCACGGCCGCGCCGCAGGCGAGCGGGTGGCCGGAGTAGGTCAGGCCCCCGGGATACGCCCGCTCGGCGAAGGTGGCCGACACCGGGTCACTGAGAATCACGCCGCCCAGGGGGACGTAGCCGGAGTTCACGCCTTTGGCGAAGGTGATGAGGTCCGGCGCCACGCCCCAGTTGTCGATCCCGAACCAGGTGCCGGTGCGGCCGAACCCCGTCATCACCTCGTCGGCGATGTAGAGGATCCCGTGCCGGTCGCACAGCTCCCGCACCCCCGCGAGGTAGCCCGGGGGCGGGGGCATGATGCCGGCGGTGCCCGGCACGGACTCGAGGATGACCGCCGCGATCGTCTCCGGGCCCTCGAAGGCGATGGTCTGCTCCAGGTGCTCGAGGGCGCGCTCACACTCCTCCTGCTCGGTGGTCGCGTGGAAGGGGCTGCGGTAGAGGAACGGACCCCAGAAGTGGACCGTGCCGGTGCTCGACCAGTCGCTGGCCCACCGCCGGGGGTCGCCGGTGTCGTTGATGGCCAGCTGGGTGCCGCCGTGGTAGGAGCGGTAGGTCGAGAGCACCTTGGTGCGGCCGGTGTGCAGCCGGGCCATGCGGACCGCGTGCTCGTTGGCATCGGCCCCGCCGTTGGTGAAGAACACCATCGACATGTTGTCGGGCGCGAGCTCGGAGATGAGCCGGGCGGCCTCGGAGCGGCTCTCCACCGCCGTCCCGGGGGCCATGGTGCACATCCGCGCGGCCTGCTCCTGGACGGCCGCGACGACCTTGGGGTGCTGATGCCCGATGTTGGTGAACACCAGCTGCGAGGTGAAGTCGAGATACTCCTTGCCGTCGCCGTCCCACACCCGCGAGCCCTGGGCGCGCGACACCACCATCGGCGTGATCTTGGCCTGGGCCGACCAGGAGTGGAACACGTGGGTGCGGTCCAGGTGGGCGACCCGGGCGGCGTCGAAGGCGGGGCTGCTGGCGTCGGTCATGCCGCCAGCCTAGGGGGCGCCGTCCGGACTGGGGAGCCCGCCGGCGCTCAGGAGCCGAGGGCGGCCAGCTCGTCGGGCAGCTCCACCAGCCTCCCGGTGGCGGCATCCAGGCAGACGACGTCGGCGTACCCCTCGACGCAGACCTCGCCGGTCTCCGCTCGCTCGACCCGCTGGGTGAACCGACCGCGGTACGGCGACTGCACCGAGAAGCTCGACACCACGTCGACGGCATCGCCGAGCCGGGCGCCCTTGCGGAACGTCGCCTCCACCTTGTGCACCACCAGCGAGTAGCCCGCGGCGTTCCACTCCTGCACCGCTCGCCCGCTGCGCGCGGCGACGTACTCGGTGCGGCCCCGCTCCCAGAGCTTGAAGTAGTTCGCGTAGTACACGACCCCCAGGGAGTCGGTGTCCTCGTAGTAGACGGTGAACCGCACCCGGTGCTCGCCCTCCCCCGGCACCCGTTCCGGCCTGACCCCGCTCATGGGGCCACGGTAGCCAGTGCCGGCGCCGGAACGCGCCAAGGGCGGCCACCCGGTCCGGGTGACCGCCCTTGCGCGGTGGTGCTAGCGAGGTGTCACTTGAGAGTGACGGTCGCGCCGGCGCCCTCGAGGACCTCCTTGGCCTTCTCGGCCGCGTCCTTCGCCACGCCCTCGAGGACCGCCTTGGGGGCGGCCTCGACGAGGTCCTTGGCCTCCTTCAGACCGAGCGAGGTGAGGCCGCGCACCTCCTTGATGACGTTGATCTTCTTGTCACCCGCGGACTCGAGGATGACGTCGAAGGAGTCCTGCTCGGCGGCGGCATCGGCGGCGCCGGCGTCGCCGCCGGCGGCCGGAGCGGCAGCGGCAGCCACGGCCACGGGGGCCGCAGCGGTGACACCGAAGGTGTCCTCGAACTGCTTCACGAACTCGCTGAGCTCGATGAGCGTCATCTCCTTGAACGCGTCGAGCAGCTCGTCGGTGCTGAGCTTCGCCATGATGGCTGAACCTTTCGTTCGGTGGCCCTGCGAGGGGCCGGATTGTTCACAGGTGGTGGTACGTCGGCCTGACGCCCCGGTGGGGACGGCTCAGGCCTCGGTGGGCTCCGGCGCCTCCTCGACGGCGGCCTCGGCGGACTCCTCGGCGGGAGCCTCCTCGGCAGCCGCCTCGGCGGCTGGAGCTTCCTCGACAGGAGCCTCGGCCGGAGCCGCGGCCTCCGGAGCCGGCTCGTCCGCGGCCGACTCGGCCGCGGGCGCACCCGCACCACCTGCGAGGATCGAGGGGTCCTGCCCGGACTCCTCCCGCTTCGCCTGGAGCGCACCGGCGAGCCGGGCGGCCTGGGCGAGGGGGGCGTTGAGCAGGTAGACGGCCTGGGAGAGCGAGGCGAGCATCGCACCCGCCAGCTTGCCCAGCAGCACCTCGCGCGACTCGAGGTCGGCCAGCTTGGCGACCTCCTTCGCATCGAGCGCCTTGCCGTCGAGGAAGCCGCCCTTGATGACGAGGGCGGGGTTGGCCTTGGCAAAGTCGCGCAGACCCTTGGCCGCCTCGACCACGTCGCCCTTGATGAAGGCGATGGCGGTCGGGCCGGTGAGCAGGTCGTCGAAGCCTTCGACGCCCGCCTCCTTGGCGGCCAGCTTGGTCAGCGTGTTCTTGACCACGGCGTACTGGGCGTTCTCGCCGAGGGCGCGCCGCAGGTCCTGCAGCTGCTTCACGGTGAGACCGCGGTACTCGGTCAGCACAGCGCCAGCGGACGAGCTGAACGACTCAGCGATCTCCGCGACGGCTGCTGCCTTCTCGGGCCGCGCCATGTGGTCTCCTTCCGGCGTCACACCGCCGGCCTCGAGAGCGGCGTGCTCTCGAGACCCGGCCCAGAACGACGAACGCCCCGGGCGCAGGCCCAGGGCGTGGAGGGCGGCGCGCCGCGGGGCGGCGTACCGGAGCTTCCGGCTCTGTCACCTGCGCGGGCCGCCCGCTGCTGCGGGACCTTCGGCCGGGCTGACACCCGACAACCAGCGGTCTCTGGTTACGCGGGAGACTGTACGCGGGCGCTGCGGCTGCGCCAAATCCTGGACGTGGAGTGACCTCGGTCTCCCGGCGTCTTTGCCCAAACCTCCGCGAGAGGCCCCGCGCCCATGCTGGAATTGCCAGCGTGGATCCCGACGTGAGCTCGCTTGCCGCCGTGATGGCGGCCTCCGATTCGCGCCTGCGCGCCCACACGGGCCCTGCCCGGATCTGGCCGACCGGCTTCAAAGCCCTCGACGAGGTGCTGACCGGCGGCATGCGGGCCGGGAACCTGGTGCTGCTCACCGGCGCCCAGGGTCTCGGCAAGACCACGTTCGCCGTCCAGATGACCCGCAACAGCGCGCGCGCGGGCCGATCGGTCCTCTACTTCTGCTACGAGCACGACCAGCAGTCCATCCTGGAGCGCCTGGTGGCCCTGGAGGTCGGCGAGTCCAACGACCCCCAGGCGGCCAACCTGGAGCGCATCCGGCAGGCTTTCGAGGGCATTGACCACGGCACCGGCGGCTTGGCCGACCGGATGGTCGACGTCAACGGCGCGCTGCCGGCTTTGGAGCGCATCTCGCAGTACGCCCACCGCCTCCACGTCCACGACTCCAGCGGCAACACGACGACCGTCGACATCATCGAGAACGCCCTGGAGCAGGTCCTGAAGGACACCGGCGAGCTGCCGCTCGTCGTGGTGGACTACCTGCAGAAGGTCAAGGTCCCCGGCATCCACGACGAGACCGAGCGCACCACCCAGGTGGTCGAGCGGCTCAAGGACCTCGCGCTCGACGCCAAGGTTCCCGTGCTGGCGATCGTCGCCGCCGACAAGGACGGCCTGGAGACCGGCAAGCGGCTGCGGGCCCAGCACCTGCGCGGCTCGACCGCGCTGGCCTACGAGGCCGATGTGCTGCTGGTGCTCGCGCACAAGTACGACATCATCGCCCGCCACCACCTCGTCTACGACGTGGGTCAGGCCGAGCGCTATCGCGACTGGGCCGTCGTCTCCGTCGAGAAGAACCGCAACGGCCGCGACCACATCGACCTCGAGTTCCGCAAGCGCTTCGACCAGTCTCGCTACGAGGAGGACGGGCACCGCGTGGCCGAGAGCCTGGTCGACGAGCGGATGTTCGTCGAGTAGCAGACGCGCCATACTGGAGGCATGGGCGCGACCTCCTTCCGCGCCGCGGTCGTCACGGCGACCGTCGTTCCGGTCGCCCTCCTGGTCGCCTGCGCCGGCTCGACCCCTGACGCCCCGAGCGCCAGCGGCTCTGCAGGCCACGACGCCACCCGATCCCCGTCCGCCACGGTGTCCCCGGGGAGGCCTGCTCCCGCTGCCCCGGCGCTGGCAGTGGACCAGCCGGCGTGGGTGTCGGTGTCGGTGGCCACCCTGTGGCGCTCCCCCGCCTCGCCGCGGCCGGTCGACCGGCCCGCGCTGGCAAACCCGGCCCGGATCAGCCGGTGGCTGTCCGCGATGACGGTGGCCCAGCGCCGGGCGCTGAACGGGCGGGCCGACACGCAGGCACTGCTGGGTGACCGGGTCCGGGTCGTGCGACTGCGCCCTCGGTGGGCGAAGGTGGTCGTCCGCGACCAGCCCACGCCGCAGGACGCTCGTGGCTACCCGGGCTGGGTCCCCCGGCGACAGCTGAGCGCCGCCGCCCCGCCCGCGAGCGACACGGTGGCCACGGTGGTCGCACGGCTCGCCTGGCTGCGCACCGACGAGGGCGGCGGGTCACGCGTGCTGCGGGTAGGCTTCGGCACCCGGCTGCCCGTGGTCGGCACGATCGGCCGCTGGGTCCGGGTGAGCGTCCCACCGGGCGTCGTGCGCCGGGTACGCGCCACCCAGGTGTCGGTCCACGCCCCGGCGGACCCGGCACTCCCCGCGACCCGGGCCGGCGTCGTGTCCAGCGCACGGATGTTCGTGGGGCTGGACTACCTGTGGGCCGGCCGGTCGGGCTTCGGCTTCGACTGCTCCGGCCTCACGTCGCTGGTCTACCGCGTGCACGGTCTGACGCTGCCCCGAGACGCCGCACCCCAGGCGCAGGCCGGGCGCGCGGTCACCTCCCTGCGCCGCGGCGACCTGCTGTTCTACGCGACCGACGGAGCGGTCCACCACGTGTCGATGTACGTCGGCCAGGGCCAGATGGTGCACTCGCCGCACACCGGGAGCACGGTCCAGGTGATCGACATCGACACCCCGGCCTACGCCGCCGAGTACGCCGGGGCCCGGCGGTTCCTCGGCTGACCCCGAGCAGCGCACGAGCCGGCCCGCTGTCGCGGACCGGCTCGTGGTCGTCGTTCGACCTCGGCTCAGGCCGTGGCGTCGTCCTCGGACGCGACGTTGCGCGTGCGGTTGGGGTCGACCTGGATGCCGGGGCCCATCGTCGTCGAGATGGTGACCTTCTTGATGTAGCGGCCCTTGGAGCTGGACGGCTTGAGCCGCAGCACCTCGTCGAGGGCGGCGGCGTAGTTCTCCGCCAGCTTGGCCTCGTCGAAGGACGCCTTGCCGATGATGAAGTGCAGGTTGGCGTGCCGGTCCACCCGGAACTCGATCTTGCCGCCCTTGATGTCCGAGACGGCCTTGGCCGGGTCGGGGGTGACGGTGCCGGTCTTGGGGTTCGGCATCAGGCCGCGGGGGCCCAGCACGCGACCGAGCCGGCCGACCTTGCCCATCATGTCCGGGGTGGCCACGACGGCGTCGAAGTCCAGCCACCCGCCGCTGACCTTCTCGATCAGCTCGTCGCCGCCGACGACGTCCGCGCCGGCCTCGCGAGCCGCCTCGGCCTTCTCGGCGTTGGCGAACACCAGCACCCGGGCGGTCTTGCCGGTGCCGTGCGGGAGGTTCACGGTGCCACGGACCATCTGGTCGGCCTTGCGGGGGTCAACCCCGAGGCGCATCACGACGTCGACGGTCTCGTCGAACTTCTTCTTGCTGCCGTTCTTGGCGATCTTGATCGCGGCCAGCGGCGCGTGGACCTCGTTCTTGTCGAAGGTCGCCGCCGCTGCGCGGTAGCCCTTGCTGCGCTGCATGTCTGGTCTCTTTTCTGTGTTGCCAGGTGTGGTCGACGGGCCAGCGCGGCCCTGCCACAGGGGATTGGTGTCAGTCGGTCGTGACGCCCATCGAGCGGGCGGTGCCCTCCACGATCTTCATCGCGGCCTCGATGTCGTTGGCGTTGAGGTCGGGCATCTTGGTCTGGGCGATCTCGCGCACCTGGTCGTTGGTCAGCGAACCGACCTTCTCCTTGTGCGGCACGCCGGAGCCCTTGCTCAGCCCGGCCGCCTTCTTGATCAGCTCCGCCGCCGGCGGGGTCTTGGTGATGAAGGTGAACGAGCGGTCCTCGTAGATGGTGATCTCGACGGGGATGACGTTCCCGCGCATGGACTCGGTCTGGGCGTTGTAGGCCTTGCAGAAGTCCATGATGTTGACGCCGTGAGGGCCCAGGGCGGTACCCACGGGTGGGGCCGGCGTGGCGGCACCGGCCTGCAGCTGCACCTTGACCAGCGCAGCGATCTTCTTCTTGGGAGGCATTTCCTTCTCTCTCTCGTGGTCATGACGGGGAGGTTCCCCTGCCACTGTTTCTTCAGGTCACCGCGCGGCCCCGCGGCCCCTTCGCTCTGCTCAGGTGATCGTGCGTCGCTCCTCGACCTGCGAGCCGCTGCACGCCGGGCCGAGCCCGCCCCGCTGGCTCACACCTTCTGGATCTGGCTGAAGCTCAGCTCGACCGGGGTCTCCCGGCCGAAGATCTCGACGAGGGCCTTGACCCGCTGCGCCTCGGCGTTGATCTCGGTGATCGTCGCGTGCAGCGTGGCGAACGGCCCGTCGACGACCATGACGGAGTCCGACACCGAGAAGTCGGCCACCTCGACCGGCTTCTTGGCGGCGCCCCCGCCGACGGCCGAAGCCGCACCGGAGGCAGCGGCCTCCGCCTCCGCGGCGGCCACGACGACCGGGGCCAGCATGCCCTCCACCTCGGCCATGCTGAGCGGAACGGGCTGGTGGCTGTGGCCGACGAAGCCGGTCACGGAGGGCGTGTGGCGGACCGCGGCCCAGGACTCGTCGGTGAGGTCCATGCGGACCAGGACGTACCCGGGCAGCACGGTGCGCTTGACCATCTTGCGCTGGCCGTTCTTGATCTCCGCGACCTCCTCGGTGGGGACCACGATCTCGTGGATGTAGTCCTCCATGTTGAGGGAGTGGATGCGGTTCTCGAGGTTGGCCTTCACCCGGTTCTCCATGCCGGAGTAGGTGTGGACGACGTACCAGTCGCCGGGCTTGGCCCACAGCTCCCGGCGGAACTGCTCCAGGGGGTCCTCCACGGCCGCCTCGGCCGCAGGCGCCTCCTCGACGGGCTGCTCGGCGTCATCCGGGCCCGTCGCCTCGACCTGCACCGTCTCCGGCTCGGCGTCCACGGGCTCGGCGTCCACCAGCTCAGCCTCGACCGGCGCGGGGTCCACCTGCTCGGGCTCGACCTGCTCGGGGTCGTACTGCTCCGACACTTCCTGCTCCGTCATCTGTTGGGTCCTGGCGCCGGGCCTTGGGCCCCGCTCCTAGTCAGTTCTTCGTGTGCGGCTAGCTCGTCGACGTGGTCGTGCCCGAGTCCGAGCTGCCCGTGAAGGCCCAGAAGACCAGCTTGCCGAACCCCAGGTCGAGCGCCGCGACCAGCATCATCATCACGAGGACGAACACCATGACCACGAAGAAGTAGGTGACCAACTGCTCCTGGGTCGGCCAGACCACCTTGCGCAGCTCGGCGACGACCTGGCGGTAGAACGTGCCCGGACCCGTGCGCCGCTGCTGCGGGTCAGAGCCGCGGACGGCGCTGGAGTCCGACAACGGTGCCACCTTCTTCTCTCGTCGATCTGAGGTCTTGCGCAGGGCACGAGGGACTTGAACCCCCAACCTTCGGTTTTGGAGACCGATGCTCTGCCAGTTGAGCTAGTGCCCTCCGATGGCCCCCGCCGGCGCCGCCAGGTTGAGGGCAGGCTTCAGCATGTGGGAGTGCCACCAAGGAGCGAGTGTACGGGCTCGGTCGACGCCCCGTCCAACCCGCGTCCCATCCGGCGGCCCACCGCGGCGGGCCACCGGCGGGGCGCACCCTACGATGAGCCCATGACACCACCCGAGCCCGCCTCACCCCGCGCCCGTCGTGTCTCCGCCCGGATCGGCGCCATCGCCGAGTCCGCCACGCTCAAGGTGGACGCCAGGGCCAAGGCGCTGAAGGCGGAGGGCCGCCCGGTGATCGGCTTCGGAGCCGGCGAGCCCGACTTCCCCACGCCCGACTACATCGTCGAGGTGGCGGCCGACGCCTGCCGCGACAGCAGCAACCACCGCTACACGCCCGCAGGCGGCCTCCCGGAGCTCAAGCAGGCGATCGCCGACAAGACCCGCCGCGACAGCGGGTACGCCGTCGGCGCCGCCCAGGTGCTCGTCACCAACGGTGGCAAGCAGGCGATCTACGAGGCGTTCGCCGCGATGCTCGACCCGGGCGACGAGGTGATCGTCCCGGCGCCGTACTGGACGACGTACCCGGAGGCCATCCAGCTCGCCGGCGGCGTTCCCGTCCCGGTGCTCGCCGACGAGACGCAGGACTACAAGGTCACGGTCGACCAGCTCGAGGCGGCGCGGACGCCGCGCACGAAGGTGCTGCTCTTCGTGTCGCCGTCCAACCCGACCGGGGCGGTCTACACCGCCGAGGAGATCCGCGCCATCGGGACCTGGGTCGAGGCGCACGAGCTGTGGGTGCTCACCGACGAGATCTACGAGCACCTGGTCTACGACGGTGTCGAGACCGGCTCGCTCCCGGTGCTGTGCCCCGACCTGGCCGACTACACGATCGTCGTCAACGGGGTGGCCAAGACCTACGCCATGACCGGGTGGCGGGTCGGCTGGATGATCGGCCCGGCCGACCTGGTCAAGGCCGCGGCCAACCTCCAGTCCCACGCGACGTCGAACGTCGCCAACGTCTCCCAGCGCGCCGCCCTGGCCGCCGTCTCGGGCGACCTGGACGCCGTCGCCGAGATGAGGGCCGCCTTCGATCGGCGACGTCGCCGGATCGTCGAGATGCTGAACCAGATCGAGGGCGTGGTGTGCCCAACGCCGCACGGCGCCTTCTACGCCTACCCGTCGGTCAAGGGGCTGCTGGGCAAGGAGTACGCCAGCGCGGGCGGCGACAGTCGCGTGATCGAGACCTCGGCCGACCTCGCGGAGTACATCCTCGACGAGGCGGAGGTCGCGGTCGTCCCGGGCGAGGCATTCGGCTCGCCCGGCTACCTGCGGCTGTCCTACGCGCTGGGCGACGAGGATCTCGTGGAAGGCGTGTCCCGGCTGCAGAAGCTGTTCGGCAGCCGGTGACAGTCAGGGCGGGCGCACCGGGAGCACTCGGGTGAGCCGGGTCCGCGACCTGGGCAGCCTGCCGAAGGCGCACCTGCACCTGCACTTCACCGGCTCCATGCGGCACGAGACGCTGCTGGAGCTGGCCGCCCGGGACGGGATCCACCTGCCCGACCCCCTGGTGAGCGAGTGGCCTCCCGTGCTCTCGGCCGCCGACGAGAAGGGCTGGTTCCGCTTCCAGCGGCTCTACGACGTCGCCCGGTCGGTGCTGCGCACGGAGGACGACGTGCGCCGGCTGGTCCGCGAGGCGGCCGAGGACGACGTACGCGACGGCGGTCGCTGGTTGGAGATTCAGGTGGACCCGAGCGGGTACGCCACGCGGTTCGGTGGGATCACGGCCTTCACCGATCTGGTGCTCGACTGCGTGCGCGACGCCGGCGAGCGCACCGGGCTCGGCATGGCGGTCGTGATCGCCGCCAACCGCACCCGGCACCCGCTCGACGCGCGCACCCTGGCGCGGCTCGCGGCGCAGTACGCCGGTCGGGGCGTGGTCGGCTTCGGGCTGTCCAACGACGAGCGGCGCGGCACGACGGCCGAGTTCGGCCCGGCGTTCCGGATCGCCGATCGGGCCGGCCTGGCGCTGGTGCCCCACGGCGGCGAACTGCGGGGGCCGCCAGCGTGACCACCACCCTGGATTCCCTGGGTGCGCACCGACTCGGTCACGGGGTCCGCAGTGCGGAGGAGCCGGCCGTGCTGGAGCGGGTCGTCAGCTCCGGCGTGGCGCTCGAGGTGTGCCCGGTGTCCAACGTCTCCCTCGGCGTCTACTCCGACCTGACGTCGGTGCCGCTCCGCAGCTGCTGGAGGCCGGCGCCACCGTCGCCCTCGGCGCCGACGACCCGCTCCTGTTCGGCTCGCGACTCAACGCCCAGTACGCCACGATGCGCGCCGCCCACGACCTGTCCGACGAGCAGCTGGCCGAGCTGGCCCGGATGTCGTTCCGGGCGTCCCGGGCCCCGGCGGACCTCCGCCGGCGGTGGCTCGCCGACGTCGACTCCTGGCTGGCCACTCCCGGGTAGTCGCTCCCGGGTGGCCCGCAGGAGGCTCAGAGCGAGCAGCCGACGAGGACCGGCTCGGGATCGAGGAGGACCCCGAAGCGCGAGTCGACGCCGGCACGAACCTCGCGGGCGAGGGCGAGCAGGTCGGCGGTGGTGGCTGCCCCGCGGTTGGTGAGCGCGAGGGTGTGCTTGGTCGACAGGGTCGCGGGCCCGGCGCCGTACCCCTTGTCGAAGCCGGCGTGCTCGATCAGCCAGGCCGCGCTCGCCTTCACCCGATCGTCGGGCTGCGGCCAGCGGGGGGCGCCGGCGGGCAGCCGCGAGGCCTGTTCGACGGTCAGCAGGGGGTTCGTGAAGAACGACCCGGCGCTCCAGGTGTCGTGGTCGGCGGCATCCAGGACCATGCCCTTGCTGCGGCGTAGCGCCAGCACCGCGTCGCGCACCGCGGCGAGGGGGGCGCGGTCGCCGAGGTCGACCGCGAGCACGCGAGCGAGCTCGGCGTAGCGGATCGGCGCGGACAGGTCGCCCTGCTTCAGCTGGAAGGTCACCTCAAGCACCAGGAAGCGGCCCGGCTCCGCCTTGAAGCGACTGGTGCGGTAGCCGAAGCCGCAGTCGGCCACGGCGAAGGTGCGCTGGGTGCGGTCCCGGCGGTCCCAGGTGCGGACCCGAGCCACCGTGTCGGCCACCTCCTGGCCGTAGGCGCCGACATTCTGGATCGGGGTGGCGCCCACCAGCCCGGGGATGCCCGAGAGCGCCTCGAGGCCCACCCAGCCTCGCTCGACGGCGTGCGCGACCACGTCGTCCCACGACTCGCCGGCCGCCACCGTCAGCGAGACGCCGCCGCACGCGGCCAGCGTCTCCGCCTCCGGGTCGCACGCGTCGACGTCCGCACGCAGGCCACGGGTGGCGACGTGGACCACGCTGCCTGGGAAGCCCTCGTCGGGGACGACGACGTTGCTGCCCCCACCCAGCACGAGCACCGGCTGCCCGGCCTCGTCCGCCCGCTGGACGGCGCCGACCAGGTCGACCTCGGTGGCGGCCTCGACCCAGCGCGCGGCCGGGCCACCCACCCGGAGCGTGGTGTGGTCGCGCAGCAGCGGCCGGTCGGCGGGCTCAGACACGCACGACGGCCTTGGGCATGCCGAGCACTCGCTGGCCCGCGCACGTGACCTCGAGCGCGATCGTGGCAAGGCCGTCGTCGACGCTCTTCACCGTGCCGGCCACCGTCACCTCGGCGGCCCCGTCGGCCGGCACGACCACCGGGTTGGTGAACTTGCACCCCAGCTCGACCACCTCGGCGTCGTCGGTCCAGTCCGCGATCGCTCGGGCCGCGAGCGCCATCGTGAACATGCCGTGCGCGATGACGCCGGGGAGGCCGACCGACCGGGCGACTGACTCGTCCTGGTGGATGGGGTTGTGGTCCCCGCTCGCATTCGCGTAGGCCACCAGGTCGGCCCGAGTCACCGCGATCACCTGTGGCTCGAAGGTGTCACCTGGGCTCATCACGCCTCCTCACCACCGGACTGCCCCCGATGCACCAGGGTCGCGGTCGTGGTGCACACCGGCGCACCGCCGGCGTCGGTGATCTCACTGCGGGTGCCGATGATGTCGTTGCCGCCGATCTGCCGTAGCGAGACCACGGTCAGCCGCGCTGTGAGGACGTCTCCGGGAACGACCGGCCGGGTGTAGGCGAACCGCTGCTCACCGTGCACGATCCGGGACAGCTCGACCTGCTCGGCGGCGAGGAAGTGATTCATCGCGTCGAAGGCCAGCACGATCGGGTACGTCGCCGGCGCGGGCCCGCCGTCGTACCTCGTGCCGACGGCGGCGGCGAACTGTCCGAGGTGCTCCTCGGTGACCTCGAACGGCGCGGTCGCGGGGAACTCGCGGCCGACGAGCGACTGGTCCACGGGCATGCGCCCAACCTAGCGGCCCACGCCCACCGAAGGCCGCACCGCCCGGTAGCGTCGAGACCATGGAGACGCGAGCGCTGGGCCGGACCGGACGAGACGTGAGCGTGGTGGGGCTGGGGTGCTGGCAGCTGGGCGCCGACTGGGGCGAGGTCACCGACGATACGGCGATGGCGATCCTGGATGCGGCAGCCGAGGCCGGCGTGACCTGCTACGACACCGCCGACGTGTACGGCGACGGGCGCTCCGAGCAGCTGGTCGGGCGGTTCCTGACCGCCCACGGCGGCGCCGCGTCGGGGTTCACGGTCGCCACCAAGATGGGGCGCCGCGCCGACCCGCACGTGGCCGCGGCCTTCACCCTGGACAGCTTCCGCGCCTGGACCGACCGCTCGCGCGTCAACCTCGGCGTCGACACGCTGGACCTGGTCCAGCTGCACTGCCCGCCGACCGAGGTCCTGCACCACGAGGCGACGTACGACGCGTGCGACACCCTGGTCGCGGAGGGTCGGGTGGCGGCGTACGGCGTCTCGGTGGAGACCGTGGACGAGGCCCTGGCCGCGATCGCCCGGCCGCACGTCGCGACCATCCAGATCATCCTCAACGTGTTCCGGTGCAAGCCGCTGGAGGAGGTGCTGCCCGCGGCGGCAGCGGCGGGCGTCGGCATCATCGCGCGGGTGCCGCTGGCGAGCGGGCTGCTCAGCGGCAGGTACGACGCCACCACGACCTTCGCCCCGACCGACCATCGCAGCTACAACCGGCACGGCGAGGCCTTCGACGTCGGCGAGACCTTCTCCGGAGTGCCCTACGACGTGGGGGTGGCCGCCGCCCAGGAGGTCGCGGCGCTGACCCCTCGGGAGCCACCACGGCCCAGCTGGCGCTGCGGTGGATCATCGACCAGCCCGGCGTGACCACGGTCATCCCCGGTGCCAGCCGGCCCGGGCAGGCGCGGGCCAACGCCGCCGCCGCGAGCCTGGCGCCGCTCGAGGAGCCGACCCTGGCGGCGTTGGCGCGGATCTACGACGATCGCATCCGCACCCACGTGCACCACCGGTGGTAGGCCAGCTCCCCCACACGCGGACGCACGTCGGCCCCGCCCGGGTGCTCCCGGTGCGGGGCCGTGACCGAGGTCGACACAGCCGGGCCCCGGACGTGTCCGGGCCTCGACGGGGTCGCGTCAGCGGGTCTCGCGGTGCGGCGTGTGCTTGCGGCAGCGCGGGCAGAACTTCGACAGCTCCATGCGGTCGGGGTCGTTGCGCCGGTTCTTCTTGGTGATGTAGTTGCGCTCCTTGCACTCGGTGCAGGCGAGCGTGATCTTGGGGCGAACGTCGGAGGTCTTGCTGGCCACGGGAAGTCCTTCGGTTGTCGTGCACTGGTCTGCCGGTCTCCGGCAGTGGTCGCTCGGAGCGCAGTAGCGGGGGCGGGATTCGAACCCGCGACACCACGATTATGAGCCGTGTGCTCTAACCACCTGAGCTACCCCGCCTTGGGGGCACCCGCCTGACGGCGAGGTCCCACCCAGAGCCCCTTTACGGAATCGAACCGTAGACCTACTCCTTACCATGGAGTCGCTCTGCCGACTGAGCTAAAGGGGCAAGCGACGAGCAAGGATACACAGGTCGTCGGGGCGGCGAGAAATCGCCCGGAGGAGCCTCCCACCGGCCACGGTCAGGCGTCCTGGATGCGCCGCCAGGGCCGCGCAGCCTCGAGCTCGTAGGCCAGCCCCAGCAGGGTCGCCTCGTGGCCCGCCGGGGCGCCCAGCATCATGCCGAGCGGGAGGCCTTCGGCGCCCTCGCCGAGGGGGAGCGAGATCGCCGGCTCGCCGGTGGCGTTCTGGTACGGCGTGAAAGCGACCCACTCCAGCAGTCGGCCCATCGTGGTCTCGAAGTCGTTCATCGGGTCCAGGTGTCCCACCCGGGGAGTCTCGTGCGCCAGCGTCGGGGTGAGCAGCACGTCGTAGTCGGCGAAGAACCGCTCGGAGACCGTGGCCGAGCGTCGCAGTCGGCGAACCGCGCCGGGGTAGCGATGGAGGTTGCGGGCGCAGTGCCGCTCCAGGCCCACCGTGAGGTTGTCGACCTTGGCCCGGTCCCAGCTGGGGCCGAAGGACATCCGCCCGGTGCGGAGCATCGTGAGCGCGAGCATGGACCAGAAGACGAGGAAGTCGTCGGCGAAGTCGCGGCCCATCGGGCTCGTCGTCTCGGTCACCTGGTGCCCCAGCTCCTCGAGCAGGCCCGCGGTCTTGAGCGTCTGCTCCGTGACGTGGGCCGCGGTCGGGTTGACCGGGGACGTCGTGACCACAGCCACCCGCAGCCGCCGCTTGGCGGCGTGGGTGATGTCGCCGACGGGCGGCAGCCGGAGGTTGCGCTGGATCTTCTCAGCCTCGCGCAGGAAGGCCGCCGTGTCACGCACCGACCGGGTCACCACGCCGTCCGCGACGATCCGCACCGGCATGGCGCGCATCATCAGGTCCTGCGGCAGCCGGTCCCGGGTCGGCTTGAGGCCCATCAGCCCGTTGACGGCGGCCGGGATCCGGATCGAGCCGCCCCGTCGTTGGCGTGCGCGAGCGGCACCGCACCGGCAGCCACGAGGGCGGCCGAGCCGGAGGAGGACGCGCCGGCGGTGTGCTCCACATGCCAGGGGTTGCGCACCGGTCCGATCCGGGGTGCTCGGCGGCGGCGCTGAAGCCGAACTCCGAGAGCTGGGTCTTGCCCAGCGGCACCAGCCCCGTGGCGAGGAACATCGCCGCGAACAGGCCATGAGCCTTCTTGGGCGCGCTAACGAAGGCGTCCGACCCGTGCTGCGTGGGCATCCCCGCGACGTCCACGTTGTCCTTGACGAAGGTCGGGACGCCGGCGAAGAACCCCGGCCCTGGGTCGTGTGCTCGCGCTCGCGCGTCGCGATAGGCCACGTGGGCGACCGCGTTGAGATCGGGGTTCACGCGCTCGGTGCGGGCGATCGCGGCCTCGACGAGCTCGGCGGCGGAGACCTCCCGGCGTCGCAGCGCCTCGACCAGCCCGACGGCGTCGTGGTCGCCCAGCGCGTCGTCGGCGAAGGCATGCACTCGGGTCATGCCGCGATGCTACTCGGCGGTTACTCACGGGTAGGCGCCGGCCGTCCCCGCGCGTGGCACCCGGCGAGGTGGTCATCGACCAGGCCGATCGCCTGCATCAGCGCGTACATGGTCGTCGGGCCCACGAAGGCGAAGCCGGCCCGCTTGAGCGCCGCGGACAGGGCCGTGGACTCGGCGGTGGCTGCCGGGATGTCGGCCAGGGCGACAGGAGCGGGCCGAGGCTCGGGCCGGAAGCGCTCGAGGAGCGCCGGCAGGCCGCCCTCAGCCCGCAGCACGACCGTGGCCCGCGCGTTGACGATCGCCGCCTCGATCTTGCGGCGGTTGCGCACGATGCCGGCGTCGGCCATCAGCCGGGCCACGTCCCGCTCGTCGTACGCGGCGACGGCGTCGGCGTCGAAGCCGGCGAAGGCGGCCCGGAAGGCCGGGCGCTTGCGCAGGATGGTCAGCCAGGACAACCCGGACTGGAACGCCTCCAGGGTGAGCCGTTCGAGGTGAGCCGCCTCACCGTCCACCGGTCGGCCCCACTCGCCGTCGTGGTAGCGCTCGTAGTCGGGCGTGCTGGCGCCCCAAGGACAGCGGGCGAGCCCGTCCGCTCCCACCACCAGGTCAGCGCTGGTCATCGAAGCCTCACCCACGTGCCTTGAGTCGCACGCGCGGCAGCTCGGGCGCGGGGATGGGCGGCAGTGGATCGCCCGTGTTGCCGAAGCGGCCGTCCCCGACACGTCGCCCGTCGGTGACCACCTCGCCGTCGCGGGTGATCTGCGCCTGCCAGACCGCGCGGAACGCGGCGATCTCGTCGTGGCTGCGGCCGACGAAGTTCCACCACATCACGATCTTCTCGCCGAACGGGGGCCCCCAGGAGGAGGAGCCGCACCGGCTCGTCACCCACGGCCTGGAGCTCCAGCCGGGAACGTCCGGGGCCGAGGTAGCCCAGCCGATGCTCGGTCAGCTGCTCGCCCCCGACGAGGAGCGTGCCGCCGTCGACGAGCACGCCATGCTCGAAGGCGGGGTCCAGCTCCACGGTCACCGTCACGGCGGCGTCGAGCACCAGCTCGGCGCCCAGCAGCGGGGTGTAGGTCGGCACCGGCGCCGTGACGCCGTCGAGGGACCCCAGGAAGACCCGCAGCGACCAGCCGTCGCGACGGACCCGCTCGGGGACGTGGTGCTGCAGCCCCGGCGGCACGTGTCTGTCGGCGTCGGGCAGGGCCAGCCAGAGCTGGACGCCGTGCAACACCCGGGTGCGCTGGGTGGAGACCTCGGTGTGGCTGATGCCGCGACCGGCGGTCATCAGGTTCAGCTCGCCAGGCCGTACGAACGCGGGGTGGCCGGCACTGTCGCGATGCTCGATCTCACCGGTGAACAGCCAGCTCACCGTCTGCAGGCCGGTGTGCGGGTGGGGAGCGACGCTCATGCCGCGCGTGGCCGCCACGTCGTCGGGGCCGTAGTGGTCGACGAAGCACCAGGCGCCGATGAGGGTTCGCCCCCGGGCCGGCAGGGTGCGGCGTACCCGCATGGCCCGCGGCCCGCCCAGCGGCACCTCGCGCGGCTGGAGGACCTGGAGCCCGCTCATCGGCTCATCATGGGCGCTGCACGTGCCCGCCTCAAGTCAAGTCCAGGGCCCGCCGCGCCGGGACAGTCGGGTGGTGGGGGGCCTCAGCTTCATCATGAGAAGTCGTTGGATTCGTACTTATCAAGGCATGTATGACGAGAGAAGTGGCATCTCAACGACTTCTCATGATGAAGCTGTGACGAGCCCGCCCCCGCTTACACCCCCTCGCGGTCACCGAACCCGGGGTGCACGAACGGCTCGCCGCGCTTCATCTGCTCGACCGCGCCGGGGTGGTGCCGCTGCAGATGCCGGATCGCCTTGCGCCGATAGCGCAGGATCTGCACCACGCCGAAGATCCAGAAGGCGTACTGGACCGCCATGGCGACGCGGTAGTCGGCCAGGTCGTACGCCGCCATCCCGCCCGGCTCGCGCAGGCTCAGCACCACGCCCACGAGCGCCATGGTGGACAGAGAGGCGAGGAAGCCCCCGATGTTCACCACGCCGTTCGCCCGTCCGGTCGCCTCGACTGGCGTGAAGGTGCGGGCCAGGTCGAAGCCGACCATCGACGCCGGCCCACCCATCGCCATCGCGCAGACCAGCAAGACCAGCAGCCACAGCGGCGCGGGCTCCGAGCGCGCCAGCACCGCAGTCCAGGCGAGCACGATGACCGCGACCACCGCCAGCACGATCCGGGACCGGTAGAAGGGGAACCGCGCCACCAGCGCCCCGGTCACGAGACCGCTGATCACGACCCAGCAGGTCATCGCCATGAGCAGCAGCCCCGCGGCCTTCGGGGAGAGCCCCTGGCCCTGCACCAGGAACGGGTAGCCCCACAGCATGCCGAAGACGGTGACGGAGAACTGCGAGGTGAAGTGCGACCACATGCCCAGCCGGGTACCCGGATTGCCCCACACCATGCGCAGGGAGCGGGTGAGCGCGGTCAGCTTGATGCGGAGCGGGTCGCGGCGCTGGTACGGCGAGTCCTTCACCAGCAGCGCCACCGCGACCATGAGCAGCAGCCCGACCGCGGAGGCGGCGGCGAAGGTGCGGGTCCAGCCCAGCTGGTGCAGCGCCCACGCCAGTGGCCCGGCCGCCGCGATAGCGCCCAGCTGACCGACCTGCCCGGTCAGCTGGGTGACGAGCGGCGCCTGCCGGACGAGGAACCACACCGCGACCAGCCGAAGCACGCTCACGAAGATCGTGGCGTCACCGGCACCGAGCACCACCCTCGCCAGCACGGCCGTGGGGAAGGACCCGGCGTAGGCGAAGGCGAACTGCCCCGCCGTCATCAGCGCCAGCCCGGCCAGGAGCATCCGCCGTGGCCCGAAGCGGTCGAGCAAGACGCCGACCGGGATCTGCATGCCGGCGTACACCAGGAGCTGGAGCACCGTGAAGAACGACAGCCGGGCCGCGTCGACGCCGAACCGGTCCGCTGCGAGCAGACCAGCCACCCCGAGCGAGCTGCGATGGAACACCGCGAGTACGTAGACAGACAGACCGACCAGCCAGATCATCCACGCGCGGCGCCGGCCGATGCTGTGCACCTGCTTCAGCGCCTGGCCCGACTCAGGTGAGGACTCGACCGGCACCCTGCGAGGGTACGGTCAGAGCACGGCGTCGAGGAACTTGCGGGTCTCGGCGTTCTGGGTGCTCCCGAAGATCTGCTCGGGCGGGCCCTGCTCGAGGATCACCCCTTCGTGGAAGAAGCACATCCGGTCCGACACCTCGCGAGCGAAGCCCATCTCGTGGGTGACGACCATCATCGGCATGTGCATCTCGGTGGCCAGCTGCTTCATGACATTGAGCACCTCGCCGGTGAGCTCCGGGTCGAGCGCGGAGGTCGGCTCGTCGAAGAGCATGACCTCAGGCTTCATCGCCAGTGCCCGGGCGATCGCCACCCGCTGCTGCTGCCCGCCGGAGAGCCGGATCGGGTGTTCGTCGGCCTTCTCGGCCAGTCCGACCTGGTCGAGCAGGCCGAGACAGCGGGTGCGCAGCTCGGCCTTGTCGGTGCCCTTGACCAGCAGCGGGGCGACCATGAGGTTCTCCATCACGGTCATGTGCGGGAAGAGGTTGAACTGCTGGAACACCATGCCGACCTTCAGCCGCAGCTGCCGGATCTGGGAACGCTTGCGGGAGGTGCGGTGGCCGCCGGTGAGGGACATGCCGGCCGCCTCGATGGTGCCCTCCGTGGGGTCCTCCAGGAAGTTCACGCAGCGCAGCAGCGTCGACTTGCCGGACCCGGACCGGCCGAAGATGACGATCACCTCACCCTTGTGCAGGTCCAGGTCGACGCCCTTGAGCACCTCGAGCTCGCCGAAGCGCTTGTGCACGTTGCGGCAGCGGACGACGACGTCACGCTGGTTCATGGGGACCCCCGACGTGTCGGTCATCAGTGCTGCCCCCCGCCCAGTGCCGGATCGCTCGCGGGCGCTGCCTTGCCCTTCTTGGTCGCCACGGCCGTCCGGTCGTACCCCCTCGACAGGCGGGCCTCGAGCTTGCCCTGGAAGTAGCTTAACAGGATCGTCAACGCCCAGTAGACCAGCGCGGCCACGATGAACGCCTCGAGCGCCTTCACGTCCGCCTGCCCGACGAACTGGGCCCGCCGGAAGAGCTCCGCGGTCTGGATGTTGGCGCCGAGCACCGAGATGAGGGCGGTGTCCTTCATCATCGCGATGAACTCGTTGCCCGTCGGTGGGATCACCACGCGCAACGCCTGCGGCAGGATCACCCTGCGCATCTTCTGGCCGTAGCTCATGCCGAGGGCGTCGGCCGCCTCGCTCTGGCCACCGCTGATCGACTGGATGCCGGCTCGGAAGATCTCGGTCATGTAGGCCCCGTAGTTGAGGCCCAAGGCCAAGATGCCGACGACCGCGGCGTCCAGGATGAAGAACCGGGCGAAGTCCCGGCTGAACACGTCGGGGAAGCGCGTGTGCAGGTTCAGCGCCACCTGGGGCAGGGCCAGGTAGATGAGGAACAGCTGCACGATCAGAGGCGTCCCACGGAAGAACGACGTGTAGAAGCCGGCCACGCCGTAGGCGACCGGGTTCTTCGAGATCCGGGCCAGCGCGCCCAGGCAGGCGAGCACGAAGGCGAGCACGATGCCACCTACGGCGATGATGACGGTGTACTTCAGCCCCTTGGCGATGAAGAAGAACTTCTCCCGCATCCACGGAACGTCGAAGTTCGCCAGTGTGAAGAACACCGCCAGCAGCGCGATCACGACGATCCAGACGAGGGCCACCTTGACCCGGAACGGCACGTTGGCGCTGGCGAGCTCCGCGCGTTCGCGGAGCCCCGCACGCTCGATGACGATCGACGGATCCTGGTGACTCCGGTCGTTGGCCACTGGTCGGACCTACTGCTGGACGGTCAGGTCGATGCCGTCGTACCACTTCTTCGAGAGCGTGGTCAGCGTGCCGTCGTCGTGCATCTCCTGCACGATCTCGTCCACCGCGGCGAGCAGGCTCGCGTCATCCAGCTCTGAGCTCTTGTCGAAGGCGATGCCGAGCGGCTCGTAGAACAGCGGGTCGCCGACCATCTTGACCGGCTTGCCCTCGTCGATGAACCCCTGGGCGGTCGTGACCGACGTCATCACGGCGTCGAGCCGGGCACCGTCACCGAGCGCGAGGTCCTCCAGCGCCGTCGTGTCGGTGTCGTAGCCCTTGATGGACGGGTCGTCGACGACGAAGTCGAAGGTGAAACCCTCGATCGCGAGGGTGCCGTCGAGGTACTGCTCGTAGGAGCAGCCGCTACAGACCCCGATCGTCTTGCCGTCGAGGTCGGTGGTGAGGTCGTTGATCGTGGTGTTGTCGTTGTGCACGACGATGACCGCGGGAGTGAAGTAGTAGGGCTTGGTGAAGTCGAGCACCTTCTGCCGGTCGTTGGTCGGGGTCATGGAGCCCACGCTCATGTCCCAGCGGCCCTGCCAGCTGCCGGCGGTGAGCACCTCCCACTTGGGGGCCTCCCAGCCGATGTCCACCCCGAGCCGCTTCGCGATCTCGGTGGCCACGTCGATGTCGAAGCCTTCGTACTCGCCGGTGTCGGAGTTCAGGAACGACTGCGGCGGGTACTTCGGGTCGGTCGACACCACGATCTCGCCGCGGTCGCAGATGTCGGCGAGCAGGTCGCCCGAGGCGTCCGTGCTGGCGCAGGTGCCCTCGCCGGCGGAGCCCACCGCCGTCGGAGCCGGTGCCGTCGTCTCCCCCGCCGCAGCCGGCGAGCGCCAACCCGAGAGCGCCGATGGTGAGCAGGGACGTCAGGGTGGAACGGAATCGCATGGGTTCTCCTCGGTCAGCGTGGGAGCACTATGGCATGCCGACGCGTTTGTCTGTACCCCCCAGGGTTGCGATTTCGTCGCGATCGCTGCGGTACGCCGCGCGATCCGGCCGTCCTCAGGCCGGATCCGCCACGACACCCGCCGCCACGAGATCGGCCAGCTCGGCCTCGGTGAGGCCCGCCTCGCGCAGCACCGCAAGGCCGTCGGCACCGACCTCCGCGACCTGCCCGGGGCGAGCCCAGGGGTCCGTGAGAAGCGTGGCGCCACGCGCGGCTGGTGCCCTGCTCCGAGCGCCGCGAACGTCCCCCTGTCCGCGAGGTGCTCGTCGTGCGGCGCGTCCTCCAGGCCAAGCACTGCTGTCACGCAGGCATCGGTGCCCCGGAAGACCTCGACCCACTCGGCCCGGGGGGGCGGGAGGCGAGTCGCTCCGCGATCGCCGCACGATGCGCCGGCCAGGCCGCGACGTCGTACTGGTCCTCGTCGAAGGCGAGCCCGAGCCCTGCCAGCAGGGCAGCGTAGAACTGCGGCTCCAAGGCCCCGACCGCCACCTGCTCTCCGTCGGCGCAGGGGTAGGTGTCGTAGAACGGCGCACCGCCGTCCAGCACGTTGGCCTCCCGCCGGTCGACCCACAGGCCGTCGGCGTGCATGCCGTAGACCATCGTCAGCAGCGAGGCGGCGCCGTCGACCATCGCGGCGTCGACGACCTGGCCCAGCCCGCTGACCTGGCGCTCGACCAGGGCGGCGAGGACCCCGGCCACCAGGAACAGCGCGCCGCCGCCGAAGTCGCCGACGAGGTTGACGGACTGGCGGGGCTTGTCGGCGCTCCCGGTGACGTGCAGGGCCCCCGTGAGCGCCACGTAGTTGATGTCGTGGCCGGCGGTCGTCGCGAGCGGGCCGTCCTGGCCCCACCCGGTCATCCGGCCGTAGACCAGCCGGGGGTTGCGCCCGAGACACTCCTCCGGGCCGAGCCCGAGTCGCTCCATCGCGCCCGGCCGCATGCCCTCGACGAGCACGTCGGTCCTCTCGACCAGGCGGAGCAGGAGCTCGCGACCCCGGGCCGCTTCAGGTCGACGGCGACACTCGGCCGGCCCCGGCGCAGCAAGCGGGCCGGGTCTGCCTGCGCCCGGTCCCCGGGTCGGTCGATGCGGACGACGTCCGCGCCGAGCTCGGCGAGCAGCAGGCAGGCGTACGGCGCCGGGCCGATGGCCGCGATCTCGAGGACGCGCACGCCGTGCAGCGGGCCCGGCCCTGGATCGGGGGGCGCTGCCGGGGGCATGCCCCCACCCTAGTGCGCGGTGGGGAGCCTGGGACGAGCTGGTGGCAGGTGCAGGATTCGAACCTGCGTAGGCGTAAGCCGACGGATTTACAGTCCGCTCCCATTGGCCGCTCGGGCAACCTGCCGCGCCACTCCCCGAGCCTGAGGTTGGCCCGGGCGAAAGCAGACGAAACAATAGCGCAGCAGGTCGCGCACACGAAAAGCAGCAGGACCCATGCCCAGGACCGACCCACAGGAGCAGCAACATGGCCGACTCGTCGTTCGACATCGTGAGCAAGATCGACCGGCAGGAGGTGGACAACGCGCTCGGGCAGGCCGCCCGGGAGGTGGCCACCAGGTTCGACTTCAAGGGCACCGGTGCCAGCATCGAGTGGAAGGGCGAGCACGCCATCGAGATCGCCGCTTCGGCGGACGACCGGGCGACGGCAGTGCTCGACGTGTTCCAGCAGAAGCTGATCAAGCGCGGGCAGAGCCTGAAGATCCTCGACGCCTCCGAGCCGCGGCAGTCCGGACAGCAGTCCCGCATCTCGATCGGACTCAAGGAGGGCATCAGCACCGAGAACGCCAAGAAGATCGCCAAGCTGATCCGGGACGAGGGCCCCAAGGGTGTGAAGGCCCAGATCCAGGGCGACGAACTGCGCGTCTCCAGCAAGAAGCGCGACGACCTGCAGGCGGTGATCGCGCTGGTCAAGGCCCAGGACTACGACTTCGCGGTGCAGTTCACCAACTACCGCTGAGCCACGCGCCGATCCGGTTGCTGCCGACGCTATCGTGGGTGGGTGCGGGCACAGGTGCAAGCAGCCCTCGCGGGCGACCCGGACGGCCCGACTCGTAGCGTGGAAGCAGGCGTCAGGTGACCAAGCAGGTCAAGCAGCTCGACCGTGTCATCATCCGCTTCGCCGGAGACTCCGGCGACGGCATGCAGCTCACCGGCGACCGGTTCACCCACCAGTCCGCGTCGTTCGGCAACGACCTGTCGACCCTGCCGAACTTCCCCGCGGAGATCCGCGCCCCCCAGGGCACCTTGCCGGGCGTCTCGTCCTTCCAGGTCCACTTCGCCGACCACGACATCCTCACGCCGGGCGACGCTCCCAACGTGCTGGTCGCGATGAACCCTGCCGCGCTGCTGGCCAATCTCGCCGACCTGCCGGCCGGCGCCACCATCATCGTCGACACCAACGACTTCAGCGACCGCAACCTGGCCAAGGCCGGCTACGCCAGCAACCCGCTGGAGGACGACTCGCTCTCGGCGTACGTCGTCCAGCCGCTCGACCTCACCGGCATGACCGTCGAGGCGGTCCGCGAGTTCGGGCTCACCCGCAAGGACGCCAGCCGAGCCAAGAACATGTTCGCCCTCGGCCTGGTGTCGTGGATGTACGGCCGGCCGACGGACTCCACCATCGACTTCCTGTCCCGTCGGTTCGCGAAGGTGCCCGACATCCGGGACGCCAACATCGCCGCCTTCAAGGCCGGCTGGAACTTCGGCGAGACCACCGAGACGTTCGCGGTGTCCTATCAGATCAAGCCCGCAACGATGGCGCCCGGCACCTACCGCAACATCACCGGCAACCTGGCGCTCACCTACGGCCTGGTGGCCGGCGGGGTGCAGTCGGGGCTGCCGATCTTCCTCGGCTCCTACCCGATCACCCCGGCTTCCGACATCCTGCACGAGCTGAGCAAGCACAAGGCGTTCGGTGTGACGACCTACCAGGCCGAGGACGAGATCGCCGGCATCGGTGCCGCCCTCGGTGCGGCGTTCGCCGGTCAGCTCGGGGTCACCACCACCTCCGGCCCGGGGTTGGCGCTGAAGTCGGAGACGATCGGCCTGGCCGTCATGACCGAGCTGCCCCTCGTGATCGTCGACGTGCAGCGGGGCGGCCCTTCGACGGGCCTGCCGACCAAGACCGAGCAGGCCGACCTGCTCCAGGCGATGTTCGGGCGCAACGGCGAGGCGCCGGTGCCGGTGTTGGCCCCTCGCTCGCCCGGCGACTGCTTCGCCATCGCGCTCGAGGCGACCCGGATCGCAGTGACCTATCGCACCCCGGTGCTCCTGCTCTCCGACGGCTACCTCGCCAACGGGTCCGAGCCGTGGCGGGTCCCCGAGCTCGACGAGCTCCCCACGATCGACCCGGGTTTCGCCGAGGCGCCCAACCATGAGAGCGCCGACGGGACACCGGAGTTCTGGCCCTACGCCCGCGACGAGCAGACGCTGGCCCGGCCCTGGGCGGTGCCCGGGACTCCCGGCCTCGAGCACCGCATCGGCGGTCTGGAGAAAGCCGACGGCCACGGCAACATCTCCTACGAACCCGCGAACCACGACCGGATGGTGCGGCTGCGACAGGCCAAGGTCGAGGGCATCGCCGCGAGCTACCAGCCCCTCGAGGTCGACGACCCCTCCGGCGAGGCCAAGGTGCTGGTGCTGGGCTGGGGGTCGACGTACGGACCGATCGGCGTGGCCTGCCGCCGCGTGCGGCGCGCCGGGTACCCCGTCGCCCAGGCCCACCTGCGCCACCTGAACCCGCTGCCCGCCGACCTCGGCGAGGTCCTGGCCCGCTACGACCGGGTGCTCATCCCCGAGATGAACCTCGGTCAGCTGGCCCTGCTGGTGCGCGCGCGGTACCTCGTCGACGCCGTGAGCTACACCGCCGTGCGCGGCCTGCCGCTGCAGTCCTCCGAGCTGGTCGACGCGATCGGCGCCCTGCTCGCAGAGGTCGAGCACACGCCCGTGGACCTCTCACCGGAGCGCACCGAGCGCCCACCCTCGCCCAGACCGGGCCCAGCGCCGAGGAGGTCCGCTCATGACCACCGAGCTCGGCGTCCCCGGCCTGCACAGCGGGATCGAGCGGGTCCCTACGGCAACCGGTCCCCAGACCGCCAAGGAGTTCACCTCCGACCAGGAGGTGCGCTGGTGCCCTGGGTGCGGCGACTACGCCGTGCTCAAGGCCGTGCAGAGCTTCCTGCCTGACCTCGGGCTGCGGCGGGAGAACATCGTCTTCGTCTCCGGGATCGGCTGCTCCTCCCGGTTCCCGTACTACCTGGACACCTACGGGATGCACTCCATCCACGGCCGGGCTCCGGCGATCGCCACCGGCATCGCCACCGCTCGCGAGGACCTCTCGGTGTGGGTGGCCACCGGCGACGGCGACGCGCTCAGCATCGGCGGCAACCACCTGATCCACGCCCTGCGACGCAACGTCAACCTCACCATCCTGCTGTTCAACAACCGCATCTACGGGCTGACCAAGGGGCAGTACTCCCCCACCTCGGAGCCGGGCAAGGTCACCAAGTCGACCCCGATGGGCTCCATCGACTACCCCTTCAACCCGGTGTCACTCGCGCTGGGTGCCGAGGGGACCTTCGTGGCCCGCACGATCGACTCCGACCGCAAGCACCTCACCGGGGTGCTGTCGGCGGCCGCGGCCCACCGCGGCACGTCGTTCGTGGAGATCTACCAGAACTGCCCGATCTTCAACGACGGGGCCATCGACCAGCTCAAGGGCCGGGACACGGCCGCCGACGCGGTGATCCCGCTGGTCCACGGGGAGCCGATCCGGTTCGGCGTCGACGGCAGCAAGGGCCTGATCCACGACCCGGTGACGGGCGGGGTGAAGGTGGCCGAGGTGGCCGAGGTCGGGGAGGAGTCGCTCCTCGTGCACGACGCCTTCAACCCCGACCCGACCACCGCGTTCGCCATCTCCCGGCTCACCGACACCGGCTACCTGCACCGCGCTCCGATCGGCATCTTCCGGCAAGTCGAGCGGCCGACGTACGACGACCAGGCCCGCGCCCAGGTCGCTGCCGCCGGCGCCATGGAGACCGGCGACCGGCGGGAGCGGCTGGCCGCGTTGATCGGCGGCTCCGACACCTGGACGGTCGTCTAGAGCGGCCGCTCGCTCAGCTCCACCACAGGGTGATCTTGGGACTGAAGGACACGGCATACCCGCCGCTCGCCTTCACCTTGGCCTGGTACTTCACCTTGCCCTTGTCCGGCACCTGCACCCGGGCCTTGTAGCGGTTCCTGTCGTCGGTGCGGACGCGGCTGTACTTCACCATCGCGCAGCCGTTCTGCTTGGTGCACTTGCGTTTGAGGATGATCACGCGCTTGTGCTTGTAGCCGCCCGAGACCTTGCCCTTCACCCAGACCTTGCGGCCCTTGTTCACCCCCGCGATGGTGACGGTGCGGGTGGGCTTGGCCGAGGCCGGAGCGGCGGCGACCTGCGTGACGAGCCGCGGTGGGGCGGACTGGGCCGGGCTCGCGGCGAGCTGGACGGCCGGTGCCATCAGGACGGCGGAGACGAGCAGCGAGGTGGTGCGCTTCATGAGTTCCCCCAGGTCGAGTGCTGACGTGGGGACCCTACCCCGCCCGGCCGACCCTCAATCCTCGCGCGCCGGGTGGTAGGTTCCCGCCGTGTCCGAGGCGCGTCGCGGGGTCCTGCTCGGCTTCGCCGCCTACGCCATGTGGGGCGTCTTCCCCCTCTACTGGCCGTTGCTGGAGCCGGCCGGCGCCGGCGAGATCCTCACCCACCGGATCGTGTGGTCCGCGCTGGTCACCGCCGCCCTGGTCCTGCTGATCGGGCGCCGCGGCGCGATGCGCGGCCTGTTGCGTGACCGCCGGGCTCGGCTGCTGCTGACGGTGGCGGCCGGGCTGGTGAGCGCGAACTGGCTCACCTACATCTGGGCGGTCAACAACGGACGAGTGGTCGAGAGCTCGCTGGGCTACTTCATCAACCCGCTGGTGAGTGTCTTCCTCGGGGTGATGGTGCTCGGGGAGCGGCTGCGCCCGGTGCAGACGGCGGCGCTGGGGCTGGCGACGGCAGCGGTGGGCGTGCTCACCCTGGAGTACGGCCGACTGCCCTGGGTCGCGCTGGTGCTCGCGCTCTCGTTCGGCGGCTACGGACTGGTCAAGAAGGTCGCCGGCGTCGGGGCCGTGGAGAGCCTGGCGTTCGAGACGGCGGTGGCCGCGCCCGTGGCCGCGGCCTACCTCGGCTGGCTCGCGCTGTCCGGAGCCGCGACGTTCGGCTCCGGCGGCACGACGCACAGCCTGTTGCTGGCCAGCACCGGCCTGATCACCGCGGCTCCTCTGGTCTGCTTCGGGGCCGCCGCGATCCGGGTCCGGCTGGTGACGCTGGGCCTGCTCCAGTACGTCGCGCCCACGCTGCAGTTCCTGCTGGGGGTGTGGTGGTTCCGCGAGGCGATGACCGGCGGCCGCTGGATCGGGTTCGCGCTGGTCTGGTCGGCCCTGGCGGTGTTCACCATCGACGCGGTTCGCCATCACCGACGGGAGATCGCGGACGCCGCGGCGGCGGCCGCGTTCTGACCGGCCATGGTCTGACCGCCGGGGCCGACCGGCCCGGAAGCGATCAGGCGGAGCGGGTGGCGACCAGGTCGGCGAACGCCGCCAGCGCCTCGCGGACCGGCCCGGCGGGCAGGACGCCCAGTCGACGCTTGGCCTCCGTGGCCTGACCGATGACGTACTCGCGGGCCCGCCCGAGGGCCGGGTGGGCGCGGAGCAACGTCAGCGCCTCGGCATGGCGCACGTCGTCGGTGAGGTCGGCGCCGAGGAGCTCGAGCAGCCGCGCGTCGGCCGGGTCGGTGGACTCGCGCGCCATCAGCACCGGCAGCGTCGGCACACCCTCGCGCAGATCGGTGCCCGGAGTCTTGCCCGACTCCTCTGAGTCGGAGGCGATGTCGAGGATGTCGTCGGAGAGCTGGAACGCCGAGCCCACGATCTCGCCGTACTCGGTGAGCGAGCCGACCACATCGGGGTCGGCTCCGCCGAACAGGGCGCCGTACCTCGCCGACGTGGCGATCAGCGAACCCGTCTTGCCCGCGACGACGTCGAGATAGTGGCTCAGGGGGTCCTCGCCGGGGCCAGGGGCGACGGTCTCGAGGATCTGCCCCTCCACCAGTCTGGTGAACGTCTGCGCCTGAATGCGCACGGCGTCCGGGCCCAGCTCGGCGGTCAGCTCCGAGGACTTCGAGAACAAGAAGTCGCCGGTCAGGATCGCGACATGGTTGTCCCAGCGTGCGTTGGCCGACTCCGCGCCCCGGCGCAGCATGGCCTCGTCCATCACGTCGTCGTGGTAGAGCGAGGCCAGGTGTGTCAGCTCGACCACGCAGGCGGCCGTGAGCACCGCGGCGGACTCCGGGTTCGGCCCCGCCTCAGCGGCCAGCAGCACCAGCAACGGCCGGACCCGCTTGCCGCCGGCGTCCAGCAGGTGCGAGGCGGCCTCGGTGACGAACGGCGCCCTGCCGACCACATGGCCGGCCAGCGCCTGCTCGACGCGAGCCATCCGGTCGCGGAGCCGGTCGGCCAGCGCCGCGTCCAGGACCGGCAGGGCCAGGCCCGGCGCCGCCCCCTCCCCGGTCACCGGATGAATGCCCCCGCGCTGCCGGCGAGGTCCAGGCCCAGACCGGGCAGGACACCGAGCAGCAGCGTCACCATCACGGTGAAGGCGATCGTCGTGGCCGTGAGGACGGATGGATGCGTGACCGCTGGGCCATCCGCGGCCGGGGCCGCGAAGTACATCAGCCAGATCACCCGGACGTAGAAGAACGCCGCCACCAGGCTGAACAGCACCGCCGCCACCACGACCGGCCAGGCGCCCGCCGACAGGGCCACGGTGAAGACGGCCCACTTGCCGGCGAAGCCGGAGGTCAGCGGGATGCCGGCCATCGCGAGCAGGAAGAACGCGAACACGCCCGCGACCAGGGGGACTCCTTGCCCAGGCCCGCCCAGCGCGAGAGCGCGTTGGCCTCGCCGGCCGTGTCGCGGACCAGGCCGACCACGGCGAACGCGCCGAGCGTCGCGAAGCCGTAGGTCCCGAGGTAGAACAACACGGCCTGGAGCGAGGTCACCTGGCCGACCGCCAGCTCGGCGGCGCTCTGCACGCCGAGCACCCCGGTGAGGAGGAACCCGGTGTGCGCCACCGAGGAGTAGGCCAGCATGCGCTTGACGTCGCTCTGGGCGATCGCAAGCACCGATCCCACGGCCATCGTGAGGATGGCGATGATCCACAGCATGGGCTGCCAGTCCCATCGACCGGCACCGAAGGCGACGTAGAACAGCCGCAGCATCGCGCCGAAGGCGGCCACCTTGGTGCCGGCCGCCATGAACGCGGTGACCGGAGTGGGGGCGCCCTGGTAGACGTCGGGGGTCCACGCCTGGAACGGCGCCGCGCCGACCTTGAAGAGCAGCCCGACGGCCAGCAGGCCGAGCCCGGTGAGCAGCAGGGTCTGGTTCCCGGTCTCGTTGCGGATCGCGAGGTCGATGTCGGCGAACCGCATCGACCCGGCGTACCCGTAGACGAGGGCGAGGCCGTAGAGGAAGAACGCCGAGGAGAAGGCTCCCAGCAGGAAGTACTTCAGCGCCGCCTCCTGGCTGAGCAGGCGGCGTCGCCGGGCCAGCCCGGTGAGGAGGTACAGCGGGAGCGAGAGCACCTCGAGACCCACGAACATGGTCAGCAGGTCGTTGGCCGCCGGGAAGAGCATCATGCCGCCGACCGCGAACAGCAGCAGCGGGAAGACCTCGGTCTGCTCCAGCCCGCGCGTCGAGGCCTCGCGCTCTGCCTCGGTGCCCGGCAGCGCCGCGGCCTGGCCGGCGAAGGCCGTCACGCCGCCCTCGAGCTGGCGCTCGGCGAAGAGCAGGGAGCCGGCCAGGGCAAGCACGAGGATCAGCCCCCAGAGGAAGACGGTCGGCCCGTCCACGGCCAGCGTGCCCTCCACGGCCAGCCCACCCCGAGCGGCACCGCCACCCAGGACGTCCAGGGACCGGGCGACCAGCACGGTGCCGACCAGGGCCACGACGAGCCCACCGACGGTGAGGGTCACCTGGGCCGTGTAGCGGTAGATCCGGGGCAGGAACGCCTCCACGAGCACGCCCAGGCAGGCGACACCGAACACGACCAGCATGGGGTAGAGCTGGAGGTACTCGATGGTGGGCTTGACGAAGTCGTTCACTCCTGGCCTCCCTCGGCCGCAGCGTCGGTCGCGGGCACCGTCGGCGCCTCGTCGGTGACCCCCACGTGCGTGAGGGTCGACTCGACGTAGGGGTTGATCACGTTGAGCAGCGGCATCGGGAAGAACCCGAAGAGCACGAGCGCCAGCAGGAGCGGGGCCACCGTCCCGACCTCGCGGCCACCGAGGTCGGCGTAGGCCTCCACCTCGGTCGGCGTCGGCCCCGTGAAGGTGCGCTGGTAGAGCCACAGCATGTAGATCGCGGCCAGGACGATGGCGCTCACCGCGACGGCGCCGGCCCACCAGGCGTGCTGGAAGGCCGAGATGAGCACCAGCAGCTCGGACACGAACGGCGCCAGGCCGGGCAGGCCAGCCGCGGCGAGCCCGGCGACCAGGAAGAGCCCGGCAAGGACGGGGGTGACCTTCTCGATGCCGCGCATCTGGCTGATCTGCGTGGTGCCGCTGCGGCGGATCATGTAGCCCGCGAGCAGGAACAGCGCGGCGGTGCCGATCCCGTGGTTGACCATGTAGAGGATCGCCCCCGCGCCGCCTTGGCTGTTGAGCACGAAGATGCCCAGCACGATGAAGCCGAAGTGCGACAGCGAGGTGAGACCGATCAGCCGGAGCACGTCGTCCTGACCGATGGCCACGAGGGCGCCGTACACGATCGAGACGAGGGCGAGCACGACGACGACGGGGGTGGCCCACTGCGAGGCGTCTGGGAACAGACCCAGGCAGAAGCGGAGCATCCCGAAGGTGCCGATCTTGTCGAGGATGCAGACCAGCAGCACGCTGGTGCCGGTCGTGGCCTTGGCGGTGGTGTCGGCCAGCCAGGTGTGCACGGGGAACATCGGCGCCTTGATCGCGAATGCGACGAAGAAGCCGAGGAACAGCCAACGCTGGGTGATCGGGTCGATCGCCAGCTGGGAAAGGTCGCCCAGCAGGTACGTCGGGGTGCCGGCGCGGGCGGAGACGACGTAGAGGCCGATCACCGAGGCGAGCATGACCAGCCCGCCGGCCAGCTGGTAGATCAGGAACTTCACCGCCGCGCGGGAGCGACCCGCGCGGCCGAAGCCCCCGATGAGGAAGTAAGCCGGGATCAGCGTCGCCTCGAAGACGACGTAGAACAGGAACACGTCAGTCGCGGCGAACACCGCCAGCGACGCCGCCTCCAAGGCGAGCGTCCAGCCGACGAACACCGGCACGCGGTGCTCGCCGTCGGCCTCGGCGTCGCGCCACGAGGCCACCAGCACGATCGGCACGAGCACGGCGGTCAGCGCCACCATCAGCAGCCCGAGGCCGTCCAGGCCGAGGGCGTAGTGGACGCCGAAGGGCTTGATCCAGGTGTGCTGCTCGGAGAACTGCACGCCGCCGCCGGTGTCGAACCGGCCGACGAGGACCGCCGCCACGACCAGCGCGGCTCCGGAGAAGGCCAGGCCGAGCTGCCGGGCCAGCGCGGGCAGGGCGACGGACGCCACCGCGCCGGCCAGGGGCAGCGCGATGAGGATCGTCAACCAGGGGAAGCTGTTCATCGGGGCCCCCGCGGAAGTGTGAGCGAAGCGAGCAGTGTCATGGGGGTCATGGGGCGAGTCATGCGAGGTTCACCGCCAGCAGGGCCAGGACGACGAGCAGGGCGCCGCCGAGCACGGACAGGGCATAGGACCGGACAAAGCCGTTCTGCAGCTTGCGCAGGGCGCCGCCCAGGCCGCCGACGACGGCCGCCCCACCCTCGACCGCACCGTCCACGACCACGCGGTCCATCGTGGTGAGCCCGGTGGCCAGCGCCCGTCCCGGCGCGACCACGAGCCCTCGTTGATGGCGTCGCCGTACAAGTCGGCGCGTGCCGCCTTGGTGACGAACGAGACGTCCTGCGGGGCCTCCCGCGGCACCTCGCGCTGGCCGACCGTCAGCCAGGCGATGGCGACGCCCGCAGCCACGACCGCCAGGGTGATCGCGATCAGCAGCCCGGCGGAGATCGGGAGCTCCTCGTGGGCTGGCGTGCCCACCACGGGCCCGAGCCAGTCGCCGATCCAGGAGAACATGATCAGTCCCCCGACCAGCGAGAGGGCGCCGAGGACCATCAGGGGGACCGTCATCACCAGCGGCGACTCGTGCGGGTGGACGCCCTTCTCCCAGCGCGGCTTGGTGAAGAAGGTCATCAGCACCACGCGGGTCATGTAGAACGCCGTGATGCCCGCGCCGACCAGCGCGGCGAGGCCGACCCAGACACTCTGACCGAACGCCGTCTCGATGATCTTGTCCTTGGAGAAGTAGCCGGCCGTCCCGGGGAAGCCGATGATGGCGAGGTAGCCGAACAGGAACGTCCAGAACGTGTAGCGCATCTGTTGGTGCAGGCCGCCGTAGTGGCGCATGTCGACGTCGTCGTTCATGCCGTGCATGACCGAGCCGGCGCCGAGGAACATGTTGGCCTTGAAGAAGCCGTGGGTCAGCAGGTGGAAGATCGCGAACGCGTAGCCCGCCACCCCGAGGCCGGCGCCCAGCATCATGTAGCCGATCTGGCTCATCGTGGAGCCGGCCAGCGCCTTCTTGATGTCGTCCTTGGCGCACCCGAGGATCGCGCCCCAGAGCAGCGTGACCGTCGCGACGACTATCACCGCGGCCTGCGCCGCGGGCGCGTGCTCGAAGATGAAGTTGGAGCGGGTCACCAGGTAGACCCCGGCGGTCACCATCGTCGCCGCGTGGATCAGGGCCGACACGGGCGTGGGGCCCTCCATGGCGTCCAGCAGCCAAGCCTGCAGGGGCACCTGCGCGGACTTGCCGCAGGCCGCGAGCAGGAGAAGCAGGCCGAGTGCATTGAGGGTGCCCGACGAGGCGTCGGCCGACGCGGAGGAGACGGCGCTGAAGGCCGTGGTGCCGAACGTGACGAACATCAGCGCGATCGCCAGGCTCATGCCGATGTCGCCGACCCGGTTCATGACGAACGCCTTCTTGGCGGCCGCGGCGGCGGACGGCTTGTACTGCCAGAAGCCGATCAGCAGGTACGACGCCAGCCCGACGCCCTCCCAGCCCAAGAACACGCCCACGTAGTTGGCCGACAGCACCAGCATCAGCATCGCGGCGACGAACAGGTTGAGGTAGCCGAAGAACCGGCGACGGCGCTCGTCGTGGGCCATGTAGCCGATCGAGTAGACGTGGATGAGCCCGCCCACGCCCGTGATGAGCAGCAGGAAGAGTGCCGACAGGGGGTCGTAGAGCAGGTCCATGTCGACGGTGAACGACCCGGCGCGGAACCAGGTGAACAGGTGCTGCATGACCTGGCGATCGGCACTGTCGCGGCCCAGCGCGACCACGAACATCGCCAGGCTGAGCGCGAAGGACCCCAGCACGGTGGCCGAGCCGAGCAGGTGCCCCCAGCGGTCGGTGGCCTTCCCGCCCAGCAGCAGCACGGCGGCGCCGGCGAGCGGCAGCGCCACCACCAGCCACAGCAGCGAGAACACGCCTCCGGCGCTCCCCGGGTCGACCACCGGCACGGCTCCCTCGGAGCCGAGCACGGCGGCGAGAACGGTCGATGTCACGTCAGTCACCTCAGTACTTCAGCAGGCTCGCGTCGTCGACCGAGGCCGAGCGTCGGGTCCGGAAGATGGTCATGATGATCGCCAGGCCCACCACGACCTCGGCGGCGGCCACGACCATCACGAAGAACGCCACCTGACCGTCCAGGTTGCCGTTCTGGCGGGCGAAGGCCACCAGGGCCAGGTTGCTGGCGTTGAGCATCAGCTCGACGCACATGAACACCACGATGGCGTTGCGCCGGGTGAGGACGCCGACGCCACCGATGGTGAACAGGATCGCCGACAGCACGACGTAGGGCATCACGCTCATGACCGCTCCTCCCCCGTGGTCGAGCTCTGGCCGGGAGCTGGTGCGGTGCTCGGCCTGGCGTCGGAGCGGCCGGCCGTCTCGGGAGCCTCGGCGACGCCGACACCGAGCTGTCGCTCGATGCCCTCGATGTTCTCGGCCTCCGCGGCGCGCGGAGCGCACCGTGCCGCGGGCCGCGAGCACGCGCGAGACCGAGGACTCCGCCGCCGTACCGTCGGGCAGCAGCGCCGCGGTGTCGACGGCGTTGTGCCGGGCGAAGACACCGGG
The DNA here is from genome assembly GCA_041393675.1 of Nocardioides sp. Classification (GTDB taxonomy): domain Bacteria; phylum Actinomycetota; class Actinomycetes; order Propionibacteriales; family Nocardioidaceae; genus Nocardioides. The sequence goes on along the minus strand of JAWKJR010000016.1, from coordinate 5,502 downwards.
GACGGCAACGGGCCGGGATGCTTGCCGTGCTCGGCGTAGTCACGCATCCGCTGCTGGGCCAGCTCGCGCTGGCCGGCCTTGGGCGAAAGCCGCTCCGGTGGGCGAGCACCATCGCACCGATGGCCGCCGTGATGAGCAGCGCCGAGGTGACCTCGAAGGCGAAGACGTAGCGGGAGAAGAGGATGTTCGCGAGGGCCTCGACGTTGCCGGGCTCGTTGACGTCGCCCAGCCCGGCCTTGGCGCCGAGGAGGCCTGCGCCAGTGCCGTCACGAGCACGGTCCCGAGCAGCAGGCCGCCGAGGATCGCCAGGAGCCGCTGGCCGCGGATCGTCTCCACCACGGAGTCGGAGGCGTCGACGCCGACCAGCATCAGCACGAAGAGGAACAGCATCAAGATGGCGCCGGTGTAGACGATGATCTGTACCGCGAAGAGGAACGGCGCCTCCAAGACGGCGTACAGCACCGCGATGCTCACCATCACCACGGCCAGCAGCAGCGCTGCATGGACTGCCTTGCGCACGAACAGGATGCCGAGTGCGGCGGCCACCATGACCGGAGCCAGGATCCAGAAGGCGATCACTCCTCCTCGCCTCCTTCGTCGGCGGGCCGGAAGGTCCCGCGGTAGTAGTCGCCCTCGTCCTCGCCCAGCCGCATCGGGTGCGGCGGCTGCTCCATGCCGGGCAGCAGCGGGGCCAGCAGATCGGACTTCTCATAGATGAGGGACGCGCGGGTGGTGTCGGCCAGCTCGTACTCGTTGGTCATCGTCAGCGCCCGGGTCGGGCAGGCCTCGATGCACAGGCCGCACAGGATGCAGCGCAGGTAGTTGATCTGGTAGACGCGACCGTAGCGCTCCCGGGCGAGAACCGCTCCTCGTCGGTGTTGTCGGCCCCCTCGACGTAGATCGCGTCGGCCGGGCACGCCCAGGCGCACAGCTCGCAGCCCACGCACTTCTCCAGACCGTCGGGCCAGCGGTTGAGCTGGTGACGGCCGTGGAAGCGCGGGGCGGTGGGCTGCTTCTCGAACGGGTACTGCTCCGTGACGACCTTGCGGAACATGGTCCGGAAGGTGACGCCGAACCCCGCGACAGGGTCCCAGAACTGCTCCTTGAGGGTGGGCATCAGCTCTCCTCCGTCACGGACGTGGGGGTGGCGGCCTCGAAGCTCAGCGGGGCGGCGGCTCCGCGGACGGCGCCGCCCGACGGCATGGGTGGGACCGGGAAGCCCCCGGCGTAGGCGTCGGCCGGCTCCTCGGCCTCCTCCGCCTCCTCCGCCTCCTCGGGCTCCGGCTCGGTCTCCCGAAGAAGAAGGTCGCCAGCAGCAGCACCAGCACCACGCCCAGCCCGATCAGCAGCGTGTTGCGCGACAGGTCGGTGTACTGGGTGATGGCGCGCAAGGTCGCGACGGCCACGATCCAGGCCAGCGAGGCGGGGATGAGCCGCTTCCAGCCGAAGGACATGAACTGGTCGTAGCGCAGGCGTGGCAGCGTGCCGCGCAGCCAGATGAACAAGAAGACGAACAAGAAGACCTTGCCGAAGAACCACAGCAGCGGCCAGTAGCCGGTGTCGGCGCCCGGCCAGATGTTGACGATCCCCCAGGGAGCGTGCCAGCCGCCGAGGAACAGGGTGGTCGCGACCGCCGACACGGTGGCCATGTTGATGTACTCGGCCAGGAAGAACAGCGCGAACTTGAGGCTGGAGTACTCGGTGTGGAAGCCGCCCACCAGCTCGCCCTCGGCCTCAGGAAGGTCGAACGGCGCCCGGTTGGTCTCCCCCACCATGGCGATCAGGTAGATCACGAACGACGGCGCCAAGAGCAGCGCGAACCACACCGGGTAGTCCTCGGCCTGCGCTCGCACGATCTCGGAGGTGGACATCGAGCCCGCGAACAGGAAGACGGCGACGAACGCCAGCCCCATCGCGACCTCGTAGGAGATCATCTGGGCACTGGAGCGGAGCCCGCCGAGCAGGGAGTACGTCGAGCCGGAGGACCAGCCGCCCAGCACGATGCCGTAGATGCCCACCGACGCGATGGCCATCACGAACAGCACGGCCACCGGCATGTCGGTCAGCTGCAGCGGCGTGGTGCGGTCGGTGAAGGGGACCTTGACCTCAGGGCCGAACGGGATGACCGAGAAGGTGACGAACGCCGGCACCGTCGCGAGGATCGGCGCCAGCAGGAACACCACCCGGTCGGCGCCCTTGGGGATGACGTCCTCCTTGAGCGCCAGCTTCACCCCGTCGGCCAGGGACTGCAGCAGCCCGAACGGCCCGTTGACGTTGGGGCCGATGCGGTGCTGCATGCGGGCCACGACGCGGCGCTCGAGCCAGATGTTGAAGAGCGTCAGCAGCACCAGGACCAGGAAGATCAGCACGGTCTTGACGAGGACCAGCCAGACGGGGTCCTTCCCGAAGGCGGACAGGTCGGCCGCGAGCACGCTGGCCGGCAGCGACAGCACCGAGGTCGTCACGAGTCAGCTCCCTTCACGGTGACCCGGCTCCCGGGCGAGGCCAGGTCGACGAGCACGCCGCGGCCGACGGAGTTCGCCGGCACCCACACCGTGTCGGCAGCCATGTCCTCGGCCACCTCCACCGGGAGCGTGATCGAGCCGCGGTCGCCCGTCACGGTTGCGGCCACCGGAGCGCCCAAGGCGTCGTACGACGCCGGCGCGAGCCGGACCACCGGGCGACGGGCCGTCGCCCGCAGGGCCTCCTGCCCGTCCTGCATGGCTCCCAGGTCGATCATCTGCTTCCAGGTGGCGAGTGCCAGCGCGCCCTTCGCACCCGCCGCCGGAGCCGGCGCGGATCGACCGCCGCGACCCGCTCGCCGTCCCAGGCGCCGAGCTGCTCCCACTCGGCGCGGATGTCGGCGACCGTCCGGAAGCCGAGGGGAGCCCCCATCTCCTCCGCGATCCCCGCAAGCACCCGCAGGTCCGGGAGGGCGGCCGGGTTGCTGAAGACCGCACCGAAGGGGCGTAGCCGCCCTCCCACGTGACGAACGTGCCGGCCTTGTCGGTCACCGGCGCGACCGGGAGCACGACGTCGGCCGCACGGGTCACGTCGGTCTCGCGCAGCTCGAGGGCGACGACGAAGGACGCCTTGGCCAGGGCCTTGCGTAGCAGGGCGGGGTCGGCCGTGTCGTCGGGGTCGACGCCACCCACGACCAGCCCGCGCAGCCGCCCGGCGGCGGCGTCGGCCACGATCGCCGTCGCGTCCCTGCCGGCCGCGCTGGGCAGGCTGTCGACCCCCCAGGCCGTGGCGACGTCCACCCGGGCCGCCGCGTCGGCCACCGGCCGGGCGCCCGGAAGCAGCGTGGGCAGGCATCCGGACTCGACGGCGCCTCGGTCACCGGCACGGCGCGGAACCCAGGCCAGTCGAGCGCCGGTGCGCGCAGCCAGGTCGGCCGCGGCGGTCAGCGCGCCCGGGACCGTCGCCAGCCGCTCACCGACGAGGATCACCGACGAGTCGTCGAGGCTGACCCCGGCTGTGGTGTCCAGGCCGCGCAGCGCGTCCGCCTCGGCACCGGGCGCGGCGGGCACCAGGCGGCCGCCCAGCTTCTCCAGCCCCCGCGAGGAGTGCGAGGCCACCGACAGCACCGTCGTGCCGCCGGCACGCGTCGCCTTGCGCAACCGCAGGAAGATGGTCCCGGCCTCGTCCTCGGGCTCGAGCCCGGACAGGACCACGGTGTTGGCCGCCTCGAGGTCGGCGTACGACGGCCCATCGGCCGTGGCCACGTGGCGCCCGAGGAATCCGGCTTCCTCGGCCGACAGCGGGCGGGCCCGGAAGTCGATGTCGTTGGTGCCCAGCGCCACCCGGGCGAACTTGCTGTAGGCGTAGGCGTCCTCGGCGGTGAGCCGGCCACCGGGGAGCACGCCGACCTTGCCGGCCGCCGCAAGGCCGCGGGCGGCCACGGTGAGCGCCTCGGGCCAGGACGCCGGTCGGAGTTCGCCGTCCTCGCCGCGGACCTGCGGGTAGGTGAGCCGGTCGTCGAGGCGCGCGTAGGCGAACGCGAAGCGATCCTTGTCGGTGATCCACTCCTCGTTGACCTCGGGGTCGTTCCCGGACAGCCGGCGCATCACCTTGCCGCGCCGATGGTCGACGCGGATGGCTGCGCCGCAGGCGTCGTGCTCGGCGACGGACGGCGTGGACACCAGGTCGAAGGGCCGGCTGCGGAATCGGTAGTCGGCCGAGGTCAGCGCCCCTACCGGGCAGATCTGGATCGCGTTGCCCGAGAAGTAGGACTCGAAGGGCTCCTTCTCATAGATGCCCACCTGCTGCAGCGCGCCTCGCTCGACGAGCGCGATGAACGGGTCCCCGGCGATCTGGTCGGAGAAGCGGGTGCAGCGCGCGCACAGCACGCAGCGCTCCCGGTCGAGGAGCACCTGCGCCGAGATTCTGATCGGCTTGGGGTAGGTGCGCTTGACGCCGCCCGAGGCGGAGAAGCGGGACTCGTCGCGGCCGTTGGACATGGCCTGGTTCTGCAGCGGGCACTCCCCGCCCTTGTCGCAGACCGGACAGTCCAGCGGGTGGTTGATGAGGAGGTACTCCATCACCCCGGCCTGCGCCTTGTCAGCGCCGGGCGAGGTGAGCTGGGTCCTCACCTCCATGCCCTCGCTCACCGGCAGCGTGCAGGACGCCTGCGGCTTCATCCGCCCGGGCGGGCCCTGCATCTGTCGCAGCTCGCCGTCGGGACCGGGGACGGCCACCTCGACCAGGCACTGTCGGCATGCCCCGACCGGCGCCAGCAGCGGGTGGTCGCAGAACCGAGGGATCTGGATCCCGATCTCCTCCGGCGGCGCGGATCACCAGCGTGCCCTTGGGCACCGACACGGAGATCCCGTCGATGGTCAGGGAGACCAGGTCCTCCGGCGCCGGGGCCGGCGTCGTCGACGTGGGGGTCTGGGAAACCGTCATGCGTCCGCTCCCGCCTGGGCAAACACGGTCGAGGCGGCGGGGTCGAACGGACAGCCGCCCTGCTCGAAGTGGGCGATGAACTCGTCGCGGAAATACTGGATCGAGGAGGTCACCGGACTGGTCGCGCCGTCCCCGAGCGCGCAGAAGGACCGGCCGAGGATGTTGTCGCACTGGTCGAGCAGCGTGTCGAGGTCCTCCTCGCTGCCCTGGCCCTTCTCGAGCCTGGCCAGCGTCTGGACCAGCCACCACGTCCCCTCACGGCACGGGGTGCACTTGCCGCACGACTCGTGCTTGTAGAACTCCGTCCATCGCAGCACCGCACGCACCACACAGGTGGTGTCGTCGAAGATCTGCAGGGCCCGCGTGCCGAGCATGGAGCCCGCTGCGCCGACGGACTCGAAGTCCAGCGGCATGTCCAGGTGCTCGTCGCTGCCGGTCAGCAGTGGTGTCGACGACCCGCCCGGGGTCCAGAACTTGAGCTGGCGGCCGTCGCGGACGCCTCCGGCGAGGTGGATCAGGGTGCGCAGGGTGACGCCGAGGGGCGCTTCGTACTGACCGGGGTTGGCCACGTGCCCGGACAGCGAGAAGATGCCG
>JAWKJR010000015.1:0-80661 GCA_041393675.1 Nocardioides sp. | reverse complement strand
CGGTGGGCCGCCGGATAGACGCGATCGGCGCCGCACGCCACCACCGCCACCGTCACGCCCTCCCCGCCGAGAGCCCCTCGGTGCGCGGCCTGGTCGATGCCGAACGCGGCGCCCGAGACGACCGCCCACCCGGCTCGAGCCAGGCCGGCCCCGATGTCACCGGCCAGGTCGGTGCCGTAGGACGTGGCGGAGCGGGAGCCGACCACGGCCACGGACCGGGTGAGCGCGTCGAGCGACAACGGCCCTCGGACCCACAGCCCCAGTGGCGCGCCCCCGCGCAGGTGCAGCGGCTCGACCCGGTCGAGGTCCTCCAGGCTCGGTGGCCACTCGTCGTCGCCCGGGATGACGAAGCGCAGCCCGCGCCGCTTTGCGCGGTCGAGGTCGGCTCGGGGGTCGATCCCCGCGAGGCGGGTGGCGACGTCCGTCGCCAAGCCCGCCGCCCCACGCTCGGATGCCAGGTAACGGTGGCCCGGGACGGCCCCGAGCTCCGCCACCAGGGCAGCCAGCCGGAGGTCTCCGGGCTCGGCGAGCCGGTTGAGCGCAACCCGGGCCAACCGCTCCTCCTCCTGGCCGGTCACCCCGCACGCTCCCAGGTCTCGACCAGCAGCGGGGCGCCGGTGCGCAGCCGGAGGGCCACGTCGAGCTCGGAGAGGCCCGGCTCGTCCCGCCCGGCCAGGTCCGCGACCGTCCAGGCCAGCCGGTGCACCCGCGTGGCCCCCCGGCGCGACAGGGTGCCGGAGTACAACGCCTCGTCGAGCCGTCGCTGCGCCGGCTCGGTGAGCGGCCAGTCGCGCGTCAGCGTCGCTCCCGGGACGTGCCCGTTGAGGCGCCAGGGCTGCCCGGCGTAGCGCGCCAACTGCCGGTCGCGCGCTGCCGCGACCCGCTCCCGCACCGTCAGCGACGGCTCGGGCCTGGCCAGCGGGTCGCGTCGGTGGTGCGGCTTGACCGGCACCAGGTGCCGGGTGATGTCGATGCGGTCGACGACGGGACCGGAGAGCCGGCGGCGGTACTCGCGACGCTTGACCTCGCCGCAGGTGCAGCGGTTCTCCCGGGCCTGCGGGTGGAAGTCGCCACAGGGGCACGGGTTGCAGGCGAGCACGACGATGCCGCGAGCGGGATAGGTCGCGGTCTCCTCGCCCCGCGCGATCGTCACCTCGCCGCTCTCCAGGGGCTGGCGGAGCGCCTCGATGAGGTCCATCGGGAAGAGCGGGAACTCGTCCAGCACGAGGACTCCGCAGTGGGCGCGGGAGATCTCGCCCGGGCGGACCCGCCCAGTGCCGCCGCCCAGGATGCTGGCCCTGCTGGCGCCGTGGTGCGGCGCCGAGAGCGGTGGCCGGACCAGCAGGTCGTCGCCGGGCTCCAAGGCGCCGGCCAGCGAGTGGATCGCGGTCAGCTCCAGAGCCTCCTCGGCGGTGAGATCGGGCAGGATGCCCGGGATCCGCTCCGCCAGCGTGGTCTTGCCGGCACCCTTCGGGCCGGACAGCAGCAGGTGGTGGCCTCCGGCGGCCGCGACCTCGACGGCGTACCGCGCGTCGCCCAGACCCTGCACATCGGCGAGGTCGAGGTCGTCGAGCCGGCCCGCCCCCGCCACGTCAGCAGCCGGCTGCCCGACATCGGTGCCACGGGGGCGGCCTCCGGCACCTCCTCGCCACGCAGCTCGGCGACGACCTGGCCCAGCGACCGCATGCCGAACACGGCCATGCCGGGCACGAGGGCAGCCTCCCGCGCCTGCGGCTCGGGCACGAAGACCCGACGCAGACCGCGCGCCCCTGCCGTGAGCGCCATCGGCAGCACGCCGGGGACCGAGCGCAGCCCGCCGTCGAGGGTCAGCTCGCCGACGAACAGCGTGTCGGCCAGCGCCGCTCGTGGCACCTCACCCGACGCCGCCAGGACCGAGACGGCCACGGCCAGGTCGAAGTGGGTGCCTCGCTTGACCAGGTCGGCCGGGGAGAGCAGCACCGTGACCCGCCGGGTCGCGGGCCACTCCAGCCCGGAGTTGACCACGGCCATCCGGCAGCGGTCCCGCGCCTCGTTGAGGGCCACATCCGGCCGGCCCACCAAGGTAGTCCCCACGACTCCGGGCGAGACGTCGGCCTGGACGTCGATCAGGTGCCCGAGGGCGCCGTGGAGGGAGATTGTGTGCGCGGTGGCGAACGGCATCAGCCGACCCCCCGGACGTGCTCCAAGGTCGTCGGCCCGCTGGTCGGTCGCACGATCGCGACCAGATCGATCCGGACGTCGGTGACCCGAGGGGCGTGCGTAGCGAGCCACTGCGCCGCGAGCCGCCGCAGCCGCGCGAGCTTGGCCGGGGTGATGGCCTCGTGCGGGGTGCCGTACGCCGTGCTGGACCGCGTCTTCACCTCGCACACCACCAGCACCGGCCCGTCCCGCAGCACCAGGTCGATCTCACCCGCGGGCCCCCGTCAGTTGCGGTCCAGCAGCACCATGCCGGCACCGCGGAGGTGCCGGCAGCCCGCTCCTCCCCCACCGGCCCAGGCCCTGACGGTGATCCGAGCTGGTCATCTGCGCCACCGCACCCGCCTTCGTCACGTCGTGTCGACCCGGGCGAGCCGACCGGGACGAGCCTGGCCGACACCGGCCTGTCTAGACCTGGACCGGCCGAACTCCTGTGGATTCGGGTGCCGGATATGGCCCATGTGGGTGGTTTCTGGCGCATCTGCGCAATCGTCCGCGCGGATCCCGTGGCCGGAGGTACGTTCCGGCTGACACCTCAGGAGGGGGACAAGACCATGTTCATGCGACGGCTCATGTGCCGCCGGCGCGGCGAGCGGGGCGCCGTGGCCGTCGAGGCCGCCATCATCACGCCCGTGCTCGCGCTGTTCTTGTTCGGCATCATCGAGATGTCGCTGCTGATGCGTGACACGATCGCGACCACCAGCTCGGTCCGCGTGGGCGCGCGTATCGCGTCGGTCTCCGCCGGCGCCGGTCCCGGCGTCTGCCAGGCGAGCGCCAACCCGCCGCCCTGCTCCCCTGCCAACACCCCCGCGCTCGCGCAGGCCGCCGCCGACGCGATCCAGCGCGGTGGCAGCGCGATGCCCAAGGACCAGATCCAGTACATCCTCGTCTACCGCGCGAACCCGCAGGGCTACCCCCTCCCCTCGGGCAACACCTCCTTCACCTGCGCGGCCGACTGCGTGAAGTACACCTGGGACGCCGGCCTGAACAAGTTCCGGTACTCCGGCGGCTCGTGGGTGTCCACCACCATCAACGCCTGCGTCAACCACGCCGACCGGCAGTCGGTCGGAGTGGCCATGGTCGCCAAGCACGACTTCATCACCGGTCTCATCGGCTCCACGGTGACCCTCCACGAGCGCACGGTGATGCAGTTCGAGCCGCTCCCCTCCGAGCAGTGCATGCCTGGGACGCATCTGTGAGCGCGGCCGCCATGTCCCAGAACCTCACCCGCGCGGAGCGCTGGCGTCGCCGTCGCCAGGAGTCCGGCTACGCCGCCATCGTCGTGGCGATCTTCGCCGCCACCGTGCTCTTCCCGCTCTCCGCGCTCGCCGTCGACGTCGCCCGGTGGTACGTCGAGGTGGAGCGCGTCCAGGCCGCCGCCGACGCCGCGTCGATGGCCGGCGTGACCTACCTGCCCAACGACTTCGCCTCGGCCACGTCCACCGCCAAGACCGTCTCGGCGCGCAACGGCTACCCCGACGGTGGCACCACGTCGGTGTCGGACAAGGTCGGCGAGAAGCCCACCCAGCTAGTGGAGACCGTCAGCAGCACGGTCCGCAACTCGATCGCGGCGGCGTTCACCAACAGCTTCACCACCGTGACCCGCTCGGCGACCGCCGACTACAACGGCCCGGTGCCGATGGGCAGCCCGTGCAACACCTTCGGCAACGAGCCAGCCGGCACCAACCTGCGGGGGCCGGCCGGGAGCCAGCTGGTGATCCCCGCCGGCGGCGCCAACTGCTCCACCAGCCCGAAGTTCTGGGCTGGCGTCGAGGGACCGAACGTCTACAAGACGCAGGGAGACCAGCTCAGCACGCGCTACTGCAAGGGCTACGAGTCCGGCTGCGACGGCTCCAACAACAACCAGTAGTTCGACCCATCCGGCTACTTCTACATCGTCCGGGTCAACCCCGCAGCCGTCGGCCAGCCCGTCACGCTGCAGCTGTACGACCCGGTCTACGCACCCACGGGCGGCTTCTGCAGCACCTGGAGCGGCACGGTCACCAGCAACAACTGGAACAACTACACCACGACCGACGCGATGACCCGCTACGCCAAGTCGTCGAACGACTTCTGCTCCGGCGACGACGCCAGCAATGGCAACCGGGTGGGCGGTGAGGTGCCCACGGTCACGTCGTTCGGGCTGCGCGAGCCGGTCGACACCAACATGCCGAAGACCGCCCCGCCGGTCGCCGGCTGCGCCAAGCAGTACCCCGGCTTCACCACCTCCCAGGTGACCACGAGCGCCATCCGGAAGGGGAACGCTGCCTACAACGACCAGCTGGCGTCGATGTTCCACCACTGGGTCACCTTCTGCACGTTCACCCCGACCAAGGCCGGCGACTACTACCTGCAGGTCCGCAGCAACGTCCCGCTGCAGACCGGCAGCCAGGACGCCTACGGCGCCTACACCTCCAGCAACAAGGTCTACACCCAGGCCGGCGACGACACCTCGGTCGTGAGCAACGGCAACAACATGTTTGCCATGCGGGCGATCTCCTCGGCCGCCGGCTCGCTGTCGATCGCAGGCTGGGACCAGATGGCGATCTTCGCCAACGCGCCGACCTCAATCAGCACGTTCAACCTGGTGCGGGTCGTGCCCGCCGCCGCGGACAAGACCCTGGTCTTCAGCTTCTTCGACGCCGGTGACGCGGCGTCCGGCTCCGGGTCGATCCAGGTGCTGCCGCCGACCGAGACCTCCCTCACGCTCAACAACTGCAAGGCGGTCGGCTACTACATCGGCAACCTGACCAACTGCAAGATCAACGGCGTATCCGGGGCCTCGGGCTGGAACGGCCAGTACGAGAAGATCAAGGTGCCGATCCCCAACACCTACACCTGCAACGTCCTCCAAGCCGGTGGCTGCTGGTGGCGGGTGACGGTCGACTTCGGCTCCGCGAGCTCGGTGACCGACTTCACGACCTGGTCGGCCAACATCGAGGGCGACCCGGTCCGCCTGATCAAGTAGCAGGACGACACAGCGGCGCCGTGCCCCTCATGGGGGCGTGGCGCCGCTCTCCTGTGCGGGTCCGACCAGTGCGGGTGCGCCCTGGCCGCCCGCCCCGTGCGGCTGCTGGCTACGACTTGGGCGGGTCGATCTCGGCGGGGGCGAGCTCCTCGACGTTGACGTCCTTGAAGGTCAGCACCTTGACGTTCTTGGCGAATCGGGCAGGGCGGTACATGTCCCACACCCACGCGTCGCTCATCGACACCTCGAAGAAGACGTCGCCCGCCTCGGTGCGCGCCTTCACATCGACTTGGTTGCACAGGTAGAAGCGGCGGTCGGTCTCGACGACGTACTTGAAGATCGCCACGACGTCGCGGTACTCGCGGTAGAGCGTGAGCTCCATCTCGGTCTCGTACTTCTCGAGATCCTCCGCGCTCATCCACACTCCCTCTGGTCCGCGGCCGGTGGCGGGCCAGCCGCCCCGCCGGACTCATTCTGCCCCGGGAGCGCCGGCTCCAGCCCCGCGGCCCGCCGCACGTTGACGAACCGCATCCGGTGGATCGGGCACGGGCCGTGCTCGGCCAGCGCGGCGTTGTGCACCTCTGTCACGTACCCCTTGTGCGTCTTGAAGTCGTACGCCGGCCAGCGGGCGTCCAGCCCGGTCATCAGCCGGTCCCGGGTGACCTTGGCGAGGACCGAGGCGGCCGCGATGCACGCGGCGACCCGGTCGCCCTTCCAGACCGCAAGCCCGGGGGCGTCCAGCCCGTCCACCGGGAAGCCGTCGGTGAGCACGTACGCCGGCCGGACGTCCAGCAGCGCCACCGCGCGGCGCAGCGCCTCGATGTTCGCGACGTGCATGCCGAGCCGGTCGCACTCCTCGGCCTCGATGACCACCACCGACCAGGCCCGCGCGCGCCGCGTGATCTGCGCGTAGCAGCGCTCGCGAGCCGCGGGGGTGAGCAGCTTGGAGTCAGCAAGGCCCGGGATCGTCCCCGCGGGCCGGAGCACGGCCGCCGCGGCGACGAGCGGGCCGGCGCAGGCGCCACGGCCGGCCTCGTCCACCCCGGCGATGGGGTCGATCCCCACCCGCCGCAGTGCGCGCTCGTAGCCGTACAGGCCGGCGTCGCGGCGTACCGTCGTTCCTCTGGGCAGGGCCGTCACGGTCAGGCCTCCCCGGCTAGCTCGGGGCCGCCACGTCGGCGAAGTCGCCGGGTCGATGGATCCACCGGAAGTGGTCGCGCGGCCACAGCAGCACGAACACCTTGCCCACGACCAGGTCGGTGGAGACGAACTCCGCCCCCGGCACGCAGTCGGTCTGGTTCTGCGGTACATGTGACGGTCGAGTCCGCGGAGTTGCCGCGGTTGTCGCCCATCACGAAGAGGTGCCTCTCCGGGACCGCCCGGCGGTCCAGTTGCAGGTGCCTGTCATCGGGCCGTTGCACTGGTGCGCTTGTCGTCCATCACGTACTCGGACTCGTCGAGCGGGGTTCCGTTGACTTCCAGGCGCCCCTGGTCGTCGCAGCAGTGGATGACATCGCCTTGCACGCCGATGACGCGCTTCACGAGATGCCCGCCGGTCGGGTACAGGCCGATCTTGGCTAGCGCCTCGGTGAGCAGGTTTCCGTCGGCTGGGCGGTCTCGGCGTCGCTGAGCCAACCGCCGGGGTCCTCGAAGACGACGATGTCGCCGCGCTGCGGGCTGCCGCCGCCCCAGTAGGACACCTTCTGGACCAGGATCCGGTCGTTGACCTGAAGCCCGGGCTCCATCGACCTCGACGGACAGAAGGCCTGCACCAGGAACGACTTGATAACCGCCAGCACCAGGGCGATGCCGAGCAGCAGCAGCGTCTCCCTGCCAGAGGGGGAGCGTTGCGAGCCGGCTTGCCCTGGCGGCGGGTCGACCGGCCCCTGCGCTCGGAACCGGGGCGCTCGGAACCGGGCGCCGAGGAGTCGCCCCTCGGCTGCCGCCCCGGGTGTGGCGGAGGAGGCGGTCTCGTCGGGAGTCACGTGAGCGAGCCTAACCAGTGTGCGAAGCGGGCGGCGGCGAACGCGCAACCGCGGTCAGATCTCGCGGCGCTCGCGGATCTTGGCGGCCTTGCCGCGCAGGTTGCAGTAGAGCTTCGCCCGGCGCACGTCGCCTCGGGTGACGACCCGACCGACTCATAGATCGGCGAGTGCAGCGGGAAGGTGCGCTCGACGCCTACGCCGAAGGACACCTTGCGCACGGTGAAGGTGCGCCCGATGCCCGCGCCCTGGACGCGGATCACCACGCCCTGGAAGACCTGGACGCGGGAGCGGTTGCCCTCGACGACCTTGACGTGGACCTTGACGGTGTCGCCGGCGCGGAAGTCCGGGATGTCGTCTCGCTTGGCGCTGTCGCCGAGCTCGGTGATGACGTTGCTCATCGGGTCTTCGCGAGTGCCAGGTCAGCCGCGGATCAGGTGATCTCAGGTGCAGACCCAGCGCGTGGGTGGCCGGCGGCGTCCGCTCCCCCTGTGGCAGGAGCCTGACACACGCCCGGACCGTGTCCTGGAGACGTCCTTTCGGCCGGCTGGGCCGAGGGCAAGTCTGCCAGAGAACCCACGCCGCCCGAAATCGCCGCCCTGGTCGCGGTGGGGCCGGGCTACCGGCGCGGGCGCCACAAGATGACTGGGCCGGACGGCCCGTCCAGCACCTCCCGCACCGAGAAGCCCGCACGCTTGTAGCGGCGCAGGTTGGCCGTGCTGTGCGTGCCGGTGTACAGCCGGTACGACGACGCCGCGCCCGGCGCCGCGGCCATGATGCGGTCGAGCAGCAGCCGGCCCAGCCCTCGGCCGCGCAGATCCGGTGCGACCATGAGCCGGCCGATCTCCCACTCGGCGCCGTCCAGCCTTCCCGCGCACCGAGCCAACCGAGCTGGCCGGCGGCGCGGACGACGTAGGTGTCCCACTCCTCCAGGGCGGCCTCGATGTCGGCCAGGCCCTCGTGCAGCGGGGATGCCGAGGTCGTTGCTGACGAGCGCTCCGTGACCCAGCACGCCAGCCGTAGCGTGAGCAGCTCCAAGGTGTCGGAGCGGACGGCGGGCTCGATCTGCCAGCCCCGCCCGTCATCACCGAGGCCAGCAACCCGGCTCGGGTGAGGTCGGGCGCCGCTCGACGGTGCGTCGCAGCGCCTGCTCCCGCCGCCAGGCCGCGACGGCGTCGTGGTCACCGCTGCGCAGCACGGCGGGCACCTCCAGACTGCTACGCTGGCGGGCTTGGTGTAGACGGGGTACTCCAGCAGCCCTTCCTCGTGGGACTCCTCGCTCAGCGAGGCGGCGTTGCCGACGAACCCAGGCAGCAGCCGGGCCACCGCCTCGACGATCGCGAGCGCGGCCACCTCGCCGCCGTTGAGGACGTAGTCGCCCAACGAGACCTCGACCACCTCCCAGCGGCTGCGCGCGTGATCCACCACCCGCTGGTCGATGCCTTCGTAGCGGCCGCACGCGAAGACGAGCCGGTCGCGGCCGGCCAGCTCGCGAGCGAGTCGCTGCGAGAACGGCGCACCGCTCGGCGTGGGCACGACCACGGTCGAGCCGGCGGCGGGGCCCGCACCCAGCAGCTCGTCCAGCGCCTCGCCCCAGGGCTCGGTCGCATCACCATCCCCGGCCCGCCGCCGTAGGGCGTGTCGTCGACGGTGCGGGTGCCGGTCATGGGTCCACTGGCGCAGGTCGTGGACGTGCACCTCCAGCAGCCCGCGCTGCTGAGCCCGGCCCGCAAGCGACAGCTGGAGCGGCGCGAGGTAGTCGGGGAAGATCGTCACCACGTCGACCCGCACGACTCAGCGCTCCTGCTCCGGACGTCGGGGAAGGCTGACGAGCCCCGGGCGGTCGGCGATGGTCACCCGGCCGGCGTCGAGGTCGACATCGGGCACCAGCGCTCGACGAACGGCACGAGCGCAGGTCCGCCGTCGGGGGTGTGCACGGAGAGCAGGTCCTGGCGGCGCCGTGGACCACGGCCGACACCGTGCCCAAGAGGTCGCCCAGCTCGTCGTACGCCGCGAGACCGACCAGCTGGTGGTCGTAGTACTCCTCGGGGTCGTCGGGGACGGCGTCCGCCGGCACGGTCAGTGCAGCACGATGCCCTGGGCCGCCTCGGCCGCTGACCGGTCGGCCAGCTCGGCGAAGCGCACCAGCAGCACCCCATGGTGCCAGCGGCTGCCGGCCACCGAGAGCGCGGTGAGTCGGCTCGCGGAGCCGGCGGGTTGCTCGGCGCGCAGCACGGCGCCGTCGGCGAAGCGGCGCTCCGGCTCGTCGGTGCGGACGTCCACGGTCACCTCGCCGCGGATCCCGTGGGGCTTGCCTGACCCGACCGACGACGACCTCGATGCCGGTCACGGACGTCGCCGCCGACGCGCCAGGCGGGTCATCGACCGGCGTCAGCCGCGGCGGTCGACGTCGACGAAGTCGATCCGCGCCGCTCGGTCGGCCAGGGCGCTGACCACCGTGCGAACGTCGCGGCGGTGCGACTTCACCCTGGCCGATGACCTTGCCGAGGTCGTCGGGGTGCACGCGCACCTCGAGCAGCGACCCGCGGCGCATGCTTGTCGCGCACGGTCACGTCGTCGGGGTGCTCGACGATCCCGCGCACGAGGTGCTCGAGCGCCTCGGCGAGCATGTCAGCCCTCGTCCGGCGTGTTGTCGGCCGCGTCGGGCCGCCTCGGCGGCCTCGGCGGCGCCCTCGGGGGTCTCGTCGGCCGGCACCGAAGCGGCCGCCTGCCGGTGCCGCCGCTGTCGCGGCAGCCTCCTCAGCCGGGGCGCTTCGGCGGGCGTCTCGGCCAGCGTCGGTCCGGCCCCGCGGCCTTCGCAGCGGCCGTCTTCTTCGCCCGGCTGGTGACCGCCTCGGCGGTGGGCCCTTCTCTCGGCCTCCTTCAGCGCCTCGTTGAAGATGTCGAGCTTGCCGTGGCGGCGGGCTTGACTCGCAGGTGCCTCGGCGCCCGGCAGGCCCTTGAAGGTCTGCCAGTCACCGGTGATCTTGAGGATGGCCTCCACGGCCCCGGTCGGCTGGGCGCCGACGCCGAGCCAGTACTGCACGCTCGGAGACCACGTCGATGTAGGACGGGGTCCTCCTGGGGTGGTACTTGCCGACCTCCTCGATCACCTTGCCGTCGCGCTTCTTGCGCGAGTCGACGATGACGATGCGTACTGCGGCACCCGGACCTTGCCCAGGCGCTTCGCGATCTTGACGGCTACGTCTGTGGTGTCTCCCTGACGTTGTGTGCGGGTGAGGAGCGCGTCCGGAGTGGGGACCGGAGCCGGCGTCCTCGGGAGGGGCACCGCGCACGCCCGGTGAGAGGGTCCGGAAGGCGCAGGCCTCAGCGCGACATTCTGCCAGATCGCCTCGCTGCCAAGGAAACCGGCGGCGAAGCGGCGGTCGGGGCGCGCGCGGCCTCAGGGCTTGGCAGCGGGCAGCGGGCAGACGCAGGTGTGAGCACCTCCCGGGCGGACCCCACCCTCCTCGGACGCGCCCCCTCCCGCAGGCGGCCAACCCCCAGTACGGCCAGCCCCAGTGGCCGGCAGCCCCCACACCCCCTCAGCCCGGCGTATACACACGGCGCACTGCCGCCCCCGCAGCCGCCGTACGGCCTGCTGACCGGCGACGCTGAAGAAGCCGCGACCGAGCGCGTGGTGGTTCGCCCTGCCGGTCGGCCGGGGCCCCGGCGATCGCCGTCGGCTTCGTCATCTTCGCGACTGAAGCAGCGAAGCCTTGCGGATCGCGGTGATCCCCCGCGGGACGGGCAGGGCTACCACGACCCTCCCCGACACCGAGGACCGGATGATCTGGGTCCCCACGGCGCGTACGCGCTCCCCAGTGCGCCGTCACCGACGATGTGACGCGGCACGCCGGTGCAGCTCAGCCAACCCTCCGGGAGCTACACCCGCGACACAGGGACGGCCCTGACCGGGATCGTTATACCACTCCCTCTCGGGACGGAGATATCGTCACCTGCGAAGCACCCGGGGCCTTCTGGACGTGACCATCGGCCCGGCATCCAGGAAGCTGGCGGGCGGGATCCTGGCGGGCATCCTCGGTCCGCTGCCCTAAGGCCTTCGCCTTCGTGATCCTGATCGTGCTGATCATCCTGTTCGCCAGCCGCGGGCCACGGAACGCGTCCGGCTGAGTCGGCGGGGTCAGCGGCCGGCGACCACCCGGACTGCGCAGAACGACCGCGACCGGCTCGCGAAGGGCGGTGAGATCGGCCAGCGGGTCTCGGTCGACGACGACGAAGTCGGCCGGCGCGCCCTCGTCGAGGGTGGCGTTCCAGCCGAGCCAGGCACGCGCCCGCCACGACGCCGCGCCGAGGGCGTACTCAGCGGGCAGCCCCATCTCGGCCATGGCCATACGACCTCGCCGACGATGTTGCCGTGCTGGTTTGACCCGCCGCCGTCCGAGCCGGCGGCAGCGGACTCGGGCGTCGTACGCCGCCATGAGTGCCGGCGGCGCCGGAAGAGGTCGTCCATGCTGGCCAGGCGGGGAAGCGCTGCGCCCCTGCCGCGATGTACTCGGGGAACTTGTCGGTCTGCATGACCGTGGGAACGAGGGCAGTCCCGCGGGCGACCACCTCCTCGATCAGGTCGGTGGACAGGCCGGTGCCGTGCTCGATGCAGTCGATGCCGGCCGCGATGAGCCCGGGCAGGACGTGTTCGCCGAAGCAGTGCGCCGTGACCTTGGCCCCGTGCTCGTGAGCGGCGGCGATGGCCGCGGCGAAGGCCTCGGCCGGGAACGACGGCAGCAGGTCGCCCTCGTCGCGGGAGATCCAGTCGCCGACGAGCTTGACCCAGCCGTCACCCCGCTGGGCCTCCTGAGCGGCGTACGCCGCCAGCTCCTCCGGCTCCACCTCGTAGGCGTAGTTGCGGATGTACCGGGCGCTGCGCGCGAGGTGCCGACCGCAGCGGATCAGCCGCGGCAGATCCTCGCGACCGTGGATCCAGCTGGTGTCCAGCGCGGAGCCCGCGTCGCGGATCAGCAGGGCGCCTCCGTCGCGGTCCGCGAGCGCCTGCCGCTCCGCCTCCGCCACGGTGGTCGGGCCGTGGTCGTCGAGGCCGATGTGGCAGTGGGCGTCCACCAGCCCCGGCACGATCCAGCCGGAGGCGCCGAGCTCGGCGCCAGGCTGGGCTTCGTAGGTGACGCGGCCGTCGACGGCGTAGAGGTCGCCGGCCTCGCCGTCGGGCAGGATCGGTCCGGAGAAGCGCAGGACCGTCGGGGACGCGAGCGCGGACGCCGTCGTGGGGTCGGTCATGAGCCGACGCTACCGCCCACACCAGTCCTCTTGTTTGTAGGTATGTCATGACATAGGCTGTCACCGACGCCAACCGCAGGAGACGATCTCGATGACGACCGCTGCCGCCCCCCAGCTCACCCCCGGCCCCCTCGCCGACATGGTGCAGTCCTCCCCCCCGGGCTTGTGGAACGACTCCGCCGACCTCGAGGAGCTGACCACCTCGATCGGCTACGGCGCCGTCGGCGCCACGTGCAACCCGGTCATCGCCTACACGACCATCAACAAATGGCCGCAGGTCTGGGGGCCCCGCATCCAGGCCCTGGCCACCGAGCACCCCACGGCCGGTGAGTCCGAGATCGGCTGGGCCGCCGTCCGCCAGATGTCGGTGGAGGCCGCCGAGCTGTTGTTGCCCGCCTTCGAGCGGTACGCCGGTCGCAACGGCCGGCTCTCTATGCAGACCGACCCGCGGCTGCACCGCGACGGCGCCGCGATCGTCGAGCAGGCCGTCGAGTTCTCCCAGCTGGCGCCGAACATCATCGTCAAGGTCCCGGCCACCGAGGTCGGCATCGCGGCGATGGAGGAGGCGACCTACCGCGGGGTCAGCATCAACGCCACCGTGTCCTTCAGCGTCCCCCAGGTCGTGCAGGTGGGCGCCGCGGTGGAGCGCGGTCTGCAGCGCCGGGAGGCCGAGGGCCTCGACGTCGCGTCGATGGGCCCGGTCGTGACCTTGATGGTCGGCCGGCTGGACGACTGGCTCAAGGTGGTCGCCGCCCGCGACGACATCGAGATCGACCCCGCCCACCTGGAGTGGGCCGGCGTCGCGGCGATCAAGCGGTCCTACCAGATCTTCCAGGAGCGCGGCTACCGCGCGCGGGTCCTGTCCGCCGCCTTCCGCAACACCCTGCAGTGGAGCGAGCTCGTCGGCGGTGACCTGGTCATCTCGCCGCCCTTCTCCTGGCAGCAGAAGATCCAGGAGTCCGGCCTCTCCGCGGAGCACCGGATCGACGAGCCGGTCGACCCGGAGATCATCGCCTCGCTGGAGCGCTTCGAGGACTTCCGCCGGGCCTACGAGCCCGACGGCATGGACGCCTCGGAGTTCGCGACGTTCCCGCCGACGCTGCGCACCCTCCGCCAGTTCCTCGCGGCCGACGCCGACCTGGACGCGCTCGTGCGCGACATCATCGTCACCAACCCCGACCCGGCCTGAGCCGGCCGGAGCGGCGGGGACGGGTCAGCTGAGGTACTTGCCGAAGTCCTTGGGCAGGTCCAGCGCGGCGGCGGCCTTCTCGTAGTCGATCTCCTCACCGCCGGGCAGCCCGAACGGGTTGGCGGCGGGCTTCGCGGCCTCGCGCTCGGCCCTGGCCTTGGCCTCGGCGGCGGCCTTGGCGGGGTTGCCCGACGCGCGGCGACCCTTGGCGGGCTTGGGCTTGCCCTTGTTGCGCCGGCCGCCGGCAGCAGCGACGCCGGGCATGCCGGGAGGCCGGGCAGCCCGCCCTTCGCGAAGGACTGCATCATCTTGCGGGCCTCGAAGAACCTGTCCACCAGCTGGTTGACGTCGGAGACCTGGCGGCCCGAGCCCTTGGCGATCCGGGCCCGGCGCGAGCCGTCGATGATCTTGGGTTGGCGCGCTCCGCGGGCGTCATCGACTGGATGATCGCCTGGATCCGGTCGATCTCGCGCTCGTCGAAGTTCTCCAGCTGGGAGCGGAACTGCCCCATGCCGGGGAGCATGCCCATGATCTTCTGCATCGAGCCGAGCTTGCGGACCTGCTGCATCTGCTCGAGGAAGTCGTCGAGGGTGAACTCGCCGCCCTTGCCGGTGAGCTTCTCGGCCGCCTTGAGGGCCTGCTCCTGGTCGAAGGCCTTCTCCGCCTGCTCGATCAGGGTGAGCATGTCGCCCATGTCGAGGATGCGCGAGGCCATCCGGTCGGGGTGGAAGAGGTCGAAGTCGGTCATCTTCTCGCCCGCGGAGGCGAACATGACCGGCCTGCCGGTGATCGAGGCGACCGACAGCGCGGCGCCACCGCGGGCGTCACCGTCGAGCTTGGTGAGGACGACGCCGTCGTAGCCGACGCCGTCGAGGAAGGCCTGGGCCGTGGTGACGGCGTCCTGGCCGATCATCGCGTCGACGACGAAGAGCACCTCGTCGGGGTCGATCGCGGCGCGGATGTCGGATGCCTGCTGCATCATCTCGGCGTCGATGCCGAGCCGTCCGGCGGTGTCCACGATCACGGTGTCGTGGAGCGTCCGCGTGGCCTCGTCGACCGAGGCGCGAGCGACAGCCACCGGGTCACCGACGCCGTTCCCGGGCTCGGGGGCGAAGACGGGCACGCCGACGCGCTCACCGTTGACCTGGAGCTGGTTGACGGCGTTCGGCCGCTGGAGGTCGGCGGCGACCAGCATCGGCGTCCGCCCCTGCTCCTTCAGCCACAGCGCCAGCTTGGCCGCCAGCGTGGTCTTGCCGGAGCCCTGGAGGCCCGCGAGCATGATGATGGTCGGCCCGGTCTTGGCGAAGCGCAGCCGGCGGGTCTCGCCGCCCAGGATGGTCACCAGCTCGTCGTGGACGATCTTGACGATCTGCTGGGCGGGGTTCAGCGCCTGGCTGACCTCCTCGCCGCGCGCCCGCTCCTTGACGGCCGCGACGAACTCCTTGACGACCGGCAGCGCGACGTCGGCCTCGAGCAGGGCGATGCGGATCTCCCGTGCGGTGGCGTCGATGTCCGCCTCGGAGAGGCGACCCTTCCCGCGCAGGTTCTTGAAGGTGGTGGCGAGCCGGTCGGAGAGCGTGGCGAACAAGCGAGATCCTCAGCTGGGTGGGGCGTACGGCGGCCGGGCCGGCGTACGCCGACCGAAGGTCAAGGGTAACCGGGCCACGGGGGCGGCACGAGCCGATCCGGCATGATGACCGCCATGCCGCGGTCGCTGGAGGATCTTGCCTGGCCCCTCGTGACGCCGCGGCTGAGCATCCGCCGGGTCACCTCGGGTGACGCCGCCGCGATGTGGAGCTACCGACGGCTCCCCGAGGTCCACCGATGGCTGCCCAGCGCACCCGCCGACCAGGCTGCCTTCGCCGCGCTCCTCGCGGAGCCCGTGCGGCAGGAGCGCACTCTGGTCGTCGCGGTGGGCGACGCGATCGTCGGCGACCTCTACCTCTCGGTCAATGACTCGTGGGCGATGGCCGAGGCCCCGGGGCGCGCCGAGGCGCGGGACGCCGAGATCGGCTGGGCGTTCGATATCGCCGCTCAGGGGCGAGGCCTGGCCACCGAGGCTGTCCGGGCGCTGCTCGCGCGGTGCTTCGAGGAGCTCGGCGTGCACCGGGTCACCGCGGTGACCTTCGCCGACAACGTCGCGTCGTGGCGGCTGATGGAGCGGGTGGGGATGCGGCGCGAGACCGCGGCCCGCCGGGACGCGTTGCACCGCGACGGGCGGTGGTACGACAGCCTCGGGTACGCGCTGCTGGCCGACGAATGGCCGCCGTAGGCCGGAGCCGGCGTACCGTGGCCGACGTGGAGTACGTCGTGGGGTGGCCGCCGGGATCGTCCTGGCCCTGCTGGCCGGACCGCTGCTGGCGCGTTGGCTGCGCGGCCCGGGCGCACGCGGGGCCAGCACCGGCCTGGGCGACGCGTTCGGCAACGTCATCGACGTGTTCGAGCCGGGTCAGGCCCGCTCGGCACGCGAGATCAAGCGACACCACGACGCCGGCCCGGTCACCCGCAGCCCCGACGACGAGGACGAGGACCCGGTCCGGTTGGTCACGAACCCCGACGGCTCCCCGCGCGCCGTCCGGGTCCGGCGACCTCGCGACTAGCCTTCACCCTTCCGGCGCTCAGGCGAGCGCGTCGCGCACCACGTGGGCGGCCTCCGCGGCCCGGACGTCGCTCAGCGCCCCTGCGTCCGCCTCGCGGAGGTAGAACACGTCGACCGCCTGCGGCCCGGGGTGTCGACGTGGGCCGACCGCACAGTGATGCCGAGCCCGGCCAGCGCGGTCAGGACGACCGCAAGCACGCCGGGCCGGTCACCGGCCCGCACCTCGAGCACGGTGGAGGCGCGCGAGGCCTCCGGGGCACGTCCACCGTCGCGGCAAGGCCCGCGCCGGCGCCCGCTCGCAGCCGCGAGGTCGGGTCGACGCGGCCGTCCGCGACGGCCTCAAGGCGGGTGCGCAGCACAGCGGGGTCGAGGTGGGCGTCGGCGACCTCCCACACGCTCACCGCGAGGTCGTCCTGGCTCCAGGCGCGGGCGGCGCGGACCGGCACGCGCAGAACGGCCAACGTGGCGGCCACGTCGGCGAGCAGGCCCACGCGGTCCCGCCCGACCACGGTGAGCCGGCCGCCGCCGTCGCTCGGCACGACGTCGAACGTGGTGCCGGACTCGCCCGGTCGGACACCGGTCGGCAGCGGGATCTCCAGCTCCGGCAGCCGCGGCGCGGGCCACCGGCGGCGCGGGCGACCAGGGCCGCCAGCGCTCGCTCGGCCAGCGAGCGGATCAGCCCGGCGCGCCAGCTGGACCACGCCTGGGGTGAGGTGGCCGTCGCGTCGGCCTCGGTGAGCGCCACCAGCACGCTGAGCTCCTCAGGCGTCGAGCTGAGCGGTGAGCTGCTCGACCGTGGTCGGGTCGTCGGGGTCCCGGGTCGTCGCCACGTGCGCCAGCAGCAGGTGGTGGCGGACCAGCCGGGAGATCAGCTCGGCCGACTCGGCGTCGAAGCCCATCCGGGTCGCGGCCTGCCGGGCGATCGGCTCCCGGCCACGCTGTGCTCGGTCAGCCCGCCCTTGCCGATGTCGTGCAGCAGCGCGGCCAGCATCAGCACGTCGGGCCGGGCCACGGAGCGGATCAGGCCGGCGGCGGCGATGCAGGTCTCGATCACGTGCCGGTCGACGGTGAACCGGTGGATCACCGAGGCGTGCGGGAGCAGCCTGATGCGCTCCCACTCGGGCAGGATCCGGTGGAGCGCACCGGTCTCCTCGAGGGTCTCCCAGACCGCGAGCAGTCCCGGCCCGGCGGCCAGCAGCCGGACCAGCAGGTCGCGGGCCTCACGCGGCCAGGGCTCCGGGAGGGCCGCGCCCTGACGAGCGAGCCGGGCCGCGGTGGGCGGGGCCAGGTGGACGTCGCGTTCGGCTGCCTCCGCGGCGGCCCGCAGCAGCAGCAGCGGGTCCCGGTCGGGACGCACCGTCCCGTCCAGCACCACCTCCCCGGCCGACAGGGCGACGCCGGCCGCCAGCGAGGTGAGCTCCGGGCGACGGTCACCACGCCCCGCCGGCCGCGCCACGGCCGCCTCCGCCCGGCGCCAGGTGAGCCGCGACAGGTGGGTCATCCGCCGTCCCAACTCGCGCACGAACCGCTGCGCCGCCGCCGCGTCAGCCAGCCCGGTGCGCTCGGCGAGCACGGGCCAGTGCTCGGGGGCGATGCGGTCGGTCGCGCGGCCGGCCACCTCGTGCAGCACGTCGCGGACGTCGAGCAGCGACCGGCGCGAGCGCTCGAGGTCGGCGTGCGGCACGTCGACCAGCCAGCTGGCGACCAGCGCCTTGAGCGCCGTGGCGTCGCGCAGCCCGCCCTCCGCCTCCTTCAGGTCGGGCACGGCCGCATGGGCGAGCTCACCGATCAGCTCGTGCCGACGGTCCACGAGCGCGCGCAGCTCCGGCAGCCGCTCGCGCGCTGTCCGGCGCCAGGCGGCCAGCATCGTGGTCCGCAGCCGCAGGGTGAGGTTCGGGTCGCCGGCGACGTGCCGCAGGTCGAGCAGGCCGAGGGCCACACGGACATCGGCCGCCGCCGCCTCCACCATGGCGTCGTAGGGCCGCACGGAGTGGTCGACCTTGGCCGCGGAGTCCCCAGCGGGTACCACAGCGACTCGGCCCACTCCCCAGGCTCGGCCAGCTCGTGGACGAGCACGAGGTCAAGGTCTGAGTACGGCGCCAGCTCGCCGCGGCCGTAGCCGCCCACCGCCACCAGCGCGACACCGCTGCTCGGCGCCGAGACCGACGCGTAGGCCGCCGTGCAGAGCGCGTCGGCCTCGGCGGCACGCCGCGCCCGGTCCTCGGCGGTCATCTCGCAGGCTCGGCCGGGTCAGATCGCGGCGTCGTCGCGGTCGCCCGTGCGCACGCGGACCACCGTCTCGACCGACGTCACCCACACCTTGCCGTCACCGATCCGCCCGGTCTGCGCGGCCGCGGCGATCGTGCGGACGACCTCCTCCGCCTCGGCGTCCTCGACCACGATCTCCACCCGGACCTTCGGCACGAGCGCGATGTCGTACTCCGCGCCCCGATACACCTCGGTGTGCCCCTTCTGCCGGCCGTAGCCCGACACCTCCGACACGGTCATCCCGGTGATGCCGACCGTCTCGAGCGCGGCGCGCACGTCCTCCCACTTGTGCGGCTTGACGACCGCCGTGACCAGCTTCATCCGTTGTCCTCCCGATGGGTGAGTGAGCTGAGGATCGAGTGACCCGAGGCCCGGCTGCCGGCCGTGGCGTGCAGGTCGTAGGCCGTCTCGGCGTGGACCGCGAGGTCGATCCCGCTGATCTCGTGCTCCTCACCGATCCGGAAGCGCATCAGCCGGTCGACCACGAGTCCGATGATGCCCGACAGCACGAAGGCGTAGACCAGCACCACCCCGCTGCCCAGCAGCTGTCTGCCCAGCTGACCGACGCCACCGCCGTAGAACAGGCCGTCCACGGCCGTGGGCGCGGCCGCGGTCGCGAGCAGCCCGATCCCGATCGTGCCGACCAGCCCACCGACCAGGTGGACGCCCACCACGTCCAGCGAGTCGTCGTAGCCGAAGCGGTACTTCATCCCGACGGCGAGGGCGCAGATCACCCCGGCCCCCGCTCCCATCGCGAGCGCACCGAGGGCGACAGCGACCCGCACGACGGCGTGATGGCCACCAGGCCCGCCACCAGCCCGGACGCCGCGCCGAGCGAGGTCGCGTGCCCGTCGCGCACGCGCTCGAGCAGCAGCCACCCGAGCGACCCGGCCGCGCCCGCCACCAGCGTGGTGGTGAAGACGACCGCTGCCGCCTGGCCGGCGCCGAGCGTCGACCCGGCGTTGAAGCCGAACCAGCCGAACCACAGCAGGCCCGCACCGAGCATGACCAGCGTCAGGTTGTGCGGTCGCATCGGGTCCCTCCCGAAGCCCACGCGACGGCCGAGGACCAGGGCCAGCGCCAGAGCCGATGCCCCGGAGCAGATCTCGACCGCCGTGCCGCCGGCGAAGTCGACCAGGCCCATGGAGTTGGCCAGCCAGCCGCCCACATGGTCGCCGTCGGAGAAGTCGAAGACCCAGTGGGCGATCGGGGCATAGACCAGCAGCGTCCAGACACTGACGAAGGCCATCCAGGCGCCGAACCGGGCCCGGTCGGCGATCGCGCCCGACACCAGGGCTCCGGTGATCACGCAGAACAGCCCCTGGAAGACCGCGAAGACCATCGCCGGGACGGTGCGGGTGCCTTCGTCGGTCATGAGGGCGGACAGGCCGGCGTACTGGCCGGGGCTGCCGAGCAGCCCACCTCCGATGTCGTCGCCGAAGGCCAGCGAGTAGCCCACCAGCACCCACAGGACGACGATCGCCGCCAGCGCGCCGAAGGTCATCATCATCATGTTGAGCACGGACTTCGAGCGGACCATGCCGCCGTAGAAGAGCGCGAGCCCGGGCGCCATCAGCAGGACGAGCGCGGACGAGACGAGCAGCCAGGCCGTGTCGCCGGTGTCGAGGCCGGCGGCGAGCGCCGGCAGGAGCGTCGAGGCAGCGGTCACGGGCGTCACCCTAACGACGCGCCGGGGCCGCCAGCTCCCGCGACCGCCTGCCGGTCGACCGGGAGACGCCAGATTCCCGGTGCCCGACCCGAAGGCCGGACACCGGGAGCCCCTGGAGGACGCCGTGGCGCCCGCTCGTCGCGGCCCTAGACAGCGGCCGCGTCGGTCTCGCCGGTGCGCACCCGGACGACGGTCTCGACCGGGCTCACCCACACCTTGCCGTCTCCGATCCGGCCGGTCTGCGCAGTCTTGGCGACGATCCCCACGACGTCCTCGACGTCACCGTCGTCGACCACGATCTCGACCCGGATCTTGGGCACCAGCGCGATGTCGTACTCCGCGCCCCGGTAGACCTCGGTGTGGCCCTTCTGCCGGCCGTAGCCCGAGACCTCCGACACCGTCATCCCGCTGATCCCGAACGTCTCGAGAGCCTCTCGGACGTCCTCCCACTTGTGCGGCTTGATCACCGCGGTGATGAGCTTCATGCGTGTGCCCCTTCCCTTGGTCGCGGCTGTGGCGGACGTCCCGGCCCCCACCAGGGACGACACGCCTCGACCGCCGGACAGTCCGAGGTCGTACGCCGTCTCGCCGTGCTCGTTGAAGTCGATGCCCTCGACCTCCTCGTCGTCGCTGACCCGCCAGCCGATGGTGTACTTGATGGCGTAGGCGATCAGGGCGGTGAAGACCGCGGACCAGACGATGGCGATCAGCGCGGCCATCACCTGGTCGCCCAGGAGCCGAGCCCACCGCCGTAGAACAGGCCGTCGATCCCGCCAGGGGCCTCCGCGGTCGAGAAGAACCCGATGAGGACGGTGCCGACCACGCCGCCGACCAGGTGCACGCCGACCACGTCGAGGGAGTCGTCCAGCCCGAACTTGAACTTCAGTCCGACCGCCCAGGCGCAGGCCGCGCCGGCAATGGCGCCGATCGCGATGGCGCCGAGAACGTCCACCGAGCCGCAGGACGGGGTGATCGCGACCAGACCGGCGACGATGCCCGAGGCGGCGCCGAGCGAGGTGGCCTTGCCGTGCAGCAGCCGCTCCATCAGCAGCCAGGCG
The DNA here is from genome assembly GCA_041393675.1 of Nocardioides sp. Taxonomy (GTDB): domain Bacteria; phylum Actinomycetota; class Actinomycetes; order Propionibacteriales; family Nocardioidaceae; genus Nocardioides. The sequence continues at coordinate 59,479 of JAWKJR010000015.1, read as the reverse complement.
AGCATCGCGGCCATCGTCGCGATCGTGGTGTTGAGGAAGGTGAGACCGGTCTCGGTCATGAACTGGACGGTGTCGGCCGCCTCGTCCTCGCCGCCCAGCACGATCGCGCCCACGTTGAAGCCGTACCAGCCGAACCACAGCAGACCGGCGCCGATCATGGTGAGGGTGAGGTTGTGCGGCTTCATCGGCTCCTTGCCGAAGCCCACCCGCCTACCGATGATCAGGGCGAGCACGCCGCCCGCGACACCGGCGTTGATGTGGACGACCGTGCCGCCCGCGTAGTCCTGCGCGCCGAACTTCTCGGCGATCAGGCCGCCGCCCCACACCATGTGGGCGATCGGGAAGTAGCTGAGCGTCACCCACAGGGGCAGGAAGACCACCCATGCCGAGAACTTGACGCGGTCGGCGATCGCGCCACTGATCAGCGCCGCGGTGATGATCGCGAAGGTCATCTGGAACAGCACCCCGATGTAGGAGTCCCAGCCGACGCCCTTCAGGCCGAACAGGTCGAACGGGTTGGCGAACAGACCAGCGATGTTGTTGTCGCTGAACGACATCGACCAGCCCCACAGGACGTAGACGATGCCGACGATGCCGACGGCGACGTAGGACATCATCATCATGTTGAGCACGGACTTCGAGCGGCTCATGCCGCCGTAGAACAAGGCCAGTGCTGGGACTGTCATCATCAGGACGAGGGCTGTCGCCACCAGCATCCAGGCGTAGTAGCCGTCCACGGAACCTCCAGGGTCGGGCTGTGGTCACAGGCGGCGGCCGGGCGCGACGACAGTGTCGACCCGGAGCGTCCGCCCCATCGGGACCCACTCTGGGCAGACCAGGTTTCACGGTGTGGTGCGGCATGTTGCGCCCGAGAAACGTCTCGGGTCCCCGTGTTTCAGGCGTGTGAACTCTGGCCCGGTATCTGCCGGCTCCACCGGCGCTCCTCGTCCCATCGGGTCCCGCTCGGGATCCGGTTCTCCGACGCTCGGGTCAGGAGGTGCCCGCCATGGAGCATCACAGCCGGAGCGCCGCCGACCTCGTGCTGGAGGGCGGCGGCGTCAAGGGCGCCGGGCTGGCGGGGGCGATGACCACTCTGCTGGGCCGATACAACGCCCACCGGGTCGCCGGCACCTCGGCCGGAGCGATCGTCGCGGCCCTCGCGGCGGCCGGGCTCGGGGGGCGGCTCGAGCAGCTCACTGTCGAGACCGACTTCTCCGCCTTCCTCGACCACGGAGCGCTGGGGAGCTGGCTCGGACCCGTGGGCCAGGGGCTGGACGTGCTGCTGCGCGAGGGCCTGTACCGCGGCGAGGTGCTGCACCGCTGGGTCGCCGAGCACCTGGCCGACGCCGGCGTCCGCACCTGGGGAGACCTCCGGCTGGCCGGGGCCAGCCGGCGCGACCCGATCGAGCAGCAGTACCGCCTCGTCGTGATCGTCTCGGACGTCTCCCGCGGTCGGATGCTGCGGCTGCCATGGGACTACCAACGACTGCTCGGCCGGGACCCCGACGCCATGCCGGTCGCCGACGCCGTGCGGGCGTCCGCGTCGATCCCGTTCTTCTTCCGGCCCTGGCGGATGCCCGTCCACCCCGCGCTTGCGCATGGTCGCGACGAGCTGGTGCTGACCGACGGCGGCATGCTCTCCAACTACCCGATCGGGCTGTTCGACGACCAGATGGAGCGGCCCACGATCGGGGTGAAGCTCTCGGCCCGGATGCGAGTGGCCGAGCAGCGGTGGAGCGACGTGGACGATCCCCTCGCGCTGGCCAAGGCCCTCGTGTCGACGATGACCAACGCCCACGACCAGATCTACGTCGACCAGCCGTCGGTCGTGGCGCGCACCGTCTTCGTCGACGCCTCGGGCGTGTCGACCACCGACTTCCACCTCAGCGACGATCAGAAGGCTGCCCTGTACGGCTCTGGCAGGCGGGCCGCCGAGCGGTTCCTGGCCGGCTGGTGCTACGACCGGTGGCGTTCGGAGTACGCCGTCGCGGCCTGACCGGGCCGCCCGGCTCAGCCCAGCAGCGCGTCGACGAAGGCGCCCGCGTCGAACGGCGCCAGGTCGTCGGGGCCCTCGCCCAGGCCGACCAGCTTCACCGGCACGCCCAGGTCGCGCTGGACCGCCACCACGATGCCGCCCTTGGCCGAGCCGTCGAGCTTGGTGAGCACGATGCCGGTGACGTCCACGACCTCGGAGAACACCTTGGCCTGGATCATGCCGTTCTGGCCGGTGGTGGCGTCGAGCACGAGGAGCACCTCGGTGACCGGCGCCTGCTTCTCGATGACCCGCTTCACCTTGCTCAGCTCGTCCATCAGGCCGGCCTTGTTCTGCAGTCGGCCGGCGGTGTCGACGATGACGGTGTCGACGCCACGGTCGACGCCCTCCTTCACGGCCTCCTCGAACGCGACCGACGCCGGGTCGCCGTTCTCGGGGCCGCGGACGACCTCGACGCCGACCCGCTCGCCCCAGGTGGCCAGCTGGTCGACGGCGGCGGCGCGGAAGGTGTCGGCGGCGCCGAGCACCACCGACTTGTCCTCGGCGACCAGGATGCGGGCGATCTTGCCGACGGTCGTGGTCTTGCCGGAGCCGTTGACACCCACGACCAGCACGACGCCCGGCTTGCCGTCGGCGCCGGTGATCTGGAGGCGGCGGTCCATCGTGGGGTCGAGCAGCGCGACCAGCTCCTCGCGCAGCACCGTGCGCGGGTCGGGTCGGCTGCCGCCCTCGACCCGGAGCCGGGTGCGGAGGTTGTCCACGACCTGCTGGGTGGGCGCGACGCCGATGTCGGCGGTGAGCAGGGTGTCCTCGATGGACTCCCAGGTGTCCTCGTCGAGCCGGTCGCGCGACAGCAGGGCGAGCAGGCCCTTCCCGAGCGCGCCCTGCGAGCCGGCCAGCCGGGCGCGCAGGCGCTGCATCCGCGAGGCGGTCGGCTCGGGCCGCTCCAGGGTCGGGACGGCGAGCGGCGCCTCGCCAGCTCCCGGCTCGGCCTCGGCCTCCGCCGGAAGCGGGGCGACGATGACGTCGGTGCCCCGCTCGGGGGTCGGCACACGGCGACGTCGACCCGAGGTCAGCAGCCCCGCGAGCGCGACGACTCCGAGCACGCCGATGCCGATGACGAGGTAGACCCAGTCAGCCATGGCGCCTATCCAACCACCCGCCCGGGGCGGGTCGGACCGGCAGGGCGCTGCGCGCACCACCTGGCCGGCTGAGCCGTCCCGATCTGAGCCGTCCCGATCCGGCCCGTCCCGATCCGGCCCGTCCCGATCCGGCCCGTCCCGATCCGGCCCGTCCCGATCCGGCCCGTCCCGATCCGGCCCGTCCTGATCCGGTGCTGACGCCACCGGCGTACCACTGGGGCCAGCAGACGACCCCGCCGCCGGAGGGCCGGCCCGGGCGGGTCAACCGCCCACAGCACCAGGAGACGAGCATGACCACACCCGCACCCAGCACCGCACCGGCGTCCGGTCGGTCGTTGCGACTCACCTTCGCCTTCGACGAGCGCGGCCTGCGGCTCGCCGGCGCCCAGCGACGACGCAAGGCGGCACCACCAGGCCACGACACGCGGCTGCCCGCGCCCGACCACGCCGTCGTGGTCGAGCTGCGGGCCGCGGACGGCCGCGCGCTGCACCGTCGCCTCCTGCACGACCCGATCCCCCAGTCGGTCGAGATCGTCAACGATCAGGGCAGGTTCGAACGCGTTCCGACCGCGCTCCCGCGGGGGCCTTCGTCGCCGTGGTACCGGACCTCGACGCGGCACGACCTTGTCGTCGACGCCGGGCCGCGAGTCCGCCTCGCGCAGCCGGCACTGGCCGGGGTGCGGCTCGCGCCCGGGGGACGCCGCGAGCTCGGTCGCTTCGCCGTGCCGAGGGGGTTGTGATGGGCACCGGCAGCGTTCTGGGTGTCACCAAGGTGGTCGACAACGGCCCGGACACGACCCAGTGGAACCTCGTCATCGTGGGCGACGGCTACACGAACTCGGAGATCGGCTCGTTCAGCTCCACCGTGAACAGCTTCCTCACGCGGCTGCAGACCACCGCGCCGTTCAGCGGGAGCCTCACCTGGGACCGCGTCAACGTCTACCGCATGGACGTCGCCTCCGACGAGAGCGGGGCGATCAACCCGGCGACGTGCCCGGACGGGACCACAGCCTTCGCGAACTCCGTGTCCAGCGGCGTCAGCTACTTCGACGCGGAGTACTGCCAGGCGGGCGTGGACCTGCGCCGCGCGCTCGTCGTGGACACAGCGGCGGTCAGCCTCGAGGTGGGGGCGCTGGTCCCGGACGTCGACGTGATCTTGGTGTTCGTCAACCACGTCCAGCCCGGCGGCACGGGCGCCGATGGCGTCGCCGTGAGCTACGCGGGCGGCTGGCTGGACGGCACCGCCATCCACGAGCTCGGGCACTCGGCGTTCGGACTGGGCGACGAGTACCCCTACCTCGCCGGGTGCGCCAGCGGCGAGACCACGCAGGACCAGTACACCGGTGCCGAGCCGCTCGAGCCGAACCTCACCATCAACGTGGATCGTGCCACGATCAAGTGGGCGTCCTACGTCGACGCGAGCACGCCGCTGCCCACCACGGTCAACCCCGACCCCACCCAGTGCGACACGCAGCCCAACCCCTTCCCGACGACACCATCGGCGCCTACGAGGGCGGCGGCCACTTCCACGCCGGGATCTACCGGCCGGCGTACGACTGCCGGATGCAGGAGGCCGACCACGACTCGTTCTGCGCCGTCTGCGTCGGAGCGATCATCGCCGGGATCGTGATCGAGGGCAGCACCTGCTTCATCGCCACCTCCGTGTACGGCGACCCGTGGGACCCCGACGTGGTGACGCTGCGGGAGTGGCGCGACGGCACGCTCGCGGCCGGCGGAGTGCGCGGCGCCGCCATGCGCGGGCTCAACGCGGTCTACCTGCGGCTGTCGCCCGCGCTGGTGCGACACACCGATCAGCACGTGTGGCTGCGCCGGCGGCTGCGCCGGTGGGTGTTCGCCCCTGGGCGGCGGCCCTGCGCACCTAGGGCAGGGGCCGGCGACCGGTTCATGCCCGCGGGGGTGACACCGCGCCGCGTCATCGACTGGGGTACGCGCAGATCGCTCTGCGGAGCGACGCGACGGATCCCCGTGGGGCCATCCTGCTGCGCAGGGCTTGCAGCCGGCAACGCGCCGGCAGCCCACACCAAGGGGGAAGATCACCATGAACTCACGCATCAAGCGCACCAGTGCCCTGCTCGCCGCCGCGGCCGTCGGGGGGATCGGCATGGCCGCCGTGAGCAACCCGGCCGAGGCCGTGCCCACGCCGCAGTCCAAGTGCACCTTCGGGCTGCAGAGCATCAAGACCGAGGACGGCTGGAAGCAGCTGGGCCTGGGCGTCACCATCAACAACGGCACCGCGGCTCGTCGGGTGATCGCGCAGCTCGCCGCAGACATGGGCGTCGACACCCTGGCCGAGGTCCGGGTGGGCTACTCGATCGACGGCGGCGCGGTGCAGGAGAAGGTCTACGGCCCGGGCAACCTGGCCAACCACACCGAGTACTGGCAGACCCGGTCGACGATCGCGGTCATCCCGCTCGGCGCGGGCACCCACACGGTGACGCCGTACTGGCGGATCAGTGGGACCGCGGGCAAGTCCGGCTTCTTCGAGGGCGGCTGCTTCACGGTGGAGGGCCGCACCAAGTAGCGCGACGCGCGTGACGGCTCGGACACCCGGGGCGGCGGCCGACCGGCCGCCGCCCCACCGGCACTCTGGGCTCACCAGCTCTGAGCTCACCGCGAGGGTGGTGGCTCGCCGGGCCGGACCAGCCCGAGCTGGTAGGCCGTCGCGACCGCCTGGGCGCGGTCGCGCAGCCCCAGCTTCAGCAGGATCCGGCTCACGTGGGTCTTGACGGTGTGCTCGGAGACCACGAGCCCGGCGGCGATCTCGGCGTTGGACAGCCCCTGGGCCAGCCACCGCAGCACCTCCAGCTCCCGCCCGGTGAGAGCGGCCAGCTCCCCGAGGCGGGCTGGGCCGGGTCGGGGCGGGACCGGAACTCCTCCACGAGACTGCGGGCGACGGCCGGGTCCAGCCAGGCCTCACCCCGGGCCACGGCGCGGATCGCCGCGACCAGCTCGACCGGCGCGGCATCCTTGAGCACGACCCCCGAGGCGCCACCCCGCAGCGCCGCCGCCACCGCCTCGTCGACGAAGTACGTCGTCAGCACGAGCACGGCCGGGCCACCGTCCCCGCCGGCGAGGGTCCGGGTGGCCTCGATCCCGTCCAGCACCGGCATCCGCACGTCCATGAGCACGACGTCGGGGTCGGTCTCGGCCACACGGGCCAGGGCCTGGGCGCCGTCCGCGGCGGTGCCGCACACCTCCAGGTCGGGCTCGACCTCGAGGATCATCGTGAGGCCGGTGCGGACCAGCTCCTCGTCGTCCACCACGAGCACCCGGATGCTCATCGGCCGGCCAGCTCCTGGTCGTGGCCGGCCGCGGCCGTGGGGAGCTCCACGGCGAGGCGGAAGCCGGCCGGCGCCGGCTCCGCGCTCAGCCGGCCGCCGACCAGCCGCACCCGCTCGGCCAGGCCGGTCAGCCCGTACCCCGACGACAGCGCGGCCGCCGGGCCGGCACCGTCGGCCTGCGGGTTGACCACCTCGACCAGCACCCGTTCGGGGGCCCAGCTGAGCCGCACCTGCGCCCGACCCTCACGCCCGCCGTGCCGGGCCACGTTGACCAGCCCCTCGCGGACAGCGCGGGTCAGCGTCACCGAGACGCTCGGGTCAAGGGCCACCTCGTCGCCGTCCGCTGTCACCGACACCGCGAGCCCTGCCTGCCGCAGCGAGGCAGCGACCTCGTCGACGGCGTCGGCGACGCTGCCGGAGCGGGGCGGCGGGACCACCGTCTCGCCCGGCTCGGGCTGGAGTACGCCCAGCAGCCGCCGCAGCTCGGCCACCGCCTGTCGACCCTGGGCCTCGACGGCGTCCAGTGCCGTGGTGGCCCGCGCGGGCTGGCTCTCGACCAGACCCTTGGCGCCAGCCGCCTGCAGCACCATCACCGTCACCGCGTGCGCCACGATGTCGTGCAGCTCCCGCGCGATCCGGCGGCGCTCCGCCTCGACCGCCGCCCGAGCCTCCTCCGCGCGGGACTCCTCGAGCCGCCGCTCCCGGGCGCGTGCCGCGGCACCGGCGCCGAACCGGCCGACCGCCCAGCTGCCCAGGTCGAGCAGCCCGTACACCATCGCGACGGCCGCGACCGCCGCCACGGACGGGCCGGGCCCGGTGAAGGACGCCTCATAGGCCACTCCCAGCGAGTGCGCGGCGAGCACGGCGCCCAGAGCGGCCAGTGCGGGCCCGCGCCGGCCGCGCGCGGCCGCGGCGTACAGGGCCACCAACGGGCCGACCAGGGGCCGGGAGCCGAGCAGCGTCGTGACGGCCGCACCATGGACCGCCACCGCCACGCAGGCGCGGACCGGCGCGGACCGCCGCCACCAGAGCAGCGGGACCGCAAGGAGACCGGCGACCACGACGAGGCCGGCGGCCGGTCGGCCCGCCCAGCCGGTCTGGTCGGTGGCATCGGACAGCGCTGTGAAAAGGGCGAGGTCGACCGCGACCGCCCCGAGCGTGAGCGCGGCGTCCAGCCACGGGGCGCGGACGTCGCCGCGTGGGGTCAGTCCCACCGGAAGATCCGGCACAGCGAGCGCTGCGCGATGTCGGGCGGACCCGTGCGGATCAGGTAGGTCTGGGGGACGACGGCCTTGACCGGCGCCTCGTCGGGCTCGATCGCGGGGGCCGCCAGCCGCCGACCCAGCCGGCTCAGGGCGTCGGGCGCCAGCGACATCATGGCGGCCCGCGGGCCCGCGGTGCGCAGCGAGGAGACCACGGCATCGACCGTGACCCCCGTAGCACCTCCACGGGCTGGCGGAGCGGGTCGAGCAAGGTCACCAGGGCGACGTTGGTCGTCTCGCGGGCCCCGGCGAGCCGGGCGTAGTCGACACCGAGCGGCTGGTGCCACTCGGCGATCCCGTCGCCGGCGACCACGCGCACCCGGAACGCCGCTCCGGCGCCCAGGTCGGCCGGCCACGGCGAGAAGACCACGAGGTCGGGTGCGACCGCGACACCCGCCGCACCGATCGGCGCCCGGTCACGGCCGTACAGGTACGCGACGGGGTTGGTCATGCGGACCCCCTTGGGGTGGAGAGGCCGCCGGAGTCGCGCGCGCGATCCCGGGTCAGGCACAGTGTGGCACCGGCGAGGAGCCGCTGCCAGGCCGGCTGATACGCCCGGGGCCGGAGTTGGTCAGCGGTGCAGCGGGTGCTGCTCGTCCTCGTCGAGCGTGGGCAGCCGGTCGACCGCGCGGTGCATGGCGGCCCCGAGCCAGGGCACACCCGGCATCTGCTGGCCCCGGTGCGGGAAGGCGACGTAGGCGACGACGACACCGGCGAGCGCGAGGATGAGGATCATCCCCAAGGCGATGGCGAGCACGGCTGGAGCTTCCGGGAGAGGGCGCGCGAGCGCCCGGTCGAGAATGCGGTCATCGAGACCGCACTGGCAACGATGCCACGCGATGGCGCGATCTCCACATCGGCGCGCGGGAGCTCGCTTCAGGCCCGCTGGCGGCGCAACGGCGACACGGCGGACCGGATCTCGGGGGGCACCGGCACCACGGGCCGGTCGGGGCGGGTGTTGTCGACGTACACGTGGACGAAGCGGCCCTCCGCTGCGGCCTCGTCGCCCTCGCCCTGGAAGAGCCCGATCCGGTAGACGACCGACGACGTGCCGAGCCGCTCCACGACCAGCCCGGTGTCGATGGGCGCCGGGAAGCCCAGCTCGGCGAAGTAGCGACACGAGGTCTCGGCCACGATGCCGATCGCCGGCAGCGCGCGGATGTCGAGGCCGGTCGCGTCGTAGAGGTGGGCGTTGACCGCCGTGTCGAACAGCTCGTAGTAGGTCGCGTTGTTGAGGTGGCCGTAGGCGTCGTCGTCGCGCCAGCGCGTCGTCACCTGCCGCCAGGCGACGTACGCCGAGCGCGTGGGCCGCGACCGGTCGGGCGTCGCGTCGGGGCTCACGCCGACTCGGCCTCGCGGAGCCGCTGGCTGATCACGGCCGAGACGCCGTCGCCACGCATCGAGACGCCGTACAGCGCGTCGCCGACCTCCATGGTGCGCTTCTGGTGGGTGATGACGAGGAGCTGGGAGTTCTCCCGCAGCTCCTCGTAGATCTCCAGCAGCCGACCCAGGTTGGTGTCGTCGAGCGCCGCCTCCACCTCGTCGAGGATGTAGAACGGCGACGGCCGGGCCTTGAACAGGGCCACCAGGAAGGCCACCGCCACCAGCGACCGCTCGCCGCCGGACAGCAGCGACAGGCGCTTGACCCGCTTGCCGGGTGGCCGGGCCTCGACCTCCACCCCGGTGGCCAGCATGTCGTCGGGGTCGGTGAGCACCAAGCGGCCCTCGCCGCCGGGGAAGAGCCGCGCGAAGGTCTGCTCGAAGGCGACCTGCACGTCGGCGTAGGCCTCGGTGAAGACCTGCTCCACGCGAGCGTCGACCTCGCGGACGATGTCGAGCAGGTCGCGGCGGGTCTTCTTGAGGTCCTCAAGCTGCTCGGTGAGGAACTTGTGCCGCTCCTCCATCGCGGTGAACTCCTCCAGGGCGAGCGGGTTGACCCGACCGAGCATGGACAGCGCTCGCTCCGCCGAGCGCAGCCGCTTGGCCTGCGTCTCGCGGTCGTACGGCGTCGGCTCGGATGCCTCGGCACCCTCCTCGAGCTCTCCGGTGAACCCTTCGACCAGGCCCAGGACAGGCGGCACCGGCTGGTGGGGACCGTACTCCTCGACCAGTCCGTCGGCGTCCAGGCCGAGCTCCTCCAGCGCCCGCTCCTCCAGCTGCTCGATGCGCATCCGCTGCTGGGTGCGGGCCATCTCGTCGCGGTGGACGGAGTTGACCAGCTCGTCGTGCTCGCGGGCCAGGTCGCGCAGCTGGCCTCGCACGTCCAGCAGCTGCGCCTCGCGGCGCTTGCGCGCCTGCTCGACGTCGTCGCTGGCGACACCCGCCTGCTCGAGGAGGTCTCCAACCGGGCCAGCACGACGGTCACGGCGACGCCCACCGCCTCCGCGGCCCTGCCCTCGCGCAGCAGCCGCTCCCGGCGCTCCGCCGCGCGGGCTCGGGCCTCCCCGCTCCGCGTTGGCCGCCCGCTCGAGCTGGTCGGCGCGGCCGTGCAGCGCGCGGGCCCGCTCCTCGGCGGTGCGCAGGGACAGCCGGGCGTCCATCTCGCCCTGACGGGCGGCGCGGGCGCCCTCGGCGAGCCGCTCGCGCTCGGTGGTGTCGGGCTCGGCCTCCGGCGCCTGCTCGGCCTGGGCGAGTCGGGCCTCGAGCTCGGCCAGCCCGGCCAGGTCGCGGTCACGGGCCTGCTCCGCCTCGGCGATCGCCTGGGCGAGCCGCTCGGCCTCGCCGCGCGCCGCGCGCAGCTGGGAGCCGTACTGCCCCAGCTCCTCCGCGACGGCAGCCAGGGTCGCGTCGGACTCGTGGAGCCGGGCGAGCGCCACGTCGACCCGCTGCTGTGCCGCCAGCCGCTCGGCCTCGAGCCGGGACATCTCGAAGCCCAGCCGCTCCGCGGCGGCCGTCGCCTCGGCCAGCTGTGCCGCGGCCTCGTCGACGGCGGCCTGCACCTCGATCAGGCTCGGCCGGCTGGCCGAGCCCCCGGAGGCGAAGTGGGCCCCGACCACGTCGCCCTCGCGCGTGACGGCGGTGACATCGGGAAGGTCGCGCACCAGCCCGGTGGCGGCCGGCAGGTCGTCGACCACGGCGACCTTGAACAGCAGCCGGCTGAGCGCCCCGCGCAGGTCGGCCGGGGCCTCGACCACGTCGAGGGCGTACGTCGCGTGGCCGGGCAGGCCGGGCCAGCCCGCGTCGTCCGCGGGCGCGCTGCCGAGCAGCAGCCCGGCGCGGCCGAGATCCTGGCTCTTCAGGTGTCCGATCGCGGCGACGGCGGCTTCACCGTCGCGCATGGCGACGGCGTCGGCGGCGCTGCCGAGCGCGCCCGCCACGGCCGTCTCGTAGCCGCTGCGCACGGTCAGCAGCGCGGCCACCGAGCCGAGCAGCCCGGACACCGAGTCGGTGGCGGCGAGCAGCGCCCCGGCGCCGTCCTTGCGGTCCAGGCCGACCTCGAGCGCCTCCTTGCGGGCCTGCAGGGCGTGCCGGTCGCGATCGGCCTGCCGGGCCTCGTCGCGGGCCTTGGCGAGCCGCTCCTCGAGGTCGGCGAGCACGGCAGCGGCCGCCTCGTGCTCGGCGTCCAGGCCCTCCTCGCCGGCGTCCAGCCCCGCGACCCGGGTCTCGAGGGCGGTGAAGTCGTGCTGGGCGCGCTCGGCGCGTGACAGCGCCGCCTCGCGCGCCAGGCCGAGTCGGCCCAGCTCGTCCTCGGCGGCTCCGGCGCGGGAGCGCAGGGCGTTGACCTGGCCGACCAGCCGGGCCAGCCCCTCCCGCCGGTCGGCGGCGGCCCGCTGGAGGCCGGCGATCCGACGCTCCTCCTCGGCCGCCGCGTCCTCGGCGGTACGCCGGGCGCCGACGGCCTGCTCGAGGGCACCACGCTGCTGCTCGACCTCCGCCATGATCTGCTGCTCGCTCTCGCGCACCCGCGCCGCCTCGGCGTCGAGGGTGTCGGGGTCGCGACCGGGGTCGAACTCCAGCTCGGTGGTGCCGGCGGCGTTGCGCACCCGCTCGGCAGCGAGCGACTGTGTGCCGCGCAGCCGCTCCCGCAGACCCGACAGCGAGAAGTAGGTCTCCTGCGCCTTGGCCAGGGCCGGCAGGTCGTCACGCAGCGACGTCTCCAGGCGCGCCTCGGCCTCCCGAGCGGTCGCCACGGCCCGCTCGACCTCGGTGCGCCGCTCGACCAGCACCGTCTCGTCGGCGAGCTCCTGCTCCAGGGCCGCGCGCGCCGTCACCAGGTCGTCGGCCATGATCCGAGCGCGCGCGTCGCGAGCGTCGGCCTGCACGACCGCGGCCTTGCGCGCCCACCTCGGCCTGCCGGCCCAGCGGCTTGAGCTGGCGGCGGATCTCGGTGAGCAGGTCGCCCAGGCGCATCAGGTTGGCGTCGGTCGACTCCAGCTTGCGCAGCGCCTTCTCCTTGCGCTTGCGGTGCTTGAGGACGCCGGCGGCCTCCTCGATGAAGCCGCGCCGGTCCTCGGGGGTCGCGTGCAGGATGGAGTCCAGCTGGCCCTGGCCGACGATGACGTGCATCTCGCGGCCGATGCCGGAGTCGCTGAGCAGCTCCTGGACGTCGAGCAGCCGGCAGTGCGTGCCGTTGATGGCGTATTCCGAGCCGCCGCTGCGGAACATCGTCCGCGAGATGGTGACCTCGGCGTACTCGATGGGCAGCGCGCCGTCGGAGTTGTCGATGGTGAGGATCACCTCGGCCCGGCCGAGCGGCGGTCGGCCCGCCGTGCCGGCGAAGATGACGTCCTCCATCTTGCCGCCACGCAGCGACTTGGCACCCTGCTCGCCCATCACCCACGCCAGCGCGTCCACGACGTTGGACTTGCCCGAGCCGTTGGGCCCCACGATGCAGGTGATCCCCGGCTCGAGCTGCAGGGTGGTCGAGGAGGCGAAGGACTTGAACCCCTTGAGGGTCAGGCTCTTCAGGTACACCGGGTCTCCTCACTCCGAACAGGCTGCACACGCGGCCGGAGCATCCTGGCAGATGCCCGCTCGGGGAAGCACGGCCCTCCTAGCCTACGGTGAGCGCACCGGCTGGCGTCGATTGGAGACGCGTGTCGGCATCGTGGGTACCCCGACTCGCATCCCCGAGTAGCGTGCGGGTCATGGTGGACCAGCAGCCCGGCCAGCAGCCGGGACAGAACTTCCAGATCGCCGTACCCGAGTCGATGTCGGGCGGGGTGTGGGCCAACTTCGCGGCGGTGTCGCACTCGCCGTACGAGTTCACCATCGACTTCGTCCGCCTCGACTTCGCCCGCGCCGACGCCGGGACGATGCCGGGCCAAGTGGTCGCCCGGGTCAACCTGTCGCCGCTGATGGTCACCCTGCTCATGGACGCGCTGGACCAGAACTGGCGCAAGTACGCCGCCAAGGCGCTCCCCACCGACCTGGAGAGCCCGCCGGCCGACTGATCGCGACCGGCTGGAGCTGCCCGGCTGGAGCTGCCCGGCTGGAGCTGCCCGGCTGGAGCTGCCCGGCTGGAGCCACGTCTCCCACAGCAGACCCAACGGGACGCGTCCGTTGCCTCGTTCAGTGACACCGCCGGACCCCCGCCCCTCGATCACGCGCGAACAGGACGGGCCGAGAGCTCAGCCCCGATCTGGCCGGACGACCACCTTGCCGAGGGCCCGGCCGGCGCCGACCCGCGCCAGCGCTTCGGGTACGCCGTCGAGGTCGAACACCCCGTCGAGGTGCACGGTGAGGTCGCCGGTCGCGCACAGCTCCGCCACGGGGGCGAAGCGCTCCGACCCCGATCGCACCCCCAAGACACCCAGCCTCCGTCCGGTGGCCAGGCCGGCCAAGGCACCGACCGTGAGCACGCGCAGCAGCGTGCGCGTGGTGCCTCCGACCACCCGGTAGCGTCCGCCCGGAGCCAGGGCCCGGCGGTAGGCGAACACCGAGCGGTGGGCGACCAGGTCCAGGATCAGGTCGTATGCGGCGCCGGCGTCGAACGGGTCCTCGGCCCGGTAGTCGACGACCTCGTCGGCCCCCAGCGAGCGCATAAAGTCGAGCTTCCCGGCGTTGTCGACGGCGGTGACGTGCGCGCCGGCCCGCGCGGCCAGCTGGATCGCGAACATCCCCGAGCCGCCGCCCCCACCGTTCACCAGCACCCGCGCGCCCGGGCCGGCGCCGGCCGTGCCCTGGAGCGCGATCGGGCCGGGCTGCGGGATCGACGCCGCCTGCTCGAAGGTCGAGCCCCTCCGGCTTGCGGGCCAGCGCGCTGACCGGGACGAGGGCGAACTCCGCGAAGCCGCCCTTGCGGCCCAGGTTGTCGGCGTACACCTCGTCGCCGACGGCGAAGCCGGTCACGCCCGGCCCGAGAGCGGCGACCCGGCCGGCGATGTCGGAGCCGAGGACGGGCCGGGCTGGCCGGCGCAGCCCGCCGATCCGGGCGTACGCCGGCGAGCCGACCAGGCACTCCCAGTCGCTCAGGTTGACCCCGGTGGCGACCACCTCGACGAGCACCTGGCCCGCTTCCGGCCGTCGGGGTGGGCACGTCACGGACCGCGAGGACCTCCGGTGGCCCGTAGCGCTCGTAGCCGACAGCCCGCACGCCTCCAGCCTGCCAGGCCTGCTCCCGAGGTCAGCCGGCGAGGAAGCCGTCGATCTGGTTGATCGCCAGCGTCGCGCCCTCCTCCATGCCCATGGCGAGCACCTGCTGCAGTCCTTCGACCGTGTCGAAGGTGGTGGTGAACGTCGCGAGCGTCGCGGCGTCCTCGGCCTCGAAGCGATAGACGTTGTGCGAGACCGGCAGGTCGGGGTTGTCGTCGAAGTGCTCGTCGGCGAAGCCGTCATCGAAACTGAACGAGTGCGGCTCGTCGACGGCCGTGATCCGCCACCAGCCGGCATACTTCTCCCCTCGGGGCCGGTCATGTAGTAGGTGCACCGGCTGCCGACGGCGAGCTCGTGGTCGACGAACGTGGCGGGGTGCGTGGGCGGGCCCCACACCTGCTCGAGCTGGCGCGGGTCGGCGTACAGCGCCCAGACCCGCTGGACCGGAGCGGCGAGGCGCGCGGTGATGGTCAGGGTGCGGGTGTCGAGGTCCTTGGTGATGTCGATGACGGGCATGTCAGCTCTCCTTCGATGGGTGGTCGGCGAGCAGCGCGTCGATGCGGTCGATCCGGCCGCGCCAGACCTGCTCGAGCTCGTCGAGCAGCCCGGCCACGGCACGCACTGCCTCCACGTCGCCGCTGGCGAGCTGCTCACGGCCTCGGCGCCGCTTGGCGAGCAGTCCTGCCTTCTCCAGGACGGCGACGTGCTTCTGCACCGCGGCGAAGCTCATGTCGTACTTCGCCGCGAGGGCCGAGACGGAGTGCTCGCCGGCCAGCACCCGGCGCATGATGTCGCGCCGCGTGCGGTCGGAGAGCGCGTGGAAAAGCGCATCCGCGCGGTCCTCGCTGGTCTCGGTCACCGAGCTAACATACAACCATATGGTTGTATGTTGTCAACCCCACCGGTCATCCGATGTTCACGTCCGAGCACCGCCACGCCCACGCGGACTTCCCCCCACCGGGGCAGCCTGCGAGAGGCCCTTCCGGGTCGCTTCGAGACCAGATCAGTCCCATCGACGAAGGGAAGACGCATGCGTCCACGCAGCTCCGCCGCCAGGATCGGCACGACCGCCGCGCTCGCGGTCAGCGGCGGCCTCCTCCTGCTTACCGGCCCCGCCCAGGCCGGCTCCGGCTTCGTCGTGGCCCCTGTGGCCACGGCGAACCCTCGCTTCGGCGTCCAGGGCAACGTCCTCACCCCGAGTGCCACCCAGAGCTCGGTGGCGTGGGGCAACCTGCCCCTGGCCAACCCGGACGTCGCCAACGGGGTGACGCACTACGGCTACAACACCATCCTCGGCGGGCCACTCACCCAGGCCAGCGACGAGGACAACAAGACCGAGCCGGACAAGAACGTCTACCTCGTCTTCGGCGACCAGCACTACCTGTTCCAGGGGCACGAGATCGGCCCCCGGGGCTACGTGAAGCGGATCATCCTGGACGAGACCGATCCGGCGCAGCGGGTGACGCTGATCAGCGACGTGGACGACCAGGGCGCCGTCTTCCCGACCATCGACGGCATCACCTGGGACCCGTTCTCCCACCAGCTCCTGCTCACGGCCGAGTCCGGCGCGCCCAGGGGAGGCGTGTTCGGGGTGGCCCTCGACGAGAACGGCAACGCGGTGGACGGCACCGCCGTGCGTCTGGATGCGCTCGGTTCCGGTGGCTACGAGGGCATCCAGAACGACAAGGACGGGAACGTCTGGCTGGTCGAGGACATCGGCGGTCCGTCCGTGGCCGGCGGCAAGGCGCCCAACTCCTTCGTCTACCGCTTCGTCCCGAGCGATCGGACCGACCTCACGGCGGGCGGGACCCTGCAGGCGCTGCAGATCCTGCGCCCGGACGGTACGCCGGTGACGGCCGCCGAGCTGCAGGCCGATCCCTACGACGGCTTCATCGGCGACCTGCACACCTACGGCACGTCGTTCCGGACGCGGTGGGTCGACATCGCCAGCGGGACCGCCTCCTTCGACGCGACAGCTGCGGCCAAGGCGGCCCTGGCCACCCCGCTGAAGCGGCCGGAGAACGGCGTGTTCCGGCCCGGGACCGGCTTCTGTGAGTTCTACTTCACCGAGACCGGCGACACCTCGACCGACAGCCTCCTGCCCGGTGCCTACGGCGGTGTGTTCCGGATCCGGCAGTCCTCGCCGAGCGCCGAGACCGGCCGGATCTCGATCGCAGCCGTGGGCGCGGTGGGAGACACCGGCTTCGACAACATCGCCTTCGCCAGCGCCGACGACCTGCTCGTGGTCGAGGACGCGGGCGACAAGCTGCACGGACAGCGCAACGCGCTCGACTCGGGCTTCCTGTTCCACTTGACCAGCTCGCACGGCCGGGCTCGTCAGCCCCGCCCGGTGCGCTGGCTGGCCAAGGGTCGCGACGCGTCGGCGACCTTCGACGCGTCCGGCGGCCCGACCTACCACGACGGCGACAACGAGATCACCGGCATCCACGTCTCCGACGGGGACCCGACGTCCGCCGGCATCCTCGGCGCGAAGGTGCCGAACGTGTACGACGCCGCCTGGCGGACGTTCTGGACCCAGCAGCACGGCGACAACGTCACCTGGGAGGTGACCTGGACCCGCTGACGGGGCGGACGCCGAACCGCCGGCGCCCGGGCGATCTCGCGATCGTCCGGGCGCCGGTCGGTGCGGCCTGTCAGGTGCTGCGTTAGGTGATCGACGCCGCGTAGATGCTGGCGATCGACTCGTCGAGCCGGGCATCGAACTCCTGGTCGCTCAGCTGGGCGGTCAGCCCCTCGGTGAGCGCGCGCGAGAAGCTGGCGATCACTCCGGGCTGACGGGCCAGCCGGGCGTTGGCCTCCTCACGGCTGTACCCGCCGGACAGGGCGACCACGCGCAGCACGCGGGGTGCTCGACGAGCGCCTGGTGGAAGCCGTCCTCCTCGGGCAGGGTGAGCTTGAGCATGACGTCCTGCCCGTCGCCGAGGCCGTCCAGGTGGTCGAGGAGCTCGGCCTGCAGCAGCGCCTCGGTCTCGGCCTTCTCGGGGCTATGGATGTCCACCTCGGGCTCGATGATCGGCACCAGCCCGGCGGCCAGGATCTGCAGGGCCACCGCGAACTGCTGCTCGACCACGGCCTCGATCCCGGCGTCGTCGGGGTGCAGGACCACCGAGCGCATCTTGGTGCCGAAGACGCCGTGCTCCGTGGCCCGCGCCAGCACCGAGTCCAGGTCGGGCATCGGCTTCATGACCCGCGCCCCGTCGGCCTCGTCGGCCAGGCCCTTGTCCACCTTGAGGAAGGGCACGACCTGCTTCTTGCTCCACAGGTACTCCGCCGAGCCCACGCCCTCGATCTGGCGGTCCATGGTCTGCTCGAACAGGATCGCCGCGAGGATGCGGTCCCCGGTGAAAGCCGGGCTGGTGATGATGCGGGTGCGCATCTGGTGGATGAGGTCGAACATCTCGTCCTCGCCGGCGTACGCCGACTCCTCGATCCCGTACAGGCGCAGCGCCTTCGGGGTGCTGCCGCCGCTCTGGTCGAGCGCAGCGACGAAGCCCTGGCCGGCCTTGATCTTGGCACGCATGTCGGTGGTCACGATGGGTCCTCTCCGGTGACGCGCGCGCACGCTGCCCGGTGGCCGGCCACCTGTGGTCGTGCCTCCCAGGATGCTCCGCCATGCCGCGCACCGCTAGGGCGAGGCACCCGATCCGGCCGTCGTGCTCGTCACACCGGGCGGCCGTCCACGAGGCGCGGCTACAGCACGGCGCCGGGGTTGAGGATGCCGTCAGGATCCAGCGCCGCCTTCACGCGCCGGGTCAGGGCCATCACGTCGGGGCCCAGCTGGTCGGGCAGGGCGCCCTTCTTGGCGCGCCCGACACCGTGCTCGCCGGTGATGGTGCCGCCCAGGGCGATCGCGGCCGCCATCACGTCGTCGAAGGCCGCCCGCGCCCGGCGCTCGGAGTCCGGGTCGGCGGGGTCGTACACGATGATCGGGTGGGTGTTGCCGTCGCCCGCGTGCGCGACGACAGGGATCTCGACGGCGTACTGCTCCGCGATCCTCGCCACCGCCGCGAGCAGCTCGGGCAGCACGGGCACCGGGGCGCCGACGTCCTCCAGCAAGAGCGACCCGCGCGCCTCGATCGCGGTGAAGGCCAGGCGGCGGGCCTCGACGAACGTCTTCCTCCTCGGGGTCGTCGGTGGCGAACACCTCCGCCGCCCCCGCCGCCTCGCAGGCGGCTCGCATCGCCTCGATCTCGGTCGCTCGCGCGGCCCCGGGAGCGTCGGACTGCGCCACCAGCAGGGCGCCGGCCGTGCGGTCGAGGCCCATCGCCCGGTAGTCCTCGACCGCGTTGAGCGAGGCGTTGTCCATCAGTTCCATCATCGAGGGCCGCATCCGCGCGCCGACGGCCAGGACCGCCTCGGCTGCCGCGGCGACGGTCGGGAACGACGCCACCAAGGTCGACCGCGCGTCCTGGGCGGGCACGAGCCGGAGGATGGCTCGGGTCACGATGCCGAGCGTCCCCTCGCTGCCCACGAACAGCTTCAGCAGCGACAGGCCCGCGACGTCCTTGACCCGCGGCCCACCCAGGGTGACCAGGGTTCCGTCGGCGAGCACGACGTCGAGCCCCAGGACGTAGTCGGTGGTGACGCCGTACTTCACGCAGCACAGCCCGCCGGCGTTGGTCGCGACGTTGCCGCCGATCGAGCAGATCTCGTACGACGACGGGTCCGGCGGGTACCACAGCCCGTGGGTGGCCGCGGCGGCCTTGACCTCCGCGTTCAGCGCGCCGGGCTCCACGACCGCGACCCGTGCGGCGGTGTCGATCTCGATGCCGCGCATCCGCTCCAGCACCAGCATCAGGCACCCGTCCACGGCGTTGGAGCCGCCGGAGAGCCCCGAGCCGGCACCGCGCGGCACCACCGGCACCCGGTGGCGGGCGGCCCACCGCACGGCCTCCTGGACCTGCTCGGCGTCCTCGGCGCGCACGACCGCGACGGGCATCCCGGCCGGTGGGTTGCGCGACCAGTCGTGGCGGTACTTCTCCATCTGCTCCGGAGCCGTGATCACGACCTCGTCGGGCAGTGCCGCCAGCAGTTCCTCGAGCGCCTCCATGGAGGCCATGCAACCATTCCCGGGTGAGCGATGAGCACTCCCCGGCCGAGCCGGACCGGCCGCGCTGGTTCGCCGAGCGGACGCCGGAGCAGCGGCGCGACTATGCCGAGCGGTTCGTGGAGATCAAGGCCCGCGGCGAGGACGTCGACGGCGAGGCACGCTTCGTCGACGCGCTGGCCGACCGGGGATCCGCGATCCTCGACGCGGGGTGCGGCGTGGGCCGCGTGGCCGCCGCGCTGGCCGAGGCCGGGCACCGCGCGGCGGGAGTCGATGCGGACCCGATCCTCATCGGCCGTGGTCGCGAGCTCTACCCCAGGCTGCCGCTGGCCGTCCTGGACCTCGCCCACCTGACGCCCCACACGCTCACCGCGGCGGGTCTGCCGAGCGCCTATGACCTGGTCGTGTGCGCTGGGAACGTCATGCACTTCGTGGCCGAGGACACCGAGCACCGGGTGCTGGCCGCCCTCGCCTCGGTCCTGAGGCCAGGAGGCCGGGCCGTGTTCGGCTTCTTCACCGGGCGGGCGTACGCCCACGACGACCTGGACGCCGACGCGGCGTTCGTGGGCTGGGCCCGCGAGCACCGGTTCGCGACCTGGCAGTGCGACGGCTACACCGACGACAGCGACTGGGCCGTCTCGGTCTACCGCGCTCCGCGCTGAGCGGGGCGCGGGGAGGTGCCGGTCAGACCGGCAGCATCTCCTGCAGGGAGTCGTCGGGCTCGAGGTCGAGGAGAGCGGTCGCCTGGCTCATGACCAGAGCGTCGTTCTCCTCCTTGAGCCTGGTGACGAGAGTCTCCAGCTCCCTCACGCGAGAGCGCAGCCGGCTGTTCTCGGCTGCGAGTCGGTGGGTGGTCTGCAGGTCGCTGCTCAGGTAGCCGATCAGCGCCTTGGCCAATGCACAGCCCTCCAGGGGTCGTGGTGGTGCCCGGGTGGTGGGAGCCCGGGATGCGGGCTGCCTTCAAGAGTCCCACCGAAGCTGCCGGGGGTCAAACTCGCGCTCGCGACCGCGGCGGCCGCTGGCAGGCCGGGCAGAAGAAGGACGAGCGGTTCATGAACGCGACCCGGCAGATGGGTGTGCCACAGCGCTCACACGGCCGGCCCTCCTGGGCGTAGGCGTGTAGGGAGCGGTCGAAGTAGCCCGACTCCCCGTTGACGTTCACGTAGAGCGCGTCGAAGGAGGTCCCCCCCTGGCCCAACGCCTCGTGGAGCACGTCGCGGACGTGCCCGAGCAGCTCGCGCACCTGGGCCCGGGTGAGCCGGTCCCCGGGCCGTTCGCCGTGCAGCCGGGCGCGCCACAGGCCTCGTCGGCGTAGATGTTGCCGACGCCGCTCACGAGGGTCTGGTCGAGCAGCAGACGCTTCACGGCCGACGTACGCCGGCGCACCCTGCGGATCAGCTCCTCGTCGTCGAACAGCGGGTCCACCGGGTCGCGGGCGATGTGGGAGATCTCGGAGGGAAGCGCGGCTCCCCCGGAGGAGACCAGCAGCCCGCCGAACATCCGCTGGTCGACGAAGCGGAGCTCGCGGGCTGGTTTCGAGACGCTCGCTGACGCTCGCGCCTCAACCAGCGGGGACGCTGACGCTCCCTCGCGCCCGGTGCGCCGTCCAGCGTGAACCGCACCCGCAGGTGCCTCTCGTCGGGCACCGTCGACGGCTGGACCAGCATCTGGCCGCTCATGCCCAGATGCCCCAGGAGAGCGTCGCCGGAGTCGAGCGCGAGCCAGAAGTACTTCCCGCGGCGATGGGCGCCGGTCAGGGTGCGCCCCACGAGCGCGCCGGCGAAGCCCGCGGGGCCCCGCGGGTCGCGGCGCACCGGCCGCGGGTGCAGCACGTCCACAGACAGGATCGTGGTGCCGACGACGTGGCGCTCAAGGCCGGCGCGGACGACCTCGACCTCGGGGAGCTCGGGCACGTCAGTCGTCGACGGCGGTGAGCGGGGCCTCGGCGGTGCCCGACTCGGGGACCTCTTCGCCGTTGATCTCGGCGTACGCCGTCTCGGCCGCGCCCTGCTCGGCCTCCTTCTTGGACCGGCCGATGCCCTGGCCGTACAGCTCGTCGCCGACCCGGACCCGCGCGGTGAACGTCTTCTGGTGGTCGGGCCCGTCGTCCTCGATGACGTACTCCGGCACGCCCAGCCCCTCGGCCGCCGCCAGCTCCTGCAGGGAGGTCTTCCAGTCCAGGCCGGCCCCCATCGCGGCAGCGGCCTCCATGAGCGGGTCGAAGAGACGGTGGACGACCGGCGCGGACGCGGCGAAGCCGCCGCTGAGGTGGATCGCGCCGATCACCGCCTCCACGGTGTCGGACAGGATCGAGGCCTTCGTCCGGCCTCCGGTGGTCTCCTCGCCCCGGCCGAGCTTGATGTGCTCGCCGAGCCCGATGTCCTCGGCCACCCCGGCCAGCGCGCGGGCGTTGACGACCGCCGCCCGCAGCTTGGCCAGCCGGCCCTCGGAGAGCCCGGGGTGGGTGTCGTAGAGCGTCTCGGTGACGACCACCCCGAGGACGGAGTCGCCGAGGAACTCCAGCCGCTCGTTGGTCGGCAGGCCGCCGTTCTCGTAGGCGAAGGAACGGTGCGTGAGGGCGCGGTCGAGCAGCTCGGCGTCCAGCTGGGGTCGCCGAGCGCCTGGCGCAGCGCGCTGAGCGGTCAGGGCCGGGCCCTCGAGCTCAGAGCACCTGGCGCCGGGCGGCGCGGGCGCCGTACTGGCCGCACTCGCCGCACGCGCGGTGCGGGAGGTGCTCGGCGCCGCAGGCGGGGTTGGCGCAGGTCACCAGGGTCGGCGCCACGGCCTTCCACCGAGCGTGCGACCGGCGGTGCCGGGTGTTGCTGCGCGACATCTTCCGCTTGGGAACCGCCACTGCTCCGTCTCCTTCGTCGTCTACCTCGGTGAGGCCCGTCCTCGTCCTGCTGCACTTCCTGCAGGCCCGCCAGGGCGGCCCAGCGCGGGTCCGTCGCCGCGTCGTGCGCATGGTCGGGGTCGTCCGCGAGCCGGGCCCCGCACTCGGGCACAGTCCCGGACAGTCGTCCACACACAGCGGCTGGAACGGCAGTGCGAGCACCACCGCGTTCCGCAGCCCGGGTTCGAGGTCGAGCAGGTCTCCCTCGAGCCGGCTGGACGTCGTCGTCCAGGTCGCCCTGGGGATCCTCGTCGCGGTCGTCGTACACGAACAGGTCCTGGAACGAGACGACCTCGTCGTCCTCGATCGGCTCCAGGCAGCGCGCGCACTCGCCCTCGAGCGCGACCGCGGCCGTGCCCGTGACCAGCACCGCTCCATGACCGCCGACGAGCCGCAGGTCGAGCATGACCGGCGAGCCCTCGGGGACGCGGAGGACGTCGATGCCAAGATCTGCGGAGCCGGCACCGTGAGTCGGACACCAGGCGCTGGGACCCAGGGCGGCGGCCGAGCTCGCGGGTGTCGAGCACGAGCGGCGCTCCGGGTCCAGGTCGCTCAGGAGTCACTCCCGGGTGAGGCACCAACAGATCCGCAGAATCCTAGCCGGCCGCCACGACCGCCACCAAACCCCGGGGGCTCGTGCCAGGTCGTCCCCGGCCCCGGCGCCCACCCGTCGCCGCAGGTCAGGCCCGCTCGGCCAGCCGAGCCAGCAGCCGCGCGTGCACGAAGCCGGGCAGGTGCGCGGAGACGTCACCGCCGTACGCCGCGACCTCCTTGATCAGCGAGGAGGACAGGAACGAGTACTCCGGGCGTGAGGTCCTGCACAACACGGTCTCCACGAGGGCGCAAGGTGGGCGTTCATCTGGGCCATCTGGAGCTCGTAGTCGAGTCGCCCACCGCGCCCGCAACCGCCTTCACGATCGCCGTGACGCCCTCGGCGCGGCAGAAGTCGGTGAGCAGCCCCGAGAAGCCGGCCACCGTGACGTTGGGGGAGGCCGTCCTCGCCGCCTCAACATGTCCAGCCGCTCCTCGGCGCTGAACGGTCCGGGTCTTGGACCTGGGTTCACGCCGACCGCGACGACGACCTCGTCGAAGAGCGTCGAGGCGCGGGCCACGATGTCGAGATGGCCGAGGGTGACCGGGTCGAACGACCCAGGGCAGACGGCGCGGCGCACGCTCACTCCTCCCTCGCGTCGGTCCCGGTCGACGGGCTGGTCGGACCGTACCAAAGCGCCCACCACAGCGCCGTCTCGCCGTAGCGCCGGTCGCGCTCGGCGCGGTAGCCGCTCGGCCACGCGACGGGCGCGGACCGTGCCGACCGCTCCACGACGACCACGGCACCGTCGGCGAGCCAGCCGTGCGCGGCCAGCGACTCCAGGTCGGCGACCACGTCGGCGTCGGGCAGGTCGTAGGGCGGGTCGAGGTAGGCCACGTCGACGGGGTCGCCGGGGGTAGGCCGGCGAGCACGGTCGACACGCGGGCCCGGGTGACCCTGGCGACCTCGCAGCCCAGGTCGGCGGCGTTGGCCTCGATCAGGCGGCGGTACGGGTGATCCGCCTCGACGAGGTGGACCGACGCCGCACCCCGGGACCAGGCCGTCCAGCCCGATCGCCCCCGAGCCGGCGTACAGGTCGAGCACGCGCAGGCCGTGCAGGGTGCCCGCCCACGACTCCAGGGCCGAGAACAGCGCCTCCGGACGCGGTCGCTGGTCGGCCTGGTGATCGCTCCGGGCGGGGTGCGCAGCCGGCGACCCCGGCGGAACCGCCGACGATGCGGGTCACGACCGCTCCATGAAGTCCGAGGCCACGGATGCCTCGAGGGCGGCGACCGCGGCGCCGAGCTCGGGCTCACCCGCCAGCTCCGGGTCGTCGGCGAGCATGCCTTCGGCCTCCTCCCGCGCCGCCACGATGGTGTCCTCGTCGCGCAGCACTCGCAGGGTCTGCAGCGAGGAGCGGAAGCCGGACTGCGAGGCGCCCAGCACGTCACCTTCACGGCGCAGCTCCAGGTCGACCCGGGACAGCGCGAAGCCGTCGGTCGTGCCGGCCACGGCGTCCAGCCGCTCGCGCGCGGGGGTCTCGGGCTCCGCGGTCGTGACGAGCAGGCAGAGCCCCGGATGGCCGCCCCGGCCGACGCGACCGCGGAGCTGGTGGAGCTGCGAGACGCCATAGCGATCGGCGTCCAGCACGACCATGGCGGTGGCGTTGCCCACGTCGACGCCGACCTCGATGACGGTCGTGCACACCAACACGTCGAGCTCGCCGGCAGCGAACGACCGCATCACGCGGTCCTTCTCCTCCGCAGGCAGCCGACCGTGCAGGGCCCCCAGGCGCAGCCCGGCAAGGGCACCGTGGGACAGGTCGCGGAAGGCCGACTCGACCGCGGCCAGGGTGCCGCCGGCCAGGATCGGGTTGCCCTCGTCGTCGTAGTCGACCTGGTCGACGGTGCCGGCCTCGGCGTCGTCCCCCGCGATGCGGGGGCAGACCACGTAGACCTGGTGACCGGCCGCCACCTCCTCCCGGACGCGCTGCCAGACCCGGTCCAACCAGGCCGGCTGGTCCCGCAACGGCACCACGGTCGTCTGGATCGGCGCTCGGCCGGCGGGCAGCTCGCGCAGCGTCGAGGTCTCCAGGTCGCCGAACACCGTCATCGCGACCGTGCGCGGGATGGGAGTGGCCGTCATGACGAGCAGGTGGGGCGGCGAGCCTGCCTTGTCGGTGAGAGCCGCTCGCTGCTCGACCCCGAACCGGTGCTGCTCATCGACCACCACCAGACCGAGGTCGGCGAAGGCGACCCGCTCCTCCAGCAGGGCGTGGGTCCCCACCACGATGCCGGCCTCGCCCGAGGCGATCTCCAGCAGCGTCCGCCGTCGCTGCGCCGCGCTCATCGAACCCGTCACCAGGGCCACCGTGGTGCCGTCCGCGGCACCGCCCAGCATGCCGCCCTGGGCCAGGTCGCCGAGGAGCTCGGTGATCGAGCGGTGATGCTGCTGGGCGAGCACCTCGGTCGGGGCGAGCAGCGCGGCCTGACCGCCGGAGTCGACCACGCGCAGCATGGCTCGGAGCGCCACGACGGTCTTGCCGGAGCCGACCTCGCCCTGGAGCAGGCGGTTCATCGGCCAGGCGCGGGCCAGCTCGGCCTCGAGGGTCGCCCCGACCTCGCGCTGGCCCTCGGTGAGCGTGAACGGCAGCCGCGCGTCGAACGCGGCCAGCAGCCCGCCTCCGCCGGTGCGCGCCTGGGCGCCCTGGCGCCGCACCTCGGCCCGCCGCCGGGCGAGCACGAGCTGGGTCACCAACGCCTCGGCGAGGCGGAAGTACCGCTGCCCGTCGGCCACCTCATGGCGGTCCTTCGGCGTGTGCACCCAGGTCAGCGCCGTGCGTCCGTCGGGCACGTGTCGGCGCTGACGCACCGGCTCGGGCACCACCTCGGGGAGGTCGTCGACCAGCTCCAGGGCGAAGGCGACCAGCCGCTGGAGGTCCCAGGTGTCCACGCCCTTGGTGAGCGGGTAGATCGGGAACAGCCCCCGCAGCGCCGTCATCAGCCGCTCGGCCTCCGGATCGGTCTCACCGCCCCGGGAGAACATCACCGCCTTCGGGTTGGTGAGCTGCCAGGTGCGGCCGAACCGGCTCACCTGGCCCACGAAGATGCCGCGCCGACCCACGGCGTACTGGTGTTCGAAGTACTCGGCCAGGCGCCCCTGCTTCGCGAAGAAGGTGATGGTGAGGTCGGCGCCGTCGGTGTGCAGCCGGGTCTCGATGCGGTACGCCGGCCGGCCGGTGCGCCGATCGGTGTAGGCCTTGCGCTCTGACTCCGCGATCTCCCCGACCACGGTCAGCAGCTGACCCGGAGCCAGGGCGCGCACCTTCGTCAGCTCCCCCATCTCGAGGTAGCGGCGCGGGAAGTGATGCAGCAGGTCGCCGACGGTGCGGATGCCCAGCCGGTCGACGATCGCCGCGCGCTTGCCCGAGCCCCGGCGACCGGTCTGCTCGGTGAGCAGCCGCTCGACGGGAGCGTCGAGGGTGAGGGCGTTGGTCATGGCTCTACTCCACGGAGACCAGGAGGGGGTAGCGCTCCTGGCCCCCGTCGTACACCACGACGTCGACATGCGGGTGCTGCTCCCCGAGCCAGGCTGCACAGCCTTCCGCCAGCGCCATCGCCCCCGCGTCGACGCCGGCGACGAGCGTGACCAGCTCACCACCGGCCCCGACCAGCCGCGCCACGACCTGCCGAGCCACCTCCCCCAGCTCGGCGCCGACCACCGCGAAGTCGCCGTCGACGACCCCCAGCACGTCGCCGGGCTCGCAGGGGCCGGCCATGGTCATGGCCTGGCGGGCTGCGACGGTGACCGCCCCGTGCCGCACGTGCCGGGCGGTGGCGGTCATCTCCAGCACGTCCTTGTCGAAGCTGCGCCCCGGCTCGTGCACCGCGAGGGCCGCCAGCCCCTGCACCTGGGTGACGGCGGGGATCACCGCCACGCGGATGCCGTGGTCCTCGGTGGCCGTCCGAGCGGCGATCTCCGCCACTCGCACGGAGTCGCCGTCGTTGGGCAGGACCACCACCACGGCGGCGTCGCAGGCGGAGATCGCCTCCAGGAGCATCCCGGTGGACGGCCGGCGGGCGGGACCGCCGGCGACCACGACCGCGCCGGCCCCCTCGAACAGGGACGCCAGGCCCGGGCCGGCCGCCACGGCCACCACCCCGCGGGTCGCCCGGCGGGTCACGGTCCGCCGGGCGGCCGCGACCTGCTCGGCGAAGTGGGTGACCTTGATGCGGTAGGGCCGGCCCGCGGCGATCCCGGCCTCCACGGCAGCACCCACGTCGTCGACGTGCACATGGACGTTCCACAGGCCCTCACCGCCGACGACGACCAGCGAGTCGCCGAGCCCGGCCAGGCTGGTCCGCAGCCCGGGGATCCCGGCGTCCTGGGCCTCGAGGAGGTACATCACCTCGTACGCCGGCCCGTCGGCGCGCAGGTCGCGACCGGGCATCTGCGGCACGGGGATCGGGACGGGGATGGAGTGCTGACCGATGGGGTGCTTGCCACCCTGCGCCCGACGGCCGGTGAGCAGCCGCTCGGTGGCGTCGAGCACCACGCTGACACCCCTCCCGCCGGCGTCGACGACCCCGGCCGCCGCCAGGACCGGCAGCTGCTCCGGGGTGCGGGTGACCGCGACCCGCGCGGCAGCCGCCGCGGCGGCGACCACGTCGCGGGCGCGGACGTCGTCGGCCTCGGCAGCGGCGAGCGCGGCGTCCGCCGCGGCCCTGGCGACGGTCAGCATGGTGCCCTCGACCGGGGTCCCTACGGCGGCGTACGACGCGTCCGTGGCGTCGCGCAAGGCCTCGGCCATGACCGCGGCCCGGGGCTGGTCGGGCCCGGCCGCCGCGAACCGGTGCCCGAACGCGCCGAGCATCTGGCTCAGGATCACTCCGGAGTTGCCCCGGGCGCCGAGCAGCGCACCGCGGGCGAGGGCCCCCAGCAGCGCGCGCAGCCCCGTCTCCCCCGCGGCGGCCGCCTCGGCGACCGCGTCGCGGGCGGCCGAGAAGGTGAGGAACATGTTGGTGCCCGTGTCGCCGTCCGGCACCGGGTAGACGTTGAGCGCGTCGATCTCCTCGCGGGCGGCGCTCAGGGCATCGGTCACAGCGTCGGCGAGCCGCAGCACCAGCAGCGGTCGCGCGGGGGCGTCCCGCTCGGACAAGGCGGCTCCCTCCTCCCGACCTCACTGCGCTTCTCGCCGGCCCGGGATGCGGGCCGGTGCGGTCCCGAGGGTAGTGCGTGGCCAGCGATTTCGAGCTCGCCGTGCCGGTCGGCTACTCTGGTGCGGTTGCCCGCTCCCCCGGCGCGTCCCGGGGCGGTCGGCGGGCCCACTGACCAGAACCAACTGACCAGGACCCGACTGATCAGCCCTCGAACCACTCAGGAGTGCACGGTGGCCGCCGTCTGTGACATCTGCGCCAAGAAGCCGACGTTCGGCAACAACCGTCCCTGGTCGCGCAAGATCACCAAGCGCCGCTTCAACCCCAACATCCAGCGGGTGCGGGTCGTCGTCAACGGCACCCCCAAGCGCATGCACGTCTGCACCGGCTGCCTCAAGGCCGGCAAGGTCTCGCGCTGACCTGACGCGACGACCGGACCGGGCTGGCCCGCCTCACCGGCCATCCCGTGGGCCAGCACGGGCTCTCGGCGTACGTCGGGGGCCCGTTGTCGTGCCCGCCGACCCGAGGCCGCGCTGCGCGCTCAGAAGTGCGTGAAGCCGACCGTGCCGGCATAGGGGGCGCCGTCCACCGTGACGCCAGCACCCTCGAGCACCCGCCCGACGGGTGTCCAACCCACCGGCAGGTCGCCCACCTCTGCGAAGGTCGCCAGCAGCGGGTGGTCGTCCCCGCCGCCCCACACGAACTGCATGGGGTCGGCGCCCAGCGCAGCGCCCACGGCCTGGAGCGGCTCGGGCAGCTCGAAGGCGTCGGTGAGCAGGTCGATGGCCACGCCGGACGCCTCGGCGAGATGGCCCGCATCGGCGACCAGTCCGTCGGAGACGTCGATCATCGCCGTCGCTCCCGCCGCGGCGGCCGCCGGCCCCGCGTCGTACGGCGGCTCGGGCCGTCGGTAGGCGTCCACCAGCGCCCGCGGCGACCGGAAGCCCCGCCCCAGGACGGCGAGACCGCCGGCTGCCCAGCCCTGCCGCCCGCACAGCGCGACGACGTCTCCTGGCTCGGCGCCGGAGCGGAGCACGGGCGCCACCGTGCAGGTCCCCAGGGCGGTGACCGCGACGACGACCTGGTCGGCGCCGGTCAGGTCACCGCCGACCACCCGCGCCCCCACCAGGGCCGCCTCCTCGCCGAAGCCGCGGGCGAAGTCCAGCGCCCACGCCACCGGCAGGTCAGCGGGGCCGCCAGCCCGACGGTGAGCGCAGTGGCCCGGCCTCCCATCGCGTTGATGTCGGACAGGTTCTGCGCAGCGGCACGCCGGCCCACGTCCCCGGCGTCGACCCAGTCACGACGGAAGTGCCGGCCCTCCACCATCACGTCGGTGGACACCACGACGTGACCGGTCCGCACCCTCAGCACGGCCGCGTCGTCCCCCGGTCCGACCAGGACGTCGCCGTCCCCGGTCTCGGCTGGGGCGACCGCGTCGAGGACCGTCAGCAGCTGCTCGATGAGGCCGAACTCGCCCGCGTCGGCGAGCGTGGCGTCGGGGGGCAGGGTCATGGACCCATCCCAGCAGATGCCGGTCCGGCCAGCCCGGAGCCGCCTACCCGCCCGTGTCGCGCGCGCGGTAGGTTGGCCCCACCGATTCCCCCGCCGAGCCCGAGGAGCCACGATGGTCGTCCAGGCCTACATCCTGATCCAGACCGATGTCGGCAGCCTTGCCGACATCGGTCTGGATCAGGCCTACATCCTGATCCAGACCGATGTCGGCAAGGCTGCCGAGGTCGCCCAGGCGATCGCACAGGTCAAGGGCGTCACGCTCGCCGAGGACGTCACCGGGCCGTACGACGTCATCGTGCGCGCCGAGGCGCGCAACGTCGACGAGCTCGGCAAGCTGGTCGTGGCCAAGGTGCAGACCCTCGACGGGATCACCCGCACGCTCACGTGCCCGGTCGTGCACATCTGAGGTCGTCCTGACGACCCACCCGACGCCGCGGCGCCTCGTGTCCCTCCGGACGCGGGGCGCCGTCGTCATCCCGGGCGTCCTGACGCTGGCCGTGCTGACGGTGGGCGGGCTCACCGCCTGCGGCGGCAGCAAGGTGCCGATCTCGTCCCCGTCGCCGCCGGCCGCCGACGACGCTGCCTGCCGGGCGTTCCTCGACGCGGTGCCAGACGTCCTCGACGGGGAGCTGCGCCGGCCGGTCGACCCGGAGGACGCGCTGGGAGCGGCCTGGGGCGACCCGCCGATCACGGTACTGTGCGGGGGCGGGATGCCCGACGGCTTCGACAGGTTCTCCGCTTGCGAGGTGGCCGACGGCGTGGGCTGGTACGTCCCCGAGGGCACCTTCACCGACTCCCGCCTGGACGCGGTCATGACCACCATCGGCCGGCGTCCGATCGTGCAGGTGCGCATCCCCGCGACGTACCGGCCGGAAGGCCCGGGCGCCGTGATGGTTCAGCTCGCCCCGGCCATCAAGCGGCACCTGCGCCTGGTCCGCCCCTGCGTCTGAGCGGGAGGGGCGCCGCCGCCACCGGATCCGGCCGGTCAGCGCAGGCCGGTCAGCGCTGGCCGGTCAGCGCTGGCCGGTCAGCGCTGGTCGGTCAGCGCAGGCCGGTGTCGCGCTGCAGGGCCAGCGCCAGCAGGTGGTCGACCAGCTCCGGGTAGGCCAGCCCCGAGGCCGCCCACATCCGCGGGAACATCGAGGTCGGCGTGAACCCGGGCATGGTGTTGATCTCGTTGACGACGAGGTCCCCGTCGGGCATCAGGAAGAAGTCGACGCGCGCCAGACCCTCGCAGCCGACCGCCGTGAACGCCTCGGCGGCGTACTCCTGCAGGCGCTTGCTGGTGGCGTCGTCGATGTCGGCAGGGACGTCGAGCTCGGTGTGCTCCTCGGGGAGGTACTTCGCGGCGAAGTCGTAGAACTCGTGCTCGCCGCCGATGCGGATCTCCGCGGGAACCGAGGTCAGCGGCTCGCCGTCCAGGCCCTCCAGGACTCCGCACTCCACCTCCCGCGCACCCTCGGCGGCCACCTCGACGAGCACCTTGGGGTCGTGCCGCTGCGCCTCCTCGAGGGCTGCGGCCAGCTCGGACCCGTCGTGGACCTTCGAGATGCCGATGCTCGAGCCACCGCGGGCCGGTTTGGCGAACAGCGGGTAGCCCAGCCGCGCCAGCCGCTCTCGGCAGCCCGCCTCGTCCCGGGCCCACTCGCGAGCGGTCACGACCACCGAGGGCAGGACCGGCAGCCCGGCCGCGGCCAGGACGGTCTTCATGAAGCCCTTGTCCATGCTCACCGCCGACGCCAGCACGCCGGCCCCGACGTAGCGGATGCCCGCCATCTCGAGCAGCCCCTGGAGGGTCCCGTCCTCGCCCCACGGCCCGTGCAGCAAGGGGAAGACCACGTCGACCTCGCCCAGCATGCGGGGCGGCTGAGCCGGCTCCGACACCACCAGCCCGGTGCCGTGCGCCTCTCGCGCCAGCGCCACCCCGGGACGGCTCGCGTCGACCTCGGGAAGGTGGTCGGGTCCGGAGATGGCCAGCCGGTCCGGCTCGCCGACCTCGAGCACCCAGCGGCCGTCGGTAGCGATCCCGATGGGGACGACGTCGTACTTCTCCCGGTCGATGGCGGCCAGCACGCTGCCCGCCGTCACGCACGAGATCGCGTGCTCGCTCGAGCGACCTCCGAAGACCACCGCGACGCGCGGCTTGCGGGCATGGTCCCGGGGCGCTGGCTGGTTCATCGGAGCCGACCCTACCGGTCCTAGGCTGGTCCGCATGCCCGAGCACGCTGGTGGCCGCGCCACCCCCGCCTCCCCCGCGTCCGCCCTCTCGCCCGCGACCATCGCCGTGACGGCCGGCCGGCCCGCCGCGGTCCCAGACGCCCCGCTCAACGAGCCCGTCACGCTGGCGTCGACCTACGTCGCCGGCGGGGAGATGGAGTACGGCCGGTACACCAACCCCACCTGGGAGGCGTTCGAGGACGCCCTCGGGGCGCTGGAGGACGGCCGCTGCCTCTCCTTCGCGTCCGGGCTGGCCGCCGTGGACACCGTGCTCGACCTGGTCGCCACCGGCAGCACGGTGGTCGCGCCGCGGCATGGCTACCTGGGGGTGACGATGCGGCTGGCCGACCTCGAGGCCCGCGGCCGGCTGACCGCGGCGCTCGTGGACGTGTCGGACACCGCAGCGGTGCTCGCGGCGTCCGCCGACGCCGCCCTCGTCTGGCTGGAGTCGCCGACCAACCCGGCGCTGGAGGTCGCCGACCTGCCTACGATCATCGCCGGCGCGCACGAGGCAGGGGCCCGGGTCGTCGTCGACAACACCTTCGCCACGCCGCTGCTGCAGCAGCCGCTCGCGCTGGGGGCCGACCTGGTCGTGCACTCGGCCACGAAGTACCTCTCCGGGCACAGCGACGTCGTGCTGGGGGCCGTGCTCACCCGCGACGAGGAGGTGTACGCCGCGTTGAAGGGTCGCCGCGACCTGATCGGGGCGATCCCGGGCACCCTGGAGGCCTGGCTGGCCCTGCGCGGGCTGCGCACGCTGCACCTGCGCGTCGAGCGCGCTCAGGCGAGCGCCCAGGAGCTGGTCCGGCGGCTGTCCGGCCACCCGACCGTGGCCGACGTGCGCTACCCGGGCTTCGGCGCCATCGTCTCGATCGTGGTGGCCGGAGGGGCCGACGCCGGCGACCGACTCACCCGCGGGACTCGGCTCTGGGTGCACGCGACGTCGCTGGGCGGCGTCGAGTCGACGTTCGAACGACGTCGACGGTGGGCCGGCGAGGCCCCCACCATCCCCGACGGGCTGGTGCGCCTCTCGGTCGGGATCGAGGACGTCGAGGACCTGTGGACCGACCTCGCTGCCGCGCTGGACGGGGTGGGGGGCCCGGACTCCCAGCGTCACCATGATCAGTAGGTGACGTGTCACTTCTCGTGTCATGCATGACGTGAGAAGTGAGGCTTCGCCCACTGAACATGGTGAAGCGGCGACCAGGGTGAAGCGGCGACTCAGGGGCGAGGCTGCGACCCCCGCCACCGCGCCGGCCCGGCCGGGCTCAGTCGATCTCGGCCTTGGTGTCCCTCGAGATCACGGCGTCCACCATCTCGGCGGCGGTCATCCGGCCGCCGACCACGGCGTCGACGTACGACGCCAGCGGGGCGTCCACCCCGGTGCGGTGCGCAAGCGCCAGGAGCGAGGAGCAGGACTTGGCACCCTCGGCGACCTGGCGCGTGGACGCGTAGATCTGCTCGGTCGTGAGCCCGCGCCCGAGCTTCTCGCCGAAGGTCCGGTTCCGCGACAGCGGTGACGAGCACGTGGCGACCAGGTCGCCGAGCCCGGCCAGCCCCATCAGGGTCAGGGGTTGGCGCCCAGGGCCGGGCCAGGCGCGCCGTCTCCGCGAGGCCGCGCGTGATCACCGAGGCGGTCGAGTTGTCCCCGAACCCCATGCCGACCGCCATGCCCACCGCGATCGCGACGACGTTCTTGTAGGCGCCGCCCAGCTCGCAGCCCACGACGTCGGTACTGGTGTAGGGCCGGAACGACGGCGAGTGGACGCGGTCCTGGAGCCGCTGGGCCACGGTCTCGTCGGCGCAGGCCACCACCGAGGCGGCCGGTTCGCGGCGGGCGATCTCCTTGGACAGGTTGGGCCCGGTCACGACGGCGATGCGGTCCGCGCCCGCGCCGGTGACCTGCGCGATGACCTCGCTCATCCGGCTGAGCGTGCCCAGCTCGACGCCCTTCATGAGCGAGACGAGGAGGGCATCGCGCGGCAGCGCCGAGGCCCACTCCTCGAGGTTGCCCCGCAGGGCCTGGGACGGCACCGCGAGCACGACGATGTCGGCGCCGTCAGCAGCCTTCTGCGGGTCGTGGGTCGCGGTGATCGAGTCGGGCAGGGTGATGCCGTGCAGGTAGTCGGGGTTCTGCCGCTGGGAGTTGATCGCCTCGCACACCTCCTCCCGGCGACCCCAGAGGGTCACCTGGTTGCCGGCGTCGGCAAGCACGATCGAGAACGCGGTGCCCCACGAGCCCGCGCCGAAGACAGCGACCTTCGGCCGCCCGTCGGCGGGGTGGGCGCGGGTGGGGCCGGTGGAGGGCGTGGGCGTGTCCATCTGTGCTCAGCTCTTTCGCTTGCGCTTGTGGGGGTTGCCGGTCTGGGCGATGCCCGCGGCGCGAGGGTCGAAAGGCTCGGCGGGCGGCGTCTCGCCCCGGATGTCGGCCACCAGCGTGGTGAGCGCCGCCATGATCCGGGTCGTGGCGGCGTTGATGGTGGCGGTCGTGACGGGCTGGTCCACCAGGTCGGCCAGCGGCACCGGGTCTCCTGCCTTCATCACGATCGTGTGTCGCGGGATCAGGTGCAGCTTCGCCGTGCGGCGGAAGCACCTCGTGCGCGCCCCACTGCCCGACCGGGATCACGGGGCAGTTGGTCTCGAGGGCGATCCGGGCCGCCCCTGACTTGCCGGTCATCGGCCACAGCTGTGGGTCCCGGGTCAGCGTGCCCTCGGGTAGACCACGACGCACTCTCCGGCGTTCACCGCCGTCACAGCCGCGTCGTACGCTCCGACCGCGCTGCGGGTGAGCCGCTCCACCGGGATCTGGCCGGCCGCCCGCAGGAACCCTCCGAGGACGGGGTTCTTGAACAGCCCGGACTTGGCCAGGTAGCGCGGGATTCGCCCGTGGTCGTAGAGGAAGTGCGCGGCCTATCAGCGGATCGAGGTGCGAGATGTGGTTGAACACCACGACGCACCCGCCGGTCGCGGGCACCTTCTCCCCGTCGATCCAGGTTCGGCCGTTGATCGCGAGCAGGGGCGGCTTCACCAACGGCACGGCGAGGTTCCAGGCCCAGCCGCGCTTCTGGGACAGCTTGCGCACTGTCACCCGTGTCTCCTCCTGCCGCCGAGCCCTGCTCCGACTCCCCCGCACGCGACCGTCGCCGCATCGACTGCAGGCTACTCGGTTCGCGGCCCGGGCACCGGCGCCGACCGCCCCCGACGCGTCGGCCGGGCCATCGGTCCGACCTGGCAGGATCGTGCTCGTGACGACGTTCGTGGTGCTGGTGCCGGTCAAGCACACCCAGTTGGGCAAGTCGCGGCTCATCCCCCTGAGCGACGGGGAGCGGCAGGTGCTCGCCACCGCGTTCGCACTGGACACCCTGGCGGCGGTGCAGGATGCCGCCACGGCGGGGGCGGCCATCGTCGAGGTCATCGTCGTGACCGACGACGTGGGGGTGGCGTCCCGGGCCGCCGCGCTCGGGGCCTCCATCGAGCCCGACGCCGGCGAGCTCAACCGCAGCCTGGCGCAGGCGGCGCAGGGCGCCCACGAGCGGCACCCCGAGGCAGTGCTGGTGGCCCTGTGCGCCGATCTGCCGGCGGCGACCGGTGCCGAGCTCACCGAGGCGCTGCTCGACCTCGACGGGTCCCAGCCCGCCATCGTGGTGGATGTCGCCGGCACCGGCACGACGATGTACGCCGCCTCCTACGACCGCTTCGACCCGGCCTTCGGCGTTCACTCGCGCACCCGGCATCAGCAGGCGGGCGCGGTGCAGATCGGCGGCGAGCTGCCGGGGCTCCGCTGCGATGTCGACGACCTCACCAGCCTCGGCCGGGCTCGCTCCCTCGGCCTTGGCCCCCACTCCCGGGCGGCGCTGCGCGAGCGCGACGGTGTCGGCTGAGCGCCCCGTCGCCGTCGTCGGTGCGTCGGGGAAGACCGGACGAGCCGTCACTGCCGCCCTGGCCGCGCGGGGCGTGCCGGTGGTGCCTGTCGGCCGCGCCCAGTGGCCGCGGCTCCCGCAGGTGCTGGCAGGGGTGCGTGCGGTCAGTCTGATCGCCCCGAACCTGCACGCGGACGAGCCGACGCTGGTGGGCGAGGTGCTCGCGGCCGCCGGCGCGGCCGGGGTCGAGCGGATCGTCTACCACTCGGTCACCGCGCCGTACGCGCCCGACCTGCCGCACCATCTCGGCAAGGCGGTGAGCGAGGACCTGGTCCGACGATCCGGGCTGGCCTGGACGATCCTCCAGCCGTGCGCCTACGTGCAGAACCTGGTGCCGGCGCTGCGCGACCCCCTGCCCGCGCTCGTCGTGCCCTACGACGTCCACGCGCGCTTCGGCCTCGTCGATCTCGTCGATGTCGCCGCAGTCACCGCCCTGGCCCTCCACGACGACGAGCATGTCGGGGCGACCTACGAGCTGGGCGGTCTGCAGCAGGTGTCGGTGACCGAGGTCGGCGCGGAAGCGCAGCGACTGCTCGGTCGGCCGGTGCCCGTCTCGGCGGTCGACCCGGCCACCTGGGTGAGCAGCGCCACCGGCCTGAGCGAGCGGGAGCGGCGGTGGCTGCTCGCGATGGTCGAGTACTACGACCGCTACGGACTGCCAGCCGGGTCCCTCGCGATCCGAGCCCTGCTCGGCAAGCTGGCCCACCCGTTGGCGGCCACGCTGGCGCGGGAGCTCGGGGTGGGCTGAGTCGCGAGGTCGTCGCTGCCCACCGGACCCTGCCGGGAACACCGCAGGGAACACAGCAGGGGAACACAGCAGCGGCGGGCCCGATGCTCGGGACCCGCCGCTGTGCGGTGTGAACCTCAGGACTTCTTGGCGACCTTCTTCGCGGGGACCTTCTTCGCGGGCGCCTTCTTGGCCGGTGCCTTCTTCGCGGGTGCCTTCTTGGCGGGCGCCTTCTTCGCCGGAGCCTTCTTCGCCGGAGCCTTCGCCGCCACGGTCTTCTTGGCGGGCGCCTTCTTGGCGGGGGCCGCCTTCTTCGCAGGAGCCTTCTTGGCCGGAGCCTTCGCGGCCGGGACGGCCTTCTGCGCCGCTGCCTTCGCTGCAGGGGCGGCCTTCTTCGCCGGCGCGGCAGCCTTCTTCGCGGTGGACGCTGCGATCCTGGGGAGCTTCTTGGCCCCCGAGACGACGTTCTTCAGGTCAGCGCCGGCGGTGAACTTCGGCACCGCGGTCTTCTTGGCCTTGATCCGCGCGCCGGTCTGCGGATTGCGCACCCAGCGGGCCTCCCGGACGCGCTTCTCGAACGAGCCGAAGCCCGTGATCGCGACCTTCTCGCCCTTGGCCATCTCACGCGTGATCGTGTCGAGGACGGACTCGAGCGCGTGCTTGGCCGCCTTGCGGTTCCCCTCGTAGCGCGCGGAGAGCGCGTCGATGAGCTGAGACTTGTTCACTGGCTTCCTTCCCATGAAACCTTCGAGGCCGAGCTCGTGCTCGACGTCCTAACGAAAACGCTAGGTAAATCGGGCCGGATGACCAACCACCACGCCGTGTTTCGCCCGAAAAATCAAGGGTTCGGCGTGATTTCGCTCCACCGGCGGCCCCTGAGACCGCCGCCTCGTCACGGCACGGCTCAGCGCGTCGCCGGCTTGTACGCCGGCCGGCCGGCCTCGAAGGCGGCGATCTGGTCCTCGTGGGTGAGCGTGATGCCGATGTCGTCGAGGCCCTCGAGCAGCCGCCAGCGGGTGTAGTCGTCGATGTCGAAGGAGTCCTCGACGGCGGCCTCCCCGACCCCGGCCCGCACGGTGCGCGACTCCAGGTCGACGGTGATCGTGGTGCCGGGCTCGCTCTCGAGCAGCTCCCACAGCCGCTGCACGACCTTGTCGTCCACCTGGGCCGCCAGCAGGCCGGCCTTGCCGGAGTTGCCTCGGAAGATGTCGGCGAAGCGCGGCGAGATCACGACCCGGAAGCCGTAGTTCTGCAGCGCCCAGACGGCGTGCTCGCGCGAGGAGCCGGTGCCGAAGTCCGGGCCAGCCACCAGCACCGAGGCGCCGGCGTACGCCGGGTCGTTGAGCACGAACGACGGATCACCTCGCCAGGCGGCGAAGAGCCCGTCCTCGAAGCCCGTGCGCGTGACCCGCTTCAGGTAGAAGGCGGGGATGATCTGGTCGGTGTCGACGTTGCTGCGCCGCAGGGGGAGCCCGACGCCGGTGTGCGAGCTGAACTTCTCCATGACGGTCTCCTGATCAGTCCAGGTCGGCGGGCGAGGACAGCGTGCCGCGCACGGCCGTGGCGGCGGCGACGGGCACCGACACCAGATGGGTGCGGCCACCCGCGCCCTGGCGGCCCTCGAAGTTGCGGTTCGAGGTCGACGCGCTGCGCTCCTGGGGAGCGAGCTGGTCGGGGTTCATCCCCAGGCACATCGAGCAGCCGGCGCCACGCCACTGCGCGCCGGCCTCGGTGAAGACGGCGTCCAGCCCCTCCGCCATGGCCTGCTGTCGCACCCGCACCGACCCCGGCACCACCAGCATGCGAGTCCCCGGCGCGACCCTGCGGCCGCGGAGGATCTTGGCGGCCAGGCGCAGATCCTCGATCCGGCCGTTGGTGCAGGAGCCCACGAACACGGTGTCGACCCGGATGTCCCGCATGGGGGTGCCGGCCGTCAGCCCCATGTAGTCGAGCGCCTTCTCCGCGGCGATCGTGTCGGTCTCCGCCTCGAAGTCGCCGGGGCCGGGGACCACACCGCCGAGCGGAACTCCCTGCCCGGGGTTGGTGCCCCAGGTGACGAACGGCGTCATCGTGCTCGCGTCGAGCACGATCTCCTCGTCGTAGGTCGCGTCGGGGTCGGTCACAAGCGTCCGCCAGTGTGCGACAGCGGCGTCCCAATCGGCGCCCTGCGGGGCCTCGGGCCGACCGCGCAGGTAGTCGAACGTGATCTGGTCCGGGGCGACCAGGCCGGCCTTGGCCCCCCACTCGATGGACATGTTGCACACCGTCATCCGGCCCTCCATCGAGAGCTCCTCGATGGCCTGGCCGCGGTACTCCACGACGTACCCCTGACCGCCGCCGGTGCCCGTGTGCGCGATCAGGGTGAGCACCAGGTCCTTGGCCGTCACTCCCTCGGGCAGGCTGCCGTTGACCGTCACGGCCATCGTCTTGGGGCGGGCCTGCGGCAGGGTCTGGGTGGCCAGGACGTGCTCCACCTCGGAGGTCCCGATGCCGAAGGCCAGCGCGCCGAACGCGCCGTGGGTCGAGGTGTGGGAGTCGCCGCACACGATCGTCATGCCCGGCTGGGTCAGCCCCAGCTGCGGCCCGACGACGTGGACGATGCCCTGCTCGACGTCGCCGAGCGGGTGCAACCGGACGCCGAACTCGGCGCAGTTGCGGCGCAGCGTCTCGACCTGGGTGCGGCTCACCGGGTCGGCGATCGGCTGGTCCCAGTCGAGGGTGGGCACGTTGTGGTCCTCGGTGGCGAGGGTGAGGTCGGGGCGCCGGACGGCGCGGCCCGCCAGCCGCAGCCCGTCGAACGCCTGCGGGGAGGTCACCTCGTGGATCAGGTGCAGGTCGATGTAGAGCAGGTCAGGCTCCCCGGCGGCGCTGCGGACGACGTGCTCGTCCCATACCTTCTCGGCAAGGGTGCGACCCCCTGCTGGCAGCTGCGCCATGGCGATCCTCCCGGGTCGTGCTGGACTGACCCGGTCAGGCTAGCACTTGCATCCCATGATCTGAGACGGCAGTATTGCCATATGGACAACTCGAGCGGAGTCGGCGTCCTCGACAAGGCCGCCCTCGTGCTGGCCGCGCTCGAAGCCGGCCCGGCCACCCTGGCTGGTCTGGTCGCGGGCACCGGGCTGGCCCGACCGACCGCGCATCGCCTGGCGGTCGCCTTGGAGCACCACCGCCTCGTCGCCCGCGACATGCAGGGGCGGTTCGTGCTCGGCCCGCGGCTCGCCGAACTCTCCGCCGCGGCCGGCGAGGACCGCCTCCTCGCGGCCGCCGGGCCGGTGCTCGCCCGGCTGCGAGACATCACCGGGAGTCCGCCCAGCTGTGGCGCCGCCAGGGGGACCACCGCGTGTGCGTGGCGGCCGCCGAGCGCCCGTCCGGGCTGCGCGACACGATCCCGGTCGGCTCGCAGCTGACCATGCGCGCCGGCTCCGCAGCCCAGATCCTGCTCGCCTGGGAGGACCCCGAGCGCATGCACCGGGGCCTGCAGAACGCCGCGTTCTCCGCCACCGCCCTCTCCGGCATCCGCCGCCGCGGCTGGGCCCAGAGCGTCGGCGAGCGCGAGCAGGGAGTCGCGTCGGTGTCCGCCCCGGTCCGCTCCCCCAGCGGCAAGGTCATCGCCGCCGTGTCGGTGTCCGGCCCGCTCGAGCGGCTCTCCCGACAGCCGGGGCGCATGCACGCCCCCGCCGTGATGGCGGCCGCGGAGCGGCTCTCGGAATCGCTGCGTCGCGCCGCTGCGGGTGAGCCCGAGGCCCAGACCGGTTGAGACCTCGCTCGGATCCGTGCGGCACTCAGGGCGCGCACGGGCCTGGTGGTGGCTGGCCGCGCTCCCCGCCTGGCTGCTGGTGGCTGCCGGCGACCTGGGACTCATGGCCCGCCGCGCTGCTGGTGATCCCGGCCGGTGCCGGCCTCGCGGTCGGCGCGTCGCCGCACGGCGTCGCGGAAGCGGTCCGGCATCGGGCTCGGGCCGCGCGCACCGCATGACTCGTGGCGCGGTCAGAAGAGCGCGTCCTGCTCCAGCTCCAGCAGCGTCTGCTTCCGCTCGACCCCACCGGCGTACCCCGTGAGCGAGCCGTCGGCACCGATCACCCGATGGCACGGGATCACGATCGGGATCGGGTTGCGGCCGTTGGCCAGCCCGACCGCCCGCGACGCGGCGTTGGTCATCCCGAGCCGATGCGCGATCTCGCCGTACGACGACGTCTCGCCGTAGCCGATCTCCCGCAGCTGCTGCCACACCCGCTGCTGGAAGTCCGTGCCCTGAGGCGCGAGGGGCAGGTCGAACTCCCGTCGCTCGCCCGCGAAGTACTCGGACAGCTGGGTGACCGCAGCCGCAAGCACGGGCAGGTCGTCGGTGCGCTCGCCCCGCGGCCGCCCGTCGGTGCCGGCACCGAACGGCGAGAACTCGATGGCGCTGATCGCGCCGTGGTGCTCGACGATCTTGAGCTCACCGATGGGCGAGGGCATCAGGGTCCACATCTCCAGGTCTCCTCGGGTCCGGCAGCCAGGGTCTGCCACAGGTGGATGAGTGCATAGGAGCGCCACGGTCGCCACTGCTCGGCGATCGTCGCGGCGCTGTGGGGATCGGCGCCCAGGCCGGTGAGCGCGTCGCGGACGCCGACGTCGGTCGGCAGGAAGACGTCGGGGTGCCCCAGGGCCCGCATCGCGATGTAGTCGGCGGTCCACGGGCCGATGCCGGGGAGGTCCAGGAGTCGGCGCCGCACGTCGTCCCGGTCCGCCCCGCGGTCAAGGGCCAGGGCGCCGGTCGCCAGCGCCTGGACGAGACCGACCAGCGCCCGACCGCGGGCGCGCGGCATGGGCAGCGACTCGGGAGCAACCGAGGCCAGCCTGCTGGGACGAGGGAAGAGATGGGTGAGGCCGTCGACGGGGCCGGTGAACGGCGCGCCGTACGCCGCGACGAGGCGGCCCAGCACCGTCCGGGCGGCGGCCACGCTCACCTGCTGCCCGACCACCGCGCGCACCGCCACCTCGGGCCCGTCGACCTGACCGGCAACCCGCAGGCCGGGCCACCGCCGCACCAGCGGTCCGAGCACCCGGTCGCCGGCGAACGCGTCTCCCACGGCCACCGGGTCACAGTCGGCGTCCAGCAGCCGACGCACCCGCTCGAGTGCGGCGGCGGTGTCGCGCGGGTCGGTGAGCGTGAAGGCCGCCCGGACGAAGGCCGTGGTGCCCGGCTCGGTGAGGTCGCGCAACCGCACCCGGACCAGGCCGGGCCCGTGCGGCAGGTCGAGCGTCCGGGCGTACTCCTCCCCCGTCACCGACTCCACCCCGGGCACGGCTCGCGCGGCGAGGAAGCCGAGGAGAGCACCCCCGGCGAACGGCGTGCGGACGGCCAGCCGAAGCTCGACGGTGCCACCGGGCATCGCCCCGCCCCGTCGGCCGCGGAGCTCGGTGGGACTGGCGGCGTAGACCTCGCGGACGGTGTCGTTGAACTGCCGCACGCTGGCGAACCCGGCCGCGAAGGCGATGTCGGCATAGCTGAGGTCGGTGGTCTCGATGAGCACGCGGGCGGTCTGGGCACGGCGGGCACGCGCCAGGGCCAGCGGACCTGCGCCCAGCTGGGCGGTGAGCAGCCGACCCAGATGGCGGGGGGTGTACCCGACCCGTCGTGCGAGCCCCGGGACTCCCTCCCGGTCCACCACTCCGTCGGCGATCAGCCGCATCGCCCGGCCGGCGACGTCCGCCGCGACGTCCCAGTCCGGGCTGCCGGGCGTGGCGTCAGGCAGGCAGCGCTTGCAGGCCCGGAAGCCCGCGGACTGCGCGGCCGCCGCCGTCGGGAAGAACGTGACGTTCCGGTACGCCGGCGTCCGCGCCGGGCACGAGGGCCGGCAGTAGATGCCGGTGGTGTGCACCGCGGTGTAGAAGACCCCGTCGAAGCGCCGGTCGCGGGACTTCACCGCGCCGTAGCACGACTCCCGGTCCATCGCCTGGCTCGTCATGCGGACCATCCTGCCGCATGGTCGATGGCCAATCTCGCGGGAATCGGACACCGCGGGACGGGGCGCTTCGGCACTATCGCGCACTCAGCCCGAGTCGATCCGCGAGCTCCGGCGCCAGGTGCGAGGAGTACTCGTTGGTCATGTGCCCGGCGTCGCGGTACGGCACGAGGTCGCCCGTGACCGCCGGACAGGCGGCGCCGTCGCAGTACCACTGCCGAGTGGGCACGGCCTCCACCCCGGCCTCCTCGGCGGCGCGAGCCTGGTCGGCGACGGCCTCCTGGTGGTTGGCCGTCTCGGCGAGCAGGCAGGACGCCAGCGTGGCATCCGCGGCGCCGAGGCAGGTGCCCGGATCCTCGGTCAGATAGGGGATGTCCAGCAGCAAGGCGACGCGGTCGGCCAGCGGTGTCAGGGCGGTGAGCAGGTCGACGTACCCCTGGCCGACCACGCGGGCCACGTCGCGCCGCTTGGTCAGGTAGTGGCCCTGTGCGTCGTACACACCCCGGTTGGTGGGAGACGTCGACACGACCACGAGGTCGGGGTGCAGCTCGCCGATCTGCTCGATCGCCCAGTCGTGGAATTCCGCGCAGGCGGTGAACGGCTCGGAGCTGGTGCCCACGTCCGGGGTGACCAGCGCGCCGACGCACTGCACCTTCACGAGGTAGAAGGTGCGGTAGCCGAGGTCCTTCGCGAGGCGATCGAACGCCGGGATCCAGTGCCGGGCGTGGGAGTTGCCGATGACCACGAGGGTGCGATCGCTCCCGACGTCGCCGCTGGGGCACAGCCGGCGGACCGAGTCGTCCTCGTAGTCACAGTCGCCCACGTCCGCCGTCGACTGCAGCAGGTCGGCCAGCGCCGGGTGCAGCTCCCCCGGGATCCCATGACCCTCGCGAGCCGCCTGCACCGAGGCCCGCACCAGCGCCTCGGCCTGGTCGTCGGTGTGGTACGCCGTACGCCAGTCCGCACCCAGCGTGATGGCCGGCGTGCCTCGGGGCACCGAGGCCGCCACCGCCGCGCTTCCGCCCGCCGCCGCCGCCGCCACCAGGGCCACCGTCACCGGATAGACCGCCACCGCGCGTACCGGCCTCCGCAGCCAGGCCGCGGACCGGAACGGGTTCTCGACGAAGCGGTAGGACAGGCCCGAGAGCACGAAGGTGACCAGGAGCGCGACGATCGTCTCCACCGGGCGGAGCTCGCGGCCGAGGTACTGGACCGGGATCACCAGCAACGGCCAGTGCCACAGGTAGAGCGAGTAGGACCAGTCACCGACGGTGCGCAACGGCCGCAGGCTCAGCATTCGGTCGACCAGGGTGTGCGGACCACCCAGCCCGCCGACCACGAGGAGCACCAGGCTCGCGACCACGGGCAGGCTCGCCTGCCAGCCGGGGAACGGCGTCGCTGCGTCGTAGGTCAGGCAGACGACGACGATCACCACCAGCGCGAGCCCGGCCGCCAGCTCGCCGACGATCCGCGCTGGTCGGGTCGGCGTAGCGGACTCGTCCCGGGCCGCACGCCGTGCCAGCCAGAGCGCCCCGAGCGCGCCCAGGCCCAGCTCCCAGCCCCGGGTGGCGGTCGAGAAGTACGCCACCGTCGGCCGGTGCGCGGTCTGCAGCACCGACCACACCAGGCTGGCGACCGACAGCACGGCGATCGCCGCCATCAGCTCACGGTACGGCGGCTGCGCGTGGGCGGGCCGGCGCCTGGGCCGCCCGGTCAAGGCCACCAGCACCACCAGCATGACCAGGGGCCAGACCAGGTAGAACTGCTCCTCCACGGCCAGCGACCAGTAGTGCTGCACCGGAGACGGCGGGAGGCCCTGGCCGAAGTAGTCGGTGCCGCTTCGCGCGAAGCGGATGTTGGCGGCGAAGAAGGCCGCCCACACGGTGTCTCGCAACGCCTCCGGCGCTCGGACCGGGCCGAGCCACAGCGCGGTCGCGATCGCCGTCGCGACCAGGACCAGCGTCGCGGCGGGCAGGATCCTCCGGGCGCGGCGCGCGTAGAAGCCCAGGATGGACAGCCGCCCGGTCCCGGCCACCTCGCGGACGAGCAGCTGGGTGATCAGGAAGCCCGAGATCACGAAGAAGACGTCGACGCCCACGAATCCCCCGGTGACGGGACGAGCAAAGGCGTGGCTGGCGATCACCGTCAGCACGGCCACGGCGCGCAGACCCTGGATATCGGCCCGCAGCCCCGGTCTGCTCGTGCTCACCCGTGTCTGGTCTCTCGGCTCTGAACGCGTGGTACCCCCGACCGGATTCGAACCGGCGCTACCGCCTTGAGAGGGCGGCGTGCTAGGCCGCTACACAACGGGGGCCTCGTCCTCGGAGCTCGACCGGGGAACTGATCCTTGGGTCGCACTCCAACAACCTGCGGAACTCTAGCCAAGTGCGTCGTTCCAGACAAAATCCCGGTGGCCAGAGGCCGCCGGGAACGGTCGAGCTGGGGTACTAGGACTCGAACCTAGACTAACTGAACCAGAATCAGTCGTGCTGCCAATTACACCATACCCCAAAGGTTCGGCCCCGCCCGGCGAGCCGACAGGCCGCTAGGGCCGCGGCAGACCCGGCTGGGCCGCTGGGAAACGATACACAAGCGCCGCTCAGGCGGCCAAAACCGCGGGGTCGGCGCGCCGCTGGAGGCCCCAGCGTCGCGCCAGC
Source organism: Nocardioides sp. (assembly GCA_041393675.1). GTDB lineage: Bacteria > Actinomycetota > Actinomycetes > Propionibacteriales > Nocardioidaceae > Nocardioides. The sequence continues at coordinate 14,613 of JAWKJR010000015.1, read as the reverse complement.
CAGGTGACCAGACCCAGATAGACCAGCGACTGGGTGAGCGTGGTCGGGATCATCCACCAACTGCCACCGGTCGCGTTCAGCGCGTCGTCCATGTTGCCGAACGCCAGCGCGAGCCCGTAGGCCAGGAAGTTGTTGAGCACGTGCATGGCGATCCCGGCCTCGAGCCCGCCCGTGCGGATGACGAGCCACCCGGCGACCAGACCGAACGCGAGCCGGTCGAAGAAGACCGGCACGCTCTGCCCCAGTCCGTGCGCGAGCGCGAACAGCAGGGCTGGGAGCACGACGGCGGCAGCGCGGCTCACCCCCGTGCCGAGGGGGGTGAAGAGGCCGCCGAGGGCCTGCGTCAGGTAGCCGCGGAAGGCGTACTCCTCCCCCGCCGCTTGGAACGGCGTGAGCAGCAGGATGACCAGGAGGTAGTTGCGGGTCTCGGCGGTGAAGGCGTTCAGGGTGCTGGCGTCCCCGGCGTCCTGCTGCGGAAGCAGGTAGGTCACCGCCAACATCGCGCCGAGGGCCAGCACGGACAGCCCCAGGCAGGCCACCAGCCAGCGCCAGCGCAGCCGGCGCACCACGGAGGACACCCAGCCCGGCTTCAGGCCGTGCAGGGCCCAGGTGGCGCCCATGGCGAGCAGGATGCTCAGGCCCAGCCCCACGTTGAGGGCAGCGAGGAGGGCCGGGCTGGCCTTCATCAGCGTCTCCGCGTCGAGGGAGCCGCCAGACGACGAGGCGGCCCGGTAGACGGCGATGGGGGCCAGGAAGATTGCGGGGACCACGCCGACGCCGAGCACGGGCACGAGCACGGCCCCGAGCACCGCCCACCACCACCCGCGACGGCCGCCGCGATGGAGCTGGTGGTACTCCGGGGGCGACGGCAGGACGGGTCGCGCGACGCGGGCTGAGGGATAGGGCACCGGCGGGTACGGCTGCTGGGGGTACGGCTGCTGGGGGTACGGCTGCTGGGGGTACGGCTGCTGGGGTACGGCTGCGGGGGTACGGCTGCGGGGGTACCCGGGTGGTGGTGGCAGCGCACCCGGCGGCGGCCCCGCGGGCGGAGGCTCGCCGGGCGGCACCCAGTCGGGTGGCTGCTGACCGGTCGTCATCCGGCCAGCGCCCCGGTGAGCCGGGCCAGCGAACGCTCCCGCCCGAGCAGCTCCAGCGACTCGAACAGCGGCGGGCTCACCCGTCGGCCGGTGACCGCGACGCGCACCGGCCCGAACGCCAGCCGCGGCTTGAGGTCGAGGCCGTCGACCAGGGCGGTGCGCAGCGCCGCCTCGATGGCCGGCGTGGTCCACTCCGCCACGGCGGCGAGGGCGTCGTGCGCCGCCTGCACGACCTCGCGCCCGGCGTCGTCCACCTGCTCTACCCGCTCGAAGGCGGTCTCGTCGACTAGCAGGAACCCCAGCATGTCGGCGGCCTCGGTCAGCTTGTTCATCCGCTCGTGCACCAGCGGCATGGCTGCTGCCAGCGTGCCCGCCTGCGCCGGCGTGGGTGGCGTCGCGGCCAGCCCGGCGTCAGCGAGGTACGGCGTGACGCGGGCGGTCATCTCCTCGACGGAGAGCAGCCGCATGTGGGAGCCGTTGATGGCCTCGCACTTCTTCAGGTCGAAGCGGGCCGGGTTGGGGTTGACCCGGGTGATGTCGAACGCCTCGACCATCTCGGCCATCGTGAAGATGTCGCGGTCCTCGGCGATCGACCAGCCCAGCAGGGCGAGGTAGTTGAGCAGCCCCTCGGGCAGGAAGCCCTGCTCCCGGTAGCCCAGCAGCGAGGACTCCGGGTCGCGCTTGGAGAGCTTCTTGTTCCCCTGGCCCATGACGTAGGGCAGGTGCCCGAACCGCGGCGTCCGACCGGTGCCGACCCCGATCTCGCCGAGCGCGTCGTAGAGCGCGATCTGCCGGGGCGTCGAGGAGAGCAGGTCCTCGCCGCGCAGCACATGGGTGATCTCCATCAGCGCGTCGTCGACCGGGTTGACCAGCGTGTAGAGCGGGTGGCCGTTCGCGCGCACCAAGGCGTAGTCGGGGACGTTCTCCGGCTGGAAGGTGATCTCACCGCGCACCAGGTCGTCGAACGTGATCGGCTCGTCGGGCATCCGGAAGCGGAGCACCGGCTGCCGCCCCTCGGCGTGGTAGGTCTCGAGCTGGTCGTCGGTGAGGTCGCGACAATGGCCGTCGTAGCCCGGAGCCGCCCCTCGGCCCGGGCCTGGGCGTTGCGGCCCTCCAGTTCCTCGGTCGAGCAGTAGCAGTGGTAGGCACGCCCCGCCTCGAGCAGCCGCCGGGCGGCGTCGGCGTAGATCGGGTACCGCTCGCTCTGCCGGTACGGCGCGTGCGGGCCGCCGACCTCGGGGCCCTCGTCCCAGTCGAAGCCCAGCCAGCGCATCACCTCCAGCAGCGTCTCGAAGGACTCCTGGCTGTCCCGGGCGGCGTCGGTGTCCTCGATCCGGAACACGAAGGTGCCCCCCGCGCCGTGCCGCTGGTGGTGCCGGGCGAAGGCCCAGTTGAACAGCGCGGTGCGGGCCAGGCCCACGTGCGGGCTGCCGGTCGGCGACGGGCAGAACCGGACCCGGACCGGCCCCTCGGTCCTGCCCTGGGGCGAGGTTGCGTCAGTCACGAGACGCGACTCTATTCGTGAGGGCGCCGATCCCCTCGATCGAGACCTCGACCTCGTCCCCGACCTGCATCGGGCCGACCCCGGCCGGGGTGCCGGTGAGGATCACGTCGCCCGGGAGCATCGTCATCACGCTGGTGATGTGCGCGACCAGGGTGGGGATGTCGAAGACCAGGTCGGCGGTGCTGCCGTCCTGCTTGAGGTCGCCGTTGAGATGGGTCCGCACGGCGCGGCCGACCGAGAAGTCGTGAGGGTCAAGGTCGGTCTCGACCCACGGCCCGAGCGGGCAGAAGGAGTCGAAGCCCTTGGCCCGGGTGTACTGCACGTCGCGGGCCTGGAGGTCGCGAGCGGTCACGTCGTTGGCGACCGTGTAGCCGAAGATCACGTCGGTGGCCTGCTCGGCCGGGACTTCCCGACAGATCCTGCCGATCACGATCGCCAGCTCGCCCTCGTAGTGGAGGTTCTCGGTCTGGCGCGGGTAGAAGATCGGGTCGCCCGGGCCGATGACGGCGGTGTTCGGCTTCATGAAGATCATCGGCTCGGCCGGGACCTCGCCGCCCATCTCGGCCGCGTGGTCGGCGTAGTTCTTGCCGATCGCGATGATCTTGCTGCGCGGGATGACCGGCGCGAGCAGCCGGACCTCCACCCACGCGATCTCCTCGCCGGTCGGCTCCACACCGAGGTACAGCGGGTCGCCGGACAGCACCGCAAGCACGGTGTCCGTCGCCGGCTGGCCGAACTCGTCCAGCTCGCCCATGACCACGCCGAACTGCGGGTCGTCGCCCGTGGTGAACCTCGCGATGCGCACGAGGAGAGCCTAGCGAGCGGCTCGGAATGCGCTTCGGCGGCTGGTTTCGAGACGCCGCCTCCGGCGGCTCCTCAACCCGCGGAGTCCTCTGGCGGCGCCTACCATCGCCGTCGTGGTGGTGATGGTGCTGAGCGAGGAGGCGTGGCGACGCCGTCAGGACGAGCACGCCGCCCGGCTGGCGCCGTACGTCGAGCCGCACCTCGCGCGCCGGCGCGCGCGTGCCGCACCCGGTCCACGACTTCCTCTTCGACTACTACTCCCAGCGCCCGGCCCAGCTCACCCGTTGGCACCCCGGCTACGGCACGGCCCTGGCGGGCGAGGCGGCGGCCGCCTACGCCTCCGGCAAGGGCTACGCCCGCGGACCGGACGGCAGCGTGGCCGTCACCGCCGCCTACGCGCGCTCCCAGCGCCCCCTGGTGACCCAGATCCACGAGCTGCTGGCGGCCACCGCGAGGCGACCACCGAGCTTCGGCTGCCTGGGGCTGCACGAGTGGGCGATGGTCTACCGGCTGCCCGAGAGCCGCGGCCGGCACCACGCCTGGCCGCTGCGGCTCGGCGGGGCGGGTACCGACGCCGTCGTGGAGGCCGGCCGGATCGCCTGCTCGCACTTCGACGCCTTCAGGTTCTTCACCCAGCCGGCGCCCCCTCAACACGCTCCGGCCCGGCCACGACGACCGGCCGGCGTTCGAGCAGCCAGGCTGCCTGCACGCGACCATGGATCTGTACAAGCACGCCTTCCGGCTCACCCCGCTCGTCTGCTCCGAGCTCGTCGCAGACGCGTTCGAGCTGGCCTGGGAGGTGCGCATCCTCGACATGCGCGCGGCGCCGTACGACCTCAGCGGGCTCACCCTCGACCCCACCGGCGACCCCTGGACTCCCGTTCCCATCGAGACACCGGAGGGCAGGCAGGAGTACGCCGCCGCCCAGCGCGCGTTCGCCGACCGGGCGGCGCCGCTGCGTGCCCGGCTCCTGGCAGCCTGCCGCGCGCTGCTCGACGACGGGCCGTCCACGAGCCGGCTGTGAGCGCGCCCGGTTGCCTCCCCGCTCCGGCTCGCACACTGGGCGTCATGGGTCTGTCCACCGCCGTGTCCGAGCTCCCGGAGCCCTCGCGCTCGATGATCGTCGGAGCGCTCGTCCTGGGTGCGGTCGGGGGCGTGGTGGGGCTGGTCGTCGGCCTCGTGGCCTACCCGCCGACCGCGTGGTTCGCCGTCCTCGAGATCGGCGTCCCCGCCGGCATGCTGGGAGGTCTCGGCGGGCTGGTCGTCGGCGCTATCCGGGCCGGCTCGTGGCGCACGCCGCGGGGACGCTCGCCCCGATGAGCGGCAGGGCCCACGCCCAGGTGCTGGCGAGCTTCCTCGCCGCGGACGGCAGTCTGCACACGATCCCGACCCGACACGCCAAGCGGTTGGTCGTGCTCGACCACCTGGCGCAGGCATTCGAGCCCGGTCGCACCTACCCGGAGGCCGAGGTGAACGAGCACCTCCGACGCTTCCATCCCGACGTCGCGGCCCTGCGTCGCTACCTGGTCGACGAAGGCTTCCTGGACCGCGAGGCCGGTGTCTACTGGCGTGCCGGCGGCACGATCGATGGCTGAGGGCCAGCCCGACGTCGTCGAGGGGACCCGCTTCGAGCGCGACGACTGGTATGGCGAGGAGTGGGTCGGCCGCACCTTCCGCGACTGCACGTTCATCGATGTCGACCTCACCGAGGCCGTCTTGCGGCACACGACGTTCGAGCAGTGCCGCTTCGAGCGGTGCCGGCTCAACGCCACCCGACTCGAGACCACCGCGTTCGTCGCCTGCGACCTGGCCCACACCAGCTTCTTCGACGCCGAGCTGGACGGCTGCAAGCTGGTGGGGTCGACGTTCACCGACTGCACACTCCGGCCGCTGGCCGTGACGGGCGGCACCTGGCAGGGCGTGACCGCACGCGGGGCGAGCCTGGCCGGAGTCAGGCTGGCCGGACTCGACCTGCGCGACGCGGACCTGTCCCTGTCCGACCTGTCGGGCTGCTCGCTGCGCGGCACCCGGCTGGACGGCAGCCAGCTGCGAGAGCGAACCTCACCGGGGCCGACCTGCGCGGCGCCGGCCTGGCGGGCGCGGACCTGTCCGGGGCCAGGCTGTCGGGCGCGCACATCGACCTGGCGGGGGCGGTCACCCTCGCGGAGCTGGCGGGACTCGTGGTCGACCTCACGGAATGAGCACGCCCGCACTGGGGTTGTCGTCGTCGAGCCCCGCCGATCGCATCCGAGTCCCCACCGGAATGGAGCAACCATGACCGCCCTCACCGACTTCGCCGCCACGACCCTGGACGGTGCGCCCCAGGAGCTGTCGGCGTACGCCGGCCAGGTCGCGCTGGTCGTGAACACCGCCAGCCAGTGCGGCTTCACCCCCCAGTACGCCGGGCTGGAGGAGCTCTGGCAGACCTACCGGGACCGCGGGCTGGTGGTGCTCGGCTTCCCGTGCGACCAGTTCGGGGGTCAAGAGCCCGGCACCGAGGCGGAGATCGGCGCCTTCTGCCAGCGCAACTACGGCGTGACCTTCCCGATGTTCAGCAAGGTCGAGGTCAACGGCGACGGGGCCCACCCGCTGTGGCAGTGGCTGCGCGAGGAGAAGGGCGGCCTGCTCGGCGACACGATCAAGTGGAACTTCACCAAGTTCCTCGTCGGCCGCGACGGCCAGGTGCTCAAGCGGTACGCCCCCACCACCGAGCCGGCCAAGCTGGTCGGCGACATCGAGGCCGCACTCGCCGGCTGAGCGCGCGCAACTCAGCCGCGCAGCGGGCCGTGCTCGACGCAGTCGGCCGCCCACCCACGCGGCGTGACCTGGACCTTCATCCGTCGACGGCACGCCGGGCAGAATCGCGGCGGCTCCAGCCGCAGCAGCGACTCGCACCGGCTGTGGTCGCCCGTCGTGGCGGCCTCGCCGCAACGGCCGCAGTACGCCGCCGTGACGGCGTCGGTGCCGGAGGCGGGGTCGGCGCTCACAGCGTCTTCGCCAGCTCCTTGATCGGCATCCTTAGCTCCGCGAGCAGCGCGAGGTCCTCGTCGGGGTCGCGACCCAGCGTCGTGAGGTAGTTGCCGACGATGACGGCGTTGATGCCGCCGAGCAGCCCGTCCCGGGTGCCGAGGTCACCGAGTGTCAGCTCCCGCCCGCCGGCGTAGCGCAGCAGGGTGCGCGGCATCGCCAGCCGGAAGGCTGCGATGGCGCGTAGGGCATCGGCCGACGACATGACCGGGAGGTCGCCGAACGGGGTTCCGGGCCGGGGGTTGAGGAAGTTGAGCGGCACCTCGTGCGGGTCGAGCTCGGCCAGCTGGGCCGCCAGCTCGGCCCGTTGCTCGAGCGTCTCGCCCATGCCGATCAGGCCCCCGCAGCACAGCTCCATGCCGGAGTCCTTGACCATCTGGCAGGTCTCCCAGCGCTCCTCCCAGGAGTGCGTCGTGACGACGTCTGGGAAGTAGGAGCGAGCGGCCTCGAGGTTGTGGTTGTAGCGATGGATGCCCATGGCCTTGAGGTCGTCGACCTGGCCCTGGGTGAGCATGCCGAGGGAGGCGGCCACATTGATCTCGACCGCCTCGTGGATGGCACGGACGCCGTCGCGCACTTGCGTCATCAGCCGCTCGTCGGGGCCACGCACGGCGGCGACGATGCAGAACTCGGTGGCCCCCGTGGCGGCAGTCTCCTCCGCCGCCTTCACCAGCTGGGGGATGTCGAGCCAGACCGAGCGCACCGGAGAGGTGAACTGCCCGGACTGCGAGCAGAAGTGGCAGTCCTCCGGGCAGCCCCCGGTCTTGAGGGAGACGATGCCCTCGACCTCGACGTCGGGCCCGCAGTGCGCCATCCGCACGGCGTGGGCCAGCTCGAGCAGCTCCGGGACGCGCTCATCGGGCAGTCGCAGCACCTCGAGCAGCTCGTCGTAGCCGAGACCGAGGCTGCTGTCGAGCACCGTCAGGCGGGCACGCTGGAGGATGTCCGTCACGCGCGCCATCCTAGGGCTGACCGGTTCGCCCGGTCACCGGGCCTCACAGCGGCCCGACCCGTCGCGGCGTACACTCACCGCGCCATCGGCGAGGTGCTCGATCGTGTCGGCCCGACGGTCGGGGAGCCGGCCGTCATCCCAGGCGATGAGTGCTGGACGTCGTCCACCCGCAGCTCGGCGGCGAGGTTCACGTCGTGCCGAGGCGACAGCCGGACGCCGGCCGGGCGCCACCATGCCTTCGGGGACTACGAGATCCAGCCGCACCGGGGCACAGGGCCGGCCGGAGCCGCTTCGGGTCGATCACCACCGAGGCAGCAGCGCCGGCGCTGCGCCGGTTGTCCAGCGTGCGGTACCACCGCACCGAGCGAGGCGCCTCGAGGCCATCAGCACGTTCGCCGTGAGGTGAGCTGCGTACCCGGCAATTGACGGCGGTACGCCAGATCACCACGTCACGCTCGCTGAGCGGCCCCCGTCGTAGCCGCATGCCCTGACACCGTGGCAGCCTGCCTCCATCGAGGTGGTGACGTACTTGCCGAGGTCCCAGAGTCGAACCGTTGGTCGCCGGGTCGGTCTCGAGATCCTCCATCGACCCGGTGCCCCAGAGCAGGTCCTGGCCCACGCGTGCGCGTCCTGCGGCCGCGGGGCCGGCCACCAGCCGACGCCGAGCGCTCGCCTGAGCGCTCGCTCCGCGACGATCGTCGCTCTCGCTGCCCGGCCGAGCCGCCGGCCAGAAGGCCGTCTGTCCCTACCCGACAGCAGGCCGCCGAGGAGCCGGCCAGGGCGCGGGCCACCACGTCGGCGGTGCCGCGTGCTTTGACGTAAAGCCGCGGCCCTCGATCAGCGCCACCGCCGAGCAGGATGCTGCGGACGTGGTCATCCGCCACCGAGACCGTGACCAGCGCACCCAGCCGGAGCGCCAGCTCTCGGTCCCGCTGGAGCAGCGGTCCGGTGCTCTGCACGAACGGCACACCTGCCACCGCGCGGACGTCACGGAGGACCTCGGCATGCCCCCGACCACCACGCCGCCCTGGCCCGGGCGGCGACCGCGGCGAGCTCGCGGACCCGCGCTGGGGCGGCGAGGTCGGCCGGGCCGCGGGCTGGCCGCCGGCTTCGCCTTGATGAGACGATCGACGCGTCGCGTGCGAGGCCGCCGCGGTCACCTCCCGCTCGAGCCGAGCGGCCGCACACCGCAGCGGCGCCACCCTGGTCGGCCGGGGCGCACGAAGGCACCGTGAACGCTTCACCGTCAGCGTCGTACACCCCAGGAAGGCGATCGTCCGCCCGCCCGACGCGACGTACGCCGGGGCCCACGCGGCGTCCACCGTGGGCCCGGCACCGGCGTGCGCGACGCCGGCCCGGTCGAGAGCCTCCAACGCGGCCGCGCGCCAGGCCGCCCAACGCGTCGCTGACGTGTTGTTGGCGAGGTTCACGACGTCCACGCCGGCCCGCCAGCGCCACCGCGGTCCTCGTCGGGAGACTCGGAATGGTCCAGCTTCGTATTCGCGCCCGCGCTCAGCACCGCGGCGCCGGATCCTCGACCAGGCGGTCCAGGTCAGGCAGTCAGTCGGTCGGCCCAGCACGGCGCCGCAGCGGCGAGCAGCTGCTGCTCGCCGCTGACCGCAACCCCGCCTGGGCCCGTCGGTCGGGGCGGCACGTCCGGCGGCGGTGACCGTCGCGTCCATGCTTCGCCTCGCCGGCCAGCCGACGCTCACGGAGCTGCCGCCGTCCGGGGCCAGCGGCACCGTGAGGGAGTCGGCGGGCCCGATCGCGAGGCGTGGAGCAGTCGACGGCCTCGACGCGCAGCAGCCGCGGGCTGGATACCGACAGGTCGACCCGGCCCTCGGTCCACCGGCAGCGCGCCCACCTGCTGCCCCGAGGCGTCCAGCGCAACATCACCGCGTCGTCGACCGCGACGCCCGACGTCACGTCGACCACCGCAACCGCAGCGGGTGACCGGCGGTTTCCGCCCCCGCTGCAGCGGTGTGCCAGAGCAGCTCTGACGACGAGGAACAGCGCCACCAGGAGACCCAGAAAATCCCCAGCTCTCGGCACGATTCCTCCCGTCCAGACCGCTACCGTGACGTGTGGAGGCCAGCGTAGCGAGCAAGAACGGCTGCGGTGGCCGCATCACGAAACGCGCGTGTGGGGCCCGTCTCGTACTCGAGCAACCCCTGCTTTGTGCTGCCTGCCTCCCGGCGGGTACGCATGCCGACCGGCTGAGACAGGGCGAGACAGGAGGCGAGGATCGCCGTGGACGAGTCCTCCTGCACGGCGTCGCCGGGCTGCCCGCCTTCCTCCTCGTCCCTTCTGCTGGCCGTGGCGTTCAAGGGAGGTGAGCGCGGTGTGGCGTCGACTGATGACTGACCACACGCACGCGGCCCTCGTCTCCACCGCTGCTTGCCTGCCCTGCTCGGCGTGCTCGCAGCGGTCGCCGGTGACGGGTCCGCCCAAGTCGCGGGGCGACCGTGGGGGTCACGGGCGTCGTCTTCGCCGCGGCTACCCTGCTGGACGCGTTCGGGGCCTCATCCCGGGCCTGGTGGCCGCCGCAGCGCTCACCGCGCTGCACCAGTACCTCCCCGACGCCCACCCGGTCGCGTTCGTCGTCCAGGCCACGACGTTCGCACTGCTTCTGGCTGCTGGGCATCTCCGCGGGCTCGGCCGCCGACCGGATCCGCCGCGGTCGACGCATCGCCGAGCGGCGCAGCAGCCAGCCTCTGGAGACGGTCCCCGCTCGGATCGGGGATGATGACCTCTAGCCGACGCCGAGACGGCGCGCTGGAGCAGGAGCGCGTGCGCGCCGAGCTGCACGACCGCCCGCTCACCATCGCCGCGATCGAGATCAAGCTCCACGACGACCAGCTCGGCCTGGAGGCGGCGCGCCGGGCTCGACGCGCCGTCGCACGCAGCCTGGAGACCGAGCTGCGCGTCACCGACATCGTGCAATGCCGACGGTGCGGCCGGTTCGGCGCGATCCTTCCCGAGACCACCGCCGGCGCCGCCCGCGACGTGCTCGAGTCGGCACTGATGTCGGCTCGGCAGGCCACGTTCGCTGACCATGAAGTGCGCGGTCGACGCTCCGTGGCGAGGCGGCCGACTGGCCTTTTCGCCGTGTCGGCGAATCTCGCCGGGCGCGGCAGTGGTCGTTCCGACGCCGAGGTGGCCATCGCCCTTCCCGCGGTCGAAACCGCTGGCGCACCTGCCTTACTCTGGCTGATCGAGGCGGTCTGACGTGGCCGGAGCGGTCGTCAGCATCGCGCTCCGTGGATCGTGACCCTGACCCTCATCGCCATCTGGCGTCGACGGTGCGCCAGCACAAGAAGCGGCTGGAGCAGCTGGACGTCCGGGTGCACGTCAACGGCATCTGCGGAAGAGCACCGTGACCCGCCTGGTCGCCGCCGTCCTGCGCGAGGTGGCTTCGTCACCGTCGCCAAAGACGACCGGTAGCAGCGGCGCGCGTGATCGGCGCCCTGGGCGAGGAACAGCCGATCAAGCGCCTGGGCGCGGCCACCATCAACAGCAGATCATATCGTCAAGGAACACGTCGCCGACGGCGTGGAGGCGTTGGTGATCGAGTGCATGGCGGTGCGCCCGATCTACCAGGAGTACTCCCAGGACTACATCGTCCACCTGACATCACGGTGATCACGAACGTCCGGGAGAGGACCATCAGGAGGATGGGCGAGACCCTGGAGGAGATCGCCGACTCACTCGCCCTGACCACCCCTCGCGGCGGGGTGCTGATCACCGCCGAGGACCGTCCCGAGCTGCGCGACCGGCTGGAGCAGCATGCCCTCGCGCGCGGCAGCACGCTCGTCTACGCCGACCCGGCGCTCGTCTCCGACGCGGACATGAAGGGCTTCGACTACCTCCAGTTCAAGGAGAACGTCGCCATCGGCCTCACCATGGCCGAGATCCTCGGCATCTCGCGCGAGGCCGCCATCCGCGGCATGTGGAAGAGCGTGCCCGACATCGGCGTGGTCCGGCTGCGCACCTACGACATCCGCGGCAAGCAGGTGCTGTGGGTCCCGATGTTCGCCGCCAACGACCGGGAGAGCGTCGTGATGACGCTCCAGACGCTGCAGGCGCAGTGGCCCGACGACGCCACGGTCCTCGGCATCCTGAACAACCGCAGGGACCGGGGGCGGCGGGCTGAGCTGTTCGGGCACATGGCCGGCTCGGAGCTTCAGCCGTTCCTGGACCACGTCCTGCTCTTCGGTGCCTACGAGGACACCGTCGAGAAGCTCATCGTCGACGGCGGCGGCGACCGCAGCCGGGTGCACCGGCTGGGAGACACTGTGCAGCCCAGTCTCGATCAGATCCTGGACACCATCGCCTCTCTCATCCCCGGCGAGCGCGGTGTGCTCATCGGCATGGTCAACATCCACACCGACCAGGCCGAGCACCTGCTGGAGCACTTCGCCCACCTGGCCGGCGACGAGGCGGTCGACGAGCTTGCCGACTCGGTCGACCCCGAGCGCCAGCCGGAGTCGCAGCGACGACTGCGCTGGGCCGCCGCCCGGCGGATGGGGCCGCAGCCGACCGCCGAGGTCAGCGAGGTCCCGTGAACGCCTACCTCTACTCCCCTGATGTCGTCCGAGTCACGCTCGTGATGGGCGTGATCGTGTCGATGCTGTTCTACGAGCGGCTGCACCTCACCACCGGCGGCGCCATCGTGCCGGCCTACCTCGCGCTGGGCCTCCAGGCCCCCCTCACCGTCACGCTGACCGTCCTGGCCGGGTTCGCGACCCACCTCATCGTGGAGAAGGTGATCACCCGGCAGCGGATCCTGTACGGCCGGCGCAAGTTCGAGGTGGAGGTGCTCGTCGGGCTCACCCTCGTGGGGGCGGTCTTCCTGGTGCGGCTCGGCCTCACCCAGTTGACGCCGTGGGACCTCACGGTCAGCACCATCGGCTTCCTCGTGCCCGGCATCATCGCCCACGACATGACCCGGCAGGGGCCGGACCGGACGGTCATGGCCATCGCCGCCACCACCGCGATCCTGGCCACGTTCCTCTACGTGTATGTGATGGTCCTGCCGCTCGCCGGCGCGGACGTCGCCCCACCCCAGCTGCTGTCGCCCATCTTGGGCTACGACCGGCGGTTGATCCTCATCGCCGTCGCGGCGAGCGTCCTCATCGGCATGGTGACCTTCGCCAAGGTGGGCATCCGGTCCGGGGGCTTCATCACCGCGGCGTACGTCGCCTTCATGCTGCCCCGCTGGTGGGACGTCGCCTACCTCGTCGGGGTGACCTTCCTGACCTGGCTCATCGTGGTGAAGCTGATCATGCCGCGGCTGATGCTCTTCGGGCGGCGCAAGCTGTCGGTCATGGTGCTGTTCGGCGCACTGATCGGGTGGACTGTCGAGCTGGTGGCGAGATACGTGACCGACGGCCTGTGGGAGCCGGCTCGGGGGCTGACCGTGATGACCGTGATGCTGCCCGCGCTCATCGCCAACGACGTTCACCGTCAGGGCTGGGAGCGCACCGCCTGGGGCGTCTCGATCGGCACCTTCGGCGTCTACGGCGCGGTCAACCTGGTCGCGGCGGTGCTGCTCGGGACCGGGCTGATGGGGCCGGTGGTCCCGGGATGCGAGCAGGGCTGCGACCAGCCCGCGGCGGTCGTCCGGCTCCGTACGCCGAGGGACGGGTCCGGCGTCCTAGCGCTCCGGCGGGGTCGGCCACACAGACTCGGCCGTCGGTCGCGGTCTCGCGACCACCGCCTCGAGGAGGCCCGGATGGCCCTCAGCCACCCCACGCCCGCGCGTACCGTCAGCCGCCGGCGCTGGCCCGCTGGACGCTCGGCGTGCTGTTCGGCCTCGTCGTCGCCAACGCGGTGTACGGCGGCCTCGGGCTGCTGCGCAACGGCATGGGCATGCCCGACGACTGGCTGTCCCGCACGCCCTTCGACTCCTGGACGCTGCCCGACGCCGCACTGCTCGCCACCGTCGCCCCTGCCACAGGCGATCGGACTCTGGCTGGTTCTGCGCGACCACCCCCGGGCTGCACTCGGCTCCGCGCTGCTCGGCGCGGCACTCGTCGGCTGGATCGTCGTCCAGCTGCTCGTGCTCCGTCGCTTCTCTTCCTGCAACCGGTGATCGCGGGACTCGGCGCCGTCGAGCTGCTCGTGGCGCTCGCCTGGTTGCGGGCTCCCGGCGACTGAGCACCGGACGCATGGCACCGAGAGGCGCGGGGCGACCTAGACTGCCCGCGTCATGACATCCACCCGCGACGAGGCGGGGCTGCTGGCGTACGACCGCGCTCATCTGTGGCACCCCTACACCTCGATGACCGATCCGACGCCCGCTCGGCTGGTCGTCGGCGCGGACGGCGTCCGGCTGCGGCTGGGCGACGGCCGCGAGGTCGTCGACGCGATGTCGTCGTGGTGGGCGGCGATCCACGGCTACCGGCACCCGGTGCTGGACGCCGCCGTCCGCGCGCAGCTCGAGGACTTCTCCCATGTGATGTTCGGGGGGCTGACCCACGAGCCCGCGGTGCGACTGGGCGAGCGGCTGGTCGAGATCACCCCGCAGGGCCTCGACCACGTCTTCCTGGCCGACTCGGGCTCGGTGAGCGTCGAGGTGGCCCTTAAGATGGTCCTGCAGTACCACCGCGGGCTGGGTCGACCGGAGCGCACCCGGCTGCTGACCGTGCGTGGCGGGTACCACGGAGACACCTTCGGCGCCATGAGCGTCTGCGACCCGATCGGCGGCATGCACTCGATGTTCGCCCACGTGCTGCCCTCCCACGTCTTCGCGCCCCGGCCCCCGGCCGACGTCGCCCAGCTCGAGGCGTGGGCGACGGAGTTCCGCGCGCTGGCCGCGGCGCACGCGTCGACCCTGGCGGCCATCGTCGTCGAGCCGGTGCTGCAGGGAGCGGGCGGAATGCACGCCTACCCGCCCGCGTGCGTCCAGGTCATGCGCGAGGTGGCGGACGAGCACGGGCTGTTGCTGGTGCTCGACGAGATCGCGACGGGCTTCGGCCGCACCGGGACGCTCTTCGCCGCCGACGCCGCCCGCGTGACGCCGGACATCCTCTGCCTGGGGAAGGCGCTCACCGGTGGGTACCTGAGCCTGGCCGCGGCGCTGTGCACGACGGCGGTCGCCGAGGGCCTGGCGAGGTCGGAGTCCGGCGTCCTCATGCACGGACCCACGTTCATGGGCAACCCCCTCGCGTGCTCGGTCGCCCTGGCCAGCCTCGACCTGCTGCTGGCCAGCGACTGGGCGGAGTCCG
>JAWKJR010000014.1:0-85230 GCA_041393675.1 Nocardioides sp. | reverse complement strand
CGCCCACCCGGCGACCGACGGCGTGCCGTTCATCCTGGAGACACCGGGCTCTCGCGAGCCCGGCAACGCCGACCTCGCGCTGCTCAAGCGGCTGCGCATCGCGGCCGGGGAGGCCGGGTCGTGAGCGAGCGCCGCACCGCCCTGCTCGGCACCCTCGCCCTGCTCGGCGTCACCGCCAGCTGGGGGTCGACCTTCTTCCTGATCAAGGACCTGTTGGAGCGAGTGCCCACGCTGGACTTCCTCGCGGTGCGCTTCACGGTCGCCTCCGTCGCCATGGTCGCCGTCGCCCCGCGCACCCTGAGGCGGCTCTCCCGCGACTCCCGGCGACACGCGCTGGTGCTGGGCGGGCTGTACGGCGTCGCGCAGATCCTGCAGACCGCCGGGCTCGCCGAGACCCCGGCCAGCGTGTCCGGCTTCATCACCGGGATGTACGTCGTCGCGACGCCGCTGTTCGCGGCGCTGCTGCTGCACCACCGCATCTCCCGGATGACCTGGCTGGCGGTGGGCCTGGCCACGGCCGGCCTCGGGGTCCTCACCCTCGACGGCTTCTCCGTCGGGTACGGCGAGGCGCTGATCTTCGTGGCGGCCCTGCTCTACGCCCTGCACATCGTCGGGCTCGGGGCCTGGTCGCGCCCCGAGGAGGCCATCGGCATGTCGATCCTGCAGATCATCATGGTCGCGGTGGTCTGCCTGGTCGCGACGGCGCCCGACGGCGTCGTCCTGCCCCCCACCCCGGCCGACTGGGCCTCGCTGCTCTACATGGCGGTCGTCGCCGGGGCGCTCGCGATGCTCGGGCAGACCTGGGCGCAGGCGCACCTGTCCCCCACCCGGACCGCGATCATCATGACGATGGAGCCGGTCTTCGCGGCGTTCTTCGCCGTGCTGCTCGGCGGCGAGTCGCTGACCCTGCGGATGAGCCTCGGCGGCGGGCTCGTGCTGGCCGCGATGCTGCTCGTCGAGCTGCTGCCCCGACGTCGGGTCGAGGGCGAGGTCACCCACCTCACCGTGTGAGAGCGGCCGCATGCTGGCACCGCGGCGTACGCCGACTGCCGGTGGGCTAGGTTCCACCCACGCGCCCGACCCCGCGGCGGGCCGCACCGCCCCCTCGCCCCGGGCCTCTGCTCGAAAGGAAGCACCATGGTCGTCGTCATGTCCCCCGGCGCCACCGACGAGGACGTCGCGCACGTCGTCGCGCGCGTCGAGGAAGTCGGCGGGGAGGCGTTCGTCTCCAAGGGGGTCGTGCGCACCATCATCGGCCTGGTCGGCGACATCGACTCCTTCCACCACCTCAACCTGCGCACGCTCCCCGGGGTCGCCGACGTGCACCGGATCTCCGACCCCTACAAGCTGGTGTCCCGGCAGCACCACGCCGAGCGGTCCACGGTGTGGGTCGGGCGCGACCGACAGGTGCCCATCGGCCCGCAGAGCTTCACCTTCCTGGCCGGGCCCTGCGCCGTGGAGAGCCGCGAGCAGACCCTCGAGGCGGCCCAGATGGCGAAGGCAGCCGGCGCCACCATCCTGCGCGGGGGCGCCTACAAGCCGCGGACGTCGCCGTACGCCTTCCAGGGCCTCGGCGTCGCCGGGCTGGAGATCCTCGCCGAGGCCCGTGACGTCACCGTCCTCCCGGTCGTCACCGAGGTGGTCGACGCCCGCGACGTGGCCGTCGTCGCCGAGCACGCCGACATGCTCCAGGTCGGCACCCGCAACATGGCCAACTTCGGGCTGTTGCAGGCCGTCGGTCAGGCAGGCAAGCCGGTGCTGCTCAAGCGCGGCATGACCGCGACCATCGAGGAGTGGCTGATGGCGGCGGAGTACATCGCCCAGCGGGGCAACCTCGACATCGTGCTCTGCGAGCGGGGCATCCGCACCTTCGAGCCCGCCACCCGCAACACCCTCGACATCTCCGCGGTGCCGGTCGTCCAAGCCACCAGCCACCTGCCCGTGATCGTCGATCCCTCCCACGCGGCCGGCCGCAAGGACCTCGTGCTCCCGCTGTCCCGCGCCGCCATCGCCGTCGGGGCCGACGGGATCATCGTGGACGTGCACCCCTCGCCCGAGACGGCGCTGGTCGACGGCCCGCAGGCGATGCTCGGCGGGGAGCTGCGCGAGCTCGCCCAGGCGGTCCGCCGGCTGCCTCCGGCGGTCGGGCGCGCCGACGCCGCCGACCTGGCCCGCACGCGCTGATCTGCGATCCGCGGCGCCCGTCACCTACCCTGGTGCAGGTCCGAGTCGACGTGACGGGCGAAGGGAGGCGGGTGGTGCGCTACTGCACCTCGTGCGGCCACGAGCTGGACGGTGGCCGCTTCTGCTTCACCTGCGGTCAGCCGGTGCCGGCAGACGGCGCCGCGGCCGACGCGGTGAGCGCCACGGCCGCGCCGGCCGGCGTCCTCGCCCCGTCCTCCGTCGAGTCCCCCATCGAGTCCTCGGCCACGTCGTCCGTCGAGTCCTCGGTCGAGTCCTCCGTCGACTCCCCGCTGGGCCAGCGCCGACCCACCGACACCGCCGAACGGCCCGCGGTCGCCGCCGCCCGGCGCACCTCGCCCCCGCCCCCGCCCCCCGAGCTCCCCGAGGCGCCCTCGCGGGCACGGTTCCCGCTGTACGCCGACGAGCTCCCGCCCAGCGCCCGGGTCGCCGGCGATGACGTGGTCGAAGCGACGCGCTCGGCGGTCGCGCCGGCACTCCTCGAGGGGGAGGCGGCGACCGAGGTCGCGCCCGCCGGCGCGCCGCCCGCCGTACTCCCCCCGCCGGCCGAGCCGGAGGCCGCCGGCAGCGAGCCGACGGGCATCCCCGTGTGGTGGTGGGTGGCGCTCGCGGCCGCGCTCCTCGTGGCGGCCCTGGTGGCGACGTACCTCGCGCTGAACGGCTCCGAGGACGCGACCTCCGGCTCCGACGCGAGCGCGGGGGCGGGCAGCTCGCCGGGCGGCGCCGCCCCGACCGACGCCACGCCGACGGCGTTCAGCGGCCGGCCGCGACCACTCATCGGGGACGCGACGATCCGGGTGCCGGCCACCGCCGCCCCGAACCAGACCTCGCCGGCCAGCCCACCGACTACACCGCGGCCAACCTGGCCGACGGCGACCTCACCACCACCTGGCGGATGCCCGGCGACGGCACCGGCCAGAGCCTCACCATCGACCCCGGCGCCCCGCGGAGGTGGTCCGGGTCGGGCTGGTGAACGGCTACGCCAAGACCGTGCGCGACGCACAGGGCCATCAGGTGAGCTGGTACCTCCGCAACCGCCGGGTCGCCCGCGTCGACTGGGTCTTCGACGACGGCACCACGGTGGCCCAGTCGCTGCGGATGCGCCCGCGCATGCAGCGCCTGACCCTCGACGCACCCTCGTCACCTGCACCGTCGAGCTCCGGCTGGTCGAGGTGACGCCGCCGAAGCCAGGTCGGCTCGGCCGGAACTTCACCGCCATCAGCGAGCTCACCGTCCTCGGCCGGACCAGCTGACCCGGCCGGCCCCCAGCTCGGGGTACCGCCTCCGTGGAGAACCGCGCTCCTCAGAGCGCGGCGAGCACGGACGCCGCCGTCCGGGCGTCCGCTTCGCTGACGTCCAGGTGCGTGACCAGCCGCACCGTCGTCGGCCCCACCGTCGCGACCAGCACGCCCTGCTCGCGCGGCTGCCACGAACGCGGTGGCGTCGGCCCGCTCGACGACCACGATGTTGGTGTCGACGGTTGCCGGGTCGACCCCGCAGGCCTCGGCGAGCAGGCGGGCGTGCGCGTGGTCGTCGGCCAGCCGCTCCACGTGGTGGTCCAGCGCGTGCAGGCCGGCCGCGGCGAGGACACCGACCTGGCGCATGCCGCCGCCCATCCGCTTGCGCCAGACCCGGGCCTCGGCGATGGCGTCGGCCGGCCCCAGGACCAGGGAGCCCACAGGGGCGCCGAGCCCCTTGGACAGGCAGACCGCCATGGCGTCGGCGACGGCGGCGTACTCCCGCAGCGGGAGGCCGGTGGCGACGTGGGCGTTCCAGATCCGGGCGCCATCCAGGTGGACGCGCGTGCCGACGCCGTCCGCCCACTCCCGCAGCGACTGGAGGTCGGCCAGCGGCAGGACGGCGCCCCCGGCGAAGTTGTGGGTGTTCTCGACCGACACGGCCGCCGTACGCACGAAGAACGGCCCCGTGTCCGGCGCGAACAGCGCCCTCAGGGCGGCCAGGTCGACCTGGCCGCGGGGATGGGTCCAGGTGCGCATCGTGACGCCGGTGTACGCCGCGTGAGCGCCCAGCTCTGCGCGCGCGATGTGCGCGGAGGACTCGCAGAGCACCTCCTGGCCCCGATCGGCCAGAGACCGCACGGCCAGCAGGTTGGCCATCGACCCGGTGGGCGTGAAGAGCGCCGCCTCGACGCCGAAGAGCTCGGCCACTCGCTCCTGGAGGGTGAGCACGGTCGGGTCCTCGGCGTACACGTCGTCGCCGACCTCGGCGCGGGCCATGGCCGCGCGCATCGCCTCGGTGGGCCGGGTCACCGTGTCGGAGCGAAGGTCGATCACGGGCAGATGCTACGGGGCGGGGCGGGCGGCCGCGTCAGGCCTGACGCAGCATCTGCGCGACCAGGAAGGCCAGCTCAAGCGACTGCACCCGGTTGAGCCGCGGGTCACAGACGGTCTCGTAGCGGCTGGCCAGATCGATCTCCGCCAGCTCCTCGCCGCCGCCCACGCACTCGGTGACGTCGTCGCCGGTCAGCTCGACGTGCAGGCCGCCCGGCCAGGTGCCGAGGCTGCGGTGGACGTCGAAGAAGCCCTGCACCTCCGCCAAGACGTCGTCGAAGGCGCGGGTCTTGTAGCCCGAGGACGCCTCGAAGGTGTTGCCGTGCATCGGGTCGCACACCCAGGCGACGTCCACACCGGCGGCCGTGACCTTCTCGACCAGCTCCGGCAGCCCGTCGCGGATCCGACCGGCACCGAACCGGGTGATGAACGTGAGCCGACCCGGCTCGTTGGCCGGGTTGAGCTTCGCGGCGAGCGCGAGGGCGTCGTCGGGGGTGGTGCGCGGGCCGAGCTTCACGCCGATGGGGTTGCGGATGTGGCTGAGCAGCTCGACGTGCGCGTTGTCGAGCTGGCGCGTGCGCTCGCCGATCCACACGAAGTGCCCGGAGACGTCGTAGGGCTGCTGGGTGCGGGAGTCGATGCGGGTCAGCGCGTGCTCGTACTCCAGGACGAGGGCCTCGTGGCTGGCGTGGAAGTCGACCCGGTGGAACTCGTCGGGGTCGGCGCCGATCGCCTTCATGAAGACGAGGGCGCGGTCGATCTCGCCGGCCATCTTCTCGTAGCGCTGCCCGATCGGGGACTCGCGGACGAAGTCGGTGTTCCAGGTGTGCACCTGGCAGGTCGGCGTACCCGCCGGTGACGAAGGCGCGCACGAGGTTGAGCGTCGCGGCCGAGGCGTTGTAGACGTCGACCAGCCGCCACGGGTCGGGCACCCTCGACTCGGGGTGAAGTCGAAGCCGTTGACGGCATCGCCGCGGTACGCCGGAAGCGTGAGGCCCTCGCGGGTCTCGGTGTCGCAGGACCGGCTTGGCGTACTGCCCAGCCAGGCGCCCCACCTTGACCACCGGCACGGAGGCGGCGTACGTCAGCACGACGGCGACCGCAGCGGTACCAGCTTGTTGCGCACGTTGTCGGCGGTGACCCCGGCCAGGGTCTCGGCGCAGTCGCCGCCCTGGAGCAGGAAGGCTCCGCCGCGCGCCACCGCGCCGATCTTCTCCTTCAGCTCGTCGCACTCACCGGCGAACACCAGCGGCGGCATGGTGCGCAGCCGCGCCACGGCCGCGTCGAGGGCGGCCGGGTCGGGTAGACTGCCGCTGCGCCGGCCCATGGCTCGAGCGCGGCGAGGTCGGGATGCTCACCCGTCCAGGGTACGCACCCCCGCCGATCCGGCACTAAACGCGCCGCCGATCCGGCAGAAGTTCGGCGCGCGGGGCTGAACTTCGCCGATCGCCGAACTTCCGCCGGATCGGCGAACTTCCGCCGGATCAGGTGCGGGCGGGCTCGGCGCGGTTGGTGAGGCCCGCGGCGCGCGGGAGAACAACACACCAGCGCACCGAGGTGAGCACCGCGACCGCGCTCATCGCGAACAGGGCCGGCCAGGAGGGGCACCGGGCCACGGTCGAGCAGCCAGGCGAAGCCCACCGGCGATGGCGCCGGCGACGTTCCACGCCAGCTGGATCAGTGCCAGATAGCGGCCGCGCAGGTGGTCGGCCGCGGCCTCCGGCAGCGCCGCGAGACTCGGCCCACCCAGCAGCTCCCCGCCCGTGTAGCACCACCGCCGCCACCAGCACCACGGCAACCGCAGCGGCCACCGGGAGGGAGGCCGCGGCGAGCAGCAGCACCCACGACACGGCGAAGACCAGCTGGGCGGCGACCAGCACCCGCCAGCGCAGGCGGCCGGTGAGGCCCCGCACCACCAGGCCCTGGCCGGAGCCCGACCAACACCGTGTTGACGACGAAGACGCCGGTGAGCCACCCGGGCAGGCTGAGCACGGTCGCGGCGGCACCGGGATGGCGAAGTTGAGCACCATCATCGCCAGCGAGTAGCCCAGCTGCGTGTGCGACGAGCAGGCGGTAGGGGCGGTCGGCCAGCACCACGCCAGCTGCCGTCCAGACCGTGCGTCGACGGGTGCGGGTCGCTGGTACAGCGAGCAGCAGCACCAGCGCCAGCAGGTACGACGCCGCGTTCACGGCCACGACGGCGTAGAACGCCGTCGGCGTCCCGATGCCGACGGCGACGCCCGCGACCCCGCCCAGCGAGCCCACGTTGCGCAGCGCCCCCAGGAACTCGAACCACGTCTCGCGCCGCCCGGCGCGGCGATCGCCGCCACGAGAGTGCCGTAGGACTTGAAGGCTGTGCGCCCCACGGTCACGACGACCGTCCAGACGACGACGCCCAGCAGCGATTGGGTCACCTGCGCGGCCGCGTACCCGAGCGCCTGCAGGGCGTTGCCCGCCAGCAGCACCTGCTTGGCGCCGTACCGGTCGACCAGGCCCCCGACGAGGGTGCTCGCGGGAAGGGCCACCAGCGAGGCGACCGAGATGGCGGTGCCCACCTGAGGAGCGTCAGCGGGTGACCGCCAGGAAGTACAGCATCGCCACTGGCATGAACACCGCGGAGCCCACGGCATCGACCGCGATCGCCGTGACGAAGCGGCGGTGCCGGCCGATCGCCGGGAACCCCAACCTGTGCAGCACGAGAGCCATCATCGAACTTCACGCCGACTCGAGGTCAAGCGGACCCGGCCGGCGCGGTGGCACCCACCCCCGACCATCGCTCCGCACTAGGCTCGATCCATGACCTTCTCCATCGTGGCCCGCTCCGACGACGGCGAGTCGTGGGGCGTGGCCGTCGCCTCGAAGTTCCTCGCCGTCGGCTCGGCCGTCCCGGCAGCGGTCGCCGGGGTGGGCGCGATCGCCACGCAGGCCGACGCCAACCTCGCCTACAAGGGGCAGGCCCTGGCCCATCTCGACGAGGGCGCCACCGCCGACGCCGCGCTGCAGCGGCTGCTGGAGGAGGACGAGGGCCGCGACCATCGTCAGGTCGGCATCGTCGACCTGGACGGCAACGCCGCCTCGCACACCGGCTCGGCCTGCCTGGACTGGGCCGGGGGCCGCGGGTCCGTCGTACGCGATCCAGGCAACGTCCTGGCCGGCGAAGAGGTCGTCGCCGCGATGGAGCAGTCCTGGACGACCGAGGCGGCCGACCAGCCGTTCGCTCGGCGGCTGCTGGCGGCGCTCGTGCGGCGACGCCATGGAGGCGACCGGCGCGGGCGCCAGTCGGCGGCGCTGTTCGTGGTCCGGCGACGGGGCCGGGTACGGCGGCCTCGACGATGTCGCCGTCGACCTGCGGGTCGACGACCACCCGGATCCCGTCGTCGAGCTTTGGCGCGGCTGCTCGACCTCAACGATCTCTACCTCACGGCCTCCACCGAGGGGGAGAAGGTCGCGGTCACCCCGGAGCTGGAAGGTGAGCTCGAGGAACGTGCCCACGCGCTGGGTCACCGTTCCTTCCACGACTGGCTGGCACCGAGAACTACGAGATGCGGGTCGCCGCCGACGGCTCGTGGGTGGACGAGAAAGTGCTGGCCATCCTGCGCGCGGCCGAGGGCTGAGGGGGGCCGCTGGGTCGACGCTCGGGGTCCGGGAGACGCGTCGTTTGGTCCAAAACGGCAGTCCGGCAACGCCGAATGCCGCCGTTCGGGGCCAAACCGCGCCCAGGCCACCCGCCGACCGCCAAGCCGACCCCCGACCGCCGGGCCGACCCCCAGGCAGCCCACCGACACCTCCCGCAGCCAGCTCGCGTCAACCTTCACGGCCTGCCGGGCCCGGTCCCGCGAGACCTGCGCGTCGGCCACGGCCGCGATGATGCCGGCGGCCGCTCGGCGGCCGCCAGCTCTTCGTCGAGCTCCTCCTGATCGATCTCGAGGGCAGTGACCCGGCGCCGCAGCTCGTCCAGCTCAGACTGCAGCTCCAGCGTCCGTGCTTGAGCACCTTCCACCTGCTCGGCTGCTCGCCGAGCGGTCGACCTGCTCGTCAGGGTGCCTTCGGCCTCGCCAGGCTGCCGTGCGCGCGGCGCGCGCCTTGACCTCGGCATCCGGGTCGGGGACCAGGTGCAGGTCGGTGCGGACGGCGCCGCCTCCTGCGGCGAGGCGGTGAAGCCGAGCGCCGCCGGCAGCGCCACCGCCGCAGCGACGTCGACCGCGTCCACCCCGGTCGCCGCCAGGGCGGCCACCAGCAGCCCGCTGCGGACGGCGCGCTCGGCGCCCTCGTCGACCATGGCGGTGGTCAGCGTGCCCTCCACCTGCTCGGCGACGGCCACGGTGACCCGCTGGCGCTCCTCCGCGGCGAGCGCCCGGGCCCGACCGGTCACCGCCGCAGTGAGCTGACGGCGCTGCTTGGTCAGCTCGCGCAGCTGGGCCGCGTCCAGCGTCGCCTGCGCCGCGCAGCGCGGCACCGACCGCCGGCACCTGCTCCACCTGCGCGGCATCGCGGCGGACCAGCAGGTTGACGACCCAGGCGGCGAGCGTGGGCTTGCGCAGCGCCTTGAGCTCGGCGGCGAGGGCAGGGTCGGCCTTGTGCTCGCGGACCAGCGCGTCTCGCCGGGCGGTGAATCCTGCCAGCGGGAGGCGCGTACAGCGCGTCGGCTAGGTCGGAGCAGCGCGGTCATCGCGCGGCCACCGCAGGCAGCTGCACGGCGTACTCCCACTCGACCGGGTACGGCGGCCACGGCGCCTCCCGAGTCACCCCGGTGGCTCGCCAGCCGCGTCGCTCGTACAGGCCGCGCGCCCGCTCGTTGTCCCGCAGCACCCACAGCCGGGCGATCGTCGCGCCGGCGGCCGCGAGCGCCGCCTTCGGCCCGGGCCATCGCCTGGCCCCGAGGCCGCGCTCCCACCACGTCGGCAGCACGGCCAGCTGCCGCAGCCAGCCGTCGCCGTAGGCGACCAGCAGCGCAGCCCGCCCGGGCGTCGTCGTCCTGCACCTCGACCGTGACGCCCGGGCCGGCCAGCACCAGCCGCCAGCGCGCCAGGATGTCCCCGCCGGGGTAGGGAACCGTTCCGGCGCGAAGACGGGTCAGGGCGGCCAGGCTGGCCGTCCGCTCCAGGGCGAGCAGGGCGGGCGCTTCGTCGGGTCGGGCCCTGCGGAAGGTGCTCATCGGCCCGGGTCAGTCCTCGCTGTCCGCCCCTGCTCGATGGCGTAGCGGGCAGCCCACCCGGTTGTGCATCTGCAGCTTGCGGAGGGTGTTCTGGACGTGGCTCTGCACGGTGCGGTGGGACAGGACCAGCCGCTCGGCGATCTGCTTGCAGCTCATCCCCTCGCAACCATCTTGGAGCACCTCGGTCTTCCCGCTCGGTGAGCTGGGGGCGTCGGAGTCGGTCTGGGCCGGCTCGGACAGGCGGCGGTACCCCCAGCACCAGCCCGGCCAGGCCGGGGTGAACACCGTGTCGCCCTCCGAGACCCGGCGTACGGCGCGGATCAGCTCCTCCCGCGAGGCCGACTTGACCAGGTAGCCCGTGGCTCCCGCCTTGACGGCGTCGAGGACGTCGGCCTGCTCGCCGCTCGCGGAGAGGATCAGCACCCGCGCCGAGGGATCCCGGCGGAGCAGCTCCGCGGTGACCTCGACCCCGTTCGGCGCCGGGATCTGCAGATCGAGGACGACCACCTGAGGGCGGCACGCCGGGAACCGGGCCAGCGCCTCGCTGCCGGTCGCGGCCACCCCGACGACGGTGAAGCCGGCCGCTTGCAGGTCCCGCTCGACCGCGTCGCGCCACATCGGATGGTCGTCGACGACCATGACCCGGATGCTGTCCTCCATGCGCCGGACCCTACCCGGCCGGGCGCCGTGCCGGACGCAACCGCTGGCATCCTGATGTCGGTCGCCGCGGGCACCACCGCGGCCTCACCGCGGCACCGTCACCTCCCACTCGGTGCCGAACGATCCCGTCGTGACCGTCGCGACGCCGCCCAGGTCGCGCGCCCGGCCACGGATCGACTCCGCCACGCCCAGCCTCCCCTCGGCGGCCGCCTCCGCCAGCCGCCCGTCGGCGATGCCGGTGCCCTCGTCCCTGACGGTGAGCACCAGGTCCTCCCCGACCGCCTCGAGGAGCACCCAGGCGGAGGCCTCGGGCCCGACATGGCGAACGACGTTGTCCAGGCAGGCCCGCGCGATCGCCACGAGCTCGCGGGCCCGCTCGCGCGCCACCGGCACGGCCCGACCGGGTGTTGCGACGGACACCACCGGCCCGGCCTCGGCCTCCAGCCGCTCCAGCTCGGCGGCCACGTCCACCATTCCCTCGACCGACGGGCCGGTCAGGGCGTCCTGCTCGTGGATGAGCGCTCGCAGCGCGCGCTCCTGCTCGCCCGCGATCCGGCCCAGGTCGGCGAGCTCCCCGCCCGCCTCGGCGCCGCGCCGCTGCACGAGCGCCAGCACCTGCAGCACTCCGTCGTGGACGGCGCGCGCCAGCCGCGCCCGCTCCGCGGCCGCGGCGACCGCCCGCTCGGCGCTGGCCCGCTCCGCCGCGCTCTCCTGCAGCGACTGGCACATGTAGCCGACGATCGGGCCGCCGATCATGATCAGGAAGATGTTGCCGTAGTTGGTCTGGGTGACCTCGGTCCGGGTCGCCAGGTCGGCCGCCGACAGGAAGACGCCGGCCATCAGGCCGCCCCGCCAGTGCCAGTGGATGGCCCACGCCAGCAGGGCGCCCATCACCCAGAAGCCGGGCACGGTGGCCCGCATCGCCTCGCCCTTGATCACCGGCGAGACCAGGATGGCGGTCACGGCGACGCCCAGGTCGGCGGCGAGCAGCCAGGTGGTGCGGCGGGCCGTGGCCCGATAGGCCCAGACGGCGTACGCCGTCCAGGCGATCATGAGCAGCACGGCGACCACCCCGGCCGCCGGATGCTCGAAGTTGTTTCGCCGGAACAGGTTCAGCCCGATCGCGTTGAGCAGCACCACCACCCGCAGCACCGCGAGCGCGCGGAACAGCCGGTCCTCGACGGCGATGACCGCCGGGTCGTCCCGGGCGGCGAGCTCCGACCCGCTCAGGACGCCCTCTTCCGCTCGTCGGGGCCATCCTCCTGCTCGCGCGCCGCCCGCCCGGCCTCCTTCTCCGCCTCCCGCTCGGCCTTGGCGGCGCGCTTGGCGTCGTCCTTGGCCTTGCCGGCGAGCTCCCGGGCGCGGGTGGCGTACATGTCGACGTACTCCTGGCCGGACAGCCGCATGATCTCGTACATGATCTCGTCGGTGACCGACCGCAGGATGTAGCGGTCTCCGGCCAGCCCCTCGTAACGAGAGAAGTCCAGCGGCGCGCCGAACCGGACGGCGGGGCGAGTGAAGGTGCCGAACTTCTTGCCGGGTGGCGCGACGACGTCGGTCCCGAGCACCGCTACCGGGATCACCGGCACCCCGGTCTCCAGCGCCAGCCGCGCGACGCCGGTGCGGCCGCGGTAGAGCCGGCCGTCGGGCGACCTGGTGCCCTCGGGATAGATCCCGAACAGCTCACCCTCGGCGAGGATCTTGGTCGCGGCCGACAAGGCGCCCTCGGCAGCGGTGGCGCCGCCCCGGTCGATCGGGACCTGGCCGGTCCCGGAGAAGAACTTGCGCTGGAACCAGCCCTTGAGGCCCGGGCTGGTGAAGTACTCCGCCTTCGCGACGAACGTGACCCGGCGCGGCAGCGTGAGCGGCATGAAGAGCCAATCGGCGTACGACAGATGGTTGCTGGCCAAGATGGCCGGCCCTGTGAACGGGACGTGCTCGGCGCCCTCGACGGTGGGGCGGAAGATCAGCCGGAGGAACGGCCCGACCGCGATCCACTTCAGGAACCAGTAGAACAACCCAGGAGCCTTCCTTCTGCGTCCACTGCACGCCCGGCGACGTCGCGCGCCGGGCCGGCGCCGCCATGTCACTCGCACCCTAATCGGTCGGCGAGCGGGCGGATACCGTCCCGGTACTCAGGCCGGCCGCATGCGGCCGGTGGCGTGGCGGCTGGTGCAGCCCGGCGGTGCCGTCCGGGATGCTGCCGTGGTGCGACCCGGCGACGTCGGGCACAATGCGCGCATGCCGATCGACCCGCACGCCGAGCCCTTCTCCGCCGACGCCCGCCCCGAGGACACCGAGGGGCGCCGGATCGGCGTCCTGCTGAGCCACGGCTTCACCGGCTCGCCCTTCTCGATGCGCCCCTGGGGGGCCTATCTGGCCGAGCGCGGGTACGCCGTCGAGGTGCCGCGCCTGCCCGGCCACGGCACCTCCTGGCAGGAGATGAACGCCACCGGCTGGTCGGACTGGTACGGCGAGGTGGAGCGCTCGTTCACCGACCTGCGCGACCGGTGTGACGCCGTAGTCGTGGCCGGCCTGTCGATGGGCGGGGCTCTGGTCCTACGGCTGGCCGCGGACCGGCCGGCGGACGTGGCCGGGATCGTCGTGGTCAACCCCGCGGTGAAGACCCTGCGCAAGGACGTCCTCGCGCTGCCGGTCCTCAAGCATGTCGTCAAGGCGTTCCCAGCCATCGCCAACGACATCAAGAGGCCCGGGCAGGACGAGCACGCCTACCCCAAGACCCCGCTCAAGGCCGCCCACTCGATGATGCAGGCCTGGGTGCCGCTCCGGCAGGACCTCCCTCGCGTCACAGCGCCGCTGCTGTACTTCCGCTCGAGCGTGGACCACGTCGTCGACGACTCCTCCGAGCCGGTCATCGTCGGCTCGGTGAGCTCGACGGACGTCACGGTCCACCGGCTCGAGGACAGCTACCACGTGGCCACTCTCGACAACGACGCCGAGACAGTCTTCGGCGAGTCCGCCGACTTCGTCGCACGCGTCACCGGCTGACGTCGACTGCCGCTGCTGGCCGCACGCCGTAGCCTGGGCACGTGACCGAGCGCGACGACGACGCGCTGTGGCGCGACATCGTCGACAACTACGGCGAGCGGGCCCGGCTCTCCGAGGACGACCTCACCGCGGCCGACGGGCCGGTGGGAGGTCGACGCGAGCACCCGGGCCGCGGGGCCGGCCGCGACGCCGAGGCCGGGCTCGAGACCGGGTTCGAGGCTGGGCTCGAGTCCGACACCGGTCCGGACGGCGAGGCCGACGCCGAGCCCGTGGACGCCTTCGTGCCGCCGGACCCCCGCCCCGCCGCTGCCTCAGGGGCTGCGCCTGGCGGCCTGGCTCGGCGTGTTCGTCGTCCCCGTCGTGATGCTGTCGCTCCTGGTGCTGCGCTGGCACCCGCCCGGCATCGTCACCCTCGGCCTACTCGCCTGGTTCGTCGGAGGCTTCGGATACCTCGTGGCTGCGATGCCACGCGGGCCGCGCGACCCGTACGACGACGGCGCGCAGCTCTAGCGCCCAGCTCCACCGTGGCGCGCGCGAGCGCGGCGGCACCCACGAGCCCCGCCTGCGGCCCGAGTGCGGCGCGCTCCAGCCGCGGGACGATGCGATGCTCGGCACCCACCAGCGCGTGCTTGAGCGCGTGCCGAGCCGGGTCGAGGAGCCGCTCCCCCGCGTCGGACACACCGCCGCCGATCACGACCACCTCGGGGTCGAAGGCCGCCACCAGGTTGGCCGTGCCGACGCCCAGCCAGTGACCCACGTCCGCGAACGCCTCCCTGGCGACCATGTCGCCGGCTGCGGCGGCGTCCGTGATCATCGGCCCCGTGAGCCGCTCGGGCACCCCATCGCACATGTCGGCCATCACGCTGGGCTCATTCACGAGGCGGGCGCGCGCGTAGCGCAGCAACGCGTTGCCGCTGCAGTACTGCTCCCAGCAGCCCCGGCGGCCACACTCGCACGGCAGCCCATCGGCGACCATCTGCATGTGCCCGAACTCCCCGGCCATGCCGTTGGCGCCTCGGATGACTTGCCCCTCGAGCACCAGGGCTCCGCCGATCCCGGTGCCCAGGGTGATCATCAGCGCGGAGTGGGAGCCACGGGCGGTGCCGAAGCGGTACTCCGCCCAGGCCGCGCAGTTGGCGTCGTTGTCGAGATGGACCGGAGCCCCGAGCCGCTTGGTCAGGATCGCGCGGACCGGCTCGCCCTGCCAGGGCAGGTGCGGGGCGAACATGACCCGCTCGCCCGGGGCGTCGACGAAGCCCGCCGCTGATACGCCGACGGCGCGGAGCCGTCGGCCGTCGGCGGCGTCGAGCACGGCTGCCACCAGCGCGTCCTCCACCTTGGCCGGTGACACGCGGCGTCCTGGAGTCTCCCGACGAGCGGTGCGGACGACGTGCCCGGCGCGGTCCACGACGCCCGCCAGCACCTTGGTGCCGCCCACGTCGACGCCCACCACGACCTCCGCCATGGGCGTCAGTCTGCCGAATGGGCTCCCGACCTCCTCATCAAGGGTCCATTCCGGGCTCACCACCCACCGGTGCCAGGATGTGGTGCCATGCCGGACGCGCTGCTCTTCGACCTCGACCGCACCCTGGTCGACCTGCAGTCCTTCACCGACTACGCCGCGGCCCGGCGCGACGCCGAGCGTCTGGTGACCGAGCTCGCGCCTGCCGACGTCCCCGGCACCGACTGGACGGCCGACACGACGGTGGTCATGGCGCTCCTGGTGGCGTGCTCTGGGACCGAGGGGTGGGAGCGCGTGAGTGCGGCCGTCGCGGCGCACGAGCGCGCGGCGATCCCCCACTCGGTGCCGATGCCGAGGCTGGTCGAGGCGTGGGAGCTCGCCCAGGCCCTGCCTCGGGCGGTCGTGACCCTGCTGCCCCGGGACGTCGCCCGAGAGCTGCTGGCCGCCCACGGGCTCACCGACCCGGCGCTGGTCGTCGTGGGCCGCTCGCGCGACCAGCGCCCCAAGCCGGCTCCCGACGGGCTGCTGAGCGCGTGCCGCCCTGCGGGTAGCCCCCGCGTCGGCAGTGATGATCGGCGACTCCAGCTGGGATCGGGAGGCGGCTCGCGCCGCCGGGACGGCGTTCGTGGGCGTCCCGACCGATCCGTCCGGTCTCCCGGCGGGCACCGTTGTCTGCGCCGACCTCGCCGAGGCGGTACGCCGGGCGCTCGCGGGCTGAGCCCCTGGCCCGCGCGCCGTCAGTGGCGGGTGAGGTCGGCCGCGCCGATCAGCCCCGCCCGGTTGCCCAGCCGGGCCGGGCGGATCTGCATCGTCGGGCGATGGCCGCGCCCGGTGAGCTGCGCCTCGAAGGCCGCTCGCATCGGCGCGAGGAGCAGGTCGCCGGCCGCGCTCACGCCGCCACCGACCACCGTCAGCGCGGGGTCCAGGACGTCGGCGAGCGAGGCGACGCCCTCGCCCAGCCAGCGGCCCAGGGTGGCCAGCTGCTCGAGCGCAAACGGGTCGCCGTCGCGTGCCGCCTGGGTGATCAGCGGCCCCGTGATCCCCTTCACCCGGCCTCCGGCGCGGTCGAGGAGCGGCGCCGCTTCGGGGGCCCGGGCGGCCGCAGCGGTGCGCGCCGCGCGGACCAGGGCGCTCCCGCTGGCGTACTGCTCCCAGCAGCCGCGCTTGCCGCAGCCGCACAGGTGTCCGTCGGGGACCACCCGCATGTGGCCGACCTCGGCGGCGACACCGAACGCGCCGCGGTAGAGCCGCCCGTCGAGCACCAGCCCGCCCCCGACGCCCGTGCCGACGGTCAGCAGCAGCAGGTCGTCGACGTCCTCCCCGGCACCGAAGGCGAACTCGGCCCAGGCGGCGGCGTTGGCGTCGTTCTCGACCACCACCGGCAGGGCGACCCGCTGCTCGACCTGGGCACGCAGCTCGGCGTCCCGCCAGGCGAGGTTCGGCGCGAAGAGGACGACCGAGCGGGCCTTGTCGACGTACCCGGCAGCGCCGACGCCGACAGCCCCGACGTCCGGGTGGGTCTCGCGCAGCCGGGCCACCAGGCCGGCGATGGAGTCGGTGATGGCGCCCACGTCCGAGGCCGGCGAGTCCACGCGCTCCTCGCGCAGGATCGTCCCGTGCTGATCGACGACCCCGCCCGCGATCTTGGTGCCGCCCACGTCGATGCCGATCGCCTGCGTCACGGCGGGTCCTCGTCGAGCCGGATCGGCTGGACGCGCGAGTCGGACCGGTCGGGACGTCGGTCGCCATCATCCCCGCGAGCGCCTGGGCGAGGAGCTCGCCGCCGCCGTCAGGTGGGCCCGGACCTCCGGCGAGGTCTCCCGCCAGGCGCGGATGGCGCGGCACACGGGGCACCACTGGCACTCGGGAGCGCCGGTGGCGACATGCTCGCCCAGCTCGTGGAACGCCGCCGCGGCGGACTGCCCGACCCCGTCACCGAGGTCGGTGGCATGCTCCCTCGCCCAGCCGGCCAGGGCCGTCATCAGCTTGGCAGCCTCCTCGCCGAGGCTGCCGACCTCGTCCTCGCTCACGCCGTCCTCTCCTCGAACCGCACCTGAAGCTCGCCCCCTCGACCCGGGCGCCGGCGACCTGCTGCCGGGACAAGCCTGCCGGAAGGGTGAGCAGCCGACGATACGACCCCACCGTGACGACGAGCTCGTCGCCGTTGCGGGCCAGGTGGACGTCCTCGCGGCTCACGTGCGGCAGCGCCAGGTGCAGCACGGTCCGGCCGTCGTCTCGCGTCGTGCGGAGCGGATCCGGCCCGATGGGGGCGCCGAGCGGGTCCGCGCCGGCGTACACGCCCTCGGCAAGCGAGGCCAGCACGTCCAGCCCGACCGGCTCGCTGGGTCGGTAGACCGAGCGCCACACCGGCAGCCCGGAGAACGACTCCGCCACCCGCGCCAGGACGGCCGCCTGCGCCTTCACCCACCCGGACCGCCAGGCGTCGTCGACGCCGTCCGGGAACACCCGGTTCGCCACGACCCCGTCGACGCGGTAGCCGAACAGCGACAAGGTGGTGTAGGAGCGCCGGGCCTCGGCGAGCACCACGTTCTCGGGGGTCAGGACCAGCCGCACCGATGCCTCCGGTCCGGCCAGCAGCGCCTGCACCTCGTCCAGCTCCTGGTGCAGCCGCGCCACGGCGTCGAACACCGAGTCCCCGGCATCGGCACTCCCGCGGCCCGCGTGAGCACCGGCTTCATCGCCTTCACGATCCGGCGCTCCACGGGAAGACCCGGGTCATGTACCACCCCAGAGCCTCCGGCAGGCCAGCAGGCGCAGCGTCTCGGCCGTCGGCGCGCAGTCGACGACGATCGCGTCCCAGGCCCCTGAGCGCGCCTGGAGCCGCAGCTCCAGCAGCGCCAGCACCTCCTCCGCGCCGGGGATGACGGTCAGCTCCTCGGCTGCCACCGGGTCCACGCCGACGACGTCCAGCACCGTGAGCAGGTAGCGCTGGATGTCCGCCCAGGACTGTTCGAAGCGCAGCTGGGCGTCGACCTGCTGGACGTGCAGGCGCTCGGCCACCGGCGTCGGCTCGGGTCCGACGCTCACGCCGAACGCGTCGCCGAGCGAGTGGGCCGCGTCGGTGGAAAGGACGAGCGTCCGCAGGCCACTGCGAGCGGCGAGCGCCGCGGTGCCGGCGGCCACCGTGGACTTGCCCACGCCGCCCTTGCCGGTGAAGAGCAGGATGCGCATGGACGATCAGCTCCCGGCAGGGCCGCCGGCGGTGACGGTCACAGGGACTCGACGCGGTGTTTGAGACCCCGCAGGGCGGAGTCGATGATCATCTTCTCGCCCTTGCGCTTGATCATCCCGATGAGCGGGATGGACAGGTCGAGGGCGAGCCGGTAGGTGACCTCGGTGGTCCCGTCGCCCAGGTCGCGCAGGAGGTAGGTTCCGTCCATGTGGGTGAGGACCTTCCCCTCGACCAGCCGCCAGGTCACCTCGTCGTACCCGTCCCAGACGTACTCCAGGGTGTACTCGTCACGGATCGGCGGCACATCGAGGGAGAAGAACACCCGCTCGGCCCAACCACCCGGGAACTCGGCGACGACATCGGCTTGACGGACTCCCTTGGCCCAGGTCGGGTACGCCGGGAAGTCCCCGATCACCTCCATGATCGTGGCCGGGTCGGAGGCGATCACGATCGACGAGGTCGTCTGCTCGGCCAATGGTGGGTCCCCCTGCTGGAGCGAGGCGCGGTCGCGTGCGGTGCGCAGTGAGCGTACCCGAACCGGCCGGCCCGGCCGGCGACGGTAACCTGCCGCTGACATCGGTGCCCAGGCGCTGCGGGAGGAACGGTGCGCGAGTACGCCAGCCCATCGGCGACCGGCGTCCCCACCGACGGCAACCTCACCGACGACGTCCTCGCGGCGGCCCGCTCGCACCCGGACCGCCCGGCCTTCAGCCGCCGGGAGCCGGGGGGCGACCCGGACTCCTGGCGACCCGTGACGTCCGCGCAGTTCCTCGCCGAGGTCACGGCGACCGCAAAGGGGCTGGTCGCCGCCGGCGTCGGGTCCGGGGACCGGGTGGCGATCTTCTCGGCCACCCGGTACGAGTGGACCCTGTTCGACTACGCGATCTGGTGGGTCGGCGCCGTCACCGTCCCCCTGTACGAGACTTCCTCGGTCGAGCAGGTGCGCTGGATCCTGGCCGACTCGGGCGCGTGCGCGGTCGTGGCCGAGGGCCAGCGACATCTGGCCCGCCTCGCCGAGGTGCGCGCCGAGATGCCGTATCGGGTGCACGTCTGGTCGATCGAGGACAACGCGGTCGACGTGCTCGGTCGACTGGGCGCCGACATCGGGGACGACGAGCTGGAGGCCCGGCGTACCTCCCGGGGGCCGGCCGACCTGGCCACGCTCATCTACACCTCCGGCACGACGGGAAGTCCGAAGGGCTGCCTGCTCACCCACGGCAACTTCCAGGCGGAGGTGACCGCGGCCGTCACCGAGCTCGCGGAGCTGTTCGAGGACGAGGACGCCGCCACCTTGCTGTTCTTGCCGCTCGCCCACGTGTTCGCCCGCGTGATCCAGGTCGCGGCGGTCCGCACCGGCACCCGGTTGGGGCACAGCGCCCGGATCACCCAGCTCGCCGAGGACCTCCAGTCGTTCCGGCCGACGTTCGTGCTGGCCGTGCCGCGGGTGTTCGAGAAGGTGTTCACCACGGCCTCGCAGCGGGCCACCGCCGACGGGCGCGGTGGCATCTTCGACCGGGCCACCCACGTGGCGATCGCGTGGTCGCGAGCCCTGGACGACGGTGGCCCGGGGCTCGCCCTGCGCGCCCAGCACGCGGTGTTCCGCCGAGCCGTCTACCGTCGTCTGCTGGATGCGCTCGGCGGCACCTGCCGCTACGCCATCTCCGGGGGCGCCCCGCTGGGCGAGCGACTGGGGCACTTCTTCCGCGGGATCGGTCTCACCGTCCTGGAGGGCTACGGGCTGACCGAGAGCACCGCCGCGGTGACCGTCAACTCTCCCGCCGCCGCGAAGATCGGCACGGTCGGCCGGCCGCTGGCGGGCACCACGGTGCGGGTCGCCGACGACGGCGAGCTGCTCTTCCGCGGCGCCCAGGTCTTCGGTGGCTACTGGCGCAACGACGCGGCCACCGCCGAGGCGCTGGACCCCGACGGCTGGCTGCACACCGGCGACCTGGGCGAGGTGGACGACGAGGGCTTCGTGCGGATCACCGGGCGCAAGAAGGAGATCATCGTGACGGCGGGCGGCAAGAACGTCGCCCCGGCCGTCCTCGAGGAGCGCGTGCGCGCCCATCCGCTGGTGTCGCAGTGCCTGGTGGTGGGCGACGGCAAGCCCTTCATCGGCGCCCTGGTCACTCTCGATGCCGAGGCGCTCGCGCTGTGGGCCGAGAGCCGGGGCAAGAGGGGCGGTACGTCGGACCTGGCCGGCGACGGCGAGGTGCGGGACGCCGTCCAGCGGGCCGTGGACAGCGCCAACCGGGCCGTGTCCCAGGCCGAGTCCATCCGTCGGTTCACCATCCTGCCGGTCGAGTGGACCGAGGAGACGGGCGAGCTGACGCCCAGCCTGAAGCTGCGGCGCAGCGTCGTCCTGCGTGACTTTCGCCACGAGATCGCAGCGCTCTACGACCACTGAGGAAGCGCTCTCAGCCGGCTCCGGCAACCCGTCCGGACCCCCGCGAGTAGCCCAGACGGGTGGTGCCAAAGATGGCCCGTCCCGTTTCCTCGTTTCCCGGACGGTCCTCTGACTAGACCACTAAAGTCACGAGCCGAGAGTCCGAAAAGCCCAGCACAGCAAGGGTTTTCCGGTGCTGCTCACCCCCAGTGCCCACTCGGTCGCAGCGGCAGGACTGCCGGCGGCCACCGTCCTGAGAGGTGCCCCCGCACCATGAACAAACGCTCCGTCCTGTTGCTCGTGGCGACGGTCGTCGCCCTGCTCGGCACGATGCTGGTCTTCCTGTACGTGCGTGGGGCCGACAACCGTGCCAGTGCCAAGTACGACACCGTCAAGGTGCTCCGCGCCACCGAGGTCATCGAGGCTGGGGAGACCATCGAGAGCGTGTCGGGCGCCGGCAAGCTGGCGCTGCAGGACGTGCCGCAGAACCAGCTCCTGCCGGGCGCGCTGACCGACACCAAGTCGCTGGCGGGCCAGGTGGCGACGACCCGGATCTTCCCGGGCGAGCAGATCATCGCCGACAAGTTCGGCGGCCAAGCGGAGTCCGCCTCGCTGGCGATCCCGGAGGGCATGCAGGCCATCTCGGTGACGCTTACCGACCCGGCCCGGGTCGCCGGCTTCGTCAACCCCGGGTCCGAGATCGCGATCTACCACGTTCAGTTCCCCAGCGCCGGGTTCCCGCCGATGTCCAGTGGGACAACGCCCAAATGGGTGTACCCGCCGAACACCCAGCAGCAGGTGATCAACACCGACCGGGCGCTGCTGCTTCTCCAGCGGGTCCAGGTCCTCGGCGTGGGGTCGACGTCGACCACCACGAAGGTGACCACCAACCCCGACGGCACACAGACCACCGAGGACCTGCCCCGCACCCTGATCACCCTCGCCGTCAGCCAGACCGACGCCGAGAAGATCCTGTGGGCCGAGAACCACGGCGAGCTCTCGCTCGCGCTGCTCACCAAGGACAGCAAGGTGACCTACACCAACGGCGCCGACCTGACCAACGTCTACCGGCACAAGGCCAAGCCCTGATCCGGGCACACGCCCACCCGATCCCGCGGTCCACCGAGAGGACACCGAGCCACCATGCCAGTCGTCGTCGATCCTGACAGCAGCACTGTCGCGAACCTCATGGCCGCGCTGCCGCTGGGCGCGCACGGAGTCGACACCCCGGATCGGGTCGGGGCGTGGCTTGCCAACCACCACGAGGAGTACGCCATCGTCGTGGGCCCCAACGTGGCCCTCGACGAGGCGCTCTCCCTGAGCGAGGGGCTCCGGTTCAGCTCCCCCTCCACCAGCGTCGTGCTGGTGCGGGACGCCATCGACACCGAGACCCTGAAGCAGGCGATGCACGCCGGCGTCCGGGACGCCCTCGCCCAGTCCGACACCCCGGCCATCGGTGCCGCCGTCGAGCGCGCCCACCAGTACTGGGTCGCCCTGCGCGGTCCGGGTGGGCCGGCTCACCTCGGCAAGGTCATCGCCGTGTTCTCCCCCAAGGGAGGAGTCGGCAAGACCACGGCCGCGGTGAACCTGGCCCTGGCGCTCGCCGACCACGGCGCCCGCAGGGTCTGCCTGGTCGACCTCGACCTTGCGTTCGGCGACGTCGCGATCACGATGCAGCTCTTCCCGAACCACTCGATCGAGCACGCGATCGGCGGTGAGGAGACGCTCGACCCGGACATGATCCAGGGCCTGCTCACCCGGCACGACTCGGGCCTGATGGTCCTTGCGGCACCGAGCCTGCCCGACGCCCACGACCGGATCACCCCCAAGCTGGTCACCCGGATGGTCCGCTCGCTACAGGAGGAGTTCGACTTCGTCGTCGTGGACACCGCGCCGGCGTTCGACGAGCAGACCCTGACGGCGCTGGACGAGACCGACGAGCTGGTCATGGTGGCCACGCTCGACGTCCCGACCCTCAAGAACGTCAAGGTCGCCCTCGAGACCCTGGACATGCTGAACATCTCCCGCGACCACCGGCACCTGCTGCTGAACCGGGCCGACGACGCCGTCGGCATCGGCGCGGACAAGGTCGAGGCGATCCTGGGCATGCCCATCTCGGCCAAGATCTCGACCTCTGTGGACATCGCCGCCGCGACGAACGCCGGCCGACCGATCGTCCTCTCCTCCCCTGAGCACCCTTCCAGCCAGACGATCCTGTCGCTGGCGTCCTCCCTGGCCGGCGACGAGGCCGACCGACCCGAGGCGGAGGGGCAGTCCGATGACAGCTCCCGACGTCGTAGGAGGCGCAAGTGAGCAGCCTGCGTGACCGGCTCGCCGCTGCGGCGGGCCAGCAGCCCGAGACCCCGGCGGCCGGCCCGCCGGCGTCCGACCCGGCCGCAGCCGCGACTGCCGGACCGGCTCCCGCGGGTGCGCCAGCCGCTCCTGCGGCACCGGCTGCGCCCCAGCCGCCGATCAACCTGACCCCGACGCGCACCCGGACGACGCCGCAGCCGACCCCGGCCGCGGAGGAGAAGCCAAAGCAGTCCCGGCGTAGCCTGGGCCACAACCAGCACGACCGGATCGAGGAGCTGAAGACCTCGGTCCACGGTCAGCTGCTGCGCGAGCTCGGCCCCCAGCTGTACGACGCCAACATGGAGCAGCACGAGCTGGAGTCGAGGGTGCGGGCCGCCCTGCTCGACGTGCTGAGCCACCAGGACCGCCCACTGTCTGCCAGTGACCGGACCCGGGTCACCCAGGAGATCAGCGACGACATCCTCGGCTACGGGCCGATCCAGCCCTACCTGCTGGACCCCGACTGCTCCGAGGTCATGGTCAACGGCCCCCACAGCGTGTTCATCGAGAAGGGCGGCAAGCTGCTGCAGGCCGACGCGGTGTTCGCCGACGAGGCACACCTGCGCCGCATCATCGACAAGATCGTGTCGCGCGTCGGCCGACGCGTGGACGAGTCCAGCCCGATGGTGGACGCTCGCCTTCCCGACGGCTCCCGTGTCAACGCGGTGATCCCGCCGCTGGCGATCGACGGCCTCGCCGACGATCCGGAAGTTCGCCGCCGACCCGCTGACCGTCCACGACCTGGTGTCGTTCGGTGCCTTCTCCCCGCACGCGGCCGAGTTCCTCGACGCGGCGGTGCGTGGCCGGCTCAACATCGTGTCCGGCAGCACCGGCGCCGGCAAGACGACGACGCTCAACGTGCTGTCGGCCTTCGTTCCGAACGACGAGCGCATCGTGACCATCGAGGACGCCGCCGAGCTCCAGCTGCACCAGGAGCACGTCGTCCGGCTGGAGTCCCGCCCGGCGAACATCGAGGGCAAGGGCGCGGTGACCATCCGCGACCTGGTGAAGAACAGCCTGCGAATGCGCCCCGACCGCATCATCGTCGGTGAGGTCCGGGACGCCTCGGCCCTGGACATGCTGCAGGCGATGAACACCGGTCACGACGGCTCCATCTGCACGCTGCACTCCAACGGCCCGCGCGACACGCTCGCCCGTCTGAGACGATGGTGCTGATGGCCGGCATGGACCTCCCCATCCGGGCCATCCGCGAGCAAGCGGCCGCCGCGGTCGACCTGATCGTCCACCAGACCCGCTTCAAGGACGGCAGCCGCCACATCACCCACATCACCGAGGTGGAGCGGATGGAGGGCGACGTGATCACCCTCCAGGACATCTTCCTCTACGACCACAGCTCCGGCTCGACCGCGACGGCCGGGCCATGGGCGCTCTGCGGGCGACCGGCCTGCGGCCCAAGTTCCTGGACAAGATGGCGCACGCCAACGTCGTCGTCGACCCGATGCTCTTCGCCAAGGACCGGTACTGATGCGTCGCACACTCGCCCGGGCGGCCGCCACCACGGCTGTCGCCCTCACCCTCGCGGCCGCGCTCGGCGCCTCCTGCCCTGGCTGCCGACAGCGGGGCCTCGATCACCGAGGTCAAGCCCACCGGCGACCACGCCCTGCAGGTGCTCGTGTCCGTGCCTGCGGGCGCCAAGGTCGACCTCGCGGGCGTGTCCGCGACCGTCCAGGGCAAGGAGGCGTCGGCGACGGCCACCCAGGTCGACAGCGCCAGCGCGATCCGGCGTACGACGATCCTGGCCATCGACACCAGCAAGTCGATGAAGGGCAGGAGAAGTTCGCGGCTGCGCAGGTGGCCGCGACCACCTTCCTCGACACCGTGCCCGACGACGTGTACGTCGGCATCACCACGTTCGACAGCGATGTCGAGTCGGCGCTGGTGCCCACGTTGGACCGCGAGGCGGCCCGCCAGGTGCTCGCCGGGCTCCAGCTCAACCGCCAGACCCGCCTCTACGAGGGCGTCGTCTCGGCGGTCAAGCAGGCCGGCAACGACGGCCAGCGGACCGTGCTCGTCCTCTCCGACGGCGCCGACACCAGCACCACCAAGCTCGACGCCGTGACGCAGGCCATCACCGACAACGAGGTCCTGATCGACGTCGTCAGCCTGGACCAGGTGGCCAAGCACCTCGCGCCACTGCAGGCCATGGCCGACGCAGGGACGGCCGGGTCATCAACGAGTGACCCGGCCACCTTGAAGCAGGCGTTCACCGACGCGGCGGACGCCCTTGCGCGCCAGGTCCTGGTCACCGTCGACGTTCCGGCGTCGGTCAGCG
Organism: Nocardioides sp.; assembly: GCA_041393675.1. GTDB lineage: Bacteria > Actinomycetota > Actinomycetes > Propionibacteriales > Nocardioidaceae > Nocardioides. Next base: position 60,227 of record JAWKJR010000014.1, on the reverse strand, counting down.
CCGCCGAGGGCACCGTGGCGGTGTCGCTGCCGGCGGTAGCACGCTCACCGCCGAGGCCTTCGCCCTGCTGAGCCTCGACGACGGCTCATCGGCCGCCGCGACTCCCCCTGTCGGGCTCCGGCTTCGCACTGCCCCCGTGGGCGATGTACCCGCGCTGGCTCTGCTCGGCCTGGGCATGGTCGTCCTGGCCACCAGCTTCGTGCCGGCCAAGAAGGTCAAGCAGCTCTCCCCCGCCGACATGGTGACCAAGTACACCCAGGTCACGACCGGCATGGTGCACCCGGACGCCCAGCGCAGCGAGCGCGACATCGCCCTGGCCCAGGCCAAGGAAGCCGCCGCCCAGATGCTCGGGCGCAACAAGACGCTCGAGGCCCGCATCGCGCACCGGCTCGAGAACGCCGGCAGCAAGATGAAGCCGGCCGAGTGGCTGCTCCTGCATTCTGGCATCACCGTCGGCGCCGGCCTGGTCGGCTTCGTGTTCGGCAAGGGCAGCTTCATCCTCGGGATCCTGTTCACCGCCGCCGGCTTCGTGGTGCCCTGGGTCTTCCTGGGCATCCGGCGCTCCCCGCCGGTTGAAGGCGTTCAACTCCTCGCTGCCGGACACGCTCCAGCTGATGGCCGGGTCGCTCCAGGCGGGCTGTCCTCGCCCAGTCGGTCGACACCATCGTGCGTGAGGGCAGCGAGCCGATCGCGGGTGAGTTCAAGCGGGTGCTGGTGGAGACCCGGCTGGGCGTCTCGCTCGGGACGCTCTCGAGGGCATCACCGAGCGCTTCGACAGCAAGGACTTCGCGTGGGTGGTCATGGCCATCAAGATCCAGCGGCAGGTCGGTGGCAACCTGGCCGAGCTGCTCAACACGGTCGCCGGCACCATGCGCGAGCGCGAGTACATGCGACGCCAGGTCGCGGCCCTGGCAGCCGAGGGCAAGCTCTCGGCGTACGTCATCGGTGGCCTGCCGCCCGCGTTCCTGGTCTACCTGCTGCTGGTGAACCGAACCTACGTCATGCCGATGTTCACCGACCCGCGCGGCTGGGTGCTGCTCGGCATCGCGGGCGTGCTGCTTTCCGTCGGCGGCTTCTGGATGAGCCGTCTGGTCAAGGTGGAGGTCTGAGATGATCCTGCTCGGCATTTTGGGTGCGGTCCTCTTCCTGACCGCAGTGTTCCTGGTCTCGATCGCCACGCGCAGCGAGGCGGAGGCGGCCGGCATCAACAAGTCGCTGGCCGTCCTCGAGGCCATGACGGTGGCGCCCACCGAGCTCACCAAGGACCTGGAGCAGACGTTCTCGGAGCGCGTGCTCGACCCGTTCCTCAAGCGCACGCTCGGCCTGGGCCGCCGGCTCTCCGGTGCCGACACCGCGGACCGGATCCGGCGCCGCCTCGAGCTCGCGGGCAACCCGCCCGGCTGGACCGTCGACCGAGTCATCTCGGCGAAGGTCTTCGCCGCGATGGTCGGGTTCGTCCTGGGGTCGACGTTCGGCTACGTCCTCGGCGCGACGTTCATGTGGAAGATCATCCTGGTCGCCGTGGGGGTCGGCGTCGGCTTCTTCGGCCCGAACCTCTTCCTCTACCAGAAGTCCTACGACCGTCAGCAGCAGATCCAGAAGGGGCTGCCCGACGCGATCGACCTGCTCACCATCAGCGTCGAGTCCGGCCTCGGCTTCGATGCGGCGCTGCAGCAGGTGTCCCGCAACACCGAGGGCCCCCTGGCCGAGGAGTTCTCGCGCGTGCTGCGTGAGATGCAGATCGGTCAGGGCCGCAGCGAGGCGCTGCGGGCGCTGGCCGAGCGCACCGACCTGCCCGAGCTCAGGAGCTTCGTGAGCGCCCTGGTCCAGGCCGACTCGTTCGGTATCCCCATCGGCCAGGTGCTGCGTGTCCAGTCCGGCGAGATGCGGGTCAAGCGTCGCCAGCGCGCGGAGGAGAAGGCGCAGCAGGTGCCGGTGAAGATCACGATCCCGCTGATCTTCTTCATCCTGCCCTGCCTCTTCATCGCCGTGATGGGGCCGGCCGGCATCAGCATCATGGACAACTTCTCCAACCGGTGAGCGCTGCGTGACCGTCTCCCCCGTCCCCTTCCCCGGCTGGCGGCAGCCGCCAGGGTGTTCACGCTGCTCGTGATCGCGGCTCCGGCCGTGTGGGGACGAGACGAGCAGGGCGCGCCGATCCTGGCGGCCTTCGCCGTCGTGTGGACGGCGGCCGTGTGGGTCCAGCGGCAGCGAAGCGCGTGGGCCCAGGCGCTCGACCTGGTCGAGGCTGCCCTCATCGGCGCGATCGCGAGCATCGCGGTGCCACACCACCCGGGCTGCTCGGCGCGCTCGCCGTCTCACCGTTCCTGTCGGGGCTGCGGCATGGGGCGCGTGGCGCCGTGGAGGCCGTGGCGATCCAGCTGGTCACCCTGGCCGCGGGCGCCGCCCTGCTCCAGGGTCACATCACCGCGGCCCAGGCGACGGCGGTCTTCACGTGGGTGACCACGGGGCTGGGGCTGGGTCTCGTGGCCGCGTTCGTGCACTCCAACTCGCCCGGCACCCCGGATGCGCTCACTCCCTACCGGGAGGCCCGCGCGTTGCTGCTGGACCTCCTCGACATCTCCGGCGGCCTCAGCTCGGGCCTCGATCCGGTCACGCTCGGCGGCACGCTGGTCACCGCCGTGGCCGACGAGGTGCCGGCCTCCTCGCTCACCCTGCACGTGCCCGCCGCAGACGGCCTCACCCCGCTGGTCCGCTCGGGCACTCCTGCCCACGGTGGCTCGGTTCACGAGGTCGCGCTGGCCAATGCCGCCGTGGCGCAGCGCTGCCCTCAGATCGAGGGCCGTGAGTTCGCCGTCCCGCTCGTCGCCGACGACGCCGTCGTCGCGGTGGCCACGGGGCAGCTCTCCGACCAGTTCGCCCTCGACCACAGCCTGCTGGCCGACTCACTGGACCGCCTGTCCCGTCAGCTCACCGGTCCGGCCGTGCGGCTGGACGCGGCGCTGCTGTTCGGCCGATTCCGCGACAACGCAACCGCCGACGAGCGGCGTCGGCTCGCCCGCGAGATGCACGACGGCGTGGCCCAGGACATCGTCTACCTCGGCTACCTCGTGGATGCCGTCGCCGCGGACCCAGCCAGCCCTGAGCAGGCAGAGCAGCTGCAGCTGCTGCGCGATCGGATCACCGGTGTCGTTGCCGAGGTACGCCGGTCCGTCCTGACCCTGCGTTCCAGCGCCGACGGCAGCGAGAGCCTCGGGGCCGCCATCAGCACCCTGGCCCGCCACCTCAGCGACGTGTCCGGTGTGCCGATCCGAGTCACCGTCCACGAGGGCACCACGCGACTGCGCCCGGAGGTCGAGGCGGAGCTGCTGCGGATCGCCCAGGAGGCCATGAACAACGCCGTGCGGCACGCGCAGGCGAGCCGCATCGACGTCCAGTGCCTCGTCGAGCCGCCCGCCGCGGAGATCACCGTGCTCGACGACGGTCGGGGCCTGCAGGGGGCCCGGGTCGACTCGCACGGCCGCCAGATCATGCGGGAGCGGGCGCGGCTCATCGGGGCCGAGCTCACCGTCGGCAACCGTGAAGAGGGCGGGGTGCAAGTGTGCGTCCGCATCCCCGACGGCGCGTCTCCCGCGACCCGGCCGACCGATGGCGAGGCGACGCCCGCCGCAACGAACGACAAGACGATGGCGGTGATCTCGTGACCTCTCCCACCCGTGTGCTCCTGGTCGACGACCATGAGCTGATCCGGCAAGGGCTGGGCGCAGCCTTCAGCCGTGAGCAGGACATGGAGGTCGTGGGCCAGGCAGGCACCGTGACGGAGGCGCTCTCGCTGGTCGAGGAGCACCGGCCGGACGCGATCGTCACCGACCTGCAGCTGCCCGACGGCACCGGCCTGGACGTGGTCCGGCAGGTCCGCAGGCAGACCGCAGACGTCGCCGTGATCGTGCTGACCATGCACTCCGGCGACGACCAGATCTTCGCGGCCATGGAGGCCGGTGCATCCGGCTTCGTCGGCAAGGACGCTCCCGCCGGGGAGGTCGTCAAGGCCACCCGGCACGCGGCCGCCTCCCCGCGGACCTTCCTGTGCAGCGGGCTGGCCGGCGCCATGATGCGGCGCAGCACCGCCGAGTCGAACCGGCTGTCAGACCGGGAGCACGAGGTCCTGCTGCTGCTGGCCGACGGGCTCGGCTCGCAGGCGATCGGCGGCGAGCTCTACATGAGCGAGTCGACGGTGAAGTCCCACATCCAGCGCATCTACCAGAAGCTCGGCGCCAACAACCGCGCCCAGGCCCTCGTGACCGCCATGCGGACCGGCCTGCTGAGCAGCGTGCGGCAGTAGTCATCCCTGGCTGCGACGTGGCCCGCACGGGGTCACCAAGAATAGTCCGAAGTGACTACCCGCAAGCAGCCGAATTCCTCTGACAAACCGCTTGCCGGCGGGAGAAGATAGTGCCAACGAGGCGCCCCCAAAGCGATCTCGGACTCTGAAAACTGTCAATGGGATCGACCCAAGGAGAAAACCAAATGCTGGACTACCTGCGCATCATGATCAACGCTCGCGTCGCCAAGATGGACGAGCGCGGCGCCTCGGCCGTTGAGTACGGCCTCCTGGTTGCGGGCATCGCGGCCCTGATCGTCGCCGTGATCTTCCTCTTCGGCCAGCAGATCGCCGACGTCTTCAGCGGCACCTGCAACGACATCCAGCAGAGCGGCTACGGCTCGGGCTGCTGATCTCAGCGCTACACCTGCGGAGGCCGCGGACCACTGGTCCGCGGCCTCCGTCGCATTTCGAGCCGCGCTTCGGCGCCCAGAAGGCCGGTCTGCCCGGCCGTCGGCACCGCAACGCAAGGGGCCAGACAGAATAGTCAGAATTGACTATGCGAACGGTCGAATTCCCGGAGTGCTCTTCAGGGAAATTCCGCGATAATTCAAGAACCACCCCCTCAGGTGGGACCGACTTCATTCACCAAGGACGGATCAATGCTCCACTCGTTTGTCATCGTAGTCACCGCTCTTCGCGGCCTGCGCGACCGCTACGGCCGGGAGACCGGCGCGACTGCGGTGGAGTACACGTTGTTGGTGGCCGGCGTCGCGCTGGCGATGATCGCCGCCGCGTTCGCCTTCGGAGACTCGCTGGAGATCGTCTTCCAGCAGACCTGCAACGAGGTCGCCAACAACGCCCAGGGCTCGACCTGCTGATCCCCCGACAGCTCACTCCCCCCACGCACAGGAGCACCAATGAAGAACCTGATCGCCACCCTCCACCGTCAGCGCAACGAGCGCGGCGCCTCGGCCGTCGAGTACGGCATGCTGATCGCCGGGATCGCCGGCGTCGTCGTCCTCGTGATCTTCCTCTTCGGTGCCCAGGTCGAGAGCCTGTTCAGCGGCACCTGCAACGACCTCGCCGCCCATCGCGGCGTCGGTAGCTGCTGACCCCTGAGCGCGTCCGGGCTGTCCCCTCGAGCCCGGCCGATCCTCGACCCGGCGCCCCGGGCGTCTCCCCCACGAGACGATCAGGGCGCCGGGTCGTTGGCTTTCCGGAGCAGCTCGCGGGCGCGTAGGTTCGTGTGCCGAAACAGCGCCCGCCGCCATGGCCGGCCCCGGCCCGCGGCTGCGTAGGTGGCCACCAGCCCATGCTCCCCTGCGACCGTGGCGATCACGGCACAGGCCCGCCAGGCCCTGGCGTAGGCGGTCTGCAGTGCTCGGCCGCGCGCAGCGAACGCACGCCGGCCAGGCAGCGACCACGCGCTGCCGTCGCGGGCCGCATCGGGCCGCGTCAGCCGCCGCAGGCGAGCCGCGGCCCGCGGCCGGCCCCGCAACGCGACGTAGTCCGCGAACCCTCGGTGAGCCACCCGGGCGCTTGGCTGTGCACAGCATCGGTCGCCACGTGCACCAGCTCGTGAGTGAGCACCGCCTCGCGAGCCCAGGAGCGCTGCTCGGGGAACACCGACGGGTTGACGACCACGCGCAGCTGCCCTCGCACCACCACGGTCACGGCCGCGGCGTCGAGGTTCTCTCGCCCGCCCAGCGCTGCGGCGTACTCATCCTCGGTGGCGGGTACGTCCACGGTCACCCGACCGTCCCACCCTGGGAGCACGGACCGCACCCGGCGGACCGCCCGGCGTACGTCGCGCAACGCCGGCGACTGCGCCCGAGACGCGGCGACCACTCGCACGCCACCGGACTCGGTCGTGATCGCGGTTCGGCCGGCCCATGCCGAACCACCCGTCGCGGTGGCGTCCGGCAGGGCCCCGCCGGTGGACACGGGCTCGGCGGGCCCGGACTGGCAGCCGGCCAGAATCAGTGCCACGGCCAGGACTGCCGCCGCAACGGCGCACCGGGATGAGCCGGCCGCCGCGGCACGGCCGGGCAGCGCGGCGTCCGCGTCAGCCGGGACGAACGGCTCCGGAGTAGGGCATGGAGAAGACTCCCGCCACCCGCACCCCCGCGCCCGGATGGGCAGCGTGGACGATCAGGCCGTTGCCGATGTAGATGGCCACGTGGCTGACCGGGCTGTAGTAGAAGACCAGGTCACCGGGGCGCAGAGCCGAGGACGCGACCCGAGGTCCCGAGCCCATCTGGGCGCTGGAGGAGTGCGGCAGCCCGACCCCCGCGGCGCCCCAGGCACGCATGGTGAGCCCTGAGCAGTCGTAGGCGCTCGGCCCGGCGGCGCCGTACACGTAGGCCTTGCCCACCTGGGCCAGAGCGAACTTCACCGCGACCGCGGCCCGGCCGGAGGCCGGCACGCTGGAGGGGAGCCGGGTGGTGCCACCGCGCGAGAGGATCTCCTCGCGCTCCTTCTCCTTCAGGTCCGCCAGCAGCGACTTGGCCTCGGCGAGCTTCTTGTCGATCGCCGCGCTCTCCGTCGCCGCCTGGCGCTCGGCCTGGGCGATCTGCTGGGCTCGCGACGTGGTGGCGTCACTGCGGATGCCCAGTGCCTTGAGCTCGGTGTTGTAGTCCTCGAACAGGCCCGCCTGGAGGTCGTTGTAGGCCGCGAGCGTGGAGATCTGGGAGAGGAAGGCGGCCGGGTCCTCGGAGACGACCACCTGCCCGACGGTGGAGATGCCCTGGCCCTCGTACTGCTGCACCACCGCGTCCTCGACCTGGCCCTGGACCAGGGCCAGGCGACGGTCCTGGCGGCGCTGGTCGGCCTCGAGCGCCCGCAGGTCACGGCGCAGGTCGGTGAGATCCAGTCGGATGTCGTGCAGCCGCTCCTGGGCCTGCTCCGCCTGGTGGTACAGGCGATCGACACGGGTCTGAACGTCGTCGATGCTCGGGTCGGCCCAGGAGGGACCGACGGGGAGCAGAGCGGTCGAGGCGACGAGGACGCCGAGGGTGGTCAGGGTCGAGAGCTTCCGTCCGAGCTGCACGAGCGGGCGGTCTCCTTGCGTGTCGTACGCCTACCGGGTGAGCTGACGGGTTCGGGCACGACCTGCCCGCCACCACGCCAGTGACGGCGTCACTGTCGGGATGGTTCACCCCAGGGATTGGGTCCCCGGCTCCGGATCGCGGTCGTCCCCCCGACCACCATCTGGACTCGGCGCGGCACCCGCGCGGACGGGTGTCCGCAACCACGAGTACCGAACCACGAGGGTAACGGTGAGGTCACGGCGCCGCCAACTTCCCTCGGGCACGGTGGGTGTGAATCCCGTCATGTGCCATGGTGGCGCGCCTCAGTGGCCACATGAGTCACCGCTGTCACACCAGCACCAGCGTGTCACGCGGACTCCACCTCCGGCCCGGTCATCGGCCGCACCATCCGTGCGGCGGGACCAACCCGCCGTCCGCGAGCACGTCGAGCGCGCGGCGCGCGTCGTCGTCGAGAAGCTCAGCTCCTCCGGCGGGCCGAGCAGCACCGTCACCACGCAGTCATGGCACGCCGGCCCGCGGGCCACACAGGTCTCGCAGTCGATTCGCGTCGTCATAGACCGCACGCTGTCACAGGCCACCGACAGCGTCCGGCCCAGTGGCCGGAGCTCCGGTTTCCGCGGCTCAGCCGGCCGGATCGTCCCTGGCCGGATCGTGCCCGAGGGTGCCTCCGTGCCGACGTCGGCGCGCGAGACCAGCTCCACGGCGTCGTCGCGACCGCACCACCGGCACGCGACGCGCTCCACCGTCTCGGCTAGCAGCACGGACTCCTCCACCCGAGGCTCGCCGGCCAGGTCAAGTGCCAGTACTCCGTGGTCCGTCGCGACCGGGTGACGTCGAACCGCGTCAGGTTGCCGCAGCCGTGGCAGCGCCACCGATGGGTCTCGTCGGGCAGTGGTCTGCTCACGTGGACTCCTCGGCACTCGGGATCGGGCCGGGGTGGGCGCCCAGGGGCGCCGGGATGAGCACCACCGGCCCGCGGCCGGCACCACGATAGGCGACCTCGGCCCCGGCCCGCCTGCCGGGCGCGTCGGCACGACGGTGTCGGCGCCCGCGCCTAGCGTTCGACCCATGGCCGCCCCCGTCGACGCCCACCGCGCCATCGGCGCGACGACGACGGCGCAGTGGGAGCCACAGCGCAGCCTCGACGAGCTCGGCCGGCCGCTGCGCGAGCTCACCTTCTGTGTGGTCGACCTCGAGACGACGGGCGGCTCGGCCGAGGGCGGGTCGATGATCACCGAGATCGGGGCGGTGAAGGTCCGTGGGGGCGAGGTGCTCGGCGAGTTCCAGACCCTGGTCAACCCGCACACTCCGATCCCGGCGTTCATCGCAGTCCTCACCGGGATCACGTCCGGCATGGTCGCCGACGCTCCCTCGATCGAGACCGCCCTGCCTGCGTTCCTCGAGTTCGCCCAGGGCTGCGTCCTGGTCGCGCACAACGCCCCCTTCGACGTCGGCTTCCTGCAGCACTTCGCGGCGCTGCAGGGCCGACCCTGGCCGAGCTTCGAGGTCCTGGACACCGCCCGGCTCGCCCGGCGGGTCATCACGCGCGAAGACGCCCCCAACTGCAAGCTCTCCTCGCTGGCGCGGGTGTTCCACTCCACCACCACGCCCAACCATCGCGCCCTGGCCGACGCGCGGGCCACCGTCGATGTCCTGCACGGCCTGATGGAGCGACTCGGCGGGCTGGGGGTGCACACCCTGGAGGAGCTGCAGACCTTCTCGGCCCACGTGTCCGCGGCTCAACGGCGCAAGCGCCACCTCGCCGAGGGCCTCCCCCACCAGCCGGGGGTCTACCTCTTCCGTGACCAGCTGGGCCGGGTGCTCTACGTCGGCGCCTCGCGGGATCTGCGCACCCGCGTCCGCAGCTACTTCACCGCCAGTGAGACCCGGTCCCGCATGGGCGAGATGGTGGCGGCCGCTGAGTCGGTGACGGGGATCGCCTGCGCGACCCCGCTGGAGGCGGCGGTGCGCGAGCTCCGACTCATCGGCGAGCACAAGCCGCCCTACAACCGTCGATCGCGCTTCCCCGAGAAGACCCACTTCGTCAAGCTCACCCGGGAGCCCTGGCCGAGGCTGTCACTGGTCCGGCGGGTCGCCGAGGACGGCGCCGACTACCTGGGCCCGTTCGCCTCGCGCCGCACCGCGGAGCTGTGCCTGGCCGCCCTCCACGAAGCCTTCCCCGTGCGCCAGTGCTCGGGGAGGCTTCCGGCCCAGCCGGCCGGCTCGCCGTGCGTGCTGGCGGAGATGGACCGGTGCACCTCGCCGTGCGACGGCAGTATCGACGCCCCCGCCTACGGCGTGCTCGTCGAGGAGCTGAGGCGCGCCTTGGCCGCGGACCCCACCACCGTCGTCGCGGCGCTCACGCGACGGATGGGCGGCCTCGCGCAGGACCAGCGCTTCGAGGAGGCCCGCGTCCACCGCGACCGGCTGAGCGCCTTCCTCCGGGGCGCTGCCCGCACCCAGCGCCTGGGAGCCCTGGCCCGGTGCGCGGAGCTCGTGGCCACCCGCCGGGAGGACGACGGGCGGTGGGCGGTCCACGTGGTGCGCTTCGGCCGGCTGGCCGCCGCCGGCGTGATCCCGCCGGGCGCCGACGCCCACCGCTTCGTCGAGAAGCTGGTCATCGGCGCCGAGTCGGTGCGCGGCGGGCCGGGGCCGGTGCCGGCGGCTCCCGCCGCCGAGAGCGAGCAGATCCTGCGCTGGCTGGAGACACCGGGTGTGCGGCTGGTGGACGTCGAGGGCGACTGGGCCTGCCCGGTGGCCGGCGCCGGGCGTCATCTCGCGGCGTACGACGCCGTCGAGCGGTCCCGCACCGCGCTGGTGCCGTTCGACGAGCGACGCGACCTGGCCCCCGCGCACCAGCCCGGCGTCCAGTGGCCCGGCCGACCGAGCCGGCGCGCGCCGGCGAGCTGATCGGCGCTGGTCGGCGGCGCTGGTCGGCCGCGCTGGTCACGGGACCGGTTGCTGGACCCGTCGATGGGCCGGCCGTACGCCGGCAGGTACGCCGGCCGATACGCTGGCCGACATGATCACCGCCATCGTGTTCGTGAAGGCCGACGTCGCCCGGATCCCCGAGGTGGCCGACGCGATCGCGGCCCTCGACGGCGTGAGCGAGGTCTACTCCGTCACCGGCCAGATCGACCTGATCGCACTGGTGCGCGTGCGCCGGCACGACGATGTCGCCGCGGTGGTCGCCGACCAGCTCAACAAGGTCGCCGGGGTGCTCTCGACCGAGACCCACATCGCCTTCCGCGCGTACTCGCGCCACGACCTCGAGGCGGCCTTCTCCCTCGGGCTGGACTAGACCACCGGGCCGGTTCGGGCCATCGCGCCCCGACCCGGCTGACCAGTCCGGGTGGACTTCTGGCATTCCGCCGCGCGCCCGGCTCAGTCGACCTAGCGTCGGGCGTGCAACTGTCGGATCTTCCTCGGGTTCACTAGGAGACATCGGTGTTCGCCACCCTGCCCGCCCCCACCTCACGCTCGCGCTGGCGCGCCGCCGGCGTCCTGCTCGCCGCGCTCATGCTGAGCATCGTCGGCCTCAGCCAGCAGCAGGAGGTGCACGCCCAGGCCGCACTCCCCGCCCCCGCGAACCTCACACCGGACGGCCTCGCCGTGGACGGCGTCCCCGTGCTCTCCTGGGACCGGGTCCCGGGCGCGACGACCTACACGGTCGAGCTGTACGGCGGCACCGGCATGACCCGCCAGTGGGTGGTCTCGACGGTCAACCGACGCTACGTGCCCGTGAAGCACCTGCCCGCCGGCGCCATCTCCTGGCGGGTGAAGGCAAGCGCCGGCACCCAGACGAGCGACTGGGCCGAGGCGTCGTTCGACCGTGACCCGCTCGCGGGGCCCACCCTGGTCAGCCCCGCGTCCGGCACGGTGCTCGACCAGCCGGACGAGCCGGTCCTGCTCTCGTGGTCGCCCGTCCGCGGCGCGACCCAGTACCGCATCGAGGTGAGCACCGACTCCAGCTTCACCGACTCCACCCTCACCAAGGTCTTCAGCGGCTCCACGACCGCCACGATCATCCCCGACATGCAGGTCGCGCAGCCGTACTACTGGCGCGTGCGCGCCCAGCTCTCCAACGACCTGCTCACCGCATGGTCCGAGGTGCGCGACTACCAGGTGGGCGGGCTCGACAAGGCCGCACTTGTCTCCCCGGCGGACAGCCCCACCAGCGACGTCGAGGACATCGTCCTGCAGTGGGACCCGGTGCCCGGCGCCCGCAGCTACAACCTCCAGGTCAGCACCGACCAGAACTTCCCCCCGGGGAACCTGGACGTCGACCTGTCCGGCAACAAGAGCGTCATGGGCACCAGCTACTCCCCGCCGGTCACGCTCGCCAACGACCAGTACTACTGGCGGGTGCAGCCGGTCGACAACTCCGGCAACCTGCTCGACTGGAGCCAGACCGACACCTGGACCTTCCGTCGGCACTGGCCCGACCAGCCAGCGCTGGAGTACCCGGCCGACAACGCGATCGTCGGCGACCCGATGTTCTACCAGTGGACGCCGGTGCACCTCGCCAGCAGCTACGCCATCCAGCTGGCCACCGACCCGGTGTTCACCAACGTCGTCGCGACCTGCGAGACCGTGCACACCACCTACACGCCGATTAACAAGTCCGACTGCTACCCGGCCGACCTGGGCACCTACTACTGGCGCGTCGTGGCGTACGACGAGCCGGGCAAGACCCGCGACCGGCTGCCGATCCGTACCGACGTGGTCGTCGCCGAGGTGAACCGCTTCACCTACGTGGGGCCAGGTGTCACCTTGTCCTCCCCCGTGAACGGCGCGCTCGGCATCCAGGTGCCCACGTTGACCTGGCAGCCCTCTCCAGGAGCCGAGAAGTACAAGGTCACGATCACCCGCGTCGACACCGGCGACACGGTCGGCTCCAACATCACGACCACTGGTACGTCGTACACGCCGCGTGAGCAGCTGACGGCTGGCAAGGTGTACCGCTGGGATGTGGCCGCAGTGTCTCCGTCGGGCAGGATCGGGGCAAGCCTGCTGGCCGCCGCTCAGCCGCGGTTCACCATGTCGGACACGCCCACGACGCCGACCGCGTCGACGCCCGAGCCCATCGGCCCGGACCCGTCTGGGTCCCACGCGCGGTTCCCGACTCTCAGCTGGACCGCCGTCGCGGGTGCCGCGTCGTACAAGGTCCGGGTCCGCAAGCAGGGGAACCTGGGCTGGGACACTCTCAAGGCCTCGTTCTACTACCCCGCAGGCGAGGACGAGTCAGCAGGTCTCACCGTCGGAAGCACACCCAACACCCACCTCGACGCAGGCACCTACGAATGGGTGGTGGACGCCTACAGCGAGGCGGGCGGACTGCTGAGCACCTCCACGGCCAGCTCGACTTACACGATCTCGCCCATCCCGGCCAGCACCGGGCTCCGCGCCTCGATCACCGGCACCGCCTCCGACGCTGCCGGCCAGTTCTGCGAGGTCTCGCTGCCTGAGCGGTGCGCGGACTTGCGGCAGACACCCGTGCTGTCGTGGGACCCGATGCCGGACGAGTCTGCCTACTACGTGACCATCGCCCGGGACCAGGAGATGACCAACATCCTCCGCGGCTACCCGATCCTGGTGGAGAACACCCGCTTCGTGCCTCCGGACGCGCTGGTGGACAGCCAGGCCGGCTCGGCGTTCTTCTGGACGATCGTGCCGTACAAGGCGGTGCACTCCATCGGCTTCTTCGGCCACGCCGACCGCGCCTTCAACAAGCTCTCCAAGCCGGTGCAGACGATCTCGCCGGCCCCGGAGGACACCGAGGCCAACGACATCACGTTCAGCTGGCGCGACTACCTGGAGACCAACCAGGACGCCAGCGCCTTCCCGCCCCCGAGGACGCGAACACGGTGTCCCCGCGGATCGAGGCGATGCAGTACGAGATCCAGGTCTCCTCCGACGCGAACTTCCAGACCCTGGCCGAGAACGCCAAGGTCGTCGACCAGACGACCTACACCTCCTTCGACAACACCTACCCCGAGGGGCCGCTGTACTGGCGGGTCCGGGCGATCGACGGCTCAGGCAACCGGCTGGCCTGGAGCGCGCCGGTGAAGTTCTACAAGAGGCTCGCCGACCGTGACCCTCACCGAGCCGATCAACGGCGACCAGGTGTCCGGGTCCGTGCCCCTGCGCTGGACGCCGATCCCCTACGCCGCGGAGTACGAGGTGCAGGTGTTCAAGAACGGCGACACCACCGGATCGACCAGCAACCTGGTCGACAGCGGCAAGACCAAGCAGCCGGCCATCGGCTGGAAGGACCCGATGCCCGCCGCCAGCAGCTTCTACACCTGGCGGGTCCGCCCGATCGACGTGGACAAGCACCTGGGCCGCTGGACCGACCTGGCCGACCCGACCGCGCGCTTCTATGTGACCGGGACCGCGCCGCAGCAGCTCGACCCGGCACCGGACGTGTTCCTGCCCAAGGACGACACGCTCTTCACCTGGGACGCCGTGGACGCGGCCGCGTCGTACAAGTACGAGCGGCGCCGGGCCGGCGCGGCGACGCCGACGGAGACGGTGAACACGGTCGCGCTCGGTTGGGCTCCGCGGACCGCGGTCCCGGACGGTGACTGGGAGTGGCGTGTGGCCTCCGTCGACGCCGCAGGCAAGGTGCTCGGCTGGTCGGACTGGCGGATGTTCTCCGTCGACGCCACCGCTCCGAAGGTCACCCAGGTCAAGCCGACCGGCAAGGTGAAGCGCGGCGCCAACTTCCTGGCCTACTTCAGCGAGCCGGTGACCAACGTGACGGCCAAGACCTACTTCATCCAGGTCACCGGCACCCGCAAGAAGCTCCTGGCGACGGTCTCGCTGAACGCCACCGGGACCCGCGCCAAGCTGAACCCGACGGCGAACCTGAAGTCCGGCAAGCGCTACACCATCACGCTGACCAAGGGCATCAAGGACGCCAACGGCAACGCCCTGGCGAAGAAGACCTGGACCGTCACGGCCAAATAGCAGCGCCCCTGCGGACCGTGACCTGGTGCCGGCAGCCCTGCCGGCCCAGGTCAGGGTGCGGGGTCACAGTGCAGGGGTGCCGCCACTAGGGTGCGCTCATGACCTGGCTGGGTGACCACTGGCTCGACCTGGTGGGCTGGGGCGGCAGTGCCCTGCTGGTGTACTCCCTGCTCCAGGGCAGGGTGCTGCGCTTCCGGGTGCTCAACCTCGTGGCCTGTCTGGTGCTGGTGCTGTTCAACCTGCTCATCGAGGTCTGGCCGATGGTGGCGATGAACCTCGTGCTCTGCGCGATCAACGTCTGGTTCATCGTGCGGCTGCTTCGCGACCGCCACGATGACACGGCGTTCGAGGTGCTGCGGGTCGCGCCCGACGACGCCTACCTGCGGCACCTGCTCAAGGTCCACGGCAGCGACATCGCCCGCTTCCAACCCGACTTCGACGCTTCCGCAGACCTCCCCGGGCGGGCCGCCTTCGTGGTGCTGCGTGGCGACGAGGCGGTCGGGGTGGTGGTCGTCGAGAAGCAGCGCGAGACCGCGCACGTGCTGCTGGACTACGTCACCCGCCGGTTCCGGGACTTCTCCCCCGGCGAGTTCGTGTGGCGGCACAGCGGGCTCCTCCACGAGCTCGGCGTACGCCACGTGCGGACGTCACCGCGGATGGTGGGGGCGTACTACGACCGGGTGGGCTTCCGCCGGGAGGGCGACGGCTGGGTGCTGGACGTCCCCGGCTGAGCCGAGCGGCTCACTTCGAGGCCGCGGCGACCCAACGGTCCAGCAGCGCGGCCGCCGCACCTGAGTCCACCGACTCCCTGGCCCGCTCCAGACCGATCGCCAGTCGATCGTCGACGGTGCCGTCCAGCCGGTCGTAGACCGCCAGCGCCGCCGCGGCGTTCAGCAGGACGGCGTCGCGCACCGGGTCCCTGCTCGCCCGCCACCAGCCGGTGCACGACCGCGGCGTTGTACGCCGGGTCGGCGCCGCGCAGGTCCTCGACGCTGGCCCGCGCGAGCCCGTGGTGGAGCGGGTCGACGCACGCCTCCTGCAGCCGCCCGTCCTGGACCAGCCACACCGACGAGGTCGTCGTGGTGGTCAGCTCGTCCAGCCCGTCGTCGCCACGGAACACCCAGGCGTCGGCGCCGCGACGCGCGAAGACCCCGGCCATCACCGGCGCCATCCGGCGGTCGGCGCAGCCGATGGCCTGGGCGTCCGGACGCACCGGGTTGGCCAGCGGGCCGAGGAAGTTGAAGGTGGTGCCGATGCCCAGCTCCCGGCGAGGCACCGCCGCATGCCGCAGCGCGGGATGGAAGCCGGCTGCGAAGCAGAAGGTGATGCCGACCTCCTCGGCGACGGCGGCGACCCGCTCGGCGGGCAGGTCGAGGCGGATGCCCAGCGCCTCAAGCACGTCGGCACTGCCACACTCGGAGGAGGCCGAGCGGTTGCCGTGCTTGACGACCCGGGCGCCGGCCCCCGCGGCCACGATCGCCGCCATGGTGGAGATGTTCACCGACATCGACCGGTCGCTGCCAGTGCCGACGACGTCCAGCAGCCGGCCGGGCACCGCGATCGGGGTGGCCTCGGCGAGCATGGCGTCGGCCAGCCCCGCCACCTCCTCGATCGTCTCGCCCTTGGCCCGGAGGGCGACGGCGAATCCGGCGATCTGGGCCGGCGTCGCCTCGCCGGCCAGCACCTGCCCCATCGCCCAGCGAGTCTGGCCGTCGGTGAGGTCCTCGCCCGCGACGAGCGTCGCCAGCACGGTCGACCAGCTCAGGCCGGCGGGCTCGGAGGTCATCGCCGTCGGAGGGTCAGGAGGTCGTGGCCGGGAGGTGGCTGCGCAGCAGGCCGACCACGGCCTCGGCGAGCCGGGTCGGGTCGATCGGGTGCGGGACGGCGGCGTCCGCGCGCGACCAGGTCGCCAGCCAGGCGTCCTGCGGCCGGCCGGTGAGCACCAGGAGGGGCGGGCAGTGGTAGATCTCGTCCTTGAGCTGCTTGGCGATGCCCATGCCGCCCGCGGGCACGGCCTCGTTGTCCAGGATCGCCAGCGCGATGCCGCCGGCGTCGATGCTGGATGACCACCGGCTCGGTCGCGACCTCTTACGTACCCAGCTCGGGGAGGTCGGGGTGCGGGCGGCGGCCCAGCGCGAGCAGCACCTGCTGGCGCGTGGAGACGTCGTCGCTGGGTAGACCAGCACCGTCAGCGGTCGGGACGAGGGAGGCTGCACCAGTCACGAGGGCGATGCTACCGCCCGTCCGCTGCCGCCGGCGTGGCCGGTCCAGCCGGCCACTGCTCCCCTCGACGCGGACGCCGCCTCCCGCGCCGCCCGTGCCTCCTCACGATCCAGCCGGCGGTCCTCGCGCGCCGCCTCCCGCATCGAGTCGCGCACCCACCGGCTGAACAGCACCGCGAAGAAGACCATGCCGACGGCGTCACCGGAGGCCCAGAGCAGCCCGCCGGCCAGATGCTGGTCAGCTGCCATCGAGGGCAACCAGGCCTCCCATCGGTCCATCGCGGAGCCCGGCGTACCAGGGCTCGGCGATGATCCGCCCGAGTCCATGATCGTGACGCCGAGGAAGGCGTGGAAGGGCAGCGTGGCCACGATGAGCAGCATCCGAACGGGTAGCCCACCCGACCGGCACCGGGTCGACGCCCATGATCGGCCAGAAGAACAGCGAGCCGACGAGCACCAGGTGCACGTGCATCATCTCGTGGACGTACGTCGAGCGCAGGCTGGCGTCGTACCAGCCCGTGAAGTAGAGCGCCCACGGCGAGACGACGTAGAGCGTGAACGTGAGCGGAGGGAAGGACAGCACCCGCGCCACCCGCGAGTGCAGGACGCCCAGCAGCCAGCGGCGCGGCCGGGCGGGCAGGGTGCGCAGGGCCAGGGTGACCGGCGCGCCGAGCGCGAGCAGGAGAGGCACCGGCATCGACAAGATCATGTGCTGATACGTGCACGCTGAGTAGCGTGGTGTCGTACTTCGCGAGGCCGGACTGGGTCGCGAACGCGAACGCCCTACGCCACCGGCGACGAACGCGAGCGTCCGGCCCCAGGGCCAGCGATCCCCGCGCGACCGGAGTGCTCACATCCGGTCAGGTACAGGCCACCCAGACCGTGACCACGAACAGCCACGGGTCGAACCCAGTCCGTCACCGCCCGCGACCAGGTGAACGCGGCAGATCCAGCGGCGGGTCAGCGAGCATTGCCCAGGCGCTCGTGGTCACCCCGCCAGAATAGGACGCGCCACGTGGGGGTCGGGGTTCCCCCCAGGCCGGAGTATCGACATAATGACCCCGTGGCCACTGCTTCAGCGATCCCTGCGTCCCGTCTTCACGGACACCACGACCATCGAGCATGGTCAGCGTCGGCACCATCATCTGGTTGTCCAGCGAGCTGATGCCTTCGCGACCCGTTCGCGGCGTACTTCACGGTGCGGTCGGTGCTCCCCGACCTGTGGGCGCAGGAGACGCAGCTGCTCAACGTCCCGTTCTCGTCGGTCAACACCATCATCCTGGTGTTGTCGTCGGTGACCTGCCAGATGGGGTCTCGCGGCCGAGCGCGGGCAGGTCGGGCGGTCCGGGTCGGTCCTGGAGCGGGCGCTGGGGGCTGCGGGGAGCGGTTCATCCTCACCTACATCATGGGCGCGGTCTTCATGGTCAGGCGTTCGAGTACGCCAAGCTCGTGCACGAGGGCCTGACCATCCCGTCGTCGGCGTACGGCACGCTTGT
Organism: Nocardioides sp.; assembly: GCA_041393675.1. GTDB lineage: Bacteria > Actinomycetota > Actinomycetes > Propionibacteriales > Nocardioidaceae > Nocardioides. The sequence goes on along the minus strand of JAWKJR010000014.1, from coordinate 42,202 downwards.
TCTATCTCGCCACCGGCTTCCACGGTTCAATGCGACCGCGCCCTATCGCGTTCCTCTTCGTCCTGGGCCGCACCTACCTGGCCCGCAAGTTCACCCAACAGCAGGCGGTCAGCGCCATCGTCGTGTCCTACTACTGGCACTTCGTCGATGTCGTGTGGATCGGGCTGTTCGCCACGATCTACCTGATCAAGTAGCAGCAGACAACCAGCAAGCCGAACCGACCCGATAGGACTCCAGGTGCGATCTCTCAACCGCTTCCGTATCGTCGGCACCGCCGAGGACGGATCGCGGGCTTCGTCGTGATGCTGCTCGGCTGCTCGTCACCGGCGGCCTGTACTCCGCCTTCGCGCCGGCGTCGGCCGAACGGGCCGCGAGCGACACCGAGCAGATCGTGCAGGGCCGGCAGCTGTTCCTGACGGGGTGCTCGTTCTGCCACGGCCAGAACGGCGAGGGCGTGCGCAACATCGAAGGTGACCAGTTGGGCCTGCCGCTGATCGGCGTCGGCGCCGCCGCCGTCGACTTCCAGGTCGGGACGGGCCGGATGCCGATGGCCGCCCCGGACCAACCAGGTTCCGCGCAAGCCCAAGGTCTACACCGACGACGAGGTCGCCGCGCTGGCGGCGTATGTCGCCAGCCTGGGCCCCGGCCCGGCGACTCCGGAGGAGGCCGACTACTCCACGGCCGGCATGTTCGACGAGGAGCGCCAGGCGGCGATCGTCCGCGGCGGCCAGATCTTCCTCACCAACTGCACGGCCTGCCACAACTTCAACGGCTCCGGTGGCGCCATGCCACGCGGCGGCTACGCCCGCCCGCTCAAGGGCGTGTCCGAGAAGCACATCTACGCTGGCGTCATGCTGACCGGCCCCCAGACGATGGACGTGTTCTCCAACGGCAACATCGCACCGGAGGACAAGCGCGCGGTCATCGCCTACCTCAAGTCCATCGAGGAGGCCCCGGAGTACGGAGGCTTCGGGCTGGGGGCGCTGGGCCCGGTCGCCGAGGGTGCCACGACGTGGGTGATCGGCGTCGGGCTGCTGGTGGCGTTCGCCATCTGGATCGCAGCCGCGACGACGCGTTCGACGAAGGAGAAGGAAGCGTGAGCCACCACGACGAGCAGCTGCCCGTCCTGACCGAGGGGGACCCGATCCCCGACCCCGGTCTGCCGGCACACCAGCCGCGCCCGACCGACGTCGACCCCGCGGCGGAGCGGCGCGCCGAGCGCCAGGTGGCGACCTTCTTCGGGCTGTCGATGGTGTGCATCGTGCTGTTCATCGTGTCCTACGTGGCCCTGGACATCGGCGAGCGCACCGACACCTTCTTGGGCCTGGGCGCGTCCAACGTCGCCCTCGGCAGCTCCCTCGGCGGCGCCCTGCTCTTCATCGGCATCGGCGTCATCCAGTGGGCGCGCAAGCTGATGGCCGACCACGAGCTCGTGGAGTACCGCCACTCCGCCTCCTCCTCTGAGCAGGACCGCGAGGAGGCGCTGGCGATCCTCGCGGGAGGGGCCGACGAGGCCGGCATCGGTCGCCGGCCGCTGGTGCGCAACTCTCTGCTGGGGGCAGTCGGTCTGGTCGGGTTGGGCCCGCTCCTCCTGCTGCGGGACCTGGGCCCGACGCCGGGGCAGGTCGCCGACAGCGGCCGGCTGGGTGCCGGTCTCGAGCACACCGTGTGGAGCAAGGGCATGCGGGTGGTCAAGGACGTCATCGGCGAGCCGATCCTGGCCTCCCAGCTGGAGATCGGTGACCTCGTGAACGCCCAGCCGGAGATCCTGTTCCGCAACGCGCAGGGCGAGCCGATGGAGGGCGTGGAGCTCCAGGTCGCCAAGTCCAAGGCGTCGGTCATCCTGCTCCGGATGGAGCCCGAGGACATCACCCCCGGGAAGGGCCGCGAGGACTGGTCGGTCGAGGGCATCGTCTGCTACTCCAAGATCTGCACTCACGTGGGCTGCCCGATCTCGCTCAACGAGCGCACCACCTCGCACCTGCTCTGCCCCTGCCACCAGTCGACGTTCGACCTCGCGGACAGCGGCAAGGTCGTCTTCGGCCCCGCGGCGCGATCCCTCCCCCAGCTGCCCCTGGCAGTGGACTCCGAGGGCTACCTGGTCGCCCAGAGCGACTTCACCGAACCCGTTGGCCCGAGCTTCTGGGAGCGTGACTCGAAGTGACCGGAATCGACACCAGCACCGTCGCCGACAGCAACCGCGGCAACGCCGCGAAAGCCAGCAAGCCCAGCCGCGTCGGGAAGGTGGCGTCGTGGGCCGACGAGCGCCTGGGCCTCGCGGGGGCGATGAAGAAGAACCTCCGCAAGGTCTTCCCCGACCACTGGTCGTTCATGCTCGGTGAGATCGCCCTGTGGAGCTTCGTCGTCCTGCTGCTGACCGGCGTGCTCCTCACGCTGTGGTTCAAGCCCAGCATGACCGAGGTCCAGTACATGGGCTCCTACGACCAGCTGCGGGGCATCCACATGTCCGAGGCGTTCGCCTCCAGCCTGGACATCTCCTTCGACGTCCGCGGTGGCCTGCTGTTGCGGCAGATGCACCACTGGGCGGCCATGCTGTTCGTGGCGGCGATGTTCGTGCACATGATGCGGGTCTTCTTCACCGGGGCGTTCCGCAAGCCGCGGGAGCTCAACTGGGTGATCGGCTCGCTGCTGCTGCTGACCGGGACCCTCGAGGGCTTCACCGGCTAATCGCTGCCCGACGACCTGCTCTCCGGCACCGGCATCCGCGCCGCTGACGGCTTCATGAAGTCGGTCCCGGTCGTGGGCACCTACATGTCCTTCTTCCTCTTCGGCGGCGAGTTCCCCGGCGAGGCGATCATCCCGCGGCTGTACGCCGTCCACATCCTGCTGATCCCCGGCCTGCTGCTGGCCCTGGTGGCCGCGCACATGCTGCTGCTCGTCTACCACAAGCACACCCAGTGGCCTGGCCCTGGTCGCACCAACGACAACGTGGTGGGCTACCCGATGCTGCCGGTCTACATGGCCAAGGCGGGTGGGTTCTTCTTCATCGTGTTCGGCGTCACCGCGCTGATGGGCGGGCTGTTGACGATCAACCCGGTGTGGAAGTTCGGGCCCTACGACCCCTCGAAGGTGACGGCCGGCTCGCAACCCGACTGGTACATGGGCTGGCCCGATGGCGCCCTGCGCATCTTCCCCGGCTGGGAGACCCATCTGTGGGGGCACACCCTGGCGTGGAACGTCTTCCTGCCGATCATCGTGCTGCCAGGCGTCATGAGCCTCATCCTGGTCGCGCTGCCGTTCATCGAGGCGTGGATCACCGGTGACAAGCGCGAGCACCACCTGCTCCAGCGTCCCCGCAACGCACCCACGCGGACGGCGGTGTTCGTGGCGCTGATGACGTTCTACGGGCTGCTGTGGGCAGCCGGCGGCAACGACATCCTGGCCATCAAGCTGCACCTGTCGATCAACCAGATCACCTACTTCATGCGCGGTGCGGTCTTCATCCTGCCCGTGGTGGCGTTCTTCATCACTCGGCGCTGGTGCATCTCGCTGCAGCGGCACGACCAGGAGAAGCTCCTGCACGGCTGAGACCGGCGTGATCCTGCGCTCCCCGGAGGGTGGCTACTCCGAGCGGCATCTCCCGATCAGCGGGGAGAGTGCCTACACCCTCACCGCGCGGGACCGCGACGAGGTCTACGAGGTGGAGTCGGAGGTCGACGAGAACGGCATCCCCGCGCCAGGGACCCGCGCCCAGCGGGTGCGGGCGCGGCTCTCGACGCTGATGTTCGCCGACAATGTGCAGAAGCCGACCAGCGCCGAGCTCGAGGAGGCCCAGCACCACGCCGAGCACGTCCGGGAGCTGGAGGCCCCCCTCGCGCACGCCGCCCCCGGGCACGAGTTCGACGGCCACAACCTCCACGACACCACCGACGAGCCCCTGCGCTGATCCGGCAGAACTTCGGCGATCCGGCAGAACTTCGGTCGCGATCCGGCAGAACTTCGGCGATCCGGCAGAACTTCGGCCTAGCAGACGCCGAATCTGGAGCCGCGCTGTCGGTACGCCTCGCGAAGCCGGGCATGGATGGTCTGGTGTCGCCCGTGGACGTCGTCTGACCGGGCGACGACCAAGAGCCACTCCCCCGGCCGAGCGATCCACGACCGCCTCCGCTCGTCGTGCTGACGCGTGAGTTCCGTGTGGTAGTCGGCGCCGTCGTACTCGGCACCGAACTTCTCCTCAGGAAGGCCGATATCGACGAAGAGGTGCCCGCCGTCCTGGCCCGCGACCTGGACTTGGCACTCCGGCCGGGGCAAGCCGGCGTCGTACCACCTCAGACGCAGGGTGCTCTCGCCGGGTGAGGCGGCGCGCCCGTCGACGATCGGCGCCAGCGTCCGAAGCTGCCGAACACCCCGATAGCCACGGAACCTGCCGATCTCGGCCAGCAGCTGCTCGGGCGACACTGCCGCCGTCCGGACCAGTGCGTCCAACGCCCCGATGGCTTGGTCTCGGTGGAGCAGCCGTCCCAGGTCGCAGGCCGTGCGCAGCGCACTCGTGACCAGGAGCCCGTCGACCTGCCGGAGGTCGCGGGCGGCCAGGTCCCGCTGACCACTGCGCACCAGGCCGTTCCTCAGCCGCCGCCCGCGGGGTCCGAAGACCGACACCGGGGTGCGGTGAGGTGGTCACCCGGCGCCATGATCATCTGGGCTCCCCACAGCCACCCCGCTGTCCGGTCGGTGACCACGTATCCCTCTGGAATGACGAGGCGAAGCGACTCGACCCGACTCAGCAGCGTGTCTGGGACATCGTTCGGGACGTAGACGCCGCGCATCGGGTGCCGCAGGACGCCGATCTGCACCAGCTCCTGCAGGTCGTACCGGTCCAACTCGGTGTCTGCGGCCATGCTGGTGGTGAACGGGGCCCCGCGGAGCGCGTGAGGCAGGGCCGCGGAGTCCGGATGTGAGAGTGGTGTGCTCATGGCCGCAGCGTGCCGTGGATGGCGGCAGCCGCAGCGCCGAGCCCCTGTTCGCTGTGGATAGCGTCCGCAGGGACGAGACCTGTGTGCGAACTTCTGCCGGATCGCGCCGAACTTCTGCCGGATCGCGCCGAACTTCCGCCGGATCGGCGAAGTTGTGCCGGATCAGCGGTGGAGGGCGGAGCCCTGGGCGTAGTCGGCGAAGGACTCGTTCCAGTCGCCGTACCCGTTGGTGAGGGTCATCCAGCGGTCGGTGCCGGTGTACTCGACGACGTCACCGCGCTTGGACATGCCGTACAGCCAGGCGGCGTTCGAGGTCGACATGCCCGTGCAGCCGTGGCTGACGTTGGCGTAGCCCTGCGAGCCGACCGACCAGGGGGCGGCGTGGATGAACTCCCCGGAGTAGGTGACGCGCATGGCGTACTCGACGTCGTCGATGTTGTAATACTCCGGGTTGTCCTGGGCGATCCCGACGGTCTCGGAGTTCATCTGCTTGGTGCGGAACTTCTCGATGATCACCTTCACGCCCGAGCGGGTGGTGAAACCGGGCTTCCCCGTTGTGATGGGGATGGTCCGCACGAGCGAGCCGTTGGCGAAGACCTGCATCTGGTGGGTCTGGGCGTTGACCTTGTAGATGTTGGCGTTGCCGATGTGGAAGTCCACATGCCGGCTCTCCTGGCCGAAGACACCACCGCCCGCCGGGATGCTGTTGACGTCGACGTCGACCGACACGTCGGTGCCCGCCCGCCAGTAGGTCTTGGGGCGCCAGTGCACCTCCCGGTCACTGATCCAGTGCCAGGCGCCGGGCTGCTTCGGGGTGCTGGTGACCCGCATGTGCCGCTCGAACGCCGCCTTGTCCCGAACCGGGATGTCGAAGGTCACGATCACCGGCATGCCGACGCCCACCGTCTCCCCCTGCAGCGGCGCCACCGACGGGTAGGTCTGCTGGTCGAGGGTGAGATCGACGGTGTGGAAGCGGGAGCGGGTACGCCGCACGGCGCCGTCGGAGCGCACCGCCACGGACCGCACCAGATAGTCCAGGCCCGGCTCCAGCCGGCCGGTGGCGCGCCAGCTGGTGGAGTCCGGAGCCAGCCTGCCGGGCAGGCGGCCGGCCGGCGAGGTCACCGTCACCGACCGGAGGGTGCCTCCGCTGGTGGTGAGGCGCACCGCCTGGTCGAGGGGAACGGCACGCGGCGCCTCGCCGACGTCCAGCACGACCCGGACCGGGTCGGGCGGCGGCGGGGTCGGCGCGCTGGACGCGCTCGGCGACCCCGGCGAGTCCGGCGACTGTGCCACACCGGGCTGCGAGCTGGACGGCGTGCACGCGGCCAGCAGCACGGCCCCGACGGCGGTCGCGGACGTCAGCAGCCAACGCGACCTGCCCGACCGGGTCGGCCGACCAGCGCGGGCCACGGACATGGACGAGCTCCCCCAAGACGGCGCGGACAGATGGTCCAGGTCAGCCTAACCGAGGCACGGTGAGAGTCCGAGTCGGCGAGAGCCGGTCGGGCTCAGTGGGCGTGCTCGCCGCGGTAGAACTCGAAGATGAGGCCGCTCACCGCGACCAACCCGAGCCCCGCACCGATGATGAACAGCCACCAGGCCCCGATCGCGATCCCGTAGACGCAGGCGGCGAGGGCCATCGCGCACCACAGCGGCCACCAGGAGTACGGCGGGAAGAACCCCAGCTCACCGGCGCCGTCGGCGATCTCCGCCTCGCGGTCGTCCTCGGGACGCGCGTCCATCTTGCGGGCGTGGAAGCCCAGGTAGAGGGAGATCATCAGCGTCAGCACGAGCGTGCAGGCCAGCGCCACGGTGCCGGTCCAGTCGCCGCCGCCGGGCAGGGCCGCGCTCGTGCTGAACCAGTAGACAGGCGTCATCACCAGGAAGAACCCCGTGGTGATCAGGAAGATCCAGGTCTCGACCTTCACGACTCGTCCTCCCGCTCGGTGCGCTCCTCCAGCACCTCGGCGCGGCCGTCGACGGGCGGGGCGTCGGCGACGCCGCCCGAGGCCATCGCGTGGTTGTGCTCCAGCTCGAGCGCCGCGACCTCCGGGTGGTGCAGGTCGAACGCCGGGGACTCGGAGCGGATCCGCGGCAGGGTGTGGAAGTTGTGCCGCGGGGGCGGGCAGCTGGTCGCCCACTCCAGCGAGCGGCCCCAACCCCACGGGTCGTCGGTCTCGACCTTCGGGCCCGTGCTCGACTTGTAGACGTTGTACAGGAACGGCAGCGTCGCCACACCCAGCGTGAGCGCGCCGATCGTGGAGATCTGGTTCAGCAGGGTGAACCCGTCGTCGGGCAGGTAGTCGGCGTAGCGCCGCGGCATGCCCTCGACGCCTAGCCAGTGCTGCACCAGGAACGTCGTGTGGAAGCCCACGAAGGTCAGCCAGAACTGGATCTTGCCCAGTCGCTCGTCGAGCATCCGCCCGGTCATCTTCGGCCACCAGAAGTAGAAGCCCGCGAACATCGCGAACACCACGGTCCCGAAGAGGGTGTAGTGGAAGTGGGCCACCACGAAGTAGGAGTCGGACACGTGGAAGTCCAGAGGCGGCGAGGCGAGGATCACGCCCGTGACGCCACCGAAGAGGAAGGTGGTCAGGAACCCCATCGTCCAGAGCATGGGGGTGTCCATCGAGACCGACCCGCCCCACATCGTGCCGATCCAGTTGAAGAACTTCACACCGGTGGGCACCGCGATCAGGAAGGTCATGCCCGAGAAGAAGGCCAGGTCGACCTGACCGGTGACGTACATGTGGTGGGCCCACACGGCCATGGAGAGCATCGCGATGGCCAGCGTGGCGCCGACCAGACCGACGTACCCGAAGATGGGCTTGCGGCTGAAGACCGGGATGATCTCCGAGGTGATGCCGAAGAACGGCAACGCCAGGACATACACCTCGGGATGGCCGAAGAACCAGAACAGGTGCTGCCAGATGATCGGCCCGCCATGGGCAGTGTCGAACACGTGGGCGCCGAGCGCGCGGTCGGCCTCCAGGGCCAGCAGCGCGGCCGCCAGCACCGGGAAGATGAACAGCACCAGCAGGCTGGTGATCATGGTGTTCCAGGTGAAGATCGGCATCCGGAACATGGTCATGCCCGGAGCCCGCATGCAGATGATCGTCGTCATGAAGTTCACGCCGCCGAGGATGGTGCCCAGACCACCCATCCACAGGCCCATGATCCACAGGTCGCCCCCCACGCCTGGCGACCGGACGGCGTCACTGAGCGGCACGTAGGCGAACCAGCCGAAGTCGGCGGCCCCCGAGGGAGTCAGGAAGCCCGAGGCGGCGATCAGGCCGCCGAACAGGTAGAGCCAGTAGCTCAGCATGTTCAGCCGAGGGAACGCGACGTCGGGCGCACCGATCTGCAGCGGCATGAGCACGTTGCCGAACCCGAAGAAGAGGGGGGTCGCGAACAGCAACAGCATGATCGTGCCGTGCATGGTGAACAGCTGGTTGTAGGTCTCGTCGGTGAACAGCTGATTGCCCGGGAAGGCCAGCTCCGAGCGCATGAGCAGCGCCATCAGACCGCCGGCGAGGAACCAGAAGAACGCCGTGCCGAGATACAGCTTGCCGATGAGCTTGTGGTCGGTCGTGGTCAGAATGCGCACGAGATTCTGGCCGAGGGTACGACGGCCCTCGAGCGTGGTCTCCGGGTGCGCGGCGGTGGCGGTCACTCGCTGCCTCCGTTCTCGACGTCGCGGCCCACCACGTCGGTGGTCGCGCTGTTGCCCAGGATCGGCTCCTCGGACCAGAAGCCCTTGTCGATCTGCGCCTGCAGGTAGGCGTCGAAGTCCGCGCGACTCACGATCCGCACGTTGAAGAGCATCCGGGAGTGGTAGGCACCGCAGAGCTCGGCGCACTTGCCGCGGTAGGTGCCGATCTCGGTCGGCGTGACCTGCAGCTTGTTGACCTTGCCCGGGATGACGTCCTCCTTCTCCAGGAAGGGGATCACCCAGAACGAGTGGAGCACGTCGGGAGAGGTCAGCTCGAAGACCACCGTCTCATCGACCGGCAGCACAAGCTCGGGGATGTGCGACCCCGTGCCGGAGTCGTAGACATTCTTGCCGTCAGCGGCCGACTCGTCGACGTAGTTGAAGGTCCACGACCACTGCTGGCCGACGACCTTGATCACGTGGTCGGGGTTGTCGCTGATCTCGGTGAGGTAGTTCTGGGTGCGCACCGTGGTGTTGAAGAAGACGACCACGATGATGATCGGGACGATGGTGTAGAGGATCTCCAGCGGCACGTTGTAGCGCGTCTGGACGGGCACCTCGTCCGGATGCCGCCGGCGGTAGCGGAAGGCGGTGTAGAGGATGAGAGCGCCGGTGAGGACGAACACGATCATTCCGGCCACCCAGGACCACTGCCAGAACTCGAGGAGGCGCGGGCCCTCCTTGGTGACGGGCTCGGGCATCGCCACCCGCTGCCACTCACCTCTGGTCTGTTCCGAGCACGCGCTCAGCAGCAGGGCAGAGCCGGCCACAGCACCCAGGCCGATCCGCCTCGTCGCCGCCCCGGCACGTCGAGGGAGCTGCACACCCACGAAGGAGCCTCTCTGTCGCATCTGAACGGTCACACCTGCACGGTTACGGCGAAGACTAGCGGACCCCGACCGGCTATTGGGGCCGGGGTCGCCCGGTAGGTTTCGGCGTGTGGCGAGTTCGGAACATGGCGTTCCCGCCTCGCGGGCGACGTACTTCGACGCGGCGTCGGCGGAGCCGATGCTGCCCGCGGCCCGCGAGGTGTGGCAGCGAGCCGTCGACCAGGGGTACGCCGACCCGCGGCGGCTGCACCACGCCGGGCGCACGGCCCGGCTGCTGCTGGACAACGCGCGCGAGGCGACCGCCGAGGCGCTGGAGGTGCGTCCCGACGAGGTCACCTTCACCGGCTCGGGCACCGAGGCGGTCCACCGCGGGCTGCTCGGGCTGCACCGTGGACGCTCCCCCGCGCGCTCGGGATTCCTGGTCAGCGCCGTCGAGCACTCCGCCGTCTTCCACGCCGCGAGATGGACCGGCGAGCCGGTGCACGAGCTGCCCGTCACGTCGACCGGGGCCGTCGACCCGGCGTCCGCCGCCGAGGTGAACGACCGGGCCGGCCCCGTGGCGGTGGTGGCCGTGCAGGCCGCCAACCACGAGGTGGGCACCCGGCAGCCGTTCCCCGAGATCTACGACGCCCTCGACGACGAGCTCCCGCTCTTCCTCGACGCCTGCGCCTCCGCCGGCCGCGAGGCGCTTCCGGACGGTTGGAGCGCCGCCGCCGCCTCGGCCCACAAGTGGGGCGGGCCGCCCGGGGTCGGCGTCCTGCTCGTCCGCAGGGGCACCCGCTGGCGCAACCCGTTCCCCGAGGACGACCGGGTCGACGTCCGGGCGTCCGGGTTCGAGAACGTGCCCGGGGTGCTCGCCGCGGCCGCCGCGCTGCAGGAGGTCGTCGCCGACCGCGCCGCGACGGCGGCGCGTCAGCACGCCCTGGTGGCTCGGGTGCGGGAGCGCGTCGCCGCCACCGTCCCGGACGTGGAGGTGGTCGGCGACCCGGAGCACCGGCTCCCCCACCTGGTCACCTTCTCCTGCCTGTACGTCGACGGCGAGGCCCTCGTCACCGAGCTCGACCGCCTGGGCTTCGGCATCGCCAGCGGCTCCGCGTGCACCGCCTCGACCCTCACGCCCAGCCACGTGCTCGCCGCCATGGGGGCGCTCACGCACGGCAACGTCCGACTCTCGCTCACCCGGGACACCACGGCCGAGCAGGTGGACGCCTTCCTCGCCGCCCTGCCCGGCGTGGTGACCGACCTGCGCGCGCGGGTGGGCCTGTGAGCGTGCCGGACCAGGCCCCGGCCGCCGAGCTCGACTGCCGCGGCCTGCGCTGCCCCTCCCCGTCGTGCAGCTGGCCCGACGGCTGCCCGACGTCGCCGCCGGTGACGTGGTCACCGTCGTCGCCGACGACCCGGCGGCGAAGGTGGACATCCCCGCCTGGTGCCGGATGCGACGCCAGGAGTACCTCGGGGAGGACCGCGCGCCCGACGGGGTGCCGCGCTTCTGGGTCCGCCGTGCGGCGGAGCCCGACGCGAGCCCCAGCGCCTCCTGACGCGGGCGTCAGCCCGTGGCCGGCGACAGCAGGTGCCCGCCCACGTCGGCGGCGGCCTGATCGCCGTACTCCCGGCCGAGCCGCTCGACGAACTGCCCGTGTGTGAAGGAGTACTCCTGCGTGCCCACGGTCTCGACGACGTACGCCGCCAGCACGCAGCCGACCTCGGCGGCCCGCTGCAGCCCCACGCCCCAGGCCAAGGCGGCGAGGAAGCCCGCCCGGAAGGCGTCCCCCACCCCGGTCGGCTCCAGCGCCACGACCTCGCTCACGGCGGGCACCTCGATCCGGTCGCGACCCCGACCGGCGACCCGCACGCCGCGGGCGCCGAGCGTGGTCACCTGGATGCCGACCCGGTCCAGCAGGTCGGCGTCGGTCCAGCCGGTCTTCTGCACGATCATGTGCGCCTCGTACTCGTTGGAGAACAGCAGCGCCGCGCCGTCGACGAGCTCGCGGATCAGCGCCCCGTCGCTGAACGCCAGCTGCTGGCTGGGATCCGCGATGAAGCGGTAGCCGCGCTGCCGGCACTCCTCGGTGTGCCGGCGCATCGCCTCCGGGTCGTCGGGTCCGACGAGGACGTACTCGGGCTCCCCGACCCGCCTCGCGATGGGGGCCAGCTCAATCATCCGGGCCTCGGTCATCGCACCGGGATAGAAGGAGGCGAACTGCGCCATCGCCTGGTCGGTGGTGCACACGAACCGGGCCGTGTGCCGGGTCGGCGAGATGTGCACGGAGTCGCAGTCCACGCCGTGCCGCTCGAGCCAGGAGCGGTAGTCCGCGAAGTCCTCGCCCGCCGCCCCGACCAGCACCGGCCGCAGCCCGAGCAGCCCGAGACCGAAGCACATGTTGGCCGCGACCCCGCCCCGGCGGATCTCCAGGTCGTCGACCAGGAACGACACCGACAGCTTGTCCAGCTGCTCCACGACCAGCGAGTCGGCGAACTTGCCGCCGAAGCTCATCAGGTGGTCGGTGGCGATGGATCCTGCGATGAGCAGCGACATGCGCCCAACATACTCATCGGGCCGGCTGGGGCTACCCGGAAGTAACGACTAGCGTCGAGGCATGACCGCCTCGCAGTCCCACGACGCCCCCGCCGGCGTGCCCGAGCTGGGCCACGACATGTACGCCGACGCGCGCGCCACCCGGCGCAACCTGCGCCTCGAGCGCGCCGCGCGTGCGGCCGTGCGGCCGGCCCCCAGCCTGGAGTACGCCGACTACCCGCGCGAGGTGCCCAAGCGCGAGATCCAGATCAGCGCCGCGACCGCCCGGCTCGCGGGCGCTCTGCACCTGCACCTGGACTGACCAGGCCGAGCGGCTCGGGCCCGCTGGCCGGGCTGGGTGGCCCGGGCCGGGCTGGATCCGATCAGTGGAAGGAGTCGCCACAGGCACACGAGCCGGTGGCGTTGGGGTTGTCGATGGTGAACCCCTGCTTCTCGATGGTGTCGACGAAGTCGATGGTGGCGCCGCTGAGGTACGGCACGCTCATCCGGTCGACCACGACCTCGACACCGTCGAAGTCGGTGATCTCGTCGCCGTCCAGGGCGCGCTCGTCGAAGAACAGCTGGTAGCGCAGCCCCGAGCAGCCGCCCGGCTGCACGGAGATCCGCAGCTGCAGGTCATCGCGACCCTCCTGCTCAAGCAGGCTCGTCACCTTGGCAGCCGCCACGGACGTGAGGTTGATGCGGTCGGCGCGATGCTCGAAGACGCTCGCGCCCGTCTCAGTGGTGGTGCCGGTGGACTCGGTCATCGGTGGCTGCTCCCAGAAGGTGAGGTGGTCCTAACTCACGACCATGGTCGCACATCACTGGTGATTCCGTGCAGCCCGCGCTCACGAGACCGACCAGGTGCGCGCGACCCGGGCCGCGACCTCCGCCAGCGCGCCGGCCGGGTCGGCGTACGCGCGCTCCTCCCCGGCGATCTCGACCATGGAGTACGCCGACTCCACGCCCAGGGTGCGCATCTCCCGGCTGCCGACCAGCACCTGCCCGGCGAGCACCAGGCACGGCCGCAGCGCCGCCGCCGCGATCTCGGCCACGCCGGCCGGCACCTTGCCCGCCCGGCTGGAGAAGTCGAAGGACCCCTCCCCGGTCACGACCAGGTCGGCCGCGGCGGCGCGCTCGGCCAGTCGCACGGCGTCAGCCACCAGGTCGACCCCGGGCTGGCGAGTCGCCCCCAGCAGCATGAGCGCGAAGCCGAGTCCGCCGGCGGCGCCGGCGCCCGGTTCCAGCGCCAGGCGGCGATCGGTGGCGGCGGCCAGCCGCTCCAGGGCGGCGTCCACGGCGGGCAGCCGCTCCTCGGCGAGACCCTTCTGCGGCCCATAGGTGCGGGCCGCCCCGAACAGGCCGGTCAGGGGGTTGTCCACGTCGGTGGCGGCCACCAACTCGACGCCGGCCACCAGTTCGCGAGCCCGGGTCAGGTCGACGCGGGTCAGTGCGGTCAGCGGGCTCGGCCCGCGTCGAGGTCCACGTCGCTGTCCGCCCCCAGTGCGGCGAGCAGTCCGGCCCCTCCATCCGTGGTTCCGGACCCGCCCATACCGACGACGACGCGCCGGGCCCCCGCCTCGACCGCCCGGCCGATCATCGCACCCACGCCGTACGTCGTTGCCGACTCCGGCTCCACTCCTCGTGAGGTGCAGCCCGCAGGCCTCCGCGCTCTCGACGTACGCGCAGCCCCCACGAGCAGCATCGCGGCCGGGACGGTCTCTCGAAGCGGGCCCGGCACCGTCACCGACAGCACTTCCCCGCCCAACGCGGTGTGCAGCACGGCCACGAAGCCCGGGCCGCCGTCGGACATCGGCGCCAGGTCGAGCTCGTCCCCTGGCGCCTGGCGCTGCCAGCCGGCGGAGATCGCCTCGGCCGCCTGGAGCGCCGTGAGAGTGCCCGCGAACTTGTCGGGGGCGATCAGCACGCGCATGTGGCGCATTGTGCCGTGCGGGCCGGCCGAGGTCGGCATACCCTGCTCGCACCATGACTGCCGCGACTCCGGACGTGCTGGTCAGGCCGATGGCAGAGGCCGACCTGGCCGCTGCCGAGGCCCTCACCGCGCTGACCTACCACGAGCTCGACGTGCGCACCCGCCGGAACGACGCGCCCGAGCCCACCCGGCGGACGCCGGCGCGCGCAGCGGCGTGGAGGGAGCGCACCGGCCACCTGCTGCGGACCGACCCCGAGGGCTGTTGGGTCGCCGACCGCGACGGCGAGGTCGTGGGGATCGCCACGTCGCTGGTGCGGGAGCTGCTGTGGGTGCTGGCGTCGTACGCCGTGCGGCCGGGGCTGCAGGGCCAGGGCATCGGCCGCCAGCTGCTCGACGCGGCCCTGCACCACGGCCGGGGCTGCCTGCGCGGCATGCTCAACGCCTCGCAGGACCTCGCGGCCGTCCGCCGCTACCGGCTGGCCGGCTCTGACCTGCACCCGCAGATGATGCTGTGGGCCGGGTGCCCCGGGCGACGCTCCCGGTCGTGCGGCACGTCCGCGACGGGGACGAGCAGGACTTCGACCTGCTCGACTCGCTGGACCGGCGGGTCCGGCACGCCGCCCACGGTCCCGACCACGGCCTGCTCGCGCGGCAGCTGCGACTGGTGGTGACCGACCGCCCGGCCGCCTCCGGCTACGCCTACGTCGACGCCTCCGGCGCCCCCGTCCTGCTGGCGGCCACGCACCGCAAGGCCGCCCGCGCGTTGCTGTGGGAGGCGCTCGCGGGCAGCGACCCCGAGGTCCCCGTGGAGGTGACGCACGTGTCGGGCGCGAACCAGTGGGCGCTGGAGGTCGCCACGGCAGCGCGGCTGGAGATCCATCCCCGGGGCTTCCTCGCACTGCGCCGGATGCGGGAGCCGGCGCCCTACCTCCCGCACCCGACCTTCTTGTGAGGGCGACTCTTTAGGATGTCCGCATGAGTGCCATCGACCTGCCGCTCCTGCCGCTCGGCAAGGGCCGCGACCTCAACGCCGAGCGCGGAGTGGAGTGCCCCGGCGACCTGCCCCCGGCGTCCGACCCCGAGCTCGTCGAGCGGGCTCGCGCGGCCAAGGCCGTGCTGGGCGAGAAGCTCTTCGTGCTGGGGCACCACTACCAGCGCGACGAGGTCATCCAGTTCGCCGACGTGACCGGCGATTCGTTCAAGCTCGCGCGCGACGCCGCGGCGCGCCCCGAGGCGACGTACATCGTCTTTTGTGGCGTGCACTTCATGGCCGAGTCCGCCGACATCCTCACCTCGCCCGAGCAGCAGGTGATCCTGCCGGACCTGGCCGCCGGCTGCTCGATGGCCGACATGGCTCGACTCTCGCAGGTCGACGACGCCTGGCGGCGCTGTCGGACGCCGGGCTGGCCGAGGTGACCGTGCCGGTGACCTACATGAACTCCTCGGCGGACATCAAGGCGTTCTGCGGGCGTCACGGCGGCACGGTCTGTACGTCGAGCAACGCCGACGTGGCGCTGGAGTGGGCGCTGGCCCAGCACGGCCCCGACACCAAGGTGCTGTTCCTGCCCGACCAGCACCTCGGGCGCAACACCGCGGTGCTGAAGCTGGGCTACTCGCTGGACGACTGCGTCGTCTGGGATCCGCTCCAGCCCGGAGGCGGGCTCACCGCCGACCAGCTCCGCGCCGCCACGATGATCCTGTGGAAGGGCCACTGCTCGGTTCACGGGCGGTTCTCCGCGGACGTCGTCGACGAGCTGCGCGACAAGCACCCCGGCATCAACATCCTGGTGCACCCCGAGTGCACCCACGACGTCGTCCTCAAGGCCGACCTCGTGGGGTCGACCGAGTTCATCATCAAGACCATCGAGGCGGCCGCACCCGGCACCACCTGGGCGATCGGTACCGAGCTCAACCTGGTCAAGCGCCTGGCCGAGGCACACCCCCGACAAGACCATCGTCTTCCTCGACCGCAACGTCTGCTACTGCTCCACGATGAACCGCATCGACCTGCCGCACCTCGTGTGGGCGCTGGAGTCGCTGGTCGACGGTGTCGTGGTCAACCGCATCGAGGTCGACCCCGACACCGAGCAGCAGGCCCTGGTCGCCCTGCAGCGCATGCTGGACCTTCCCGGCAAGTCCCACCGCGACTGATCCGCCGATCCGGCAGAAGTTCGGGAACGCCCACGCCGATCCGGCAGAAGTTCGGAGCACTCAGGTTCGAAGGATTCTGCCGGATCAGCGCGAAGTTCTGCCGGATCGGCGAGGCTGTGCCGGATCGGGGTCAGAGTCCGGGGGCGCCCCAGACCGCGAGCCAGCGGCCGAGATCGGGCTCCATGGGCAGCTCGCCCGCGAGCTGGTCACGCACCTGGATCTCCAGCAGATTGTCGCGGCGGGCGTCGGAGCCCCGCCCACCGGCGCGAACGCGTAGTAGGTGCCCTGCTTGTACAGGTAGACCAGCCCGAACCGGCGCCCGGCCTGGTCGGCGAACGGCACCATCGTGCACAGCAGGCCGGTCTCGAAGCCGGCCAGCTCGAGCGTCGTGTTCACCGCGTGCAGGTCGGTGCACAGGCCGGGCAGCCCGCCCTCGGGGTCTCGGCGAACCACCAGCCAGGTGTAGCCGTACTCGTCTGCGGTGAACTCGACGTCGTCGGGGACCTCCGGGTCGTCGTCCAGAAGCGCGCGCACGTCGGCCTGGACCTGCGCCATCGCCGCACCGGGCCCGATCCGGAAGCAGACCGTGCCCAGCCCGGTCGGGCGGAACCCGGCCGCGGCCTCCAAGGTGATCGCGGCGCTCGGGATGGCGAACAGCGCGTCCAGGTTGGGCCGCTTCGGCGTGGACCGGCCGCTGACCGCCTCCCAGAGTCCCATCGCGCTCAGCTAGGCCGGCTCAGCTCGGCCTGGATCCGGGCCAGCTGCAGCAGCCGCTGCTCCAGGGAGGGATGAGTCGAGGTGAGCGTGCGGAGGGTGGCTCCGCTGAGGGCGGGTGCGATGAAGAACGCGTTCATCGCCGAGGAGGTGCGGAGGTCTCGCTGCGGGATGGCGGAGATCTCGCCGGTGATCTTCTGCAGCGCGCTGGCCAGGGCGGCGGGGTTCATCGTGAGGTAGGCACCGGAGCGGTCGGCCGAGAGCTCCCGGTAGCGCGAGAGCAGCCGGGTGGCGAAGAAGCTGGACCGCGTAGACGACCAGGCTCACCGCGAGCGCGACGAGATAGGCCGGCGCGCCGCCGTTGTTGTTGCGGCGTCCTAAGCCCAGCCCGCCGAACTGGGCCGATCGGGTCAGCATGCCCGCCACGATGCCCGCCGAGGAGGCCAGCGTCATGACCAGGACGTCGCGGTGTGCAACATGGGAGAGCTCGTGGGCGAGCACCCTCCAGCTCCTCGGCCGTGAGCCGGTTGAGGATCCCGGTCGTGACGCACGACCGCGCGGTCCGGCGAGCGACCGGTCGCGAACGCGTTCGGGAGGTCCAGGTCGGCGATACCCACCCGGGGCTTGGGCATGTCCGCCAGGGCGCACAGCCGGTCGATCATGGCGTGCAGCTCCGGCGCCTGCTCGGGGTCACCTCGCGCGCCCGCATGGCGCGCATGGCCACCGTGTCGGAGCTCCACCACTGGAAGAAGGCGATGCCCAGCCCGATCAGGCCGATGATCGGCGCGTACGCCGGGTCGAACAGGTACATCAGGCTGACGACGATCGCCACGAACAGCCCGCCCAGCAGGAACATCACCGAGGTCATCCGCAGGGTGAGCCCGGAATCCTTGAGGAAGCGCGAGGTGCTCATGAGGACATGATGCCGCCTGCCTGGTGAGGTGCCGCGTGGCGCGCCCGTCCGCGGCGGCGACCGGCCCGGTCAGGCCGGGCTGTCACCCTCGGCGGGGGCCTCGTTGGCGACGGCCTCGGGGGCGGGCTCCGCGACGAGGATGTCGCCTCCGTCGGTACCCGGCTCGAGGGCCGACGGCGCGGCGGCGCCCTTGAGCTTGGCCAGCTCCGCCTCGACGTCGGCCTGGGAGCTCATCTGTTCCAGCTCACGGGCGATATCGTCCCCGGCGCCGAGCGCGGTGACGTCGTCAAGAGCGCCCGACGCGATCAGCTCGTCGATGGCGCCGGCCCGCGCCTGCATCTGTGCCGTCTTGTCCTCGGCCCGCTGGATCGCCGCCCCGATGTCTCCCATCTCATCCCCCAGGCCGGAGAGGGCCTCGTTGATGCGCGTCTGGGCCTCGGCGGCGGTGTAGGTCGCCTTGATGGTCTCCTTCTTGGTGCGGAAGGCCTCGACCCTGGCCTGCAGCCGCTGCTGGGCCAAGGTGAGCTTCTCCTCCTCCGACTGCAGCTGGGCGTGCTGGGACTTGAGGTCGGTGATCTGTGAGGTCAGCCCCGACTTGCGGGTCAGCGCCTCACGGGCGAGGTCCTCCCGGCCCATGTCGATGGCCTTCTGAGCCTGGGACTGCAGCTTCTCCGACTGCTGCTCGAGCTGGCTGACCTGGATCTCCACCCGCTTGCGGCTGGTCGCCACGTCCGCGACGCCCTTGCGCACCTTGACCAGCATGTCCTGCTGGCGCCGATAGCTGTAGTCCAGGGTCTCGCGCGGGTCCTCCGCGCGGTCCAGGGCCTTGTTGGCCTTGGACCGGAAGATCATCAAGAAGCGCTGCCAAAGACTCATGGGGCGTCGACCCCTCCTCGTGACGGTCACCGTCGTCCGGTGGTGTGCAGAAGCAACCCTAGGCGCATTCGCCAAGCACGGCGAGCACCACCCCACCTCGGCTGGCCGGTACGCTGGTGGGCCATCGGTCCCCCTGTGCCGCGGACCCTGTCCACGCCCGCCCGCCGAAGCTCGGGCAGGCCCGAGGAGAAGAGCCCCGAGCCGTGTTCCGCCGTACCAAGTCCACCAAGTCCGCCGAGGTCCAGCAGGGCAAGCCCGGCGGCAAGGGCCGCCCCACTCCCAGTCGGCGCGAGGCCGAGGCGGCCGCGCGAGCCCGCGCCAAGGCACCCCGCAGTCGCAAGGAGCTGGCGCAGGCGCAGCGCGCCGACCGCGCCCAGGCCAGCCGCAAGATGCGCGAGGCGCTGCGCACCGGCGACGACCGGAACCTTCCCCCGCGAGACCAGGGACCGGTCCGCCGCTTCATCCGTGACTTCGTCGACTCCCGCATCTCCTTCATGGAGATCCTGCTGCCGGTGATGGTGCTGGTGATGGTGCTCACCTACAGCGGCAGCGCCATGCTCGCCCGGCTGGCCAACAGCCTGTTCCTGACGGTGCTTCTGCTTGTCGTGCTCGACATCGTCCGGCTCCGGTTCCGGCTGCGCCGCGAACTGACCGGCCGCTTCCCCGACAGCGAGCTGCGTGGCTCGACGTTCTACGCCGTGATGCGTTCGATGCAGCTGAAGTTCATGCGGCTGCCCCGCGCCCAGGTGAAGATCGGGCAGCAGCTCCCCGAGCGGTACCGCTGACCTTCCCGTGCCACCCTCGGTTCTGCTCGGGCTGGTCGCCGGACTGGCGGGTGCGGTGCTGTTCGGGACCTCGTCGGTCCTCCAGGCGCACACGGTCCGGGCCATGCCCGCCTCGACGGCCCGGCTGGGCACGTTCGTGGCCGCCGCGATCCGCCAGCCTCGCCTGCTGCTGGTGGTGGCCGCCTACCTGGGCGGCTTCGCCCTGCATGCCGTCGCGATCTGGCTGCTGCCGCTCTACCTCGCCCAGGCGGCCGTGGCGGGGGCGCTGCCGGTGAGCGCCCTGGTCGCCGGCCGGATCGAGGCCACCCCGCGGCGCCGTCAGTGGGTCGCCGTCGGCGCCGTGGTGTCCGGTCTGGTGCTGCTCGCCGTCGCCGCGGGGCAGCCGGGCGAGGTCCGGACCTCCCCCGTGTTCGCGGGCAGCCTGGTCGCGGGCGTGGGGATGATCGCCGTCTCGCCCGTGGCCACGATCTGCCGCGGTGCTCGGCACGCTGTCGGGCGTCGCGTACGCCGGCTCGGCGATCGGGGTGCGTGGCGTGGCCTGGCCACCCGAGGCCCCGGTCGTTGCGTCCGCGCCTACGGTGCCGGCCTTCGGACTGCTCGGCTTCTGGCTCTACTCGTCGGGGCTGGAGGCGGCGCCGTCCCGGTGTCGACCGCGCCGATGATCGCGATGCAGACAGCCGGCCCCGCGCTGCTCGGCGTGGCACTCCTGGGCGACACCGTGCGGCCCGGCTGGTGGTGGCGATGATTCTCGGGCTCACCCTGGCCATCGCCGGCGCTGCGTCGGTGGGCGGGCACACCCGGCCTCGCACCGCGCACGGGTCAGCCGTCGTAGTCGAGCACCACCCGCGGCGAGGTCGGATGGGCCTGGCAGGTGAGCACGTAGCCCTGCTCGAGCTCCCCGGGCTCCAGCGCCCACGCGGCGTCCAGGTCGACCGTGCCCTCGAGCAGCTTGGCTCGGCAGGTGCCACAGACCCCTCCTCGGCAGGCGAACGGGAGATCAGGCCGCACCGCCAGGGCCGCCTCGAGCACCGAGGGGCCGTCGGGGCGAAGCGTCAGGTCGGAGGAGCGACCGTCCATGCGTATCGTCACCGCCGCGGCTCCCTCGCTCACGCCTTCGAGCGAGGGCCGGGGGCGGCTCACCGGGTCGGCATGGAAGAGCTCGGTGTGGACGGCGCGCGGGTCGGCGCCGTCGACCACGAGTGGCCGCAGCTCGACCACCATCTGCTGCGGACCGCAGATGAACCACCCGTCGACCCCGGTGACATGGTCGGGCACCAGCTCCGCCACCAGCCGCCGCAGCCGATCGGCGTCGAGCCGGCCGGACAGCAGCGCGATGTCCTGCTGTTCGCGAGACAGCACGTGCACGACCTGGAACCGCCCGGCCACCGGTCCTTCAGGTCACCGATCTCGTCGAGGAACATGATGGAGCCTGCGTGCGGTTGGCATACACCAGCGTGACGCTCGACGCGGGCTCCTCGAGCAGCGCCGCCACGATGGACAGCACCGGTGTGATCCCCGATCCGGCCGCGACGGCGACGTACCGGCCCCGCCAGCGCAGGATCGGGGAGGACGGTGAAGCTGCCCGAAGGCGTCATCACCTCCAGCTCGTCACCGACCTGCAGCTCCTGCAGAACGGTGCGGCTGAACGCGCCGCCGGGGAGCCGCTTCACCCCGATCCGGAGGACTCCGCCGACGGGGGCGAGCACAGGGCTGAAGAGCGGCGGACGCCGTCGTCGCCGACCAGGGATGTGCTGGCCGGCCGTGAAGGAATAGGCATCGGCCAGCTCGGCGGGCACCTCGAGGGTGAGGGCGACGGCGTCCTCGGTCAGAGTTCGATCCCACCGACCTGGAGCCGGTGGATCTCCCGTCGCGGCTCACACCAGCACCCGGAAGTGCTCGAACGGCTTCTCCGCAGCCGGCGCAATACCCGCAGCGCGGTGCAGGTCGTGGCACCGAACCGGCTGAGCTCCCGCGCGTGCGCGCTGGCACATCGCGGACAAGGGACCGCGTTCCGGTCGGCCCAGTCAGAGCAGGCGCAGTCCGGAGCCGGCCCAGTCCGGGCCGGCTGCGGGCGGGGCGATCCCGGCCGCGGCGAGTTTGGCGCGGCCCTCGTCGGTGACGTCGTCCGTGGTCCAGGCCGGGCTGAGCACCAGCTCGACCTGGCACGTCCCGGTAGCCCGCCTCGGTCAGTCGCGCTACACCAGGTCTGCCCGGACGGTCTCCGTCGCGGGCAGGCCGAGTACGTCGGCGATCCGCACGGACCGCGCCCTGGTCGTCCTCGGTGACCTCGCGAGGATGCCCGTCGGCGATGGTGACGACGGGCAGCTCCGGGTCGAGAACGCCGGCGGCCAGCACCCAGGCCCGATCGGGCTCGGCGGTCACCACGACGCCCTGGGTGCGATCGGGCGAGATGCTGCATCTCGGCCAGCAGGTGGCCGAGCGACTCGGTGTGCCGACCCCGCCGGCCCGCGTTGACCGCGGGTGGGACGTCCGGCGGCGCGAGCGTAGCCTCCGCGAGCACTGCGCCGATCCGCGCCAGCACCGGCTCGCGCAGGGCGGGGTGGTCGGCGGCGAAGCCGCCCTCGACCAGCTCGGTCGGGACCCACGACCCGTCGAAGAGCTCCTCGATGTAGGGCCACTCCGCGGTCAACGCTGCGGACACCCGGCGGTGCGACTCCTCCGTGCCGTCACCCAGCCGCACCACCCACAGCGCCGCGTGCTCGAGGTGGTAGCGCACCTCCTTGACCGCCTTCGCCGCGATCGCCGCCAGCCTGGGGTCGGCGCTTCGGCACAGCGCGGCGTACAGCTCGACCTGGTAGGCCGCGAGCAGGAGCAGCCGCACCATGGCCACGCCGAAGTCGTCCTGGGCACGCTCCACGAGCGCGACGTTGCGGAAGGCCCGCTCGTCCCGGAAGTAGGCCAGGTCGTCCTCCGTGCGCCCGGCGCCCTCCAGCTCACCGGCCAGGCTCAGCAGCAGCCTCGCCTGGCCGAGCTGGTCGAGGCCGATGTTGGCCATGGCGAGGTCCTCCTCCAGCTCCGGCGCCCGGCTGATCCACAAGCCGGTGCGCTGCGCGGCGACCAGAGCGTCGTCACCCAGCGCGAGCACGTAGCCCGCCGGGCCGGAGTCGAGCTCGCCGACCAGCGGGGTGGTGGCCGGCTCGCTCACAGGTGCTCCACCCCCTCCGGTACGTCGTAGAACGTCGGATGGCGGTAGACCTTGTCACCCGCCGGGTCGAAGTAGGCGTCGTGCTCGTCCGGGCTGGCCGCGACGATGTCGGCGGCCCGGACCACCCACAGGGAGACCCCCTCGGACCGACGCGTGTAGAGGTCGCGGGCGTGCTGCAGCGCCATCGCGGAGTCGGCGGCGTGCAGCGAGCCGACATGCACGTGCGAGAGGCCGCGCCGCGCGCGCACGAACACCTCCCAGAGCGGCCAGTCCCGTGCCGGCTCGGCCGCCGGCGGGCCGACGGTGCTCATGCCACCTCTCCTCGTCCGCTCGCCGGGGCGGCCCGCTTGGCGGCGTACGCCGTCGCCGCGGCGCGCACCCAGGCGCCCTCCTCGTGGGCGGCCACGTGGTGGGCGATGCGGTCGGTGCCGCACTGCCCGCCGGTGCGGAGCACGTCGTAGAGCTCGCTGAAGTCGATCGGGCCGTGGTCGAAGTGCCCGCGCTCGTCGTTCCAGCGCAGCTGGGGGTCGGGCAGCGTGACGCCGAGCTGGGTTGCCTGCGGCACCGTCATGTCGATGAACCTCTGACGCAGGTCGTCGTTCGTCACGCGCTTGATGCCCCAGGCCATCGACTGCCGGGTGTGCGGCGACTCGGCATCGGGTGGCCCGAACATCATGAGGGCCGGCCACCAGAACCGGTCGACGGCGTCCTGCGCCATCTGCTGCTGAGCCGTCGTGCCATGCTGCAGCGTCCACAGGATCTGGAAGCCCTGACGCTGGTGGAAGGACTCCTCCTTGCAGATGCGGACCATGGCCCGGGCGTACGGCCCGTAGGAGCAGCGCGTCAGCGGGATCTGGTTGGTGATCGCGGCCCCGTCGACGAGCCAGCCGATGGCGCCGACGTCCGCCCAGGTCAGGGTCGGATAGGTGAAGATCGAGGAGTAGCGCTGCTGCCCGGCCTGGAGCTGCTCGACGAGGTCGGCGCGGTCGACGCCGAGGGTCTCAGCGGCCGCGTAGAGGTACAGGCCGTGACCGGCCTCGTCCTGGACCTTGGCCATCAGGATCGCCTTGCGGAGCAGGCTGGGCGCCCGGCTGATCCAGTTGCCCTCCGGCTGCATGCCGATGACCTCGGAGTGGGCGTGCTGGGCGATCTGGCGCACCAGGGTCGAGCGGTACTCCGCCGGCATCGCGTCGCGGGGCTCGACTCGGCCCTCCCCCGCTATCAGCGCCAGGAACTCCTCGGGATCGGGACCGGTCTCGGCCGGCTCGCCCTCGGGCCCGAAGTCGGTGCCGTACATCCCGCCACGGTAGCCGATCGTCCGCGCGGCGGACGACGCCGACGACGGCCCCACGCGCCCGCTCTCGGGCACCCTGACAGGATGCCGGGGTGAGCCCGCCCCCCGCCCCGCCGGCCGCGCCCGACCACTCGGTGCGCGTGGCCTGGGCCGACGACGCCACAGCGATCGCGGCCGCCCAGGCGCTGTCGTGGCGGGAGCGCTACCCGGCCGTGGCCGGGCACCCCGACCCCGAGCCGATCGCGGCCGCCTGGGCGGAGGCGCTGGCCCGCCCCGGCGACGCTCGCAACCGGGTCCTGGTGGCCCTGGACCGACAGCGCGTGGTCGGGTTCGCCATCTCCGCCCCCGCCCCCGACCCCGACTGTGACCCGGTGGCGGACGCCGAGCTGAGCGAGCTGACCGTGCTCGCCGCGGACCGCGGTCGCGGCCACGGCTCCCGGCTGCTGCACGCCGTTGCGGACACCATGCGGGCCGATCGGTTCCGCCGGGCCGTGATCTGGGTGGACGTCGGCGACGACCTGGTGCGCCGCTTCCTGGCCGACGCCGGCTGGGCGCCCGACGGCGCGCACCGCGAACTGGCGGCAGCCGACCCGGCCGCTGCCGACGACAGCGGCCGGGTCCGCCAGGTGCGGCTGCATACCTCCCTGGCTGGGGGCCCAGACTCTGGCAGCCCAGACGCTGGCGGCCCGGTCTCCGGCGGCCCGGTCTCCGGCGCGCCCCTCGACCGGCTCGTGGACTGAGGGGGCGCTGTCGGCTCGCTGAGAGTGGTCCAGAGGGGTTGATTTCTGCGGCCGGGCGAGGACGATGGACCTACGGCACACGACGTACGGCCCGCGCCGGGGCCGGGATCGGGGCAGGATGTTCGGACCACTTCCACGGCTGCACCGCTCGCTCCTGGTCCTGGTGACCGTGCTCGTGGGCGTCGCGGCCGGCGCCTGGTTGGGCCAGTCCACCCCCGAGCTGCTCGTGTCGGTGGGCGCCCTGGCCGGCGGCCTGTCCGGAATCGGGCTGGCCTGGC
The DNA here is from genome assembly GCA_041393675.1 of Nocardioides sp. Taxonomy (GTDB): domain Bacteria; phylum Actinomycetota; class Actinomycetes; order Propionibacteriales; family Nocardioidaceae; genus Nocardioides. The sequence continues at coordinate 17,361 of JAWKJR010000014.1, read as the reverse complement.
TGCTCGTGCATCGGCCGACCCCGCACGCGGTGCGGGCTCGCCACCGCCGCTGAGCCGAGCGGCGCCCGCCCGCTAGGGTCGGCGCGTGCCCGACGCCGTCCCCCAGCCGAGTCGGCAGACCCGGACTGGCCCGCCCAGCGCCGGGGCATCGTCCGTGACTCTCTCGGCGTCGGCATCGCCACGGGCGCCTACGGCGTGTCCTTCGGCGCGATCTCGGTCGCGGCCGGGCTGGACGTGGCCCAGACCTGCGTCCTGTCGCTCCTGATGTTCACCGGCGCCTCGCAGTTCGCGCTCGTCGGGGTGGCCGCGGCCGGGGGCGCCCCGGCGTCCGGGGCGGTCACCGCCCTGCTGCTCGGCACCCGCAACACGCTGTACGGCCTGCGGATGGCCCCCCTGCTGGACTGGCGAGGGTGGCGCCGGGCCGCCGCCGCGCAGCTGCTCATCGACGAGTCCACGGCCATGTCGGTGACCCGCGAGCATCGGGCCGCGGTGCGCACCGGCTTCCTCACGACGGGGCTCGCCGTCTTCGTGCTGTGGAACCTGATGACCCTGGTCGGCGCGCTCGCCGGCTCGGTGCTCGGCGACCCACGCCGGCTGGGGCTGGACGCCGCCGTGGGCGCGGCCTTCCTGGCCCTGTTGTGGCCGCGACTGCGCGACGGCCGCAACCGGGCTGTGGCCCTGGTCGCGGCCGCCGTCGCCCTGGGCCTGGTGCCGGTCAGCGCAGCCGGTGTCCCGGTACTGGCGGCGGGTGGGGTCGCCCTGCTCGCCGGGCTGCTGTCACGGCACCCCGACCCCACCGAGATCCCGCGGCCGGAGGACCTGCCGGGGGTGAGCACGGCTGATGTGGACCGCGATCGTGGTCGCCGGCGTGGGCTGCTACCTGCTCAAGCTCGCCGGGCTGTCCGTGCCGCCCCGGATGCTGGACCATCCCGTCGTGGAGCGGGTGGCCGACCTGATCCCCGTGGCGCTGCTCTCGGCGCTGGTCGCGGTGCAGGTGCTGGCCGACGGGCATCGGCTCGTCGTGGACGCGCGCGTCCTCGGGCTGGCAGTGGCGGTGGCGCTGCTGATGCTGCGCGCACCGTTCCTCGTCGTCGTGTTCGGCGCCGCCGCCGTGGCCGCTCTCGTCCGGCTGATCTGAGGCGGCAGACAGCTCCGCCCCGGTAGGTCGGTCCCACCGGGGCGGAGCTGGGGTGCGGTCACCTCACGGGTGTCGGGGCGGGTGCGTCAGCCCTGCCCGACGCCGCCGAGCGTGGCCAGGATGTCGGCCTTGCTCTGGGCCACCTCGAGAGCGGCCACCCGGTCGGCATCCATGAACACCTCTGCGATCTTCCCGAGCATGGCGAGGTGGTCGTCGCCGGCACTGGCGATGCCCAGCACGAACTTCACCGGGTGGCCGTTCCAGTCGACCCCGCCGGGATAGCGGACGAACGACAGCCCGGTCGTGCGGATCGATGCCTTGGCGTCGTTGGTGCCGTGCGGGATCGCCAGGAGGTTGCCCATGTACGTCGACACCGAGGCCTCCCGGTCGTGCATCGCGTCGACGTACGCCGGCTCGACGGCCCCGGCGGCGACGAGCAGCTCGCCCGCCTCCGTGATCGCCTCGTCGCGCGACCTCGCGCTTCCCGAGAGCACGATGGCGTCCTCGCTCAGCGGTCCAGCCACTCCTCAGCCCTCCTTAGCCGTTCGCCTCGTTGACCATGGCCACGACCTCGTCGTACTTCGGGCTGCCCATGAAGTTCTCCACGGAGACGTGGACCGCCGAGGGTGCCTTCAGCCGGGCGCGCTCGGTGAGGTCCTGGTGGGTCACCACCAGGTCGACGTCGTCGGCGAGGTTGGCGATCGCCTGGTTGACGACGGTCACGTCGCTGTGCCCGGCGTCCTGGATCTTCTTGCGCAGCACGGAGGCACCCATCGCCGAGGAGCCCATCCCCGCGTCGCAGGCGAAGACGATCGTGTGGATCGCGTGGGTGGCGACGGCGGTCGCACCGGCGGCGGTGCCGGCGAGCACGCTCGAGGCGACCGACTTCTTGCCCTTCATCTCCTCCATCGCGTGCGTCGCGCCCACGAGCTGGTCCTCGGCCTCCTCGGTCTTGTCGGTCTTCAGCAGCAGCGCCGCGACCAGGAAGCTGGCCGCCGCCCCGCCAAGGATCGACAGCGTGACGCCGATGTAGTCGCGAGCGGTCGAGTTCGTCTGGATGTAGACGGCGAACACCGACCCCGGCGCCGCGGGAGCGCGCAGACCCACACCGAAGATCACGTTGATGAGAATCTGGGTGAACCCACCGGCGATCATGGCGAGCAGCAGCTTCGGCTTCATCAGCACGTAGGGGAAGTACATCTCGTGGATGCCGCCGAAGAAGTGCACGATGAACGCGCCGGGCGCCGATGCCTTGGCCAGACCCTTGCCGAAGAACATGTAGGCCAGCAGCAGGCCGGCCCCCGCGGCCGGGTTGGCCTCCAGCAGGAACAGCACCGACTTGCCCTTCTCGGCGACGTCAGCGGTGCCGAGCGGGGTCAGGATGCCGTGGTTGATGGCGTTGTTGAGGAACAGCACCTTGGCCGGCTCGATGACGATAGAGGTCAACGGCAGGAGCTTGTTGTCGGTCATGAACTGGATCAGGTGGCTGCCGACCTTGATGATCGCGTCCAGGATCGGGCTCATCGCGAAGAACCCGAACGTGGCGAGGATGCCGCCCCAGATGCCGGCGGCGAAGTTGTTCACCAGCATCTCGAAGCCAGGCTTGATCTTGCCGTCCCAGATCGCGTCGATCTTCTTCATCGACCATCCGCCGAGCGGGCCCATCACCATGGCGCCCATGAACATGGGCACGTCCGTGCCGGCGATGACGCCCATCGTCGCGATGGCGCCGAGCACTCCGCCGCGGGTGTCGTAGACCATCTTGCCGCCGGTGTAGCCGATGAGCAGCGGCAGCAGGTAGGTGATCATCGGGCCGACGATGCCACCGGACTCGGAGTTGCCCCAGCCGCCGATCTCGGCGACCCAGCCGTCCGGGCTCAGGTGCCCCTTGCCGCCGAGGTTGAGCCAGCCGACGTCGATGAACATCGCCGTGATCAGCCCCCAGGCGATGAACGCGCCGATGTTGGGCATGACCATGTTCGACAAGAAGGTGCCGAACCTCTGGATGTGGACCCGCGCGGAGGTCCCCGACCCCGCACTGGTGGTGGCTGTCGCCATGCTCGTCCTTTCTGAGTCGCCCGCGCCTGCCGCGCGACCGGGTGTGTCCTGCGTTCCCCGCGTGGGTGACGCCCCTCACAGGAATCTGTGAATCTCTTCATATCGGCCCCCACTTGTCTTCGTCAAGCCCCTGAAGCCACCTACTTCCACTAATTCGGGCAGAAACGGTAGTGTGGGCCCCGCCCCGTACCCGGCCCCTCGGAGGAACCATGACATCGACGTACGACCGGTACCGCGCCGCCGACCACGCCCTGCCGGCAACGAGCTGGGCCTGGAATCTGTACGGCGCGGGCGAGGAGAGCATGGGCAAGGACGGCGGCCCCGAGCTGGACCCCATCCCCCGGCCCGACGCCGACCAGATGCTGGTGCGCATCGACAGTGTGGGGCTGTGCTTCTCCGACGTGAAGATCATGCGCCAGGGGGGCAGCCACCCGAAGCTGTACCACCGCGATCTGTCCCGGGAGCCCACCCGACTGGGGCACGAGGTCAGCCTCACGGTCATCGAGGTCGGAGAGAACCTCCAGGACCGCTACCACGCCGGCCAGCGGCTGGCCGTGCAGCCCGACATCTACCAGGACGGCAGGAGCACGGCCTACGGCTACACCATCCCCGGGGGGCTCATCCAGTACCACCTGATGGGCTCGGAGATGCTCGACACCGACGACGGCGCCTGCCTGCTGCCGCTCCCGGACACGATGGGGTATGCCGAGGCCTCCACGCTCGAGCCCTGGGGCTGCGTGATGGCGGCCTACACCCAGCGACGCCGCCTCGAGCCCAAGGCCGGCGGGACCATGTGGATCATCGGCCGGCCGGGAGACGAGCGGGAGTACCTCTTCTCGTCCGGCCTGGACGCCCCCGCCACCATCGTGATGACCGACGTGCCCGCCTCGGTGGAGCAGCTGGTGCAGGAGGTCACGGCCGCGACGGTCGTGCGCGACGGCCTCGGCGCCGAGCACTACCAGGCTCTGGTGGACGAGCTGACCGGCGGCGCCGGCTTCGACGACATCGTCATGCTCGATCCCCGCTCCGCGGCCACCGTGGGCGCCGTGGCGACGCACATTGCCCGGCGCGGCACCCTCAACCTGGTGGGCGAGACCGCCCTGGACGGCCTGGTGAACACCGATGTGGGCCGCCTGCACTACGACTACACCGCCTATGTGGGGGGTCGGGGGCCGGACATCGCCGCGTCGTACGGCGACGCGCGCAACCGCTGCGACCTGCGCTCGAGGGGCACCACGGTGTTCGTGGGCGCCGGCGGCCCCATGGGGCTGATGCATGTCCAGCGCGCCATCCAGCAGCCCGACGGCCCCAGCAAGATCGTCGCCACGGAGGTGAGCGACGAGCGCCTCAAGAGCCTCGAGGACCGGCTGGCCCACCTGGCGGAGACCAACGACTGCGAGCTGCTCACCTTCAACTCCCAGACCGCGGATCGGTCCCTTCACGACTTCGTCATGGGGATCACCGACGACCGCGGGGCCGACGACGTGGTCGTCAGTGTCCCCATCGCCGCGGTGATGGCCGAGGCCGACACCCTGATGGGTCCCGACGGCATGCTGGTCTTCTTCGCCGGCGTCCCGAACGGCACCCTGGCGCCGCTGAACCTGAGCTCGGTCTACCTGGACAACGCCCAGTACACCGGGACGTCCGGGCTGACCATCCACGACCAGCAGCTGGTGGTGGACCTGGCCAACCGCGGCGACCTCTCGCCGGGATCCATCGTGGGCGCCGTCGGCGGCATGCGGGCGGCCAAGGACGGCCTCCAGGCCCTGGTCGACGGCAGCTATTCCGGCAAGGTCCTGATCTTCCCCCAGATCCACGACCTCCCCTTGATGGGGCTCCATGAGCTCAAGGAGAAGCTGCCGGACGTCGCCGCGAAGCTCGGGCCCGGCGACACCTGGAACGGCGAGGCGGAGAAGGCGCTCTTCGAGAGCCAGCTCAGCGGCTAGAGCGACCGTGGAGTCGTGACGGCCGGGGCTGCTGGTGCGGGCCCGGACGTCAGCCGAGGTCGAGCAGGTTCTCCAGCCCCAGGGTGAGACCGGGACGACCGGCGATCGCCCGCACGCCGGCGAGCACGCCGGGCACGAACGACTCGCGGTCCAGCGAGTCGTGCCGCAGCGTCAGGGTCTCCCCCGGGCTGCCCAGCAGCACCTCCTGATGGGCGACCAGGCCGCGGACCCGGACCGAGTGCACGTGAACGCCGTCTACGCTGGCCCCCCGGGCGCCGTCGAGCGCCGTCGTGGTGGCGTCGGGCATCGACGGGCTGCCGGCCTCACGTCGCGCGGCGGCCACCAGCTCCGCCGTACGCCGCGACGTCCCTGAGGGGGCATCGGCCTTGTCGGGATGGTGCAGCTCGACGATCTCCACCGAGGTGAAGTACGGCGCCGCGAGCGCCGCGAACCTCATCATCAGCACCGCGCCGAGAGAGAAGTTGGGTGCGATCAGCACCCCGGTTCGCGGTGCCGCGGCCAGCCACGACTCGACCTGGGCAAGCCGTGCGTCGTCGAACCCCGTGGTCCCGACGACGGCGTGGATGCCGTGGCCGATGCAGAACTCCAGGTTGCCCAGCACGGCATCCGGATGGGTGAAGTCCACGACGACCTCGGCGCCCGCGTCGAGCAGGCTCTCGAGCGCGTCGCCGACCTCCACCTCGGCGACCAGCTCCAGGTCGGGGGCCGCCTCGACCGCCCGGCACACCGTCGAGCCGACCTTGCCGCGTGCCCCCAGGACACCCACTCTCACCGCCTCGCTCACCCGCCCAACCTAGCCGCTCGGGCGCGGCTGGGGACCTGCGCCCGACCGTGGCGACCTCCTGGACCCTACCCGGGTGGCGGTGCCCCACTCCGGGTCGGGGTAGTGGCAGGCTTGACCCATGTCACGGCAGACGGTGCCGCCCCGGATCGTGTGGGCGGTCGAGGTCATGGATGTGCGACCCGACGACCACATCATGGAGATCGGCTGCGGGCCGGGGGCGGGTGCCGAGCTCATCTGCGAACGGCTCACCGGCAAGGGCAAGCTGTTCGCGATCGACCGCTCCGAGAGCGGCGTCGACCGCACCAGGCGACGCAACGCGTCGCACGTGGAGTCGGGCCGGCTCACCGTCCGACAGATCGACCTCGCCACCCTGCGCGTCCCGGTCAAGCGCCTCACCAAGGTGTTCGCCTTCAACGTCAACCTCTTCTGGGTGCGCGGAGTGCCTCGATGAGGTCGCTCTTGCTCCACCAGAAGCTGCCGCCCGGCGGGTCGGTCTACCTGTTCTACGAGGCGAACCGCCCCGAGCTGGTGCCCACCATCGTGAAGAACGCCTCCGCTGCCCTGGTCGCGGGGGCTTCGGAGTCTCGGTCGTGGAGCAGAAGGCGCCCCCGGTCATCGGGCTGATCGCAACCCGCTGATCTGGCACAACCTCGGCGATCCGGCACAACCTCGGCGATCCGGCACAACCTCGGCGATCCGGCACAACCTCGGCCCGAACTTCTGCCGGATCGGTCCGAACTTCTGCCGGATCAGCGCGAACTTCTGCCGGATCAGCGGGGGCCGACGACGGCCAGGATCTCGGGCTGGGAGAACAGCCGGCGGGCGAGCCGGCGGATCTGGTCGACCGTGACGGCGTCGATGCGGGCGAGGACCTCGTCGACCGAGAGCAGCTCGTCGTGGACCAGCTCGGCCTTGCCGAGGCGGGACATCCGCGACCCGGTGTCCTCCAGTCCCAGGACCAGACCGCCGCGCAGCTGGCCCTTGCCGCGGACCAGCTCCTCCTCGGTGATGCCGTCCTCGGCGAGCGCGCGCAGCTCGGCTCGCACCGTGGTGAGCACCTCGTCCAGCCGGGTCGGCAGGCAGCCGACCGACACGCCGACCAGGCCGGCGTCCGCGTGGTGGGCGGCGAAGGAGTAGACGGAGTAGGCCAGCCCCCGCCGCTCGCGCACCTCCTGGAACAACCGGGACGACGTGCCGCCGCCGAGCACGGTCGTGAGCACCCCGAGCGCGAAGCGGTCGTCGTCGGCCCGGGTCAGGCCGTTGACGCCGAGGACGACGTTGACCTGCTCCAGCGCCTGGACGGCGCTGCGCATGCCGGCGGGTACGCCGCGCCCGCGACGACGTGCGCGCCGGCACTCGGCGCGGCCTGGCCGTCGAGGAAGCCCAGGCGACCGAACGCGCGACGCACCTGCCGGACCAGGGAGGCGGTCGAGACCGCCCGCCGCAGACACGACCATCCGTTCGGGGCGGTAGTGACGGCGGTAGAAGCGGGCCACCTGGTCACGCGTGATCCGCGCGATCGAGGCGGGCCGTGCCGGCGATCGGCCGGCCGAGGGGAGTCGCCCACGCCTGCGCGGCGAACAGGTTGTGCACCACGTCGTCGGGGTCGTCGTCGTGCATGGCGATCTCGTCGAGGATCACCTCGCGCTCCGCCTCGACGTCCGCTGCCGTCACCAGCGACCCGGTCAGCATGTCCCCGAGCACGTCGACGGCGAGCGGGAGATCCCGCGCCAGCACCCGGGCGTGGAAGCAGGTGTACTCCTTCGCGGTGAAGGCGTTGAACTCCCCGCCGACCTCGTCCAGCGCGGTCGAGATGTCCAGCGCCGACCGCTCGGGAGTCCCCTTGAAGAGCAGGTGCTCGAGGAAGTGCGACGCACCGTGCAGGTGGGGCTGCTCGTCGCGCGAGCCCACGCCCACCCACACGCCGATGCTGGCCGACCGGGCGCCGGGGATCTGCTCGGTGATGACGCGCAGCCCGCTGGGCAGGACCGTACGCCGGATGCGAGACACCACCTGCCCGTCGGCACCCCGGACGGTGTCCAGGGTGCGGGTGCTGCCCGCCCCGCCCGAGGGCGGCGGGCGCGCACCTGATCTCCTGGCCTCCACTCGGCTCCGAGTGGCACGCACGGCGGATCGCCCGCTGGCCCCCGTCACTCCGAGTCGGACTCGGCGGCCTCGCCGGAGCCGGTGTCGGCGCCGGACTCCTCGTCGACCACCGGCACGAGCGAGAGCTTGCCCCGGTCGTCGATCTCGGCGATCTGCACCTGAATCTTCTGGCCGACCGCGACGACGTCCTCGACGGCCTCGACCCGGCGGCCACCGGCCAGCGCGCGCAGCTTGCTGATATGCAGCAGGCCGTCCTTGCCGGGCATCAGGGACACGAAGGCGCCGAAGTTCGTCGTCTTCACCACGGTGCCCAGGTAGCGCCCTCGATCTCGGGCATCGTCGGGTTCGCGATCGCGTTGACGGCCTGCTTGGCCGCCTCGGCCGCCTCGCCGTTAGTGGCACCGATGTAGATCGTGCCGTCGTCCTCGATGGTCAGCTGGGCGCCGGTGTCGTCCTGGATCTGGTTGATCACCTTGCCCTTGGGGCCGATGACCTCGCCGATCTTGTCGACGGGGATCTGATGGTGATGATCCGCGGCGCGTGGATCGACATCTCCTCGGGCTGGTCGATGGCCTCGGCCATCACGTCGAGGATCGCCATCCGGGCGTCGCGCGCCTGCGTGAGCGCCTGGGCCAGGATCTCGGCGGGGATACCGGAGAGCTGGTGTCCAGCTGCAGCGCGGTGACGAACTCGCGGGTGCCGGCGACCTTGAAGTCCATGTCGCCGAAGGCGTCCTCGGCACCGAGGATGTCGGTGAGGGCGACGTACTGGGTCTGGCCGTCCACCTCACCTGGAGATCAGCCCCATCGCGATGCCCGCGACGGGCGCCTGCAGCGGACACCGGCCTGCAGCAGCGACAGCGTCGAGGCGCACACCGAGCCCATCGAGGTCGAGCCGTTGGACCCCATCGCCTCCGACACCTGCCGGATCGCGTAGGGAACCTCGCGGGTCGGCAGCACGGGCACCAGCGCCCGGCCGGCGAGGCGCCGTGACCGATCTCGCGCCGCTTGGGCGAGCCCACGCGGCCGGTCTCGCCGGTGGAGTAAGGCGGGAAGTTGTAGTTGTGCAGGTAGCGCCGCGTCGTCTCCGGCGAGAGCGTGTCGAGCTTTGCTCCATGGGGTGAGCATGTTCAGCGTGGTGACGCCCAGGATCTGGGTCTCCCCGCGCTCGAACAGCGCCGAGCCGTGGACCCGGGGGATGACGCCGACCTCCGCGTGCAGCGGCCTGATGTCGGCCAGGCCGCGACCGTCGATGCGGACCTTGTCGCGCAGCACGCGGGCCCGCACCAGCTCCTTGTTGAGCGAGCGGAACGCCGCGCCGACCTCCTTCTCGCGGCCCTCGAACTGGCCGGCCAGCTGCTCCAGCAGCGACGCCTTGATCTCGTCGAGGCGCTCCTCGCGCTCCTGCTTGCCGGCGATGGTGAGCGCTGCGGCGGTCTGGTCCTTCACCGCGGCCTCGACCGCGCCGTAGACGTCGTCGCCGTAGTCGAGGAAGACCGGGAACTCCTCCACCGGCTTCGCGGCGGCCTTGGCCAGCTCCTGCTGCGCCTCCACGAGCTGCCGGATGAACACCTTGGCGGCCTCCATGCCACCGGCGACGACCTCCTCGGTCGGCGCCTGGGTGCCGGACCGGACGAGGTCCCAGGTGGACTCGGTCGACTCGGCCTCGACCATCATGATGGCGACCTCACCGGTCTCGGTGACGCGGCCGGCGATGACCATGTCGAAGACGGCGTCCTCGAGCTGGCTGTGCGTGGGGAAGGCCACCCACTGGCCCTCGATCAGGGCCACGCGGACGCCGCCGATCGGGCCGGAGAACGGCAGGCCCGAGAGCTGGGTGGACATCGAGGCGGCGTTGATGGCCAGGACGTCGTAGGCCACGTCGGGGTTCAGCGCGAGCACGGTGATGACCACCTGCACCTCGTTGCGCAGCCCCTTGACGAACGACGGGCGCAGCGGCCGGTCGATGAGCCGGCAGGTCAAGATGGCGTCCTCGGACGGCCGGCCCTCGCGCCGGAAGAACGAGCCGGGGATGCGGCCCGCGGCGTACATCCGCTCCTCCACGTCGACGGTGAGCGGGAAGAAGTCGAAGTGCTCCTTGGGCTGCTTGGAGGCCGTCGTGGCCGACAGCAGCATCGTGTCGTCGTCGAGGTAGGCGGTCACCGAGCCGGCGGCCTGGCGAGCGAGCAGCCCGCTCTCGAACTTGAGGGTGCGGGTGCCGAAGCGACCGTTGTCGATGACGGTCTCGACGGCGGAAATGGTGGGTTCCACGCTGTGTGGTCCCTTTCTCTTCGCGGAGCGATCCGCGACACGTCCCGCAGCGGCGCCGGTCTTCGATCGAGGCCCGCGGAGCCTGAGGCTCCGAAGGCCACTACCGAGGACCGGTGGCGAACGTACGGGTCGCTCCTGTGGTGATGTGATGGAGTTGTGGTGCGCCGCGACTGCCGGCGAGCCTAGCGCGCCCGCCCTCGCGGCAACCGGATCGCGGCCGCCCTACGGGCGACCGCCCGATGTCACCGACGCAGGCCGAGCCGCTCCACGATGGAGCGGTAGCGGTCGATGTCGGTCTTCTGCAGGTAGTTGAGCAGGCGACGGCGCTGACCCACGAGCAGCAGCAGGCCACGACGGCTGTGGTGGTCGTGCTTGTGCTCCTTGAGGTGCTCGGTCAGGTGGCTGATCCGGTGGCTCAGCAGCGCGACCTGCACCTCGGGCGAGCCGGTGTCGCCCTCGGTGGTGGCGTACTCGGCGATGATCTTCTGCTTCGTGGCCTTGTCGGTTCCGATCGACATGAAAGAGGACTCCTTGGCTCGCTCGTTGCGCGGCGCGCCGGGGCCTGTTCACCCGGGCACTCTGAATCCGCGGCCGATGCACGGCAACCCGAGCAGGCTACCAGCGGGCCGGCGGGTGCCCCAAAACGGCGAACGCCCTGGTCAGCGGGGTCGTGACAGGATGCGGGGGTGGACACGGAAGGCGCGGCCGCGGGGTCGACCCGGCTGGCGGTGTGCAACCTGTGCGAGGCTATCTGCGGACTCGAGCTGACCCTGGCGCCCTCGGCCCCCGGCGAGACGTCGGCCCCGGAGGTGACCCGGGTGCGCGGGAACCCGGACGACCCCCTGTCGCGCGGCCACATCTGCCCCAAGGGGGTGGCCCTCGTGGACGTGTACGCCGACCCCGACCGGCTCCGCCGCCCCGTGCGGCGGCTCGTCGGCCCCGACGGCCCCGACGGCACTGCCGACTGGGCCGAGCTGGGCTGGGACGAGGCCTTCGACCTGGTCGCGGACCGGGTCGCCCAGACCGTCCGCGAGCACGGGCCCGACGCGCTGGGCATCTACCTCGGCAACCCCAACGCCCACAGCCTGGGGTCGATGACCCACGGCATCGCCATGGTGAAGGCACTGCGCACCCGCAACCGGTTCAGCGCCACCTCGGTGGACCAGCTCCCCCACCAGCTGGTCGCGCACCTCATGCTCGGCCACCAGCTGCTGCTGCCCGTCCCCGACATCGACCGCACGTCCTACTTCCTGGTGGTCGGGGGCAACCCGATGGCCTCGAACGGCTCGCTGATGACGGCGCCGGACTTCCCCCAGCGGGTGCGCGACCTCAAGGCCCGGGGCGGGCGGCTGGTCGTGCTCGACCCGCGGCGCACCGAGACCGCGCGAGTCGCCGACGAGCACGTGTTCGTCCGCCCCGGGACCGACGCCTTCGTGCTGCTCGCCATGCTGTACGTGCTGGTCGACGAGGGGCTGGCCCGGCCACCGGCGTACGCCGACGGGGTCGACGCGATGGCCTCGGCGGTGTCGGCGTACACCCCCGAGCTGGCCGCCGAGCGCAGCGGCGTGCCCGCGGACACGGTGCGCCGGCTGGCCCGCGAGCTGGCCGCGGCCGGCGACGCCGGCGGAGGAGTGGCCTACGGCCGGCTCGGCATCTCGACCGGCGACTTCGGCACCGTCTGCGCGTGGGCGATCACCTGTCTCAACGCCCTCACCGGCAACCTCGACCGGGTGGGTGGCGCGATGTTCACCTCCCCCGCCGTCGACATCGTGGGCACCGGGCTGGTCGGCCGGGGCCACACCGGCGCCTGGCACAGCCGAGTGCGCGGCCTGCCCGAGACGGCCGGCGAGCTGCCGGTGGCCGCGCTGCGGGAGGAGATCGAGACCCCGGGCCCCGGCCAGGTGCGCGCCCTGCTGACGATCGCCGGCAACCGGTGCTGTCCACCCCCGACGGGGCGGCACTGGACCGCGCGCTCGGGAGCCTTGACTTCATGGCCGCCGTCGACGTCTACGTGAACGAGACCACCCGGCACGCCGACGTCATCCTGCCACCGACGACGATCCTCGAGCGCGACCACTACGACCTGGTGTTCCACGCGCTGGCCGTGCGCAACACCGCGCGGTTCACCCTCGCGGTGCTGCCGGCCGGACCGGACGCCCGGCACGACTGGCAGATCTACGCCGAGATCGCCCTGCGCACGGCGGCCCGGCTCCCGGCACGGAGCCGGCGGCGACGACTGGTGCAGCGACTGCGGCTGAGGACCAGCCCCACCCGCCTGGTGGCGTTGCTGCTGCGTCGGAGCGGGTCGGGTGTCACGCTGGCCGCCCTGAGACGCCGCCCCGAGGGGATCGATCTCGGCCCGCTGCAGGCGGGGCTGCTGCCTGCCCGGCTGCAGACCGCCGACGGCCGCCTGCACCTGGCTCCCGAGGCCGTCCTCGCCGATCTCGCGCGGGTTGCGGCCTGGCAGGCTCCCCGGCCGATCGGCTGATGCTCATCGGCCGGCGCCATCAGCAGGACTGCAACTCATGGCTGCACAACCTCGAGCGGCTCACCAAGGGCCGCCCGCGGCACGCACTGCTCATGCACCCAGAGGACCTGTCGGCGCGCGGGCTGGCCGACGGCGCCACCGTGCGGGTGAGCTCGCGCACCGGGTCGGTGACCACGCAGGTGCAGGCGAGCACGGACCTGATGCCCGGCGTCGTCTCGCTGCCGCACGGCTATGGGCACGGCCTCCCGGGGTCCGACTCGGCCGAGCGACCCTGGTCGCCGGCGTGTCGATCAACGACCTCACCGACCCGGAGCGACTGGACGTCAGCGGCAACGCGGCGTTCTCAGGGACCCCGGTCACCGTGGCGGCGGCCGACTGAGCCGCCGGTCGGGCACCGACCTACCCGGCCAGCACCGCTCGCACGGCGGCCCGCGCGGACTGCGGGTCGGTCGCGGCGAGGGCGGCCTCGGCCGCCTCGGCGCAGACGCTCATCGTGACCGCGGACAGCTGCGCGCCGACCGGGCGCACGGCGGCGGCCGCCATCGACAGCGAGGTGATGCCCATGCCGATGAGCGCACAGGCCAGGGCGGGATCGGCCGCTGCCTCGCCGCACACTCCGACCGGCTTGCCTGCTTGGCGTCCCGCCTCGGCGGTGATGGCGACCAGCTGCAGCACGGCGGGCTGCCACGGGTCGGTCAGGTGGGTGAGGTCGGTGGCCATCCGGTCCGCCGCCATCGTGTACTGGGTGAGGTCGTTGGTGCCGATCGAGAGGAAGTCGACGACCTCGAGCATCCGGTGGGCCAACAGCGCGGCGCTGGGGATCTCGATCATGCGACCCCCGGCCTGAGACCGCGCGCACGCACCTGCCCGGCGAAGTCCGCCGCCTCGGCCACGGTGGCGACCATCGGCGCCATCACCCAGGTCTCGGTCCCCGACTGCTCCGCCGCCAGGGCGATGCCGTCGAGCTGCCTGACCAGCAGGTCGGGGTTGCCGAACGACAGCCGGAGCCCACGCACCCCGAGTGCGGGGTTCTCCTCCTCGGTCTGGTTCGCGAAGGCGATCGGCTTGTCCGACCCCGCGTCGAGGGTGCGGACGACGACGTAGCCGACGTCGCGGAAGGGCCGCAGAGCCGCCGCGTAGATGTCTGCCTGCTCGGCCACCGACGGCTCGTCCTGCCGGTTCAGGAAGCAGAGCTCGGTACGGAACAGCCCCACGCCCTGGACGGGTGCCTGGGAGCTCATCTCCGCGGACTGGCCGTCGGCGACGTTGGCCAGCAGCTTGACCGGCGTCCCGTCGGCCGTCTGCGCCGGGCCGGTCCAGGCCTCGAGGCGAGCACGGCCTCCCGGTCGGCGGCCACCAGCCGCCGCGCGACCTCCGGGTCCGGACCAGGATCGATCGTGCCGGTCCGCCCGTCGACCAGCACCACCGTGCCCGGGGCCAGGTCCATGACGCCGGCCGCGCCCACGATGCAGGGGAGCCCGAGCTGGCGTGCGATGATCGCGGTGTGGCTGGTGGAGCCGCCCTTCTCGGTCACCAGGGCCGCCACTCGACCGGGGTCCAAGGTCGCGGTGTCGGAGGGGGCGAGGTCGACCGCCACGACCACGGACGGCACCTCGGGCACCGGCACGCCGGGTTCGGGCTCGCCCACCACATGGGCGATGACGCGGCGCTCGATGTCGCGCAGGTCGGTGGCCCGCTCGGCCATCAGCCCGCCCATCGCGGTGAAGATGTCCACGAACTGAGCGATCGCCGCGCGGACCCCGCCCACCAGGTCCTCGCCGCCCTCGACGGCCTTGGCGACGGCTCCGCGCAGGCCCTTGTCACGGGCGAGGCCGGCGCTCGCCACCAGCACCTCGTGGGCGGCGCCGGAGGTCGCGTCGGCCTTGGCCGAGAAGGAGCCGGCGACGGCCTCGACGGCCTCGTCGTACGCCGCCAGCGCGGCCGCGTGGTCGGCGTACCCGCCATCGCCGAACCGGGCGATCGCCTCCTCGCTCACCTCACCCCGGACAATGACGACCGGGGCGTGGGCGACTCCGGGGACCACCGGCGTGCCCTGCACAATCGGGGGGTGGGACGAGGAAGCCGCCGAGGTCGTCATGCCGACAGTCAACGCGCCGGAGCCTTGACAGTCAATACATTCGGGACTAAAACCATACAAACGCAGACCCAAACACAGATCGGGAGTGCCTGATGTACGCCGAGGAGCGTCAGCTTGCCATGGCGGAGCTGGTGACGCGACGCGGTCGGGTCTCCGTCAACGAGCTGGCCGAGCAGTTCCAAGTCACCACGGAGACGGTACGCCGCGACCTCTCCCTCCTCGAGTCGCGCCGACTGCTCCGCCGCGTGCACGGCGGCGCGTTGCCGGCCGACTCGTTCACGGTCCTCGAGCAGATGCTCAGCGACCGGGACGTGGAGCACACCGACGAGAAGCGTGTCATCGCCGCCGCCGCCCTCGCCTTCGCGCCGCCGTCGGGGGCGACCTTGATCATCGACGCGGGCAGCACCACGGCGCGGCTGGCCGAGCTCCTGCCCCATGACGGCCACTTCACGATCTTCACCCACGCCGTGCCGGTGGCCGCCCGGCTGGCCGACCTCCCCCACGTGGAGCTGCACCTGCTGCCCGGTCGGGTGCGCCGCCACACCCACGCCGCCGTGGGCGTCGAGACGGTGGAGGCCCTGCGTCACATCCGCGCCGACCTCGCGTTCATCGGGACCAACGGCCTCACCGTGACCCACGGGCTGTCCACCCCCGACGTGGTGGAGGCGGCGGTCAAGTCGGCGATCGTGGCCAGCGCCCAGCGGGTGATCGTGCTGGCCGACTCCAGCAAGATCGGCCAGGAGCGCACCGTCCGGTTCGCCGAGCTCGCCGATGTCGACGTCTTCGTCACCGACTCCGGCATCACGCCCGCCCAGACCGCCGAGCTCGAGCAGGCCGGGCTGGAGGTGGTAGTCGCATGATCGTGACCGTGACGCCCAACCCGAGCGTCGACCGCACCGCCTCCCTGACCGGGCCGCTGGAGCGCGGCTCCGTGCAGCGGGTGGAGTCGGTGACCCAGCAGAGCGGAGGCAAGGGGGTCAACATCTCCCGAGCGGCGGTCGCGGCGGGTCTCCCCACCGTCGCGGTGCTGCCGGCCGACCCGGCCGACCCCTTCGTCCACGACCTCGCCCGCGCCGGCATCGACTGCCGGCCCACGCCTGCCTCCGGGCCGATCCGCATCAACCTGGCGATCACCGAGCCCGACGGGACCACCACCAAGCTCAACAGCCCCGGCGCCACCGCGGACGCCGACGTCCTCGCTGCCTTGAGCCAGGCGGTGCTCCGGCTGGCCGCCGACGCGACCTGGGTCGTGCTGGCCGGCTCGCTGCCCCCGGGCGCGCCGCCGGGCTGGTACGCCGACCTGGTGACGGCGCTGCGCTCGTCCGCCGCCCAGGTGGCGGTCGACACCAGCGAGGCGCCGCTGGCCGCACTCGTCGACGCGCTCCCCGGTGCCGCCCCTGACCTGATGAAGCCCAACGGGCACGAGCTGGCGTCGTTCGTCGGCGGGCACGGCGAAGACCTGGAGGCCGATCCGGTCGCGGCTGCCGCCGCGGCCCGGCGCCTGGTCGACCTGGGCGTCCGGGCGGTGCTGGCCACCCTCGGGCCCACGGGAGCCGTGCTGGTCACGGCCGAGGAGTCCTGGTTCGCGCCTGCGCCGGAGGTCGAGGTGGTGAGCACGGTCGGAGCAGGCGACTCCAGCCTCTTCGGCTACCTGCTCGGCGACGTCCGCCGCCTGCCCCCGCGCGACCGCCTCGCTAGGGCGGTCGCCTACGGGACGGCCGCCGCCTCGCTGCCCGGCACCACCATCCCCCGGCCCGACCAGGTGCAGCCGGAGCGGGTCGAGGTGCACCAGCTGCCCGTCTCGCCGGCCCCCGACGCGGTCCCCGGCGCCCGCTGATGCCCACCTCGCAGGCCCACGAACCCATCCAGTAGCCAACCATCGAGTAGAGGAGCGCCCATGCCCAGCCAGTCCGTCGTCGTCGGATCCTCCGTAGGCCTGCACGCCCGCCCCGCGTCCCTCATCGCCGAGGCGGCCGGCGCGCTCGGCTCGGGTGTGACCATCAACGGCGTCGACGCCAGCTCGGCGCTGATGCTGATGACCCTCGGCGCCAAGTGCGGCGACTCGGTCGAGGTCGCCAGCGACGACGAGGCGGCGCTGGCCACGATCGTCGCTCTCGTCGAGCAGGATCTGGACGCCTGAGACCCGGCCGGCCGGGCCGCATTCGGCGTCAGCCGGCCGACGCGAGGTGGCGGTAGACGACGCGGACGCTCACGGCGCGCTCGAGCTCGCGGGTGACCGTCGAGAAGAACTGGGTCCGGTATGCGCCGTCGGTGACGGCGTACACCGTGAAGTACAACCCGGAGAAGGCGGCGAGGAAGGTCGCGACCCGCACCAGCTCCTGGCTGACGACACCGGGCCAGACGTAGGTCGGCGCGTGGCCGGTCCAGGCGGAGATGACGGTCGCGTCGATGGCGACCGCACCGAAGACGAGGAAGAACAGCCACACCGCCG
>JAWKJR010000013.1:0-87121 GCA_041393675.1 Nocardioides sp. | reverse complement strand
TCGAGCTGGGTCCTGGTGTCGACCCCGGCCAGGCGATGGCGCTCAACGATGTCGGCGTCGCGGCCGGCTGGTCGACCGGGGGCGCCACTCTGTGGCGGATCCGGCAGACGGGCTGACCGGCGAGCTGGACCCCCAGCCGGCTCCGACGCGTCCGGCGCGGCGGTCGTTCCGCCCCGCGCCAGACGCCTAGGGTGTTCCCAGTCGACGAAGGAGGCCCGCGTGGCAGGCAAGTTCGAGGTCTATGAGGACAAGGCCGGCAAGTTCCGCTTCCGCCTCAAGTCCCGCAACGGCGAGATCGTGGCCCAGGGCGAGGCCTACCCGACCCGGGCGGCGGCCAAGAAGGGCTGCGAGGCCGTGATGCGGGCGGCCAACGACGCCAAGATCGAGCACCTCGAGAAGAAGTAGCCTCGCGCCGGCCTAGTCGGGCCGGCCGTCGAGGAACATCCGCAGCCGGGTGAGGGTGCGCTCCTCCTCGCCCGGCTGGTAGCCGTTGACGGCGCGGCACACCCAGCCGAGCCGGAGCGCGTCGGGGACCAGGGCGGCCACCTGGTCGCCGTAGGCCGCCCGGAACGGCGCGAGGTACGCCGCGACGTAGTCGTCGAGACCGACCGAGTCGGGCTGATCGGCGAGACCCCATGCCACCACGCCCTCGAGGCTGACCGACAGCGTGAAGAACGGGTGGGACAGGCACGCATCGCCCCAGTCGAGCAGGCGGTAGCTCCCCGGCCCCCCAAAGATCTGGCCGTCGTGCAGGTCGTCGTGCTGCACGGTCTCGGGGACGCCGCCCGCCGCGACCCGCTCGACCAGCCGGGCGACGTAGGGGACGGCCTCGTGGAAGCGCCGCTCGGCTCCGACGGCGTCGAGCAGGGCGTGGTAGCCCTCGACCAGCGTGCCGAGCCGACGGTCCGGAAGACCCAGGGCGAGCAGTCCGGTGGCCCGGTCGGCCCACGCCACCTGCAGCGCGGCGTACGCCGGCAGCACCTCGCGCCACCCGGCCAGCCAGGCGGCCTCCTCGGTCACGGTGCGCAGCGTGGGACCCGCGTCGGCGAGCAGCATCCAGCCACGCGCGGGGTCCCGGGCCAGCAGCGGCGGGACGAGGTGGCCGTGGGTGGCCGCCAGCTCCTCGACCAGCGCCGCCTCGTGGGCGTAGGGCGCCGCGTTCGCCTTGAACCAGACCGGGCCGCCCGGCGTCGGGACCCGCAGCACGGTCGACCACGGGTAGACGTGCGGCTGCTCGACGGCGCCGCACCGCTCGAGCCCGAGGTCGGCCAGCCGAGCCTCCACCCAGTGGGTGGCGGCGGCCAGGAAGCCGGGCTCCTCCCACTCGCTCACGCAGCCCCGTCTCCCCTGTCGCTTCGGCGGTGGCCGGGGCGATCACACGCTGCATCTCGTGCATGGTCGCCACCGGCTCGAAGCCGAACGCGGTGTTCGTGCGCAGCATCGCGTGGTTGTCCAGCGCGGTCCAGGTGTGGATGGCGCGCCGCTCGGGAAGTCGCGCTCCAGCAGCTCGAGCGTCGCCAGCTTCAGCCGCAGGCCCAGCCGGCGGCCGCGGTCCTGCGGCATCACCAGGGTGTCGTCCTGCAGGACCTCCTCGTCGAACCGGTCCAAGTAGAGGTGGAGTAGCCGGCCAGGTGGCCGTCAGAGAGCCGCTGGGCGACGGCCACCAGTTCGTGGTGGGTGCGGGCGGCGTGCGCCTCGTGGGTGCGCACCCGAGCGACGTCGACCACCGGCGGGTCGTAGTCCACCTCCCCCAGCGGCACGTCGGCGAGCATCTGGGTCTGGAGGCGGGCGAACTCCTCGACCAGCTCGTCGGGGCAGCCGTCGGCCCAGGTGAGGATCCGGTAGTCGGTGTCGGGCCCGGCGGCCCGGCGCAGGGCGGCGAGCTGGTCGGCCGGCACCGGGAGAGTCAGCCGAAGGTGGCGCTCGACGTGCACGGAGCGGAAGCCGAGTGCGTCGGCGAAGTCCACGGCGCCCCGCCACTCGGCGGTGTCGTACGCCTCGCCCAGCAACGTGGTCAGGCCCTCGGCCAGCCCGTGTCGGACCACCGCCTTGTAGAGCGCGGTGCCGATCCCGCGGCGGCGGTACGCCGGCCGCACCGCGATCGTCACGTCGGCCAGATGGTCGTTGTCCGCGACGTCGCGCCCCACCTCGGCCGTGCCGACGACCAGCCGGCCCGCCGCCGGGTCCTCGAGCACCGCGGAGAGCAGCGTCCGGCGGTAGTAGTCCCACGGGTGGCGCAGCGACTCACGGATGTGGTGCCAGGTCCGCACGATCGGGTTGTCCAGGTCGGCCCGCACGGCCTCGGCGTGCGCGGCGTACCACCGGCGCAGGGCGGCGTCGTCCGTCACGTCGACGACGACCACCTCGATGCCCCGCACAGTCCGCTAGCCAACCTCGGACACGCCCTGTCGGGCAACGGGATATCCCTGCCACACTGCCCGCATGGATCCCGCACCACTGCAGCCGCTGGCCGAGGACTGGGAGCGCTCCCTGTGCGTCGTGGCGCACCCCGACGACAGGGAGTTCGGGGCCGCGGCCGCGGTGGCCCGCTGGACCGGTCAGGGCAAGGAGGTGGCCTACTGCATGGTCACCTCCGGCGAGGCCGGCATCGACGGCATGCCGCCCGACGAGTGCCGACCTGTTCGCGAGGCCGAGCAGGTGGAGTCGGCTCGGATCGTGGGCGTCGACGTCGTCGAGTTCCTGGGCTTCCAAGACGGCGTCGTCGAGTACGGCGTCCCGCTGCGTGCCGCCATCGCGGAGGTGGTCCGCCGGCATCGCCCCGAGATCGTGATCACCGGCAACTTCCGCGACACCTTCGGCGGCCGCAACCTCAACCAGGCCGACCACATCGCGGTGGGGCGTGCCGTCCTGGACGCGGTCCGCGACGCCGGCAACCGCTGGATCTTCAGCGAGCAGCTGGTCGACGGGCTGGAGCCCTGGGGCGGCGTCCGACAGGTGTGGGCGGCGGCCTCGCCGGGGGCCGAGCACGGCGTCGACACCACGGCCACCTTCGACCGGGGCGTCGCCTCGCTGGCCGCCCACGCGGCCTACATCGAGGGTCTCGGCTGGGAGGACTGGGACCCCGAGGAGTTCCTCGAGGGGTTCGCCCGGAGCACCGGTCAGCGGCTGGGCGTCCCGATGGCCGCCGCCTTCGAGGTGTTCCCCATGGGCTGGGGGGACTGACGGGGTCGGGCCCGTCAGGTCAGTCCGTCGGGTCAGCCGGTCAGGTCAGGCCGATCAGCCAGGAAGGCCGCGATGACCAGCCACCAGGCTCCCCAGAAGGCGAGGTCGAACCGGCTGGCGACGGCGCGGTCGACGAGCCGGCCGAGCCGGGTGTCGCCGAAGGCGCGCTCCGCGGCAGCCACGCGGGTGAGCGCCACGCAGATCACCACCACCGCCGTGGTGATCGCCACGCACCAGGGGCAGAGGCTCCGGATGCTGAACGCGGTCTCGAACATGAACCAGCTGGCGAAGGCGAGGAAGAAGACGGCCAGCCCCCACATCGTGGCGACGTAGGAGCGGCTGTGCCGGCTGCCGAGGAAGCTGGCCAGGCCGCCTGAGAAGAAGACGCTGAACATCACCGCGCCGACGAGCGAGTTCGGCGGCCCCAGCACCGAGGACTGCCACGCGTCCAGGACGGTGCTGCAGGAGACCTTGGTGTTGAGGTCGCAGACCAGGTTGGCTTCGGGGTTCTTCAGGATCGTGATCTTCTCCACGATCTGGATGCCCGTGAACACGGCACCGATCAGCGCGGCGCCGGTGACGACCGACCAGAGGTCGCCCACCTTCGGGCCGAGCGCGACCTTCTCGTCGAAGGTCTCGAGGGTTGCCGGGGTCTGCTGCTCGCTGGTGGCCATGCGACCACTGTCGCGCATCAGGGCCGTGGGCGTGGGTAGTTGGGCTGCCTGCTGCGTCACATTCGGGACCGGCGCCGTCGGGGCTTCGTCACGTCACGATGCCCGTTCCCTGCGTCGGGCGGGGCCGGTGATGAGGCGCTGAGGAAAGGATCGGCGACCGAGTGGCTCCCCCGGTTGGACTCGAACCAACAACCCTTCGGTTAACAGCCGAATGCTCTGCCAGTTGAGCTACAGGGGATCGCTGTGGAGCCCGCACAGACTAGCAAGGCCGGTCGCGGGGGGCGAATCGGAACGCTACAGCTCCCCCAGGTCGCGGCGCGCCGTCTCGAGGGCGTCCTCGGCGGCCAGCCGCACCACGGGATCGTCGGGGTCGACGCCCTCGTCGTACTCGAAGAACCACGAGATCGGCTGGTCGCCCCGCGGCGCGCGGCGCGCGATGACGCGGACGCCGCGCCGCCCGGACACAGCCACGTGCCGGTGCAGCAGCACGCTGGTGGACACCCGCTCGCGCACCAGCTCGAGCAGCCGTCCCGGCTCGTCGAGCACGACGCGATGGACGGGCCGGCGCTCACCCCAGCGGCCGACTTCGGTCACTCGCAGCAGGCGGGAGTCGTGGTCCCAGTCGGCCGCCTCGACCTCCTCCCACGGCAGCCGTCGCGCGTCGCCCGAGGGGCCGGCGCGCAGGTAGAGCGCGTCGCGCGAGCCGACCAGCGCCGAGCCGTCCTCGGCCACGGCCCACGCGAGCGCGCGCTCCCCGGGCCGACCGGGAGCGGTGACCGCTCGCGGGTCAGCCAGCGCACGGGAACCACCCGGTCACTGCTCCCCCATCGCCAGCTCGTGCAGCGCTCGGCGGTGCTGCTCGAGGGCCACGAGGTCGCCGAACATCTTGTTGTACGCCGTGGCGTCCTCGACGGGGTTGGTGCGCTGCAGCCGGGACTTCACGTCGGTGATCCGGCGCATGGTCGTGAGCTCCTGCAGCCGGAAGACGTGCGCGGCGACGTACGCCGTGTCGAGCGCCTTGGTGGTGCGCAGCGGCTCCACGGCCAGCGCCGAGATCGCCGAGGACACCCCGGGGTCTCCGACCGCGTCCCGCAGGCCGGCGACCCAGCCCGGATCACCGCCGGCCGAAGAGGGGCCGCCCGCCGCCACCACGGCCTCCCAGACCGACCGGTAGGTGGGGTGGGTGAAGTCGTGGCCACCCACCTCGGCCATGCTGCGGCCGATCGACTCCGGGTGCTGCAGCACCAGCTTGAGGGTCTCCCGCTCGAGGGCGAAGCGCGGGTCGCGCAGGTCGGGGAGGACGGGCGCCTCGGCCGTCACCTCGGCCGTCCCGGCCGGGAAGGTCGCGGGGCGGGTCGGCTCGGTGGGCCGTCGGCCGGCGGCCCGGCGTACCTCGGCCCGGGCCTGCTCGACGTCGACCCCGACCATGCCGGCGAGCTCGCGGGCGAAGGCGTCGACCTTGGACCGGTCGCGGATGCTGGCGACCAGCCGGGCCGCCTCGCGCACGGCGTCGACCCGACCGTCGGCGCGGTCGAGGTCGTAGCGGCTCACGACGTTGGCCAGCACGAACCGGTAGAGCGGCACCCGCCGCGCCACCAGCTCGCGCACCGCGGCGTCGCCCTCCTGCAGGCGGAGGTCGCACGGGTCCAGGCCGCCGGGCTCAACGGCGACATAGGTCTGGGAGACGAAGTTCTGGTCGCCGGCGAAGGCGCGCAAGGCGGCCTTCTGGCCGGCGGCGTCGCCGTCGAAGGTGAAGATCACCTCGCCGCGGAACTCCTCGTGGTCGTGCAGGAACCGCCGCAGCACCCGGGCGTGCTCGTCGCCGAAGGCCGTCCCGCAGGTGGCCACCGCGGTCGGGACGCCGGCCAGGTGACAGGCCATCACGTCGGTGTACCCCTCGACGACGACGGCCTGCGAGGCCCGGGCGATCTCACGGCGGGCCAGGTCGATGCCGTAGAGGACCTGGCTCTTCTTGTAGATGGGTGTCTCGGTCGTGTTGAGGTACTTCGCCTCGACCTTGTCGTCGTCGAAGAGCCGCCGGGCCCCGAAGCCGATCGTGTCGCCCGAGGCGTCGCGGATCGGCCAGAGCAGCCGGCCGCGGAAGGAGTCGTACGCCGACCGGCCGACCCGCACGAGGCCAGCCACGACGAGCTCCTCCTCGCGGAACCCGCGCGCACGCAGGTGCCGCACCAGCGCCTCGCCGTCGCGCGGCGCGAAGCCGACTCCGAAGCGCTCGGCAGCCGCCTGGTCGAAGCCGCGCTCGCTGAGGAACTGCCGCCCGGCGAGCGCGTCCGGCGTCGCCAGCTGCTCGGCGTAGAACTCCTGCGCGAGCCGGTGCGCCTCGACGAGCTTGGAGCGCTGCGGCCCGGCCGGGCGCTGCGGCGCGTCGCCCTCCTCGCGGCGCAGGACCACGCCGTACTTGTCGGCGAGCATCTCGACCGCATCGCCGAAGCCGAGCCCGTCGTGCTTCATCACGAACGTGATGACGTCGCCGCCCTCCCCGCAGCCGAAGCAGTGGAAGAAGCCGCGGCTGGGCGTCACGTGGAAGGACGGGGACTTCTCGTCGTGGAAGGGGCACAGCCCCTTCAGCGACCCGCCACCGGCGTTGCGCAGGGTGACGTAGGCCGACACCACGTCGTCGATGCGCGCCTTCTCGCGCACCTCGGCGATGTCCTCCTCGCGGATCCGGCCGGCCACGTCGCGGAGTCTACGGGGACCTGGCTCGGGCCGGGGTTGCGCTCCACACGCCACTCTCGCGTGCAGTCCGCAGCCGCGACCGTCAAGCTCGGCCGGCGCGACTCCGCCTGAGGCCGACGCCGACGGCGGCGGCGAAGGCGACCATCAGCACCCCGAGGCCGACGAACCCCCAGCCGACGATCGTGGCGTCCATCGGGGTGGCCGCGCCGGCATGGTCGGGCGAGAGCAGGATGTCGGCGGCCACGACCCAGAGCAGCGCGGCGAACAGGCCGAAGGCACAGATCCGGGCCCACGCGAGCTGCGCGTCCAGCCCCCGCGCCCTTGCGCGTGCCATCCAGACCCCCAGCACGCCGATGGCGGCGAAGGCCGCCAGCCAGACGAGCTCGACCGGGTCCACCCGACCAGGCTAGCCGGGCGTACGACGTCGCCCGGCGGCCCCTGGGCCGACGCCCCCGCACCTGTGGACAGCCGCCGGGAACCGTGACCCGATCGTGACCCGCCGGAGTGTGGAAAAGGGCTCCTGACCTGCGGTGATGTCGGTGGGCGCGGCTAGCGTGGGGGCATGTCAGCAGTAGCGTCGATGCCCACCTCGGCACCCGCCCCCGGGTCCGCCGCCGAGGTGCTGGCCGGGCTGCGCGACGACCAGGCCGCCGTCCGGTCGGCTGAGGTGCGGCTGCTCACCCGCGCGGTGGAGTGGGCGGCTCTGCACTCCGCCGACTCGGTGCATCCCGAGGCGCTGTGGCTGGGCGCCGTGCCGCTCGCGGGGGCCGGCGCCCCGTCGGTGCGTGAGGACGCGGTCGTCGAGCTGGCCGCGGCGCTGGGCATGTCCACCGACGCCGGCCGGGCGTACCTGGGCGACGCCCTCGAGCTGCGGCACCGGCTGCCCCGGCTGTGGGGCCGGGTGGTCGATGGGCAGGTGCCGGTGTGGCGGGCTCGCCGGGTCGCGGCGGCCACCCACTGCCTGAGCCGGGAGGCGGCGGCCTGGGTGGACGGCCAGGTCGCGTCGTACGCCCACCGGGTCGGGCCGGCCACCCTCGAGGCGCTGGTGGCCGACGCGCTGCGGCGGTTCCAGCCCGAGGACACGCAAGCACGGCTGGACGCGTCGGGCGATCGCCGGCACGTGACGGTCCATCGCGACGAGGTGTCGTACGCCGGCACGGTCCCGGTCACCGCCGAGCTCGACCTGCCCGACGCCCTCGACCTCGACCTGGCGCTCTCGCTCGGCGCCGCCCAGCTCCTGGAGTGCGGCTCCGGCGACTCGCTCGACGCTCGCCGGGCCACGGCGCTGGGCGAGCTGGCCCGTCGCGACCTGACCCTGACCTACCCCACCGACGGCGACGAGCCGAGCGATCCGGCCGCCAGCACGCGGACAGAGCCGGTGCGGCCGGTCACGCTCTACGTCCACCTCTCCGACTCCGCCGTGTCCGGGGCTACCCCCGGCTTGTCAGGTCGGTGCGAGGCCACCGGCACCGCGGTGGACGTCGACACCGTCCGCGCCTGGTGCGGAGCCGGGCAGGTGACGGTGAAGCCGGTGATCGACCTGGCCGACCATGTGCGCGTGGACGCGTGGGAAGTGCCCGAGCGGCTGGCCGAGCGGGTCCGGCTGCGCGACGGCAGCTGCGTCTTCCCCTGGTGCACGCGTCCGGCCCGGCCACGGCGGGGCTGCGACTGCGACCACGTCGTCCCGCACGCGCGCGGCGGCCCGACCTGCCCGTGCAACCTCGCGCCCCTGTGTCGCCGACACCACCGGATGAAGACCCACGCCGGCTGGAGCTACACCAGCCCCGAGGTCGGGTCCTACGTGTGGCGCTCGCCGTACGGCCAGAGGTTCCTGCGCGACCATCGCGGCACTCTCGACCTCGACTCGGCGCCGGCCTGCCCGCGGACCCGCCCGACCAGTAGCCACCCGCCCCGCACCCCGCCGAGCCCTCGACCGGCGGGGGCTTCGGCGTACGTCGATGAGCCCACGCGGCGTGCGACTCTGCCGATGAGCGGACGGTGGGTGACACCATCGGAGATATGGCACCAGAGGTCCGAACCGCGCTTGGCGCGCTGGCGAGCCGCCTCGCAGAGCTCGGGGTTGTGGACGCCTTGTGGGTCGGTGGATCTCTGGCCACGGGTGACTACGTGCCGGGCGTGAGCGATCTGGACCTCGTCGCCGTCGCGCACCATGTCCTCTCGGGCAAGACGCTCAAGCGTGTGGCGCAGATCCACCAGGATCAGACGTCAGGCTAGCCCATGGGTTGGACTTGGGGTGTCAGTACCCCGACGCTTCACGGCTCCTTGACCGCGGCGCGCAGCACCGACATGGACACGGAGAGTTGCGCTACCGCACCCTGTCTTTGGTGACACGTGCGGAGCTGGTGCTCGCGGCTACGCGGTGCTCGGCCCACCACCACAGGAACTCTTGCCGCCGGTTGCCCCGGACGACGTGCGCGACGCAGCGCGAGCTGAGTTGACCGGCTACTGGTCCTACGCGGCAGGCGACCACTCATGTTCTGGCGACTGCCGGTGATGACTGATCTCGGCCTCACTGCGATGGCCCGAGGACGGCACGCCCTTTCCGCGGGAGAATTGCTGACGAAGTCCGCCGCCATCGAGCAAGCTCACGCCCCCGGCTGGCTCAAGGATGACCTCCTAGCGCGTCGACGCGGCGAGCAGCGGACCTCTCCGCGCTTGCGTGCGGGGTTCATCGCTTGGCGTGACGTGCAACGAACACACGTCGTGTCTGAGACAGGCCGACGGAGTCTTCATTCGAACCACGCGGATCTGCCGCTTTGAGGGCGGCTACGCTCGCCCGACTCTGCCGCGTTCCGCTCGTGCCGGCCAGCGGTTTGCACCCGATCAGGCCTAGTGCTGACCCTCGAAGACCAGCAGGGGCGCGCCGGCATCCGACTCCCACAGGTGGCCGATCCATTGCAGGTCGCGCACGGGCGGAGGCTTCCCCTCGACCAGCCTCGGCTTGATCTGCTGCCACATAGCGGTGGCCTCGGCACCGTCCCGCCAGGTGAGCCCCTCGGGGTACACGTTGGTCACGATCGGCGCACCGGACTCGACGAGTTCGCTGCCGACCCGACGTCTGAGGCGAGTGGGCGTCCTGCGAAATACCGCTCCGTCGGGACCCTTGAGCGAGCCGTCTGGGAGTTCAGAGAGCGCTCCTGCTGACTCGGCCAGGCTTCGACCGTACAGATGAATCGTCCTCATCTGCCGCGAGTCGGACGGCGGCATGGCGCCGGCACCGCTGTCCGTACGCAGCGACCGATCCGCGTCAACGACGAGCGGCGGATGGCTCGGCTATGCTGCCGCCCTGCCGAGTGGAACAGCATCAGTGAACGAGTCTCAGCCGCTCAGAAGTGACTCGACCGCGAGTACGCCCGCAAAGGCCGAGCCCAAGACCACCGCAGCGCACTACGCGATCGTCGCATTGCTCTGGCTGATCCTGCCGGTGCCCGGCGGGGCGTTGGCCATCCTCACGGGGGGCATCGCGTTGCTGGTCAGGAACGGCAGAACCAAGCTTTCCATCTGGATGGCATCCGTCGCGATCGTGCTCGGAGCCTTCGAGACCGTGTACTTCTGGCACGGGGCCCGTTGTCTTTTGGGCAACCCTGGATGCCGGTTGCGAGACGTTCATCCCTGCGCGGCCAATGGCTGGTCGGTCCCCTGCTGACCTTCAACCGTGCGTACGGCGTCCGTGGCTTGATGCCGGCGTCGAGGTCTTGGTCGTGGAGAACCAAGGCGTCTGAGTGTGGGGCCGCGACGGCGCAGGAACCCTCGTCGAGCGGGAGAACGAAGCGGGGAGTGCCTGGTTTCGACGGGTGAGGATGGGCAGGCCTTCTGGCTCCATCACCTGGGTGGAGTCTGATTCCCGAAGGGACCTTGCGACCCCGCTTCATCGCCGCCAGGAACGCCGGGTCAACCAGCCCGCGGGTCGCGTCGGTAAGCGGCACGACGAGGACCACCACGTCGGCCTCCGGCAGCAGCCGGGGCAGGTCGACCACGCCGTGCACACCCTCGCGCGGGCGGCTGGCGACCCGCACCACCTCGGTCTCGAAGGGCGTCAGCCGCGCCTCCACCGCGGCGCCGATGGCGCCGTACCCGACGATCAGCACTCGGCGGTCGGCCAGCGCCGGCCGCGGCGCGTAGACCCACTCCCCGCGCTCCTGGGCGCGCACGAAGCCGGGGATCCCGCGCAGCGACGCCAGGATCAGCGCGAGGGCCAGCTCGGAGGTGGAGCTCTCGTGGATGCCCCGGCCGTTGCACAAGGTGACGCCGGCCGGCAGGTGCGGCAGCACGTGCTCGTACCCGGCCGTCAGGGTCTGCACCACGCGCAGCCGCGGCAGCGCGGACAGCACGGCCAGGTCGACGTCCCAGTCGTAGGCCGGCACGACCAGCTCGACCTCGTCGGCGCCGTCGGGCAGGTCGGGGCCGTCGGGCACCACCTCGGCCACCCGCAGTCCCTCCGGCACCCCACCGAGCAGCGCCGGGGCGAACGGCAGCCAGACCAGCGGGTCGGTCATCGCCTCACCAGGCGGCCGTGCCAGGCCACCGCGCTCGCGTCGGTCAGCGACGCCACCTGGTCGACCACCACCCGCAGCCTCGCCGCGTCGTCGGCGGCGGCGTGCCAGTCGTCGGCGAACGCCCGGTCGAGGGCGTCAGGGCCCCGCTCGGCCAGGGCGCCCACCAGCTCGGCCACCAGCTCGCGCTGCCGTCCCATCAGCGACACCCGGTCGTCGGCGCGCATGACGTAGTGGGCCGCGATGCCCTTGAGCACGCCGATCTCCAGCCGGGTCGGCTCGGGGACGACGAGCGCGGCACGGTAGCGCACGAGGGGCCCATCGGACGCGGCGAAGGTGGCCTCCTGCACCGCGCCGCAGAAGCGCCCGATCAGGTCGGAGGTGAGGTTCTTGAGGGCGGCCAGCGAGCGGCGGCTCGCGTCGTACGCCGCCCGCGGCCAGCTGCCCACTGCCTCCAGCGCCTCGAGCGTGGCCTCCAGCGCCCCGTCGTCGGCCTCGGGGAGGTACCAGTCGCGCACCGTCTGCCAGAGCGCGGCCCGGTCCAGCCGGGTGAGGTCCACCCGACCGGCGACCACGCCGTCCTCCACGTCGTGCACCGAGTAGGCCACGTCGTCGGCGAGGTCCATCACCTGGGCCTCCAGGCAGCGGGCCATGCCGTGCGCCGCGTCGCCCGGCGCCGGCCGCCGCATCCAGTCGAAGACCGGTCGGTCGTCGTCGTAGACGCCGAACTTCACCACCACCCGCGGTGACCCATCGGAGTGCACCCCATGCGGCGGCTCGGCCAGCGCCCGCGGCCAGGGGTACTTGGTGCAGGCATCGAGCGTCGCCCGGGTCAGGTTGAGACCGGCCGAGGTCCCGTCGGCACGCAGAGTCTTGGACTCCAGCCGAGTCAGCAGCCGCAGCGTCTGGGCGTTGCCCTCGAAGCCACCCGCGGGCGCGGCGACCTCAGCCAGCACCCGCTCGCCGTTGTGGCCGAACGGCGGGTGCCCCAGGTCGTGCGCGAGGGCTGCCGTCTCCACGATGTCGGGATGGCAGCCCAGCGCCCGCGCCAGGTCACGCGCGACCTGCGCGACCTCGAGGCTGTGGGTGAGCCGGTTGCGCACGAAGTCGTCGGTCTCCGGGCCGACGACCTGGGTCTTGGCGGCCAGCCGACGGGAGGAGGCGGCATGGACCACCCGGGCCCGGTCGCGCTCGAACGGCGTGCGCTCCGGGGCGTCGACACGCTTGGGCGGCTCGGCGACCAGCCGCTCGCGGGAGTGGCGGTCGTACTCGTCCTCGACGCGGGGCAGGACGTCGTTCGTGGCAGGACCCATCGGCAGTGACCCTAGCGGGTGCGCACGATCCGCCCGACGCCCTCACAGCCAGCCGGACTCCTCGGCCACCCGGACCGCCTCGGCACGGTTGGCGGCCCCGGTCTTGCCGATGGCGGCGGACAGGTGGTTGCGGACGGTGCCGGGGCTGAGGAACACCCGCCGGGCGATCACGGCGACCGGTGCTCCGTCGCGAGCCGCCCGCAGAACGTCTGTCTCCCGTCCGGTCAGCGGCGACTGTCCGGCCAGCAGGCTGTCTGCGACCAGCTCGGGATCGACGACCCGCAGTCCGTGGTGCACCCGGCGGACGGCCTCGGCCAGCGCGCGGGCCGGGGTGTCCTTGACGACGAACCCGTCCGCTCCCGACTCCAGCGCGCGGCGGACGAAACCGGGACGACCGAAGGTCGTTACGATCAGTACCCGGATGTGCGGGCTCGCTGCCTTCAGCGCTGCGGCCGCCGCGATCCCGTCCAGCCCAGGCATCTCGACGTCGAGCAGCGCCACGTCGGGGTGATGCTGCTCCGCGGCCGCCACGACCTCGTCCCCGCGCGCGACCTCGGCGACGACCTCGAGGTCAGCCTCGAGCCCAAGGAGCGCAGCGAGGGCTCCCCGCACCATGGCCTGGTCGTCGGCCAGCAGCAGCCGAATCATGGTCGGGTCACCTCGAGCCGGAAGCCGCGCGGGTCCGCGCAGCCGACGACCAGCACCGCACCCGCAGCGTCCGCCCGCTCCCGCAGCCCAGCGAGGCCGTGTCCAGCCACTGCCGCCTCGGTCGGACCGGCGCCGTCGTCCTCGACAACCACGCTCCTCGAGTCCAGCCGCACCGAGCATCGGGTGGCTGCGCTGTGCCGGACCACGTTGGTGACCCCTCGCGAATGGTCCAGGCGAACAGCTCCCGCAGCTCGGCAGGGACGTCGTCCACCGACGTCGGCAGGTCGTCGGCGATGCCCGCCGAACCGAGCGCCTCGCGAGCGCGCACCAGCTCGGCAGCCAGCGAGGGTTCGCGGTAGCCCCCGACAGCCCGGCGTACGTCTGCCAGGGCATCGCGACTCAGGCGCTCCACGTCGGCCAGCTCGGCGCGCGCCCGCTCCGGGTCCAGCTCGAGCAACCGGCCAGCCAGCTCGGCCTTGACGGTCACCACCGTGAGTGTGTGGCCGAGGATGTCGTGCAGGTCGCGGGAGAATCGGCTTCGCTCCTCGGTCACCGCCCGCTGCGCCAGCTCCTGCCGGGCGTAGACCAGTTGCTGGTTGCGGTCCATCAACGCGCGGACTCCGAACATCGCCATGGCCGCGGTGAGCAGGAGAAGGTCAGTGCCGGCTGATTCTCCCAGCCGGGAACCGTCCGGACCAGGATCTCGTGAAGCAGCGCCAGTCCCGCCGTCAGGCTGAGCGCGAGCCAGACCGGCAACCAGACCACGCCGCTGACCGCCACGAAGACGAACGTGGCCGTGCCCGGCTGACCCACGGCCCAGCACACGACCGACGACAGCACGATCTCCCCCATCAAGATGACCGCACCCAGCACCGACAGCCGGCCTCCCAACCGATGGACCCGACGGTGTCTGACCATGCCGAACGAGGCGACGTAGAGCGCCCCGAAGCAGAGCATCGCGACCATGCCGGCGCCCCCGGCACGCTGTCGCGGGCCGACCAAGCCGCCTGCCAGGGCTGCTGGAGGAAGACCAGCCAGATCCCCGAGTAGACGGCCCACCACCGAGCGCCGCGGGCTCGTCCCCGAACGAGCCCGCGGCGGGCGATGGGACGACGGGCACGCAGGCCACGCTAGCCGTCGTCAGACCCGGGCGGTGTCCCGGCTCATCCGCCAGGCCGCGCCCCCGACGAAGACCGCCAGCCACGCTGCCGCGTTCACGATGGAGTACCAGTCGAGGTCGCGCGTCAGCGGCCAGCGCGAGATCTCGGCCACCCCGAACATCGGTGTAGTCGACGCGATCCACCACATCGTGGTGCCCTTGGTGATCGGGATGAACACGTTGCCCAGGAACGACAGCAGCGCCAGCCCCGGCCCGAGGATCTGCATCGCGTTCTCCCCGGCACCAAGTAGCCGACGAAGACGCCGAGGGCGGCGAACACCAATGAGCAGGCGATCGTCAGCAGCGCGCACCCGACCCAGGTGCTGGCCGGCATGTCCGGCTTGCCCTGAACCAGGCCGCAGACGTTGACCATCGCGACTGCGATTGCCCCCAGCAACACCGCCAGCACGGTCTTGACCAGGATGTAGGACACCGGTGACAACGGGGTGAGGCGCAGCTGCCGCGACCAGCCCAGCGAGCGCTCGACCGCCACCGCGGCTCCGCCTGAAGCGGCGGTCAAGGCGGCGCCGTAGAGCGCCATCGACACCATGATGTACGCCGACACGTTGCCCACGCCGATCCTCTGGTCGGCGTACTCCTGGCTTCCTGCGAACACGAAGAACAGCATGCTCGGGAAGAGGAAGGCGAAGATGATGGTCCGCCGATTGCGGAGTACCCGGCGCAGCTCGATGCCGAGCAGAGTGAGGTTCAAGCCACCCCAACGAGGTACCCCACGGCTGGCGGGGTCGAAGGCGGGCGCGGCGCCACCATCGGCGCTGGCGGATGTCATCAGCGGCTCTCCTCAGTAGCAGTCCTCGCGTCACCGGTGAGGGTCACGAACGCGTTCTCCAGGCCGCGACTGGTGATCTCCAGGTCGCGCGCGGAGGTCGCGGTGAGCAGGTGTCGCGCCACGGCGTCGGTGTCCTTCGCGTGCACGACGATGCTGTCGCCCGGGTCTCGACCGACTCGACGCCCGGTATCTGAGTCAGCTCGTGGCGGCCGGAATCCGGAAGCGTCGCTCGCAGCGTGCGGCCGCTGGCCAGGGCCTTGATCTCCGGTCCCGAGCCGTCTGCGACCACCCGACCACGACGGATCAGCACGATCCGGTCGGCGTACTGGTCGGCCTCCTCCAGATAGTGGGTCGCGAACAGCACGGTGCGGCCCCGCTCGGCGTCTGCGCGGATCGCCGACCAGAAGCCGCGTCGACCCTCGACGTCCATGCCGGTCGTCGGTTCGTCGAGGAGCAGCACGGCAGGGTCGGGCAGCAGTGCCAGCGCGAAGCGGAGTCGCTGCTGCTCACCCCGGAGCACTTGCCGACCTTGCGGTCCGCCAGCCTGGCGATGCCGGCCCGTTCAAGAGCATCCTCGGGATCGGCCGCGCCCGGGAACAGGCTGGCGGTGAGCCGGACCGTCTCGCGCACGGTGAGATCCTTGAGCAGGCCACCGCTCTGCATCACCGCCGACACCAGGCCCCGGGCGATGGCGTCGCGCGGCTCCAGCCCGAGCACCTGGACCTCGCCACGGGTCGGTCGCGACAAGCCCAGGACCATGTCCACCGTGGTGGTCTTGCCGGCGCCGTTGGGCCCAAGGAAGGCAATCACCTCGCCCGGACGAACCGTCAGGTCGAGGTCGTCGACGGCGACCACGTCGCCGAAGGTGCGGGTGACACCCGAGAGCCGGATCGCCGGGGTCGCCCCCCAACCCCCCGGTTGCGTGGGCTCCGAGGCGAGAGGCGAGGAGGTGTCCATTCCCTCAGCGTGGCGCCCGCGCCCGGCCTGTGCCTGCGTCCTCTGTCACGGACCGGACGTGACAAACGTCAGCCCGCGACGCGACGGTCAGTACGTCGAGACGTGCACGTGGTCGTAGTGGTTGGCGGTCGCCGAGCCGCGGCTGGACATGTAGCGCCAGCCCTCGCCGGCCCGCACGGGAGTCCAGATGTGCTGGCGCCAGATCACGTCGTACAGGTGCAGCTCGGCGGCGTGGGCGCGCAGGTAGGTGGCGATGGCCGTGCCGAGCGCGACGTCGCTGGTCATGATGTCCAGCGCCCGACCCGACCGATGCTCGCCGTGGGCGTCCCAGCCGCCGTAGCTGGTGATCTGCGGGAAGGCGTGGCACACGCTGCGGTAGACGCGGATGGCGTTGGTGGTGAGCCCGCGCTCGACGGAGGTGTTCGGGCAGGGCGCCATCGACAGGCCGGCAGCCGGGCCTACGGGCTTGTCGGCGGAGAGGTAGCCCGCTGTGACCCACCGGGCCTGGCCCTTCCAGACGACCTCCACGCGGCCGGCCTCGCTGCGCCCGGTCACGAGCACCTTGGCGCCCGCCTCGATCTCGCCCAGCACCTGGGCCGACGCGGTGGAGGCGCTCCACACGTTGAGCGAGGTGGTGGTGTAGCGCTGCGTGTCGGCCTCGCGGACGGCCTGCTCGATCGCGGAGGCGTCGGCCGCCGCTGCGGTCGTCCTCGCCTCCCGGGCCACGCGCCGGGTGTAGGCCTCCTGGTCGGCGATGATCTGCTCGGCGACCTGCTTCTCCCGGCGCCGCGACTCGGCGCGGGACAGCACCTGGCGGTGGGCCAGCAGCGTCTCCACGGACGCGGCGGCCAGCCGGCTGTCGGCGGTGGTGGCGGTCCCGCCTCCGAGGACGCCGAGAGAGATCGTCGACACCGTCGCCATGACGGCCACGGGGGCGGCGACGAACGCGGCTCCGGGGAGCCGGCGGGGCTCGGGCTCCCGCTTGTGGCGGCCTGCTGCCACTGCGCTGGGTCCTTCGGGGTTGCTGACGGGGGTGGGTGCTGCTCGTCGTGGTCACCCGTCACCGGTTGGTCACGGAATGATCACGACGCGTCAGTGAACCACACCGGTCCAGACCTGTGCCAATCGCCGTGTCGACCCGTGGACATCGTTGTCGGCACGGTGGTCGGCTGGGTTGTCGGCTGGCGGCGGGGGCTCACCTCCGCCGGGCCACGATCAGGTCGCGCTGGATCGCCTGGTCCACCCGGTGCGAGAAGCCGGCGTACGCCTCGGTCGTGCAGGGCTCCAGACCGGCGTCGACCAGCAGCCCCGCCACGGCCGCGCGCGGTGCCACCTTGGTGTTCCAGGACAGGCCCAAGGCGCCACCGGGGCGCAGCAGTCGCGCCCAGCCGGGCACGGCCTCGGCGAGCAGGTCGAGCGGGCTCCGGGCGAGGTTCCCCCGCGCCCGGCTGCCGTGCTGGACGCCGTACGGCGCGTCGGCGACCACGGCGTCCATCGACCGTGCCCGGAAGAACTCCTCGGCCCGCTCCGTGGCCGCCTCGACGACCGTCACCGACTGGGTGTCATCGGCCCTCGCCGCGGCGGCATCGGCAGCCAGGGTCGCCTCCATCCGGCGAGCCGCGGGTCGCCCGTGGTGGCGCACCGGGCGGAGCGTGAGGGTGTGCTTCACGCGGGAGCGCTTGAGCCAGCTGCGCAGGAAGGCGGCGTAGGCCTCCACGTCCTTCGCGTCGGACTCGATCCCGGCCACGTCGAAGCCGTAGCGCAGAGCGACGTTCAACGTCGTGCCCCGCCCGCACAGCGGGTCCAGCACCCGCACCCGCCGCTGTCCGGCGCTCCGCCCCGCCGCACCGCCGGCGAGGGCCGGCCCGACAGCACCGCCGGCGAGGGCCGGCCCGGCAACGGAGGCGGCGAGGGTGACGTTCAGCAGCAGCTGGGTGAACGTCTCGTTGGTCTTCCCGGCGTACTTCTGCACCGAGACCAGATCGTCGGCCCACACCGCCAGGGGCGTGAGCGGCACCGGCCGGAGCAGGTCGCCGACCCGCTCGAACAGCGCCAGCGCGGTGGAGGTGTTGGACAGCACCGCCAGGTCCGCCCCGGTCGGCAAGCCGCGGAAGCCCAGGTAGGACACCCCGCCGATGACCTCGGGCCGAACGTCGTGCAGCGGCGCGCTCAGCACCGTCTCGCCGAACACGCCCAGCTCGGCGGAGGTGAGGTCCAGCGCCGAGCGCGCATACACCCGGTTGGCCGACGGGCTGATCAGCATGGCGAAGGTCCGCTCAGCCACCGGTCACCTCGGTGGCCTCCTCCCGCAGGTGCAGGTCGCGGCCGTCGGTGTCGGCCAGCCAGCCCTCCGGCAGCACGACGTGGCGGCGAGGCGCGCCCTGCCGGCCCCGAGGCGCCCCGAGCTCGGCGACCGGGAAGGACTCGTCCGGGTCGAGCCTGCCCAGCAGGTCGTCCAGGGTCTCGAGCGTGTCGACGAGGGCCAGCTGGTGCCGCAGGTCTCCGCCGGCGCGGAAGCCCTTGAGGTACAACGACACGTGCTTGCGGAACTCCCGGCAGCCGCGCTCCTCCCCGAGGTGCTCGGCGAGCAGCTCGGCGTGCCGCCGCATCATGGCGGCGACCTCCCCAGCGTGGGCAGGGTGCGGATCGGCTCCCCGCGAACGCCGTCGCCAGGTCGCGGAACAGCCAGGGCCGGCCCAGGCAGCCCCGACCGACCACCACGCCCGCGGCGCCGGTCTGCTTGACCATCCGCAGCGCGTCCGCGGCCTCCCAGATGTCGCCGTTGCCCAGGACGGGGATGTCCACGTGCTCGACGAGCCGAGCGATGGCGCCCCAGTCGGCGGCCCCCGAGTAGGCCTGCTGCACGGTACGACCGTGCAGGGCGATGGCGGCGCAGCCGGTCTCCTGGGCGATCCGGCCCGCGTCCAGGTAGGTCTGGTGCTCCCCGTCCAGGCCAATCCGGGTCTTGATCGTGACCGGCACGTCGTACGCCGACGCGGCGCGGACCGTGGCCTCCAGGATGTCCCCGAGCAGCCCGCGCTTCCACGGCAGCGCACCGCCCCCACCCTTGCGGGTCACCTTCGGCACCGGGCAGCCGAAGTTCAGGTCGAGGTGGGAGACGGCGTACTCCTCGCAGAGGATGCGAGCCGCTTCCGCGACGTAGTGCGGATCGGTGCCGTAGAGCTGCACCGACCGGATCTGCTCGCGCTCGTCGAAGACCAGCATCCGTCGCGTCGTCGCGTCGCCCTCGACCAGGCCGCGGGAGGTGATCATCTCGCACACGTAGACGCCGGCGCCCTGCTCGGCGCACAGCCGCCGGAACGCGGCGTTGGTGATGCCGGCCATCGGCGCCAGCACCACGGGGGGCGTGACCTCCAGCGGCCCGAGCCGCAGGCTCCGGGGCGGGGTCGTCGGCGTCGGTGCCGCCGTGGGCGGGGCGGTGGGGTTCAGTTGCTGCCCTTGGTCTTCTTCTTGCCCTTGCCCTTCGTGGCCTTGCGAGGCTGGTACTTCACGGGGGTGCCGGTCCAGGTGACCGCGTCGAAGCCCGGCCCGGTGTAGAAGCTGATGGCCCCCAGCTTGGCCTTCGCCGGCACCAGGTAGACCCAGCACACCGAGGCCTTCTTGCCGCGGGTGAACTTCTTGGGCAGAGGCGTGCTGGGGCAGGGCTTGAACAGGCTCTGGAAGCTGGACGCCGCGACCAGGGTCTTCTCCCCCCGCAGCAGCAGGTAGACCGGCAGCACCGCCTTGCTGAGGTCGGCCTTCCCGACGTTCGCGATCTTGGCACGCACGAAGTACGGCGTCGCGCCCGTGCTCGCCTTGGGCAGCTTCCAGGCCTTGAACACGTCGAGCGACGCTCGCTCGACCTTCGTGACGGTGAGGTCGACGGCGGCGATCTTCTGGTTGCTGAGGGTCCAGGCCACGACGCCCTTGTCCCCGAACCCGAGTGTGCTCCCCTGGGCGGTGAGCACCACGCTCTTGGGCACGGCGAGGTAGTTGCTCGGCGTGGCGGACGGCGACGCGGAGCCGTCCGGGCCGCTGGCGCCGGTGCCGCCGGACGGGCCCTTGCCGTCGCCGGTGCAGCCGGTGAGCGTCAGGGCGAGCGCGGCGAGAATCGCCACGCTCGCCTGCCGGAGACGGGTGGGGCCTGTGGGACGCATGGGCGACATTGTGCCTGACCGAACCTCAAGCCCCGATCAAGCGCTCCGCAAAGTACGCCGCAATCCCCGCGAGCGGGATTCGCTGCTGGGCCATCGAGTCGCGCTCCCTCACCGTGACGGCATCGTCCTCGAGGGTGTCGAAGTCCACAGTCACGCAGAACGGCGTCCCGATCTCGTCCTGCCGGCGGTAGCGGCGCCCGATCGCCCCGGCATCGTCGAAGTCCACGTTCCACCCGCGGCGGCGCAGCTCCGTGGCCAGGTCGCGCGCCTTCGGGGAGAGGTCGGCGTTGCGCGACAGCGGCAGGACCGCCACCTTCACCGGCGCCAGGCGCGGGTCCAGACGGAGCACGATGCGCTTGTCGACGCCGCCCTTGGTGTTGGGGGCCTCGTCCTCGGCGTAGGCGTCGACGAGGAACGCCATGAGCGAGCGGTTCGGGCCACCCGCCGGCTCGATGACATAGGGCACGTAGCGCTCATCGGCGGCCTGGTCGTAGTAGGTCAGGTCCTGCCCGGAGAACTCGCTGTGCTGGGTCAGGTCGAAGTCGGTGCGGTTGGCGATGCCCTCGAGCTCGCCCCACTCGCTGCCCTGGAAGCCGAAGCGGTACTCGATGTCGACGGTGCGCTTCGCGTAGTGGCTGAGCTTCTCCTTGGGGTGCTCGTAGTGGCGCAGGTTGGCCGGGTCGATGCCCAGGTCGACGTACCAGCGGGTTCGCTCGTCGATCCAGTACTGGTGCCACTGCTCGTCGTCGCCCGGCTTGACGAAGAACTCCATCTCCATCTGCTCGAACTCGCGGGTGCGGAAGATGAAGTTGCCCGGTGTGATCTCGTTGCGGAACGACTTGCCCAGCTGCGCGATGCCGAAGGGCGGCTTCATCCGCGAGGACGTCACCACGTTGCCGAAGTTGAGGAAGATGCCCTGGGCGGTCTCGGGCCGCAGGTAGTGCAGGCCGGACTCGTCCTCGATGACGCCGAGGTAGGTCTTGAGCATCATGTTGAACTCGCGCGGCTCGGTCCACGCGCCGCGGGTGCCACAGTTCGGGCAGGCCAGCTCCTGCAGGCTCACCGAGTCGGGATCGTCGATCCCCTTCTTGGCGGCGTGCTCCTCCTGGAGATGGTCGGCCCGGTAGCGCTTGTGGCAGGACTGGCACTCGGTGAGCGGGTCGGTGAAGGTCCCGACGTGGCCACTGGCCTCCCAGGTGCGCCGCGGCAGGATCACCGAGGAGTCCAGCCCGACGACGTCCTCGCGGGCGGTGACCATCGCGCGCCACCACTGCCGCTTCACGTTCTCCTTCAGCTCCACACCGAGCGGGCCGTAGTCCCACGCCGAGCGGGTGCCTCCGTAGATCTCGCCGCTCGGGTAGACGAAGCCCCGGCGCTTGGCCAGCGAGACGACGTGGTCGAGGACGGAGGAGGCTTCTTGGCCACGGGAGTTCCTTCGGAAGAACAGCGAGAGGGGGCACGACAGTGCTGGGCCGCCGCGCACCCGTCGGCCGAGCCGGGTCGGGTCGCGGTGAGGGACTAGCCTAACGACCGCGACATCGGGATGTTCAGTTCGGTGCCCAGCCGCGCGATCTCGTAGGCACTCGGCTCGTCGATGGCCCGGCTCAGGAACGGCACCGCCTCCGCCTTCACGTCGTACGACGACAGCGCCCGGCGGTAGGACCCGACGCTCTGCCAGTGGGTGACCAGGCTCCACATCGTCGGGTCGTCCAGGTTGCGCGCCAACGTGGCGTCGAGGAAGCCGGGGCGCTCGGCCAAGAGCTCTTGCGCGCGGCGCGCGTCGAGGAGGAACTGGGGCACCTCCGCCGCGACGACGCGGAACCGGTTGATGACGAGCACCGTCGGAGGGTAGCCGGGAGCGACGCGAAGGACCAACTGAGTTGACAACGGTTCTCGTTTGCAATGAGAATCGTTCTCATGACAAGGCCGTCTCGATCCCTGGTCGCGGCCCTGCTGGTCGCAGGGTCGCTGCTCACCCCGCTGCTGTCCGCGTGCGGGGACGCGGGGCCCGGTCCGGCGGGTGCGTCGGGAGGTCGCTCGGTCGTGGCGGCCTTCTACCCGCTCGCCTACGTGGCCGGGCGCGTCGCCGGGCCGTTCGCCGACGTCACCAACCTCACCCGACCTGGGGGCGAGCCGCACGACCTGGAGCTCGGGTTCAACCAGACCGTCGCTCTCCACGAGGCCGACGTCGTGGTCTACGAGGCGGGCTTCCAGCCGGCTGTCGACGACGCGGTGGCCGGGCTCTCCGGTGAGCAGGTGGTCGATGCGGCCCGCGTGGTGGCCCTGCACGCCCTGCCGGACCACCCCGACGAGGTCGACCCGCACTTCTGGCAGGACCCGCTCCTCCTCGCCGATGTCGCCGACGCCACGGCCGACTCGCTGGCCGCGGCCGATCCCGCGCACGCCGCCGACTACGCCGCGAACGCCGCCGTGCTGCGCCAGGACCTGGTGCGGCTGGACCGGGAGTACACCGCGGGCCTGACCGGGTGCGAGCGCTCGGTCGTGGTCGTGAGCCACGACGCCTTCGAGTACCTCGGTCGGTACGGGCTGACCTTCGCGGCGATCGCCGGCCTCTCCCCCGACGCCGAGCCCACTTCGCCGGCCTCGCCGCTCTTCAGAAGCTGGCCCGGCAGGAGGGGATCACCACCGTGTTCTCCGAGCGACTGGCGTCCCCGGCGATGGCCGACACGCTGGCGGGCGATCTGGGGATCCGGACGGCCGTCCTCGACCCGATCGAAGGGCTGAGCGACCAGACCCAGGGGGAGGACTACCTTGCCCTCATGCGGGAGAACCTCGCCGCGCTGCAGAAGGCGAACGGCTGTTGAGCGCGCCGGTCGTCAGTGTCGTGGATGCCTCGGTCGAGCTCGGGGGCAGGCTGATCCTGCGCGGGATCGACCTCGAGGTGCAGGCCGGTGAGTTCGTCGCCCTGATGGGCGCCAACGGCTCGGGGAAGTCGACGCTGGTGCGAGCCCTCACCGGGCTGGCCACGGTCACTCGCGGGTCCGTCTCGCTGTTCGGCGAGACGCTGGACCGGTTCGACGACTGGCAGCGCGTGGGTTTCGTCCCTCAGCGCGCGGGCGCAGCCGGCGGCGTACCCGCGTCGGTCTGGGAGGTCGTCGCGTCGGGCCGGCTGACCAGGCGGCATCTGTTCCGGCCGCTGTCGCGCCGCGACCGCGTAGCGATCTCCTCGGCCTTGGCGGTCGTAGGCCTCGCCGACCGGTCCCACGACGGGGTCTCCACCCTGTCGGGCGGCCAGCAGCAACGGGTGCTGATCGCGCGAGCGCTGGCCGGCGGCCCGGAGCTGCTCTTCCTGGACGAGCCCACGGCCGGGGTCGATCTGCCCAACCAGGAGGCGCTGGCGGCGTCGCTGCGCCTGCTCTCGGACAACGGCGCCACGATCGTGCTGGTCACCCACGAGCTCGGCCCACTCGCTCCGCTGATCCACCGGTCGGTGGTGATGCGCGACGGCCGCGTGGCCTACGACGGGCCGCCCCTGGACGACCACGCCGTCCACCACGCCGAGCTCGACGGCCTGCCGCACGCGCACCACCACCTTCGCCCCAGCACGCACGACCACGCACCCGTCGTGGCCTCGCCGTTCGACGTCCCCGGGCACGACACCGACCTGCGAGGAGGCGACCGATGATCGACCTGCTCTCCCAGCCGTTCATGCAACGAGCGCTGTTGGCAGCCCTCCTCACCGGGTTCGCCGCGCCTGCGGTCGGCACCTTCCTGGTGCAGCGCCGGATGGCGCTGATGGGCGATGGGCTCGGTCACGTCGCGGTGACCGGCGTCGCCGTGGGACTGCTCACCGGCACCTCGCCCACCTGGACAGCGGTGCTGGTCGCGGTCGCCGGGGCGGTCCTCATCGAGGTCATCCGCGAGGCCGGCCACACCAACGGTGACGTCGCTCTCGCGCTGCTCTTCTACGGCGGCCTCGCCGCCGGCGTCCTCGTCACCGGATTGGCAGGCCAGAGCGCCGCCGGCCTTCAGCAGTACCTGTTCGGCTCGATCCTCACGGTGTCGGCGACCGATCTCGTGGTCACCCTGGTCCTCGCGCTCGTCATCGTGTCGGCCGCGATCGGGCTGCTCCCCAGCTGTTCGCGGTCGCCCTCGACCCCGACTTCGCCCGGGTCGCGGGGCTGCGCGTGCAGCTGTACAACCTGCTCGTGGCCGTCCTGGCCGCGGTCACCGTCACGGTCGCGATGCGGACGGTCGGACTGCTCCTGGTCTCGGCGCTCATGGTGGTGCCAGTCGCGACCGCCCAGCAGCTCAGCCGCTCCTTCCGCGGCACGCTGGCGCTCGCCATGAGCCTGGGGCTGGTCGCGGCGGTCGGCGGGCTGACCCTGGCTGCCTGGCTCTCGCTGCGCTACGACGCCACCGTCGCCCCAGGCCCCTCCATCGTGCTGCTCTCCCTCGCAGGCTTCGCCACCGCCTGGCCGGCCGGCGTACTCGCGCGGCGCCGGCTCCGGCTGGGCGCCCCGTTCGCGGCGGAGCAGACCGATCCGCGACGGGTGGGCGAGGAGCACCCGCACGAGCATGGCCCCGACTGCGGGCACCCGGCCGTGCCCCACGGCGACCACTTCGACTACGTCCACGACGGGCATCGACACGCGCCGCACGGGAGCCACTATGACGAGCACTGACCGGCCCGCCCCTCGGCCGACCCGCCAGCGGCGCGCCGTTGCCGGCGTCCTCGACGACGTCCGGGACTTCCGGACCGCCCAGGAGATCCACGAGTTGCTGGCCCGTCGACGCGAGCCGGTGGGGCTCGCGACCGTCTACCGGACCCTCCAGCTGCTCGCGGAGGCCGGCGAGGTCGACGTGCTGCGGACCGAGGACGGCGAGTCCGCCTACCGCCGCTGCTCGGGCAGCCATCATCACCACCTGGTCTGCCGGTCCTGCGGCGCGACGATCGAGGTCGAGGGGCCGACCGTGGAGCGCTGGGCGACGGCCGTGGCGGCCGAGCACGGCTTCTCCGACGTCTCCCACGACCTGGAGATCTTCGGCACCTGCCCACGCTGTCGCTGACCGCCGGCCTGGATCGGAGGCGACGGTGCCGGCCCACTCAGCCCAGCGCCCCGCCGTACCTCCGGTCACGACGCGCGTAGGTCTCGACGGCGGCCCACAGGTCACGGCGGTCCACGTCAGGCCACAGCACGTCGGAGAAGACCAGCTCGGCGTACGCCGCCTGCCACAGCACGAAGTTGGAGAGCCGCTGCTCCCCCGACGTGCGCCAGACCAGGTCCGCCTCGGCCAGCTCAGGGACGTACAGGTGCCGGGCGAAGGTCCGCTCGGTGACCTTCTCGGGGTCGAGGCGACCCGCCTTGACCTCGCGCGCGATGGACCGCGCGGCGTCGGCGAGCTCGGCGCGGCCGCCGTAGTTGACGCACATGGTGAGCGTCAGCACATCGTTGTCGCGGGTCAGCTCCTCGGCGACCCGCAGCTCCTGGACCACCGACTTCCACAGCCGGGGAGCCCGACCGGCCCACCGCACCCGGACGCCCAGCTCGTGCATCTCGTCACGCCGCCGCCTGATGACATCCCGGTTGAAGCCCATCAGGAAGCGCACCTCGTCTGGCGAGCGTGACCAGTTCTCCGTCGAGAAGGCGTACGCCGAGATCGCCTTCACCCCGATCTCGATCGCCCCCTCGACAACGTCGAAGAGCGCCTGCTCCCCGCGCTCGTGGCCGGCCGTGCGCGGGAGCCCCCGCTGCTTGGCCCAGCGGCCGTTGCCGTCCATCACGATGGCCACGTGCCGTGGGACCAGGGACCGGGGCACGGCGGGCGGCTGCGCGCCCGAGCCGTGTGGTGTCGGCGGGCGCGGCCCGGGCCGCGCAGCCCGGCGACGAGTCGGATCCACGAACCCCACCCTAGGGCTGGCGTCCGGCCCTATGCTGAACGATCAGGGGGGTGATCTGGTCAGGGCCGGTACTCGGCAGGCCCACAGGGTGTCCGACAAGCGGAGGTTCATGGGGTGGACCGCTCTTCTGATGAGTTCGAAGACGAGCTGATCGCGCTTTATCGACAGGTGTCGGCGGTGCATGCGCGGGCCGGCGGTCATGCCGAGCTCGAGCGCTCGGCCTACGGCATCTTGTCGCTGCTCGACCGGGAAGGTCCGGTGCGGCTGGGTCACATCGCCGCGACATTCCGCCTCGACCCGTCCACCATCACCCGCCAGGTGCAGGCCGTCGTCCGCCAGGGGCTCGCGGTGAAGAGTGTGGATCCCGACGACCGGCGCGCCACCATCCTCGCGCTCACCGAGGCCGGCCGCCAGGCCGTCGTGCACGCCCGGCGCGGGCGCAGCGAGGCGTTCGAGGCGATCGTGGAGGACTGGACGCGGGAGGAGCGGAGCAGGTTCGTGGCGGGCATGCGCCGGCTCAACGCCTGCATCGACGTCTGGCTCGACGATCGTGACCGGCAGCCGCCGCTGGACCCTCACCCGCCTGAGCGGTCGAC
This sequence comes from Nocardioides sp., assembly GCA_041393675.1. Lineage (GTDB taxonomy): Bacteria > Actinomycetota > Actinomycetes > Propionibacteriales > Nocardioidaceae > Nocardioides. The sequence continues at coordinate 60,570 of JAWKJR010000013.1, read as the reverse complement.
GTAGACCAGGGAGCGCAGCCCGCGCTCCAGATGCCAGGCGAGGTAGGCCGCGACGATCCCGCTGGCCTCCTTGAGGTGTCGCGCCTCGGTCGCCTCGACGATCGGCCACTCCCCCGCCAGGAGAGCGCCCAGCACCCGCACGGTCTCGGCGGCGGGAGTCGCCGACCCGGGCAACCGACAGTCGGCACACAGCACCCCGCCAGCCGCCGGGTTCAGCCACCGGTGCGGGCCGGGGTCGCCGCAGCGCGCGCAGTGGTCGAACGACGGTGCGTAGCCCGCGACCGCCATCGACCGCAACAGGTAGGAGTCCAGCACCTGACCGGGCGCGCGCTCGCCCGCCGCCATCGCGCGCAGCCCGCCGACCAGCAGCAGGAACTGCTGGAGAGCGGGCTCCTTGTCCTCGACGGCGAGCCGCTCGGCGGTCTCGAGCATGGCGGTCCCGGCGGTGTAGCGCTCGTAGTCGTCGGCCACCCCCTGCGAGTACGGCGCCAGCGTCTCCGCCTGGGTGATCACGTCCAGGCTCCGTCCCTCCGCGATCATCAGGTCGACGTGGGTGAACGGCTCCAGCCGGGAGCCCCACCGCGAGGAGGTCTTGCGGACCCCGCGAGCGACGGCCCGGACCCGGCCATGGTGCCGGGTCAGCAGCGTGATGATGCGGTCGGCCTCACCCAGCTTGTGGGTGCGCAGCACGATCGCCTCGTCGCGGTAGAGGGGCACCGGGCCATTCTGCCCGGCGTACCCCGCCGACCTCAGGAGCCGGAGCGCCTGCGCTGCCGTGTCGTGCCCGTGCTCCAGCACGACGACACGAACTGCGCCGTGCGCGCATTCAGCCGGTCCGGCGCGACTCGCCACTCCACGATGCTGGTGGCCGCCTCGAAGACCGCGTGGGGCAGCTCCTGGGCGAGCCGCTCGGCGTCGGCGAAGGGATGGACCGGGTCGCTGGGGTGCCCGACCACCAGCACCGGGACGTCGATCTCCCGTCGCTGCCGGGCGAACGGGGCCAGCCGCCCGAAGATCAGCCCGTGCAGCACCGCGGCCATCGCCTGGGGCTGCTGGTCGAGCGTGTCGAGCCAGATCCCGCCCCAGAAGGGCATCAGGCCCCGAGGCACCGGCCGGGTGAGCCCGCGCACCGCGCGGACGCTCACCGGAGCGAACCGGGCCGCGAACAGCAGGGGGACGAAGGCGACGATGCTGGCCTCCAGGGCGTGGTCGAGCACCGGCATCTCGCAGAGCAGCCCGCGCACGCGAGCCGGGGCCAGCACGGCCGTCTCGAGGGCGACGTTGGCGCCCAGGCTGGTGCCGCCGACGACAGCCTCGGCGGCCCCGAGGTGGTCGAGGAGGGCCACGACCTGCTCGGCGAAGGCGGTCATCGAGTAGGCCAGCTGGTCGGCGGGCCGGTCCGACCGGCCGTGCCCGAGCAGGTCCAGCGTCACGACGTGGCAGCCCTCGCCGGCCAGTGCCCGCGCCAGCGGCTGATGCATCCGACGCGGCATCAGCAGGCCGTGTACGAGCACCACCCAGCGGTCGCCGGCGCCGTACTCGGTGTACTCCAGGCGGTGGCCACCGGGCAGCTCGAAGTCACCGATCCGTTCCGACACCAGGGGCCGCGTCATGCCCGGGAGCGTAGCCCGACCGGGCCGCGGCCACCGGCATCAGGCCCGGTTCACCGCACTGATGACCGCCTTGAGCGAGGCCGTCACGATGTTGGCGTCCAGCCCGATCCCCCACAGCACCTGCCCGCCCACCGCGCACTCGACGTACGCCGCCGCGATGGCGTCGCCACCGGAGGACAGCGCGTGCTCGGCATAGTCCAGGACCCGCACGTCGAACTCCTGGGGCAGCTCGTTGATCGCCTGGACGAACGCCGCGATCGGGCCGTTGCCGTAGCCGTGGAGGGTCTGGACCTCGCCGTCGACATAGACGTTCACGGTGAGCGCGTCCTTCTCGCCCGCGGCGGAGGAGGTGTGCACCGAGTTCAGCTTCAGCGGCGCCTCTCGGTGGAGGTACTCCGCGCAGAAGACCGCCCAGATCTCCTCGGGGCTGATCTCGCCGCCCGCGGTGTCGGTGTGCTGCTGGATCACCCGGCTGAACTCGATCTGGGCCCGTCGCGGCAGGTCGAGCTTGTGCTCGGCCTTGAGGACGTAGGCCACGCCGCCCTTCCCGGACTGGCTGTTGACCCGGATCACCGCCTCGTAGCTGCGACCCACGTCGTGGGGGTCGATCGGCAGGTACGGCGCCTCCCAGGGCAGCTCGCCGACCGGCACCCCTTCTCCTCGGCCTGACGCTCCAGGTCCTCCAGGCCCTTCTTGATGGCGTCTTGATGGGAGCCGGAGAACGCGGTGTAGACCAGGTCGCCGGCGTAGGGGTGGCGCGGGTGGACCGGCAGCTGCGTGCAGTACTCCACCGTGCGCCGGATCTCGTCGATGCCGCCGTGGGAGGCGAAGTCGATCTGCGGGTCGATGCCCTGGCTGAACAGGTTCATGCCCAGCGTCACCAGGCACACATTGCCGGTGCGCTCGCCGTGGCCGAACAGGCAGCCCTCCACCCGGTCGGCTCCGGCCATCATCGCGAGCTCCGTGGCCGCCACGGCGGTGCCCCGGTCGTTGTGCGGGTGCAGGCTGATCGTGGTGTGCTCGCGGCGAGTCAGCTGCCGGGAGAACCACTCGATCTGGTCGGCGTAGACGTTGGGCGTGGCCATCTCGACCGTCGCCGGCAGGTTCAAGATGATCTCCCGGCCGTCGTCGGGCTGCCAGACGTCTGAGACTGCCTCGCAGACCTCGACCGAGAACGGCAGCTCGGTGCCGGTGAAGATCTCCGGAGAGTACTCATAGCCGATGACCGTCGTGCCGAGCTGCTGCTCGGCGTACTTCATCACCATGGTCGTGCCTCGGACGGCGATGTCCTTGACCTCGTCCTTGCTGGCGTGGAACACCACGCGGCGAAACAGCGGCGCCAGCGCGTTGTAGAGGTGGATGTTGGCGTGGTGGACGCCGACCAGGCTCTGCACGGTGCGCTCGATGAGGTCCTCGCGCGCCTGGGTCAGCACCGAGATCGTGACGTCCTCGGGGACCTTGTCCTGCTCGATGAGCTGGCGCACGAAGTCGAAGTCGGTCTGGCTGGCGCTGGGGAAGCCGACCTCGATCTCCTTGTAGCCCATCCGGACCAGCAGGTCGAACATCTTCATCTTGCGCGCCGGCGACATCGGGTCGATGAGGGCCTGGTTGCCGTCGCGCAGGTCTGTCGACAGCCACCGGGGCGCGTGGGTGATACTCCGGGTGGGCCAGGTGCGGTCCGGGAGGTCGATCGGCTCGAACGCCCGGTAACGCTGGATCGGCATGCCGCTCGCGCGCTGCGTGTTCGTGAAGCCGGAGTGCTGCAGAGTCATGAGTCCTCGATCGCGATGGTGGCTGGAGGTCGGCTGGTGCCGGCGCGCGCACACACTCCGCAGCGAGGAGGTCCGGCGGGTCAGACCTCGCTGCGGCAGCGAAGGAGGAGGCTGCAGCGCTTCATGTCCGGCCCACCATAGCGCACCCGGCGCGCGCGCGCCCGGCGGGCCGCCCGGCTCAGCCGCCCGTCATGCACTCCGTGAGCGGCTGGGCGAGCAGCTCCTGGCTGACCTGCTGGGCGTCCTCGCCGCGGAACATGCTGGCGAACAGCTTGGTGAGCACGTCGTCGGTGAGCGCCTTGTCGATGCAGTCGGTGACCTCTGCGGGCATCGAGCTGCCCATCGCGTCGGTGATCATCTTGCCGGCGTCGATGCACCCCACGAAGACCTCGGCCGAGGCCTGGGCGTCCTTGTCGGACATCTTCACCTCGTCGGGTGACTTGTCGGTCTTGTTGTCCTTGGTGAGCAGGCCGTACTTCTGAAGCTGGTCCACGCCCACCTTGTCGACCATGCCATTCGCGATGCAGTCGGCGTCCTTCTTGGTCAGCGAGAAGTCGCCGATCTTGTTGGACTGCAGCTCCTTGGAGATGGCCTCCTTGGCCTGAGCGTCGTCATTGCCGCCGCAGCCGGTGAGGGCGAGCAGCACGACGCCGGTGCCGGCGAGGGTACGGATGATCATGGTTTCCCCGTTCCTGGACGTGCCGACCCGCGTCGTCGGGTCTGAGCGGCACCTTATCCCCGGACGCCGTGCGGCACCATGAAGACATGCCCCGCCGGCTGCTGGTCGTGCACCACTCCCCCACCACAGGGACCCGCGCGCTGACCGACTCGGTCGTCGCCGGCGCCCACGACGAGCTCATCACCGGTGTCGAGGTGGTGGTCCGGGCTGCCCTGGAGGCGACGGCGGAGGACGTGCTGGCCGCACAGGGGCTGGTGTTGGGGACGACGGCCAACTTCGGCTACATGTCGGGGGCGCTCAAGCACTTCTTCGACAGCACCTTCCACCGGGTCGGGGGCGCCCTCGCGCCGGACGGGACCCCGGCGGCCGGTGGGGCCGGGGGCCGGCTGCCCTTCGGGGTTTACGTCCACGGCAGGTACGACACCGCGGGGGCGGTGCGTTCGGTGCTGGCCATAGCCGGCGCACTGCCCTGGCAGCAGGCCACGCCCGCCCTGGAGCTGGTGGGGGACGTCGGGGAGCCGGAACGACGGGCGGCCTACGAGCTGGGCGGTACGATCGCGGCACTGCTCTCCGAGTGAGCGGTGCCGGTCCCCCGCAGGCCTGAGCCGCCCGGTGTCGGGGCCGGGTGGGCCCGACCGAGGGGGTGCGCGTTGCCGTCCGTCGCGACCGCTCGCGTCGCCGCCCCGCTGCTCGTGCTGGCCCTGCTCGCCGGTGCCTGCTCCAGCCAGTCGCAGGGCAGCAACGTCGACCCGGAGCAGGTCGACGCCACGGACGCTCCCCAGGTCGAGGCATGTCGAGTGCTCACGCCGCCCGACGTCGCGCAGCCCAGCAACGCGACGGCCACCGTGGACTGCTCCCAGGCACACACGGCACAGACGATCCTCGTGGCCGACTTCCCGGCGGAGCTCGCCGACGCGGCGTACGACGACCCCGGGCTCGGCGCGCACGCCTACACCGCCTGCAGCGCCGAGTTCCGCTCCCGGCTGGGCGCCGACGACAGCACCGCGTTGCGCACGGTCCTCAACTGGGCGTGGTTCCGTCCGTCCGAGGCCGCCTGGAAGGAAGGCGCCCGCTGGTTCCGCTGCGACGTGGTGGGCGGCACCGACCAGAGCCGCGAGTTCGTCGACCTGCCGCCCACCCTGGACAACGTGCTGCAGGGGCGTCCTGACGACCGCTGGCTGGTGTGCGCCCGCGGCCAGACGGTGAGTGGCGCGGTGAAGGTCCCGTGCTCGCAGCGGCACACCTGGCGCGCGGTGACCACGATCAAGCTGGGCGAGCCGGGCGACCCCTACCCGGGTGACCGGGTCGTCGAGGTGCGCACGCGCGACTTCTGCTCGACCTCGGTAGGGGTATGGCTGAACTACCCCGTCGACTACGACTTCGCCTACACCTGGTTCCACGAGGCCGAGTGGAAGGCTGGCAACCGTCGGTCGGTGTGCTGGGCGAGGACGAAGCTGTGAGCCGTCCGGTCCGCTCCTCGACGTGGCGACGACTGGCGCCCGCCCTCGCCGCGCTCACGGTCGTCGTGGGCGGCCTGGCCGGGTGCAGCGCGGGTTCCGGCCAGACGGCCCCCACCCACTCGGTGTCCCCCAGCCCGGAGCAGGCACCGCGACCCCCACGGGCGACGGCCCCCGCCCAGCCCCCGCGCGCGGGTGCTACCCGCTCACGGCCGAGCAGGCGCTGATGCCCACCACCGACGTCGACCCGGTCCCGTGCGCGCGGCCGCACACTGCCGCGACGTTCTACGTGGGCCGGTTGGCCACCGTCGTCGACGGGCACCTGCTGGCCGTCGACGCCCGCCGCGTCCAGGCGCAGGTGGCGCGGGCCTGCCCAGGCCGGCTGGCCGCGTTCCTGGACGGCACCGAGGAGGACCGGCGGCTCAGCACCCTGCGGGCGGTGTGGTTCTCCCCGTCGCTGGAGCAGTCCGACCAGGGGGAGAGCTGGTTCCGCTGCGACGTCGTCGCCGTGGGCGCCCAGGGCTCGCTGGCCCGCCTGGGTCGGCCGCTGGCGGGAGTGCTCGCCCGGCCCGGCGACCGCGACCGGTACGCCGTGTGCGGCACCACCGAGCCGGGGGCGCCCCGCTTCCGCCGCGTCCTGTGCTCCCAGCCGCACAGCTGGCGCGCGATCGCGTCGTACGACGTCGCCGGCATCGGCCCGAAGCAGCTCGGCTACCCCGGCGCGGATGCCGTGCGCGCCGTCGCGGAGGCCCGCTGTCAGGAGGAGGGCGCGCGATCGCGGCCGACCCGCTCACCTATCGGTGGGGCTACGACTGGCCGACCCGGGCCCAGTGGGCGGCCGGGCAGGCCTACGGTCTGTGCTGGGCGCCCGGCTGACCCGGCCCCCTCAGAAGCCGAGCTTGCGCAGCTGCCGGGGGTCGCGCTGCCAGTCCTTGGCGACCTTGACGTGCAGGTCCAGGTGGACGGGGGTGCCGAGCAGCGCCTCGATCTGCCGCCGGGCCCGCCGGCGCACCTCCTTCAGCCGGGCCCCCTGCCGGCCGATCACGATGCCCTTCTGGGAGTCGCGCTCGACGAAGAGACTCGCGTAGATGTCGAGCACCGGGTCGTCGTCGGGGCGCCCCTCGCGAAGCCCCATCTCGTCGACGACCACCGCGATCGAGTGCGGGAGCTCGTCGTGCACCCCCTCCAGCGCGGCCTCGCGCACCAGCTCGGCCACGAGCACCTCCTCGGGGGCGTCGGTGAGGTCTCCGTCGGGGTAGAGCTGCGGCCCCTCTGGCATCATCGCCAGCAGCAGATCGGCCAGCAGCCCGACCTGGTCCCCGGAGGCCGCCGAGACCGGCACCACCTCCTGCCAGGCCGTGTCGGTCTCCTCGCCCAGGGTGGCGATGTCCTGCAGGTGCTGGGCCAGCTGCGCGGAGGACACCAAGTCGGTCTTGGTGGCCACCGCGATCTTGGGCGTCCGGCGCACCTTGGCCAGCTCGCCGACGATGAACCGGTCACCCGGGCCGATCCGCTCGTTCGCGGGAAAGCACACGGCGACCACGTCGACCTCGGCCCAGGTGGAGCGCACCAGGTCGTTGAGCCGCTCGCCGAGCAGGGTGCGGGGCCGGTGCAGCCCCGGCGTGTCGACCAGGATCAGCTGCCCGTCCGGGCGGTGCACGATCCCCCGGACGACCGTGCGCGTGGTCTGGGGACGAGAGCTGGTGATGACCACCTTGCGCCCGACCAGCGCGTTGGTGAGCGTGGACTTGCCGGCGTTGGGCCGGCCGACGAACGACGCGAAGCCGCTGCGGAACTCACTCATCTGGGGCCCTGAGCGGGACGGTCGGCCGCGTCCTGGGCCCGGTCGTACGCCGCCCAGATCTGCTCGTCGGTCAGACCGGCGTCAAGACCGGCCCGCCAGATCGGCTGCGGGTCGACGGCGCGCGGTCGGCGCGTGGCCACCCGCCAGTAGCCCATCACGTCGTACTGCGTGCTCGGCAGTCGCCGGTCATGTCTCAGGTGCTTGCGCACGGCCCGCATCTGCCCGGACTCCCCGGCCATCCAGAGGTAGCCCTCGCCCGGTGGCCAGTCGATCGCCGCGACTGCGCCGGCGAGGTCGCTGGCGCCCGGGCCCGACGGCGGGAGCCAGGTCACCTCGACGCGCTCGGGCAGGTAGCCGGCGAGCTCGGCGGGGTCGTCAGGAACCTCAGCCCAGACCCGGGTCGGGAGGCTGGTGGTCTCGGCGATCCTGGCCATGGCCGGCAGCGCGGTCAGGTCGCCGACCAGCAGCAGCCAGCCGGCTCCGGGCGGCGGGTCGAAGGAGCCCCGCGGGGCGGTCACCGTGACGTCGTCGCCCACGCAGTCGCGCGCGGCCCAGGCGGTCACCAGGCCCTCGTCATGCACGACGACGTCCAGCTCGAGCTCGCCGGCAGACCACCGCCGGACGGTGTAGTACCGGCTCTGGAACTGTCCCGGCACCACCAGCCCGACCCACTCGTCGGCGATGCCCGTGCTGGCGAACCCGGCCAGTCCCGCTCCCCCCAGGGTCAGCCGCACCAGGTGTGGCGCCACGTGGGTACGCCGCACCACCCGCGCGACGTACTGCTCGGCCCGACTGCTCACCGGCCCAAGGCTACCGACCGGCTTCGGCCGGCCCCGCCGGTCGCTACCAGCGAGGGCGGAGGGGGAAGCCGTCAGCGCCGTTCTCGGTCGTCTTCGTCGCGAGCACGTGGTGCAGCTGGATGGTGTTGCGCTCGAAGCCGACGCGCGACCCGGCCATGTACAGGCCCCAGACCCGCGCCGTCGGCTCACCGACCTCGGCGACGCACTCGTCCCAGTGCTCAACCAGGTTCCGGCACCAGCCGGCGAGGGTGAGCGCGTAGTGGCGCCGGATGTTCTCCTCGTGCATCACCTCGAAGCCGGCGTCCTGGGCTCCCGAGATGATCTTCCCCGAGCCGGTGAGCTCCCCGTCGGGGAAGACGTAGCGGTCGATGAAGTAGCCGGTCTCCTGATGCTTGTTGTGGGGCCGGGTGATGCAGTGGTTCAGCAGCCGACCCTCAGGACGCAGCCGGTCGTACAGGAAGCCGAAGTACGCCGGGTAGCGCCGCACCCCGATGTGCTCGGTGAGCCCGATCGAGCTGACGGCGTCGAAACCCGACTCCACCACGTCGCGGTAGTCGGAGTGCCGCACCTCCGCCAGGTCGCCGAGACCGTCCCGGTCGATCGCCTCCTTCGCCCACTGGGCCTGCTGAAGCGACAAGGTGACGCCGAGCGCCTTGACGCCGTACTCCTTGGCCGCGTGCCGGACCATCCCGCCCCACCCGCAGCCCACATCGAGCAGCCGCTGGCCCGGCCTCAGGTCGAGCTTGCGGCAGACCAGGTCGTACTTCTCATGCTGGGCGTCCTCGAGGCTGGTGTCCGCCGTCTCGAACACCGCGCAGGTGTAGGTCATCGACGGCCCAAGCACCAGTTCGTAGAAGCGGTTGGACACGTCGTAGTGGTGAGCGATGGCCGCTGCGTCGCGCTTCATGGAGTGGCGCAGCCCCTCGACGGTACGCCGCCACCGGGGCAGCCGCTCCTCCTCCGGTGGCGGCGGCGGCCGGAGGTTCGCCACGCCGAGGGAGCGCAGCAGCGCCACCGCCTCGCCCGGTCCGGGCCTGCGGAACTGCAACCGGTCCAGCAGCGCGACGAGCGCGTCATAGGGGTTCCCGGGGTGCACCCCATCGATGACCAGGTCGCCGGTGACGTAGGCCCGGGCCAGCCGCAGGTCGCCGGGCGAGGTCAGCAGGTAGGCAAGCCCTCGCTCGGTCAGCAGCCGCAGCACGATGCCGGAGTCGGCCGGGCCGGCACTGCTGCCGTCGTAGGCCTCGAAGCGCACAGGCAGGCCCCGACGGCCATCGACTCGATGGCGCTGCTGATGGACCTGGGGGCGGTGGTGCTGCTCATCGTCGTCCCACTGCTTTCTCATAGAGGCCGGTGAGCCGGCCGTCCGGGTCGTAGCGGCCCTTCACTGCCGCCAGGTTGTCACCGTCGTAGAGCCGGTCGAAGGTCGCCCGGTCGTAGAAGGCCTCCGAGTACAGCGACTTGTGCCCGCCCAGCTCGGCGACCTTGGCCTCGACCGCGCGGTTGCGCGGCGCAGCCGGCGCCTCCGGGCCCACGTGCACGGTGCCCCAGAAGCCCACGTTGACGTAGGTCGTGCCCGTCTCCAGCGGATACGACGGCCAGGGTCGCTGCCCCGGCAGCGTCGCGGCGCCGGCCCACTCGCGCAGCCGCAGCGGGCACAGCCAGACCGGCCGCATGCCGACCTCCTCGTCGAACCAGGTGAGGAACTCCGCCAGCCGGTCGACCGGCACCTCGACGTCCTGGATCACGCGCTCACGCCGGGGTCGACCGGCGCGACGGTCCAGCCGGTCCATCACGCCGAAGCGGATGTCGAGGCCGACCAGCTTGTAGTAGACGTCCGACCGTCGCCAGCGCCGCGGCCACAGCCGTCGCACGACCGGGTGCTGGGCGCCGAAGGCCCCCGAGCACCAGAACCAGTCGGTGTCCCAACGCCACAGGTAGTCATAGCCGGTCAGCAGGTCGGTGGACCGCTCGGCGATGGACCGGTAGTAGATCTGCTCCCCGGTATAGTCGCTGGCCCCGGTGCCCGCCGGCACGATCCCCGAGGCCCCAGGGGCGTCGGCCCAGGTCGCCAGCGTCAGGTAGAGGTCGCCCGGCTCGAACGACACCCCGTCCAGCCCGTCGACGCGCAGGCCCTCCCACTCCCGGGTCTCGGTGATCTCGGCGACCGCCTTCGCGAGCAGGCCCGCGTCGTCGAACGGCACGTGGCGCAGCTCGACGTACGGCCCGATCGGCTCCAGCTCGATCCGCAGCCGGGTGGCGTAGCCGAGCGAGCCGTAGGAGTTGGGGAAGGTGTGGAAGAGATCGGCGTGCTCGTTGTCGGGAGTGGCGGTCACGACGTCGCCCGCGCCGGTGAACACGTCCATCTCGAGCACCGACTCGTGCGGCAGCCCGTTGCGGAAGCTCGTGGACTCGATGCCCAGCCCGGTGACCGCGCCGCCAAGGGTGATCGTCCGCAGCTGCGGCACGACCAGCGGGATCAGCCCGAGCGGGAGGGTCGCGTCCACCAGGGCCTCGTAGGTGCACATGCCCTGCACCTCGGCGGTCCGGTGCACGAGGTCGACGGCGATGACCCCGCCCAGCCCCGACACGTCCAGGCCGGGAGCGTCCGTGCCCACCCGTGGGCGGAACAGGTTGGAGGTCCGCTTCGCCAGCCGGACCGGCGCACCGGCCGGGATCGCGGCGTACGACGCCCGCAGCCGCTCGACGGCGCGCTCGTGCGCGCCCCAGCCCACCAATGCCACGGTCCTACCTTGCCCGCTCCCGGGATTCCCGCCAAGGGCCAGTGTCGTGGCGTGCCGATCCCGTCACCGGCGGCGGGCTGGCTCAGGGTCGGGTGCCCGAGACCACCAGCATCTCGCACGGCCCCGTGAAGCCGCCTGGTCCGTCGTACTCGGCCAGCGCCGCTTCGATCTGGCGCCAGGCGTCGGCCGCTGCACCTGCCTCGACCCCCGACAACATCTGGTGGAGGGCGGATCGTCGCCGACGCTTTGCCCGACGACCGGACGGTCATCCAGTTCGAGTACGTCGGCGGGAGCCGGCCCGGATCTGGATGGTGTTCGAGCGACGTGAGACCTCGGTCTGCACCGACCCTCCGGGCTTCGAGGTCGACCTCACGGTCACGACCGACCCGGTGAGCCTGATGCGGGTGTTCGCGGGCATCACGAGCTGCCGCGAGGCGGTGACCTCGCAGGCCCTGTCGGTCACCGGGTCGGCCCGGCTGACCCGCGCCCTCCCCACGTGGTTCGCCTGGAGCCCCTTCGCGCCCGCGGTCCGCACCCGGCTGGCCAGCGAGTCCGCCTGACGCCAGGCGGATCGAGGTGGCGATCGAGGGAGCGGAACCGGCTACGCGGACGCGTGGGTGGCCGCCACCACTCCCCGCGGATCGGCCTGGTAGACCGGCAGCCCCGGCCCCCGAACTCCCCCAGCACCCGCAGGTCCGCCTCCGCCACGGTGTCGGCCTCGGTCAGGACGACGGCCGCCTCCGCGCCACGGGATCCGGACGCGACCGCCATCGCGACACACACCTGGAGCGCCGAGAGCCGCAGCGACGGCAGGTCGACGGTGGCCGCTGCATAGGTCCGGCCGTCGGTGTCGCGCAGCGCGGCCCCCTGGTCGGCACCGACCCGCGCCCGCGTGGCCCGCGCCAGCGTCACGAGCTTGGCGTCCTCGGCGGAGAGCCCCCAGGTCAGTCATGGTCGTCAGCGTAGTCGTCGCCCTCGGCCGGCTCGGGCGGGCGGCTCACCAGCACGGTCTCGATCCGGTTGCGGCGCCCCGTGGCCTCCTCCGCGACGAAGCGCAGCCCGTCGACCTCCACGACCGAGCCGGGGATCGGCACCTTGCCCAGGTGCTTGGCCATCAGCCCCAGCACGCTGTCGACGTCCTCGTCCGCGACCTCGACGCCGACGACGTCGTCCAGGTCGTCGACGGACCATCGTGACGGCACCCGGAACACCCCGTCAGGCAGCGCCTCCACCTCGACCTCGTCCTGGTCGTACTCGTCGGTGATCTCCCCGACGATCTCCTCGAGGATGTCCTCGATCGTGATCAGGCCGGCGGTGCCGCCGTACTCGTCGACGACGACGGCGACGTGCTGGCGCTTGGCCTGCATGTCCGAGAGCAGCTCGTCCACCGGCTTGGAGTCGGGCACGAAGTACGCCTCGCGCATGATCTCGTCCACGCGCTGCGTCGTCTCGACGGTGGGCGCCTCGAAGTCCCGGCGGACGACGTCCTTGAGGTAGACGAAGCCCAGGACGTCGTCGAGGCTCTCGCCTATCACGGGGAGCCTGGAGAAGCCGCTGCGCAGGAACAGCGAAAGCGTCTGGCGCAGGTTCTTGTGTCGCTCGATGTAGACGACGTCGGTGTTGGGCACCATGACCTCGCGGGCGACCGTGTCGCCGAGCTCGAAGACTGAGTGGATCATCTTCCGCTCGCCCTCCTCGATCACGGCGGAGGCCTCCGCGAGGTCGACCATCTCGCGCAGCTCGACCTCGGTGGAGAACGGTCCCTCGCGGAAGCCGCGACCCGGCGTGATGGCGTTGCCGAGGAGGATCAGCAGCCTGGGCAGCGGTCCGAGGATGGTGGTGACGGCGGTGAGCGGTCCCGCCGCGGCGAGGGCGACGGCCTCGTCGTGCTGGCGGCCCAGGGTGCGCGGCGCCACGCCGATCACGACGAACGACACGACCACCATCACGGCGACGGTCACCACCGATGTCATCAGCCGGCGTCCGCCCAGCGACTCGTAGACGACCAGCCCCACGAGCACGATGGCCGCGATCTCGCACAGCAGCCGCAGGAAGAGCGCGGTGTTGAGGTAGCGGGGCGAGTCGCCCAGCAGCCGGACGAGCCGGGCGCTGCCCGTGCGCCCGGCGTCGGCGAGGTCCTCGGCCCGGGCGCGGGAGAACGACGACAGCGCGGCGTCCGCGGCCGAGAACAGCCCCGCGACGAGGACGAGCACGCCCGCCCACACCAGCTGCCAGATGTCACTCGGAGTCATCGTGGGTGTCTCACCGGCCTCGACGACGCGGTCACGACTCGGCGGAGCCGCGCCCGCGCCAGGCGGCCAGCAGCTCGTCTTGGAGGCCGAACATCTCCCGGTGCTCCGCGGGCTCGGCGTGGTCGTAGCCGAGCAGGTGCAGGATGCCGTGCACGGTCAGGAGCTCGATCTCCGCGGCGACGGGGTGGCCGGCCGTCTCGGCCTGGCGAGCGGCCACCGCCGGACACAGCACCAGGTCGCCGAGGATGCCCTCCTCGGGCTCCTCCGTGACCAGGCCGGGGCGCAGCTCGTCCATCGGGAAGGCCAGCACGTCGGTCGGGCCCTCCTTGGCCATCCACCGCGTGTTGAGCTCGGCGATGGTGTCCTCGTCGACCGCCTTGAGGCACAGCTCGGCCTGGGGATGGACGCGCATGCGGTCCAGGACGAACCGGCTGAGCGCCGCGAGAGCGGCCACGTCGAGCCCGGCTCCGGACTCGTCGAGCACCTCGATGGTCACGACGGGCGGCCCTGCCGCCCCGAGGAGCGCTCCCGGTCCGCCACGAAGCCGCCGCGAGCGTCGTAGTCGTCGTACGCCGCGACGATGCGCCCGACCAGCTTGTGCCGCACCACGTCGTGGGAGGTGAGCCGGTTGAAGACGACGTCCTCGACGCCGTCCAGGATCTCCGCCACCACCTTGAGACCCGAGCGGGTGCCGCCGGGCAGGTCGATCTGGGTGACGTCACCGGTGACCACGATCTTGGAGCCGAAGCCCAGCCGGGTGAGGAACATCTTCATCTGCTCCGGCGACGTGTTCTGCGCCTCGTCGAGGATGATGAAGGCGTCGTTGAGGGTGCGCCCGCGCATGTAGGCCAGCGGAGCCACTTCGATGGTGCCCGCGGCGAGCAGCTTGGGGATCGACTCGGGGTCGATCATGTCGTGCAGGGCGTCGTAGAGCGGCCGCAGGTAGGGGTCGATCTTCTCGCTCAGCGTCCCGGGCAGGAAGCCCAGCCGCTCCCCCGCCTCGACCGCCGGGCGGGTGAGGATGATCCGCGTGACCTGCTTGGCCTGGAGCGCCTGGACGGCCTTCGCCATGGCCAGGTAGGTCTTGCCGGTGCCGGCCGGGCCGATGCCGAAGGTCACGGTGTGCTTGTCGATCGAGTCGACGTACCGCTTCTGGTTGAGGGTCTTGGGCCGGATGGTCCGGCCGCGGTTGGAGAGGATGTTGAGCGACAGCACGTCGGCGGGCCGCTCGGTGGTCTCGGCGCGCAGCATGCCGACCACCCGCTCGACGGTCTCCGGGGTCACGCCCTGGCCGGTGCGGATGATGGCGACCAGCTCGTCGAGGAGCCGCTCGGCGAGCGCCACCTCGCCCGGCTCTCCCCGGAGGGTGATCCGGTTGCCGCGCACGTGGATCTCGGCGTCGAAGGCGCGCTCGACCAGGTCGAGGTGCTCGTCGCCGGGACCCAGCACGCTGACCATGTCGACGCTGTTGGGGACGACCACGACGTGCTTCGTGACGGCACGCGACGGGTCGCGCTCGGAGGTGTCGGTCATGCAGTGCCTGTGCTGGCCCGCGAGCGGGCTGCCTTCCTGGTCGGCGGCGGGACGGGTCCCATGCTACGGGAGTCCGCCGGAGCGGCCCAGCCGCTTTCGCCCGGGCGGCCGTGGGGCGGCTAGGGATGGGTGACCTGGAGGATCCCGAGGCACATCTCGTCCGTGGTGCCGTCGCCCCACACGACGTACTTGTCCGGCTGGCCCTGGAGCGCCGGCAGCCGGTCGCGCAGCCACTGCACGTGTCGGCAGGTGACCTGCACCGTGTCGAACGGCTTCAGGTGCACCGGCTTGATCGGCTTGGCGCCCTGGTCGTCGAAGTTCCACAGCGGGATGTCGAGGATGGTGCGCTCGGTCGGCGTGCCCGGGTTGACCACGATGGACATCGACCGGCCGAGCAGGTGCATGTGCCCGGCGACGCCCCGGATGGTCGTCGGCTCCGTGACCGTGCGGGTGCAGGACTGGGTGTTGCCCGGCCGGATCTCCCCGCCGCAGAGCAGGTGCAGCAGGTTGGCGGTGTTGCCGTCCCCGCCGAACCGGCGTACGACGTCGGCCACCGCCGCGTCGCGGTCGCACAGCGGCCCGGCCGCGTGCGCCGGACGGCAGGGCAGCTCGACCGGCGCGGGCAGCAGCATGGTCTCGACCGAACGCATGTCCGGCGTCGCGGGCGCCACCCGGAGCAGCGTGGAGGAGGCGTCCGGCCCGGTGCCGCCGAGCAGGTTGTAGTGCACCTGCATCACGATCTGGGTGCCGGCGGCCAGCCGGACGCCGTACCCTGGGCCGCGACCGCTTCCTTGGCTCCCGGTGCCCAGGCGCCCAGCCAGGGGCGCTGTCGAGCGCGGGACCCCGGGTCAGGCCGGAGTCGCCGAAGCAGGTCCACCCTTCGGTCGCGGAACGGGCGTCGAGCTCCTGGGCCCGGGCGACGTCCTCGGGCGGCACCTGGAAGAGGATCACGTGGTGCACGACATCGGTGTTGTCGGGTCGGACGAAGGTGCCGGTGAGGAAGACGTCCTGGGTGAGCTGCGGGTCCAGCAGGAAGCAGTGGTAGTCGTCGGTGCCGGCGCCGTAGGGCGCCCTCGGGGTGTAGGAGGTCGGGATGGTCAGCTCGAGGCGGCGCTCACCGGCTCGCAGGGGCTCCGGCTGCCAGGCCTCCACCGGGTGGTCGCGCGGCTGCAGCGCGTCGAGGCCGGCGTGGTCGTCGGCAGTTCCCGCGGGCGGCGGGGTCGTCGTACAGCCCGTCGCGACGGCGAGTATCGCCACCAGCGCGGCGAGGCCCGCCCGGCGTGCGCGCCGGCTCATCCCGGCGGCCAGGTCATCGGCCGCCCCCGAGCAGGTGGAGGTGGGTGTGGAAGACGCTCTGCCCGACGCCGGTGCCGGTGTTGAGGACGAGCCGGTAGTGGCCGTCGAGCCCGTCGGCGTCCGCCACCGTCGCCGCGGCGGCGACCAGCTCCGCGACCGTCGCCGCGTCGGCCGCGGCGGTGGCGGCGGCGTTCTCGTAGTGGTCGAGCGGGATCACGAGCACGTGCGTCGGCGCCTGCGGGGCGATGTCGCGGAAGGCCAGCACGCGGTCGGTCCGGTGCACGACGTCCGCGGAGATCTCCTCGGCCACGATCTTGCAGAACAGGCAGTCGGCTGCCCGCGTCGGCGTACTCATGCCGACACTGTATTCCCCTGCCGGGCGCCGGCGGCCGGCGTCAGGCGGCGACCCGGGCGGCCTGCCCGGCGGGGAGGGAACCGGGGAGGGAGCGGGGGAGGGAGCCGTGGAGGGAGCAGAGCGCTAGCGTGGTGAGAGAGGGCTGCGGGTGTGCTTCCCGCGACCCGTCAGGAGGTCACGATGTCCCGCTCGACACGCTCCTGGGTGCCTGCCGCCGTGGTGGCCGTGGCCGCAGCGGCCGTGATCGGCGGGTTCGCCCTGTTCGGCCCTCGCGATGGGTCGCCCGGCCCGGGCGGAGGAGCGAGCGCCACCCCCACGCCGTCGGCCTCGGGGCTGTCGTCGGCCCCCGCCGTGGCCGTCTACTACGTCGGGGACACCCCGCTCGGGCCCCGGCTGTATCGCGAGTTCCGGTCGGCCACGGGGATCGTCGACCCGACGGCGGACGGGATCGCGGCAGTGGTCGAGGCGTCGCTCGACCCCGACTACCGCACCGCGTGGCCGGAAGGCGCGTTCGCAGCCGCGACGTACGACGGCGACGTGATCACCGTGACCCTCGCCGACACCTCGCTGCGCAGGCGGCCGGCGGGGATGACCCGGGAGGAGGCACGGATCGCCGTGCAGCAGGTGGTGTACACGCTGCAGGGGGCCGTGCAGCGGCGAGCCCCGGTGCAGTTCCGCACCGTGGAGAACCCGATCGACCGGGTCTACGGCGTTCCCACCGCCGAGCCGATCGTCAACGACCCGCCCTTGGACACCCTGGCCCTGGTGAACGTGACCAGCCCCGAGCAGGGCGCACAGGTCTCTGCCGGCGTCCTGGTCGTCTCCGGGGTGGCCAGCTCCTTCGAGGCGACGGTGCCGTGGGAGATCCGCGCCGGGGACGGCCACGTGGTGCTCAGCGGGGTCAGCATGGCCAAGGGCTGGCTGGACCGGCTCTACCCCTGGTCCGGGCGGGCGGACCTGTCCGACCTGCCGCCGGGCGACTACACCTTCATCGCGCGCACCGACGACCCCTCCGGCGGCGAGGGTCCCGCCCCCACGGAGGACTCCAAGCAGTTCACCGTGCGCTGATCCGGCAGAAGTTCGGGAGCGCGCGGGCGCGAACTTCTGCCGGATCGGCGAGGTTGTGCCGGATCGACGCGAACTTCTGCCGGATCGGCGAGGTTGTGCCGGATCAGCGCCAGCGGGGTGCGGGCGAGGAGGGCGGCCGCGGCGGCCAGGCCGGCCGTCGAGGTGCGCAGCACCTCGGGGCCGAGCCGGACGGCGCGGGCGCCGGCGTCGACGTACGCCGCGAGCTCCTCGGGGGTGACGCCGCCCTCGGGTCCCACCACGAGGAGAAGCTCCTCGGGCGGGTCGCCCGGTTCCTCGGCGACGGCCGCCAACGCAGCGGCGGCACCCTCGTGCAGGACGTACGCCGCCGGCGCGGCCGCCACCCGCTCGGCCACGGCCCGCGTCGTGGCCAGGTCGGTGACCGTGGGGAACCACGTCCGCCGGGCCTGCTTGGCGGCCTCCCGGGCGGTCGCCCGCCAGCGCGCCAGGCCCTTCTCGACCCGGTCACCCTTCCAGACCGCGACACTGCGCGCCGCCGACCAGGGGACGATCTCGTCGACCCCGATCTCGGTCAGCACCTCCACGGCCCGCTCTCCGCGGTCGCTCTTGGGCAGCCCCTGCACGACCGTGAGCCGCGGCGCGGGCCGCGCGACGGCGTCGACCTCGTCGACCCGCACCTCGAAGACCCGCCGGCCCGCCATGCCGACCGTGCCCACGGCCCGCCTGCCGCGGCCGTCGGTCAGCGCCACCGCCTCCCGTGCTGCAACCGGCGGACAGCCACCGCGTGATGGGCCTCGTCGCCCTCGACGACCACCAGCGACCCCGGACCGACCCCGTCCAGCGACTCCACCAGGTGCAGGGGCAAGGACATCGGGAACCTCCTGGAGCTCAGCAGCCCTCGGTGGGCTGGGTCAGACGTTGAAGGCGTCGCGGAACCTGCTGAACACGGACTTGTGGGCCGACTTCACCGAGGCGGTCGGCTGCTCCTCGTCGCGGAGCGCGGCCAGCTCCCGGAGCAGCTCCTCCTGACGAGCGTCCAACCGGGTCGGGGTCTCGACCACCAGCGTCACCACGAGGTCGCCGCGACCGCCGCGCAGGCCGGGGACGCCGTGCCCGCGCAGCACCTGCTGGGTGTTGGACTGGGTCCCGGGACGGACCTCGACCTCAACGGCCCGCTGGTGCACGCCGTCGTCGCCCGGCAGGTCGGCCTCGAGGGTGGGCAGGGTCAGCGTCGTGCCCAGCGCCGCCGCCGTCATCGGCAGTGCCACCGTGCAGTGCAGGTGAGCGCCCTCGCGAGTGAAGGTCTCGTGCGGCGTGACGTGGATCTCGACGTACAGGTCGCCCGCAGGCCCACCGCCCGGGCCGACCTCGCCCTGCCCCGACAACTGCACGCGGGTGCCGTTGTCGACGCCCGCGGGGATCTTCACCGTGAGCGTCCGGCGGGAGCGGACCCGGCCGTCGCCGGAGCTCTCGCGGCACGGCTCGGGGATGACCGTCCCGAAGCCTCGACAGGCCGGGCACGGCCGGAGGGTGCGGATCTCGCCGAGCAGCGAGCGCTGCACGTGCGCCACCTCCCCGGCGCCGTGGCAGGTGCTGCACGGCTGGGGGCTGGTGCCGGGCGCCGTGCCGGCGCCCTGGCAACCCGTGCACAGGACCGCCGTGTCGACCTTGAGCTCTCGGGTGACGCCGAACGCCGCCTCGGCTAGCTCCACCTCGAGCCGGATCAAGGCGTCCTGGCCGCGGCGCACGCGAGGTCGCGGGCCGCGCCCCACCGGCGGCCGCCCCGCCGAAGAAGGCGTCCATGATGTCGGTGAAGGAGAAGCCCGCCCCCTGGCCGAAGCCCGGGCCCCCGAAGACGTCGCCGCCCCGATCGTACGCCGCCCGCTTCTGCGGGTCCGAGAGCACCTCGTAGGCGTGCGAGACCTCCTTGAACCGCTCCTGCGTGGAGGGGTCGGGGTTCACGTCGGGGTGCAGCTGCCGAGCGAGCCGACGGTAGGCCTTCTTGATGGTGTCGGCATCCGCATCGCGGGCCACACCGAGGAGCCGTAGAGATCCAGTGCCACAGATGTCCTTCGGGTCGGGGTGAGGCTCAGGCCTCGTCGAGGATGCGCGAGACGTAGCGCGCCACCGCGCGCACGGCCGCCATCGTGCTGGGGTAGTCCATCCGCGTGGGGCCGACGATGCCGAGCGTCCCCAGCGCCTCGTCGCCCGGGCCGTACCCGGTGGCGACCACGCTGGTGGCCGCGAGCTCCTGGTAGGGGCCCTCGTGCCCGATGCGCACCGTGAGGGCACCCCCGGTGTGCGCCTCGCCCAGCAGGTGGAGCAGGACGACGTGCTCCTCCAGCGCCTCGAGCAGCGGGCGCACCGCGGAGTCGAAGTGGTCGCCGAAGCGGGCCAGGTTGGCGGTGCCACCCACGACGATCCGCTCGTCGGAGCGATGGTCGGACATCGCCTCGCAGATAGCGGTCACCACCGAGCTGGTCGGCAACGGGTCCGGCAGGCGTCGGTCCTCGCCCAGCGCGGTGAGCGCGACGGCGGCGTCCTCGATGCGCTGCCCCACGGCAGCCCCGAGCACCCCGTTGCGCAGCGTGCTCAGCTGCTCGTCGTCGAGGGCGGCGTCGAGCTCGATGACCCGCTGCTCCACGCGGCCGGTGCTGAGGATGAGCACCAGCAGCAGCCGGGTCTCGCTCAGCGCGATCAGGTCGATGTGCCGCACCGTGGAGCGCGAGAGGGTGGGGTACTGCACGACGGCCACCTGGCGGGTGAGGCTGGCCAGCAGCCGCACGGACCGGTGCACGACGTCATCGAGGTCGAGCGCGCCCTCCAGGAAGGTCGCGATCGCCCGCTTCTCCCCCCCGCTCATCGGCTTGAGCGTGGTCAGCCGGTCGACGAAGAGCCGGTAGCCCTTGTCGGTGGGGATGCGCCCGGCGCTGGTGTGCGGTTGGGCGATGTAGCCCTCGTCCTCGAGCGCCGCCATGTCGTTGCGCACCGTGGCCGGGGAGACGCCGAGACCGTGTCGCTCGACGAGGGCCTTGGACCCGACCGGCTCCTCGGTGGCCACGTAGTCCTCGACGATGGCGCGCAGCACGGCGAGCTTGCGGTCCTCGGACATGGCCCACCTCCTGCCCACCGGTCGCGCGCGAGCCGGCACCCGCGCACTGTGGCACTCACGAACAACTGGCACTCACTAACACTGAGTGCCAATGCTACAAGCCTCGAACAGTCCGCGGGCCCCGCCGGCTCGGTCCAGGTCGCGGCCAGGCTCCGCGCCGCGTCTGGGCGGGCGCGAACCCGCCGCACTACGCTCGCGGGCATGGCCGACTTCCTCGAGGTGGCGCCGCGGGTGTGGGTCGCCCACCACGACTGGTTCGCGCTCAACATCGCGGTCGTGGGCAGCGAGCGCGGCCTGGTGGTCGTCGACACCCACGCCTCCACGCAAGCCGCGCGCGAAGTCATCGAGGCCGTCCGGCGGCTCGGCCGCGGCGAGGTGACGGCCGTGGTCAACACCCACGAGCACTTCGACCACACCTTCGGCAACCACGCCTTCCGGGCGGCGTACGGAGTGGTGCCGATCCACGCGCACGAGGCCGCTGCCGCCGCCACGGTGCCCTCGGGTGAGCGGATCAAGCGGGTCTACGCCGCCCACCGGGACGACGAGCCGCATGCCGACGAGGTCATCGAGACGCCGATCGTGGCCGCGGACCAGACGTTCTCCTCGGCCCGGGTCCTGGATCTCGGCGACCGCCGCGTCGAGCTGGTGCATCCGGGTCGCGGCCACACCGCCGGCGACCTCGTGGTCGCCGTGCCCGACGCGGACGTGCTGCTGGTCGGCGACCTGGTCGAGGAGTCCGGCCCGCCCGGGTACGGCGAGGACTGCTGGCCGCTGGAGTGGCCGGCCACCCTGGACGTCGTCCTCGGCGCCACGACCGACGCGACCGTCGTCGTGCCCGGCCACGGGGCCGTCGTGGACCGGGGCTTCGTCGAGTCGCAGCGCGCGGCGGTCGGAGTGGTGGCCGAGATGATCCGGCACGGCGCGGCGCAGGGAGCGTCGCCCGAGGAGACGCTGGCGGGCTCGGACTGGCCCTGGGGGCGCGACGGTCTCGTCCATGCCGTGCAGCGAGGCTACGCGCAGCTGCCCCCGGGTGGTCGCCGACTGCCGCTCGGCTGACCGAGCGCCGCCGCCGCGCCGCGCTGGAGTGCTCCTAGCCTCGTCGGGTGAGGACCACCGACCGTTACGGGAGCGACGTGCTCGCCGGTGACTGGCGGGCACCCGCGCGGGGGCGCCCAGGGGTGCCCGCCGCGCTCGGCATGATCGTCGAGGAGGTCACCACCGACTGGTGTGGCGAGGTGGTCACGATCGATCGTGACGTGCGCACGCTGGTCCTGGAGGACCGCCGCCACCGGCGTCGGACCTTCCCGCTCGGGCCCGGCTTCCTGCTCGAGGGCCGCCCGGTGATCCTCACGCCTCCGGTGCAGCGGGTCGCCCCGGCGCCGCCCCGGCGTACGGCGTCCGGGTCGGTGGCCGTGCACGGCGCCGCCGCCAAGGTCGCGCGCGACAGCCGAATCCTGGTCGAGGGCCGCCACGATGCGGAGCTGGTCGAGAAGGTGTGGGGCGACGATCTCCGGCTCGAGGGCGTCGTCGTGGAGTACCTCGGGGGGGTCGACGACCTGCTCGCGCGGCTGCGCAGCTTCGGCCCCGGGCCCAGCCGACGTGTGGGCGTCCTGGTCGACCACCTGGTGCCGGGCTCCAAGGAGAGCCGGATCGCCGCCGACGTGGCGGCCTCGCCGCTGGGCGAGCACGTGCTCGTCGTGGGCCACCCCTACGTCGACATCTGGCAGGCCGTCCGCCCCGAACGGGTGGGCGTCGCCACCTGGCCCGAGGTTCCGCGGGAGGAGTCGTGGAAGGCGGGCGTGTGCGCGCGGCTGGGCTGGCCGGCCGCCGACCAGGCCGACCTGGCGCGGGCCTGGCGTCACATCCTCGGCCGGGTGGACACCTGGCACGACCTCGAGCCGGAGCTTCTCGGTCGGGTCGAGGAGCTCATCGACTTCGTGACCGCGCCGGGCGCGTGAGCCACCCGGCCCGCGGACGAGTAGCGTCAGACCAGACGAAGGAGCCCACCATGAGCGATCAGCAGCCCCCCACTCCCCCCGAGCCCGAGCAGACACCGCTCGACCCCCAGCAGCCCCCCGCGCCGGAGTCTGCCCCACCACCGGCCGACCAGGCGCCCTACGGCCAGGCACCGGGCGGCCAGGCACCATACGGCCAGCCGCAGCCCCCGGCGCACCCCCGGCGGCGTACGGCGCTCCGGTGCCGCTGCGCCCCGACGAGGAGCGGACCTGGACCGCGCTCGCGCACTTCGGCGCGATCGTCCTCGGCTTCCTGGCCCCGCTGCTGGTCTACCTGATGTACAAGGACCGCTCCCGGTGGGTGGCCGAGCAGTCGCGCGAGGCGCTGAACTTCAACCTCAGCTACCTCATCTACCTCACGCTCGCCGCGCTGTCACTGATCGTGCTGATCGGGATCATCCTGCTGCCAGTGGTGATCGTCCTGTACTACGTCTTCATGATCATCGGGGGCGTCAAGGCGCTCAACGGCGAGCTGTACCGCTTCCCGCTGATCATCCGCATGGTCAGCTGAGCCGAGCGGCTCACGCGAGCAGCTCGCGCACCACCGCGTCCGCGAGCAGCCGGCCGCCGGCCGTGAGCGTGAGGCGGCCGCCGTGCTGGTCGAGCAGGCCGCGCTCGACCAGGGGCGGTACCGCGTCGTAGCCGGTGTCGTCGAGCGCGCTGATCGGCAGCCCGTCGCGCAGCCGGATCTCCAGGAGCACCCGCTCGACGCGTCAGGCGCCGGCGTCGAGCACCTCCGCGCCTGGGCCGGGCTCACCCCACGCGCCAGCCGCTCGGCGTACGCGGCGGGATGGCGGACGTTCCACCAGCGGGTGCCTCCCACGTGGGAGTGCGCGCCCGGCCCGAAGCCCCACCAGTCCGCGCCGGTCCAGTAGAGCAGGTTGTGGCGACAACGGGCCTCAGGGGTGCGAGCCCAATTGGACAGCTCGTACCACTCGAAGCCCGCCGCCGTCAGCCGCTCGTCGGCGAGGAGGTACTTGTCGGCGAGGTCGTCCTCGTCGGGGGGTGGCAGCTCGCCCCGGCGCACCCGCCGGGCCAGGGCGGTGCCCTCCTCCACGATGAGGCTGTACGCCGACACGTGGTTGGGCTCGCACGCGAGCGCCTCCTCCAGCGAGCGCGCCCAGTCGGCCAACGACTCCCCCGGCGTGCCGTAGATGAGGTCCGGGCTCACCTGCTCGAAGCCGGCCGCTCGGGCCCACGCCACCGCCGCGGGCACCCGGAGCGGGTCGTGCGTGCGGTCGAGGGTGGCCAGGACGCTCGGGACAGCCGACTGCATGCCGAACGAGATCCGCGTGAAGCCGGCCGCCCGCAGGTCGTCGAGGTCCCACTGGGTCACGCTGTCGGGGTTGGCCTCCGTGGTGATCTCCGCCCCGTCGGCAAGCCCGAAGTCAGCCGCCAGCGCCGACACGACCACCGACAGGTCCACCGGCTTGAGCAGGGTGGGCGTGCCGCCGCCGAAGAACACCGACGACACCGGAAGGTCGCGCGGGCCCAGCACCCGGCGCGCCAGGGCAACCTCGGCCAGCACCGCTTCGGCGTACGTCGCGCGCGAGGCGCCCAGCTGCTCCTCGAGCTCCGCCGCGGTGTAGGTGTTGAAGTCGCAGTAGCCGCATCGGGCGGCGCAGAACGGGACGTGGACGTAGGCCCCGAAGGACCGCCGGCCGAGCCAGGCCAGCGCCGACTCCGGCAGCCGGCCGTCGGCCGGCGCGGGCTCGCCGACAGGCGGTGTGGAAGGCACGCGCCGACGCCCCGAGTCCCGCCGCGTCGCTCAGGAGTAGAACGCGTCGATCGTGTCGGCGTAGTTGGCCTCGACGACGTTGCGCTTCACCTTGAGCGAGGGGTCAGCTCGCCGGTCTCGACGCTCAGGTCGTGGTCGAGGATCTCCCACTTCTTGATCGTCTCCCAGCGGTTGAGCTGGGCGTTGAGCTGGTCGACGTAGCCCGCCACCATCGCCTGGCACTTCTCCGAGGCGACGATCTGCGCGTAGTCGCCGGCGACATCGTTCTCCTTGGCCCACTCGGCGATGCCGTCCGGGTCGAGGGTGATCAGCGCGACGCAGAAGTTCCGCTCGTTGCCGAACACCATGAACTGGCTGGCGTACGGGCACAGCGCCTTGAACTTCCCTCGATGGCCGGCGGAGCGATGTACTTGCCGCCCGAGGTCTTGAACAGCTCCTTGATCCGTCCGGTGATGCGCAGGTAGCCGTCCTGGTCCAGCTCCCCCTTGTCGCCGGTGCGCAGCCAGCCGTCCTCGGTGAGCGTCTTGCCGGTCTCGTCGGGCAGGTTGTGGTAGCCCTCCATCACGCCGGGACCCTTGATCAGGATCTCGCCTCCCTCGCCGAGCATGACCTCGCTGCCCGGGAACACCGGCCCGACCGTGCCGAAGCGGTACTTCTGGGGGTGGTTGACGAAGGAGCCCGCCGAGGTCTCCGTGAGCCCGTAGCCCTCGAGGATCACGATGCCGGCCGCGTGGAACCACTCGGCGATGTCCCGGTTGAGGGCGGCCGCGCCGGAGATGAAGAACCGGACCCGACCACCGAACCGGTCCCGGATCTTGCTGAACACCAGCCTGTCGAACAGGCCGTGCTGCACCTTGAGCAGTGCGGGCACGCTCTTGCCCTCCCGCTGGAGCTGGTCGACCCTGAGGCCGACATCGAAGGCCTTGTTGAAGATCTTCTCCTTGGCCCCGCCCTCGGCGGCCTGCATGGTGACGATGCGGGCGTGCGCCTTCTCGAAGATGCGCGGCGCCGCTCCCATGAACGTCGGTCGCACCTCCCCGACGTTCTCGATGATCTTGTCGACCCGGCCGTCGATCGCGGCGGCGAACCCGCAGGCCATCTGGGTCGACATCAGTACCTTGCCGAAGGAGTGCGCCATCGGCAGCCAGCGGAACTCCAGGTCGCTCTCGTCGAGGATGTTCTGGACGCGGATCGCCTCGCCCTCGTAGACCCACGACTGGTGGCGCAGCCGGACCCCTTGGGCCGTCCGGTCGTGCCGGAGGTGTAGATGAGCGTCGCGAGCGCGTCCGGCTTGATGGCGGCCGCGGTCTCGGCCATGACGTCGGGGTGGTCGGCGAGGTAGGCGTCACCGAGCGCACCGAGGTCGGCCAGCCCGATCACCCAGTCGCCGTCGGCGGTGCCGTCGAAGGTCACGATCTTCTCCACGGCGGGAGCCTCCCCACGACGCGCCGTCAGCTTGGCGATCTGGGAGTCGTCCTCGGCGAACACGACCCGACACTCGGAGTCGCCGAGGATGTAGGCGGTGTCCTCCTCGTTGGTGCTGGGGTAGACCGTGGTGGTCGCTGCCGCAGCACACATGATCGCCAGGTCGGCCAGGATCCACTCGTAGCGCGTGCCCGAGACGATCCCGACGCGCTGCTCGGGCTGGACGCCGAGAGCCATCAGCCCGGCGGCGTACCGGGCGACCTGGTCACCGCTCTCCTGCCAGGTCACCGACTCCCAGCCGGCGCCGTTCGGGTAGCGGAAGGCCTCACGTCCCGGGGATCGACTCACGCGCTCCCAGAACTGCACCGCAACGTTCTGTGGCAACTTCTCGACGAACTCGGTATCGGTGATGATCGGCATGCTGCTCCTGCACCCCTCGGCTCTCGGCTCGGCCATCCACACGGCCATCGACGCGGTCGTGCGACCACGAGTTACCGCGCCGACCCGAACGGCCGCGGCGAACCGTGTCGAGTGCCAACCTAGATCACTTGGTTACGGACCGGTAGCACCTGAGCCGTCACGACCCGGCAACACCGGCAACACCGGCGACACCGGCAATCCCCGGCTACCCCGTTCAGTGCCTGCGAGCGGCCGGGCCTGGGATCTCACCGCTGCCCCGCTCGACCAGCGTGGTCGGGAGCACCTCGTTCCGCCAGCCGACACCGGCCTCGCCGTCCATCCGCCCCAGGAGGATGTCCATGGCGCGGGTGCCGAGCCCGACGACGTCCTGCTTGATCAGCGTGACCCCGGGCTCGAGCAGGTCGGCGGTCGGGAAGTCGTCGAAGCCCACCAGCGCGATCTGGTGGGACAGGCTGGCCGCCCGCAGGGCGCGGACGGCCGCGATGGTGATCACGTTGCGCGCGGCCATGATGGCCGTCGGCGGCCGGTCCAGCGCCAGCAGCGCGGCCACGGCGCGCTCGGCGTCCTGCGGGGTGCGGGCACCGGTCACACGCAGCTCCGGCTCGTCGTCCAGGCCGAGCCTGGCGACGGCGCTGAGGTAGCCGGCCCGCCGGTCCGCCGCCGTCGGGATGTGCGTGTCGTCGCCGACGAACGCGACCCGGCGATGACCGTGGGCGGCGAGGTGATCCACACCGGCGGCGACACCGGCCGCATTGTCGGCGGTGACCGAGTCGAGGGAGATCCCCCGCGGCGGCCGGTCCACGACGACGACGGCCAGCCCCGCGTGCACCTCCGGCAGCAGGTAGGACTGGTCCTCGGTGGCGGGCATGAGGATCAGCCCGTCGATGCGGCGCTCCACCAGGCCGCGCACGAGCTCCACCTCGCGCTGCGGCTCCTCGTCGAGGCTGGACGACATCACCACGACACCGCGCAGCCGAGCGATGTCCTCGACGGCGCGCAGCAACTCGCCGCTGAAGTCGTTGCGCAGGTCCTGCACCAGCACGCCGATGGAGGCCGTACGCCTCCCGCGGCGCAGGTTGCTGGCCGCCAGGTTGTGTCGGTAGCCCAGTCGCTGCACGGCGTCGCGCACCCGCGCCTCGAGCTCCTCCGACACCCCCGGCTCACCGTTGACCACCCGCGACACCGTCTTGAGCGAGACGCCCGCCAGCGCGGCGACGTGCTGCATGGTCGCCCGTGTGCGCTCGGCCATCGCCGACCCCCTCCCTCGTCGAGCCCTCGGTGCCTCCGGGCGGTGCTCGCCGTCACCGCCCTGCCCCGACAGCATAGACAACGATGTCAGATTGTGACCAGCGAGTCTTGACAGAGCGCCCGGGAATACGCAACTGTACATCTGACAACGTTGTCAAGCCGGGTCGGCCGGCGATGACGAAACCCAGCGAAAGGGGAACACAGTGTTCCAGCGGAAGTTCAGCCGGCCACTGGCCCTCACGGGCGTCGCGGTAGTGGCCATGGCCAGCCTCGCGGCCTGCGGCAACGGCGACAGCGGCAGCGGCAGCGACGGCGACATCGCCGTCACTCTCATCACCAAGAACACCTCGAACCCGTTCTTCGTGGCGATGGCCGACGGCGCCAAGAAGGCCGGCGAGGCCGAGGGCGTCAAGATCACCACCGCCGCCGGCAAGGAGGACGGCGACACCGCCGGCCAGATCCAGGCCATCGAGGAGGCCGTGAACCGCGGCGACGACGGCATCCTGATCACCCCCAGCGGCCCGGACGTGAACCCGGCCATCACCAAGGCCCGCGACGCTGGCCTGTACGTCATCGCGCTCGACACTCCCCCGGACCCGCCGGACACCGTCGACATCACCTTCGCCACGGACAACCTGGAGGCCGGCAAGCTGATCGGCCAGTGGACCGCAGCCCAGCTGGGTGGCGAGAAGGCCACCATCGCGCTCCTCGACCTGTTCAACGACCAGGTCGTCTCCGTCGACTACAACCGCGACCAGGGCTTCTTGGAGGGCATGGGCATCGACGTGGCCGACGACAAGGTCAACGGCGACGAGGCTCCCACCGGCTCCTACTCCGGCGGCGACTACGAGATCGTCTGCAACGAGCCGACCAACGGCGCGGAGGACGGCGGACGGACCGCCATGGAGACCTGCCTGAACAAGAACCCCGACGTCAACGTCGTCTACACCATCAACGAGCCGGCAGCGGTCGGCGCCCATGCGGCGCTCGAGCAGGCCGGCACCGCGGACGGCGTGCTCATCGTCTCGGTCGACGGCGGCTGCGACGGCGTCCAGCAGGTCAAGGACGGCATCATCGGTGCCACCTCGCAGCAGTACCCGCTCAAGATGGCCGAGCTCGGGGTCAAGGCGATCGCCGAGATCGCCCGCGGCGGCGACAAGCCGGCGAACTCCGAGGGTCTCGACTTCTTCAACACCGGCGTCGCGCTGGTGACCGACACGCCCGCCGACGGCGTCGAGTCCATCGACACCACCGAGGGCGCGGACCTCTGCTGGGGCTGATCCCAGCATCGTGAGCCGGTGGGGGCGCCCCACCGCCCCCACCGGCTCACCCAACCCTGACGGCAGGAGGAAGCCGTGTCAGTCAGCCACCCCCGCGACCGCGGCAGAGCAGTTCGCGGCGCGTCAGCAAACGCCCCTGCAGCGCGTGCAGCACGTCCTGCACTCCCACCCCGCACTGAGCCCGCTGCTCGTGCTGGTCTTCGCCTCCGTGATCTTCACCGCGGTCAACAGCCGCTTCGCCAGCGCGGGGACGTGGTCGCTGATCCTTCAGCAGGCCGCGATCATCGCGGCCCTGGCGATCGGCCAGACCCTGATCATCCTGACGGCCGGGATCGACCTCTCGGTGGGCACGATCATGGTGCTCTCGATGATGGTCGGCGCCAGTTCGCCGCCGAGAAGGGCTGGCCCGGCTGGCTGGCCATCCTGCTCAGCGATGGCCGTCGGGACAGCGGCCGGCCTGCTCAACGGCCTGCTGGTGACCCGTCTCAAGCTCCCGCCGTTCATCGTCACGCTCGGCACCCTGGAGCATCTTCACCGCGCTCACGCTGATGTACACGAGCGGCCAGAGCGTCCAGGCGGCCGACATGCCCGGCTCCCTGCTCTGGACGGGCAACGTGATCCGGATGGGCGGGTTCGTCATCACCTACGGCGTGCTGATCGTGATCCTGCTCTACCTCGTCTTCCACTTCGCGCTGACCCAGACCACGTGGGGCAAGCACGTCTACGCCGTCGGCGACGACCCCGAGGCGGCGCGGCTCGCGGGCATCAGCGTGGACCGAGTGCTGCTCAGCGTCTACACGATCGCCGGCACCGTGTTCGGGCTCACCGCGTGGCTGATGATCGGCCGGGCGAGCGCCGCCGGGACGAACGCCGTCCCCAACGCCAACCTGGAGTCGATCACGGCGGTGGTGATCGGCAGGACGAGCCTCTTCGGCGGTCGTGGCACCCTCGCCGGCACGGCGATCGGGGCGCTCATCGTGTACGCCTTCAACAACGGCCTGTCGCTGGCCGGCTTCGACGAGCGGCCGCGCATTCTCGCCATCGGCGTACTCGTCATCGTCGCTGTCTCCGTCGACCAGTGGATCAGGAAGGTGCGCGCATGACCACCACGGCCCCGACCAGCTCCGCCCAGCGGACCGCCGTCCTGTCCGCCCGCGGCCTGGTGAAGACCTTCGGCAAGGTCGTCGGCCTGGACGGCGTCGACATGGACCTCTACCCCGGTGAGGTGCTCGCCATCATCGGCGACAACGGCGCCGGCAAGTCCACGCTCATCAAGTGCCTGACCGGCGCGATGACCCCCGATGCCGGCCAGATGATGCTGGACGGCAACCCGGTGCAGTTCCGCCGTCCCCACGAGGCCCGGGAGGCCGGGATCGAGACGGTCTACCAGACACTCGCGGTCGCGCCGGCGCTCGACATCGCCAGCAACATGTACCTCGGCCGGGAGCGGCGGCGGCCCGGCCCGCTGGGCACGGTGCTGCGCATGCTCGACTACAAGGGCATGCGCGAGGATGCCGGGACGGCGATGAGCGACCTGGGCATCGGCACGCTGCAGAACATGGGCCAGGCCGTGGAGACCCTCTCCGGGGGTCAGCGCCAGGCCGTGGCCGTGGCCCGGGCCGCGGCCTTCGCCAGCAAGCTGATCGTGCTCGACGAGCCGACGGCCGCGCTGGGCGTCAAGGAGTCCAACCAGGTGCTCCGGATGATCGAGCGGGTCCGCGAGAGCGGCATGCCGGTGATCCTGATCAGCCACAACATGCCACACGTGTTCGAGGTGGCCGACCGCATCCACATCCAGCGGCTGGGCGGCTGCGCCGGCGTGGTGACGCCGGCGTCCCACACGATGAACGAGGCGGTCGCGATCATGACCGGCGCGACCACCCTCGCCGAGACCCCGGGCAGGGCGACACCCTGACGTGGCGGGGGTGGCTCCCCCGGCACCATTCCTCCAGGCCGCCCTGCCCGGCCGCCCTCCGCCCGGCGACACGCGTCGCACAGCCACGCCCGTCCCGATCGCGGGCATTGCCTAGAGTCGTGCCATGCGCGCCGCCGATGTGATGCAGACCTACCCCTCGATCGACGTGAACGCGCCCGCCGACGATGCGGTCCGCATGATTGGCCAGGAACACCGTCCGGCCGTGCTGGTCCTCAAGGACGGCAGACCGCTGACCGTGCTCCCCGGGTCGCAGGTGCTGAACTTCCTCATCCCCGGCTATCTGCAGGAGGACCGTCGCTGGTCAAGGTGTACGGCGAGAAGGCCTCCGACGCCTGCGCCGAGCGACTGCTGGACAGGACCGTGGGAGACCTGCTGCCCAAGGACCGCCGCCTGGAGCTGCCGGCGGTCAAGCGGCCGCGACGATCATGGAGTGCCGCCGCGATGGCCAGCCTGCGCAGCCCCCCTGCTCGTGGTCGTGAACGACGACGGGTCCCTGGCCGGGGCGATCTCCGCCTCGAGTCTGCTCGAGCACCTGGTGCCCTGAGCCCATGGGCTTCTCCGAGATCGCCTCCCTCATCGTCTTCGTGGGCGCCTACACGCTGATCGCGACCGAGCGGATCCACCGCGTCGCGGCCGCGCTCGGCGGCGCCTCGCTGATGCTGGCGCTGCGGCTCACCGACGGTGACGCCGCGTTCTACTCCCACGAGTCGGGCATCGACTGGAACGTCATCTTCCTGCTCTTCGGGATGATGATCATCGTCGGCGTCCTCAAGACGACCGGTCTCTTCGAGGCGCTGGCGATCCACGCCGCGAAGCGTGCCCGGGGCCGGCCGTTCGCCCTGATGGCCCTCCTCGCCACGATCACGGCGGTGGCCTCGGCGCTGCTGGACAACGTGACCACGGTGCTGCTCATCGCGCCGGTGACCTTCCTCGTCTGCGAGCGGCTGGGCCTCAAGGTCACCCCGTACCTCATCGCCGAGGTGCTGGCGTCCAACACCGGCGGCATGGGCACCCTGATCGGCGACCCGCCCAACATCATCATCGGCAGCCGGGCCAACCTGACTTTCAACCACTTCCTGGTCCACCTCGGGCCGCTCGCGGTCGTGATGACGGCAGTGCTCGTGGTGATGCTGCGCGTGCTGTTCCGTTCGGCGTTCACCTACGACCCCGACCGGGTCGCGGAGGTGATGGCCCTGTCCGAGCGCGACGCCATCCGGGACGTACCGCTGCTGTGGCGGAGCCTGTTCGTGCTGGCACTGGTGCTCGCCGGGTTCGTGCTGCACCCGTTCCTCCACTACGAGCCGTCGGTGGTGGCGCTGCTCGGCGCCGGCGTCCTGCTGCTGATCTCCTCCGTCACGATCGAGGACGCGCTGGTCGACGTCGAGTGGGAGACCCTGGTCTTCTTCATGGGGCTGTTCGTCATGGTGGGGGCTCTCGTCGAGACCGGGGTGATCGAGCGGTTCGCGGAGTGGCTGGCCGAGCGGATCGGCGGCAACCTCGCCGTGGCCGCCGTCGTCATCCTGCTCGTGTCGATGCTGCTCTCGGGGATCGTCGACAACATCCCGTACGTCGCCACCATGGCTCCCGTGGTCTCCGCCCTCGTCGCCCAGCAGGGGGGCAACGGCGACGTGCTCTGGTGGTCGCTCGCGATCGGCGCCGACCTCGGCGGCAACGCCACCGCGGTCGGGGCGAGCGCCAACGTCGTCGTCTTGGGCATGGCCGCCCGCTACGGCTCCCCGATCAGCTTCTGGGAGTTCACCAAGTACGGAATCGTCGTCGTGCTCGCCTCCGCGCTGGTGTCCTCCGGCTACCTCTACCTGCGCTACCTCATGTGACGCCGATCGGCAGCACCTCGCCGATCCGGCAGCACCTCGGCGATCCGGCAGAACCTCGCCGATCCGGCAGCACCTCGGCGATCCGGCAGCACCTCGGCGATCCGGCAGCACCTCGGCGATCCGGCAGAACTTCGGAGCGGTCAGTCCTGCACGGCCTTGGCGATGGTCACACAGGTGGTGATCCAGTCCTGGTCCTCGCCCGCCAGCGGCTGCCCGGCCCCGTGCGCGTCGAGGATCGTCCACGAGGCGTTGTGGAGCATCCGCACGACCACCCACTCGCGTGCGCGGTCCTCGTCGAGCCCCCCGGCGTCGATGAGGGTGTGGAAGCGACCTCGCACCTCCCGACGTACGTCGCCGGAAGCGATCGCCTCGTCCCACCGGTTCCACAGCATCGGTGCCGGCTCGTAGTGCGGGTCTCCACTCACCGGCTTCGGGTCGATGGCCAACCACGGCTCCCGCCCGGCTGCCAGGACGTTCGCGTCGTGGAGGTCGGCGTGGATCAGCGTGCCGACGCTGCCCCGGTCGGCGACCAGGTCGCGAGCCAGTGCGGTCGCCTGCTCGACGAGTCGCCTCGGGACGGGCGCCGACGACGGCAGCCCGGCCAGATCGTCGGTCCAGCGCTCGACGTACGCCGTGAGCGGGCGCAGCCGCCCCGGGGCCGGGATGTGGAGGTGGCTGTAGAGCCCGGCGACCACCTCGCACGCCTCGAGTGCCGGGACTCCCAGCAGCGACTGGTCCGGGCGCAGCCGCTCCAGCAGCAGCGCCCGGCGACTCGGGTCGGCTCGGAACAGCCGGACGGCGCCGTCCCCGGCCCAGGTGGTCAGCGCCAGCGCCTCGTGCTCGGACTCGTCGTCGGGGAAGGCGAGCTTGAGCATCGCCGCCTCACCGTCCTCGGTCACCACGGGCACCACGAGCGAGCAGTAGCCGTGTCTCGGCCCACCGTCGACGGCCAGCCCCCAGTCGTCGACCGTCTCGCGCAGCAGAGCGGGCAGGCCCCTGACCCAGGCCGCCCAGTCCGGGCCTCGGTCAGCCATCTCCACGACGCCGCCGGGTAGCCTCATCCGCCCCGGATCCAGTGGTCGGGCGCGGCGCCCGGGCGGGTGGGAACCGGTTCGGTGGTCTCGCCCCAGGCTCCCGGCCACAGCTCGTCGGCCAGGCGTCGCCAGAACTCCCCGGCAGCCACGTTGTCGCGCTGGAACGGGATCGCCCACGCGCCCGGGTGGCGTGTCACGACCTCGCGGGCGAGCTGGGTGCCCAGTCCCTCGCGGCGCGCGGCGGGCACCACGAAGAAGGCCTGCATCACCGCCCGGCCCGACCCGAGACCCCGCACCAGGGCGAACCCCACCGGGGCTTCCACGCCCGTGTGGGGGTGCGGTCGCCACGCCAGGTAGCCGGCGCCATCGGGCTGCGGGTGCTCGTCCAGCCACTCGTGGCGGTACCGCCCGTCGGCGTACGGGAAGCCGTTCACGATCGGCGCGAGATCGTGGCGGAAGTCCTGCCACAGCCAGCCCACGATCGGCCACTCGTCGTCGCGGATCGGACGGACGATCAACGGCGTTCCTTGGCGGGCTCGGCGGTCGACAGCGCGGCGATGAAGGCCTCCTGGGGGATCTCGACCCGCCCGACCATCTTCATCCGCTTCTTGCCCTCCTTCTGCTTCTCCAGCAGCTTGCGCTTGCGGGTGATGTCACCGCCGTAGCACTTGGCGAGCACGTCCTTGCGCAGGGCCCGGATCGTCTCCCGGGCGATCACCCGCGACCCGATGGCGGCCTGGATCGGCACCTCGAACTGCTGCCTCGGGATCAGCTCCTTGAGCTTGCCGGCCAGCATCACGCCATAGGAGTACGACGCGTCCTTGTGCACGATCGCCGAGAACGCGTCGACGGGGTCGCCGTGCAGCAGGATGTCGACCTTGACCAGGTCGGCGACCTGGTCACCCGACGGCTCGTAGTCCAGCGAGGCGTAGCCCTTGGTGCGGGACTTCAGCTGGTCGAAGAAGTCGAAGACGATCTCGGCGAGCGGCAGCGTGTAGCGCATCTCGACCCGGTCCTCGGAGAGGTAGTCCATGCCACCGAGCGAGCCGCGCTTGGTCTGGCAGAGCTCCATGATCGTGCCGATGAACTCGGCCGGCGCGAGGATGGTCGCCTTCACGACCGGCTCGCGCACCTCGGCCACCTTGCCGGCGGGGAACTCGCTGGGGTTGGTCACCTCGTGGACGACGCCGTCCTCCATGGTGACCTCGTAGACCACGTTGGGCGCGGTGGAGATGAGGTCGAGCCCGAACTCGCGCTCCAGCCGTTCGCGCACGATCTCCATGTGCAGCAGGCCGAGGAACCCGCAGCGGAACCGAAGCCGAGCGCCCCGGAGGTCTCCGGCTCGTAGACCAGCGCGGCGTCGTTCAGCTGTAGCTTGTCCAGCGCGTCGCGCAGGTCGGGGTAGTCGTCACCGTCGATGGGGTAGAGCCCGGCGAACACCATCGGGTTCGGGTGCTTGTAGCCGCCGAGCGCCTGCGTCGCGCCGCCGTGCTGAGTCGTGACGGTGTCACCGACACGGGACTGCCGCACGTCCTTCACACCGGTGATGAGGTAGCCGACCTCACCGACCCCGATCCGCCCGGCCTTCACCGGCTCGGGGCTGATGACGCCGACCTCGAGCATCTCGTGGACGGCGTTCGTGGACATCATCTTGATCCGGTCGCGGTGGCTCAGGTGCCCGTCGATGACGCGGACGTAGGTCACCACGCCCCGATAGGTGTCGTAGACCGAGTCGAAGATGAGCGCACGAGCCGGCGCCTCGGGGTCACCCACGGGAGGCGGCGTCTGCCGGACGATCTCGTTGAGCACGGCCTCGACGCCCTCCCCCGTCTTCGCACTCACCCGCAGCACCTCTGCCGGGTCGCAGCCGATGATGCCGGCCAGCTCGGCGGCGTACTTCTCGGGGTTGGCCGAGGGCAGGTCGATCTTGTTGAGCACCGGGATGATGTGCAGGTCGGCGCCCAGGGCGAGGTAGAGGTTCGCGAGGGTCTGGGCCTCGATCCCCTGCGCGGCGTCGACGAGGAGGATGGCCGCCTCGCATGCCTCGAGGGACCGCGAGACCTCGTAGGTGAAGTCCACGTGCCCGGGGGTGTCGATCATGTTCAGGACGTAGCTGCCCGGCTCGGCCCCCTCGGCGTTGCCGGCCCGCACGGTCCAGGGCATCCGCACCGCCTGGCTCTTGATGGTGATGCCGCGCTCGCGCTCGATGTCCATCCGGTCGAGGTACTGGGCACGCGCGCTGCGCTCGTCGACCACCCCGGTCAGCTGCAGCATGCGGTCCGCGAGAGTGGACTTGCCGTGATCGATGTGCGCGATGATGCAGAAGTTGCGGATGATCGCGGGATCGGTGTGGCCGGGCTGCGGCGCGGTCTGGGCGGGCACGGGAGTCTTCTCGTCGGTGAGTCGGGCCGGGTCATTGTTCCACGGCGGGACAGCGACTCCGAATCGACTCGGCGGCTTCCCAGGCACTCCGGCAGCGACGCCTGGTCCGCCGTACGCCGACGCCGGCGACCGCTGGGTCGCCGGGCCGAGCCGTTCGCCGGGTGAACCCGGGCGGGCCGTCGACTCCCCGGCGGCCGACGCCTATTGCCGCTCGATGTCGGCCCCCGGGCCGCCGATCAGAGTGTCCTTGCCCCGCCCGCCCACGAGCTTGTCGTCGCCCGACCGCCGCTGAGGACGTCCGCGCCACCGCCACCCTTGAGCACGTCCGGGCCACCGCCACCGCACAGCACGTCCCCACCGCCTCGACCGATCAGCGTGTCGGCGCCGCCGAGGCCGGACATCACGTCCCGGCCCGGCGTCCCCACCAGCCGGTCGGCGCCCGCGGAGCCCATCTGGGTGGGCCAGCGTCCCTGGCACTGGGCGACGGCGTCGCCGGCATAGCCGCGGACGAAGGCGGCGAGCGAAGGCCAGGTCCCGGCGACGCCGCTCACCAGCACGCGCCCGCCGCGTTGCACGGCGACGTCGCCGAAGTAGGTCTGGTCGTCGGCATCGCTGAGCACCCCCGCGTCGGCGAAGGAGCCGTCGACCCGGCCGTTCGCACGCAGCCGCTGCACGCCGGTGTCGAGGCTGCCCGCGAGCCGGCCGCTGATCAGCAGCTTCCCGTTCACCTGCAGCGCCAGATCCGGCTGCTGGGCCTCGAAGCCGATCCGGTAGCTGGGCGTGAACGTCGCGTCGAGCGACCCGTCGGCCTTGAGCTGCACGACCACCATCGGCACATCGAAGGCGCCCGGCCGGGTCTGGTTCACCCCGGCGACCAGCAGCACCTGTCCCCCGGGACGGACGACAGCCCGGGGCGGCCAGACCGAGTACGTGGTGGTGTCCGCCGGCACGGGCGGGGCGTAGGACACTCGCCCGTCGTCCGACCAGCTGGTGTCCGCTCGACCAGCCTCGGTCAGCCGGAACACCTCGAGCTGGCCGCCCGAGGTGGCGGGCACCAGCAGCCGACCGTCTGCCAAGGCGGTGACCTGGCGCGCTTGGGTCATGGCCAGCACGGCGGAGCCGCCGACGCCGAACCCGCCGTCGAGCGCCCCGGTGGGCGTGAGTCGACGCAGCCGGTTGCCGACGGCCAGCACGAGGCGGTGCGTGGTCGGCTGCACGGCCATCGCGGTGGCCGCGGTCGACGCGAAGGTCGCGACGCCGCCACTTCCCCACGTCGTGTCCAGGTCTCCCTGGGCGGTCAGGCGCCAGACCCGGGTGGTCGACGTGGCGTCGTCGACGAAGGCGCGCACGTAGAGCTGTCCCGTGCCGGGGTCGCGCGCGAGGTCGACGTCCTCGTACGCCGCGGTCGGCGCCAGCCGGATCCGGCCGCCGGTGCCGAAGCTGGCGTTGGGCGTCCCGTTCGGCCGGAACTGCCACACGTCGACGGCGCTGGGGTCGGTGGCCGTCCCGCCGGCGACGACGACCAGGTCGCTCGGCAGGACGAGCATCCGGGCGCCGACGTGGTTGTCCATGGTCACCTGGCCGGCCACGCCGAAGTCGCTGTCCACGACCCCCGGCGCGGCGGCCGCCCATGCCGGCACCAGGGCGGTCAGTGCCGCAGCAGCAGCGGCGACGCGGCCGCGGATCGCACGATGCATGGCAGTCCTCCTGTCCCGAGCAGGATGCCGCACCATGACGCCGGCTGTCTGGGAAACGCGTCGCGCACCCGGCCCGGGATGCCCGACGATGGGTCCATGCCGGCCACCCGCGTGTCCCTCGAGCGCCCCCGGTGGGCCGCACGGCCCAGCGGCTCGAGTGGCGGTTCCTCCCGGCTCCGCTCCGGGCCGCGATCGAGGAGCGCTGTGGTGCCGCCGTCGTCGGGGCACGCTCCCAGGGCGCCGGCTACACACCGGGCTTCGCTTCCGTGCTGGACTGCGCGGACGGGTCACGACACTTCGTCAAGGCCGCGGCTCGGGCCGCCCAGCGTCCGATCGCGGACGCCTACCTGGAAGAGGCGCGCAAGCTGGGCTCGCTCCCTGAGAGTGTGCCGACGGCCCGGCTGCGTTGGCTGCACGAGGACGACGGGTGGGTGGCGCTTGGCCTGCAGCACCTGGCGGGCCGCGCACCGCGGCGGCCGTGGGTCGCCGAGGAGCTGGGCCGGTGCCTGGATGCGCTCGAACAGGTGAGCCGGACCCTGACCCCGGTCCCACCCGAGCTGGAGCTCTCGACCGTGGCGGAGGACCTCGGGCCGTTCGCCTCGGCCTGGGAGTTCGTCGCCTCCGCGCACCCCGACCTTCCGCACCGGGAGGAGGCCGCGGCGCTGGCGGCCGACTTCCTCCACGTCTGCGGCGGTGACACCGTGGTGCACACCGACGTCCGAGACGACAACGTGCTGCTCGGAGCCGACGGCGAGGTCTGGCTCTGCGACTGGAACTGGCTGGCGCGCGGAGCGCCCTGGCTGGACACCGTGTTCCTGCTGCTGGTGCCGTGGGGCGACGGCGTTGACGTGGAGGCGATCATGGCCGAGCGAGAGCTCACCTGCGACCTGCCAGCCGCCCACGTCGACGCCACGCTGGCCCTGCTGACCGGCTTCTTCATGCGCCAGTCCGCCGAGCCGGTACCCCCGACCTCGCCCTACCTGCGCCAGCATCAGGCCTGGTGCGCCGAGGCCACGTGGGGCTGGCTGAGCAGCCGACGAGGCTGGACGTGAGCGACCGGCACGCCGTCGGGGTCCGAGCGACCTGGCCCGAGATGCCGCAGCCGATCCGGCTGTGGCTGGCCAACCTGCTGGGCTCCCGCTTCGTCGCGGTCGAGGAGCAGCGTGGCGGCATGTCTCCCGGGTGCGCGACCCGGATCGCCTGCGCCGACGGCACCCGGGTCTTCGTCAAGGTGGTCGGTCGACCGCTCAACCCCGACACCCCGAACCTCTTCCGGCGCGAGGTGACCGCCTTGGACCTGATCGGCTCGCACCCGCTGTGGGCCGGGCTGCTCGCCGTCTGGGACGACGACGACTGGGTGGCGGTGGTGCTCGAGGACGTCCAGGGACGGCACCCCGACCTACACGACGACGTGGACCTGGCCTGGCTGCTGCGCGCCACCGACGAGCTCACCGAGGTGCTGGCGGAGCGGGTCCCTGACCCGCCGCCGCCGCGACCGCGCGACGGCGGCCTCGCGGACCTTCACGACAAGTGGCGCGTCCAGTGGCCCGAGAGCTTGGAGCGGCTGGCCGCCGTACGCCCTGCCGCAGTGCCGGAGTGGCTGCTGGAGCGGGTCGACGACGTCCGCGACCATCTCGCTCTGCTCGCCGACCAGACCGAGCGTCGACTCGTCCACGCCGACATTCGCAGCGACAACCTGCTCGTGCGCCCCAGCGGACAGCTGGTCTTCCTGGACTGGGGTATGGCGACGGTGGGACCCGGCTGGGTGGATCCGCTGCTGGCCCGGCTCGAGCGCGTCGAGGACCCGTGGTTCGACGCGTCGGTGCAGGCGTGCCCCGCGCTCGCCGATGCCGGCGACGACGTGGTGACGGCGTTCCTGCTGGGCATCGGCTGCCACGTGGCATGGCTGTCCACCACCCCCGTCGATGCCAGTCTGCCGACGCTGAGTGCCTTCCGGGTCGCGGAGTCCCGGCGCTTCCTCGCGGGCGCGGCGCGACGGCTCGGCGTGCGGACCGGCTGAGCCCGCTGGCCGGATTTGGGCGGCCGTTCCCGACGCTGGTAGCGTGGCCCCTTGCGTGTCCAGGCGTCAGCCTGCCCGGGTCGAGCCGCGGACCGCACCCAGACCTCGATCGTCGGCACGCCGCTCGGCACCGACACCGGCACCTCACACCGAAGGCAACCCGTGGCGAACATCAAGTCCCAGATCAAGCGGAACAAGCAGAACCAGAAGCGACACGAGCGCAACAAGTCGGTCAAGTCCGCGCTCAAGACCGCCGTGCGCAAGTTCCGCGAGGCTGCTGACGCCGGCGACACGGGGGCCGCGGTCGCGCTCGGCCGGGACGCCTGCCGCAAGCTGGACAAGGCCGCCAGCAAGGGTGTCATCCACCAGAACCAGGCCGCCAACCGCAAGTCCTCGATCGCGAAGCGCTCCGCCGCTCTGTGATCCGCACCACCCGCTGACCCGGGCGCCCGCCAGCACCACACCGACCCGCCAGGACCGAGATCCCGGCGGGTCGTACCGTCTCCGAATCAACCCGTCCGGGGTCAGCCCCGACCGGCTCTGCCCCGCACCGGATCAGCGCGGCTCGCGGAGCCCGGCGATGGTGAGCACCAGCCGCTCCAGGGTGTACGGCGCGTCGCTCGCGGCACCCTTGATGTCGGCGTCGGCTCTCGCTACGGCCCGGATCGCCCGCCCGATGCCGGCCTCCGACCAGCCACGCGACTGATCTCGGATGGTGCGCAGCTTCCAGGGCGGGACACCCACCTCGCGCGCCAGATCGGCCTCGCGCATCCCCCGCGGCGCAGCCATGTAGCGAGCCACGCCCCGCGCGCTGCCGGCGAACGCGGACGTGACGAGCACCGGTGCCGTGCCGGTCTCGAGTGCCCAGCGCAGCTCCTCCAGCGCGACCTCGCGGCGCCCCCAGAAGGCGGCATCGGCCACGGCGAAGGACTTCGCCTCCGCCCGCCCGCCGAAGTAGGTGCGGACCACCGCGCCCGTGAGCTGCTCCTGCGGGAAGTCCGTGGTGAGCTGGTGCGCCGCGGCGGCGAGCCCTCGGAGGTCGTGGCCGACGGCCTGGACCAGGGCCTGAGCGGCGTCCTCGTCGATCCGCCCGCCCAGCGAGCGCACCTCGGCGCCCACGAACCCCGCGAACTCCGAGGGCCGCAGCTCTCCGGACTTGGCCTCGGTCACCGTGGCCAGCTTGCGCAGCTTGGTGAGCGTGCCGGAGCCCCGCGGGCCGCCGCCGTGGACGAGCACGAGGGCGACGTCCTCGACCGGAGCAGCGGCGTACTCCAGCAGGCCGTCGACCGACTCCTCCGGCAGGGTCTCGAGCGCCTGCACGACGACGCAGCGGGTGCTGCTGAACAGAGAGGGCGCCGCCAGCTCTCCCAGGGTGGCCACGGTCAGGTCGCCGGCCTGGCACTCGGAGACCTCCGCTTCGGGGTCGTGCCTGCGGACGGCCTCACGCACGGCGGCGACCGTCCGCTCGTTCAAGAACTCCTCCTTGCCGGTGACGAGGACGACCCGCCCGAGGACGTCTGCAGCGCGTGGGGAGCTCATGGTGGCGCCCAGCCTGCCACACCGGGGAGACAGTGCCGGGTCGCGCCCGAGGGGGGCCGACCCGATCACCGCGACGTGCGAACCTCGAGCCCGTCGTCGCCGGGCGCGACGACCACTTCGCCGTCCCGATCGGTGCGCCACACGTCGGTCCCGCACGCGTCCAGCGCCGCCACGAGGCCCGGCGAGGGATGGCCGTAGTCGTTGTCGGCCCCGACCGAGACGACGGCGACGTCAGCCGCCAGCCCGCACAGCAGGTCGAGGTCCTGGTAGCGGCTGCCATGGTGGGGCACCTTGAGGACGTCCACGTGGAGCCCCGCCAGCGTCCGCGCCAGGAAGGCCTGGGCCGGCGGCTCGGCGTCACCGGTGAGCAGCAGGCGGACGCCGCGCACCTCGGCCAGCAGCACCAGGCTGGCGTTGTTGGGCACGCTGCCCTCGGCCGAGTCGGCGGCCCCGGGATCGGGGCCGACCACCTCGAGCCGGACCTGGCCGACATCGCGCAGGGCGAGGTACGGCGGCGCGGACACGGGACTCCCGCCTCGACCGCGACCCGGGCGACCTCGGCCACCCCGGTGCCGGGCACCGGGACGGACGTGACCGCCACGCCGCCGACGTCGCGACCGTGCAGCACCCCGGCAGGCCGTTGACGTGGTCGGCATGGAAGTGGGTGAGCACGACCAGGGGCACCCGCTGCACCCCGAGCCGGCGCAGGCAGCCGTCCACGGCGGCCGGGTCCGGGCCGGCGTCGACGACGACGGCGGCACCGCTCCCGGCGTTGAGCACCAGCGCGTCGCCCTGACCCACGTCACAGGCAGCGAAGACCCATCGGGGTGGGGGCCAGCCAGGCGTCGGGGGTCGCACCAGCACCAGCACCGCGAGCACCGCGCAGCAGGTCATGGTCCAGCGCGGCCGTCGGCCGACGGCCGGCGCCAGCCACATTGCCGACGCGCTGAGCGTCGCGAGCAGCAGGACCGAGCCCGTCCCTGTCCCCAGCCGACGGCCGCCGTGGGCAGCCGAGCGGTGTGCTCGGCCACGGCGATGACCCACCCCACGCAGACCCCGGCCGCGTGTGCCATGAGTGCCCCGAGCGGCGCCCACAGCAGATCCAACAGCCCGGCGGCCAGCCCCAGCACGGTGGCCGGCCCCACCGCCGGGCCGGCCATGAGGTTGGCCAGGACCGCGACCAGGCTCAGCTGGCCGGAGATCGCGGCGACGACCGGCAGGCACGCCAGCTGGGCGACCGTGGGCACGGCCACGGCTTCCGCCACGGGAAGCGGCAGCCAGGCCGCCAGCGCGTCGCGCAGCGGCGGCGCAGCCAGGACGATCCCGGCTGTCGCCAGGACCGACAGCGCGAAGCCCGGCTGCCGCGCCAGGTCGGGAGCCACCAAGAGCAGCGCAGTCACGGCAAACCCGAGCACCGCCGGCCCCCGACTCCGGGACGGGGAGCCCATGCCGACCAGGGCCACCGAGCCCATGACTGCCGCTCTCAGCACGCTCGGCTCGGGGCGGGCCAGCAGGACGAACGAGCAGACGCCCACGACACCCACCACGCGCAGGGCGCCGCCTCGCGCTCCCACCCAGCGCGACGACGACGAGGAATCCCACCAGGAGGGTGAGGTTCGTCCCCGAGACGGCGAGCAGGTGGGTGAGCCCTGTGGTGCGGAAGTCGGCGGCCAGGGTCGGTGCCAGTCCGA
The DNA here is from genome assembly GCA_041393675.1 of Nocardioides sp. Classification (GTDB taxonomy): domain Bacteria; phylum Actinomycetota; class Actinomycetes; order Propionibacteriales; family Nocardioidaceae; genus Nocardioides. The sequence continues at coordinate 17,846 of JAWKJR010000013.1, read as the reverse complement.
CGTCGTCGCCGAGCACCAGCGCCGGCACGAGGGCCCGCCGGTCGGGACCGAGCCCGGAGACGGAGTCGCGCAGCCCGGCGCGCAGCACCGCGCTGGCGCGCCACCACCAGGCTGGAGGTGCTCGCACGACCGGGTCGCCGCGGACCCGGAGCACGGCGGACACCTGCCCCTCCGGGTCGGGCACCAGTCTGACGTCGGCCTCGACCCGGGCCCCGAGCGCGACCCTAGCCCAGGTCGGAGGGGCCAGGACCAGCACGGGCGCTCGCAGCAGGACGCCGACTCCGTGCCGATGCACGCCCACGACCTGGCCACGGGCGACCACGTAGTCCTCGAACCTGCCCCGGCGCAGCCGCGGATCGCTGGTGACGACGAAGGTGACGCCGACGGCAGCGTGCTGTGCGGCGAGCTCGCTGAGGGGGTTGTCGCGAGTGTGCAGGCGCGTGAGTGTCGCGCTGGTCGCCGTCGCCGCGAAGCTGGCCACCAGGGCGCCGGTCGCGAGCAGCCGGGCACCCCGAGGTCCTCCCAGCAGCACGAGCGCGCCCACCGCGGCGGCGACCGCCCCACAACCCAACCGCCAGCCGGGCTCGTTCGCGGCCGCCCCGCCCGACAGCGAGCCCAGCCAGGCGAAGACTCCCACGGCAGCAAGCCGCAGGTCCGGTGCCGGGGGACGCCTCACAGGGTCACCAAGGGGGCCAGCCTGGCCAGCGTCACCTCGCCGATGCCGTCCACGTCGAGCAGGTCGTCGACACTGGTGAATCCGCCGTGCTCGACCCGCCACGTGAGGATCGCCTGGGCGGTCACCGGGCCGACCTCGGGAAGCGCCTCGAGCTCGATGGCCGTCGCGGTGTTGATGTTGACCAGAGCCGGGGCCACCGAGCCCGCTGGCGCGACCGGGGCCAGCCCGGGCCGCCCAGGCACGCCAACCAGGATCTGCTCGCCGTCGACCAGGGGACGCGCCAGGTTGAGCGAGCTCAGGTCGACCCCGGGGCGCGCACCGCCCGCCGCGGCCAGCGCGTCCGCGACGCGGGCGCCTGGGGTGAGCACCGCCAAGCCCGGGTGCCGGACCTTGCCCGCCACATCCACCACGACGTCCGCGACTGGGTCGCCGGAGCCCGAGGGAGTGATCGCGGGCGCCGCGACCGGGGTCACGAGCGGGACAGCGCCGTCGGTGACGCCCATCGGGATCGGCTCGGGTCGGGAGCGCACCGCCGACCAGGCGGTCACCGCGAGCCCGATCGACACCAGCACGGCCATGGCGGCGACCGGCCCGGGGCCCCACGCGAGGCCGCCCGGCAGCCGGCCGGCGAGCAGCCGGACCGGCGAGGGCGCCCGACGGGCGGCGTGCCGCCCGGGCCGGGTCAGGACCAGGGCGGGGCCGGGCTCTCGAGGCGTCGGCACCGGGCCCGGGCGCGGTGCGCCGACGGGCTGGGCGACGGGCTGATCAACGGGCTGATCGACGGGGCCCTCCCAGCCCTCGGCCGCCAGCCAGTCCGCCAGGCGCCCGGGACGGATCCTGGTGTGGGTGTCCGGCGCGGGCGTCGTCGGCGGCGGCTCGGCCGGTGGGTCGGCGCCGCGCACCGCTGCCAGCTCAGCACCGAGCTGCGCCAGCCGTCGCGACACCGCCTGCTGGTGCTCGGGCCGAGAACGGGACATCCGCATGGCCGCACCGTACGGCGGCGCGGACCGCCGGGACGCGCGCGGCGGCCCACCTGGGGAGAGCCGTCACCGCCCCAACGCCTGTGGACGAAATCCGGCCGGGCACCCGCCGGACGCTCAGCGCGGGCTGTCCGGCTTCCCCAGTGAGGAGCAGCCTCCCGGCTAGTCATCAGCCTTGCGCCTGACCGCCAACGTGCTAGCCCGCCTCGACTCGGCAGAGGCGCGTCGCCTCAGGCATGCGCACTCTCTCTGGGCCGCCCTCCGATATGTAAACGTCGAGTACGCTGTCCGACCACTGGCGGTGGTACGAGGGTCGGTCCTCACAGCCCTTCAACTCCGTCTTCAGCATCCACGCTGCTCCCCTGCACTGCACCGACTCGGTGATGGCCGGCTTCTTGGACTTCTTCCCCATGCTGTAGGTGAGCAGGATCTTTCGTGTGGCCGAAGGGCAGCGGTGCAGACACCATGCACGGCGGCTTCGGGGACCGCTTGTGGGCCCTGCGCGCTGAGCTGTGTCTGGTGTTGCGCTCCTGTCGAGGTCCCACACACTCACGGCACCTCACAGAGCGCCTGCAAGAACGCTCGAACCTAGGGTTGTTGACCATTCAATAAGTGTCAGCCTCAAGGCGTTTCACGTCAGCAAGCGCCTTGGCTCTTTCTTCATGGAACCGGCGCACAAGGGGTCCCTTTCGAGTGACACGGAATCCATTTGACGGAACTCACGGACGAATTGTGTGCAGGCGTACATGCCGTTGAGCGCGTCCACAAGGTCCTTCGCACCCACACGTTCGGCTGCCATGAGGGCCGAGCGTAGTATTCTCTCTTCCGGGCTGTCGCGTTCGGCGAGCATGTCATGGTCATAGACCCTGGCCAAGTACCTGGAAGCTTGCTCAGCCGCGTACCGAGCGGGGTTGCGTTCGACCGCGAAACGGTCGTGTGCCAAATCGAATTCGCGTTGCCTTGCCCCTCGTTCCCACCAGGCGACCAGCATGGTGACGGAGCCAGCAAGTGCGCCAGACACGAGGGCCGTACCCAAATCCATGCGGCCAGTCTACCTAGTTTCAACCGCTTTCGGAGGATCGGGCCGGTTGTTTGGCCAAAAAAAGGCCGCCCCGAGGGGCGGCAGACGCATAAGGCTGCGTGCTCAAACAGACATCGGGATAGCCTACTGGCGAATAAGCAGCGCAATGGTGTTAGCCACCAACGCTAGTGTGTTGAGGGCAAGAATGACCGCCAACGCCACGGGCGCACCTCCTCCCTATTCTCTTTTTACCGGCCCCCAGGGGGTCGTGATGAGCATAGCGGCAGACTACTTCGCTGGCCAGTGCGCGAGTCGGCGCCAGTCCGGTGTCGTCACCGAGCACCAGCGGCAGGACCAGGGCACGCCGATCCGGTTCAAGTCCGGCGACGGAGTGGCGCCGACGCACGCCACCCCCGGCGCCGCGGGGCGCCCGATCCTCCGGGCTCCCCGCGGACCGGAACACCGCCAACACCTGGCGCGCAGCGCCGACGGGTGGAGCGATCTGGGGGCTACCGGCTGGGCGACCGGCTGGGCGACCGAGTCCGCGTCGGGGCCTGCCCAGCCCTCCGCCGCCAGCCAGTCCGACAGCCGACCGGGACGGATCCTGGTGTGGGTGTCCGGGGTGGCGGGTGAGGTCGCCGGCGGCTCGTCCGGGACCTCGTCCCCGCGGACCGCGGCCAGCTCCGCGCCCAGCAGCGCCAGCCGACGCGACACCGCCTGCTGGTGCTCGGGTCGGGAACGGGACATCCGCATGGCCGCACCGTACGGCGGCGCGGACCGCCCCGCGTGGCGGCCCACCTGGGGAGAGCCGTCACCGCCCCAGCGCCTGTGGACGAAATCCGGCCGGGCACCCGCCGGACGCTCAGCGCGGTGCCACGCACACGGCGACCATGCCGGGCCCGACATGGGCACCCAGCACGGCGCCGAGCTCGGTGCACCAGACCTCGCGGCCACCCAGGTTGGCCGCCAGCCGGTCGGCCAGCTGGCCGGCCAGCTCGTGGGCCGGTCCGGGCTGGCCAGGTGCGCCACGCTCACCTCCACCGCCCCCGCTCCGGCGGCGTCGACGGCGAGGTCGGCCAACCGGGCCAGGGCTCGAGACGACGTCCGCACCTTCTCCAGCGTCGACACCCGCCCGTCGGCGATCGTGAGCAGCGGCTTGACTGCCAGCGCACCCCCGAACAGAGCGGCCGCGGCGCCGATCCGGCCTCCGCGGCGCAGGTACTCCAGGGTGTCGACGTAGAACACGGACGTCGATCGCTCGGCCCGGTCCGCGCCGCCGCGGCGACCTCCTCGACCGAAGCGCCGGACCTGGCCGCGGCGGCGGCCGACAGTGCGGCGTACCCGGTGGCCACCCCGACCTGCCGGGTGTCCACCACGACGACGGGGACGGGCGCCTCGCGAGCGGCCAGCCGGGCCGACTCCACCGTGCCGCTCATCTCCCCCGACAGGTGGACCGACACCACAGCGTCGGCTCCGGCAGAGGCCGCCGCGTCGTACGCCGCCCGCAGCGTCGCCGGAGCCGGCCGGGAGGTGCTCACCGGGAGGTAGGCCTTGAGCGCGGCGGCCACCGCGGCCGGCGAGGCCCCCTCGTCCCCCTCGTCGAAGACCTCGGCGCCGAGCACCACCTGGAGGGGAACCACGGCGATGCCGTGCTCGCGGGCGACCTCGGCGGGGAGCATGGCCGTGGAGTCGGTGACGACCACGACCGATGCCATGGCCGAAGGCTACTCGCCGCCCCCCGACCCGCCGGCCCACGTGCGGGCCCGGTGCCCCCTCGCCAGCGCCCGCGGCCGGCCCGTAGGGTGCTGAGCATGGAGGTGCCCAACCGCGTCCAGACCGTCGCCGCGGCCGCCGAGGCCGCCGGCATGGTGTCGTCCTGCGTGCCGGAGGTGGGCGCACTGCTCGCCACGCTCGCCGCGTCGATCCGTCCCGGCGGCCGTATCCTCGAGCTCGGGACGGGTGGCGGCGTCGGCGTCGCCTGGCTGGTGCACGGACTCCGTGGCCGCACCGACGTCACCATCACCTCCGTGGAGATCGACGCGGGCCTCCACGGGCTGACCGCCAGCCACGCCTGGCCCGCCAACGTGCACCTCGTCCACGGCGACGCCCTCGAGGTGATGGAGGCCGGGCGGTACTGGCAGCTCGTGTTCGCCGACGCTCCGGCGGGCAAGTGGTACGGACTGGACACGACCATCGACTCCCTGGCCGACGAGGGCGTGCTCGTGCTCGACGACATGGTTCCCCCCGACTACCTCGCCGAGGCGGACCGCGCCCGGATGGCCGAGATCCGCAGCGCGGTGCTCGGCGACGACCGCCTGGTCAGCGTCGAGCTCACCCACGGCTCGGGCGTCGTGCTCGGCGCCCGCATGCCGCGGTGACGCGCCTGCCTCGCTGACCCGCGCCCCCTCCGCGCCTAGAGGCCGAGTACCCGGGCGGCGTTGTCGCGGTAGAGCGCGGGCAGCAGCGTGCGCGGAAGCGCGGCGCCGCTGATGCGCCAGTTGCCCTGCTCCGGCGGCCGACCCGGCTCGCCGTAGTCGAAGTGCTCGTCCGCGGTCTCCAGGAAGCGCCACCAGCGGCGTACGGCGGCGGCGTCCAGGGGGAAGCAGTCGGTCCCGAACAGCACCCGGTCGGGGAACGCCTCCACCAGCGCCCGGAACCGTCGCGGCTGCCGGCCGAGCTCGCCCAGGCGGCCGCTTGTGTCCACGTGGAAGTTGGGCAGGGTCGCGAGCGCCCTGCCCACCGCGCCGAGGTCCTCGGCATGCCCCCGACGTGAGCTCCGACGAACGTCGTCTCGGGGCAGGCGGCGACGAGCGCATGCAGGGCCGCCAGGAGTCGCTCGAAGGTGGGGTAGCCCGGACCGCCGAACCACCACGACGGCATCGCGGTCAGCTCGTCGAGCCGCTCGTTGTCGGCATCCAGCGGCTCGAAGAAGGCCACCGGGTCGGCCGTGTGGATCAGCACCGGCAGCCCCAACTCGCCGGCCACGCGCAGCACGCCGACCACCCTCGGGTCGTCCGGCAGCACCAAGGCGCCCGAGGCGTCGCGCACCCCGAGCCCGAGGTCCTTCCACACCTTGACGCCCCGCGCCCCGCGGCGGGCGCTGTCGGCGAGCTGCTCGGCCAGCACACGCTGGCACTCCGGTGACGCCGCATCCCCGAGCTGGAGCAGCCGCCAGTCCAGGTGGCAGAAGGTCACGACCCGCCGCGGGTCGCGCCGGTCGTAGCGCTCCAGGTTCTCCTCGAGCTCCTCCCCCCAGCGCCCGTCGAGGTTGACCACGGTCGTCAGCTGGGCCCCGGCCATCAGCTCGACGAGCTCGTCGAGCGGGCCACCCACGAAGGAGCCGTCGGCCGACAGCCAGCGGCCCAGGTGGTTGTGCGCGTCGATCCCGGCGACGGCCGGAGCCGGCGGCTCGGTGCTGGGTGCCACGAGCTGCGGCCGGGGCCAGCGTCGGCCCGTGGAGCGTCCCTCACCCGCCAAGGGCCGCAGGTCACCGGGGTCGGAGCCACTCACCCCGGCATGATCACACGGTCACACCTCGAGGGACGCCGCGGCTCCGACGTTCTCCTCGACGTCGTTCGTCGCGGCGATGAGCAGCCGATGCGACATCTCGCTCAACGCGCGGCAGGCGGCGAGCTCGTCACCGATCTCGGGCACCTCGCGGTCGGCGGGGTGCTTGCGCGCAACACCGCTGGACCGCAGCTCGGTGCCGGCATCGGTGTGCAGCACCGCGTCGGCCTTGGTGTGGTCCCCCTCCTCGTACAGGAACAGGTCGACCCGCCAGCTCTTGGTGGTGGTCACGACGTCCTCCCCTGGTCGGCCCGTCGTGGCAGCCCCACGACGGCGCGTGGATGGCTTCTTCCGCCATCGTGCACCCGCTGACCACGCGGCGCCAGGAGGTAGACCACACCCGGGTGTGAGGCAGGCCCTGGCGGTGCGGATCGCGGCGCGCCATGCTGGAGTCGAGACGGCCGCCCGCGGTCGGCGTGGCCAGGGCGGCCTCCGGTCAGGAGGAGCGATGTACGCCGCCAAGGGTGACCGCCTGGTCGTCCACGGTCAGCACGTCGACGACCACGTCCGGGACGGAGAGATCCTCGAGGTGCGCGGGGTCGACGGCGGGCCGCCGTACCTCGTGCGGTGGTCCGACGACGGGCACGAGAGCCTGGTCTTCCCCGGGCCGGACGCCACCGTGGAGCACGCGGGCTGACGCGCGTCGGGCCCCGAGGGTCAAGCCACGACGATGTTGACCAGTTTCGGCGCGCGCACGATCACCTTGCGCACCGCACGCCCGTCGATCGCGCGCTGAACCGCGGGGTCGGCCAGCGCCGCCGCCTCCAGGTCAGCCTCGGAGATCTCCGGTGACACCTCCAGCCGAGCCTTGACCTTGCCTTGGATCTGCACCACCGCGGTGACCGAGTCCTGCACCAGCAGGGCGGGGTCCACCTCGGGCCAGCCCGCCCGCGCGACGGAGGGCCGACGGCCCAGCCGCTCCCACATCTCCTCCGCGGTGTACGGCGCCACCAGCGACAGCATCACGGCCACCGCCTCCACGGCCTCCCGTACGGCCGGGTCGCCCGGGCCGCATCCGGTGTCGATGGCCTTGCGGGTGGCGTTCACCAGCTCCATGACGCGAGCCACCATCACGTTGAAGCGGTAGCCCTCCACCAGGGAGGCGGCGTCGGCCAGGGTCTTGTGGGTGATCTTGCGCAGCGCCAGGTCACCGGCTGTGGGGTCCGCCCCGGGTGCCGACGTGACGTCGCCCGCCAGCCTCCAGGCGCGCTGCAGGAAGCGCAGCGAGCCGGCCGGCGACACCTCGGCCCAGTCGATGTCGTCCTCCGGGGGCCCCGCGAAGACCAGGGTCAGCCGCACCGCGTCCACGCCGTACGCCGATAGTTGATCCCCCAAACTGACGCCGTTGCCCAGCGACTTGCTCATCTTCTTGCCCTGGTTGATGACGATGCCCTGGTTCAGCTGCGCCGAGAACGGCTCGCGGAAGTCCAGCAGGCCCATGTCGGCCAGCACCTTGGTGAAGAACCGGGAGTACAGCAGGTGCAGGACGGCGTGCTCGACACCGCCGACGTAGATGTCGCACGGTCCCCACGCGTTGACCAGCGCCGGGTCGAACGCCTGGGTGTGGTCGTTCGGGCTACAGAAGCGCAGGAAGTACCAGGACGAGTCCACGAAGGTGTCCATCGTGTCGCTGTCCCGCTTCGCGGGGCCGCCGCAGCTCGGGCACCGGACGCTGATCCAATCCTCGGCCGCCGCCAGCGGGGAGACGCCCTTGGGCTTCAGATCGGCGCCGCGCAGCTCCGGCAGCGTCACCGGCAGCTGGTCGTCGGGCACGGCCACCTCGCCGCAGGCCCCGCAGTGCACAATGGGGATCGGCACCCCCCAGTAGCGCTGGCGGCTCAGCAGCCAGTCGCGCAGCCGGAAGTTCACCGCGCCCTGGCCCCGGCCCTCGGCCTCCAGCCGCTCGATGATGGCGCGGATGCCGGCGGCCTTGTCGGTCAGACCGTCCAGGTACGACGAGTTCACGTACACGCCGTCGCCCGTGGTGGCGACGTAGGTGTCCTCCGGGTTGTCCTCGCCGGTGTCGACCACGCGGCGCACCGGCAGACCCATCGCCTTGGCGAAGTCCAGGTCGCGCTGGTCGTGCGCGGGCACGGCCATGATGGCCCCGGTGCCGTAGTCCGCCAGCACGTAGTCGGCGGCCCAGACCGGGATCCGCTCCCCGGTGACCGGGTTGGTCGCGGTGATGCCCAGGTCGACGCCGGTCTTGGGCCGCTCGATCGACAGCCGGTCGATGTCGGTCTCCCGACGCACCTGCACCAGGTAGTCCTCCAGCGCCTGCCGATGGTCGAGCGCGCACAGCTCGACGGCCAGGGCGGCGTCCGCCGCCACGACCATGAAGGTCGCTCCGAACAGGGTGTCCGGGCGGGTGGTGTAGACGGTGACCTCACGGTCGGTGCCGTCAGCCAGGTGCATGGTGAAGTCGACGTGGGCGCCCTCGGACCGCCCGATCCAGTTGCGCTGCGCCGTGACGACCCGGTCGGGCCAGGTCGGCTCCAGGTCGTCTAGGCAGTCCAGCAGCTCCTGGGCGTACTCGGTGATCTTGAAGTACCACTGGGTCAGCTCGCGCTTCGTGACCTCCGCGCCGCACCGCTCGCAGCGGCCGTCCACGACCTGCTCGTTGGCCAGCACGGTCTGGTCCTGGGGGCACCAGTTGACCGAGGAGTTCTTGCGGTAGGCCAGGCCCCGCTCCCGGAATCGCAGGAACAGCCACTGCGTCCAGCGGTAGTACTCCGGGTCGGAGGTGTGCAGCCGCCGGGTCCAGTCGAAGCTGACGCCCAGCTTCTGGAAGGAGTGGTACTGGGTCTCGATGTTGGCGTAGGTGTAGGTCGCCGGGTGCTCGTCGTTCTTGATGGCGGCGTTCTCGGCCGGCAGGCCGAAGGAGTCCCACCCCATGGGGTTCAGCACCTCGAAGCCGCGCTGCCACCAGTAGCGTGCGATCACGTCGTGCAGGCTCATCACCTCGGCGTGACCCATGTGCAGGTCGCCCGAGGGGTAGGGGAACATCGTCAGTGCGTAGCGCTTCTCCTTGCGGCCGCTGAGGATCGCCGCGTCGTCGGCGGTGAAGGGTTGCAGCTCGTCCCATGTGGCCAGCCACTTGGCCTCGATGGCCGCGACGTCGTACGCGTCGCGCTGGTCCTGCTCGCTCATCGGTCTCTCTCGCTTCGCTCTGGGATCTGCTCGGGGCATGAAAAAGCCCCTCGGGCACGAGGGGCAGCCGCGTCGACGTGGGCGTCTCGACGCGGCTAGGTAAGGAGCAGGAACCGCTGCATGGGTGGCAGTCTACCGCGACCCGGGTCCCAGCTTCATCACGGTATGTCGTCGGGATGTCACTTCTCGTGTCATGCATGACACGAGAAGTGACATCTCACCCACTGAACATGGTGAAGCAGTGACTCCGGCGTACGCCGGTCAGCGCACGAAGCGCGGCGTGAGCGGCGGCTCCCACCACTGTCCGGAGCTGGCCTTGACCGCGCCGACGAGGTGGAGCACGAACGCCACGCCCAGGACCAGGAAGTAGGTTACGAACCCGACGAGCAGCAGCATCGCGATCACCGAGAGCACCAGACCGATGCCCGTCATGATCTGGATGTTGAGCGAGTTGGCCGCGTGCGCGCGCACGAAGGGCCCCTTGTCGCGGTAGGACAGGTAGATCACCAGCGAGGCCACGAAGCCCAAGGTGCCGGCGCTGACCACCATCGCCCCGAGCGCGATGGCGTGCGTGAGCATCCCCCAGGTCCGCTCCTGCTGGGGCGTGATCGAGGGCTGCGGTGTCTGGTAGTGGCTGGTGCTCATCGGCAACCTCCTGTGTCGTCTCCCCCGGGTCTCCCCCCAGTTCAGCACACGATCCGGCCCGGATCTTCCCCTCCCAGGGCGCCTTCCGGGTCGGCTCAGGGTTCGACCCGGGTCCCCCCGGCACACCGACCGCGAGGGCCCCGGGCCGGTAGCGTGCTCGCGTGACCGACGCGATCCCGTCCGCCCGGCTCGCCGCCGACGTCCAGCACTATCTGGCGCAGGCACGCGCGTCCCTGGTGCGGGCCCTGGACGGCCTCGGCGAGTACGACGTACGCCGGCCGCTCACGCCTTCTGGCACCAATCTGCTCGGCCTGGTCGAGCACCTGACCGGCATCGAGCTGGGCTATCTCGGTGAGTGCGTCGGGCTGGGCGACGCGGCGTGGTGGTCGGAATACGTCGCCCGCATCCAGGCCGCCGCCGATGCGCACCGGGCCGACCCGGCCGGCTCGTGACCTGGCGGGCGGCGCTCGCGCCGCTGCGGTCGGCGAACTTCGCCTGGTACTACGCCTCGCGGTTCGTCAACACCCTCGGCTCGATGATGGCCGGGATTGCCCTCACCTTCGCGGTCCTCGACATCACCGGGTCGGCCACCGCGCTGGGGCAGGTCCTGGCCGCGCGGACCATCCCGACCGTCGTCCTGCTGCTGTACGGCGGCGTCGTGTCCGACCGGCTCCCCCGCACCCTCGTGCTCCAGGTGTCGAACGTCGCGTCCGCCCTCACCCAGGGGGCGATCGCCGTCCTCGTGCTGACCGGCGTCGCGGAGCTGTGGATGCTGCTGGTGCTCTCGGCGGTCAACGGCGCAGTCTCGGCGATGTCGTTCCCCGCGATGGCCAGCGTCATGCCGCAGCTGGTGCCGCGCGGGCAGCTCCAGCCGGCGAACGCGCTGATGTCGCTGTCCCGCAACGGCCTCACCGTGCTCGGCCCCACCCTCGGGGCGCTGATCGTCGTCACGATCGGCTCCGGCTGGGCGCTGGCGGTGGACGCGGCGACGTGGCTGCTGTCCGCGGCGTTCCTGCTGCCGGTGCGGATCCCCGCGCGCGAGCCCACCGTCGCGCCCGCCAGCACGGTCCGAGAGCTGCGCGAGGGTTGGGCCTTCTTCCGCGCCACGACCTGGCTATGGGCGGTCGTGCTCGCCTTCGGCGTCCTCAACGCCGTCCTCAGCGGGGCGTGGCTCACGCTCGGCCCGGCGCTCGCGCAGGAGACCATCGGCCGCCAGGCCTGGGGCTACGTGCTCTCCGCGGAGGCGCTCGGCCTCCTGCTCACCAGTGTGGTGCTGCTGCGCGTCCCGCTCCTCCGGCCGCTGCTCGCCGGCATGATCGGGATGCTCCCGGTCGCCGTCCCCATGACCGTGCTGGGGGTGCACCCTCATGTCGCGCTGCTGGTGGTCACCTCGCTCTTCGCCGGTGCGGGGCTCGAGGTGTTCTCCCTGGGCTGGAACCTCGCCATGATGGAGAACATCGAGGAGTCGATGCTCTCGCGCGCCTTCTCCTACGACGCGCTGGGGTCCTTCGTGGCCATGCCGGTCGGGCAACTGGCCTACGGTCCGCTCGGGGAGGCGTTCGGCTACGAGCCGGTGCTGGTGACAAGTGGCGTCCTGTTCGCTCTCGTGGTCGTCGCCACCCTGCTGTCGAGATCGGTGCGGACGCTGCCCCGCGCGGCCGGCTAGCGTCAGGGGCGCACCCGGGCCGCGAAGTCCGCCACGGCGGCGGTGACCTCTCCGACAGCCCCCAGCTCGGTGTGCCAGCCACCGGTCTGCCAGCCGTGGTCGGCTCCCGGCACCACGAGGATCTCCTTGCCGGTCCGCCGGGCAGCCGCGTCGTCCCACGTGTGGTCGCGCGAGCCCGCGACCAGCAGCCCGGGTGCGGAACTTCGGGCGAGGTTGGCCACGCACTCGTCGTCGTGGAGCAACGGCGTCGTCCAGACGGCGGGCACGTGCTGCTCGGCGACCCACTGCGCGGCCAGCGTGGCGACAGACTTGGCCAGCACCAGCTGGGGCTGGGACCCGGTCACGTCCAGGAACCGCTGCACGGCAGCGTCTACGGTGACCTGACACTCCTCCCGGGTGGCGTCTCGCGCCAGCTCCCAGGCGGCGCACCAGACCTGCCAGCCCTGCAGCTCCAGCGCCCTGATCGGCCAGGCCAGGCCAGGGCGGTGTGCCGGGTACCGCGACCCCGGGAGGACGAGCACGCGAGGCGCATCCCCGCCCGCACCGCCTCCGTCGGCCCAGCGCTCGATCACCGGTGCCGTCATGTCCGGACCGTACCGTCCGGCACTCGGGACTGGCGAGGGGATGGTCCGCGCCGAGACACCTGGACAGCGGCACGCCAGGACCGGGCATGATCGTGGGGTGACCAGCCGTGAGACCGTGACCGACCTGTTCCGCCTCGACGACAAGGTCGTCGTCGTCACCGGCGCTTCCAGCGGGCTGGGCGTCGCGTTCGCCCAGGCCTTCGCCGAGGCGGGTGCCGACGTCGTGCTCGGTGCGCGCCGAGCCGATCGGCTGGCCGAGACCGCCGCACTGGTGGAGGCCGCGGGTCGCCGCGCCGTCACCCTCCCCACGGACGTGACCGACCCGGCCCAGTGCCAGGCCCTCGTCGACCTCGCCGTCGCCGAGCTCGGCCGGGTCGACGTCCTGGTCAACAACGCCGGCGTCGGCACCGCGGTCCCTGCCACGAAGGAGACGCCCGAGCAGTTCCGCCAGGTCATCGACGTCAACCTCAACGGCTGCTACTGGATGGCCCAGGCCTGCGGCCGGGTCATGGCGCCCGGCTCGAGCATCGTCAACATCTCCTCGGTGCTCGGGCTCACCACCGCCGGGCTCCCGCAGGCGGCGTACTCCGCCAGCAAGGCCGGCCTGATCGGGCTGACCCGCGACCTGGCCCAGCAGTGGACGGGCCGCAGGGGCATCCGGGTCAACGCCCTCGCGCCCGGGTTCTTCGACACCGAGATGACCGAGCAGTATCCCCGGAGTACCTCGACGCCATGGCGTGGCGGATCCTCGCCGGGCGTCGCGGCGATCCGCGCGAGCTGGCGGCGACCGCGGTGTGGCTGGCCTCCCCGGCCGCCGGCTACGTCACGGGGCAGACCATCCCCGTCGACGGCGGCCTCACCCTTACCTGACCGACGACGCGCCCTCGGCGCCGCGAAGCAGCCGTGCCAGCTCGCCGATCTGGGCCGGGGTGACCCGGCAGCAGCCGCCGACCAGCCGGGCTCCGTCGGCCACCCAGCCCAGCGCCGCGGCGGGGTCGAAGGTCGCCGACCCCGACCAGTCCCGGCGGGCGCCGTCCCAGCCCTCGCCGCTGTTGGGGTAGACCACGACCGGCCGTCCCGACGCGGCGTGCGCCGGCGCCACCGCCGCCGCAGCCGTCTCGAGGGTGCAGCAGTTCACGCCGACCGCGAGCACCTCAGGCACCTCCCGGGCCATCGCCCAGGCCTCGGTCAGCGGCTCGGCGCGCCGGGTCCGGTCGCCGTCGGCGGTCAGCGACAGCCAGCAGGGCACCCCAGGTCGGCGACCTCCGCGAGCACCGCCTCCACCTCGGCCAGGCTCGGGACCGTCTCGACCGCGAGCAGGTCCGCCCCGGCCTCGGCGAGCACCGCCAGGCGCGGCCGGTGCCAGGCGCGCAGACCCGCCCCGTCGAGGTCGTAGTCGCCGACGTACTCCTGCCCTCCCTCGAGCGCCGCGCCGTAGGGCCCGACGGACGCCGCGACCCAACGCTCGTCACCCGCGGCTTCCGCGGCCTCGCGCGCCAGCGTCACGCTCAACCGCAGCAGCCGCTCGGTGCCGGCGCGGTCGACTCCCCGGGCGGCCAGGCCGGCGAAGGACACCTGGTAGGACGCCGTGATCGCCACCTCCGCGCCGACGGCGAAGAAGTCGGCGTGGGCGGCCCGAACCTCCTCCGGCTCGTCCAGCAGCAGCCGGGCCGACCAGAGCTGGTCGGAGAGGTCGTGGCCGCGGGCCTCCAGCCGAGTCGCCAGCCCCCGTCGAGCACGACCGGGCGCCGCGCGATTGCGGAGCGGAGGTCGGTCGGCATGCGCGCATCGTGCCCCGCACGGATGCTCGGCACAACTGGGCCACGCGGGGGCTGGAGGTGGGGCCGAACGCTGGCGACACTGGAGGCATGAGCACGTCGGTGCCAACGGTCCGCGGCTACCACGACCTCCGCCCGCTCCCGGGCGGGCACTCCGGGGAGATGTTCCTCGCCAGACCGGACGGCGACGCAGCAGCGCCGCTCGACGAGGTCGTTCTCCGGATCTACGGCGCCGGGCACAGGCGCCGCGGACCGGAAGCACCCGGCGTGCAGACCGGGGTGCTGCGGCTGGTGTCCGGGCTGGTTCCCGCGCCCCGACTGGTCGAGTGGCGCAGCGTCGAGTACGGCGCTGAGACCGGCCTGCTCGTCATGTCCCGGCTGCCGGGCGTCCCGCTGGTCGACGTCCTCCCCACCGCCACCGACGCGCTGCAGCGACGCCTGGGCGCGAGCCTGGGCGAGGCGCTGGGCCGGCTGTCCGGCATCGCGCTGACCGGCGTGGGCAGCTTCCTGGACCACCGGCTCACTCTCGGGCCCTACCCCGAGCACGCCGAGTCGCTGGTCGGCTGGTTCGACCACCTGCACCGCAACACCGAGCTGGAGCTGCTCTACCCCCACGAGGCCGACGCCGTGCGGCTGCTCTGCGCGCGTGCCGAAACCCTGCTGGAGGTGAGCCCGCGTGCCTGCCTGGTCCACGGCGACCTGAGCGCCTCGCAACGTCCTGTGCGACCCCGAGTCCGGTGAGGTCACCGGACTGGTCGACTGGGAGTTCGCCCATGCCGGTCACCCGGTGGAGGATCTCGGCAAGCTGGTGCGCAAGGGGCCAGGTCTGCCATTCGTCGACGCCACCATCACCGCCATGACCCCCGGCTGCCGGCGCCCGAGCGGGCCTCCGTCGACGAGCTGCGAGGAGCGCGCCCGAGCCGCCGACCTGTACTGGATCATCGAGGTCGCCTCCCGCCGCGGCGAGAGCCCGGCAACCTACCGGGCCTTCTGACCTGCCGCAAGCGGCTGGCCGCGAGCGGCCGACTGCTCGGCGACCTGGGCTGAGCCGTCCCCACGCGCTGGCCGGTACCCTCGCCCCGTGGGGGAGGCAGCGGGGGCGACGGCGTGCTGAGGCGCGCGCTCGCGGCCGGCTGGCTGGCGGCGCTCGCGCTCCTGGCGCTGACGATGCTCCCGGGGCTGCCAGCCCGGCTCGCGGCCGCGATGCCCTGGGCGCCGGACGGCGGCTACCCTCAGCGGGTCGGCTTCGTGCGCGGGGCGCCCGATCTCCCGCGGCGGCCCGGGGCACTCACGACGGTCCTCGAGGACAACAACGGCGGCAACGTGGTCTACGAGGTCCTGAGCTCGACTGGCCGGGCCTGGACCGTCTCGAGCTACGTGACCCCGGCGCTCTCCCCGACGGCACGGTCCTGGTCACGTCCACCGACGCCATGGACGACGCCACTGCCCTGCGGGTCCACGACCTGCGGGCGGGGGACCTCCGCGACGTCGACCTGGGCGACCAGCCGGTGCTCGGCCGCATGGGCCTCGGCCGGCCCAGCAGGCCGAGGTGGTGGCGTGGTCGGTGGACCAGTCGACGATGCTGGTGTCACTGCGTCGCGGCTTGCGCTCCCAGCCGGTCGTCGTCGACGCCCGGACACTGGCCGTCACCGCGGTGCCGGCAGGTGGCCTGCCCGCTGGGTTCCTGCCCGACGGTCGGGTGGCCGCGGTCGCGCGGAGCGGGCCCGACGGGGCGCCCGAGATCGCCGTCGCCGTCGCGCAGCCGGGCGCCGCGGTCACTGCCGTACCGGTGCCGCTCCGCCCCTCGGTGCCGTGGTCGAGGCATGCGCCGGCGGGTGTGGCGACCCGCGCCGACGGGCGAGCTGCTGGTGTGGACGGGGCCGGCGCGGGCACCGCCCACGTGCGCTGGTTCGACCCGGCCACCGGAGCCGAGGTACGTCGGGTGGACCTGCCCTGGACCCGGTCTGCGCGATCGGGTGGCGGGGTGAGACCCCGGTGTTCTCGACCAAGCAGGGCTACGGGCACCAGGTCCGCCTCGAGGCACTGACCGGCGACCGGCTCGACTCGCTCATCGCCGTGCACCATCGCGCGCAGTCCAGCTGCCTCGAGATCGCCGACGCTGCGCTGGAGGCTGGTCCGGTCCGTCAGCTGTGGGGAAGTCACCCCGGGTCTGGACGTGGTACTGGCGGCCGGTGGCCCTCGTGCTCCTCATCGCGTGGGCGCCGCCTGGGCGCTGTGCAGGCGGCGTCGGACGCACGGACGCCCGTGACCGGCGGGCCACGGGCGTTGCGGTTCGGTGGAGCTGAGGGGACTCGAACCCCTGACCCTTGCATTGACGTGCGCGGGTCAGTCATTCGGCAATTCTCGGACGAGTTCGGGCCTCGTGCCGTCTGGCCTGGGACGATGCACCGGGTCAGGTGCAGTGTCTCCGCCACGCTACCGGGCTGGTTCGCGCTATCTCCGGCGACTTCTGACCCCGTTCGCGATCGCAAACTGCGCCAAATCCGCGACCGCATGGATGGAGTGCGTCCCGGTTCGCACACACTGAGGGGGTACCTGACGACAACATCCGATCCGTGAGTCGCTCCGCGGCTGGGGCGCCCGAGTCACCTAGCCCACTGTTGCGCGGCCACCGGATGCCCGGATCTGCCGAGATCAGGGCGGCGGATGCCTACTCGGGCTGCGCCACACTCCTGTGCGATGGAATGCGTCGACGTGGTGTCGCCAGACCGGCTCCAGGTCCTCGTCGTCGGGCGGAGGCGGTTCGTTGCCCCGGCAGGAATCCGTCGATCCACAACTCAGCCTCCGCCGAGGCCTCGACGACGTCGCCCCTCGAAACGGAGAAGTCCTGACTCCTGTGGGGACAGAAGGCCCTCCATCCGGCTCCGGGAACGTGCGGATCTTCCGTAGAGGTAGTCCGGGCTCGAGCATGCTGCCGTCCGGATCCACAGGCGGTCGTCTACATCCTCGGGGAAGGTTCGCGTCCGACTCGCTCACGGAAGACATGCTGCCTCAGAGCCGGTACCTGTGGTGTGAGGCCGCGCCGGGTCCGCTCTACACCCGGATGTGGTCCTGGTCGAGCGCAGCCGATGAGCGTGCCTCCTGCGACCCGTCAAGCGCACCCGAGGCGGACCGGCTCGGACTGGCTCAGGTGCGTGGCTCGTACCGGGAGAGTTCAGAGCCCTTGGCGTCGAGGAAGATCAGTTGGCCATCGCCGGCGATCCGTAGACCGTGCGCGTTGGAGACGCCGAAACCGCTGGGATGACGGCACGAGGCGTCAATACATCCGACCGCGGTCGAAGTCCTATCGAACACTCGGTAGACGCCGGCTGGAGTGAGCGTCCACCTAACGCTCAGGGTGTTTAGCCCGTCGCTCCACGCTGCCCAGTAGTCGTTTCCCCTTTGGGTCATGGTCAGGCCACGGCGTGAGTCGCTTGGGGGCGCATTCCCTCGCACGGTGACAACACGCCATCGGCCAAGGACATCCTCGGCACTCGGAATCGACCAGGACACAGTCGAGGAGGTCTCTTCTGCTGCCTTGGTCGGCGTCGGCGGAGAGGCAGACGGTTTCGACCCCGAGCAAGCAGTAACCGTCGTCAACAGCACCGCAATGAGAAGAAGGCGCACAGTCCTGAGACGTGGCGGTCGCCATCGAGGTTCCATCCCTACCCCCTCGACCCGGGAGCCTACCGACGCGATCCCAGCAGCGCAGTGTCGCGGGATCAACGCACTCTCATGCCTGCGGGCGCATGCGGCCATGCGGATCTGCCGCAAGCGTT
>JAWKJR010000012.1:0-118712 GCA_041393675.1 Nocardioides sp. | reverse complement strand
CGGGCGCATCAGCACCGCTCATCGCACCCGAGGAAGGGGCCTCAACCCCGCAGGGCGAAGCAGACGACGTCGTGTCGGGCAGACCCCATGACCGTCAGTGGGCAGTTCTCATGACCGCCAGCGGGCAGCTTCGTGGCCGTCTCCGGGCAGTTTCTCGTGGCCGCCGACAGCTGAGGTACTCACAAGGCAACGAGCCCATCGGTCATACCGCCCGCAGGTTCCCTACGACGTCACTCGGCCACGCGTGAGGCTGTCGAGATGCGATCTACCAAGGCCTGGAACGCCGGCGTGTGTTCGAGCATCGCCTTGAGCGGTGGGTCTGTCGCATCGCCGGGTCGCGGCTCTGGGGGGATGGCGTGCTCGGCCCGCAACGCCTCGTCGCGCTCAGCGCTGATCTCCTCGCCACTGATGCGAATCAACGCGCGATTGATGCGGTAAGAAACGAGAGCATCTTGATTGCTGCGGCGCCATGTCTCGTGCTGAGCTGAATGCTCAAGCAGAAGCATCTGACATAGCAAAACCACTCGGAGCTTGTCGCGGCCGACTCGGTCACCAAGCACAGCCATCACGCCCTCGGCGACATCCCCAACCAACCCGCGCGCTCCGTCTGCAAGCTCCGCTAGTTCGTCGTTCGTCGGTTCACCATCGAGTTCGTGAGCAAGCCGATTTCGCATCCGGTTGAGCGTTCGGAACCATGCGACGTTCTGCGGCTCGACGCCACCCAGACCATGGGCGAGATCAACCTTGGCAGCAAACCCCATCCGATCCACGTTGACGACCTCTGGGTTGACTAACCGGCTTTGGATAACTCGATTGAGCATGGTCTCCATCCACAGGTGAGCGCGGAGGATCAGCTCCAGGGAAGTCACGTCATCGCCCATGTGGTCAAGAATCTTTTCTAGCGGGACGGCCATGACGCGCAGGTTAACTGTCGCCGACCGTTCCTGTGCCATCTCTGGACGCATCAGACTTATCTCGATCGTCGAGCTCCTCTCACCGTCGTTCTAGACCGTCGATGTGGGAGCGCCCAAGCGACGCATTCATGCCTCATAAGCGCCGCAGGGCTCAGTGGATCTGCTGCGATACGTGCGTCATAGCACCGCGAAGGCGGCCATGTCACTCAGCCCGGATCCACCGGCGTTGATTCGTGATCGGTGATTTCGGTGGATCGTGTCGCGACTCGGGGAATGGGCGTGGCTGACTCGCCGGTCGGCTCCGGCTCTTCCACTTGCGAGGTCCTCGGGTCGTGCCGTCGTGCGGCTGGGTGGTCAGGTCGCGGCAGTAGTGGGTGGACCGGTCGCGGCTGCCCATAGGGCGTTCCATCCGGGTGCCCAGGGCCAGTGAGTCGGCAGGTGGAGGATCAGGCGGCGGCCGGTGGTGGCGATCCGGGCGGGGAGGTTGATGATCCGGGTCCGCAGCGTCGCCCATCGGGTGGTGCGCATCAAGGCGGTGACTGCGGTGGCGCGGGCAATGTTGAACGCGATCACGCTGCAGGCGACCCACGCGGCGTTGGCCGCGTACTTCCCGCTGGGCAGGTGTGCCAGCGGTCCGTCCTTGAGTTCAGCGATGACCTGCTCGACCAGGGCGTGGTCGCGGTGACGCTGATCGGCCTCGACCATGCCCAGAGTGCTGTTGGTGATGAACGCGTGGTGCCGGTAGGTCGCGAACAACTCGCCCTGCTCGGTGCCGTCGGACGCCAGCGGCTGGAGTCGCTTCACGCGACGCACGACCAGCCGACACGACACGTGCTCGGCCTTGCGGCGACCGGTGAACGCAGTGAACGGAACCTCGGCGACCTCGGCGTCGGAGACCCACCGCTGCTCGGCCTCGTCGAAGACCGCTTTCGGATACTCGATGGCCTGCCACGCATCGGCATCGATGCTGGTGATCGCGGCGGTCACCGACGGCGTCATCCGGGCGGTGACCGAGAACCAAGACTTGTGCCGCAGCGCGGTCCCCACGAACGCCCACCCGTAGTAGGCCGAGTCAGCACGGCAGATGATCTTGCCCGCGACACCAGCAGCCCGTGCTGTCGTGATGCTCTGCGCCAGCAGGCGTCCGACACCAGTGGCCGAGGCAGTGTTGCCCTTGCGGAGTCGGGCGCGGGCGATGAGGGGCGCGGCGGTGGGTGTCGAGATCGTGGCGAGCTGGATGTTCAGCCCGCGGACCTTGCTGTAGCCGAACGCGGCGCCCTGCTTGGCATAGCCGTGGACCTCACGGACGGTGTCGTCGACATCGACGAACGCGATCCCGTCGCGGCCGCCACCGTCGAGCAGGCCAGGCACCCGCGCGGTGAGTCCGGCCAACAAGCCGCCGCCGATACTGTCGAGCTGCTGGACGTGCCCGTGGGTGAACGTGCGCAGGAACGTGCCCAGTGTCGAGGGTGCCCGCACCCCGGCAAACAACCGACCCATCCCACCGTGCCGCAGCAGGTCGAGGTCATCGATGCTGTCGGCACCGGCCAGCATCCCGCCGACCACACCCGCGACCTTCGTAGCAGCGTTCGGCGAGGGCACCGACAGACCATCGAGCAGCTCGTAGAAGCTCGCGGACTCGGCCAACCGCAGCGCCGGGACCAGACCCGCGGCCGACACCAGATTCGGGTCATCGAAAACAGGCCGGATCGTGTGAGAAGGTTTCACTTACGAGGTGCCCCTCCTGGTGAGGACGGTCGAGACGTCGCAATCCCGATCATCCCTGCTCAGGAGGGCATTCTCGTTCTACGCCACGCTCACACCGCCCGACGACCTCGGTGGATCAGGGCTCAGCCGCGAAGGCGGCGCCTCCATCGTCGTCAACTGGGCGGCAGGACGGGGTCACCCGCGCCAGATGCTCGCTGGATTTCCTCGGCCAGCGACGGCTTGTAGTCGCCCGATGCGCGGACGACGAGGCGGCCCACCAAGTAGTCCCACTCTGCTCCGAGCCCGTAGTCCCGCAACTTCTGCTGAATGTCTTGAGCACGGGCCTTCGCGGCCTTTTCAGACGGCCACCGCTCAATCTTCACGCCACATACCGTGTCGAGCTCGTTGAAGTCGTCGGCGGCATCGCAACCGAGGCGGCTGTCGGCTAGGAACGTGACTTGGTCGTACTGGCCTGGACGCCCGAACAGCTCGTTCGCATCGTTGTCCTCATTCATCTCGATGCGGACCTTCAGCGCCGGGATAGCACCTTGAAGCGCGTCCGCCATCTCCTCCGTGTCGTCGCCGAGCGATGGCGCCGCTGCGGGTGCTTCACTCGTCGGAGCACTCGACGGAGTCTCCGCTGACGAGGAGGCCGGGGTTGCCGGGGCCGCATCTACTTGCTTCGTGTCCGCTCCGCACGCGACGACTCCCCCGAGGAGCAGGGAGGCGGCGGAAAGAGCACTGGCATACGAAGCGACCCGAGTCATGGGGAAGACGCTAGCGGGCTCGGGGTGGCGATGGCGTCCGATGCGACAACGGGTTCCGCTGCGTCACAGCGCCGCGTAGGCGGCTACGCAGGGCCCGCGAATCCGCGTATCCGTGGCTCAGTCGGCTTGGGTGTCGTCCTTGGCGAAGCGTTGGAATGCGGCCTGCTTGGTCGTCCCCAGGGCCGCGCCAACGATGGTCCATGAGTCTCCGGCAGCTCGTGCGGCTGCGACCGCGGCATGCAGTTCCCGGTCTGCGGCCTCGACAGCCTTCTTCGCCTCGATGATCCTGCGGAAGTGGCTCGCGTCGCGCAGTGCATCGGGTGCCACGGAATCCAAGCCGGTGTCGTCTCGCCTGGTCTTGGTCGTCATCATCAATCACCGTCTTCACAGCGCGTCGTAGAACTTAGGTCGAAGTCGGTCAGCGTGGATGACCCGAGTCGGCTCGGTTGCCGGTACGGCCACGAGTTCCAGCAGGTTGCCGGCCGGGTCGGGGCCGATCACGAGCAACCGCTCCTCGCCGTCGTACTCGTACTCGGCCAGTTTGATCGCGTTCTCCCACGCGTGGAGGATCGCCGAGTCGCTGATCCCGTGCCTGCGGGCCGACGACGCGATCTCCACGCCGTCAAGGTTATCTTGACGACATGGGACCGTCAAGATGTGCTTGACGGCATGACGAGATCGGTGGCGTGTTCAGTCCCCCATAGTTCCCCATCGACGGCCCCGCGCAGCCAGACAGCACCCGCGTCCAACCGCCGCCTGCCGGGCGCCGCTGCCTGCGGCAGGCTGCCCGATGTTCGGTCGGTACAGTCATTGGGTGTCGTCACTGCTTACCCACGCTGAGGCACTGCTGCGAGGCTCCACAGCCGCATCACAACGCCGCATCGACAACCTCCTCTACCTGGCGCAATGCTGCTCAGTGAGAAGCCATCGACTGCCCATCTTCTTGAACGAAGTTTGGCCCGTCCCTGATGGCGTCAAGATCGCACGTTTCGCGCCAATTGCGCACGAAGAGCCATGCCTCGACGCAGGGCATCTGGAAGCGGTGATCGATGAGGTCATGCGCCTATTCGATGAGCGAAGCGACGAAGCCGTGGCGGACGTCGTGCGCGCCACCGATGCGTGGAAGGAAGCCTCGCAGGGCGGTTGGTGCCTGGCCCCCGAGGTCATTCGTGATGAGTTCGTCGGACCGATTCATCCCTGGGCTGGGTTGACCTAGCACGTGTCACGGCGAACGGTCCGCACTTGCGATCCCTTGAACCTCGAGGTGCCTCTACCGGCACGAAGCGTGGGCCCGCGGCCGTGTCACAGCGCCGCGTAGCGTGCGCCCGCGGCCGTGTCACAGCGCCGCCTGCCGGGCGCCCATCGGGTGCGCGGATCCCATGAGCGGTCGCTTAGACGGGCGCGCGTACGGAGCGAAATGGGGTAAGGGCCAGCCCGAAGGCGACTCCCGCAAAGATGGCCGCAGCGACGAGCAGCGTGGGTTCGATACCCCAGGCGTCAGCGAGGATCCCCGCCAGCGGTGCCACGATCACGATGACTGCGCGGTTGAGCGATCGCATCGTGGTGTTCGTGCGCGCTTGGAGTTCATCCGGGGTGATGAGCTGCCGGTAGCTCATCTCGTGAGAGTTGCTCATCCCCAATCCTAGACCGTAGAGCGCCTGACCAGAGCCCAAGAGCGCGAAAGCGAGCCACGGCTGACGAGGGACAGTCGCAGCGACCATCGTGACCACGCCGAGGCCGTAGATGGCGTGGCAGGCAATGATGGTGCGGCCTGTCCCCAACAGCAGACCAACGCGAGTGGTGATCCCTGCGCCGATCAGCGCACCAACCCCGGCCAGGGTGCCGACGAGGCCGAAGAGGAATGAGTTGAGATTCAGGGTCACGAGCGCGTAGGGCGCCACCACGACTCCGACGATGGCATTGCCCACAAACCAGACATGAGTGGCGATAGCCACAGTGGCCAGGCCCGAGCCGCGGTACACCCAACGGATGCCCTCTCGGATCTCCCTCACGAGTTCGCTGGGCTTCGTTTGGCGGGTTGGTGCGGGCTCCTCGAGCCGGATCCGGCTGAGCATCAAAGCCGAGTAGAGATACCCCCCGGCGTCGACCAGGGCCGCGAGTGGCGCGCCGACTGTCCTCACCAGAAATCCTGCGAGGGCAGGACCAGCGGTCATCGCCACGGCATCGGCGCCATCGCTTCTGGCGTGAGCCCGTTGCAGATGCTCTCGAGGCACGAGCCGGGGCAGAAAGGCCATGTCGGCTGCGCCATTGACTACAGACGCTGTGCCATACACCAGGACAACCAGCAGCAATATTGGGAAGGTCAACTGTCCCATCCACCACAGCAGTGGGATGGACGCCAGCAGCATCGCTTCGAGGCAGTCGGAGGCGATCATGACCGGGCGGCGTGGGTATCGGTCGACGAGTGCTCCGACGACGACGCCAACAAGCAGGTAGGGCAGCCAGCGAACCGAGTTCAACCAGCCCACTTCGGCCGCGGAACCGTGCAGCGTGAGAACAACCATCGCCTGCAAGGCGAACGGCGTGACGTAGGTACCGAAGCTCGAAACGAGGTTTGCTCGCCAGTACCTCAGGAAGGACCGCGAGGGGAAGTCCTTGACGTCATCCATAGGCGCCATCCTCCATAGTCGCCTATCCGTTTACCCAGCGGACACAGTCGCTCGACGCGAGAGGAGCTTGGCCAGCACCTTCGATTCGACCCCTCATGTTGCTGACATGGACCGCAGGGCGTTCCTACGCCGGCGATCCGCGCACGGACGAGTTGCCCCCTACCGCCGCCATACGGGCAGCCTGACCGCCTTCAGCGGCGCCGGTAGATGTCACGGCGATGTCCGACGGCCACGACGAGTACGAGCAGGACCTCGTCGTGGATCTCGTAGATGATTCGGTAGTCGCCGGTCCGCACCCTCCATTCGCTGTCTCCGCCGACGAGCTTCTTGGCCCCGGTGGGCCGCGGTTGTTCGCCGAGCAGCTCCAGGGCCGCTTGGATCCTTCGCCGGGCGGCAGGGTCCAGCCTGCGCAGCTGGCGCACCGCCGCCGGCGCGACCTCGATGCGATACGTCATGCGAGGCCGAGGTCTGCCTTGACCTGCTCCCAGGGGATCGCCGGCTGGCCGTCCGCCATCTCGGCTCGAGCCGCAGCGGCCGCCTCGAGATCGGCCAGATCCTCCGCGGCCGCAATGAGCCGGTCGAGGTCGTCGGCGTCGATCACTGCGGCCACCCGCTGGCCGCGTCGGGTCAGGTAGACAGGGTCGTGCCCGACGCGGGCGGAGTCGACGACATCGGCCAGCCGGGCGCGTGCGTTGCTCACGGTGGTCTCGCTCATGGCGCCACTCTACGCCGTGATCGCTAAATTGTACATTTACGCGCGTTGTGGGTCTGTCCAACGGTTTGCGCGCACCGCGACAAGCACCCTTTGTCGACCTGCCACCATCCGCCGCGTAGCGTGCGCCGGTGCCCTATGACTCCCGCCAGCCGGAAGTGAACGCGTGAGCGATGGAGCTCGATGCTGCCATCGATCGCGCCTTTGCTCCGCGCCTACGCCGACTCTGTACCTGGATGACGCGAGGACCGAAGGGACAGGGCAGCTGACTGGAACCAGCACCCTTCGCCTTGAAGGCGGCCATGTCCTACAGCGTGGCGTGTGCCCGCGGGCCGTACCCAACCCCGCCGGGGCTTCAATGGCGTCGACTATGTGCCTTCTTTGCCGGTCGCAACTCTCTGGACACTGGGTAGCCCCAATGTTCGAGAAGGCTCAAGATCCGCTGACCGCGCGAGGTCCAGAAGTAGAAGTCTGCGCCGTCGGGGCGGGTGAAGCCCACACCCGCGGAAAACCAACCCCGCGTGGGATACGCCAAGGCCAAGGTCGACGGAGTGGCCTCGAGGCTTTCCGCGCCAATGGCAGTGACAAGCGGCCCAAGGGAAAGACTCAGCTCGAACGACCCGATGTCTAGCCTGGCGAACGGCCAGGTCCCGTTGGCCCTACCCATCCTCGCGGGCACGTTCGCCCCTCCGACGAAGCGCACACTGTCCGGATCGCTCATCACCCAAGTGTGCGGCATTCACCTGAGGCTGAGCGACACCGCGGATCCGCCGGGGCTGGACCGTGTCACTGCGCCGCGAAGGCGGCCACGTCGTACCGCGATGGGCCGCCACGTCATCGCGGTCATCGCGCCGCGAGCCAGACACGTGTCCTCCCGACCGCATGGCACGGTTGACGTCATGAAGGTGGAGCCGGGCCGACCCGCGGACCTCTCGGCGGTGGAGGCCTTCTTGGCCGAGCGCAACGCGTTGCGGGTTGCCAGGCGGGGCGAGCTGGTCAGCTCGCTCGATCACCCCACCCTCCTCGCCAAGAGTGACGACGACTTGGTGGGGGTGGCGACCTACGTGATCGACGCCGGAGAGTGCGAGCTGCTCACCCTGCACGCCCATCGCCAGCTCCGGGGATCGGCACCGCACTGGTGGACGCCGTCGAGCAGTCTGCTCGGCAGGCCGGCTGCGCCCGCGTGTGGCTGGTCACCACCAACGACAACATGGATGCACTGCGTTTCTACCAGCGCCGCGGCTTTCGCGCTCTGTGCGGTCCGTCCGCAGGCCGTGACCTGGAGCAGGCAGACATTGAAACCCGAGATCCCGACAACGGGTTCGTACGGCATCGAACTTCGAGACGAGCTCGAGCTGGCGAAGGATCTCTAGCACGCCGCCGAGAACCCAGCCCGGGCTCGCCACCACGAAGGCCGTGCCTCCGCCCGCCACCCATCGTCCTCGCGAGCGGGGCGACGTCCGCCGTGGCATAATCGTGGCATGAGTCGCACACGCTTGAGCACCACGGTGGACACAGACCTGTTGGCGAGCGCTCGAAAGGCGTCCGGCAAGCCGGACTCTGCGTTGGTTGACGAGGCACTCGCCGCCCTGCTGGCTCGGCATCGCGCGGCGGAAGTGGACGCCAGCTACGCCGCCTACGACACCCACCCCCTCGACGAGCCCGACGAGTGGGAAACCTGGCGTCGTTCCGTCGGGCGGCCGCAGCATCGTGACCAACGTTCCCGCGCGGGGGTGTGGTGGTGCGAGATGGCCGAGATCGGTCGCCGACCCGTGGTCGTCCTGTCTCGAGACGCAGCCATCCCCCGCCATGGACGAGCCCTCATCGCGCCATGCACGACGACGATCCGGAACCTTCCCAGCGAAGTGCTCCTCGAACCGGGCGCGGACCCGGTGCCGCTGCCCTCGGCGGTCAACCTCGACTCAGTCGAGAGCGTCTCCCTCGCGATCCTCGTCGAGCGTCTCGGTCGGCTGGCCGAGGAGCGGATGCGCCAGGTCTGCGCCGCCCTTGCCATCGCGGTCGACTGCTCGACCTGAGCCTCGCCGGTCGCTCGCGACAACCGTCTGGGGCCGCCGCAGCTGTACTCTCCCTCGACTCCGACGTGCTGGACGGCCGACGGCTTCTCAGTTGACCCGGCGTCAGCGCCTCGGAGAATGACCCGCATGGGTTGTGAGTTGATCGCCGTGACCTTCGCTTCACCCGACCCGCGGCGCCTGGCCGGGTTCTGGGGTGCGCTGCTCGGGCAAGACGTCACGGTCGACCGGGACGCCCCGGCGCTGACGGCGCAGCCCGAGGTGGGGTTCGGCCTGCGGTTCGTGGCGGGTGCCGGTGAGAAGTGGGGCCCCAACCAGATGCATCCCGACTTGAAGCCGGCCTCCGTCGACGAGCAGATGGCCGCGGTCCGGCGCGCGCTGGCGGGCGGCGCGCGGCACCTGGACGTGGGTCAGGGGCCGGACGCCGAGCACGTCGTGCTCGCCGATCCGGACGGCAACGAGCTGTGCGTCCTCGAGCCCGGGGGCGACTTCCTGGCCGGCTGCCCGTTCTTCAGCTCGTTGGCCGGCGACGGGCTGGCCGAGGTGGGCTACTTCTGGCGCGACGCGCTCGCCTGGAGCCTGGTGTGGGACCAGGGCGGCGAGACCGCGATCCAGGCGCCCGCCGGCGGACCCAAGATCACCTGGGGTGGCGAGCCGGTGGCGCCCAAGCTCGGCAGGAACCGGCTCCACTTCGACCTCGCCCCCTCCGCCAGCTCGACGTTCGCAGCCGAGGTCCAGCGTCTCGTCGCGCTCGGGGCCGATCGGGTCACCGCGGGATGCGCTGACGGTGTCGGCATGGCTGACCCCGCGGGCAACGAGTTCTGCCTCGTGGGCTGAGGGACCCACCGGAGGGCGACCCGGTGGCTCCGTTTCCGCACGTCGGGCGACGTCGGCGGTTGTTAGTCTTCGCCCCGGTGGTCGACGGTGGCCGGACCTCGACAGCGGCCCGAAGGAGCGAGCATGGCCGACCCGACGTACGTGCTGTCCATCGACCAGGGCACGACCAGCACCCGGGCGATCCTCTTCGACCACGGCGGCCGGCCCGTCGCGACCGGCCAGCTGGAGCACCGGCAGATCTTCCCCAGGGCCGGCTGGGTCGAGCACGACCCCGCCGAGATCTGGGCCAACACCCAGCGGGTGGTCGCCGACGCGCTCGCCGCGGCCGGGGCGACCGCAGCCGATGTGGCCGCCGTCGGCATCACCAACCAGCGGGAGACCGCCGTGGTGTGGGACCGGCACACCGGCGAGCCGGTGCACCCGGCCATCGTCTGGCAGGACACCCGCACCCAGGGCATCGTCGACCGGCTCGCCGCCGGCGACCCGCAGCGGTACGCCGACCGCGTGGGCCTGCCCCTGGCGACGTACTTCACCGGCCCGAAGGTCACCTGGATCCTCGAGAACGTCGAGGAGCCCGCGAGCGGGCGGAGGCCGGCGACCTGCTGCTCGGCACGACCGACACCTGGGTGCTGTGGCACCTCACCGGCGGGGTCGACGGCGGCGTCCACGCCACCGACGTCACCAACGCGTCCCGCACCATGCTGATGAACCTCGACACCCTGGACTGGAACGCCGACATCTGCGCCGACCTGGGCGTCCCGATGTCGATGCTGCCCGAGATCCGGCCCTCGTCGGCGGCGTACGGCGCCGTGCGCGGCCTCGGCCTGGACGGCGTGCCGGTGACCGGGATCCTCGGTGACCAGCAGGCGGCGACCTTCGGGCAGGCGTGCTTCGAGCCGGGGATGGCCAAGAACACCTACGGCACCGGCTGCTTCGTGCTGATGAACACCGGCGCCGCGCCGGTGCGCAGCCGGCACGGGCTGCTGACCACGCTGTGCTACCAGCTCGAGGGGGAGCCGCCCGTCTACGCCCTCGAGGGCTCGATCGCGGTCGCCGGCTCGCTGGTGCAGTGGCTGCGCGACAACCTCGGGC
The DNA here is from genome assembly GCA_041393675.1 of Nocardioides sp. Lineage (GTDB taxonomy): Bacteria > Actinomycetota > Actinomycetes > Propionibacteriales > Nocardioidaceae > Nocardioides. Next base: position 108,020 of record JAWKJR010000012.1, on the reverse strand, counting down.
TGATCGAGCAGGCGCCCGAGGTGGAGGCGCTGGCGCGCGCGGTCGACGACAACGGCGGGGCCTACGTGGTGCCCGCTTTCTCGGGGCTGTTCGCGCCGTACTGGCGGGCCGACGCCCGCGGCGCCATCGTCGGGCTGACCCGCTACGTCACCAAGCAGCACCTGGCCCGGGCCGCGCTCGAGGCCGTCGCCTTCCAGACCCGCGACGTCGTCGGCGCCATGAACGCCGACGCCGGCGTCGACCTGGTCGAGCTCACGGTCGACGGCGGCATGGTGGCCAACGAGCTGCTCATGCAGATCCAGGCCGACCAGCTCGGCGTGCCGGTCATCCGCCCGCGCGTGGCCGAGACGACCGCGCTCGGGGCGGCGTACGCCGCCGGCATCGCGGTCGGCTTCTGGTCGGGGACCGGTGACGTCGAGGCCAACTGGGCGGAGGACCAGCGCTGGCTGCCGAGCGGCGACGAGGACACCCGGGCCCGGCTCTACCGCGGCTGGGCCAAGGCCGTCCAGCGCACCCTCGACTGGGTCGACGACGACGTGGACTAGGCCGGACCAGGCCGGTGCCGGGTTCCACCCGCCGCGGGGCCCTCGTGCGTTACTAGGGGCGTGGGCACGGACCAGGCGGACGGCTTCGAGGCGTGGGTCGTCGCGCGCTCGGCCGTGATGGCGCGCTCGGCGTACCTGCTCATGACCGACGTGCACCTGGCCCAGGACCTGGTCCAAGAGACCCTCGCGCGGGTCGCCCACCGCTGGTCCGCGCTGGAACGGAGCGGCTCGCCCGACGCGTTCGCGCGCCGGGTCATGCACAACCTGGCGATCGACAGCTGGCGCCGGCGGCGGGTCCGGCCTCGCGAGGTCGCCGACGACGGGAGGCCCGAGCTGGCGGGGCCAGGTGACGATGCCGAGGCGGTGACCCGGCGTGTCGTCCTCCGTGACGCGCTCGCCCGGCTGACCCCGAAGCAGCGGGCCGTGCTCTCGCTGCGCTTCTTCGACGACCTCACCCAGGCCCAGACCGCCGACGTGCTCGGCTGCTCGGTGAGCACGGTGAAGTCCCAGACCCGACACGCCCTGGGCCGGCTGCGCGAGCTCGCACCCGACCTGCTGGCGGCGTACGCCGAGGAGGTGTCGCGATGAGTGATCTCAAGGAGCTGCTCGACGACCTGGTCGTGGCCGTCCCCCCGCACGTGGTCCGGGACGATGCCGCCGCGACCGCGCAGCGGGCCGGCCGCCGCCGGCGGACGCGACACCGCGCTGCCGTCGCCGCGTCCCTGGCGGTGGTCGTGGGGCTGGGGGCCGCCGTCGCCGGGCTGTGGCCGGCCACCTGGACGGTCGGGCCGGCGGACCCCTCCGGCGCGACTGTCGACGGCCACCCGACCCGCGTCGAGGTGCCGTGGTGGGGGCGCAGCCTGGCCGACCGGCCCGGGCCGATCGCGGGGCTGGTCGAGCGCTCGGGGAGGACCTCGTCGCAGCAGCTCTCGGCCTGGTGGGCCGTGACCGCCGGCGGTGCGGTACGCCGGCTCCCGTGCACGACTTCGACATCGAGCCGGTGCTGTCACCGAGCGGCCGCAGGATCGTCGTGTTCGACGGTCCGGCGGGGCACGCGCAGACCGGTCACCCCGCGCTCTGGGACCTGACCACCGGTCAGCGCGTCACCCTCACCGACATCGGCGCCAACGCCAGCGACGTCGAGGGCTCCTCGCCCTACTGGACCCAGCAGCAGGCGCCCGGCTTCTGGTCGCCCGACGAGCAGCGGGTGCTGCTCTTCGCCACCACCTGGGAGCGGCGATCCGACGTGAACGCCGTCGTGGCCGGCTGGGACGGCACGGTCAGTCCGCTGCGCACGCCGCAGGAGAGCACGCGGTGGCCGATGGGCTGGGTCGACGACGGGCACGTGGCCTGGCTCCGCATCCTCGGGGTCTGGCCTGACTCGGTCACCGGCGTCCGGATCGTCGTCACCGACCTGACCGGCCGTCAGGTGCGCCAGGTCCCGGTGGCCCTGGGCGACCTCTCCCTCCCCACGGACTTCGGAAACCAGTGGGCCGGCTCAGTGGCGCCCGGCGGCAGGCAGGCCCTGCTCCGGCTCGGCCAAGGGGGCGACGGGGCGAGTGCGTTCGACGCGGTGGTGGACCTGGACACCGGTCGGGTCGTGCGCTCCGTCGCGGTCCCGGCCGGCACCCCGGACGGTTGTGCGGTGAGCTGGAGCGGGCAGGAGCCGGCCTACCCGGGGAGCGCCGGGGTGACCACCGCCGACGCAGCCGTGGGCGGGCGCGTCGACCCCCCGCGGGGCAGCTGGTGCTCGACCTGGGCCGCCGCCGCACTCGCCGGACCCGCACACCGGGGTGCGGTCGGGTGGCTGGCCGGGCTCCAGGGCTGGGCGCCGCTCTGGTGGTGGCGGGAGACGGTGTGGGGGCTGCTCGCCCTGGTCGGGCTGGGGTGGCTGTGGCGAGCTCGGCGACGTCGCAGGAGGCCTTGAGCCCGGCGGCGTACGCTCGGCGGCGTGACCGAGGCGACCGACCCGCTCGTGGTGGGCTTCGACCTCGACATGACGCTCATCGACACCGTCCCGGGCTTCGTCGCGGTGCTCGAGGCCCTGGGGGCGGAGCTCGGCGTTGACTTCCCGGTGCAGGAGATGACCACCCGGCTCGGCCCGCCGCTGGATGTGATGCTGGCCGAGCACCTCGCGCCGGAGGCGATCGCGCGGGCGGGCGACCGCTTCCGCGAGCTCTACCCCGACCACGCCGTCCACCGGGTGCCGCTCCTGCCGGGGGCGCGGGAGGCCGTGGACGCCGTCCGCCGGCTCGGCGGGCGCGTGGTCGTGGTGACCGGCAAGTTCGCTCCCAACGCGCAGCTGCACGTCGACCACCTCGGGCTCGACATCGACCACCTGGAGGGCTGGGTGTGGGGCGTGGGCAAGGCCGACGTGCTGCGCCGCGAGGGGTGCACGATGTACATCGGCGACCACGTCCATGACGTCGAAGGTGCCCTGGCGGCCGGCGTACTGAGCCTCTCGGTGCTCACCGGCGGCTGCAGCCGTGCGGACCTGATGGCCGCCGGCACCCACGTCGTCCTGGACTCGCTGGAGGAGTTCCCCGGCTGGCTCGCCGGGCACGTCGCTCCCGGCTGACCGCCGCTCTCGTCCTGGGGAATGGGATGGCCCGACGCCCTCGTTGGTCTCTAGGCTGTGAGCAGTGGAACGGGACGTGCCCGCTCCGCGCGAGGTGAGAGAGGGCAGGACCGTGCCGAGTGGCAAGGTGAAGTGGTTCGACGCCGACAAGGGCTTCGGGTTCTTGTCGCAGGAGGAGGGGCCGGACGTCTATGTGCACTCCGACGCCCTCCCCGAGGGCGTGACCACGCTCAAGGCGGGCACCCGCGTCGAGTTCGGGATCGCCCAGGGCCGCCGCGGCGACCAGGCCCTCCAGGTCCGGGTGCTCGACAAGCCGACCTCGGTGCAGCGCAACCGCTCCCTCGCCAAGCGCAAGAAGCCCGAGGAGATGGTCACCATCGTGGAGGACCTCATCGGCCTCCTCGACGGTCTCAGCGAGACCTACCGCCACGGCCGCCACCCCGACGCCAAGGCGGCGCGGCCGATCGCCAAGCTGCTGCACGCGCTCGCCGGCGAGCTTGACGGCTGAGGCCGGTCAGCCCGCCAACGTCGGGGCCGGCGTACGCCGTTGCCGACCGGGCGCCGTGGCCAGCACGAACACCAGCCACGCGGCCAGGGTTCCGCAGGCGACGCCGAGCCCAGCCGGGGCAGCAGCGGGAGCGCGATGCCCACGAAGCCCCGACCACCCAGGCCAGCTGCAGCGTCGTGTCGGACCGCGCGAAGGCGCTGCGCACGCGCTCGGGCACGTCGCGCTGGATGGTGGAGTCGAGCGACAGCTTCGCCAGGGACTGCGCGAGCCCGGCGGTGAGGCCGAGCAGGGCCGCCGTCACGACGCCGTACAAGAGCGCCGCCACCAACGACATGGCGACCGCCGCGGCCAGGGTGAGCACGACCGTCACCTGAGGGTTGACACGCTTGAGCAGGCTGGCCAGCGCGATGCCCACGGTGTTGCCGAGCCCGGCCGCGCCGATGACCAGACCGAGGAGCAGCTCGGTGGACCAGCCCTCGATCGGGTTCTCGCGCAACAGGAACGCCATGAACATGGTGAGGAACCCCGACAGCCAGCGCGGGCCGCAGTTGGCGCGCAGCGCGAACGAGACCGTCCCGGGGATCCGCATGCGCAGCCGGCCGCCGCGCCCGGTGGTCGGTGGTGCGTCGGCGCCGCCGGGCAGCATCGTCATCGTCCCCTCGCCGAGAGCCGAGTCGACCCGCGACGGCAGCAGGATCGCCAGCACGGTCGCGACCACGAACAGCACGAAGGCGTAGCGCAGGGACCACTCCGGCCCGGCCAGGCTGGCCAGAGCGGCGATCGGGGCGGACACGCCGGCTCCCACGACGCCGGCGAGGGAGATGCGCCCGTTGGCGCGCACCAGGGTGAGTGACCCCGGCAGCAGGCGGGGTACGGCGGCCGCCCGGGTGACGGCGTACGCCTTGGAGGAGACCAGCACTCCCAGCGCCGCCGGGAACAGCCAGGTGGAGCCGGTGCTGACCGCCCCGGCCAGGACCCAGGCGAGGAAGCCGCGGATCGCCATGGTGGTGCCGATCGCCCAGCGCCGGCCGTGGTTGAACCGATCCAGGAAGGGGCCGATCAGCGGCGCGACGATGGCGAACGGGAGCATGGTGAGCCCGAGGAACAGGGCCACCTGGCTGCGCGCCTCGCCCGTCGGCACCTGGAAGAACAGGGTGCCCGCCAAGGAGATGGCCACCGCGGCGTCGCCGGCGGCGTTGAAGGCGTGCAGCTCGATCAGCCGGGACAGCCCCGAGTCGCCGGCCCCCTCGGCGCGGGCGGCGCGCCGGGCCTGGCGCACGGTGAAGCCGGAGGCCTTGCTCGTGGCCCGGGCCAGCCCGCGCATGCCGCGGGCCGTCGCCCGGGCACCGGACTGGAGCGCCACGCTGGTGCGTCGCCGACCGGAGGTCGTCCGGCCGAGCCCGACGTGGAGGTCGGGCCCCTCCGGCCGGCTCCCCGGCTCCTCGGTCGGCGGCGGTGTCATGCCCCCATCCTGCCCGTTTCCCCGACTCCGGGCGCGGTCCGCCCCCTCGCCGCGACACGGCGTGGGCCGATGAGTCATGATGGGCCGCGTGACTGCCGGCCACGCCAAGCTCGACGCGACCCTCGCCGCCGCGGGTGATCTCGCGCGTGCGGCGCTGCTCGAGGACGTGCCGGCGTCCGACGTCGGTGAGCACCTCGGCTGCCTACCGGAGACTGGCGACCGGGTGGCCACGCACCTCTTCGCGTGCGAGCGGGCCGGCTACGGCGGCTGGCGCTGGTCGGTGACGGTCACGCGAGCGTCCCGGCAGAAGGCCGTCACCGTCGACGAGGTCGTGCTGATCCCCGGCGAGGGTGCGATCGTCGCTCCCGCGTGGGTGCCCTACCGCGAGCGTGTCCAGTCGGGCGATCTCTCGCCCGGAGACCTGCTGCCGGTCGAGGAGGACGACCCGCGGCTGGTGCCGACCCACTCCTTCGGCGACGACCCGCTGACCGCCGACGACAAGGCCCAGGTGCGCGAGGTGGCCGAGAGCTCGGTCTGGGTCGGGTGCGGACCCTCTCGGTGGAGGGGCGGGACCAGGCGGCCGAGCGCTGGTACGACGGCGCCGGCGGCCCCGACTCCCCGCTGGCGAAGGCCGCGCCGGCGACCTGCACCACCTGCGGCTTCCTGCTGCGCCTTGCCGGCCCGCTGTCGGAGCTGTTCGGCGTGTGCGCCAACGGCAACGCCAACGACGACGGCAAGGTGGTCAGCCTCGACCACGGCTGTGGCGCGCACTCGGAGGTGACGCTCGCCAAGCGGCATCGTCCGCAGGCACTCCCGAGCCACGTCTACGACTCGGTGTCCGACACCGAGCTCTTCTCCTTGCGCTGAGCTCCGCCCCGCTCGCGCACGCCGCCTCGCGCGTCGTACCAGCGGGCTAGTGCCGCCTGGCGCCCCGGCGGGCGGTGCGGCGCCGCTTGCAGTACTCGAGCCCGAAGAGCCCCAGACCCGTGCCGGCCAGGCATGACCACAGCCACCAGGTGTGGCCGGCGTCGGCCAGCCGGCCGTAGAACGGGAGCAGACCGAGGAAGCCCAGGAACCACAGCGCCGTACCGACCGTGACGGTGCGCACGCCATCGACGTCGAGGGGGTCCACGTCGGCCACGAGGTAGGTGCGGCTGCCGATCTCGTGATGGGTCGGCTGCTCGTCGCGCGGGTCCACGCCTCGAACGGTACGCCCTCGGCTCACGACGCCACACTGCGAGCCGGTACTCCCCCTCCCGGTCCGCGTCTGTCAGACTGCGCGCCGTGAGCAAGCAGAACAGGAACAGGTCCACCGGCCCGACCGGCGCCCAGGGGCTCGGCAACCCTGCCGCCGCCACCACCGGAGGCCGTCCCGGCCTCGGCGGTCTCGACGGCTACTTCAAGATCACCGAGCGCGGCTCGACCGTGGAGCGGGAGATCCGCGGCGGCATCGTCACCTTCTTCACGATGGCCTACATCGTGGCGCTGAACCCGCTCATCCTCGGCTTCGTCCAGGACGGCGACGGAAGGTACCTCGGCGGCGGTGACGCACCGAACCTCACCGCGATCGCGGCCGGCACGGCCCTGGTCGCAGGGGTGATGACGATCTTGATGGGGCTGGTCGCCAACTACCCCCTGGCGCTGGCGACCGGCCTGGGCCTGAACGCGTTCGTCGCGTTCGGCATCGCGACCCAGATGACCTGGGCCGACGCCATGGGGCTGGTCGTCTTGGAGGGCCTCATCATCCTGGTCCTGGTGCTCACCGGGTTCCGGCAGGCGGTCTTCCACGCCGTGCCCGCGCAGCTGAAGATCGCGATCTCGGTGGGGATCGGGCTGTTCATCGCGCTCATCGGGTTCGTCGACGCCGGCTTCGTACGGCGTACCGGCGCGCCGCCCGTGCCGGTCCAGCTCGGGGTCGGGACCGGCGAGCTCGCCGGCTGGCCGGTTGCGGTCTTCGCCGTCGGCCTGGTCCTGGTGGTGACGCTGTGGGTGCGCAAGGTTCGCGGCGCGATCCTGATCTCGATCCTGGCCACGACGCTGCTGGCCATCGTGGTCGAGGCGATCGGCAAGATCGGTCCGATGGGCGCCGGCGACGACTACAACCCGGTCGGCTGGAACCTCAACGTGCCCGCGTGGCCGGACAAGATCGTCGCGAAGCCCGACTTCGGCACCTTGGGCGAGTTCAGCCTGTTCGGCTCGTTCTCGAGCATCGGGTTCATCGCCGCGGTGCTGCTGGTGTTCACGCTCATGCTGGCCGACTTCTTCGACACCATGGGCACGATGACGGCCATTGGGGCCGAGGCGGGGCTGCTGGACAAGGAGGGCATCCCGCCCAACACGCAGCGGATCCTGGTCGTCGACTCGATCGCCGCGGCGGCCGGTGGCGCGGCCGGGGTGTCGTCGAACACGTCCTACATCGAGTCCGCGTCCGGCGTCGGCGAGGGCGCGCGCACCGGCCTGGCGTCGGTGGTGACCGGCGCGCTGTTCCTGGTGACGATCCTCCTCGCGCCGCTGGTCGAGATCATCCCGAGCGAGGCCGCCGTCCCCGCGCTGGTGCTGGTCGGCTTCTTGATGATGCAGCAGGTCAAGGGGATCGACTGGGACGACCTGGAGATCGCCATCCCGGCGTTCCTCACGATCGTGCTGATGCCGTTCACCTACTCGATCACCGTCGGCATCGGTGCCGGCTTCCTCGCCTACGTGGTCATCAAGCTGGTCAAGGGCAAGGCCTCCCAGATCCACGGCCTGATGTGGGTGGTGGCGCTGCTCTTCCTCGTCTACTTCGCCATCCACCCCTCACCGCGCTCCTCGCCTGACCGCGAGCACGCCGATCCGGCAGAAGTTCGCCCATCCGGCACAAGTTCGCTGATCCGGCAGAAGTTCGGGCCCGAAGTTCTGCCGGATCAGCGAGGTTCTGCCGGATCGGGGAATACTTAGGCTAAGTAACTAGTTAGGGTCGGTGTCATGCCCACCGTCGAGAACGTCGCCCGTACCGATGCCGGCCTTGCCGCCGAGCTCCGGCTCTCGGTGATGCGGCTGCGCCGCCGGCTGGTCCTCGAGCGTCAGCCCGAGAACCAGCTGAGCCTCAGCCAGATGACGGTGCTCGGATCGCTGCACCGCCACGGGGAGATGACCCTCGGGGAGCTGGCCGCGCACGAGCAGGTCCAGCCCCGTCGATGACCCGGACGGTCGCCTGCCTGGAGGAGGGTGGCTACCTCCGCCGCCGGGCCGACCCGGCGGATCGCCGCGCGGCACTGGTCTCCCTCACCGACCGGGGTCGGGCGACGCTGCTCGCCGACCGCGAGCGGCGCGATGCCTGGCTGGCCCGGCGCCTGACCCAGCTGACCCCCGAGGAGCGCGACGTGCTGCGCCACGCCGCGCCTGCTCGACCGACTCGCCTCCGAGGACTGACCCCACGCGTGAGCCCCACCTTCCGTTCCCTCGCCAACGCCAACTACCGCCGGTATGCCGCCGGCGGCATCGTCTCCAACACCGGCACCTGGATGCAGCGCGTCGCCCAGGACTGGCTGGTGCTCCAGCTCACGGGCAACTCCGGCACCGCGATCGGCATCACCACCGGTCTGCAGTTCCTGCCGTTCCTCCTCCTCGCCCCCGTGGCGGGCCTGGTAGCGGATCGGATGCCCAAGCATCGGCTGCTCCAGCTGACGAACCTGGGGATGGCGCTGCCCGCCGCAGTGCTCGGCCTGCTCACGGTCACCGGGCAGGTGCAGCTGTGGCACGTCTACGTGCTGGCGTTCCTCCTCGGCACTGCCGCGGTCTTCGACGCCCCGGCGAGACAGTCCTTCGTCTCCGAGATCGTCGACGTCGACGACCTCAGCAACGCGGTCGGGCTGAACTCGGCCAGCTTCAACGCGGCCCGCATCGTGGGCCCGGCGGCGGCCGGCTTCCTCATCGCAGCGCTGGGCGGCGGCGCCACCGCGACCGGATGGGTGATCCTGGTGAACGCCGCGAGCTACGCCGCGCCGATCGCCGCGCTCCGCTCGCTCGACCTCCGACGGCTGGACTCCCCCGAGATCTCGAGGCGCGAGCCGGGGATGATCCGGGCGGGTGTCCGCTACGTGCGCAACCGACCCGACCTGCTGCTCGTCCTCGGCATCGTCTTCGTGGTCGGCACCTTCGGCCTGAACTTCCAGATGACCTCGGCGCTGATGGCCACGGAGGTCTTCCACAAGGGGCCCGGTGAGTACGGGCTGCTCGGCACCTTCATGGCGGTGGGCTCGCTGACCGGTGCGCTGGTGGCGGCCCGGCGGGAGCGGGTCCGGCAGCGGCTCGTCATCGTCGCCGCGCTCGTGTTCGGCGTCGTCGAGGTGGGCGCCGGGCTGGTCCCGTCGTACGTCGCCTATGCCGTCGTCGTCCCGCTGCTCGGGCTGAGCGCGCTCACCATGATCACGGGTGCCAACACCTACATGCAGCTGCACACCACGCCAGGGATGCGCGGTCGCGTCATGGCGCTCTACATGATGATCTTCCTCGGCGGGACGCCGGCCGGAGCGCCGCTCGTCGGCTGGGTCGGGGAGACCTTCGGGGCCCGCTGGACGCTCATCGGCGGCGGAGGCGTCACCGTGCTCGGCGTCCTGGCGTCCGTGGGGCTGTTCCTGTGGGGTCGGCAGCGTGCCGAGAACCCGGCGGACACCCCGGCCGTCGCGGGGGTTTCCCGTTTTGACCCGCGTGCGGCGACGGAGTAGCCTCGTTCCTCGTGTCTGGGACATCCAGACCGTTGCGCGTGCCCGGAAATAGGGTCCCCGTCCCACGGGGCCGGAGCGGGCCGCGCACACACCATCAGGCACACGATCCAACGCAACACCACCGTGCCCGGCAAAGCGCCGGGCCGTGAGAGCCGACAGAGAGGGAACCACCCGGTGCCCACCATTCAGCAGTTGGTCCGCAAGGGCCGCCAGGACAAGGTGTCGAAGAACAAGACGCCTGCCCTGAAGGGTTCGCCCCAGCGACGCGGTGTCTGCACCCGCGTCTACACCACCACCCCGAAGAAGCCGAACTCCGCCCTGCGCAAGGTCGCCCGCGTGCGCCTGTCCAGCGGCGTCGAGGTCACGGCGTACATCCCGGGTGTGGGCCACAACCTGCAGGAGCACTCGATCGTGCTCGTCCGCGGCGGCCGGGTGAAGGACCTCCCCGGCGTCCGCTACAAGATCATCCGCGGCACCCTCGACACCCAGGGCGTCAAGGGTCGTCAGCAGGCGCGCAGCCGCTACGGCGCGAAGAAGGAGAAGAGCTGATGCCGCGCAAGGGTCCCGCCCCCAAGCGTCCGATCGACGTCGACCCCGTCTACGGGTCGCAGGTCGTCACCCAGCTGGTCAGCAAGGTCCTCAAGGACGGCAAGAAGCAGGTCGCTCAGCGCATTGTCTACACCGCTCTCGAGGGCTGCCGCGACAAGACCGGCACCGACCCCGTGGTCACGCTCAAGCGCGCGCTGGACAACGTGAAGCCCGCCATCGAGGTGAAGTCCCGGCGCGTCGGCGGTGCCACCTACCAGGTGCCGATCGAGGTCAAGCCCAACCGGGGGACCACCCTCGCGCTGCGCTGGCTGGTCGGCTACGCCCAGGAGCGTCGCGAGAAGACCATGTCCGAGCGGCTGATGAACGAGATCCTCGACGCCTCCAACGGCCTGGGTGCCGCTGTCAAGAAGCGTGAGGACACCCACAAGATGGCCGAGTCCAACAAGGCCTTCGCCCACTACCGCTGGTGAGTCGGAGGTGCCCGGCCGACGCCGGGCCCCCCGTCCCCCACGGACGACTTTCGACCTAAGGAACGAAACCTCAGTGGCCGTCGACATCACCACGGACCTGAAGAAGGTCCGCAACATCGGCATCATGGCGCACATCGACGCCGGCAAGACCACCACCACCGAGCGGATCCTGTTCTACACCGGGATCACCTACAAGATCGGTGAGGTCCACGAGGGCGCCGCCACGATGGACTGGATGGAGCAGGAGCAGGAGCGGGGGATCACCATCACCTCCGCCGCCACCACCTGCTGGTGGAAGAACCACCAGATCAACATCATCGACACCCCCGGGCACGTCGACTTCACCGCCGAGGTGGAGCGCTCGCTGCGCGTCCTCGACGGCGCGGTCGCCGTGTTCGACGGCGTGGCCGGCGTGGAGCCCCAGTCCATGACCGTGTGGCGGCAGGCCAACAAGTACTCCGTGCCGCGGATGTGCTTCGTCAACAAGCTCGACCGCACCGGCGCGGACTTCTTCCGCTGCGTGGACATGATCGTCGAGCGGCTGAACTCCACCCCGCTGGTGCTCCAGCTGCCCATCGGCGCCGAGCACGACTTCATCGGTGTCGTCGACCTGGTCGGCATGCGCGCGCTGGTGTGGCGCGGCGAGACCAAGATGGGCGAGGACTACGTCGTCGAGGAGATCCCGGCCGAGCTCCAGGCCCAGGCCGAGGAGTACCGCGAGAAGCTGCTCGAGACCCTCGCCGAGGCCGACGACGACATCATGATCAAGTACCTCGAGGGCGAGGAGATCTCCGTCGAGGAGCTCGAGGACGGCATCCGCCGGGCGACCCTCGCCGACAAGCTGAACCCCGTCCTGTGCGGGACGGCCTTCAAGAACAAGGGCGTCCAGCCGCTGCTGGACGCCGTGGTGAAGTACCTCCCCTCCCCGCTGGACATCACCGCGATCGAGGGTCACAAGGTGAACAACGAGGAGGAGAAGATCGAGCGCTTCCCGCGCGACGACGAGCCCTTCTCGGGGCTGGCCTACAAGATCGCCTCCGACCCGCACCTGGGCAAGCTGATCTACGTGCGTGTCTACTCGGGAAAGCTCGAGGCCGGGTCCACCGTGCTGAACTCCGTCACCGGCAAGAAGGAGCGGATCGGCAAGGTCTACCAGATGCACGCCAACAAGCGTGAGGAGATCGCGTCGGTCGGCGCCGGGCAGATCGTGGCGGTCATGGGCCTCAAGGACACCAAGACCGGTCACACCCTGTGCGACTCCTCGAGCCCGGTGGTCCTGGAGTCCATGAGCTTCCCGTCGCCGGTGATCGAGGTCGCCATCGAGCCCAAGACCAAGGGCGACCAGGAGAAGCTCGGTACGGCGATCCAGCGGCTCTCCGACGAGGACCCGACCTTCACCGTCAAGACCGACGAGGAGACCGGGCAGACCATCATCGCCGGCATGGGTGAGCTCCACCTGGAGATCCTCGTGGACCGGATGAAGCGCGAGTTCCGGGTCGAGGCGACCGTCGGCAAGCCGCAGGTGGCCTACCGCGAGACCATCCGCGGCACGGTCTCGAACCACTCCTACACCCACAAGAAGCAGACGGGTGGCTCGGGCCAGTTCGCCAAGGTGATCATCAGCATCGAGCCCAGCGTGGACCCGGAGACCGGCGCCGGCGCCGGCTACGAGTTCGTCAACAACGTCACGGGTGGCCGCGTCCCGCGCGAGTACATCCCGTCGGTGGACCAGGGAGCCCAGGACGCCATGGAGTTCGGCGTGCTCGCCGGCTACCCGATGGTCGACGTCAAGGTCTCCCTCGAGGACGGCGCCTACCACGACGTCGACTCCTCCGAGCTGGCGTTCAAGATCGCCGGCACCCAGGCCTTCAAGGAGGCCGCCCGCCAGGCCCGCCCCGTGCTGCTGGAGCCGATGTTCGCCGTGGAGGTGACGACGCCGGAGAACTTCCTCGGCGACGTCATCGGCGACATCAACAGCCGTCGGGGTCAGGTGCAGAACATGGAGGAGCGTCACGGTGACCGCGTGGTCAACGCCCTGGTGCCCCTCTCTGAGATGTTCGGGTACGTTGGCGACCTGAGGTCCAAGACCTCCGGTCAGGCGTCGTACTCGATGGAGTTCGACTCGTACGCCGAGGTTCCGCAGAGCATCGCCGACGAGATCATCAAGAAGGTCCGTGGCGAGTAATCGGCCCCGGATCCTCGGCCCGCACCACCACCACCAACACGAGTCAATCGAGAAGAAACAACCAGGAGGAGCCCACCGTGGCTAAGGCGAAGTTCGAGCGGACCAAGCCGCACGTCAACATCGGCACCATCGGTCACATCGACCACGGCAAGACGACGCTGACCGCAGCGATCACCAAGGTGCTGCACGACAAGTACCCGGACCTGAACCCGTTCACGCCGTTCGACGAGATCGACAAGGCTCCCGAGGAGCGTCAGCGCGGTATCACCATCTCCATCGCCCACGTGGAGTACCAGACCGAGGCGCGGCACTACGCCCACGTCGACTGCCCCGGTCACGCCGACTACATCAAGAACATGATCACCGGCGCGGCCCAGATGGACGGCGCGATCCTGGTCGTGGCGGCCACCGACGGCCCGATGCCGCAGACGCGTGAGCACGTGCTGCTCGCCCGTCAGGTCGGCGTGCCCGCGATCGTGGTCGCGCTCAACAAGTGCGACATGGTCGACGACGAGGAGCTCATCGAGCTCGTCGAGATGGAGGTGCGCGAGCTCCTCACCGAGTACGAGTTCCCCGGCGACGACATCCCGGTCGTGCGCGTGGCGGCGTTCCCGGCGCTGAACGGCGACGAGAAGTGGGGCGCCACCGTGGCCGAGCTGATGGACGCGGTCGACAGCTACATCCCGACCCCGGAGCGCGACACCGAGAAGCCGTTCCTCATGCCCGTCGAGGACGTCTTCACGATCACCGGTCGTGGCACCGTCGTCACCGGCCGCATCGAGCGTGGCATCGTCAAGGTCAACGAGGAGGTCGAGATCGTCGGCATCCGCGCCGAGTCCATCAAGACCACCGTCACCGGCGTCGAGATGTTCCGCAAGCTGCTCGACGAGGGCCAGGCCGGTGAGAACGTCGGCCTCCTGCTGCGCGGCACGAAGCGCGAGGACGTCGAGCGCGGCATGGTCGTGATCAAGCCGGGCACCACCACCCCGCACACCAACTTCGACGCCTCGGTCTACATCCTGTCGAAGGAGGAGGGCGGCCGGCACACGCCGTTCTTCAACAACTACCGTCCGCAGTTCTACTTCCGGACCACCGACGTGACCGGCGTGGTCACCCTCCCCGAGGGCACCGAGATGGTCATGCCCGGTGACAACACCGAGATGGCCGTCGAGCTGATCCAGCCGATCGCCATGGACGAGGGTCTGCGGTTCGCGATCCGCGAGGGTGGCCGCACCGTCGGCGCCGGTCGGGTCACGAAGATCACGAAGTGACCGACGCGTCACCAGTCGGTCGAGAGGCCCCGGTCCCGGAAGGGGCCGGGGCCTCTCGCCGTTCGACGACGAGGACCAGACGCACGTGACCGACGACGGGGTGCGCCCGGCCCGACCGCACCATCGGCTCACCGAGGACGGCCGCCCGGTGCGCGAGGTGCTGACCTACACCCGGCGGGGCAGCCGGCTGACGCCGCGCCAGGCCGAGGCGTGGGCGGCGTACGCCGACCGCTGGGTGGTTCCCGACACCGAGCTCGACGACCCGGACTTCGCCTGGTCCCGCGTGTTCGGCCGCGAGGCCCCCTGGTCGTCGAGATCGGGTCCGGCGTCGGCGAGGCGACGGCCGCCCTCGCGGCCGCGCGCCCCGACGTCAACGTGCTCGCGTTCGAGGTGTGGCGCCCCGGGGTCGCCGCCACCTTGGCCCGGCTGGCCGAGCGCGGGGTAGGCAACGTGCGGCTGAGCAGTGTCGACGCGGTGTGGGCCTTGGGCACACCGTGCCCGCGGGCGGGCTCGCCGAGCTGTGGACGTTCTTCCCCGATCCGTGGCACAAGAAGCGCCACCACAAGCGCCGGTTGGTGACGCCGGCCTTCGCCGTGCTGGCCGCGCGACGGCTGGCTGTGGGCGGCTGGTGGCGGCTGGCCACCGACTGGGCGGACTACGCCGAGCAGATGGGCGAGGTGCTCGACGCCGAGCCGCTGCTCTCCGGCGGAGTCGTCGAGCGGTGGGCCGAGCGTCCGGTGACCAAGTTCGAGCGCCGCGGGCTCGCCGCCGGCCGAACGATCACCGACCTGGCCTACCGGCGCTCAGCTGAGCGGTAGCCCCAGCTCCAGCCCGGCGCACTCGAGGGCCCGCTCGACCCGGGCCCGCTCACGGTCCAGCTCCGGGCTGGGCGGCAGGACGCCAAGCAGGTGGGTGATCCCCAGGGCCTGGCAGGCCTCGGCGAGCACGCCGTCGTAGGCGCGCCGGTGCGCTTCGTACTTGACGAACGAGATGCCGCGCGGGTGGGTGCGGAAGGCGACGGACAGCCGACGCGCGTGCCAGGCGATCTCCTCGAGGGCGCGACCCTCGGGCCGTCGGCGCCGCGGCACCAGCCTGGCGAGGCGCAGGAGCGCGGGCCGCAGCACGCGGGCCACGCGCCGCCACCTCACGAGCGGGGCGACCCAGACGACTGCGATGGCGATGAGCGCCGCCATGGGCCCACGGTAGGCGCTGAGCCAGCCCAGGACAACGGGCCGGCACACCGCGGCCGGCGAGGTCAGGAGCCGGTCAGCGCGGCCACGGCCGCCCCGAACACCTCCGTGTGCAGATCGACGTCCGCCTCGGTGTGGTGCGGGGAGAAGAGCGCCATGTTGTGGAACGGCGTGAGCAGGATGCCGCGGTTGAACGCCCACAGGTGCATGAAGGCGTCCAGGTCCTCGTCGACGGCTGCGGCCGCGTCGGCGCCGTTGCGCGGCGGTGGGCAGAACCAGTACTCCGCGCGGCAGCCCAGCCGCTGCACGTGCCACGGCAGGCCGGCCCGCTCGATGACCCCGCGACGCCGGCGGTGAAGCGCTCCGCGAGGGGGATCGCCACGGCGAAGTCCTCGGCCCGCAGCGCGTTCGACAGCGTCGCCCGCACCGATGCGAGGGCGAGCGCGTTGCCGGTCAGGGTGCCGCCCACACCGGCGACGTCGATCTCGGGACCGAGCATGTGCACGTTCAACCGGTCGGCGACCTCCTGGCTGGCGCCGTACGCCGCCACGGGGACGCCCCCGCCGATCGGCTTGCCCATCGTCACGAAGTCCGGCTCCAGCCCCAAGCAGCGGTGCACCCGCCGGGCCGGCGCAGAGCGTGGGGTCTCATCGATGATCCACAGCACCCCGTGGCGACGGGTGATCTCGCGGACCTGGTCGAGGTAGCCCTCGTCGGGGAGCACGATGCCGATGTTGGTGAGCGCGGGCTCCATGAGCAGCGCCGCGACGTCGCCCTGGGCCAGCCGCCGGTCCAGCGCCTCGGGGTCGTTGAACGGGACGACGGCGGTCGTCACCCCGACGTCGACCGGCGGGCCCATGGCGCCGGGCCGGGAGACCACGTCGCCGTCGGCGCCGAGGATGGCCAGCGTCTCGTCGACGGTGCCGTGGTAGCACCAGTCCATGACCGCGATCCGGGGCCGGCCGGTCAGCTTGCGGGCGTAGCGGAGCACGAACCGGTTCGCGTCGGTGGCCGTCATCGCCAGCTGCCACTGCGGCAGCCCGAAGCGGCGGGCCAGCTCCTCCCCGACCCAGGCGGCGTCCGTCGACGGCAGCATCGTCGTGATGCCGCGGCGGGACTGCGCGACCACCGCCTCGGCCACCTCGGGGAGTGCGTGGCCGGTCATCGCGCCGGTGTCTCCCAGGCACAGGTCGACGTACTCCAGCCCGTCCACGTCGGTGAACCGCGCGCCGGAGGCGGTGTCGAAGAAGACCGGGAAGGAGCCGGGCCAGCGGGTCATCCAGGGCATCGGGACCCCCCGAGCAGCGACCGGCTGGCCTGCGCGGCAAGCTCGGCGGAGCGGGGGTGACTGTCGGCGAAGCGGGCCTCTTCGTGGGCGAGCAGGCCAGCGAGGCGGTCACGATCGATCATGGGGGCGAATCTAGAGGAGATCAGTGGTCTTCCGCCATCATGGCGATTGAATCCGTCGCTCGGCACCGGCGGGACGGGCGAGGTCGCGACTCCTCCGGACAGTCATCGCCGCGCGAGCAGCCGGTGCCGCAGCTGGGCCTCGCGCGCCAGTCGAGCCGAGTCGTGCTGCCGGCGCGCCGCCACGACGGCTGCCAGGAACGCCTCCGGATGGGTGCCGGGCGGCGGCAGCGGAGCGACGTACGCGCTGGCCTGCTGGGCCAGGCTGACCGCCAGCGCGTGCCGGGAGGCGGGCTCGACCCGGTGCACGCCGGCGAGGAACTGGCGCACCGCGAGGGTCAGGCCGGTGGGCAGCGACGCGATGTCGGCCGTCGCGGCCCAGCCGGCGAGGGCGTGCGGCATCGGGGGCGGGGGCGGCAGGGCCAGCCGGACGCGCTCGCGCACGACGTAGGTGCCGGCCGCGTAGTCACCCAGCCGCTTGCCGCGCGAGCTGAGCATGGAGGAGAAGAACGCGGGTGCGCCGCCGCTGAAGTAGATCTCGACGAACCCGATGAGCGCGCGGACGAAGGCGTGCTGGAACGAGATCGGGCCCGCGTCGTCGCGGACCGTGCGCAGGCCCATCGCCAGCTTGCCCAGCGACCGGCCGCGGGTGAGCGTCTCCCAGGCCGTCGGCCACACCAGGAAGACCAGCACCATCGTGCCGACCTGGGCGACGTGCAGCAGCGCGCCGTCGGTCGGCAGCGCGGCGAAGACGAAGACGAAGAGCACGATCAGCAGCAGCACGAGCGTCACCACGATGTCGACCAGACCCGAGACGATGCGGTGGCCCAGGCTGGCCGGCGGCAGGTCGAGGGCGACGGCCTCGCCGGTGACGAGGTCGTCCGCGGTGACGGCGGCGAAGTCGGCCGCCCCGATCGGCAGGTGGGACATCGCGAGTCAGCATAGGCTGGCCGCCGTGGATCTGGACGCGTATGTGGCAGCTCACGCCGCCGACTGGCAGCGCCTCGCGGCGCTGACCCGGCAGCGCCGGCTCTCGGGGCCGGAGAGCGACGAGCTGGTGGAGCTCTACCAGCGGGTGGCCACGCAGCTGTCCGTCGTCCGCACCTCCGCTCCCGACGCGGCCGTGATCGCCTACCTGTCCGCCCTGCTGGCCAGGGCCCGCAACCGGGCGGTCGGCACCCGGATCGCCGCCTGGGCCGGCGTCCGCCGCTTCTTCCTCGAGCGGTTCCCCGCCGCGCTCTACCGGCTGCGGTGGTGGTGGGTCGGCGTGCTCGTCGCCAACGTCGTGGTCACGGCCGTGATGATGTGGTGGCTGCTGGGGCACCCCAACGTCGAGCAGTCGTTGCTGTCTCCCGACGAGATCGACCAGCTCGTCAACCACGACTTCGAGGGCTACTACAGCGAGTACGCCGCCTCGCACTTCGCCGCGTCGGTGTGGGTGAACAACGCCTGGGTGTCCGCCCTCTGCCTCGGGCTTGGCATCCTCGGGGCCCCGGTCGTGTGGCTGCTGTGGAACAACGTCGCCAACCTCGCCGTCATCGGGGCGATCATGACCCGGCACGGGCATGCCGGCCACTTCTGGGGGCTGATCCTCCCGCACGGGCTGCTGGAGCTGACGGCGGTCTTCGTCGCCGGGGAGTCGGGCTGAGGTTGTTCTGGTCCTGGGTCGAGCCGGGCCGCTGACGCGCCCGCAGGCGCTCGCCCGCGAGGGCCGCACTGTCGGCACGGTGGCCATCGGCCTCGTCGCCGTGCTGTTCGTGAGCGGCCTGATCGAGGCCTTCGTGACGCCGTCGCCGCTGCCGACCTTCGCCCGCGTCGGCATCGGGATCCTGGCCGAGGCCACGTTCCTCACCTACGTGTTCACGCTCGGGCGGACGGCGTACCTGCGGGGGGAGACCGGTGACATCGACGCGTCCCTGCTGGAGGACCGGGTGGCGACGGCCGCATGATCCTGTCGCCGGTGCGTGACCCGCGCCTGGTCAGCTTGCGCCGAGGCGGGACGCTCACCGACGCCGAGCACGTGCTCGGGCACTTCGAGTCCCACGCGGCAGGATCGTCGCCGTGATCATCGCGCTGATCGGGGATCTCGAGGGGGACCAGGAGTGGGCCGTCAGCCGGCTCCGGGCGCTGGGGGAGCGCCGCGACGTGCGGGTCGTGTGTCAGCTGGGCGACCTGCGGTTCGGCATGGGTCCGCGCCCCGAGGAGTACCTCGACGCCGTCGAGTCCGTCTGCGCCGAGCTCGACCTCCAGGTGCTCTGCATCACTGGCAACCACGAGAACTGGGACCAACTCGACCGGCTCTGGGCCGACCCGGCCTGGCAGTTCGAGGACGGCAGCCCGGCGCCGATCGACGTGTCGGAGCATGTTCGGATGCTGCCGCGAGGCCATCGCTGGGAGCTGGGGGACGCACCTTCGTCGCGCTCGGCAGCGCGCCGTCCGTCAACCGGCACCTGCTGACCGAGGGGGTCGACTGGTGGCCCACGGAGGTGGTGCTCGAGGAGCACGTCGAGGCGACCATCGCCGGTGGGTACGCCGAGGTCATGCTGACCCACGACAGCCCCGGGCCGCCGTACTGCACCGATCCCGTCGCGCTCATCCTCCGGGACAACCCCCACGAGTGGCCTGCCGTGTCCATTGCTTACGCGACCGAGGGCGTCGAGCGGGTGACGCGGGCGGTTCTGGGAGTCAGGCCCCGGCTGCTCGCCCACGGCCACTTCCACGTCGCCGGCGAGGCCGTGGTCCAGCTGCCCGACGCGCCCCACGAGACGGCGGTCTGGTCCCTGGCGGCCAACCAGGACCCCGCGAACGTCAGACTGCTCGACCTCGACACGCTCCTCGAGGTGCGCGACGGCGGCAGCGCACGACCCTGACCGCAGCCCGCGCGAGGTCAGAGCAGGCCCTCGGCCTTGAGCCTCAGGTAGTGGTCGGCCAGCGCCGGCGGCAGCTGCTCGGCGTCCCGGTCGACGACATCGACCCCGAGCGCGGCGAGCAGCTCGGCGGTGTGCTGGCGGCGGTGCAGGGCCTGCCCGGCGGCGGCGGCGTCGTACACCTCGTCGATGCTGGCGTGCGCTCCGGCCAGCCGCTC
Organism: Nocardioides sp.; assembly: GCA_041393675.1. Lineage (GTDB taxonomy): Bacteria > Actinomycetota > Actinomycetes > Propionibacteriales > Nocardioidaceae > Nocardioides. Next base: position 88,064 of record JAWKJR010000012.1, on the reverse strand, counting down.
CAGCTCCGGGTCGCGGACCGAGGCGAGCACCACCCGGTGGTGCCGGACCAGCGCCGGCAGCACCGGCAGCAGGCCCTCTTCGATCACGGAGGGCTCGAGCGGCGTCAGCAGCACGACCAGAGCGCGCTGCCGGCCCAGTGAGGCGACGGCCCCGGCCAGCCCGGCCCAGTCCGCCTCGGCGATCACCGGCTCCAGGTCGGCCATCGCGTCCTGCAGCCGGTGCGCGATGTCGCGGGCTCCGGCCGCGCGGATGCGCGTGCGCACCCGGCGGTCGCCGGCGACGAAGTCGACCCGGTCGCCGGCTCGGGCGGCGAGGGCGGCCAGCAGCAGGGCGGCGTCCATGGCCGAGTCCAGCCGGGGCACGTCCTCGACCCGGCCGGCCGAGACCCGCGAGGTGTCGAGGACGAGCACGACGCGCCGGTCGCGCTCGGGCTGCCAGGTGCGGACGACGACGCTGCGGTTGCGGGCCGACGCCCGCCAGTCGATGGCCCGGACGTCGTCGCCGCGGACGTACTCGCGCAGCGAGTCGAACTCGGTGCCCTGCCCGCGCACCCGCACCGCCGCCCGCCCGTCGAGCTCGCGGAGCCGGGCCAGCCGCGACGGCAGGTGCTTGCGTGACTCGAACGGGGGCACCGAGCGCAGCACCCCGCCGACGTCGGCAGTGCGCTGACGCGCGGCCAGACCGAGCGGCCCACGGCTGCGGACGGTGACCCCGGCCGCGCGGAGGTCGCCTCGCCGGACGGGCCGCAGTCGAGTCGTGAGCAGGACCCGGTCGCCAGCGGTCAGCCGCACCCGGTGCCGGTTGTCGGTCGCCCCAGCCGTCGGCTGCCAGGCATCGCGTACCAGGCCGGTGAGTCGTCGCCGACCGCCGTTGGCCACGACCAGCGTGGTCTGCGTCGGCTCGCCCAGTCGCACAGGCTCGAGCGGCAGCCGGCTCAGCTCGAGCGACTCCGGGCGGGGCGCCAGCAGCCAGTCCAGGAGCGTCAGCGCCGCGACGACGAGCAGCCACAGCCACGCCGTTCCCGCGGCAGGACGCAGCGCCACCGGCACCACCCCCAGGCGAGCAGCAGCGGGACGCGTCCGGTGACGGCCATCAGCGGGGCACCGGCACCGATCCCAGCGCGGACGCCAGCACCTGGGCCACGTCCACGCCCTCCAGCTCGGCCTCCGGCCGCAGGCCGAGACGATGCACGAGGGTGGCGTGGGAGAGCGCCTTGACGTCGTCCGGGGTGACGAAGTCGCGCCCGGTCAGCCAGGCCCAGGCGCGGGCCGCGCGCAGCAGGGCGGTGGCGCCGCGCGGGCTGACGCCCAGGCTGAGGGACGGCGACTCCCGGGTGGCCCTCGCTATGTCGACGATGTACGCCGCCACCTCCGGCGCCACCTGGACCCGGCCGACAGCCGCCCGGCCGGCCTGGATGTCCTCGGGCCCGGCCACTGCGGTCACGCCGGCCGCCGTGACGTCCTGCGGGTCGAACCCTCCGCGTGCCGGCGCAGGATCTCCAGCTCGCTGTCTCGCGGCGGCACCGGGAGCACGACCTTCAGCAGGAAGCGGTCCAGCTGTGCCTCGGGGGGGGTAGGTCCCTTCGTACTCGACGGGGTTCTGGGTCGCCGCGACGAGGAACGGCCGCGGTAGCGGCCGGGAGACCCCGTCGACCGAGACCTGGCCCTCTTCCATCGCCTCGAGCAGCGCCGACTGGGTCTTGGGCGGGGTGCGGTTGATCTCGTCGGCCAGCAGCAGGTTGGTGAAGAGCGGGCCCTCGCGAAACGTCAGCTCCCCGGCGTGGGAGTCGATGACCATCGAGCCGGTGATGTCACCGGGCATCAGGTCCGGCGTGAACTGCACCCGCCGGGTCTGCACCCGGAGCGCCGCGGCAAGGCTGCGCACGAGCAGCGTCTTGGCCACCCCGGGCACGCCCTCCATCAGCACGTGGCCGCCGCACAGCAGCGCGACGAGCAGGCCGGATACGGCGGCGTCCTGGCCCACCACGGCCTTCGCCACCTCCGTGCGCACCGCCGCCAGCCGCTCGCGGGCCGCCTCACTGCGCGGGTCGGCCGGCCGGGCGGCCGGCGGGGAGTGATGGGTGGGGCGGTCGCTTCGGGCGGGGCGGCGACCGGGGAGGGGACGCGACCGGTGTCGAGGCGGGGACGGGTTCCGGCCCGGGGTCGGTGCCGAGTCGGGGGTGGGTGCCGAGCCGGGCAGCGGCGAGGTGCTGGCCGGCGGGGCGGGCAGCGGCGAGGTGGGGGCCCGGGGTCGACGACCGGGTCGGTGAGCGGGTCCGGTCGGCGGCTCCCAGGCTCCGGGTCGCGCGGCTGGTCGCCGTACGGCTGGGGGTAGGGCTGGGTCTCGTCGCTCATGTGCGGCGTACCTCTCTCGAGTGCGGCCAGGTGGTCGGCCAGGGCGAGCAGGTCATGGTCGGATCCGGGAAGTGGCCCGTCCGAGCCGAGAAGCGTGGCGATCTCGACGCCGGGCCGTCCCACCCGGCGGGAGACCTCATCGAGCAGCCGGCGCTCATCGGCGCCGGTCCGAGGGAGACCGAGGTGGGCCGCGCGGCGCGCGCCGTGCCGTGGCTCGTAGTGCGGCGGCCGCGTGACCGCGATCGCTCACCTTGCGGTAGAGCCGGCCCCGGCTGCGGGTGGTCTCGATCGAGCGCACCGTGACCGGCAGCGGCTCGGTGACCAGCGCGCCGAGTCGGCGGCCGCGCCACAGCAGCAGCCCCACGGTGGTGAACAGGAGCACCCACAGTGCGGGGCGCACCCACCTCGGGAGGAGGGAGCCGAGGGCGACGCCGTCGTCGGCGCCGAGGTCGCTGGCCGAGGGGACGTACCACACCAGCCGGGGACGGTGGCCCAGCAGGCGCAGTGCCACGGCGGCGTTGTCGGCCCGGGTGACGGTGTCGTTGCGCAGCAGGCCCCCGGCCCCGAGCAGCGTCACATCGGGCGCGGGAAAGGCGACCAGATAGCCCTGGTCACCGGTGAAGCAGCCGGCCACCGTGGGGTACTCCACTCCGTCCTGCACACTGATGTCGAGGTGGGCGAAGTCCGGTTCGGCGCAGAACGCCCTCCGGTCACCCCCGTCGACTCGCGACCCGGCGGTGTACCCGAGCGTCGCCGTCACCCCCGGCCCCGGCTCCACCAGCACGAGCCGCGCGTGCTCCGCGTCGCGCTGCATGCGCGGGCCGGTGTTCATGCCGAGCAGCTCGGTCGAGGTGACCACCACCGTGGTGTCAGCGCCGGGGTCTGCCCCCTCCAGCTCGTCGGCCGAGCGGACGACGGTGACGTCGACGCCCTGGTCGCTCAGCACCTGCGCCACGGCGCGGGCTCCGTCGGGACCGGGGTTGGCAGGGTCCAGGTAGCCGCGCTGCTCCGGCTGACCGCCTCCGAGCAGCAGGTACGCCGCGAGGGCGAGCACCACGACTGCACCGATCGGGAGCCAGGTGCGGGCGCGGGTCGTGGCGGTCATCGGGTCGCCACCAGCTCCAGGTCCAGCGCGAGCACGTCCTCGACCTGTCGCGGCGTGGCCGGGCGGTCGCCGTACAGCACCTGGTCGAAGCGGTCGGCTGCGGCCACGATGTCCGCCCGACGGTGTGGGAACTGCGCCACCAGCACCAGGGCGACCTCGTGGGCGGTAGTCCCCGGGTCGTCGGGGAGCATGCCGCGCTCCACCTGACGGGTGGCCACCGCCCGGTAGGCGTCGACCAGTGCCTCAGCGCAGCGCCCGTCGGCCAGCGCGGCCTGCGCCCGAGCCCGCAGCTCGTCGGCGCTGATCAGCTCGTCGGTGAGCACCGCCCGTCGCTCGCGCCGGGTGTGCTCGGTCGCGCGGGCCCGGGACACCAGCCAGCCGAGGGCGGTCACGAGCAGCGCGAAGATGACCATCGCGGCCAGCGTGGTCAGCCAGGAGTGGTGCGCGGCGGCGCCCATGGCGCGTCCGAAGACCCGATCGACCCAGTCCAACACCTTCTCCACGACGTTCTGGCGGTGGTACTCCGGCTGGAGCAGCTCGCGACGCAGCCACGCGCGCCCGTCGTCTGGTGACGGGCTGACGGGGACGTCCAGCAGTGGCAGCACGCCTCTCATCGGCCGACCGCCGGCACGGTGGCGGTGCGCGGCCGATCGGCGCCGTCACACACCGGTGAGCCCTGCCTCGGCCATCAGCCGCACGTCGAGGGACTCCTTGCGCATCCGCAGGTCGAGGTATTGCAGGGAGCTGACGGCCGAGGCGAACGGCGCGGTGAAGGCCGTGGCCGCGATGGAGCTCACCGACTGCGCCACGACGAGGGCCATCATGGCGTCGGTAGGCGAGAGGTCCGCGCCGACGAAACCGGCCGCGATGCCGAGCGGGATGCCGATGACCGACTGCGCGACCTGGGTGACGATCCAGGTCAGCAGCGCGATCCCGAAGGTGCGCCAGAAGTGACGGGAGGTCAGCCGGTAGCCCCGCCCGATCGCGCGGAACACCCCCACGTCCTCGAGCATCAGGGCCGGGACGGGCAGGTAGTAGACGCGGATCCAGAACCACGCCAGCACCACGAGGAACCCGAAGAAGCTGAGGATGCCGTAGAGGCCGAGGAGCACGCCCGGCACGCCCAGCACGTCGAGCAGGAAGAAGCTGCCGATCCACGAGGCGATGAGCCCCAGCGTGAGCACGAACAGCAGCAGCGCCAGCCCGAGCAGGCGCCACCGCTTGCCTCGGGTGGCGGCCCAGGCCTGACCGAGGGTCAGCCGTCGGCCGACCGCGGCGGCACGGGTGACGTGGGCGATCATGCCCGTCACGAGCAGCACTCCGAGCGCGCTCAGCAGGCCGCCCAGCGCCGAGGCCGCGAACGGACCCAGGGCTGCCACCATGACGGCAGTGGTGGTGAAGACGGCCGAGCTCGGGTCGCCGACCGTGGGGTCGGTGGCGGGATCCAGGCCGAGTCCGACGGCGTAGCCGAGGATGGCGGTGACGATGACCGGGATCGACATCGCCACCGTGGCGACCAGCACGGCCGGGCCGACCGTGGCGCCGGGGTTGAACCGGATCGTCTTGAACGCCGCGTCGTAGAGGTCGCCGAGGCCGAGCGGCCGCAGCGGCATGGCGCCCGGCTTGTGGGCCGCCCCCAGCATTCCGGGGATCGCCACGGGCGGGGGAGCGGCGCCCCAGGGGCTGGCGGGCGCCACCCCGGCGTACGCCGGGTAGCCCGGCGGCGGCACCTGGCCGGGACGCGGCGGGGGCAGGAAGCCGCCCCCGGGGCGAGCCTCCGGCGGCGGTGCCCAGCCCGGGGGCGGGTAGTGGCCCTCAGACATCCCCGACACCCCCGTTCCCGTCCGGCTGCTCTGGTCGGCGGATCGCCGGCACCGGCGACCCCGGCCATCCTCTCAGGTCGCCAGCGTCGGCGGGGCTGAGACCCGAAAGACCGTGGACCCCCGTCGGGCGCCAGCAGGCGGCCCGGCGTACGCCGATTGGGCACAGACTGCGGCCGGGAGGCCCTCCGCGCTGCGGTTGCGGGCCAAACGGCGGGGAGGCGGGGCCCGGATTTGTCCCGCACGCGGATCTCTGCCAAGATGACCAGGTTGCTCCGGCGGGTTGCCGGGGTGCCTCACATGCCAGTTTGACTACTGAATCGCGTCTCCCGATGGCGCTCCCGCTGGGGGCCCTCGCCCGGATGTCGGTGGTCAGGCATGTGGCCGCACCGAACCTGGAGACCCGATGAGCCCCGGCCCACGGCCGGGATCCACCACGACCACGACAACCACGCCTCTCGGGGCGGGCGCGAGGCGCGCGACACGAGCGCGACACGCCCGACCGCGGGGGTCGGAGTTCGCGGGCGGGTGGAGACAACCGGAGGGCCTCACCCGAGGGCCTTCGAGACAAGACAGCACGCAGGACCACCGCAGGCCACCAGGCCGGCAGGGGTGACGACTGACAAGGACGAGAGAGACAGATGGCGGGACAGAAGATCCGCATCAGGCTCAAGGCCTATGACCACGAGGTGATCGACACCTCGGCGCGGAAGATCGTGGACACCGTCACCCGCACGGGTGCCAAGGTCGCCGGCCCGGTGCCGCTGCCGACCGAGAAGAACGTCTACTGCGTGATCCGCTCGCCGCACAAGTACAAGGACTCGCGCGAGCACTTCGAGATGCGCACCCACAAGCGTCTGATCGACATCATCGACCCCACGCCGAAGACGGTCGACTCGCTCATGCGGCTCGACCTTCCTGCCGGCGTCGACATCGAGATCAAGCTCTGAGGGCAGCAGCGATGACTTCGAGCAACGAGCGCACCGTGAAGGGGCTGCTGGGCACCAAGCTCGGCATGACCCAGCTGTGGGACGACAACAAGGTCGTCCCCGTGACCGTGATCGCGGCGTCCACCAACGTCGTGACACAGGTCCGCCACCCCGAGACCGACGGCTACCCCGCCATCCAGCTCGGGTACGGCGAGATCGACGCCCGCAAGGTGAACAAGCCCGAGGCCGGGCACTTCGCCAAGGCGGGCGTGACGCCGCGCCGGCACGTGGCCGAGATCCGCACCGCCGACGCGGCGTCGTACACCCTCGGGCCGGAGATCTCCCCCGACATCTTCGCCGCAGGCGAGGAGATCGACGTCACCGGCACGAGCAAGGGCAAGGGCTTCGCGGGCACCATGAAGCGGCACGGCTTCTCCGGCGTGGGCGCCTCGCACGGTGCGCACCGCAACCACCGCAAGCCCGGCTCGATCGGCGCCTGCGCGACCCCGGGCCGGGTCTTCAAGGGCACCAGGATGGCCGGTCGCATGGGTCACGACACCGTCACCGTGCAGAACATCGTCGTCCACGCGGTCGACGCCGAGAAGGGCCTGATCCTGGTCAAGGGCGCCGTCCCCGGCCCCAAGGGCAGCCTGGTCATGCTCCGGTCGGCCGCGAAGAGGAGCCAGGAGGCCGCGCAGTGAGCCCCAAGACGACCGTGAAGACCGTCCAGGTCGACCTGCCGGGCGAGATCTTCGACGTCCCGGTCAACGTCCCCCTCATCCACCAGGTCGTGGTGGCCCAGCAGGCCGCCGCGCGCCAGGGCACCCACGCCACCAAGACCCGCGGCATGGTCAGCGGCGGTGGCCGCAAGCCGTACCGCCAGAAGGGCACGGGTCGGGCTCGCCAGGGCTCGATCCGGGCGCCGCAGTACGCCGGCGGTGGCATCGTGCACGGCCCGCAGCCGCGCAGCTACGTCCAGCGCACGCCCAAGAAGATGAAGGCAGCTGCCCTGCGCGGCGCCCTGTCCGACCGGGCGCGCAACGGCCGCATCCACGTCGTCGAGTCGTTGGTCGCGGGCGACACCCCGTCGACCAAGACCGCGCTCGCGGCGCTGCGCAGCCTCACCGACCGCGCCCGGTACCTCGTCGTCCTCGAGCGGACCGACGCGCTGACCTGGCTGTCGCTGCGAAACGCGCCTGAGGTGCACATCGTCGCCGTCGACCAGCTCAACACCTACGACGTACTGGCCAGCGACGACGTGGTCTTCACCCAGGGTGCCTACGACGCCTTCGTGGCCTTCGCGGCCAAGGGCGCGCCGGCCGCAGCCGAGAAGCCCGCCAAGGCCGAGAAGGTCGAGAAGCCGGCCAAGGCCGAGAAGCCGGCCAAGGCCGAGCCCGAGGCCGCGGAGCAGCCCGCTGTCGAGGAGCCCGCTGTCCAGGAGCCCGCTGCCGAGGAGGGTGGGCCGGCGGCGTTCGCCGCCGTCCCCGCCGAGGACGCGGCCGGCGAGGCCCCGGCTCTGCCCAAGGGCGCCAAGGCACCGCTCAAGAGCGGCAAGGCGCCCAAGGGCTACGACGTCAAGGGCAACGCCGACTCGGGGCTCTACCACGAGCCGGGCGGTCGCTGGTACGACGCCACCGAGGCGGAGTTCTGGTTCAAGACGGCCGAGGACGCCGAGGCCGCCGGCTTCCGCCGGGCCGGCAGCAAGGCCGCCAAGGAGGACGACAAATGAGCAGCCTGCACAAGGACCCTCGCGACATCCTGCTCGCGCCCGTGGTCTCCGAGAAGAGCTACGGCCTGCTGGACGCGAACAAGTACACCTTCCTGGTGGCGCCGACCGCCAACAAGACCGAGATCAAGATCGCGGTCGAGCAGGTCTTCAACGTCAAGGTGACCTCGGTCAACACCCTCAACCGCCAGGGCAAGACCCGTCGTACTCGCACGGGCCTGGGCAAGCGCAAGGACACCAAGCGCGCCATCGTCAGCCTCGCTGAGGGCCACCGCATCGACATCTTCGGAGGCCCGGTCTCCTGACCGGGCCTGCGTCTAGGACGAGAGAAGCCGACAGTCATGGCAATCCGCAAGTACAAGCCGACCACCCCGGGCCGCCGGGGCTCGTCGGTCGCCGACTTCGCCGAGGTCACCCGGACCACGCCGGAGAAGTCCCTGACCCGCCCGCTGCCGAAGAAGGGTGGCCGCAACAACCAGGGGCGGATCACCACCCGGCACCAAGGTGGCGGCCACAAGCGCGCCTACCGCCTCATCGACTTCCGTCGCTACGACAAGGACGGCGTGCCGGCCAAGGTCGCCCACATCGAGTACGACCCCAACCGCACGGCGCGCATCGCGCTGCTGCACTACGCCGACGGCGAGAAGCGCTACATCATCGCGCCCAAGGACCTCACCCAGGGCACCCCCGTCGAGTCGGGCCCGAACGCCGACATCAAGCCGGGCAACAACCTGCCGCTGCGCAACATCCCGGTCGGTACCACCATCCACTGCGTGGAGCTCCGCCCGGGCGGTGGCGCCAAGCTGGCCAGGTCCGCCGGCAACAGCGCCCAGCTGGTCGCTAAGGAGGGCTCGCGCGCCACGTTGCGTCTCCCCTCCGGCGAGATGCGGTTCGTCGACGTGCGGTGCCGGGCCACGGTGGGCGAGGTCGGCAACGCCGAGCAGTCCAACATCAACTGGGGCAAGGCCGGTCGGATGCGCTGGAAGGGCAAGCGCCCGACGGTCCGCGGTGTCGTGATGAACCCCGTCGACCACCCGCACGGCGGTGGCGAGGGCAAGACCTCCGGTGGTCGCCACCCGGTCTCGCCGTGGGGCAAGCCCGAGGGCCGCACGCGCAAGCGCAAGGCCCGTGACGCCATGATCATCCGCCGCCGCAAGACCGGCAAGAAGCGCTGAGTGCAGGGATAGGGAAGAGCGAAAGATGCCTCGCAGCCTGAAGAAGGGCCCCTTCGTCGACGACCACCTCATGAAGAAGGTGGTGGCCGAGAACGACAAGGGCACCCACAACGTCATCAAGACCTGGTCGCGCCGGTCGATGATCGTGCCCGCCATGATCGGGCACACCATCGCGGTCCACGACGGTCGCAAGCACGTCCCCGTCTTCGTCACCGACTCGATGGTCGGTCACAAGCTCGGGGAGTTCGCTCCGACCCGCACCTACCGCGGGCACGTGAAGGAAGACCGGAAGGGCCGCCGCCGCTGACGCGGCCGGCCTGACGAGGAACTGGAGAGAACCAGCCATGAGCGTTACCGAGCGTCGTCGCACCAGCGACCGCCGCAAGTCGCTGCTCGGCGACCAGCCGGGAGCCTTCGCGAGCGCCCGCTACGTGCGGATCACGCCGATGAAGGCCCGCCGGGTCGTGGACCTGGTCCGCGGGCTGCCAGTCGACCGGGCCCTGGACCTGCTGGCCTTCGCACCGCAGGCCGCGGCTGAGACCGTGCGCAAGGTGCTGGAGAGCGCCGTCGCCAACGCCGAGGGCACCGAGAGCCTCAACCGCGCCGACCTGGTCGTCGCGGTGGCGATGGTCGACGAGGGCCCCACGATGAAGCGCTGGCGTCCGCGCGCGCAGGGGCGCGCCACCCGGATCAACAAGCGCACCAGCCACATCACGCTCGTCGTTCAGCCGGCGTCCGTGGTGGACGAGAAGAAGAAGGGACGGACTGCCTGATGGGGCAGAAGATCAACCCGAACGGCTTCCGCCTGGGCATCTCGACCGACCACAAGAGCCGCTGGTACGCCGACCGGCTCTACAAGTCCTACGTCGGTGAGGACGTCGCCATCCGCAAGCTGCTCTCCAAGGGCATGGAGCGGGCCGGCATCTCCAAGGTGGAGATCGAGCGCACCCGCGACCGGGTCCGCGTCGACATCCACACCGCTCGTCCCGGCATCGTGATCGGGCGCCGCGGGGCGGAGGCTGACCGGATCCGTGGCGAGCTCGAGAAGCTCACCGGCAAGCAGGTCCAGCTGAACATCCTCGAGGTCAAGAACCCCGAGGTCGACGCGCAGCTGGTCGCCCAGGGCGTGGCCGAGCAGCTGTCGGGCCGCGTGCAGTTCCGGCGCGCCATGCGCAAGGCGATGCAGTCGTCCATGCGGGCCGGCGCCAAGGGCATCCGAATCCAGTGCTCGGGCCGCCTCAACGGCGCCGAGATGTCGCGCACGGAGTTCTACCGGGAGGGCCGGGTCCCCCTGCACACACTGCGGGCCGACATCGACTACGGCTTCTACGAGGCCCGCACCACCTTCGGCCGGATCGGCGTCAAGGTCTGGATCTACAAGGGTGAGGTGGCCGGCACGCGTGCCGAGCGCCAGGCCCAGGCGGCGGCCCGTGCCGGCGCGCCGGGCCGTGGTGCCCGCGGCGGCCGCAGCGGCGAGCGCCCGACCCGTGGCACTCGCGCGCCGCGTGCCGACGCCCCGGCCGAGGGCGCGCCGGTGACCGCACCGGTGACCGCACCGGTGACCGAGAGCGCCACCGCGGGACAGGAGGGCTGAGCCATGTTGATGCCCCGTCGGATCAAGCACCGCAAGCAGCACCACCCCACGCGGCGTGGCGCGGCCAAGGGCGGCACCAGGCTCGCGTTCGGTGACTACGGCATCCAGGCCGTCGAGGGTCACTACGTGACCAACCGGCAGATCGAGTCGGCTCGTATCGCCATGACCCGTCACATCAAGCGTGGCGGCAAGGTGTGGATCAACATCTATCCTGACCGCCCGCTCACCAAGAAGCCCGCCGAGACCCGGATGGGCTCCGGCAAGGGCTCGCCGGAGTGGTGGATCGCCAACGTCAAGCCCGGCCGCGTCATGTTCGAGCTGTCCGGTGTGTCCGAGGACGTCGCCCGCGAGGCGATGCGTCGCGCGATGCACAAGCTCCCGATGAAGTGCCGGTTCGTCTCCCGTGAGGCAGGTGAGTTCTGATGAGCGGCCAGGTCAAGGCCCACGAGCTCGACGAGCTCAACAGCACCGACCTCGAGGCGCGGCTGCGCGAGGCCAAGGAGGAGCTGTTCAACCTCCGCTTCCAGGCTGCCACCGGCCAGCTGGAGAGCCATGGTCGGCTGCGCACTGTCAAGAAGGACATCGCCCGGATCTACACCGTGGTGCGCGAGCGCGAGCTCGGCATCCGGTCCACGCCGGGCGCGGACGAGAAGGGTGCCGACGCGTGAGCGAGCAGACCGACAAGCAGACGGTGGAGCGCAACTCCCGCAAGGTCCGGGAGGGCATCGTCGTCAGCGACAAGATGGACAAGACCGTCGTGGTCTCGGTCGAGGACCGCGTCAAGCACGCGCTCTACGGCAAGGTGATGCGCCGTACCTCGCGGCTGAAGGTGCACGACGAGCAGAACGACGCCCACGTCGGCGACCGGGTGCTGGTCATGGAGACCCGTCCCCTCTCGGCCACCAAGCGCTGGCGTCTCGTGGAGATTGTGGAGCGTGCGAAGTGATCCAGCAGGAGTCGCGGCTGAGGGTCGCCGACAACACCGGTGCCAAGGAGATCCTGTGCATCCGCGTGCTCGGCGGCTCCGGTCGCCGGTACGCCGGCATCGGCGACACGATCGTCGCCACCGTCAAGGACGCCATCCCCGGCGGCAACGTGAAGAAGGGTGACGTCGTCAAGGCCGTCGTCGTCCGCACCGTCAAGGAGCGCCGCCGGCCGGACGGCTCCTACATCCGCTTCGACGAGAACGCCGCGGTGATCTTGAAGAACGACGGGGAGCCGCGCGGCACGCGCATCTTCGGCCCGTGGGCCGCGAGCTGCGCGAGAAGAAGTTCATGAAGATCATCTCCCTTGCGCCGGAGGTGCTGTGAGCCATGGGTAAGAGCACGAAGATCAAGAAGGGCGACACCGTCAAGGTGATCGCCGGCAAGGACAAGGGCGCCGAGGGCAAGGTGATCCAGGTGCTCCGCGAGGAGCAGCGGGTGATCGTCGAGGGCGTCAACCGCGTCAAGAAGCACACCAAGGTCATCGACCAGGGTGGTCGCGCGGGCACCACCGGAGGCATCGTCACCGCCGAGGCGCCGATCCACGTGTCGAACGTCATGCTCGTCGAGGGCAACGGCGTGACGCGCGTCGGGTTCCGCCGCGAAGAGGTGCTCAAGCGTCGCGCGGACGGCTCGCAGTACGCCGGCCACCGGGGCGTGCGCGTCTCGCGCAAGACCGGGAAGGACATCTGACATGACCCAGTCACCCGCAGAGGCTCCCGCCGCTGCCCCGACGCCGCGGTTGAAGACCCGCTACCGCGAGGAGATCCTGCCCGCGCTGCGGCAGGAGTTCGACATCCAGAACGTCATGCAGGTGCCCGGCCTGGTGAAGATCGTGGTCAACATGGGGGTGGGCGAGGCCGCTCGCGACTCCAAGCTGATCGAGGGCGCCGTCCGCGACCTCACCGCGATCACAGGTCAGAAGCCCACCGTGACCAAGGCCCGCAAGTCGATCGCGCAGTTCAAGCTGCGCGAGGGCATGCCGATCGGCGCGCACGTCACGCTGCGCGGTGACCGGATGTGGGAGTTTCTGGACCGCCTGCTGAGCCTGGCGCTGCCCCGTATCCGCGACTTCCGGGGCCTTTCGCCGCGGCAGTTCGACGGGCGTGGCAACTACACCTTCGGTCTCACCGAGCAGGTGATGTTCCACGAGATCGACCAGGACCGCGTCGACCGCCCCCGGGGCATGGACATCACGGTCGTGACGACCGCGACGAACGACGACGAGGGCCGGGCCCTGCTCAAGCAGCTGGGCTTCCCCTTCAAGGAGAACTGACATGGCCAAGACTGCTCTGAAGGTGAAGGCGGCCCGCAAGCCGAAGTTCGCCGTCCGCGCCTACACCCGCTGCCAGCGGTGCGGCCGGCCCAAGGCCGTTTACCGCAAGTTCGGCCTCTGCCGGATCTGCCTGCGGGAGATGGCGCACCGGGGCGAGCTGCCCGGCGTCACCAAGTCCTCCTGGTAGCCCACGCACGGGGGGCCACCCCCCCGTGCACCCCCCCCGCCCACGTACGGGTAGCCCCCGTGGTGGCGGTCGGGGCACTGAACCGAAGACCGTTGCAGGTCCCGTCGCGAGAGGCGGCGGGAAACCACAGCAGAAAGAGAAGCCGTACCGACCATGACCATGACCGACCCGATCGCAGACATGCTCACGCGTCTGCGCAACGCCAACCAGGCGTACCACGACGCCGTGTCGATGCCGCACAGCAAGCTCAAGGTCGGCGTCGCGGAGATCCTCAAGCAGGAGGGGTACATCACCTCCTACGAGATCGCCGACAACACGGCGCCGGACGGCTCCCCGGCCGTGGGCAAGACGCTCACGATCACCTTGAAGTACGGCCGCAACCGCGAGCGTTCCATCGCCGGGCTGCGCCGCATCAGCAAGCCGGGCCTGCGCGTCTACGCCCAGCACACCGGCCTGCCCAAGGTGCTCGGTGGCCTGGGTGTCGCGATCATCTCGACGAGCCAGGGTCTGCTGACCGACCGCCAGGCCAACCAGAAGGGCGTGGGTGGGGAAGTCCTCGCCTACGTCTGGTGACGAGACCGAGAAGGAGGAGAACAGCATGTCGCGCATTGGCAAGCTCCCCATCGCGGTCCCGTCCGGGGTGGATGTCGCGATCGAAGACGCGCTCGTGACCGTGAAGGGCCCCAAGGGAACCCTCGCGCACACGGTGGCGGCGCCGATCACCGTGGAGCGCGGTGAGGACGGTGTCCTGGAGGTCAAGCGCCCCGACGACGAGCGGCGCAGCAAGGCCCTGCACGGGCTGACCCGCACCCTGATCAACAACATGGTGGTCGGCGTGACCGAGGGCTACGAGAAGAAGCTCGAGATCGTCGGCGTCGGCTACCGGGTACTGCCCAAGGGCCCGACCCAGCTCGAGTTCCAGCTCGGCTACTCCCACCCGATCACCTTCAACGCTCCCGAGGGCATCACGTTCACCGTGGAGAGTGCGACCAAGCTCGGCGTCCAGGGCATCGACAAGCAGCTCGTCGGCGAGGTCGCCGCGAACATCCGCAAGCTGCGCAAGCCCGAGCCCTACAAGGGCAAGGGTGTCCGGTACGCCGGCGAGCACGTGCGCCGCAAGGTCGGAAAGGCTGGTAAGTGACCATGGCTGTCTCCCTGTCCCAGAACAAGCACACCGCGAGCCGGACCAAGTCCCGCCTGCGCCGCCAGCTGCGCGGGCGCAAGAAGCTCATGGGCACCGCCGAGCGCCCCCGCCTGGTGGTCACTCGCTCGGCCAAGCACATCACCGTGCAGGTCGTCGACGACCTCGTCGGCAAGACGCTGGTCTCGGCGTCCTCGATGGAGGCCGACGTGCGCTCCTTCGACGGCGACAAGACCGCCAAGGCCAAGCGGGTCGGCGAGCTGGTGGCCGCCCGGGCGAAGGCCGCGGGCGTCGAGGGCGTGGTGTTCGACCGCGCCGGCAACAAGTACCACGGCCGCATCGCGGCCCTCGCGGACGCCGCCCGGGAGGGCGGCCTGTCCTTCTGACGAGCGATACGCGAAAGAGAAGAGGAACAGACTCATGAGCGGAGCCCAGCGCGGAACGCGCTCGGGTGGCGAGCGCCAGGGTGGCGACCGCCGCGGCCGTGACGACCGTCGCGGCCAGGCCGAGAAGAGCGCCTACGTCGAGCGCGTCGTCGCCATCAACCGGGTCGCCAAGGTCGTGAAGGGTGGTCGGCGCTTCAGCTTCACCGCCCTCGTGATCGTCGGTGACGGCGAGGGTATGGTCGGCGTCGGCTACGGCAAGGCCAAGGAGGTGCCGGCCGCCATCGCCAAGGGCGTGGAGGAGGCCAAGAAGCACTTCTTCCGGGTGCCCCGGGTCCAGGGCACCATCCCCCATCCGGTCCAGGGCGAGAAGGCCGCGGGCGTCGTCCTGCTCCGGCCCGCCGCCCCCGGTACCGGCGTCATCGCCGGTGGCCCGGTGCGTGCGGTGCTGGAGTGCGCCGGCATCCACGACGTGCTGAGCAAGTCGCTCGGCTCGTCGAACCAGATCAACATCGTCCACGCGACCGTGGCGGCGCTGCAGATGCTGGAGGAGCCGGAGGCCGTGGCCGCCCGGCGCGGACTCCCCGTCGAGGACGTCGCCCCGGCAGCCCTGCTCAGGGCCAAGGCCGAGGAGAAGGCCGCCGTCGCGGGAGGTGCGTCCTGATGCCGCGGCTGAAGGTCCAGCAGAAGAAGTCCACGATCGGCTGCAAGCCCAACCAGCGCGAGACCATGCGCTCGCTGGGCCTCAAGCGCATCGGCGACGTGGTCGTCAAGGAGGATCGCCCCGAGATCCGGGGGATGGTCCACACCGTCCGCCACCTCGTGGCGGTCGAGGAGGTTGACTGACATGACCCTCAAGCTGCACCACCTGCGGCCGGCCCCTGGGGCCAAGACCGCGAAGACCCGGGTGGGTCGGGGTGAGGCGTCCAAGGGCAAGACGGCCGGGCGGGGCACCAAGGGCACCAAGGCCCGGGGTCAGGTCCCGGCGTCCTTCGAGGGCGGGCAGATGCCGATCCACATGCGGCTGCCCAAGCTCAAGGGCTTCAAGAACCCGTTCAAGGTGACCTACCAGGTCGTCAATGTCGCGACCATCGCCGCGCTCTTCCCCGAGGGCGGCCCGATCGGCGTCGACGAGCTCGTGGCCCGGGGCGCCGTCCGCAAGAACCAGCCGGTCAAGGTGCTGGGCGAGGGCGAGCTGTCGGTGCCCGTCCAGGTGAGCGCCCACGCGTTCTCCGGATCGGCCAAGGAGAAGATCGAGGCCGCCGGCGGCACCGTCACGGTGCTGTGATCCCGGCCCTGCGGACGTGAGACGCCAGTGAGCCGGGGGCGCGCGCCGGCCGAGCCAGGCTCGGTGGCCGCGCCCCTCGCGCTTGCGCCGCCGTCCCGGGGCCGACGCCCGACCGCCTGTTAGGCTTCCCGGTCGACACCCCAGGAGTCGCCGAGCCCGCTGTGAGAAAGAGGAACCCGTGCTAGGAGCGTTCGCCAACGCTTTCCGAACTCGGACCTGCGGCGCAAGTTGCTGTTCGTGCTGTTCATCATGGCGGTCTTCCGGCTCGGCTCTCAGGTGCCGACCCCGGCGTCAACGTCAAGAACGTCCAGGAGTGCCTCAACATCGCCCAGTCGGGCTCCAACGCCGGGCTGTACAGCCTGGTCAACCTGTTCTCCGGCGGGGCGCTGCTCCAGCTCACGATCTTCGCGCTGGGGATCATGCCCTACATCACGGCGTCGATCATCCTGCAGCTCCTCGTCGTCGTGATCCCCGGTTGGAGGCCCTCAAGAAGGAGGGCCAGTCCGGGCAGACCAAGATCACGCAGTACACCCGCTACCTCACCCTGGGCCTGGCCGTGCTGCAGGCCACCGGCATCGTGGCGCTGGCCCGCTCCGGCCAGCTGCTCCAGGGCTGCGAGGGGACACCGCTGCTGCACAGCAACGGCATCGGCACTTTTCTCACCATGGTCGTCACGATGACCGCGGGCACCGCGGTGATCATGTGGCTGGGCGAGCTGATCACCGAGCGCGGCGTCGGCAACGGCATGTCGCTGCTGATCTTCACGCAGGTCATCTCCGGCTTCCCTCCTCGATGTGGTCGATCCAGAAGGACAAGGGCTGGTGGGTCTTCGCCATCGCCATCGTCGTCGGCATGGTCATCATCGCGGCCGTGATCTTCATCGAGCAGGCCCAGCGCCGGATACCCGTGCAGTACGCCCGGCGCATGGTCGGGCGCAAGATGTTCGGCGGTAGCTCGACCTACATCCCGCTGAAGGTGAACCAGGCCGGCGTCATCCCGGTCATCTTCGCCTCGTCGCTGATGTACCTCCCGGCCATGGCGGTGCAGTTCAACCAGAACAGCAGCTCTGCATGGGTGCGCTGGGTCAGCAACTACCTCGTGCGCGGCAACCACCCGCTCTACATGATCGGCTTCTTCCTGCTGATCGTGTTCTTCACCTACTTCTACGTCTCGATCACCTTCAACCCCGAAGAGGTCGCCGACAACATGAAGAAGTACGGCGGCTTCATTCCCGGCATCCGGGCCGGGAAGCCGACCGAGGACTACCTGGCCTATGTCCTCTCGCGCATCACCTTCCCGGGCGCGATGTACCTCGGGCTGATCGCGCTCATCCCGCTCGTGGCGTTCGCGCTGATCAACGCCAACCAGAACTTCCCCTTCGGAGGGACCTCCCTGCTGATCATGGTCGGCGTCGCACTCGATACGGTGAAGCAGATCGAGAGCCAGCTCCAGCAGCGCAACTACGAAGGGTTCCTCCGGTGACGCACCACATCCAGGCCTCTGTCGGCCAGGGCCGCTGACCATGCGGCTGATCCTCATGGGGCCGCCCGGAGCGGGGAAGGGCACCCAGGCCAAGTTCATCGCCGAGCACTTCGGGATCCCCGCCATCTCGACCGGCGACATCTTCCGCGCCAACGTCTCGCAGGGCACCCCGCTCGGGATCGAGGCCAAGCGCTACATGGACGCCGGGGAGTACGTCCCCGACGAGGTCACGAACCTCATGGTCCGCAACCGCATCGACGAGCCGGACGCCGTGCCCGGCTTCCTGCTCGACGGCTACCCGCGCACCACCGCGCAGGTGGAGGAGCTGGACGGCATGATCGCCTTCACCGGCCACCGGCTGGACGCCGTGGTCGTGCTCCGGGTCGACGGTGAGGAGCTGGTCGCGCGGCTGCTGCAGCGGGCCCGTACCGAGGGCCGCGCCGACGACACCGAGGACGTCATCCGGCGCCGTCAGGAGGTCTACGCGGAGCAGACGGCGCCGCTCATCGACGTCTACCGCGAGCGAGGCCTGCTCGTCGAGGTCGACGGCGAGGGTGAGGTCGAGGAGGTCACCGGGCGCGTCTTCACCGCGCTCGAGCAGATCCCCGAGAGCTGAGGCGGCGGTGGGCCTGCGCCATCGAGGCATCCAGATCAAGTCGGCGGAGCAGATCGACGCCATGCGGGTCGCCGGGCGTCTGGTCGCCCAGACTCTGGAGCTGCTCCGCTCGGCCGTGCGCCCCGGCGTCACCACCGCCGAGCTGGATGCCCTGGCGGAGGAGCACATCCGGGGCCACGGCGGCATCCCGTCGTTCAAGGGGTATGCGCACCCGCCGTTCCCCGCGACCATCTGCGCCTCGGTGAACGACGAGGTCGTGCACGGCATCCCCGGGGACCGGCTGCTGGCCGCGGGCGACGTGGTCTCCCTCGACTGCGGTGCGATCGTCGACGGCTGGCACGGCGACGCCGCCATCACCGTGGCGGTCGGCGACGTGCGACCCGAGGTCGCGACGCTGATGCAGGTGACCGAGGAAGCCCTGTGGGCGGGGATCGTCGCGGGCCGGGTCGGCGGGCGGGTCGGCGATATCTCCCACGCGGTCGAGCGGCAGGTCCGCAGCGCCGGCCGCTACGGGATCCTCGAGGAGTACACCGGCCACGGCATCGGCACGGAGATGCACCAGCCGCCCGATGTGCCCAACGTCGGTCGCCGGGGCAAGGGACCGACCATCGTGCCGGGGCTGGCTTTGGCGATCGAGCCGATGGTCACCCTCGGCGACCGTCGCACCGCCGTGGCGGAGGACGACTGGACGGTGGTGACCACGGACGGCAGCTGGGCGGCCCACGCCGAGCACACCGTGACCTGGACCGACGACGGGATCTGGGTGCTGACCGCCCTCGACGGCGGTCGGGAGCGGCTGGCCGCGCTGGGCGCGCCGTACGCGGGCCGCACCGACTGAAGCGCCTGCTCCGCCCGGCCACCGTCCGGCGCGGCGGCCGACCGACGAGAGAGGACTGGACGCGTGGACGTGGCCCCCTGGGTGTGGTGGACCACCCTGGCTGTGACGGCCGTTGCGCTGGCCGTCGACGTCTTCGTGATCGGTCGGCGTCCCCATGAACCCTCGATGCGCGAGAGTGCCCGGCACTTGGTGGGCTACGTCGGGGCCGCCGTGGTGTTCGGCATCGGGGTCTGGATCCTTGCGGGCAGCCGCTACGGTGGCGAGTTCTTCGCCGGCTGGCTCACGGAGTACTCCCTGTCGGTGGACAACCTGTTCATCTTCATCATCATCATGGGCAAGTTCGCCGTCCCCCGGCAGTTCCAGCAGACCGTCCTGCTCGTCGGTATCGTCATTGCCCTGGTGATGCGCGGCCTGTTCATCGCGGTCGGTGCCGCTGCGATCACCCACTTCAGCTGGGTCTTCTACCTGTTCGGAGCGTTCCTCGTGCTGACGGCGGTGAACCTCGTGCGGGAGGGCAACGAGGAGGACCAGCAGTACGACGAGCCCCGGCTCGTGCGCTGGCTCCGCAAGCACGTGCCGCTGGCCGAGGGCTGGGACGGCGTCCGGCTGACCACCCGCTCGGGCAGCGCTGATGCCCGTCGCGCCTTCACGCCGATGTTCCTGGTCGTCATCACCATCGGGATCACCGACCTGCTCTTCGCGCTCGACTCGATCCCGGCGATCTACGGGCTGACCAGCGAGCCCTATCTGGTGCTCACGGCGAACGTCTTCGCCCTCATGGGGCTGCGCCAGCTCTACTTCCTGATCGGCGGGCTCCTGGAGCGGCTGGTCTACCTCTCCTACGGCCTGGCCCTGCTGCTGGCGTTCATCGGGGTCAAGCTGGTCCTGCACGCGCTGCATGAGAACGAGCTGCCCTTCGTCAATGGAGGAGAGCACGTGTCCTGGGCACCGGAGATCCCCATCTGGCTGTCCCTGGTCGTCATCGTGGGAATCCTGGTCGTGACCGCCGTCGCCAGTCTGGTGAAGGACCGGCGCGACCGCACCCCCCCGGCCTGAGCCCGGTCAGCAGTGGGCGGCGACCCGCCGGGCGGCGGCGGCATCCGCCTCGGTGACCGGGAGGCCATAGGCCGCCGCGACGGTGAGGTACTTCGCGACGTACCGGCAGCGCAGGGCACCCACCGGGGGCAGCCACTCCGCCAACCCGCCCGCGCCCTTCTCCTGGTTGGCCCGGGCCGACACGGCGAGCAGCTCGCGGTCTACGTCGTTGGCGAAGCGCAGCCGGCGCCGGCGGCTCCACGCCCACGCGCCCGCGTGCCAGGCGCGCGCCAGCGGGAAGACGTGGTCGATCTGGATCCAGTAGCCGTCGCGGCGCCAGGTTAGGCGGGCACCCGAGTAGGGGTCGACGAGGACGCCGTCGTACACCCGGCACGACGACCCCCATCGCAGCTGGACCTGTCGCAGCTGCGCGAGCAGCGCGTCCTGCCGGGTGTCGCAGCCGTTGTGGCCGGCCGGTCCGGGGTGGGCGTCGGACCACAGCGGGCCGAACACGCAGGCATGACCGGGCCCGCAGGAGCGGTCGTACCCGGGGTGGTAGGGCTCGCCGGGCACCACCTCGAGGTCGCGCAGCAGTCGGTCGATCCGGCCGGTCGGCCCCTCGGCGGCCGTCGGGCTCGGCCGGGCGCTCGGCGCGGTGAGGGTGCCTCGCGGACGCGTCGGGACGTCGCCACCGGGTGCCGAGCAGCCGGCGAGGGCCAGCGCCAGGGCGGAGGCGGTCAGTCGACGCACCGGTCAGCGGGGGCTGAGGTGAACTGGCCCCGGATCAGCTGGACCTGAAGGCAGACCCGGTCGCGGGAGTCGATGAGCACGGTGTGGTCGGCCGTCCGCTGCTCGTCACCGGTGTCGGTGCGGGTCCACCACCAGGAGTCGCCGTCCTGGGTGCCGTCGGGCCAGGTCCACGCGAACCTCACCCCGCGAGGGGTACGCCGGCCGGTCACGCGGGGCACACCCTCGAGGGCGCCGGGTGCCACGGACTGCGGAGTCGCGGAGGTCGTGGGCGCGACCACGCCGGGGTCACGGTCGCCGCCGCGGTTCGCGGTCAGGAAGAGCAGGGTGCCGGCGCCGGCCAGCACGACGACGCCCAGCAGCGCCCAGGTGAGGACCCGCACCGGGGTGCGCTCGACAGGTGGACCGGCCGGCTCGTCCCGTGCCGCCCGGGGCGCCGAGCCGGAGACGGTGGGGATCTTCACCCTCGTGGCGTCGTCGTCCGCGGCTGCGGTGGCGCCCGGGGCCGGCTCGGCCAGACCGCGCTCGACCGCGATCTGGGTGCGCGGGAAGCCCGCGCCCGCCTCGATTCGCTGCAGGCTCCGGGCCAGCTCCAGAGCGCTCTCGGGACGGTGCGCCGGTTGCTTGGCCAGGCACTGCTGGAGCAGACGATCCAGCGCGGGCGGCACGTCGGGTCGCTGCGTCGCGGGGGCCGCGGCGTGCAGGATGCGTGCGGTCAGGGCGCTGGTGGAGTTGTCGCCGTTGGGGATGTGGAAGGGCGAGCGCCCCACGAGCAGATGCCAGATGGTCGCGCCCAACGAGTAGATGTCGGAGGCGACCGAGCCGTTGGAGCGTCCGTCAAGCATCTCTGGGGGCGACCACGGGTAGGAGATGCGGATGTCCTGGTCCCGGTCGACCTCGTGCGCGCGCGCCGCGATGCCGAAGTCGGTGAGGGCGGGTTCGGCGTACGTCGTGATCAGCACGTTGCTCGGCTTGATGTCGCGGTGCAGGATGCCGGACCGGTGTGCGGTCTCGATCGCGCTCGCCAGCTTGATGCCGGTGCTCAGCGCCTCGGCCACCGGCATCGGGTTGTTGCGGACCCGCGCCCCGAGGTCCGGGGCGGGCAGTAGCGCATGACGAGGTAGGGCCGGCCGTCCTCGGTGCGGCCGGCCGTCATGACCGACACGATGTAGGGATGGTCGGCCAGCCGGGCCATGGCGTCCGCCTCCGAGGCGAACAGCCGCTTCTCACGGTCGGTGAGGGGCACATGGGGGCGGACCACCTTGATGGCGACGCGCTGACGTGGCCACTCCTGCTCGTAGAGGAAGACGTCGGCGAAGCCCCGCTCCCGAGATGCTCGATGAACTGGAACCCCGGGATCCGGGGTGCGGTCACGACCCGACCTCGTAGACGATCTCGTAGACATCGGCGAGGTCGAGGGCGTGGCCCGGCTCGAGCACGTAACGCTCGTTGGCGCGGATGCGCTGCGGGAGACGCCCCGGCACGCGCAGCGTGGTGCCGCCGCGGGACCCGAGATCGCGCGCGAGCACCAGCCAGCCGTCCAGCTCGATCTGCAGGTGCATCCGCGACACATAGGTCTCGTCCTGAGGCAGGTGGACCAGGTGCGGCCAGTCGCCGCTGTCTGGAAGGGGCGCCGGCTTCCGCCCGAAGATCACCCCGCGGTCGAGCGGCACCCGCTCGCCGGTGGGCAGTCGGAGGAGCCGAGGTTGGGCCGGGGGATCCGGCGCGGCTCCTGAGGGGGCACTGTCGTGTGGCAGACCCGGCAGGTGGGCGTGTAGGCGGGCGTCACGTGACCGGCCGGGCAGTGCACCGCCAGCACGGTCTCCTGGGTGGACTGCCGCAGATGGTCGCTCATCTCGGAGCGGTAGACCCCGGGAGCGCCGGGCTCGACCGGGGGCGAGGCGGTGACCGGCTGCAGCCGGGGCATGGTGACCGCGACCTCCTCGTCGTCGGCCGGCAGCTGGGTGGCCTCCTGGAAGACGGGCCGGCTCGGTGACGGACCGGACGCGGTGCTCGCGAGGATGTCGTCGGGGATGCCGTCGATCAGCCCGCCGGAGGCTGCCGCGGGGCCGATGCGGGCGCTGGCCGCGGCCACGACGCCAGCGACGAACGGACGCGCCCGCCCCTCGTCGGTCAGCCCGACGGTGAGCAGCTGCGCCTCACCGTCCCACTCGACACGGCCCTTGTTCCAGGTGAGGCTGGCCGCGGGGTCGTCCAGGTCGACGCACACCAGAGACCTCTCCTTGAGCGGGTCGGCCTGCTCGAGCGCTTCCTCCAGGGCGCCTTGGATCGGGCCAGCGGTGCCCAACAGCTGCCACCAGGCGCCGAGCTGCTCCTCACCCGGGTCGTCGTCGACGAGGAGCCACCGCCGGCCCCGAGCCAGCAGCACGCCTTCACCGCTGACGTAGCTGGTCTCCACGGCCCGCTCCCTCTGCTCGTCTGGTCCTGACTGCGCCGGCATGAACGTGCCCCATTCTGCCCGGTCCTGGGCGCCGTGTCCGAGCAGCGGCACAGGTTTTCGCGTTACTTGGCGGCGCGTTCTGGTGCTGCCGTACCCTCGACCGGTAGGGGTGTCGAGCCAGGGTAGGGGGATCATGTCCGGACTCGGGGCAGCCGTGCGCCGCCACCGGGCCACCGTGGCAGCCAACCTCGCTCTGGTGATGGCGCTGAGCGGAGTTGTGTTCTACGCCGTCCAGGCCGAGGGCTTCAAGTCGCATCGTGCCGAGCTCAACGACGGTGGCATCTGGATCAGCAACTCTCGCGAGGGCTACTTCGGGCGGATCAACAAGCCGATCGGGCAGCAGGACGCCGGCCTGTTCGCGGGGCTGGACGCCACCGTCGACATCGTGCAGGACGGCGCCGCCGTGGTCGGTGTCAACTGGTCGTCGGGGCAGCTGTCGGCGATCGACCCGGCGACGGTGCGCCAGCCGGAGCAGGAGACCGCTGGGGTCTCCGCCGGGTCGCGCGTCCAGCTGTCAGGAGGGACGCTGGCCGTGCTGCAGCCGGGGAGCGGCGCGCTGCGCGCCGTCCGGGTCGACTCGGTGCGCGGCGCCTCGGGCGTCGCAGGCGTCGACGCGCAGGAGGATCCGCTCGCGACCGTCGGGAAGGACGCCGACCTGGCCGTGACCGGCTCGGGCGTCGCCCTGGCGGCGTCGGCCGAGAACGACGTCCTGTTGCGGCTGCGGCCGCATGGCGGCGGCTTCGCGCCACCCGTGAGCATGCCCCTGCCGACCCCTGTCGACGGCACGCCCGCCGTGACCGCGGTCGGCGAGGTGCCGGTGGTCCTCGACGTCGGCACCGGGTCGCTGGCCGCCGTCGGCGCCGCGCGGGCCGTCGTCGAGACCGGCTCGGTGCTCCAGCAGCCCGGCCCGAGCGCCGACTCGGTCCTGCTCGCCACGGCGTCGGCCCTGATGACCGTCGATCTGCACACGGGAGCCCTGGACACCGTCGCCGGCGGGCTCACCGGGCGCCCGACCCAGCCGGTGCGGCTGGGTGCCTGCGTGTACGGCGCCTGGTCCGGCACTCCGGCCACCGTCGTCACGCGGTGCGGGACGAGCGACCCGCAGGTGGCCTACCTGCGCACCGGGTCGGCCGACCTGGTGTTCCGGGTCAACCGCGGCGAGGTGCTGCTGAACGACCGGCTGTCGGGCGCCGCGTGGAATCTGGACACCGACGAGCCGTCCCGACTCGACGACTGGGAGTCCTTCACCCAGAACGAGCCGAAGCCGGGCAAGGACAGCAACGACGACAAGGACAAGCAGGGCGACCGGCGGCCACCGCGCGCCAAGCCGGACTTCTTCGGTGCCCGCCCCGGTCGCACGACGCTGCTCCACCCGCTGGACAACGACTCCGCTCCCAGCGGGCGGGTGCTGTCGATCCGATCGGTCCAGGACCTGTCGACGGCCGATGCCGAGGTCGCGATCAGTCCGGACGGCCAGACCCTGGCCCTGCGGCTGCCCAACGACGCTCCTCGGGCGCTCAGCCTGGAGTACTACATCGACGACGGCCGCGACGTCTCCGCGCATGCGCAGATCAAGGTCACCACCCGGACGCCCGCCCAGAACCAGTCGCCCCGGCTGCGCAAGGGCTTCGGTCCCCATACGTGGACGGTGCCGGCCGGAGGCGCCATCACCGTTCCCGTCCTGGTCGACTGGCGCGACCCGAGGGACGGCGACCCGGTCAGCCTGGTGGCGGCCGCCGTGGCCGAGGGCGGTGCGGCAGGCGAGGGCGCGGTCGTGCGGACCACCTCCGCCGGCGCCGTCCGACTGACGGCGCCGCCGGCCAGCGGCATGGTCACAGTGCGCTACGCCGTCTCCGACGGGCTCTCCGACCCCGTCGACGGCAAGGTCAGTTTCCGGGTCCAGGACCCGAACGAGGACCGCGGCGTGGCGCCGGTGACCAACCCGGACGTGGTCTCCGTGGAGGCGGGCGGCACGGTGACGGTGGAGCCGCTGGCCAACGACATGCCCGGCTCCGACCCGGGCAACCCCGACGCCCAGCTCTCCCTCGCGGGTCGACTGGCCTCGGCGGGCGGCGCGACAGTGCGGACGGATCTGGCCAGCGGCCGCGTCGTGTTCCGCGCCCCGAGGCCGAGGACCTACTTCCTCACCTACGACGCGGCCTACGGCAACGCGCCCGTGGCGCGGGGCAGGATCCGCATCGACGTACGACCTCGGCAGACCCAGGCGCCCATCGCGATGCCGGACACCACGACCGTCTACGGGCAGGCGCCGACCCTCGTGGACGTCCTCGCCAACGACGTGGATCCCGGCGGCGGCCTCCTCGTCGTCCAGAACAGCCGGGCGCGCGACCCCGACCAGATCGAGACCGCGATCGTGGACGGGCGTTGGCTGCGGATCAGCCCACGCCAAGGCGAGCTGTCCCCGGCCCCCCAGGTGGTGCGGTACGTCGTCGGCTCGGGCTCGCGGACCGCGGTGGGCGAGGTGACGGTGATGTGGCGCCCGGCGCCCGGGGACAACGCTCCGGTCACGGAGGTCGACGCCGTGACGGTGCGCGCCGGTTCGAGCGTCGTCGTCCCCGTGCTCGACAACGACTACAGCCCCTCCGGTGACCCGCTCACGCTGCAGCGGGACGTCGTCGAGGGTCGGGCGGGCGAGCTGCCGGTGACGGCCGCCACGGGCGGCGCCGGCCGGGCCGGCCAGGCCTTCGTCAGCGGCCGGCTGGTGCGCTACGTCGCCCCCACGAGTGTCGGTGAGGGCCAGGTGGTCCACGTCGACTACGTGGCGGTCAACACCGCGCAGGAGTCCGCGCCCGGGCGGCTGGACGTCACCGTGATCCCCTCCAACCGGCCCAACCGGCCGCCGGAGCCGCCCCTGCTGCAAGGCCGGGTGGTGGCCGGCGGCACGCTCAAGCTCACCCTTCCCGGCGCGAACGTCGACCCGGACGGCGACGCGGTCAGTCTCGTCGGGCTGGCCACCGCCCCACGGCTGGGTCGGCTGGTCAGCTTCGGGGCCAACTCGATGGAGTACCAGGCCTATCCCGGCAGCGCCGGCACGGAGCAGTTCGCCTACACCCTGACCGACCCGCTCGGGGGTGTCGCCACCGGCGTGGTGCGGGTGGCCGTCGTCCCCCCGGGTGAGCCGCAGCCTCCTGTCGCGGTCTCTGACGAGATCACCGTCGAGCCGGGTCGCTCCGCCGTGGTCGACCTTGCGGCCAACGACCTGGTGGCTCCGGGCGACCGGGCACAGGTCGAGCTGCTGGAGCGCCCGGCGGGCGTGGAGCAGCTCGGGGTCGGGCCAGGTGCGGGTGCAGGCCCCCAGGGCGTGGGACGCACCCGCCAGGTGACCTACCGGCTCAGCAACGGCCTGGAGAGCTCGCAAGGCACCCTCACGGTCCGCACGGCCCGACCGTTCAACAACCCGCCCGTGGTGTTCGACGCGTTCGGTGCCAGCACCGACTCGGCGTTCGTGTCGGTGGACGTACTCGCCTCGGCGTACGACCCGGACGGTCCGCGCACGGAGCTGCGGATCAGCAAGGTCTACGCGCCCCCAGGCGTGCAGCACTCCGTGCAGGGGCGAGATCACGCTGTCCCGTGGCCCGGAGCCGCGCGTCGTCGCCTACCGCGTGACCGACGGCGACGGCGCTCGGCGGTGGCCCACGTCTACGTACCGGCCACCGGCACCGGCCTGCCCTACGTCCGGCCCGATGCTCTCATCAAGCTGTCGCCCGGCGACCGGATGCGCGGTCGCCTGGGCGACTACGTGATCGACCCGTCCGGCCGGGGCGTGCGGTTCACTGCGACGAACCGGCCCACGGCGTCGCCCGAGTCCGCGGTCAACGTGGCGACTTCCGGCACCACCGGCTTCTCCGTCCAGGCGGCCGAGGTACGCCGGGCCGGGCGCGGTCGCCCTCGAGGTCACCAACCGGGTCGGCGACCCCGGCCCGCACCGCACCGTGGTGACGATCCCCGTGCAGGTGGGCACGACGGCCCCGATCCTGCACTGCCCCACGGAGCCGATCGTCGTGCCCCGCGACCAGTCCGTCGAGCTGGACGTCACCGCGCTCTGCCACACCTGGACGGCCGACCCGGAGGAGGCCGACGGGCTGGCCTACCAGGCCGACTGGGAGCGCAGCTCGCCAGGCCTGGCGATCGTCCAGCCCGAGGGTCGGGTCATCTCGGTGCACGCGGGGGCGGACAGCCAGCCCGGTGCGCAAGGGTCCTCTGGTGCGCTCCGGGCGGAGCGAGCCGGGCCGGATCACCCTCGTGGTCGGCGCCGCCGGCACGCCGACGATGAGTCCGGTGGCGATCTCCGGGATGAAGGCGGGCGAGACCGGGGTCGTCGACCTGGCGGGCTACCTCCGCTCGTCACTTCCTGTGCCGGCTCCCACCGTGGTCTCCGTCCAACCGCTCCGTGGGGGCGAGGTGACGGTGACCCCGGCCGGCGGCTCCCAGGTGCGCATCGGCACCGGCGCCGGTGCCCACGGCCTGGCCGAGTTCCGCGTGACCATGAGCGACTCGCCGGACGGCGGGGCCGCGCGCCAGGCGTCGAACGTCCTGTCCGTGGACGTGCTCGGCGTGCCCAGCACCCCGGCCGCACCCGTACCCGGCAACCAGACCCTCAGTGGGCAGGTCCGGCTGAGCTGGCGCGCCCCCGACGCCAACGGGGCTCCGATCGACCGCTACGAGGTCCGCTCCGACGCCGGTCGCACCTACCACTGCGCGAGCACGCAGTGTGACATCCCCGGGCTGGAGAACGGCAGGAGGTACACCTTCCAGGTCCGGGCGCACAACGCGGTCGGCTGGTCCGACCTCAGCCCGCGCTCGCGGACGGCCGTCCCCGACGCGCGGCCCGGCCCCGTCAGCGACGTTCGGATGGTGAAGCAGGGCGACACCTGGCTCGACATCGCCTGGCGGCCACCGACCACGCGCACCTCCGACATCGACCACTACGTGGTGACCTGGTCGGGCGGTGGGCGGGCCGAGCCGCCGGGCCCCTACGTACACGTGACCGAGCTGAAGAACACCCGCGAGTACCGTTTCCGGATCGTGGCGGTGAACAAGGTCGGCCCGGGCGAGGCCGTCACGTCGGCGCCGTTCCAGCCCCAGGGCGATCCCGAGGCACCGTCTCGGCCGCGCATCCAGGTCGGCGACCCGGTCGGGAACACGGTCGATCTGGTCCTCACCTGGAACCGGGTGGATCCGCACGGCCCCGGGCAGGTCACCTATGACGTGCTCGACGGCGGCCGGGTGGAGGACCTGTGCCAGGGGCGCAGCGAGACGGTGTGCAGCATCCCCAACGTCGCACTCGACGGCAGCAAGCACGAGTACGCCGTGCGCGCGGTCGTCGGGAAGGGCAACGTCAGCACCGGGGACGCGACGGAGTGGAGGGCTGTCCTGCCGCCGGGGGACTGGGCCGACTGGACGATCAAGCCCAAGGGCTCGGCCACCGACGCGCTGGCCTCCTTCACCGTGCCGCCGTCGCGCGGGACCCAGTCCGACGTCACGGTGTACGTCGACGGCCACGCCACCGACAGCTTCCGGGCGACCGGCACGCTCACCGACAAGACCATCACGATGCCCGACAACGACCGGCCCCACGACGTCCGGCTGCAGGTCTGCAACGAGCAGGCGCTCTGCACGGAGTCCGCGACCAAGACGGTCCAGACGTGGGGCGGGCTGCGGGCCACGATGATCACCCTCACCCCCCACCAGGACGGGCCGACGACCGTGAGCTGGACAGTCGAGGTGGACTCCAACGGCGCGCCCGCGCGGGTCACCGTCGACAGCGCGTTCCGCTCCACCGGTCCGTTCACCACCACCGACCCCAACATCACCACCTACGAGCTCGCGCCGGTCGACATCGGCTGGGACACGACCGAGGAGCTCACGGTGACGCTGGACGACCCGGCGAAGAACCGGGGCCCGGCGACCCGCAGCGAGTCGTTCACGACCGACAAGCAGCCGCCGCCGGTGGTCCTGGTCAAGAAGGGCCCGGCCTGCAACGACAGCCCGGGCTCGGACACCCCCTGCAACGTCGACGGTCAGGGGGAGGACTGCACGGACGCCTCGTGCGCGTTCATCCGGCTCGTCACGTCGGACTTCGGCTCCCCCGTCGAGTGCCGGGTGGACACGCAGGACTGGGGCCAGCCCGTCGACCTGGCACCCATCCCGGACGACGCCTCGACCGTCACGGCGCTCTACTTCGGCAACCCGGGCCGATGGGTGCGCGCCAACTGCACCGACCAGGCGACCAACCGCCGCAACGACAACGACCAGATCGACTGGTAGCCCGAGCCATGCCCGGGCCGATTGCCCCCAGACCCCGCACAAACGAGAGACCAGACCCATGACGATCTCCGCAGAGCAGGCCGCCTGGTTCGCCAGGACCTTCGACCAGCTGACCGACAACATCGAGCAGGCCGTGCTCGGCAAGCGGCACGTCGTCCGGCTGGTCCTGACCTGCCTGCTCTCCGAGGGCACGTCCTGCTCGAGGACTACCCGGGCACCGGCAAGACGATGCTGGCCCGGGCGCTGGCGAACACGGTGCAGGGCAGCCACGCCCGGATCCAGTTCACCCCGGACCTGCTCCCCTCGGACGTCACCGGGGTGACCGTCTACGACCAGCACAAGTCCAGCTTCGAGTTCCACCCCGGGCCCATCTTCCACTCGATCGTGCTGGCCGACGAGATCAACCGGGCATCGCCGAAAACGCAGTCGGCGCTGCTGGAGGTGATGGAGGAGGGGCGCGTCACGGTCGACGGAGAGCCGCACCCGGTGGGCCGGCCGTTCATGGTGATCGCGACCCAGAACCCCATCGAGCAGGCCGGCACCTACCGGCTCCCCGAGGCCCAGCTGGACCGGTTCTTGATGAAGACCGCCATCGGCTACCCCGACCGCACGTCCACGGTCGAGCTGCTCGTGAACGCCAAGATCCGCGACCGCGCTGCGCTCGTGAGCCCGGCCATCACGGCGGACACGATCGCCCAGATGAGCGGGCTCGCCGACGACGTGTACGTCGACCCTGCGGTCGTCGGGTACGTCGCCGAGCTGGCCGAGGAGTCCCGGCGGCAGCCGCACGTACGCCTCGGGCTGTCGGCTCGCGGCTGCCTGGCCTTCGTCCGGGTGGCGAAGACGTGGGCGGCTGCGGATGGGCGAGACCACGTGGTCCCCGACGACGTCAAGCAGCTCGCCGAGCCGGTGCTGGCGCACCGCCTGCTGCTGGACGCCGAGGCCCAGTTCAACGGAGTCACCGTGGAGACGGTGATCCAGCGCCTCCTCGACGGCGTGGCGCCGCCGACTGACCGGGTGGCCTGAGGCACGTGCTGACCGGGCTGCTGCGCCGCGCCGGCGTCGTCCTCGGGGTCGTCAAACCGCTCGGGTGGACGGTCCTGGTGGTCGGCGTGCTCGGGCTGGTCGGGGCTCGGCTGACCGGGTGGGCCGAGCTCGCGGTCCTCGGGGGCTCCGCGCTCCTGCTGCTGGCCGTCGCGTTCCCGCTCCTCGCCGGGCGGACCAAGGTCGCCGTGGAGCTGCGGCTCGAGCCCGACCGGGTCGTGGCCGGTCAGTCCGTCGCGGCATCGGTGCGCGTCACCAACACGTCCTCGAGCCGGCTGTTCCCCCTGCTTCTCGACCTGCCGGTGGGCGAGTCCGTGCACCGGTACGGGATCCCAGCCCTGGCCTCGCGGGCCACCCATGTGGAGGACTTCACGATCCGCACCGACCGGCGCGGGGTGATCCGGGTCGGTCCCGCCACCACCCGTCGTGGGGACCCGCTGGGGCTGTTCTCCCGCGACCTGGACTGGACCGATGTCGTCGAGGTGCTGGTGCGTCCGCCGCTGGTCCCGCTGGAGTCGCTGGGCTCCGGACTGCTGCGCGACCTCGAGGGAGTCTCCATCGACGCGGTGTCGCAGAGCGACCTGGCCTTCCATGCGCTGCGCGAGTACGTCCCGGGAGACGATCTCAGGCACGTGCACTGGCGCTCGTCGGCCAAGGCCACGGGCGCGGCCGGTGGCCACCAGCTGCTCGTACGCGAGTACCTCGACACTCGCCGTAGCCATCTCACCTTGGTCGTGGACGACCGGGCCGACTCCTGGGCCCGGCCCGAGGACTTCGAGCTCGCGATGTCCGCGGCGGCGTCCCTGGCGGTGCTGGCCGTCCTCGACGAGTTCGAGCTGTCCTTCGTGTGCGGTGACCAGGCGACGTCGGGGCACGACGGCAACCGGGCGCTCGACGCGGTCTGCCGGGCCGGATTCGGGTCCGACGGCCTGTTGGCACAGACGCAGCAGGCCATGCTGGTCGCGCCCGACAGCAGCCTGGTGGTCCTGATGACGGCTCGCGCGCGCCGTTCGAGATGCTGCAGCGGGCCGCGGCCGTGTTCCCACCCGAGGTCCGCCGGGTGGCCCTGATCGTCGACACGGCGAAGCCGAGTCGCGCCGCGGAGGCCGCCGGCCTGACCGTGCTGCGGGCGGGCACCCGCGACGACCTGGGCGCTCTGCTCCGGTGGGGGGTGCGATGACCGAGCAGGTGGAGGAGAACACCCGCCCCCGGGTACGCCCCGGCGTCGCCGAGTCGGTCGACGGCGCCCTGCTGCTGGGCACCAGCGCGCTCGCCGTGCTCGGGCTGGCGCCGACCTTCACCGGCGTGCAGTTCCTGCTCGTCGGCCTGCTAGGTCTGCTGGTCGGTATGGCGCTCAGCCATGTCGCCGCGTCCCTGCGCTGGCCGCTGGTCGCGCCGGTGCTGCTCTCGCTCGGCACCTTCTACCTGCTCGGCCCCTTGCTGTGCCTGCGTGGCGTCGGCCTGGCCCTGCCGACGCCGGCCGCGTGGGGCGCGATCACCGACCAGCTGCTGTTCGGCTGGAAGGACCTGCTGACCACGCTCCCGCCCGTCGACGGTGACGGGCCGCTCCTGGTCCTGCCGTGGGTGCTCGGGCTCGCCGCCGGCGTCGCCGGCACGGCGCTGGCGAGGGTTGCCACCGGCCCGGCATGGCTGCGCGCCGTGCTGCCCGTGACCGTGCCCGCGGGGCTCCTCGCGGTGGTGATCCTGCTGGGCGTCGCGCAGCCGCAGTCGGTGTGGCTGCAGGGGGCGGCCTTCTCCGCGCTCGCGCTCGGCTGGCTGGCCGTGCGAGCCGCTCGCTCGCGCATCGCGGTGCGGGGCGGGCACGGGCGGGTCACCCGGGTGGTGTCCGGTGCCGTCCTGGTGGGCCTGGCCGCCGCGGCGGCGATGCCCCTCACCGGGGGAGCGTGGCCGGCCAGGGGCGAGCGGGCGATCTGGCGCACCCAGGTCGAGCCACCGTTCGACATCGGGCAGTACCCCTCGCCGCTGTCGTCGTTCCGCCGCTACGTCGACCAGTCGGACCACCCCGACCCCGAGAACCTGTACACCAAGCCGTTGTTCAGCCTCAGCGGGGTCGCCCCGGGCACCCGAGTCAGGTTCGCCACCCTGGACGCCTATGACGGCACCGTCTGGGGAGCGAGCAACAACGCCATCCCCGGCGCCGCGAACGACACCTACCAGCGAGTCTCCGACACGATCGACAACCCGGTCCAGGGGCAGCGAGTGACCGTCGACGTGGTGCTCGATGAAGGCTACTCGGGCGTCTGGCTGCCGGTGGTCGGTGCCCTTCAGCACCTGGACTTCGTCAGCGGAGACACCGCGGCCAAGCGCGAGTCCTTCCGCTTCAACCTGGCCGCGTCCACGGCCGTCGTTCCGTCCGGCCTGCCCCCGGGCGATCGCGACCGGTTCTCGGCGGTGCTCCCCGACGACCGCGTGGACAGCGAGGACACGCCCCGGGACCAGGTGGGTGCCGCGGCCGACGCCGCGGCCTTCCTCGCCGTCCAGGCCGACGAGTGGGCGGGCGAGGAGACAACGCCGATGCGCCGCGTCTTCGCCGTGGCTGCCTACCTCCGCCAGGAGGGCAAGTACACCGACGGGGCCACCCGCGCCGAACGCGTCTACCGGGCGGGGCATCACGTCCAGCGGCTGGGGGAGGGTTTCGCGAACGCCCCGGTGATGGCGGGCGACGACGAGCAGTACGCCGCCACGATGGCGCTCCTGGCCAACCGGCTCGGCGTGCCGGCTCGCGTCGTGATGGGCGCCGTCGTGCCCGAGGGTGGTGTCGTGACGGGGGCCGACGTCTCGGCGTGGGTGGAACTCCAGGTGGCCGACGGCAGCTGGCGGACCCTGCCGACCGAGGCGTTCATGGGCGACGAGCACCCGGCCAAGGAGCCGCCGCGCTCTCAGCGGGAGATGTCTGGTTCGGTGGTTCCCCCCCGGCACCCGTGCCACCGCCCTCGACCATCGACGAGCAGAACGACGTTGAGCTGAAGGCCCGGCAGGGTCGTCGGTCCGACGAGCCCGTCGCGCCGGGCTGGCTGCCCCAGTGGGCTCGGCTGCTCCTGGTCTACGCCGGGATGCCGCTGCTCGGCGTCCTGGCCGCGCTGGCCGGGATCCTGCTGGCCAAGGGGTGGCGTCGCCGCCGGCGCCGCCGCGCCGCGCGCGTCTCTGCGCGCGTGGTCGGCGCCTGGCGCGAGCTCGTCGACCACGCCCGTGATCTGGGCGAGGCGGTGCCCGTCGCCGCGACCGTGACCAGACGCGAGCAGTCGATCGCCATCGGCTCCGCGACGGCCGCGACGCTGGCCCGCCGCGCGGACTCCCATGTCTTCGGCCCGACCGGACCGCGCCCCGATCAGGCGGACACGTTCTGGTCCGACGTGCTCGCCGAGCGGCGCACCATGTCGGCGTCGGTCTCGCGGGCGCGACGGCTGCGCGCTGCGGTGAGCCTGACCAGCTTCGGATCGGGGCGGTCCCGACGAGCTCGCCGCCGCGCCACCGCGGTGGCCGAGGCGGCGACCACGTCCGACGTGGAGGGGCGGCCCGGGCCCGATTAGGGTTTGCCGGCCGGGTCGATACACTGGCGTGTCGGCCCAACGTGGGTTCGCTTCGTGGCGCCTCGCGGCTGCCCGGATCACCGCTGACCCTCCCGTTCAGGGAGGGTTCGTCGCGTGCTCGGGGAAGAGGCTCCCGAACGTCCCGACGAGGTCCACTCCGCCGCAGGCGGAGAGGTTCCCGGGCCGCACGGTAGACACGCACCGACACAAGATTGCGGAGGACATGCCGAAGAAAGAAGGCGTGATCGAGATCGAGGGCACCGTCGTGGAGGCGCTCCCGAACGCCATGTTCCGGGTGGAGCTGAGCAACGGGCACAAGGTGCTCGCGCACATCAGCGGGAAGATGCGCCAGCACTACATCCGGATCCTCCCCGAGGACCGGGTCGTGGTGGAGCTCTCGCCGTACGACCTCACCCGTGGTCGCATCGTCTACCGCTACAAGTAGCCCGAGCCGCACCGAAGGAAGCCAGGCCATGAAGGTCAACCCCAGCGTCAAGCCCATGTGTGACAAGTGCAAGGTGATCCGTCGCCACGGTCGGGTCATGGTGATCTGCGAGAACCCGCGCCACAAGCAGAGGCAGGGCTGAGGAGTGAGCCCGCAGGGCGAGCCCCGCAGGCCCGGCGAAGACAGACAGAGGCAGGGCTGAGGAGTGAGCCCGCAGGGCGAGCCCCGCAGGCCCGGCCAAGACCAGCTAGAACCCACAACTGAACATCCACATCGTGCTCGCTGAGCCGGCTTCGCCCGGTGAAGCACCTCCGGAGCGGCAGGCCGGAGCCCATCGTCAGGTGGGACGCGACACGACCGACACCTCCGCAGAAATCTGAGAAGGAACCGCCATATGGCACGCCTCGTTGGTGTGGACCTCCCGCGCGACAAGCGCATCGAGGTCGCGCTCACCTACATCTACGGCATCGGCCGTACCCGCGCCAGCAGGTGCTGGCCGCGACCGGGGTCAACCCGACCTTCGCGTCCACGAGCTGGGCGACGAGGAGCTGGTCAAGCTCCGCGACGAGATCGAAGCCAACTTCAAGATCGAGGGTGACCTCCGTCGCGAGGTCCAGGCCGACATCCGTCGCAAGATCGAGATCGGCAGCTACCAGGGCCGCCGCCACCGCCAGGGCCTGCCGGTCCGGGGCAGCGCACCAAGACCAACGCCCGCACCCGCAAGGGTCCCAAGCGGACGGTCGCCGGCAAGAAGAAGGCCAAGTAACCCGAATCTCCGATTCGGGTTGGATCCCGAGTCACGAGCCAGATCACCAGCTGCCCCGCGTGAAGGGGTCTGGGGCGCCAGCCCCAGCAAGACCGAGACCGAAGGAACCGTATGCCTCCCAAGAGCCGTCAGGCTGCGGGCGCCAAGAAGGTGCGCCGCAAGGAGAAGAAGAACGTCGCCCAGGGCGAGGCCCACATCAAGAGCACGTTCAACAACACCATCGTCACGATCACCGACCCCACCGGCGCGGTGATCTCGTGGGCCTCGGCCGGCACTGTCGGCTTCAAGGGTTCCCGCAAGTCCACCCCGTTCGCTGCGCAGATGGCCGCTGAGGCTGCTGGGCGCCGCGCGATGGAGCACGGCATGAAGAAGATCGACGTCTTCGTCAAGGGCCCGGGCTCGGGTCGCGAGACGGCGATCCGGTCCCTGGGTGCGATCGGCCTCGAGGTCGGCACCATCCAGGACGTCACGCCCTCCCCGCACAACGGCTGCCGCCCTCCGAAGCGGCGCCGGGTCTGACCCGGTCGCGCCCCGGGCGCAGCCACCGCGACATCCCACGGACTTGTTGAAGGAGAACCACTGACATGGCCCGCTACACCGGACCGATGACCAAGAAGTCGCGCCGTCTCGGCGTCGACCTGGTCGGGGGCGACGCGGCATTCGAGCGCCGTCCCTACCCGCCCGGCCAACACGGCCGGGGCCGCATCAAGGAGAGCGAGTACCTCCTCCAGCTGCGCGAGAAGCAGAAGGCGCGCATCTCCTACGGCATCCTCGAGAAGCAGTTCCACCGCTACTACGTCGAGGCCTCGCGTCGCCAGGGCAAGACCGGCGACAACCTGCTCCAGCTGCTGGAGGGCCGGCTGGACAACGTCGTCTACCGCGCCGGCTTCGCGCGCACCCGTCGTCACGCGCGGCAGCTGGTGTCCCACGGCCACTTCCTGGTGAACGGCAAGAAGGTCAACATCCCGTCGTTCCAGGTGAGCCAGCACGACATCATCGACGTCCGCGAGAAGTCGCTGGAGATGACGCCGTTCATCGTGGCCCGGGAGACTCACGGCGAGCGCGTGGTGCCGGCCTGGATGCAGGTGCTCCCGCAGCGGATGCGGATTCTGATCCACCAGCTGCCGGTGCGCGAGCAGATCGACGTGCCCGTCCAGGAGCAGCTGATCGTCGAGTACTACTCCAAGAAGTAACCACCCCGGGGGCGTCGCCCCCAGGGACCCCGTCCGGTGGGCCGGAGTCGGGGGCAACGACGTTGACAGTCCACACAGCGAAGATCTGAGCCCCTCAAATAGCGGTCGGGCTCGGAAAGGAAAGAAAAGTGCTCATCGCTCAGCGACCGACCCTCTCGGAAGAGGTTGTCGACGACTTCCGCTCGCGGTTCGTCATCGAGCCTCTGGAGCCCGGCTTCGGCTACACGCTCGGCAACTCCTTGCGGCGCACCCTGCTGTCCTCGATCCCCGGCGCCTCGGTCACCAGTATCAAGATCGACAACGTGCTCCACGAGTTCTCGACCATCGAGGGCGTCAAGGAGGACGTGACCGAGCTGATCCTCAACCTCAAGGGCCTCGTGGTCTCCTCCGAGCACGACGAGCCCGTGACCATGTACCTGCGCAAGTCGGGGGCCGGCGACGTGACCGCCGCCGACATCGCGCCGCCGGCTGGGGTGGAGGTGCACAACCCCGACCTGAAGATCGCCACGCTGTCCGACAAGGGCAAGCTGGAGATGGAGCTGGTGGTCGAGCGCGGCCGCGGCTACGTCTCCGCGGTGCAGAACAAGGGTGCGGACAACGAGATCGGCCGGATGCCGGTGGACTCGATCTACAGCCCGGTGCTCAAGGTGACCTACAAGGTCGAGGCGACCCGTGTCGAGCAGCGCACCGACTTCGACAAGCTCGTCATCGACGTCGAGACCAAGCCGTCGATCCGTCCTCGTGACGCGATCGCGTCCGCCGGCAAGACACTGGTGGAGCTGTTCGGCCTGGCCCGGAGCTGAACGTCGAGGCCGAGGGCATCGACATCGGCCCGTCCCCGGTGGACGAGCAGCTCGCGGCCGACCTGGCGCTGCCGGTGGAGGACCTCCAGCTGACGGTCCGGTCCTACAACTGCCTCAAGCGCGAGGGCATCCACACCGTGGGTGAGCTGATCTCGCGCTCGGAGCAGGACCTGCTCGACATCCGCAACTTCGGTGCCAAGTCCATCGACGAGGTCAAGGCCAAGTTGGCCGAGATGAGCCTCTCCCTCAAGGACAGCGGTCCCGGGTTCGACCCGCACGCCGTCCTGGCGGCGTACGGCGACGATGACGACGACGCGTTCGTCGAGGACGAGCAGTATTGAGCCAGCGTCCCTGAACCAGTCCCACCTACCCCGGTACCTCGTCCGGCCGGGGAGAAGAAGAGAGAACCATGCCTACCCCGAAGAAGGGGCCTCGCCTCGGCGGGAGCCCGGCCCACCAGCGGCTGATCCTGCGCAACCTCGCGACCGCCCTGTTCGAGCACGGCTCGATCACCACCACCGAGGCCCGCGCCCGGATGCTGCGGCCCTTCGCCGAGAAGCTCATCACGAAGGCCAAGAAGGGCGGCCTGCACAACCGCCGCCAGATCGAGGCCGTGCTGTACAAGAAGGACGTCGGCCTGCCCCGACACGACAACACGGTGGCGCACCGGCTCAGCACCGAAGTCGCGGAGATGTTCGCCGACCGCCCGGGCGGCTACACCCGGATCACCAAGATCGGCCCGCGCAAGGGTGACAACGCCCCGATGGCCGTCATCGAGCTCGTGACCGAGCCGTACTCCCCGAAGCCCTCGGCGGCCAAGAAGAGCAAGCCGAAGGCCGCCGCTCCGGCGCCGGCCGCGACTCCGGAGGAGTCGACCCCGCGCCGGCGGAGGCTGAGGCCGACACCGTGACCGAGGCGGTCGACGCGGCCGATGAGCTGGGGGCCGAGGCTGCTCCGGAGGAGGCCGCTGCCGACGAGGCGACTGGCGAGGCGGAGGCCCCGGCGGGTGACGCAGCCGAGGCGGAGGCCGCCGAGGAGTCGGCGGAGAAGTCCGACTGACCGCTGACCGAGACGTGACTGCCGGCTCCCCCGTGGGGCCCGGCAGTCCCCATGTCGGTCGGCATTTCCCCCGGCGTGTCGAATGCGGTAGAGACATCCCATGCAGCCGTCGTCCCCGCAGTCGTTGGCCCTCGTCGTCGGCGAGGCCCTCGTCGACGTCGTTCACCGCAGTGACGGGAGCGTGACGGAGTTCCCGGGGGAAGTGCCGCCAACGCCGCCGTGGCGCTGTCCCGGCTGGGCCGCCGCGTGGCCTTCCACACCTGCTACGCCGACGACCACTTCGGCGCCATGCTGCGCGACCACCTCGC
The DNA here is from genome assembly GCA_041393675.1 of Nocardioides sp. Taxonomy (GTDB): domain Bacteria; phylum Actinomycetota; class Actinomycetes; order Propionibacteriales; family Nocardioidaceae; genus Nocardioides. Next base: position 49,466 of record JAWKJR010000012.1, on the reverse strand, counting down.
CGAGGCGGGGGTGCTGGCCGCCGGGGACCCGGCCGTCATCGACCATTCCTCCTCGGCCGTCGCGACGATCGGGGCCGACGGCGCGGCGAGCTACGAGTTCGACATCAGCTGGCGGCTGGGGCCGCTCGCCCTGCCCGACGGCGCTGAGCCGGTGGTGGTGCACACCAGCTCGATCGCGGCCGTGCTGGCGCCGGGTGCGGACAGCGTGGCCGAGCTGGTGGCCGAGCTGCGGTCGCGGGCGTCAGTGAGCTACGACATCAACGCGCGGCCGATGGTGACCGGGACCGGGCCGGACGTCCTGGCCCGGATCGACCGGCTGGTGCGCCTGAGCGACGTGGTGAAGGCATCCGACGAGGACCTCGAGGTGCTCTATCCGGGCCGCCCCTACGGCGAGTCCGCGCGGGAGCTGCTCGGGCGCGGCCCAGCGGCGGTCGTGGTCACGCTCGGGGGCGACGGGGCCGTCGCCTTCACCGCCCAGGGGGAGGTCCGCATCGACCCCGTGCGGGTGGACGTCGCCGACACCATCGGAGCAGGTGACACCTTCGGCGCCGCGCTCATCGACGCCCTGTGGAGCCGCGACCTGCTGGGTGCCGAACATCGGACGGACCTCCACGGGCTGGAGCCGCACGGGTGGACCGAGGTGCTCGGGTACGCCGCCCGCGCGGCTGCGGTCACGGTGTCGCGAGCGGGCGCGAACCCGCCCTACCGGCACGAGCTGGACTGAGCTGGCCTCACGCCGGCCTCACGCCGGCACAGCAGAGGACTCGGACGAAGCCGCCCCCTCGATGGCCCAGCAGATCAGGATGCCCAGGACGGAGGCCAGCACGGTCGGCATCGACGTCATCGCCATCAGAACTGCGCTGGAGCCGGTGATCAGCGGCTCGTCTGTCTCGGCGATCAGGTCGGGGAGCAGGGCCAGGCCCACCGCCGCGGCGATCATGACCGGCATCAGCGCCAGACCCCACGCCCACAGCCGGCCACGACGCCGGGCCAGCCCCCAGGCCAGCACCACGAGGACGGGCAGGAGCGCCTGGGCGCCCACGAAGGCGGCCGCCTGCAGGGAACGGGCCGGCGTGCGGTAGAGCCACAGGGGGGAGGTCTCGAGAAGCCAGCCGACCGCGAGCACCGCGCCCGCCCAGGCCACGCGTCGGCGTACCCCACTGGCCACGAGCAGTCCGGCGACCATCAGCAGGTAGGGGACGGCAAGAAGCACCGCGGTCCACAGGGGTCCCCGCATGGCGAAGGGCAAGGCCCAGCCGGGGAACCAGAACGCCCGGCTGAGCACCGCGGCCACCACCAACGCCGTGGCCAGCACCGACCGCACCACGCGCCGGGCCTGCGTCGCCCGGGTTGCCGCCCCCGTCACCGCGCCATTGTGCCTCATCCGGCCCGTGGGCCAGCGGAGGACTGCCGGCGTCCGGCCTCGTGTCGACCCGGGCACGAGGGCTCACGCAGTCGCGGGCCGCCGCCTGCCACCGTCGATCACCGCACAGATCCACGCGGTCACCACGATCGGCGCGATCTGCACCAAGGCGAGCAGGACCATCACCAGCACCAGCGAGCCGGAGCTCACCGAGGCGAGGAGTGCCGCCGCCCCCATCGCCACGCCCACCGACAAGGACACGAAGGCCGGCAGCACCAGCAGTCCCCAGACCCAGGCCGCACCGTGCCGTTGCGACACACCCCAGGCGAGCGCCACCAGCCCGGGCACGACCGCCAGCTCCACCGCGAGCAGCGCCGGGCTGAGGTTGTCCATCCCGAACCCCGACACCTGGCGTGGGGCCCCTGCTCGACCAGCCAGGCAGCGCCGAGCAACGATGCCGCCCACCACCGCCGCGACCGGCGTTTCCCGAAGAACAGCAGCCCCAGCGCCAGGATCGCGAAGGGCGCGAGAGACCCGAACGTCAAGGACCGGTCCCGCCAGACCCACGAGGCCCACCCGGGCAGCGGCAGGCGCGCGAGGACGGCCAGCACCACGACCGCGAGCAGGCCCCAGCCGCGCCAGGATCGGCGCGTGGGGGGCGCCACCTCGGTCGGGTACGTCGTGGTCATCCTCGTACTCTGCCTGATCGACGGGGAGCCCGAGCACGATCCGTCGCATCCGCGCACCGGGGCAGGGGCGAGCTCCGTGGGAGGATGGCCGGCGTGCGGCTGCGGATCGACCTCGCCTACGACGGCTCCGGCTTCTTCGGGTGGGCGACCCAGCCGGACCTGCGGACCGTGCAGGGCGACCTGGAGGCGGCGCTGGCGACGGCACTGCGCACGACCGCACCGGCCACGGTGTGTGCCGGGCGCACGGACACCGGGGTGCACGCCCGCGGGCAGGTGGTGCACGTCGACGTCACCGACGAGACCGTGGCCGCGTCCGCCGGTCGCTCCGAGGCGCCACCGCTGGTCGCTCTGGCTCGCCGTCTCAACGGCATCCTCGAGACCGACGTGCGGGTGCACCGGGTCGTGCTGGCGCCCGCAGGCTTCGACGCGCGCTTCTCGGCGCTGTGGCGACGCTATGCCTACCGGGTGGTCGACGACCCGGCACTCGTCGACCCGCTGGCCCGGGGTCACGTGCTCGCCTGGCCGCGCGGGCTGGACCTGGCCGCCATGAACGACGCTGCGAGCCGGCTGCTCGGCGAGCACGACTTCGCGGCGTTCTGCCGGCGCCGGGAGGGCGACCACTGTTCGCCGGCTGATGGAGCTGGTCTGGGCCCGCGACGCCAGCGGTGTCGCGGTGGCCACGGTGCGCGCCGACGCGTTCTGCCACTCCATGGTGCGGGCCCTGGTCGGCTGCCTGCTGGCGGTCGGCGAGGGCCGTCGGGAGCCGGCGTGGGCCGGTGCCGTGCTCGCGGCCGCGGTGCGGGACCCGGCCGTCGCCGTGGTGGCGCCGCACGGGCTCACCCTGGAGGAGGTCGGCTACCCGCCCGACGACCAGCTCGCCTCCCGGGCCGCCGAGGCGCGGCAGGTGCGCTCCCGATGAGCGCCGAGCGGGCGCCGACCACTACTTCACGGCCGACCCGAGCGTGCCCTTCGAGCGGGAGCCCGTGCACGCCCGCGCCTGGGGCCGGGAGCTGGCCCTGACCTCCGGCTCCGGGGTCTTCGCCCGAGGCCGGCTGGACCCGGGCACGGCGGTGCTGTTCCGGGAGACCGAGCCGCCGGGGCCCGGCCGGATCCTGGACCTGGGCTGCGGGTACGGCGTGATCGGGCTCGCGATCGCGGCGGCCGTGCCCGGTGCGCGGGTCACTGGCGTCGACGTGAACGGGCGGGCCGTGCTGCTCGCGAACGAGAACGCTGCGCGCCTGGGCCTGGGGGAACGGTACGCGGCGTACACCCCGCAGGACGTTCCGCCCGGCGAGTACGACGAGATCTGGTCCAACCCGCCGATCCGGATCGGCAAGCAGGCCCTGCACGAGCTGCTCCTGCACTGGCTGGGGCGGCTGGTGCCGGGCGGCCGCGCGGTGCTGGTGGTCGGCAAGAACCTGGGGGCGGACTCGCTGCAGCGGTGGCTGGCCGACCAGGGCTACCCGACTCGGCGGCTGGCCTCGGCGAAGGGCTTCCGGGTGCTCGAGGCGCGGCGCTAGGCCGCTGGTTGAGGAGCCGCCGGGAGCGGCGTCTCGAGAGCACCGGGTTGGGGGTGGTTTCGAGACGGTCGCTGCGCTCTCTCCTCAACCACCGGAGTGAGGCTCGCTGCATTCGCTGCTCAGCCCGTGGGGGTGAGCCGCAGCACGGGAATCCGGCGACCGGCGGTCGCCGTGCGCACGCGGTAATCGGCGTACCCGCCGTAGACCCGCGTGGCCAGCCCGTAGAGCCGCTCGTACTCACTCTCGTCGGTGACCTCGGCCGCCCGGAACGGGAGACCGTTCAGCTGGACGTCGGGATGGGCGAGGGCGTTGTGGTACCACCCCGGGTGCCGGTCGCGGCCGAAGCTCGACGCGACCAGGATGACGTCGTCCCCGTCGTGGAAGTAGACGACCGGGGTCTCCCGGCGCAGCCCCGAGCGTGCCCCGGTGGTCGCGAGCGTGGCCGTGGGGGAGCGGGCCGACCAGTCGGACCCGACCCCCGTGCGCCGCAGCAGCGCGGCGTCGGCGCGGGCCGCCACGTGGATGCCGTACCACCGCCCCACGGCAGACCGGCCGACCAGGTGCAGGGCGCGGGTGGCGAGCCCGTGCGGGCGGAGCGGGTCCACCCGCGGCAGCTGCATCTGCGCAGCATAGGCCGGCTCGGGCAGGATGGCGCCATGACCTACACCGCCGCCGACGACCGCTACGACCACATGGAGTACCGCTTCACCGGACGCAGCGGGCTCAAGCTGCCAGCACTCTCCCTCGGGCTGTGGCAGAACTTCGGCACCGACCGCCCGGAGGAGACCCAGCGGGCGATCCTGCGCCGGGCCTTCGACCGGGGGGTCACGCACCTGGACCTGGCCAACAACTACGGGCCGCCGTACGGCCGCGCGGAAGAGAACCTCGGCCGCTACCTGCGCGACGACTTCGCGCCGTACCGCGACGAGCTGGTGATCTCCACCAAGGCGGGGTACGACATGTGGCCGGGGCCCTACGGCCAGGGTGGGGGCTCGCGCAAGTACGTCCTGGCGTCGCTGGACCAGTCGCTGGCCCGGATGGGGCTGGACTACGTCGACATCTTCTACAGCCACCGGTTCGATCCCGAGACGCCGCTGGAGGAGACCATGACGGCGCTCGACCACGCGGTCCGCTCCGGGCGGGCGCTGTACGTCGGCATCTCGTCCTACTCGCCGTCCAAGACCCGAGAGGCGGCCACGATCGCCCGCGAGCTCGGCACGCCCCTGCTGATCCACCAGCCGTCGTACTCGATGTTCAACCGCTGGATCGAGGGGGGCCTGCTGGACGAGCTGGAGGCCCAGGGCATGGGCTGCATCGGGTTCACGGCGCTGGCCCAGGGCCTGCTGACCAACCGCTACCTTGCCGGCGTGCCCGCCGACTCGCGAGCCGCCCGGGCCGACTCGACGGTCACCGCTCTCGACGACCAGGTGCTCGAGCGGGTGCGGGCCCTGAACGACATCGCCACCGGCCGTGGCCAGCAGCTCGCCCAGCTCGCCCTGCAGTGGGCGCTGCGCGACCCGCGGATGACCTCCCTGGTGATCGGGGCCTCCTCGGTGGAGCAGCTGGACACCAACCTCGACGCGCTGGCGTTCCCGGCGCTCTCCGAGGAGGAGCTGAGGGCCATCGACGCCTACGCGGTGGAGTCGGGAGTGAACCTGTGGGCGGACGCCACCTACGACGAGGATCCCTCTTAATGTCGATTTGACAAAAACAGGTACGCGGGTCCATTCTTCTCTTGTCAAGGAGACAAGAGAAGGGGAGGAGCCATGGCCACCATCACGGTCTACCCGTTCGCGCGACACCTCACCGGGGTCGCCACCAGCTACGTCCAGCTCCTGCGCGCCGGCGCGGTCCGACGCGGAGGCGTCGGCGGCACGTTCTGGTTCCGCCCGCTGGGTGCGGTGCTGTCGGAGGTGCCGGTCGACGACCGTGAGCTCCCGATGCTGTTCCACGGACGGACGTCGGACTTCTTCGACGTGAGTGTCCATGGCACCATCACCTACCGCGTGACCGATCCGGTCCTCGCGGCCCGACGGCTCGACTTCTCGGTGCACCCGCGCACGGGCGCCTGGACGTCCCGGCCGCTGGACCAGCTCGCCGGCCTGCTCACGGAGACGGCGCAGCAGCAGACGGTCCAGCTGTTCACCCAGCACACGCTCACCCAGGCCATCGCGGGCGGGGTCACCGCCACTCGCGACGCGATCGCGGCCGGACTGGCCGCCGACCAGCGGCTGGCGGACACCGGCGTCACCGTCGTCGACGTCCGCGTGACGGCGATCCGACCGGCGCCCGACGTCGAGAAGGCGCTCCAGACGCCCGCCCGCGAGGTGGTGCAGCAGGAGGCGGATCGTGCCACCTTCGAGCGCCGCGCCCTGGCCGTGGAGCGGGAGGCCGCGATCGGCGAGAACGAGCTGGCCAACCAGGTCGAGCTCGCGCGCCGTGAGGAGGAGCTGGTGGCCCAGCGCGGGCAGAACGACCGGCGAGCCGCCGAGCTGGCCGCGGCCACGCGTGCAGTGGCGACCCGAGCCGACGCCGAGGCGGTGGTCCAGCAAGCGCGGGCCCGGGCCGAGGCCACCGACCTCGTCGGTGCGGCGGAGGCGGGGGCCGAGGCTGCGCGGCTGGCCGCCTACGCGGACCTGCCCGCCCAAGTGGTCCTGGGGCTGGCGCTGCGGGAGCTGGCCGCCCACATGCCCGACCTGAAGAGCCTGGTGGTGACACCCGACGTGCTGGCGCCCGTCCTGGCGCGGCTGGCGGGGCCGGTCGAGGCGGCCTGATGACCACCCCACGCGTCGTGGTGGTGCACCGGCGTTCGGAGTACGCCGAGCTGGTGGCGCGGCACGGCACTCGGGGGCAGGCCGACTTCTTCCTGCGCACCCGGGGCCGTGCCCTGGCCCAGCTCGAGGAGCGCCATCGGGCCCTCGAGGCCGGCCTGCAGGCCGTGGCGGACGCGATCCCCGGGACTGGCGGCGCGGGCTGGTGGAGCGTCGGGACCTGGTGAGCTACCTGTTCACCCCCGACGACGTGGTCGTGGTCGTCGGGCAGGACGGGCTGGTGCCGAACGTGGCGAAGTACCTCCACGGGCAGCCCGTCGTCGGGGTGAACCCCGATCCAGGTGCCATCGCCGGCGTCCTGGTGCGACACGAGGCCGCCGACGTGGCTGGCCTGCTGGCTGCCATGGCCCACGGGGTCTGGCTCCCGAGCGGCGCACGATGGTCGCCGCTCATGTGGACGACGGGCAGGAGCTGCTCGCTCTCAACGAGATCTACCTCGGTCAGCCCACCCACCAGACCGCTCGCTACTCGCTGCGGTGGGACGACGTGGTGGAGCGCCAGGCGTCGTCCGGGCTCCTCGTCGGCACGGGCACTGGTGCGACCGGCTGGTGCCTGTCGGCCTGGCAGGGTCGCGAGCACTACTTCCAGCTGCCCGGCCCGACCTCGCGCGAGCTGGCGTGGTTCGTGCGTGAGGCCTGGCCCTCACCCACCACGGGGACCACGTTAACGGAGGGGACTCTCGACGGCGATGAACTCGTCGCCGACGTGGAGTCCGACGGCCTCGTGGTCTTCGGTGACGGCATCGAGGAGGATCATGTCAGCCTGAGTTATGGCCAGCGGGTCCGCATCGGCCGGGCCGACCGCGTCCTCGAGCTCGTGTGAGGTGGCGGCCGGGCCCGGACCGAGCGGTGGGGGCCCTAGCCGTTGCCGCCCTGCCGGAAGGCGATCCAGGCGTCGTTCATGCGCTCCACCTGACCCGGCGTGAAGTGATCCATGCAGAAGTCCTCGGTGTAGTCCATGAAGTTGTGGACGGGGTCCAGGCCGGGGGCTCGGCAGGTGTCGGGGTTGGCCGGGTCGCAGTAGAACTGCGGGTAGGCCTCGCGGGGGGTGTCGGAGACACCGTCCCCGCTGGCCGAGCAGCCGCCCTGGAAGGTGTGCTCGAGCATCATCCAGTGACCCACCTCGTGGGTCAGGGTGTCGCCCTGGTTGTACCACTCGACGTCACCGCCCGGCATCGACTCGTCGAGGATCACCACGCCGTCGATGTAGTCACGGCCGTTGTTGTAGCCCTTGGGGAAGTATGCCCAGCCGAGCAGGCCGCCGCCGATGTCGGCCACGTAGACGTTGAGCGTCTCGGAGTCGCCGACGTGCAGGGCGCGCTTCATGTCCCGCTCGCTCTTGCCGGGCGCGACGTGCGCCCAGGCCGGGTTGACGGTCCAGGTGATGTCGGTGAGTGCGAAGCGGAACGGGGAGTCCGAGGCCTCGGGAGAGGTCTGGCCGGAGAACGAGTCGTTGAGCACCTGGACCTGGTCGGTGATCATCTGCACGCGGCGGGCGTGGTCGGCGTCGCTGAGCGGCTGCTCCGAGATCACGTGGAAGACCGTCGGGATGGTGACCGACCCGTCGGGCATCCGCGGGGAGTCCTTGATGACGCCGTACTTCTTGGCGTCCTTGGCCGGGTACAGCGCCGGCTCCTGCACCGTCGACCCGGCCGTCTCGCGAGCGCCGCTGGGGGCGCAGTCGGCGGCGCCGACACTCGGGACCGACGCGGCGGTCGGCGCGGTCGCGCTGCCGGCGCCGCTCAGGGCGAGAAGGGCGGCCAGTGCGACCGCGCGGACGAGAGTGACAGACCCCATGCTGTCTCCTCCGGGACTCCAGAACGCGACTCCAGAACCTGACGTCGCGCCACCATAACCCGGTGGCCGCGCCGGCGGGAGGGGGTGGTGCGCCTCAGCGGAGGCTGAGCGCCATCAGCGGGCAGGAGCGGACGGCGTGCTCAGCGTGCTCGCGAAGGGCACCGGGCACCTCGGGCTCCTTGGCTCCGCTGCGGGTCACCGGGAAGCCCCAGTCGTCGACGACGAGCAGTTCGGGGAGCAGCTCGGCGCACGACCCGTGGCCGTCGCAGCGGGTCCAGTCGATGTGCAGCCGGGTCATCGGCTCCTCCGCCCTGAGCGGCGCGGGGTCAGCGTGGCGCCGGTCGTGGGGCAGGAGCCGCCGAGGTGAGCCTGCACGTGCCCGGCGAAGGTGCGCAGGGTGCTGCCGACGAAACGCGCGGTGCCGTCGGGGTGGGCACAGGCGCCTCGCCCGGTCACCAACCCACGAAGCCGCTCGACCTCGGCCGGTAGCCGGGGGTCGCGGACGCCGGCCGCCAGGGTGGTCAGCGACCTGGCGATGGCAGGGAGGCCGTTGATGCACGGGCCGCACTGGCCGGCCGACTCGTCGGCGAGGTAGCCGGCGATCGTCGCCGCCTCCTCGAGTGGGCACACGTCCGCCCCGAGCACGAAGAGCACTCCGGCGCCGACCGCAGCGTCGTACGGCGCGAGCGAGGCGCGGGTGAGGGGGTGTCCATGGCCTCGGGAGGCAGCCAGGCGCCGTGGTAGCCGCCGACGAGGACGGCGACGGGTGAGGCAGCGCCGGCACGGGCCAGGACGTCGGAGAGCGTGGTGCCACGCGCGGCCTCGAGGACTCCGGGGCGGGACACCGCCCCGGAGACGGTGAACAGCGAGGTGCCAGGGTCCTCGGGCGTGCCGGCGCTGCGGAACCAGGCGGCGCCGTAGCGGGCGAGCAGCGCCAGCTGGGCCAGTGTCTCGGCGTTGACCACGAGCGTCGGGTGCCCGCTGTGACCGCGTTCGGTGACCCGCACGGCCGGGTCGCGCGGCACCGCCGGGCGGCCTTCGAGCTGGTTGACCAGGGCCGTCTCCTGCCCGGCGACGAACCCGCCTGACAAACAGGTGACCTCGATCCGCTCCCGACGCTCGGCGAGCGCCGCACGGACCGGGCCGGGGTCGATGTCCGGCCCCACACCGAGCACGACGTGCCGGGCACCGAGGGTGTCGCTGAGCACGGACAGGCCGTCGAGCACCAGGTGCGGCGCCACCGCGAGCAGGACCGCGTCCTTGTGGCTGAGTGGCTCGCCCTCCATGGCGTTGCCGACGACCACGCCTCGCCGGCCCGCCTCCGCTACCGCGCGCAGCTTGATGCCCGTGGGGAAGCCGGCACCGCCCCGGCCGGTCAGCCCGCTCTCCTCGGTCAGGGCGACCAGACGGTCGAGGTCGAGCCGGGGGACCGGGCCGAGGCGGTCCTGATGGGCAGCCAGCGAGCTGGCCTGGCAGGAGAGGAGCCGCTGGCTGCCCATCAGATCCGGGAGCTGGTGCAGGGTGGGGGCGGTCACGGCAGTGCCCTTCGAGGCGTGGTTCGAGGGGTACGCCGCCAGCCGCGCTGGCCGTACCCGGGCAGGACCCGCCACGCCACGGCGGCGGCGACGGCGCCGGTGCAGACGGCGGCGGTGGCGGTCATCCAGCCCGAGCCGGCGTCCGTGCCGGTGCCCAGGCTGTGCACCAGGGCCACCGGCCACAGCAGGTAGGTGGCGTAGTGGACGGCACGGAACAGCCGGGGACCGACGCGGTGCCGGAGCAGGGACACCACGGTCACGACGCCGAGCAGGTCGAAGGCCAGCGTGCCGAGCCCCAGCCAGGTCGGGCGGTAGCTGCCCAGGAACGGCAGGACCGCGTCGACGACGCGCAGCTGCGCGTAGGGGTCGAACATCAGGCTCACGACGTGCGCGAGCACGAGGCCGGTGCCGGTGAGCGCCGCGGTGCGGTGCAGGTCGGCCACGCCGAAGCGGCCCAGGCCGGGCAGCGCGCGACCCGAGCGGGCCACGACTCCCAGCACGAGGGAGAGGGTGAACATCACCAGGGCGACGACACCGGTGCCTCGGCCGAGTGCCCACAGCGCCAGGGTCAGGTTCTCGTTCATGCGGCCTCCTCCGTGGGCCAGGTGCCAAGCAGTCGGACGGTTCCGTCGGTGCCCATCAGCCGAGCCGCCAGCCCGGTCGCGGCCAGCCACGCCGGACCATCCGCTCCCTTGACCAGGGTGGCGGTCGCGGCGGTGTTGGCCTCGACGCAGGTGCGGGCGGCGACGGTGACGCTGCGGAGCGGCGTGGTCGCGGGCCGTGACGTCGCGGGGTCGACCAGGTGGTGATGCTCCTCGCCGGCCTGCAGCCAGCGCCGGCGGGCGGTGCTGGAGGTGGCGATCGCGCCGCCTGCGGGGAGCCCGACCTGGGTGGCCGGGTCGTCGGGGGTGTCCTGCACGGTGCTCTGCCACCCGCCGGCCGGCGCCGGCCCGGCGGTGGCGATGTCGCCGCCGAGGCTGACCAGTACGCCGGTCCCGAGGCGATCGGCGACGATCGCGGCCGCCTGGTCGGCGGCCGCGGCCTTGGCGGTGGCGCCCAGGTCGAGGAGCACGTCGGGTCGGGTCAGGGTGAGTCGGTCGCCGTCGAGGTGCACCGTGCGCCAGCCCGGGACCCGGCGGACCCGGGCGACGCCGGTGAAGCTGCCGGGCCGTGCCTCGGCGACGACCAGGGCGATGTCCTTGTCGTAGCCGAGGTCGCTCACCGTCCCGCCCACGGTGGGGTCGAGGGCGCCGTCGGTGCGCCGCGCGGCATCCAGTGCGATGCGAAGCAGCTCGGCCAGCGTCGGGGACAGGCTGACCGAGCCGTCCGGACCGGGAGTGAGGGTCATGATCTCGGCGTCAGGTCGGAACCGGCTGGCCGCGCGCTCGATGGCGGCCAGGTGGTCGTCCACGAGCCGGATCGCCGCGGGCAGCGTCTCCGGCCGGGTCACGACCAGGCGTCCAGTCGTGCTCCACAGCTGCCAGTCGTGACTGGCGAGCGCGTCCGGCCCCATCACGACCCGCTCGAGGTGGCGTGGCTGCTGCCGCTGCCCGAGCTGACCTGGGCGGTGGAGAAGCCGGACTGCGAGCTGCCGGAGGAGCCCGACGAACTCCACCCGGACGAGGCCGAGCCGGGCGAGGCGGAGCAGAGGTTCGGGGAGACAAGGGCCGTGCCCAGCCCGGCGGAGACGGCGATGGCGCCGAGCGCCAGCCCGGCCTGGGCGCGGCGGACGTTCGGGGTGCGGGTGGTGCGCTTCATGGCGGTGCCTCTCTGGGGGCTCAGGAGCCCGAGGTGGTGGCGTGGGACGGGGGCTGGGGGGCGGTCGGGCCGGACGACGGTGGCTGCTGGCGCTGCGGGGTGACCGGCACCAACCGGACGCGCGTGCCCTCGTCGTCGTCTCGCTCGCCGCTGCGCTGGGCCGGCAGCACCTGCACCTGGTAGGACTGCGGCTGCTGGACGGCGGGGCTCTGGCTTCCGTCGGCGGTGCTCTTCGCTCCGGTTAGGAGCTGGCCGGCGCCGATGGCCCCGGCGACGCCGAGCGCGCCGGCGAGCCCGACCGCCACCACCGTGCCCTGCGCGGCGCGGGTCGTGCGCAGGCGGCGCGGGCGGCCTGGGTGGGAAGGACCTGTCATGCCCACCACGGTGACGGCCAAGTCTGTGTGATCGCTGTGTGGTTCCCAGCAGTCAGGCATGGGTGCCGGAGGTTCGCGTCGGCGCGGTCGTAACGCCTGGCCTCCGCTCGGCGTTGAAGTGGCATGGTGGCGGTGCAGGAGGTGCTCATGCGGCCGCAGGTGGACGACTTCGAGGCGTGGGTCGCCGCCCGGGGCCCGGGCCTGCTCCGTCTTGCCTTCGTGCTGACCGGCGACCCGGCGGAGGCCGAGGACGTCGTCCAGGAGGCGTTGTCGCGTGCGTTGCCCCGCTGGTCGAGGATCGCCGAGATGGAGTTCCCCGAGGCCTATGTGCGCCGGATGGTGGTCAACGCCCACACCTCTCGGTGGCGGCGGTTCCGCCGGCGGGAGACCCCGGTGGCAGATCCGATGCCGGTCGACACCGTGGCTCGCGGTGCCGACCCGGACGACCGTGACCGGGTGTGGCGGGCCTGCCTGGCGCTGCCGGAGTCACAGCAGGTGGCGGTGGTGCTGCGCTTCTTCGAGGACCTGACCTACGCCGAGATCGCCCAGGTCACGGGAGCCCGCGAGGGGACCGTGCGGGTGCGGGTCAGCCGCGGTCTCGCCGCACTTCGCCGGGAGCTCGGTGGGGTCGCGGACGTCGCGGAGGCAGCTGCGCAAGGAGACCAGCATGACTGACGTCGAGACGATGCTGCGCGACGCACTGCACGCGGCTGGGGAGCGGTCGCCGGCCGCGGGTGACCTGGTCGGTGGGGCACGGGCGCGGCTGAGCCGCCGGCGCCGGGCCAGGGCGGCCGTGGTGGCGGCCGCCGTCGCAGTGGCGGCGATCCCGGTGGGCTTCGCGCTGACCGGGACGAGCGACTCGCCGCCGGAGCTGATCGCGCCGACGCCGATGCCTCAGCCGCCGCAGGGTCTCCGGGCGGAGAGCTGGCGCGACCTGACCGTCCAGGTTCCTGACCACTGGGGCTACGGAGCCCTGGACCAGTGGTGCGCACAGGGGCGTCGGGCCGCGCCAGCGGTGCAGCGACCCGGCGATGGCGATGCGCAGACCGACGTCGGGTGCACGCCGACGACCGGTTACGGGCTGCGGTTCGAGGACCCCGCTCTCGCGTCGTACCCGGCCAGCAAGATCTGGCAGCCGATGGACGCCGAGCGCTACCCGGCTGACGCCTGGGTCGGCTTCCGCTCCGCAGCCGCGGGCGAGCACGCCGCCGTGCTCGTAGTGGCCGCCGACGAGGCGACGGTGGAGCAGATCCTGCGCTCGGTCCGCGCGGTCGACGCGCTGGACCCCAACGGCTGTGCGGTCAGGCTCTCGGAGATGATGACCCGGGGAACCACGCCCGACGTCACCATGCTGTCGGTGTGTCACTACGACCCGGACGGCTGGCTGACCCAGAGCGAGCAGCTGTCGGTGGCCGACTCCCAGCAGGCGTTGGAAGCACTGACGTCTCCTCCGGTGCTTCAGCGCATTCCCGCGTGCCGGACCGCCGAGCCCTATCCGCAGACGCTCGTCGCCGGGGCCGGTCGAGGCTTCCGCATCGTGTGGGAGTCCCCCTGCGGCCGCGACCGCGGGGTGTTCGCCAACGGGAAGCACTACCAGCTCACCGCCGACGCCCTCTACTGGGCGGTCTCGCCGGGGTGGTCCGGCAGCGTCCCCTCGTCGGTGCCGATGCCCGACCGCCTGCGGAGGTGACCTAATCCGGGTGCGGGCCGGGTCGGGCGTGGCGGAGAATGGCCTCTCGTGGGTCACGTGGACGTCGCCAACGTGCGTTTCGAGCTCCCCGACGGTCGGGTGCTGCTCGACGACGTCTCGTTCCGCGTCGGCGAGGGCGCCAAGGTGGCGCTGGTCGGCGCGAACGGCGCGGGCAAGACGACGCTGCTGCGGCTGGTCACCGGCGACCTGGCGCCCCACGACGGGGTCGTGACCCGCTCGGGCGGGCTGGGGGTCATGCGCCAGTTCGTGGGCCACGGCATCGTGGGAGAGCGGAACGTCGAGGGGGCTTCGGTCGCCGGGGACCCGACGGTCGCCGACCTGCTGCTCTCGGTCGCGCCACCACGCGTGCAGACCGCCCATCAAGAGGTGGACGCCTGCGAGCGGGCGCTGATGGAGCACGACGACGAGAAGACCCAGCTCCGGTACGCCGAGGCCCTCGCGGAGTACGCCGACGCGGGTGGCTACGACCTCGAGGTGACCTGGGACGTCTGCACGACGGCGGCCCTGGGGCTGCCCTTCGACCGGGCGAAGTACCGACCCCTCTCCACGCTGTCCGGCGGCGAGCAGAAGCGGCTGGTGCTGGAGTACCTGCTCCGCGGGCCCGACGAGGTGCTGTTGCTCGACGAGCCCGACAACTACCTGGACGTGCCCGGCAAGGTCTGGCTCGAGCAGCAGATCCGGGAGTCCGCCAAGACCATCCTGTTCGTCTCCCACGACCGGGAGCTGCTGGCCAACACGGCCACCCGGGTCGTCACCGTCGAGCTCGGCAGCGCCGGCAACCGGGTCTGGACGCATCCCGGGGGCTTCGAGTCCTACCACGCGGCACGGCGCGACCGGTTCGCCCGCTTCGAGGAGCTGCGTCGCCGGTGGGACGAGGAGCACGCGAAGCTCAAGGCGCTGGTGCTGATGTACAAGCAGAAGGCGGCGTACAACGACGGCATGGCCAGCCGCTACCAGGCCGCGCAGACCCGGCTGCGCAAGTTCGAGGAGGCCGGGCCCCCCACCGAGCAGCCGCGGGAGCAGCAGGTGCGGATGCGGCTCTCCGGGGGCCGCACCGGCAAGCGCGCCGTGATCTGCGAGCGGCTGGAGCTCACCGGGCTGATGAAGCCCTTCGACCTCGAGGTCTGGTACGGCGAGCGGGTGGCCGTCCTCGGCTCGAACGGCTCAGGCAAGTCGCACTTCCTGCGGCTGCTCGCCGCTGGCGGCTCCGACCCGGACGTGGAGCACCGACCGGTGGGTGAGGGCAAGATCGCCGCGGTGGAGCACACCGGCCGGGCCCGACTGGGGGCCCGGGTCCGCCCCGGGTGGTTCGTGCAGACCCACGAGCACCCCGAGCTGGCCGGCCGCACCCTGCTCGAGATCCTGCACCGCGGCGACGAGCATCGCGCCGGAATGGGGCGGGAGCAGGCCAGTCGGGTCCTGGACCGCTACGAGCTGGCCCACGCGGCCGAGCAGCGCTTCGAGTCCCTCTCGGGAGGCCAGCAGGCCCGCTTCCAGATCCTGCTGTTGGAGCTCTCGGGGGCGACCCTCCTGCTGCTCGACGAGCCGACCGACAACCTGGACGTCGAGTCGGCCGAGGCGCTCGAGGACGGGCTGGCGGCGTTCGACGGCACGGTCCTGGCGGTCACCCACGACCGCTGGTTCGCGCGCGGCTTCGACCGCTTCCTGGTGTACGGCGCCGACGGGGAGGTCTACGAGCCCGACGGCCCGGTGTGGGACGAGACACGGGTCCGCCGCCCCCGCTGACCCGCGCTGTCATCGCGGGCGGGGACGGCGGTGCCCGGGTGGCTCGTCAGCTCGCGTCGGAGTCCAGCGCCACCTCGTGGGTGATCTCCTTGCCAGAGCGGGTCCACGTGAGGGTCACGGTGTCGCCGGGGCGGTAGGACCGCACCGTCGCGACCAGGGCGTCGGAGTCCGCGATGAGGTGGTCGTCCACCCGGGTGATGACGTCGCCCGACCTGAGCCCCGCCCTGTCAGCCGCCGAGCCCGTCACGACCTGGCCGACCTCGGCGCCCAGCGGCACGTCCGCCGAGCCTGCCGCGCCCTGCACGTCGGACACGGTGACGCCGATCCTGGCGTGGGTGGGGGTCTCGCCCTTGGTCATCTGGTCGACGATGGGCATCACCTCGTCGATCGGGATGGCGAACCCGAGGCCGATCGACCCGGACTCCCCGCCGAGGGAGGACTGGGACGCGGTGCGGATCGAGGAGTTGATGCCGACGACCGCACCCGTCATGTCCACCAACGGGCCGCCGCTGTTGCCGGGGTTGATGGCGGCATCGGTCTGGATCGCGGGGTACACGGTGGCGTTGCCCTGGCTGGTCTGGCCGACGTTCACGGGTCGGTTCAGCGCCGAGACGATGCCGCTGGTCACCGTCGACTCGAGGCCGAACGGCGACCCGACAGCCACCACCTCCTGGCCGACTGCCAGGGCGGCCGAGCTGCCGATGGTCGCCGGCGTCAGCCCGCTGACACCGTCGGCCTGGATGACGGCGGTGTCGGTGAGCGGGTCGGTGCCAAGGATCGTCGCGTCCGCCCGCGAGCCGTCGTTGAACGACACCGAGATCTGACCGGTGTCGCCGGCGACCTCCACGACGTGGTTGTTGGTGAGGATCTCGCCGTCGGCCGTGAGGATGATGCCCGACCCCGACCCGGCACCCTGGCTGCCGACCACGTCGATCTTGACGACGGACGGCAGCACGGCGGCGGCCACCTGCTGCACCGAGCCGGGCGCGGTGCGCGGCGCGGAGGCCGCGGACGTGCCACCTGCCGACGGGCTGCTGCTGGGGCGGCCGGGGCGGCGTCGTTGCCGTGCAGCGACTCGTAGGCGACAGCCCCCCCGACACCCGCCGCTCCGCCGAGCACCAGCGACGCCGCGACGACCGAGGCGGCCAGTGCCGTGCTGCGGGGCCGACCGTCACCGCGGTGGGGATACGCGGGGATCGGAGCGGTGGGGGGCTGCACGGGCGGCGCCGGCGGGGGCGGGCTCGGGGGCGGAGCGGCGGTCGGGGTCGGGGCGGTCTCGGGGATGCCGCTGCCGTTCGCGAGCCCGCCGTACGGCGACGGCGCGGGCCGGCCGGGGTCGTGACCAGGGTCGGGGTCGGGGTGATCGGGGCCGTGGGTTCGTACTGGTCGCTCACGTCTCCCAGCGTGCCGCGGTTGCCTGTGAGAGAACTGAGACGGCTCTGCAGGGTTGCCAAGGATTGCGCTCGACCTCGGGCGTTCCCCGGCCGCCACCCGCGTCGCGTCACTAGCATCGACAGGGTCGGACGGGCCCAGGTCGTCCCGGGGGCCAGAGCGGCGCCGCCGACAAGCCGGAGTCGAGCAACCGCCGAGCCAGAGACGAGGGAGCGACCGTGCTGAGCCGACCACGCCTCCAGCGCCGGATCGTCGAGCGGCGCGTGCACGTCGTCGCGGCCGGTCCGGGGTTCGGGAAGAGCACGTTGGTCGCCGAGTGGGCCGAGCAGCTCCCGTCGATCCTCGTCAGCCTGACGCCGATGCACCGATTCGTGGGGAGCCTGGCCAGGGCTCTCATGGACGGGTTCCGCCTACGGGTGCCGGCGCTGGGCTCGGCGCTCTCCTCGGCCCTGTCAGGCCTGGCGGACCAGACGCCCGATCCCGGAGCGCTGGCCGCCCAGGTCGCCACGCTCCTCGAGGAGCATCTGGTGCGCGACCTGGCCCTGGTCCTCGACAACATCGACGAGCTGGCCGGCTCGGACGCAGCGGTGCTCGTCGACGAGCTGGTGAGGCAGGCGCCGCGGCGACTGCACGTCGTTCTCGCCGGGCGGGGCGAGCCACCGCTGCGCCTGTCCCGGCTCCGCGTAGCGGGGGAGGTGGACGACATCGGGGCCGCGGATCTCGCGCTGACCGCGGACGAGACCCGCGAGTTCCTGGTGCGGGAGCTGGGCGAGGCCGGGGCGCGCTGGGCCGAGCAGGTGCAGACCGCCACCGGGGGGTGGCCGGTGGCGGTCCGGCTGATGTGCGAGACGATCCGCGGCGCCGCCGCCGAGGACGCCGCTCGCCTGCTGGAGCCGCTGCGGCGGCCCGGCGGGACCCTGTTCTCCTACCTCGCTGAGGAGGTGCTGGCCTCGGAGAGCCCCGAGGCGCGGCGGGTCCTCGAGCACGCCGCGATCGTGGGCGGGATGGATGCTGAGCTGTGCGGCGAGCTCTGCGCCGAGCCGACCCAGCGCGGCGACCCGGCAGCGGTGCTCGACCTGCTCGGTCGCCGCGGGCTGTACTTCGACCAGGGCGAGGGGCCGCTCGTCCTCACGCCGCTGCTGGCCGATCACCTGGCCCTGACCAGCAGCCTGGCCGAGGATGAGCGCCGAGCGGCGCTCGTCGCGGGCGCCCGCTGGCACCGCCGGCACCGTCGCTGGGCCGAGTCGCTGGAGCTCCTGCGCCGGCTCGGGGACCCGAGCTGCTGTCGCAGGCGGTGCTCGCGGAGGCGACCGCCATGCTGAATGCGGGTGCAGCCTCCGCGGTCGTGGACGCGGTGGGGGACGTGCCGGCCCGCCAGCGCACGGCGGACCTCGAGCGTGTGCAGGCCGAGGCCCTGCGCGCCATGGGCGACACCGACGGGGCGCTGGGCATCCTCACCCGCCTGGCGGGGACGTCGGGTCGCTCGACCCGGGTCTGGCCTGGCGGATCGGCGTCATCCACCACTTCCGCGGCGACCTCGACACGGCGATCGCAACCTACGCCCGGGGCGCGCGACGGGCCCCGGCCGAGGTGGCACTGCTGTTGGCCTGGCATGCCTCCGCCGTGTGGCTGACGGCCGACCTCGAACGCAGCCGTGCCCTTGCCGAGGCCGCGCTCGCAGCTGCGCGGCAAGCCGGCGACGACCGCGCGCTTGGTGCCGCACACACGGTGATGGCGATGGTGGCGGCGCTGTCCAGCGACCGCACCGGCAACGAGTCTCACTACCTGCGAGCGCTGGAGCACGCGGAGCGCGCCGGCGACCTGTGGCAGCAGATGCGGATCCACGCCAACCGCGGGTCGCGGCACGGCGAGGAGGGCAACTACCTCGAGTCGATCGCCGAGACCGATCAGGCCCTGCGCCTGGCGGAGCTCACGAACGACGGCTGGTTCGCGGCCCTGGCGCTGCTCAACCGAGGCCGCGCCCGGCTGCGCCTGGGTGCCGTCGACGAGGCGGTGTCCGACTTCGGTGCGGCCCGGCTGCGCTGGGACGCGCTGGGGTCGCGGCACGCGGCGTACGCCTCTGTGGGTCTCGGCGACGTGTACCGGATCCGCGGCGACCGGGCCCAAGCCGCGGCCGCATATCGGTCCGCGATCGACGCCACCGAGGCGGCGAACGACGTGCAGGGGCTGGTGCCGGCGCTGGCCGGGCTGGCGCGCGTGCTGACCTACGACGACCCGCAGGAGGCGTGCCGGCTCGCCGCACGCGCCCTCCAGCACGCCGACTCACTCGATATCGTCGACGCGCGGCTGGCGCTCGGCGCCGCGCGCCTCGCGGCCGGCGATCCCGCCAGCGCGGCGGCGGAGGCGGCGGCCGCCGAGGCGCTCGCCGGCGCGCGTCGCGATCGCCGTGGGCTGGCCGGGGCACTGGAGCTCGCGGCCGCGTGCGACCCGGACGCCGACCCCGGCCGTCTCGACGAGGCCTTGCGGCTGTGGGCGGACCTCGGTGACCCGCTGGGGCGGATCGGCAACGGACTGCTGCGGGCTCGGCTGCATGGAGCCACACCGGCCGAGGTGGGCGAGCTCGTCGCCGAGGCGACCCGTCTCGGGGCCCGTGCCCTGGTGGCCCAGGCGCGCGACCTGGCGCCGGGCCAGGGCCGGCAGGGCGTCCGGATCCGCACCCTCGGCGGCTTCGGGGTCGACGTGGGCGGCGAGCCCGTCCCGTTGGCCGCCTGGCAGTCCAAGAAGGCCCGGGACCTGCTCAAGCTGCTGGTGGCGCGCCGGGGCCAGCCCGTGCACCGCGAGACGCTGCTGGATGCGCTCTGGCCGGGGAGCCGGTGGCCAAGACCTCGAACCGGCTGTCCGTGGCACTGTCCACGCTGCGCGCCGTACTGGAGCCGGAGGGGCGCTCCGGGGAGGCGGGCGCCGTGGTGTCCGACCGCAGCAGCGTCAGGCTGGACCTGTCCCGGGTCGAGGTCGACGTGGAGCAGTTCCTCGCCGACGCCGAGCGCGGGCTGGCGCTGGTGCGCGCCGGCGACCCTGCGGCGGCGCGGGCGGTGCTTCAGCGGGCCGAAGCGGCCTACCTGGGTGACGTGCTTCCCGAGGACGCCTACGAGGAGAGTGTCGGGCAGCTCCGGGAGGACGCCAGGACGACTTTCCTCACCGTCACCGGCACCCTGGCCAGGCTGGCCGAGGACGCGGGGGAGCCGGAGCAGGCCGTCCGCCACCACCAGCGCCTGCTCGCCGCCGACCCCTTCGACGAGCCTGCGCACCTGGGGCTGGTGCGGGCCCTGTCGCGCTCCGGCCAGCACGGGAGGCGCGCCGGGCATACGGACAGTACGCCGATCGGATGGCGGAGCTGGGCCTCGAGCCGGCCAGCTTCCCGGTGGTGAGTCCGGCGAGTTCCCCGCGATAAGACAGGGGCGACCTTAAGCCCACCTTCAGCCCGGTCGCCACGATGGTGGCTGACGGGAAGGAGGGGGCCGATGACGATCGTCAGCGCACGACACCGTGGCGCGACCCGTCGACGGGTCGTCGCAGCCGGTGCACCGGCGCCGGGGAGGCGCGCGGCCTTCCGTTCTTCCTTCTCGTCGGGCTCGTCGGCTGACGAGGCCGCCGCGTTCCCCCGGACGGCGGCGCCGGCGGAGTCGGTGACCGGCCCGGGGCCGAACGACGACACCGCCGGCCTCTCGGCCGGACGGGTTCGCGAGGATGAGCGGCCCGCAGTCGCCCGCCGGGGGGTGGTGCGAACGACCTGAGCCGGGGGTGCGGCCGAGCGACGCATGGGGACCGATCGGCCCGACCGCCACCATGACGACGATGCCGACCCACGGGCTGGTGGGGGCCCAGGCATCGGCCGTCGTCATGGTGGCGGCCTTCTCCGCGCGGGGTGTGGAGCCGATCATGCAGGCCCGTCCGGGCAACGGGAGGGGCTCGGTGGTCCGGCTCACGCCAGGAGAGTGTCCCCCAGCCAGCCGCCGCGCTGGAAGCCGGGCAGCACGGCGGCCGACGCCGACCCCACCGCCGTCGTCCACGTGTTGAGGGCGTCGCCTCTGTCCAGCCGGCGTTGGAGGGGCACGAACTGCGCGCCCAGATCTGCCTGGAAGGCACAGAAGACCAGCCCCGCCTCGTGCCGGCGGGCGACCGGGTCGTAGTCGGTGTAGTTGAGCCCACGGCGCAGGATGCGCGCACCACCGTTGCGGGAGGGGTGCGCGAGGCGGACGTGTGCGTCGGCCGGGATCACCGGTCGGCCCTGGTCGTCGACCGCGTCGAGGTCGGGCTGGTCGCTCTCGGCGGTCCCGGTCAACGGTGCGCCGAGGGTCAGGTCGCGGCCGATCGCGCGCTCCTGCTCGTCGCGGGTGAGCCGGTCCCACTCCTCGAGATCCATGCGGATCCGGCGCACCACCAGGGTCGTGCCGCCGGCGAACCAGTCGGGCGTCTTGGCCCACAAAGTGGCGTCGAAGAGCGGGTCCGCGGGAGTCAAGTTGCCGGTGCCGTCGACCTGTCCGAACAGGTTGCGCCCGGTGGTCGGCCGCTGGTCGCCGTCCAGGCCGCGCCACGAGCCCGCTTGGTCCCAGCGCACGCGGGCGAACGGCCGCGCATCGAGGACCATCCGGCGCAGCACGTGCGTGACGGTGGTGTCATCGGCGGCACCGACCAGCACCACCAGGTCGCCGCCAGACCAGCGCGGCTCGAGCCGGTCGTGGCGGAACGACGGCACGTCCGCAAGCGCGGCCGGGCGGGCGTCGGGGAGCCCCACCTTGGCGAACAGCTCCGGCCCCCAGCCCACCGTGACGGTGAGGTCGAGGTTGGCCTGGGCCAGGTCGCGGGCGGTGTCCCCGGGAGCCGCGCGACCCTGGGTCACCGCCTCGATCGTGCCGGTCCACAGCCGCATGAACCGGCCCAGCGCCGCGGCGTCCACGCCGTCCTCGAGCGTGAAGGCGACCACCCTGGTGGCGCGTGGCGTCGGGGCGGTGACGCCCGGCTGGTGGGCGCCGTATGGGCTGATGGCGGTGGGGACGACCGGCGGGGACCTGGCTCGGCGCCCTCGCTCCCCGTGGCTCGTCCGACCCCGGCGCCGACGACCAGACCCGCACCTCCAGCACCGGCATAGCCCAGCAGGCGGCGACGGGACGCGCGCACCTCGGACACCACCCCACGGTACGTCGTGGCCCGCGCGGGACCGGGGGCGGCCCTTGCGGCGGCAGGATCCGGGTGCCAGGGTGCACGGCAAGGGACCGCCGTCACCGCCCTGGAGGGGTCATGCCCGAGCCCGTGCCCGAGCCCCGGTCCGATGTCGTCTTGCCGACACCGCGTTTCATCGACGAGCCCGTTGCCTGGTGGGCCGAGCACACTCCGGACGCCGAGGCCGTGAGCTACCTCGAGCGCACCTGGACCTGGCGCGAGTGGGAGGCCCGCGTGCGGCGGGCGGCCGGAGCGTTGCGCGGGTTGGGAGTCGGCCGTGGGGACGTGGTGGCCTTCCTCGACAAGAACCACCCGGCCTGCGTGGAGCTCTCGCTCGCGGCCGGTTCCTTGGGGGCGGCCAACGCGATCGTCAACTGGCGGCTGGCGGGTGACGAGGTCGACTACACCGTCAACGACTGCGGCGCCAAGGTGCTGGTCGTGGGCTCGGATCTGATGCCGCTCGTGACGTCGCTGCGTGACCGGCTGCCGGCGGTCGAGCACGTCGTCGAGGTGACGCCCGGCGGAGGTCCCCACGACGCCTACGAGCGGTTGCTGGCCGAGGCGACCCCCACACAGCGGGACGCGGATTCCTCACCCGACGACGTGTGCCTGGTGATATACTCCTCCGGCACCACGGGTCGGCCCAAGGGGATCATGCTGACCCATACCAACATGGTGCGGCACACGCTCAACGCCCACGATGGCTGGGTCTTCGAGCCGGGTGACAAGTCCATGGTCTCCATGCCGCTGTTCCACGTCGGCGGCTCGTCCTACATCCTGTTCTCGATCTTCGACGGCGTGCCGAGCGTGATGACCCGGGAGCCGGACGCGGCCTCCCTGGCCGGGGCGATCCTGGCGGGCGCCAACCGCACCTTCCTGGTGCCGGCGGTGCTGGCGCAGGTGCTGCAGAGCGGCCCCGAGGCGATCGCCCTCTTCGGCCGGCTGAAGACCTTCACCTACGGCGCCTCCCCGATGCCGCTCCCGTTGCTGCGGGCCGGGATGGCGGCCTGGCCGGAGACCGACTTCATCCAGGTCTACGGGCTCACCGAGGTGGCCGGGGTGGCCACCCACCTGATGCCCGACGCGCACCGCGACGCCGACCATCCCGAGCGCCTGGTGTCAGCGGGCCAGCCGCTGCCGGAGTGCGAGGTGCGCATCGTCGACCCGGCCACCCTCGCCGACCGGCCGGTCGGCGAGCACGGCGAGATCTGGCTGCGCACCCCGCAGCTGATGCGGGCTTCCTGGGCCGGCCCGAGGAGACCGCCCAGGTGATCACCGAGGACGGGTGGTTCCGCACCGGCGACCTCGGTCGCGTGGACGACGGGGGCTTCGTCTTCGTCGAGGACCGGCTCAAGGACATGATCATCACGGGCGGGGAGAACGTGTACTCGCCCGAGGTCGAGCGGGTGCTCGCCGAGCATCCGGCGGTCATGGAGGTCGCGGTCATCGGTGTTCCGGACGACCGGTGGGGCGAGACCGTCAAGGCGGTGGTCTCCCTCAAGCCCGACGCCAGTGCCACCGAGGCCGAGCTGATCGCCTGGTGTCGCGAGTCGCTCGCGGCGTTCAAGTGCCCCACGTCGGTGGACGTCCTGGACCTGCTCCCCGCAACCCGACGGGCAAGATCCTCAAACGGTCGCTGCGCCAGCCCTACTGGGCCGGGCACGACAGCCGCCTGGTGTGAGGCTCAGACCCAGCGCTCGGCGGCGGGGTGAAGGTGACCGTGCGGTCGCCGGTGTAGATCTGCTTGGGCCGTGCGATCTTCTGCTCCTTGTCCTGGACCAGCTCCAGCCACTGGGCCAGCCAGCCGGGCGTGCGGCCGATCGCGAACAGCACGGTGAACATCTCGGGAGGGAACTGGAGGGCCTCGTAGATCAGCCCGGAG
This sequence comes from Nocardioides sp., assembly GCA_041393675.1. Taxonomy (GTDB): domain Bacteria; phylum Actinomycetota; class Actinomycetes; order Propionibacteriales; family Nocardioidaceae; genus Nocardioides. Next base: position 25,688 of record JAWKJR010000012.1, on the reverse strand, counting down.
TAGAAGTCGACGTTCGGGTAGAGCTTGCGGGAGATGAAGTACTCGTCCTCGAGGGCGATCCGCTCCAGCTCCTGGGCGATCTTGAGCAGCGGGTTGACGCCGGTGACCTCGAAGACGTCGTCGGCGGCCTTCTTGATGATCTTGGCGCGGGGGTCGTAGTTCTTGTAGACCCGGTGGCCGAAGCCCATCAGCCGCTCGTTGCCGGCCTTGACGCCCTCGATGAACGACGGGACGTTCTCGAGCGAGCCGATCCGGCGCAGCATCCGCAGCACCGCCTCGTTGGCGCCACCGTGCAGCGGGCCGAAGAGCGCGGCGATGCCGGCCGCGACGGCGGAGTAGGGGTCGACCTGCGAGGAGCCGACCGAGCGCACTGCGTTGGTGGAGCAGTTCTGTTCGTGGTCGGCGTGCAGGATGAACAGCACGTCGAGCGCCTTGACCAGGCGCTCGTCGGCCTCGAACTTCTGCTCGCTCATCTTGAAGAGCATGGAGAGGAAGTTCGCGGTGTAGTTGAGGTCGTTGTCGGGGTAGACGTACGGCTTGCCCTGCGCGTGCCGGAACGCCCAGGCGCCGAGGGTCGGCATCTTGGCGATCATCCGGATGATCTGGATCTCGCGCGAGCGCGCGTCGTCGATGTTGCGGGCGTCGGGGTAGAACGTCGAGAGCGCGCCCACGGAGGCCATCAGCATCCCCATCGGGTGGGCGTCGTACCGGAAGCCCTGCATGAAGCCCTTGATGTTCTCGTGTACGAAGGTGTGGTAGGTGATGTGGTGCACCCACTCCTCGTACTCCTCGCGCGTGGGCAGTGCGCCGTTGATGAGCAGGTAGGCCACCTCGAGGAAGGTGGACTTCTCCGCGAGCTGCTCGATGGGGTAGCCGCGGTACTCCAGGATGCCCTTGTCGCCGTCGATGTAGGTCACGGCGGAGCGACAGGACGCGGTGTTGACGAAGCCGGGGTCGTAGACCGCGAGGCCGGGCTCATCCTCGGCGACCCGGATCTGCCCCAGGTCCGCGGCCCGGATGGTGCCGTCGGCGATCGGGACGTCGTACTCCTGGCCGGTGCGGTTGTCACGCACGGTGAGGCTCTCGGCGGCCGGTGCGTCGTTCACGTCGGCTCCTCGCTGTCGTGGGTCGGTCTGACTCCTCCGCCCTAACCTAGTCGCCGGGGCAGGCGCACGGGCACCCGGAGCCCGGGCTGTGGTGCGGTCAGTGGTGCGCCGCCGTCGATGAGCGGTCGCGTTTTGACCCCCGTGGGGGGCCCGACTACGCTGGTGGGTCGCGACTCCTGCCGCGTCGCTCCCTCGGGAGCAGGTGCAGATCCGGACACCGCGCAATGCGCGGGAAGCCGGGCAGTGTTCGTCAGAAGTCGTGGCTACCTCACCCGGGCAGCGCAGCCGCCTGACCGGGCACTACGAACGAGTAAGGCTACGCACGTGCGCACGTACAGCCCCAAGCCTGCCGACGTCCAGCGCGAGTGGTTCGTCATCGACGCCACCGACGTCCGTCTCGGCAAGCTGGCCGTCCAGACGGCCAATCTCCTCCGCGGCAAGCACAAGCCGATCTTCGCCCCGCACATCGACACCGGCGACTTCGTGATCATCGTGAACGCCGACAAGGTGTCGCTGTCGGGCGACAAGCTGGCCACCAAGATGGCCTACCGGCACTCCGGCTACCCGGGCGGCCTCACCGCGACGCCCTTCGGCGAGCTGCTGGAGAAGAACCCGCGCAAGGCCATCGAGAAGGCTGTGTGGGGCATGCTCCCGAAGAACAAGCTCGGCCGCCAGATGCTCAAGAAGCTGAAGGTGTACGCCGGCCCGACGCACCCCCACGCCGCCCAGCAGGCGACGCCGTTCGAGATCACCCAGATCTCCCAGTGACTTCCGCCGCGAACGAAGGACCTTCCTTGACCGAGAACACCGCCGAGACCGAGACCTACCAGGTCGACGAGCAGGGCGTCGCCTACACCTCCGAGAGCGCCCCCTCCGCGGACGCGCCGCTCAAGCCCGCCACCATCGCCCCCGCGTCGGCCACCGGACGCCGCAAGGAGGCGGTCGCCCGCGTCCGCATCATGCCGGGCACCGGTCAGTGGCGGCTCAACGGCCGCACGCTCGACTCCTACTTCCCGAACAAGCTCCACCAGCAGGTCGTCAACGAGCCGTTCGTGACGACCGGCCTCGAGGGCCGTTTCGACGTCGTCGCGCGCATCCACGGCGGCGGGATCACCGGCCAGGCCGGTGCGCTGCGTCTTGGCGTAGCCCGCGCCCTCAACGCGATCGACGCCGAGGCGAACCGACCGGCGCTGAAGAAGGCGGGGCTGCTGACCCGCGACGCGCGCGTCATCGAGCGCAAGAAGGCCGGCCTGAAGAAGGCTCGGAAGGCTCCGCAGTACAGCAAGCGCTGACCCTCTCGGTGGCGAGGCTGTTCGGCACCGACGGGGTCCGGGGCCTGGCGAACGGCGGGCTGACCGCCGAGCTGGCCCTGGAGCTCTCGGTCGCTGCCGCCCACGTGCTGGGCGACGCCGGTGAGTTCGCCGGTCACCGCCCCGTGGCGGTGGTCGGCCGGGATCCCCGCATCTCCGGGCAGTTCCTCGAGGCCGCCGTGGTCGCGGGCCTGGCCTCCGCCGGGGTGGACGTCGTCACGCTGGGGGTCGTCCCCACGCCTGGGGTGGCCTTCCTCACCGATGCCCTGGGGGCCGACCTGGGTGTCATGCTCTCGGCCTCGCACAACCCGATGCCGGACAACGGGATCAAGTTCCTGGCGCGCGGAGGGCACAAGCTGGACGACGCCGTCGAGGTGGCGATCGAGCGCCGGCTACGGGAGGACTGGCAGCGGCCCACAGGTGCGGAGGTCGGCCGGGTGTCGGCGTACGACGACGCCGTGCCACGGTATGCCGCTCATCTCGTGCGCACCATCGACCACCCACTGACCGGGATCCGCGTCGTCGTCGACTGTGCCGAGGGTGCGGCGTGGGACGCCGGACCCCGGGCCCTCGCCGATGCCGGGGCCGACGTCACGGCCATCCACGCGCAGCCGGACGGGCTCAACATCAACGACCGGTGCGGGTCCACCCACCTGGAGTCGCTGCAGGCCGCGGTGCTCAAGGACGGTGCCCACGTGGGCTTCGCCTTCGACGGCGACGCCGACCGCTGCCTGGCGGTGGACCAGGAGGGCAACGTCGTCGACGGCGACCAGCTCCTCGCGATCCTCGCGCTCGCCCTGCGCGACGCTGGTCGGCTGGCCCACGACACGGTGGTCGCGACCGTGATGAGCAACCTCGGCTTCGTGCAGGCCATGCGCGCCCACGGCCTCGGCGTCCGACAGACCAAGGTGGGCGACCGCTATGTGCTGGAGGCGATGAAGGTCACCGGCTACAACCTCGGCGGGGAGCAGTCCGGGCACGTGATCCTGAGCGACCACGCCACCACCGGCGACGGGATCCTCACCGCGCTGCAGGTCCTGGAGCGGATGGCCACCACCGGGCAGAGCCTGCAGGAGCTGGCGACGGTGATGACGCGGCTGCCCCAGGTGCTGGTCAACGTCGACGGTGTCGACAAGTCCCGTGCCGACGAGGACGCCGTCCTCGCCGCGGCCGTGGCGGAGGAGGAGGCGGCGCTGGGCGACCGGGGCCGGATCCTGCTGCGACCCTCCGGCACCGAGCCGATCGTCCGGGTCATGGTCGAGGCGGACACGGCCGACCGGGCACAGGCCGTGGCGGACCGGCTGGCCGTGGTCGTCCGCGCCCGGCTCGCGCTCTGAGGGCCTCGCCGCCGATGCGCGTGCCCCGTCTCCAGCCGGTCGACCCCCACGACGACGCGGCGACGGCTGCCTGGTTCTCCACCTACCGGTCGGCAGACGTCCACGAACGGCCCCATGCCGCGCCGTTCCAGCTGGAGGAGATCCGCGCGGGGCTCCAGGCCGAGCCGCTGTCGCGATGGCGGCAGGCGTGGTCGCTGACCCTGGCGGGGGAGGTGGCCACGACCGGGCTGGTCGAGCTTCCCTCCTGGACAACCCGGACTTCGCCCACGTGCAGGTCCACACCCATCCGGGCTCGCGTCGGCGCGGGCTGGGCAGCGCCATGCTCGCGCGGCTGGAGGCCGTGGCCGCCGACCGAGGGCGGTCGCTGTTCCACGCGGAGGCGGCCTGGCCCTACGACGTGCCGGACGGCGCGGAGGCTCCGGGGCGGGAGTTCCTGCTCGCCCGCGGCTTCACGCTGGGCCTGGTCGACGTCCAGCGCGAGCTCGCTCCCCGCACCCCCGGAGCGCCTGGCCGCCCTTGCGACGGAGAGCGCCCCGCACCATCGTGGCTACCAGCTGCGCGCGTGGGCCGGCAGCTGCTCGGACGACCTGGTCGCGGGAGTGGCGGCGCTCGAGGCGCTGGTCGCGGTGGAGGCGCCGATCGGCGACCTGGAGCTGGGGCCGGACACCGCCGACGTGGCGGCCTACCGCCGGCGCGAGGAGCTGCTCGCCGCCCAGGGGCGCACCCGCCTCACGGCCGCGGCACTGGACGAGCGGGGCGAGGTGGTGGCCTACTCCGACCTCGTGGTGCCGCGCCACGAGCCCGGGCGGGCCTACCAGTGGGGCACCCTGGTCCGTCGTGACCACCGTGGCCACCGCCTGGGCCTCGCCGTGAAGCTGGCGACCCTGGAGCTACTGCAGCGGGACTTCCCGGAGCGGACCCGGCTCACGACCTGGAACGCCGAGGTCAACGCTCCCATGGTGGCGGTCAACGACCGGCTCGGGTTCCGCCCCGTCGAGCGGACGGGCCAGTTCCAGAAGCGGCTGTGACCCTGGCACCGGGAGCGCCACGGTGAGCCAACCGTCTCCGGGCTCACAGCTTGCGCAGCCGCACATAGCGCACGGAATGGTCCTCGTCCTTGCGGAGCACCAGGTTGGCGCGCGAGCGCGTGGGGGCGATGTTCTGCTCGAGGTTCGGCCCGTTGATGCCGTCCCACAGCCGGCGGGCCTCGGCCACAGCCTCGGTCTCGGTGAGGGCGGCGTACTTCGCGAAGTACGACGCCGGGTCGCGGAAGGCGGTCTCGCGCAGTCGGAGGAAGCGCTCGACGTACCACCGGCGGATGTCGCGGCGCCGGGCATCGACGTAGACCGAGAAGTCGAAGAAGTCGCTCACCGCCAGCCCGGAGCGCCCGTCCTCGCCCACCCGGGCGGGCTGCAGCACGTTGAGCCCCTCGATGATCACGATGTCCGGGTGCCGCACGACGACCGGGCGGTCGGGGACGACGTCGTAGGTCAGGTGCGAGTACGAAGGGGCCGAGACCTCCTCCTTTCCCGACTTGATGTCGACCACGAACCGCAGCAGGGCGCGCCGGTCGTAGGACTCCGGGAAGCCCTTCCGGTGCAGGATCCCGCGGCGCTCCAGCTCGGCGTTGGGGAGCAGGAAGCCGTCGGTGGTGACCAGGGCTACGTGGGGGTGCTCTGGCCAGTGGGCCAGCATCTGCTGGAGCACCCGCGCCGTGGTCGACTTGCCCACGGCCACCGAACCGGCCAGGCCGATGACGAACGGGGTCCGTGGCGGCTGGGGCTGCTTGAGGAACGCCTCCTGCTGGCGGTGCAGCCGGCCGGCCGAGGCGACGTAGAGGCTGAGCAGCCGAGACAGTGGTAGGTAGACCTGCTGCACCTCGGCGAGGTCGAGCGCGTCGCCGAGCCCGCGCAGCCGGGTGACCTCCTCCGGGGTGAGCGGGCTGGCCTCCTGGGTGGCCAGCGCGGCCCACGAGGCCCGGTCGAGCTCGACGAACGGCGAGACGTCCTGCCCGTTCGGAACGGGCGGAGCCGGCACGGCCGGTGCGGCGACCCGGGTGCGTCGTCGGCGCCGGTCTGCCCGCTGCCTGCCATGACGCGCATTGTTGCAGTCCGTCGCCGACCCGCCCCACGCCGGCCGGGGCGACGGTGAGAAGCCCGGGTGGGCGGGCGCCCGGCCGTACACTCGCCCCATGTGCGGAATCGTCGGGTACGTCGGCGCGCGGCCTGCCCAGGAGGTGGTCGTCGAGGGCTCCGACGACTGGAGTACCGCGGCTACGACTCGGCGGGCATCGCCCTCGTCGAGGCCGGTGAGGTCGTCGACCGCAAGCGCGCCGGCAAGCTGGCCAACCTCGAGAAGGCCATCGCCGAGAGCCCGCTCCCGCAGTCCACGACCGGCATCGGCCACACCCGGTGGGCCACGCACGGCCCGCCCAACGACGTGAACGCGCACCCGCACCTGGGGCAGCGCCGCCGCGTGGCACTCGTCCACAACGGCATCATCGAGAACTTCGCCGAGCTGCGCGCCGGGCTGGAGGCAGCCGGGCACGAGATGATCTCGGAGACCGACACCGAGATCGCCGCGCACCTGCTGGAGCGCGAGCTCGAGGACGGCGCCGACCTGACCACCGCGATGCAGCGCGTCTGCCAGCGGCTCGAGGGTGCCTTCACCCTCGTGGCGGTCGACGGCCGCGACCCCGACCGCGTGGTGGCCGCGCGCCGCAACTCCCCGCTGGTCGTCGGCATCGGCGAGGGTGAGAACTTCCTCGGCTCCGACGTCGCGGCGTTCATCGAGCACACCCGCGAGGCGATGGAGCTCGGCCAGGACCAGGTCGTCACCATCACCCGGGAGGGCGTTCAGCTGACGGGCTTCGACGGGAGCCCCGCCGAGGGCCGGCGCTACCACGTCGACTGGGACCTCTCGGCGGCCGAGAAGGACGGCTACGACTGGTTCATGCGCAAGGAGATCTTCGAGCAGCCGCGTGCCGTCGCCGACGCACTGCTGGGCCGCCGCGACCGGTCGGGCCGACTTCAGCTCGACGAGGTCCGGATGTCCGAGGGCGAGCTGCGCGACATCGACAAGATCATCATCATCGCCTGCGGCACCGCCTTCTACGCCGGCCTGGTCGCCAAGTACGCCATCGAGCACTGGACCCGCATCCCGTGTGAGGTCGAGCTCGCCCACGAGTTCCGCTACCGCGACCCGATACTCACCCGGTCGACGCTGGTGGTGGCCGTCAGCCAGTCCGGCGAGACCGCGGACACGCTGATGGCCATCCGGCACGCCCGCCAGCAGCGGTCGAAGGTGCTGGCGATCTGCAACACCAACGGCTCCACGATCCCGCGCGAGTCCGACGCGGTCATCTACACCCACGCCGGCCCGGAGATCGGCGTGGCCTCCACGAAGGGGTTCATCACCCAGCTCGTGGCGTCCTATCTGCTCGGCCTCTACCTCGCGCAGGTCCGCGGCACGATGTACGGCGACGAGATCACGCGCGTGCTCGACGAGCTGGCCAAGATGCCCGACCACGTGCAGCGGCTGCTGGACGCCTCCTCCGACGTGTACCACCTCGCCGGTGCCCTCCAAGACGCCCGGTCGGTGCTTTTCCTCGGTCGGCACACCGGCTTCCCGGTGGCCCTCGAGGGGCGCTCAAGCTCAAGGAGCTGGCCTACATCCACGCCGAGGGCTTCGCGGCTGGGGAGCTGAAGCACGGTCCGATCGCCCTCGTCGAGGACGGGCTCCCCGTGTTCTGCGTGGTGCCGCCGCGTGGGCGCGACCTCCTCCACGAGAAGATGACCAGTGCCATCCAGGAGATCCGGGCCCGCGGCGCGCGCACCATCGTGCTTGCCGAGGACGGCGACGACTCCGTGACGCCGTACGCCGACGAGCTGATCAGGCTGCCCCAGGTCCCGACGCTCCTCCAGCCGCTGGTGGCGGTCGTCCCGCTCCAGCTGTTCGCGTGCGAGCTCGCGACGCGGATGGGCCACGACGTCGACCAGCCGCGCAACCTGGCCAAGTCGGTCACGGTCGAGTGAGCCGTCCGTGGGGGTGATCGGGGTCGGCATCGACGTCGTCGACATCGCGCGGTTCGGCGACACTCTCGACCGGACTCCGGGGCTGCGCGTCCGGCTGTTCACGCCCGCCGAGGCGGAGCGCCCGGTGGCCTCGCTGGCGGCTCGCTTCGCGGCCAAGGAGGCACTGGCCAAGGCACTGGGCGCGCCCGTCGGGATGGCCTGGCACGACGCCGAGGTCGTCTCCGACGACCGGGGCGACCCGTCCTTCCTGCTGCGCGGCACCGTCGACGCACGCGCCCGGGAGCTGGGCGCGGCCCACATCCACCTGTCGATGTCACACGACGCCGGGATCGCCTCGGCCGTGGTCGTCGTCGAGGCGTGAGCGTTCGGCGACCCCGCCGGTTCCCGGGATCGCCCCGGTGGACTAAGGTGACGCGGCCGTTCACTTCGGCCCGCCCGGGACCCGCCCGGGCTCACTGGTAGAGAGGTGGCCAGATGGGCTTCTTCGACAAGATCAAGGACGCCGTCACCGGGGGAGGCACCCCCGACCCGGCGGCAGCCGCCGACTCCGCGGCCGACGCGGTCCAGGAGGCATCCGGCCCGATGGCCGGGGCGGTCCAGGACGCCGTGGACGCGGCGAGCGAGGCGGTCAAGGAGACCGCAGGCCAGGTGAGCGAGTCGGTGGACGCCGCCGCAGACGCCGCCGACCCGTACCAGTCGCCCGCCGTGCAGGACATCCTGGAGGCGTCCCGGGAGGCCCACGAGGAGGCTCGGCAGGAGCGGCAGGAGGCTCGGCAGGAGGCGCGTGCCGAGCACCGGGCCGAGCGTCAGGCCGAGCACGAGGCCGAGCACGAGGCCGAGCACCGGGCCGAGCACGGGGCCGGTCACGGGGCCGGTCACGGGGAGGGTCACGGCAAGGCCGGCCACGAGCCCGAGATGGAGACCTACACCGTCAAGTCGGGCGACACGCTGAGCCAGATCGCGGCGCACTACGGCGTGGACTACATGGACATCGCCCGGCTCAACGGGATCGAGAACCCCGACCTGATCTTCCCGGGCCAGGTCTTCCGCATCCCTCGGCACGGCTGACCCCCGACACACGCACCCCGGCCCCGGTCGACGAGACCGGGCCGGGCCGGCCCGACCCCGTGCTCGGCTGCCGTAAGTTGACCGCATGCGCCGTGCCCACACCGTCGACCAGGTGCGCGCGGCCGAGGCCGCACTGATGGCCGTGGTGCCCGAGGGCGGGCTCATGCAGCGCGCCGCCGCCGGCCTGGCGTCGGCCGTCCTCGACCTGCTCGGCGGCGGCTACGGCGCGCGTATCCTGCTGCTGGTTGGGTCGGGCGCGAACGGCGGCGACGCGCTGCACGCCGGGGCGATGCTGGCGCGCCGTGGCGGTGCCGTGGAAGCGGTGCTGCTGGCGCCGGGCCACGCCCACCAGGCCGGGCTGGATGCGCTCCGAGCGGCTGGAGGCCGGGTCACGACCCTCGCCGAGGCCACCCCGCCCGACGTGGTCTTGGACGGCATCGTCGGCATCGGCGGTCGCGGCCCGCTCCGCGCCGAGGCGGCCGCCGCGGTGGCGGCGTTCCCGGCCGCGATGATGGTGGCCGTCGACGTCCCGTCGGGCGTCGGCGTCGACACCGGCGAGCTCGCCGGGCCCCACGTCGTAGCCGACGTCACCGTCACCTTCGGCACCCTCAAGATCGCCCACCTGGTCGATCCGGCGGCTGCCGACTGCGGGGCGGTGCACCTGGTCGACATCGGGCTCGAGCTCCCGCCGGCCCCGGTGGCGGCGCTGCAGGCCGCCGACGTGGCGGCGATGGTGCCTCGGCCGTCGGCCCGGGCACACAAGTACACCCGGGGGTCGTCGGCCTGCGGACCGGCTCGGCGGCGTACCCGGGCGCGGCGGTGCTGTCCGCCGCAGGCGCGAACTGCGGTCTGGTGGGCATGGTGCGCTACGTGGGCACGGCCGCGGACGCCGTGCGACTCGCGCACCCCGAGGTGGTCGGTGCCGGGCGCGTCCAGGCCTGGGTAACCGGCAGCGGTGGCGGACCCGAGGCCGACGACGCACTGGACCTCTGCCTGGGTGACCGGGTGCCGATCGTGGTGGACGCCGACGCCCTGCGCCAGCTGCGCGGGCCGCTCACCGTGCCCGCGGTGCTCACCCCGCATGCCGGGGAGCTGGCGGAGCTGCTCGGCGTGGACCGTGCCGACGTGGAGGAGTCCGGGCTGAGGTTCGTCCGCGATGCGGCGCAGCGGTTCGCGGCTGTCGTCCTGCTGAAGGGGCGGCACACCCTGGTGGCCGACCCCGCGGGCCAGGTCCGGGTCAACACCACCGGCGTGCCGTGGCTCGCCACGGCCGGCGCCGGGGACGTCCTGGCCGGCCTCGTAGGTGCTCTGCTGGCGGGCGGGCTGGACCCCTTCGACGCTGCCGCGGTGGGCGCCTGGCTGCACGGGGCCGCGGCGACGATGGCCGCCCGGGGTCGGCCGCTGACGGCCGGTGCCGTCGCGGAGGCCCTGCCCGGCGTGATCCGCGCCCTGCGTTGAGAGTGTCGCGGCGCACGGCGCCGCACCGTCGCGATGGGAGAATCGTGGTCATGGACACCCCGCGGGTCGAAGGCCGCGCCGGCCCGGCCGGCCAGCGGGCCGTGACCCGGGCCGAGATCGTGGTCGACCTGGGCGCGATCCGGGACAACTGTCGGCGCCTGCGTGACCTGGTCGCCCCCGCCCAGGTCCTCGCGGTGGTGAAGGCGACGGCTACGGGCACGGTCTGGAGGCGTCAGCGAGGGCGGCCCGTGCCGCCGGCGTTCCGTGGCTCGGCGTCGCCACCATCGACGAGGGCCTGGCGCTGCGCGAGGCCGGGGACGACGGGCGCATCCTGACCTGGCTGGACCTGCCCGGGTCGGCTCGGTACGCCGACGCGATCCGGGCCGACCTGGACCTCACCGCGTACACCCCCAGGAGCTGACCCTCGTCGAGGAGGCGGCGCGGGCGACGGGACGATCCGCCCGCGTCCAGCTGAAGGTCGACACCGGGCTGTCGCGCGGCGGCTGCGCGCCGGCCGAGTGGCCGGCTCTGGTGACGGCGGCGGCGGCACTGGAGTCCGCCGGGCGGATCCGGGTCACGGGCGTGTGGTCGCATCTGGCTGCCTCCGACGAGCCCGACCACCCGGCCAACGACGCCCAGGAGCGAGCGTTCACCGCGGCCGTCTCGGTGGCCGAGGAGGCCGGCCTTCGGCCCGAGGTCCGCCACCTCGCCAACTCGGCGGCCGCGATCCTGCGACCCTCGGCGCGCTTCGACCTGGTGCGCATCGGTCTCGCCTGCTACGGCCTCGACCCCGCCCCCGGGCACCTCTCCGACCTCGGACTGCGCCCGGCCATGACGGTGCAGGCCCCGCTCGCGCTGGCGAAGCGTATTCCGGCAGGGGCCGGTGTCTCCTATGGGCACACGTGGGTGGCGGACCACGAGACCACCGTCGGCCTGGTCCCGGTGGGGTACGCCGATGGGGTCCCGCGACACGCCAGCTCACGTGCGGAGGTGTGGATCTCCGGACAGCGGCGGCCGATTCGAGGCAGGATCTGCATGGACCAGTTCGTGGTCGACCTCGGTGGCGACCTCCCGGAGCGGGGCACCCCGGTGGTGCTCTTCGGCCCGGGTGGGCGCGGCGAGCCGACCGCGCAGGACTGGGCCGACGCATGCGAGACGATCAGCTATGAGATCGTGAGCCGGGTGGGCGGGCGCCTGCAGCGGCGGTATCTCGGGCTGGACCTGGACGAGGAGACGCCATGAGCGCGGGTCGGCGGGCGCTGGCGGCCGTGAGTGGCCGCCGGGTCGCGCGTGCGCGCGTCGTCGACCCGCGCGAGGTGGACCCTGACATCGAGCTCGGGTCGCTGCACGCCACTCCCATCACCGTGGTGGCCGACGACGGCGTTCCGCTGTACGTCGAGGTCGACGAGTTCGACCCGGCCCACGCCGGCCCCGGTGCCAAGCGGCGGCCGGCCGCACCGCCGGTGACCCTCGTGTTCATCCACGGCTACTCCCTCAACCTCGACTGCTGGCACTTCCAGCGGGCGGCGTACGGCGGACTGGTCCGGGCGGTCTACTACGACCAGCGCTCGCACGGTCGCTCCGAGCGGTCCTCGGAGCAGCACGCCACCATCGACCAGCTGGGCGGGGACCTGAGACGGTGCTGCACGACATCACCCACGACGACCCCGTGGTGCTGGTCGGGCACTCCATGGGCGGCATGACCATCATGTCGCTGGCCGAGCAGTTCCCCGAGCTGTTCGACGACGGCAAGGTCGTCGGCGTGGCCCTGCTCGACGACGGCGGGCGGGCTGGACCCCGGCCGGATCCTCTTCCCCATGCTCCCTGCCGGCCTGGGGAGCGGGCTGATGAGCCGGGTGGTGGGCACGCTGGCGCGCGGGCACCGGGCCGTCGACGCCCTCCGGTCACGTGGCCACGACCTGGCCATGACGGTGACCGACGCCTACGCGTTCGGCTCGGACGTCCCCGACGAGCTGGTGAAGTTCGTCTTCAGCCTGCTGGACGGCACCCCGTTCGACGTGGTGGCCGACTTCTTCCCCGCCTTCGCCGACCTCGATGTGTGGGACGCCTGCCCGACCCTGGCGCAGGTGCCCACGTCGATCGTGTGCGGCTCCCACGACAAGATCACCGCCATCGGCCACAGCCGCAAGCTGCACGCCCGCATCCACGGCTCGGACCTGCTCGAGTGCGAGGGGGCCGGGCACATGGTGATCATGGAGCGGCACGCCCAGGTCAACGCCGAGCTGGCCACGCTCATCACGGCGGCGGTCGACAGGGTCGAGCGGCGGTGACCGCGACCATCCGCCGGGTCGGGCCGGGCGAGGTGGACGAGGTGGGCGTGACCCAGGTGCCGCGAGCGTCGTCCGGACGGCGTTCGCGGCCCGGCCGGTCCTCGACCCGCCCACGGACGCGCTGGCCGAGACGGTGACGTCGATGCGAGCCGCGCTCGAGCGCAGCGGCGGGCTGCTGGCCGAGCTGCAGGGCAGCCGGTCGGGCGCTGCTGCTGGACCGCGCGGGCGATGTGTTGTGGCTGCGCCGCTTCGGGGTCGTGCCCGCGGCCCGCGGGCACGGCGTGGCCCAGGCGCTCGTCGCAGCGGCCCTGGCCGCCGAGCAGGTGGCCGAGGTGGCGGTGCTCGCCCGCGAGGAGCTTCCCGGCCCGCTGCGGTTCTGGCAGGGCGAGGGCTTCCGCGAGACCGGGCGCGAGTCGCCGTACGTCGAGCTGCGGCGCCCGGTCTGGACGACGTACGACGTGCCGGACGCCGCGCAGATGCGCGCGCTGGGTTCCCGGCTGGCCGCCGGCCTGCGCGCCGGCGACCTCGTCGTGCTCACCGGCGAGCTCGGCGCGGGCAAGACGACGCTCGCGCAGGGCCTGGGGCAGGGCCTGGGTGTCCGGGCTGAGGTCACGTCGCCGACGTTCGTGATCGCCCGGGTCCACCCGTCACTGAGCGACGGCCCCGCCCTGGTGCACGTCGACGCCTATCGGCTCGGCGGCGTCGCCGAGCTCGACGACCTCGACCTGGACGCGTCCCTGGAGGAGGCAGTCACGGTCGTCGAGTGGGGCGAGGGCCTCGCCGAGGGGCTGGCGGAGTCGCGCGTGGAGATCCGCATCGAGCGGTTCCGGGCGCCGAGGTCGCGGCCGACGGGCCGGCCGACGACCCGCGCGTCGTCCGGGTGCGCCGGCTCGGACCTCGCTGGGCCGGTTGGGGGCGAGCCGCCACCGCTCGCCGTCCTGGTGCAGCGTGACGACGTCCGGAAACGTGAGCGCCGACCAGAACTCGCCCGCACGATCCGCCGGCACCGCCGCGACCGCGACCAGCCAGAGCGTCATCGCGAGGCCGTGCGAAGCGACCACGACCGGGTCGCCCTCGGCGCGCGCGAGCCAGTCCGCGATCCCCGCGCCGAACCGGCTCACGACCTGGTCGCGACCCTCCCACCGGTGCTCCGCCCCACCCTCGAGATAGCGCAGCCGTCGCGGTCGGGGGTCGTCGACCCAGCCCTCGTCGGGTCTCTCGACCTCGTCGAAGCGCGGGTCGCGGTCCACGACGGCCCCACGTCGCCACGCCGTCGGGAGCAGCGTCTGGTGGGCCTTCGGCTCGGTGCTGCTCACCAGGAGGGCGGGGTCGGGAAGGCGCGCGACGAGCCGCCCGGCCGCGCGCCGGCCGCCGGCCGACAGCGGCCAGTCGCGGGGAGCGGCCTGGGCCGAGGCCGCCGGCAGGGCGTGACGGACGAGCACCAGCACGGCGCCCAGGCTACGACGCCGCCGCGCCTGGTGGAGTCGCCCCGGCGCTTGGCCGGATAGCCTCGGTGCGTGCTCCTGGCCTTCGACACCGCGACTCCGCGCGTCACCGTGGCCCTCCACGACGGGGCCGGGGTGGTGGTCGAGCGCACCTCGGCGGAGGCAATGCGCCACGGCGAGCAGCTGGCGCCCCTCATCGATCAGGCCCTGCGCGAGGCCGGGCTGGTCCGCCAGGACCTCACGGCCCTCGCCGTCGGCGTCGGCCCAGGGCCGTTCACCGGCCTGCGGGTCGGACTCGTGACGGCGCGCATGATGGCCACCGTCCTGCAGATCCCGGTCTATGGCGTCTGCACGTTGGACGTGCTCGCGGTCGAGGCGGTCGACACCGGGGCGGTGTCGGAGGAGTTCGTGGTCGCGACCGACGCCCGGCGCAAGGAGGTCTACCTCGCGGCGTACGACGCCGACGGCGTCCGCCTCGACGGCCCGGTGGTGGCCCGGCCCGCGGACGTCGCGACGGCTCGGCCCGCCGTGGGGCAGGGGGCAGGGCTCTACCCGGAGGCGTTCTCCCGGGCGGTGGGTCCCCAGCTGCCCAGCGCCGGGTGGCTCGCACACACGGTCGCGACGGAGCGTGCCGAGCTGCTGGGCCCCGAGCCCCTCTACCTGCGTCGCCCAGACGCCGTCGCCCCGGGCCCGCCGAAGCCGGTCTCGTGATCCGCGTCGCCACCGACACGGACTCGGCCGTCCTGGAGGCGCTCGAGGTGGAGCTGTTCGGCGCCGGGGCGTGGGGCGCCGAGGCGCTGCTCGGCTCGGCCGGCGGTCCCGTGCGGTGGGTGCGCGTGGCCACCGACCAGGCGGACGAGGTGGCGGCGTACGTCGTGACCACCGGTGCCGCCGAGGCCGTCGACCTGCTGCGGATCGGGGTGCGTCCCGACCATCAGCGCCGGGGCCTGGCCGGCATCCTGCTCACCGCCGCGGTGGACGCCGCGCGCACCGAGCTGGGCGCCGACCGAATGCTCCTCGAGGTGAGCCACGCCAACGAGCCGGCCGTGCGCCTCTACCACGGCCACGGCTTCGAGGTGATCGACCGTCGGCGGCGCTACTACCCAGACGGCACCGACGCGCTGGTGATGCAGATCGACCTCACCGACTGAGCCGGCCGGTCACCACCGACGTCCGGTGGTCCTCGTCACGGGCCTGCCGCGCGCTCAGACCGGCGGCCTCGAGCAGGGCGACGCCCGCCGATGCCTGGCGGTCGGCCAGCTCCACGGCCAGCACGCCCCCGGGTCGTAGCCAGGCCCGGCTCTGGTCGGCCAGCCGGCCCAGCACGGCCAGGCCGTCGGCGCCGCCGTCGTGCGCCGCCACCGGCTCGTGCGCCCGAGTGTCGCGGGGCAGGTGGATCAGCTCGGCGGTCGGGACGTGCGGCACGTTGGCGACTAGCACGTCGACGCCCGCGCGCAGCGTTGCCGGCAGCCCCGCGCACAGGTCGCCCTCCCCTACCTCGAAGCCGTAGGTGGCGGCGTTCTCCCGCGCGCACGCCACCGCGACCGGGTCCAGATCGGTCGCGACGACTCGGGCCGAGGCAGTCGCGCGGCGACGACGGCGGCGAGGGCGCCTGTTCCGCAGCAGACATCGGCCACCACGGGCGTGGACCCGGCGACCTGCGCGAGCTCGGTCGCCAGCTGGGCCAGCAGCTCGCTGCGGGGGCGGGGACGAAGACGCCGGGCAGCACGCGCACGCGAAGCCCGGCGAAGTCGGCGTGGCCGACCAGCATCTCGAGGGGCACCCCGGCCGCTCGCCGGGCCGCCAACCCGGCCAGCTCGCCCGCGTCGGCGGTCGCGCGCGCCAGCTCCCGCGCCTCGCCCTCGGCGTCCACGCAGCCGGCGCGGCGCAGCGACTCGACCAGCCAGCGAGGGGGTCGGGGAGAGCATGCCCCCAGTGTGTCCGGTCCAGTGTGCCCAGTGTCGGTTTCGCCCACCTGGCAGCATGAGGCCGTGGACGACGGCCCCCCTGGTGCTCGGCATCGAGACCTCCTGCGACGAGACGGGCGTCGGCCTCGTGCGGGGACACACGCTGCTGGCCGACGCGGTGGCGAGCAGCGTCGAGGAGCACGCCCGGTTCGGGGGAGTCGTCCCCGAGGTGGCCAGCCGTGCTCACCTGGAGGCCATGGTGCCCACGCTCGAGCGGGCCGCCGAGACGGCGGGCATCCGGCTCGACGACATCGACGCGGTGGCCGTGACCGCAGGGCCGGGTCTCGCGGGGGCGCTCCTCGTGGGGGTCGCGGCGGCCAAGGCACTCGCGATCGCCCTGGGCAAGCCGGTGTACGGCGTCAACCACCTCGCCGCCCACGTGGCCGTCGACCAGCTCGAGCACGGCGCCCTTCCCGAGCCGGTCCTTGCGCTGCTGGTCTCCGGGGGCCACTCCAGCCTGCTGCGCGTCACCGACGTCACGTCGGGCGTGGCTCCGCTCGGCTCGACCATCGACGACGCGGCCGGCGAGGCGTTCGACAAGGTGGCCCGGCTGCTCGGGCTGCCGTTCCCGGGAGGGCCGCACATCGACCGAGCGGCGCGCGAGGGCGACCCGGCGTACGTCCGGTTCCCGCGTGGGCTGACCGCGCCGCGAGACCTCGAGCGGCATCGCTTCGACTTCTCGTTCTCGGGCCTCAAGACCGCGGTCGCTCGGTGGATCGAGGCCAAGCAGCGCGACGGCGAGCCGGTGCCGGTGGCCGACGTCGCCGCCGCCTTCCAGGAGGCGGTGTGCGACGTGCTCGTGCGCAAGGCCCTGGACGCCGCCGCCGACCAGGGCATCGACGACCTGCTCATCGGTGGCGGAGTGGCTGCCAACAGCCGCTTGCGGGCCATGGCCGAGGAGCGCGCCGCGGTGCGGGGCGTCCGGGTGCGCGTGCCACGGCCGGGGCTGTGCACCGACAACGGCGCGATGGTGGCGGCGCTGGGTGCCGAGCTCGTGCGGAGAGGCCGAGCCCCGTCGGCACTCGACCTCCCCGCGGACTCCTCCCTGCCGGTCACCCGGGTCGTGGCGTGAGCGAGCCCCGCCTCAGCGGGTCTGCAGCATGACCGGCCGGCTGAGGTCCTCGCCGGGCACGGGTGCGATGGCGAACTCCATCGAGCCGTCGACACCCAGGCGGACCACGGCCCACTCGCCGCCCTGGTAGGTCACGACCAGCACGTGTGAATCGTCCTCCCACACCTGGTCGAAGTAGGTCGCGGACCGTCGGTTCGCGGTCCACGACCGCACCGCGCTGCCGTCGGCCATGTCGAGGACGTCAAGCGTCCTGGGCCCGAAGCCGTCGAGGTAGGCCGGCAGCCCCAGCAGGTGACTTCCGTCGGGAGAGAGGGCGGAGAGCGTGTTGTCGCACGTGGTCCACAGCACCGGCGAGAGGCCGTCGAGCATCGCGCTGCAGCTGCCGGGGGCGTTCTCGTCGATGCTGGTCACTCCGCCGACGTGGGAGTCGCCGGCGACCGTGGCGTAGTCCAGGCCCGGCAGGGACTCGGCGGATCCCGTGGCCGCAGCGTAGGCGACGGCCCGCCGGTCGGTGCGGTTGACGATGACGGTGCACCCGGCCGTGGAGGTGCAGTCCTCGCCCCAGATCCCGACCGTGCGGTAGGAGCCCGCGCGAGGCACGGCCGACATCGGCTGCACGTCGCCGGTGTCGGCTTGGGCGGCGTACACGGTGCCGTCGGTGCCGGTCCAGGCCACGACGTTGCCGCCGGCCGAGACCGCGAACCCCCCGGAGACCTCCCACGGCTCCGCGTAGTCGCCGTTGGGGGCCAGCACATAGACGAGTTCCTTGTCAGCTGCCGAGTCGTACATGTCGACGACCCACCGGTCGCCCAGGGGCGCGAACGCCATCAGCCCGTATGGCGGCAGCGGGATCGCGCGCCCGTCGCCGATGTGGATGACGCCGCTCGGGACGTCGCGCTCGTAGCTGAGCTCGGCGTAGGCCAGGCCCGGCGCCGCTCCGGTGTCGAGGCTGCGTACGTCGAGCACCTGCGACGTGGGGGCGGGTGTCGCGTTCTCGCTGGGCGAGGGCGTCGGCGTCTCGGTGGCCCTGGACGGCGTCGCCGACGGGCTCTGAGAGGCCGGCGGGGGCGTGCTGTCCCGGCCGGTGAGGTTGCCGGCCACGAGCACCGTCGGCACCACGAGGGCGACCGCGGCCGCCAGCCCGGCCCCCACCGCCACCCGGCGGTTGCGCCGGATGCGGCGCGCCTCGGTGTCGACGTCATGGACGCCCAGTGGCGACTCGTTCATGTGATCCACCCTTCCGTGAAGTGCGCGCGCGAGCGCGCGCTCGTCGTCGTTGAAGGACTGGTTGACGGGTGTCATCTGTCCTCCTTCGTGCTCTCGGGGGTGAGATCGGGATCGGGGGTGTCGCGCAGGCCGCTCGGGACCCGCTGTCGCAGAGCACCCAGCGCTCTGCTCGCCTGGGACTTGACGGTGCCGACCGAGATGCCGAGCACGTCGGCGACCTCGGCCTCGGTGAGCTCCTCGTAGTAGCGGAGCACCACGACGGCGCGCTGCTTGCGGGGGAGGGTCTGCACGAAGTCCCACAGCAGCCGGTCGCGGTCGCCGAGCTCGACGGCCTGCGCGGCCGAGGCGGTCGCCTGCTCCGGCAACGTGTCGGTGGAGTGCTCGCGCCGCTTGAAGGCCCGCCGCCACAGCGAGCTGTTCTCGTTGACCATGATCCGCCGGACGTAGCCGTCGACGGAGTCGCGACTCTGCACCCTGCCCCACGACAGGTACAGCTTCGCCAGGGCGGTCTGCACGATGTCCTCGGCGTCGGCCCGGTTGCCGGTGAGCAGGTACGCCGTGCGCAGCAGGGCGGGCTGGCGGGCGGCCAGGTACGCGGCGAACTCGTCGTCGTACGGCGACGCCACGACCCTCACCCCTCCCTGCCCCGGCTGGGCGACCGCTGTGGTCGACATGTGTCTGCTCCTGGCGTCCGGTTCCCTCTGGCGGACAAGGGACGCCCTCGGGCCGGGCCGGGTTGCAATTTCCTCGGTCGACTGTCCCAGGGGCCGCGGCGGACGGTTGCCAAGCCGCCCGGCGAGTTGCCAGTCTTCGCTGAGCCAGAGTTCTGTGGCCCGGCGTGGGCGCCATACGGCGTCCCGCGGATCCCGTCACCGAGTGGAGGAGCTCCATGCAGCAGGTCCAGGCAGTCATCGCGCGCGGCAAGGGCGCGCCCGTCACGCTCGAGACCATCAGCGTGCCCGATCCCGGGCCCGGCGAGGCGGTGGTCGCCATCTCGGCCTGCGGCGTGTGCCACACCGACCTGCACTACCGGGAGGGCGGCATCAACGACGACTTCCCGTTCCTGTTGGGTCACGAGGCGTCGGGCATCGTCGAGTCGGTCGGCGAGGGTGTGACCAACGTGGTGCCCGGGGACTTCGTGATCCTCAACTGGCGGGCCGTGTGCGGCAACTGCCGCGCGTGCCACCGCGGCGAGCCGTGGTACTGCTTCGCCACGCACAACGCCACCCAGCGGATGACGCTGGCCGACGGCACCGAGCTCGCTCCGGCGCTCGGGATCGGCGCGTTCGCGGAGAAGACCCTGGTGGCGGCCGGCCAGTGCACCAAGGTCGATGCGGACGCACGGCCTGCGGCCGTCGGGCTGCTCGGCTGCGGTGTGATGGCCGGGCTCGGCGCGGCCCTCAACACGGGCAGCGTGGGGCGGGGCAAGTCCGTGGCCGTGATCGGCTGCGGGGGCGTCGGGCCGCCGCGATCGCGGGCTCCGCCCTGGCCGGGGCGAGCCGCATCATCGCGGTGGACATCGACGACCGCAAGCTCGAGTGGGCCCGCAGCATGGGCGCCACCGACACGATCAACAGCACCATGGCCGACCCCGTCGAGGGGATCCAGGCGCTGACCGACGGCAACGGCGCCGACGTCGTCATCGACGCCGTCGGGCGCCCCGAGACCTGGAAGCAGGGCTTCTACGCCCGCGACCTGGCCGGCACCTTGGTGCTGGTCGGCGTTCCCACCCCGGACATGCGGATCCCCGACATCCCCCTCATCGACGTCTTCGGCCGCGGCGGCGCGCTCAAGTCCAGCTGGTACGGCGACTGCCTGCCCAGTCGCGACTTCCCGATGCTGGTCGACCTCTACCGCCAGGGTCGGCTCGACCTGGACGCCTTCGTCTCCGAGGAGATCGGGTTGGGCGACGTGGAGGCGGCGTTCGAGAAGATGCACCATGGGGACGTGCTGCGCTCGGTGGTGATCCTGTGACCCCGTCCGTGGCGCCGAGCGGCCCGGTCTGCCCGCCCGGTCGCATCGACCACACCGTCACCTCGGGGACCTTCTCGCTGGACGGCGAGACCTTCGACGTCGACAACAACGTATGGGTGGTGGGCGACGACGCCGAGTGCGTGGTCATCGACGCTCCGCACGACGTGGACGCGATCCTTGCCGTCGTGGGCGACCGCCGGGTGCGGGCGATCGTGTGCACGCACGCCCACGACGACCACGTGCGGGTCGCGCCGGAGCTGCGGGAGCGCACGGGTGCCCCGGTTCTGCTGCCCCCGACGACCGGCCGCTGTGGGAGCTCACCCATCCCGGCCTGCTCTGGGACGCCGACCTGAGTGACGGTCAGGACATCGAGGTGGGGGGCATGACCCTGCATGTCCTGCACACCGGGGCACGCTCCCGGGGCGGTCTGCCTGACCCTGGAGGACCACGGCTGCATCTTCACCGGCGACACCCTGTTCCGGGGCGGGCCGGGGCGACCGGCCGGTCGTTCAGCGACCGCCCGACCCTCGAGCGCTCCATCCGGGAGCGGCTGTTCGCGCTGCCCGACGCGACCGTCGTGCACACCGGACACGGCCCCGACACCACCATCGGCGCTGAGCGGGCCGGCCTGGGCTGAGGTCGGGGTGAGCAGGGTCACGGCGATCCGGTGACGTGGGTCCTACGCCCGTAGTAGTTCATTCTTTAAGTTCTTGACAAAGGTGGCGGGGCAGGCCGACCACCGATGGCAGGAGGAATGATCTGCGATGCGTGCAACGCTCGACAAGCTGATCTCATGGACCGGTCTGGTGCTGGCTGCGGTGCTGTTGGTGGCCGGTGGACTGCTCACGTGGGCGAGCTCCTTCGTGGGCGCTCAGGTGGACCAACAGCTGGGCGACCAGCACATCACGATGCCCGCGACCGAGGCGATCGCGGGCGACGAGGCGCTGTCCCAGGCCGACAAGGACGCGCTGACGCCGTTCGCCGGCCAGGACATGCGCGCGGGCGACCAGGCGAAGGCCTACGCCGACCACTACATCCTGGCTCACATGAACCACGCGAGTGAGGGACAGACCTACTCCGAGGTGAGTGGTCAGTACATGGGTGCCGGTTGCTCCGACCCCGCGAAGGCCACTGACGCGACCTGCCAGCAGCTCGGCGGCCTGCGGCAGACGCTGTTCCAGGGCAGCACCCTGCGCGGTCTGCTGCTCTACGGCTACGCCTTCGGGACGATCGGCAAGATCGCCGGCTTCGCTGCCATCGCCGCCTTCGTCGGCACGGCCGTGATGCTGGCGCTCGGCCTGCTCGGGCTGCGCCACGCCAAGCTGGCGGCGCAGTCGACGGCCCCGACGGCGCGGGTCGAGGAGGCGGTCACCGTCTGACCGGTCACACTCGGTGGCCCGGCGACCCCCCACGGTCGCCGGGCCACCGGCTGTGGTGGGGCCTGGCACCATGAGCCGGTGAGGTCCGCCGTCGCCGTCCCGGTCTGGTGCCTTGTCGGCTGTCTGATCGTCACCCCGCTGGGCGGGTGCACCGGCGAGCCGCGCCCGGCCTCGTCGCCGACGCCGACGGTCGCGACCTCCAGCACCTCGCCGTCGCCGACTCCGACGCCGCCCGCGACGCCGAGCAGCCCCGCCGAGCACTCGGCCTGCGTGCCGGGTGGGGACCCACCCCTCGCGAGCTGGACCGGGCGGCTCGGCTGGTCGGCCGGCTTCCGCTCCCGGCTCAGGCGGGCCAGGTCATCGTCGCTCGCTACGCCGGTCTCGAGCCACCGATCCGGCTCGTACGACGGCTGCACCTCGGGGCGTGGTGCTCTTCGACGACAACGTCGCCAGCACCCGGCAGGTCCGGCGCAGCACCGCGCGGCTGCGCACCGGCGTCGGCCGGGCATGGCCGCTGTTCGTCGGGGTCGATCAGGAGGGTGGCCTGGTGACCCGGGTGCGGGCCGACGCCACTCGCTTCCCGGCCTTCATGAGCGCCGGGGCCGCCGGGCGTCCGGCACTCACCCGCCGGGCCGCTCAGGCGTCGGCAGACCAGCTGCGCCGACTGGGCTTCACGGTGGACTTCGCGCCCGTCGCGGACGTGACCTCAGGCCCTGGGGACCCGACGATCGGGTCCAGGTCGGTCGGCAGCGCCCCCGAGGTGGTGGCGACGCACGCGGTCGCGGCGGCGCGGGGCTACCTCGCGGCGGGGTGATCCCGGTGCTCAAGCACTTCCCGGGCACGGCTCGGTCGGCTCCGACAGCCATCGTGGGCTGCCCGTGCAGCGCCGCTCGCTCGCGGCGCTCCGGCGTACCGACCTGGTGCCGTTCCGGGCCGGCATCGAGGCCGGGGTGCCGGCCGTCATGGTCGGGCATCTGGACGTGCGCCGGCTCGACCCGGGGGTGCCGTCCTCGCTGTCTCGGCGGGTGGTCACGGGCCTGCTGCGCCGCGACCTCGGGTTCCAGGGGCTGGTCGTCTCGGACTCCCTGGCCATGGCGGCAGTGGCGCAGTCGAGGCGACCGCGCCGAGCGGCGGTCGCCTCGTTGCGCGCCGGCGCCGACGTGGTCCTGATGCCACCGGATCCGGCCGCCGCGCGGGCGGAGATCGTCGCCGCGGTCCGGGCCGGAAGGCTGTCGCGGCGTCGGCTCGAGCAGGCGGCCGCGCGCCAGGTGGCGCTGTTGCTGCACCGCCGGCAGCTCCGGCCGGCGCGCCCCGTGGCCGCCGCGGCCGCGTCCGCGGCGCTGTCCCGCGCGGCCCTCACCTCGGTCGCGGGGCCCTGTCGGGGCCGGCTGGTCGGCCGCTCCCTGAAGCTGCTCGGTGACCCCGCCGCCGTCGAGGCATTCCGGGCGGCCGTGGCCGGGAGCGGGCTGCGCCTCGGGCGCGGCACCCGGATCGGCTTCGTCGGACGGGTCCCGCGTCGGCTGCGTCGACCCGATGTGTTGGTGGCCACCGACGTCCCCTACGTGCTGGGCGCCACCCGGGCCCGGGTGCGGCTCGCGACGTACGGCATCACCCCTGGCGCGATGGGCGCGCTCCGCGACGTGCTGCTCGGCCGGCGCCGAGCCGTGGGGCGGCTGCCGGTGACGGTGCCGGGCGTCCGGCGTGGCTGCCTGCGCCATTGACCCGCTCTTGAGCCTGGCTTGAGGCGGACCCACGGTGCCGCGAGCAGAGTCGAGAGGGTCGTTGTCCACGGGGCGCTCAGCTGCCCCCGAGGAGAGGAGCCAGCGGTGTTCGACACCATCAACGGAGTCCCTGCCCACCCCCTGCTGGTCCACGCCGCAGTGGTCCTTGTTCCGGCCGCGGCCCTGGCGGTGGTGCTCTCCGCGCTGGTGCCGCGGTTCCGCCGCTGGTCCGGCCTGCTGACACCGCTGCTGGCGACCGTCGCCGCCGGCGTCCTGCCGCTGGTGACCCAGAGTGGCGAGTCGCTGGAGGAGCGGGTGACCGAGACGGCGCTGATGGAGCGGCATGCCGACATGGGGGAGTCGCTGCTGCCCTGGGCGGCGGCGTTGGCAGCGCTGGCGTGGGTGAGTTGGTGGCTGGGTCGCCGGACGGGTGTCGCCGGTCGCTCGGGTGGGGTGGGGCTGCTCGTCGTGGGGCTGCTCGGCGTCGTCGCTGCCGTCGGCAGCACCGTTCAGGTCTACCGCATCGGCCACAGCGGCGCGGAGGCTGTCTGGAGCGACACCGGTGCTGCGACCGGTGGCGGCGACGACTGACCCCGCGGACTCAGAAGAAGGGCGCGACGAGGAGAGCTGTCCCGACCCCGGCGACCCGAGTCAGCACGAGGGTCGCGGCGTCGTCCCCGCTGAGCGCGAGTCGCTGGCGCAGCGCCTCGGGGGAGACCTGCACCCCACGCTTCTTGATCGTGAGAGCGCCGATGCCGCGCTGCCTGAGGGCCTGCTTGAGCTGCTTCTCGCGGTAGGGGAGGGTCTCGAGGATGCGGTATCCCTGCGCGAAGGGCGTGCGGAAGGACGCGTCGGAGGTCACGTAGGCGATGTGCGCGTCGAGCAGCCCACCGTGGACCCCGGCCGCCACAGCGGTGACCAGGCCCGCGCGGATCACCGCGCCGTCGGGCTCGTAGAGGAACCCGCCGAGCTCGCGCACCGGCCGCTCCCCGCCGTCGTACGGGTCCTCCTCCTCGGTGAGGGTGGCGAGCCCGGAAGGGCGCAGGACGGTGGCGCGGCGCCGGCAGGTCGCGAGGTACGGCGACCACAGCGCCGCCTCGGTCACGTCCCCGTGCTCGCTCACCCACTCCGCCTCGACGCCCTCGGGCACCAGCTCGTGGGGGAGGCCCGGTGCGACCTTGGCCAGCGCCCGTCCCTCCAGCAGGCCGACGACCCACGACCAGGGCGGCGACCAGCCCTCGACGTGGAAGGTCCGCCCACGGCCGTCGCGTCGGGCCGGGTCGGCGAAGGCCACCCCGAAGGCCGACACGTCGATCGTCGTGAGGTCGGCCGTGGCGACGGCGCCAGGCAGTGCCAGGGCGGCGAGGTTGGCCTCCGCGATCGCCGCACGCACCGGGTCGTGCTCGACGCCGGCGGCGGTGAGACCCGCCCGGCTGAAGGCGATCAGGTCGCTGCCGATGCCGCAACCCAGGTCGACGACCGAGCTGGGGGCGGCTGCGGCGACCCGGGCGGCTCGGTGCTCGGCCACCCGGGGCCGGGTGGCCTGCTCGAGCCCGTCGGGCGTGAAGTACATCCGCAGCGCCGGCTCGCCGAACTTGGCCACCCCCTTCACCCGCAGCTCCACCTGGGTGAGGGCCGTCGCGGCCCGGTCCGCGTCCCGCTCGCTCCTGCGGAGGGAGGTGGCCGCGCGGACCGGGTCGCCGTCGCCTTCGGCGTACGCCTGGGCGGCGGCCAGCAGCAGCCGCTCCCCGTCGGGCGTGAGCAGCCAGCGGAACGTCGCCAGGGCCATGTGCTCAGGCCTTGTCGGAGGGCTCGACGAACTCGACCAGGCCCGGCAGGAACTCGTGCATGTAGCCGCACCGGCAGCAGCTGACGCCGATCGACGACCGGTTGGCACAGTCCAGGTCGAACAGGGTCAGCCCGGTCGTGTTGAGCTTGATCTCGCGCTTCGCGAACACCGAGCCCCCGCAGATCAGGCACCCGAAGCCGTGGCCGCCGATGCGCACCTCGTGGCGGCGCGGCGGGCTGATGACGTAGTCGGGCATGGGACTCCTCTCGGGGCGACGGCACCATCCTTGCCGATGGTTGCGGCAGCCGGCTGTGAGCCGGCGCAGTCAGGCGGGCAGGATGGGGTCATGAGCGGTCACACGCTTGTCCTGATTCGGCACGGGAAGTCGGACTGGTCGGGCCAGCACGCCGATCGCGACCGGCCCCTGGGCCGGCGGGGCCGGCGCCAAGCGCCGGAGACCGGGCAGTGGCTGGCGGAGCGGATCGCCGCCGGGGAGCTGGACCCGGTCGA
>JAWKJR010000011.1:0-120932 GCA_041393675.1 Nocardioides sp. | reverse complement strand
GTACGAGCGTTCGGGGTCGACGGCGAGCAGTCGGACCTCCACCGCCCAGCCACCCGCGCTCGGCGGCTCCGGGTCGAGGCGCTCCCCCGCCGCCAGCCGCAGCCGAAGCCCGACGAAGCTGGCCCCGGTGGCCTCCTCCACGAGCGCGTGCTCGGGTCGGGCGTAGGGGTCGATGTCGGCCAGCCAGCACTCCTGGGCCGAGTCGTCCAGCCAGAAGCGCACCACGCCCGCGCCGATGTAGCCCACGGCGTCCGACAGCGCTCGGGCCGCGCCCAGCATCCGCCGCTCCAGGTCACCGGACAGGAACGGCGCCGGTGACTCCGCGAGCAGCAGCCGCCCCTCGTGGCTCACGGTCACCTCGCGCAGCCCCAGCACCCACGCGGTGCCGTGGGTGTCGGCGAGGATGTCGACCTCGATGCTGCGCAGGCCGGCCTCGGGCACCGTGTTCCGGTAGCTCACCCCGGCGTCGTCCGCCGCGGCGGCCAGCAGGTCGGGGGTCGTGAGCCGACGCAGCGTCGCGGAGTCGGGTCCGACCACCGCCAGCCCGGCTGCCTCGCAGGCGGCGACCAGGTCGGCGGCCGGCGTGTCTCCCCACGGGCCCGGCCACACGGTGTCGATCCCGGCGTCCACCAGCGCTTGTGTGAGGGTGTCGAGACCACGGTCCGGCAGACCGACCACCTCGTCGGCCTCGCGCGCGTACCACGGCCGCTCCGGCTCGGCGTGCACGACCACCGAGGCGATCGGCTCCACGTCCAGCCGGTTGCGGTTGCCGACTGCCGCCAGGACCCGGACCGCGGGCTCCCCGGACTCCAGGACAGCCAGCCGGCTCAGTGGCGGCATCGGGACCCCTCTCGCTAGTCCGCGAAGGTCTCGGCCAGCGGGCCGGCGACCTCCTCCGGGATCGGCATCGGCACCGGGATGCAACGGTAGCCGTCGAGCCGCACCACCACTCGACCGTCCGCCGTCACGACCCGGGCGTCGTACGTCGAGTGCCCAGTCTGCCGGGCGACGGCCACCAGGTCACCTGTGGTGTCCGTGTCGACCACCTCGACCCGCCCGACCGCGAGCGGCAGGGCCAGCTCGCCGTCCCGACCGGCCTGCCACAGACCGGCCGCCTGGAAGCACAGCTCGACCAGCCGCGGCGCCTCCACGAGCGGAGCCTCGGGCGGCTCGTGGTCGCTGGGGAGCCCGCCGTTGAGGCGGGCCAGGGCAGCTCCGTCGCTGCGCCAGGCCTCGTCCACGACCTGGTAGGCCGGTCCGTGGAAGTAGAAGGAGTACACCTGCTCCGGTGACAGCCGACGGTCGGCCGGGGCCAGGTCCACCTCCTCGCGGCCAGCCTCGGGCGGCGCCGTCGAGAGCCGGACGGTGCCGGTGAAGTGGACCGTCCGGACCGCGGCGTCGTGGCCGGGCAGCACCCGCTCGGCAGAAAGCACCGCGTGGGCGAGCAGGTCCTCGCCAGCCGGCTCGGTCGTCAGCGACACCCGCAGCGTTCGCGGCTCGTCGCGGTAGAACTTCACCGGCGCCAGGAACGACACGTCCTCGACGGAGCGCACCTGGTAGCCCTCCGGGGCCAGGAGGCGCGCCGCCTCCGCGAACGCCTCCATCCCCATCACCCCCGGCAGGACGGGCGTGCCGTCGATGCGGTGGTGGTCGAGGAACGGCTGCTCGGTCGGGTCCAGCGTGAGGTCGACGACCAGCCCGTCGTGCACGCTGAGGGACACCGGGCCGAGCATGGCGCCGGCGTACCCGTCGGTCTCCTCCAACCCACCGCCGGGGTGGTACTCGGCCGCCATCATGCCCAGCGCTCCGGCCACGATCACCTCGCCGCTGTACGGCCCGCTCGCCAGCTCCCGCCGGATCCAGGCGACGCCCGCCTCGGGCGGCAGCATCTGCACCCCGGCGGCCGCCATGATCGTCGGAATCGACCCACGGGTCGCCATCCCGATGCCACCCCAGGCCGTCCAGTCCAGGGCCAGCCCGCGGGTCTGCGGCCGGGTGCGCCGCAGCGACGACATGGTCTTGCACAGCAGGTCGTTGGCTGCGGCGTAGTCGGTCTGCCCGGCGTTGCCGAACCGGCCGGCCACGGAGCTGAACACCACGACGGCGCCGACCTCACGAGACTCCAGTGCCCGCCACACGTGCCGCCAGCCGTTGACCTTGACGTCGAAGACGAGGTCGAACTCCGCCGGAGCCTTGTCCGGCAGGTTGCGGCTGATCTCGAGGCCGGCCGCGTGCAGCAGCAGGTCCACGCGATCGCCGACGTCCCCCAGCGCCGCCGCGACGGCCGCACCGTCGGTGAGGTCGACTTGGTGGTAGACGGCCCTACCGCCGGCGGCAGCCACCGCCTCCAGAGCGGCCAGCGCGGCAGCCTGCCGCTCCAGCCCGGCGAGCTCGCGCTCGATCGCCACCGGGGTGGGGCGCTCGCCCCGCTCCTGCATCCGCGCCATCAAGGTGCGCTTGAGCCCCTCCCGATCGCTGCGGAACGCAGCGACGTCGGGGTCGTGGGGCTCGGGCGCCGCCGCCAGGTCCAGCAGGTGGAACGTCGCCCCCCGAGGGCGCGGCCAGGTCGGCCGTGATGGCCGACACGATGCTCCCGGCCGCGCCGGTCACGACGACGACGGAGTCCGGGCCCAGCATGACGCCACCCTCACCCAGCGGGCTGCCGTCCTCGCCGAGCGGCGTGAATGGCACCTCCCGGAAGGCCACGCCGTAGCGCCTGTCGTCGACCCGACCGATCTCGACGCAGCCGGGGTCGCGCAGAGTCTCCTCGACGAGCAGGTCGGCCACCGCGGCGGTCTTCCGGCTGGCCGGCAGATCCACCGCCTTGACCAGGGCGTCGGGGCGCTCCTTCTTGTACGACTTGGTGAAGCCGGTCACCCCACCGCCGAGCGTGCACGCCGCACCCTCGGCGTCGTAGCCGTGGAAGCCGCCGAGTCTGGTCGCCGAGACCAGGAAGGGGCTGCCCTCCCACAGCGCGCGCATCGTGGCGTACAGCGCCTTGACCCGGCGGCGCGTGGCCTCGGCCCAGGCGGCGTCGTCGCTCAGGTCGCCGTCGTCGTCGAGCGCCGCCAGCCAGTAGACGCCCGTGATGGGACCTTCGGCCAGCCACCCGTCGAGGGTGCCCAGCAGGTCGTCGGTGGTCACGCCCGGAGGCAGGGTGAGGGCCTGTGCCCCCAGCCGCTCGAGCCGCCCCACCAGCGCCTCGCCGACCCCGTGCTCGTCGAGCATGACCAGGACGCGGGCCCCGTCGAGCGCCACCCCGGTCGCGACGCACGCGTCGGCCGGCGGCCGCAAGGAGGGCACCGGGATGCGGCGGGGCAGCGCGTCGATCGCCGCCAGGTCGCCCTGGACCAGGTCAGCGTGGACCAGGTCAGCGTGGACCAGGTCGGCGTCGGTCGACGCGGCGGGCGCCGGTTCCGCGGACTCCGTCGCGGCGGACGGTGCGCCGCCCGACTCGGTGGGCTGCACCGCGGGCGCCTCCGCAGCCGCCAGGCCGGTCTTCTCCCGGACCCAGCCGGCCACCGAGCTCAGGGTCGGGAAGTCCCGCAGCTGCAGCGTGTCGTCGCGCTCCACGTCGTACTCCGCACGCACCGCCGCGAACACCTCGGCCTGCTTGACCGTGTCCACCCCCAGATCCGCCTCCAGATCCAGATCCGGATGCAGCAGCTCCTCGGGATAGCCCGTCATCTCGCTCACCACGCGCGTCACCGTCGCCAGCACCGGATCGGCCACCGGCGCCGCCGGGGCCGGGGCCGCGACCGGGGCGGCGCAGCAGCCGGCGGCGGTGCCGCGGCCACGGGCTCGGGGAGCCCGGCCTTCTCGCGGACCCACGCCGTCACGTGGCGCAGGGTCGGGAAGTCCCGTAGCTGCAGCGTGTCGTCGCGCTCCACGTCGTACTCCGCACGCACCGCCGCGAACACCTCGGCCTGCTTGACCGTGTCCACCCCAGATCCGCCTCCAGATCCAGATCCGGATCCAGCAGCTCCTCGGGATAGCCCGTCATCTCGCTCACCACACGCGTCACCGTCGCCAGCACCGGGTCGACCACCGGGGCCGGGGCCGCGACCGGGGCCGCGACCGGGGGCGGCGCTCGCGGACCCCGCCGTCACGTGGCGCAGGGTCGGACCCAGCGTGTCGTCGCGCTCCACGTCGTACTCCGCACGCAGGGCCTCTTGACCGTGTCCACCCCCAGTCCTCCAGATCCAGATCCGGATCCAGCAGCGGGATAGCCCGTCATCTCGCTCACCACGCGTCACCGTCGCCAGCACCGGGTCGGCCACCGGGGCCGGGGCCGAGACCGGGGCCGCGGTCGGGGCCGGCGCAGCAGCCGGCGGCGGGTGCCCGCGGCCACGGGCTCAGCAGCTCCTCGGGAAGCCCCGCCTCACCGTCGCCTCGCGGACCCACGCCGTCACGTGGCGCAGGGTCGGGAAGTCCGGGAAGTCCCGTAGCTGCAGCGTGTCGTCGCGCTCCACGTCGTACTCCGCACGCACCGCCGCGAACACCTCGGCCTGCTTGACCGTGTCCACCCCCAGATCCGCCTCCAGATCCAGATCCGGATCCAGCAGCTCCTCGGGATAGCCCGTCATCTCGCTCACCACCGCGGTCACCTCGGCCAGCACCGGATCGACTGCGGGTGCGGGCGGCTCCGCGGGCGCCGGAGCGACCGCCTCGGGCGCGGCCGCCACCGAAGCCACGGCGGTCGTCTCGGGCAGCCCGGCCTTCTCGCGGACCCACGCCGTCACGTGGCGCAGGGTCGGGAAGTCCCGCAGCCGCAGCGTGTCGTCGCGCTCCACGTCGTACCGGGCACGCACCGCGGCGAACACCTCGGCCTGCTTGACCGTGTCCACCCCCAGATCCGCCTCCAGATCCAGATCCGGATCCAGCAGCTCGGGCGGGTAGCCCGTCATCTCGCTCACCACCGCGGTCACCTCGGCCAGCACCGGGTCGACTGCGGTCGTCGGTTGCTCGACGCGAACTTCTGCCGGATCGACGCGAACTTCTGCCGGATCGACGCGAACTTCTGCCGGATCGACGCGAACTTCTGCCGGATCGACGCGAACTTCTGCCGGATGGGTGGCCGGCCCCGGCGTGAGGTGGGAGTACGGCACCGGCACGCGGGTGTGGGCCGCCACCGGGACGGGGCGCGCCCACGTCCACCGCACGCAACCGTCGGTGATCGACCTCCAGCCGGGTGTCCGAGTGGCCGGTGAGCCCGTCCAGCCAGGCCTGCCACGCGGCGGGATCGACGACCCGGTAGCCGTAGCCGAGCTCGGTCGGCGCCCGGCGCCGGCCGTCGGGCGCCGGCGTGCGGCGCAGCACGGACATGGCGATCTGCGAGCCGAAGCCGGCGGCCAGCCGGAGGGCGTACTCGACCGGGTAGTCCCCGCCCGTGGACAGGTTCAGCCGCCCGAGCTCGGGATCGGGCTCGCGGTAGTTCGGCACCCCGGGCACCACGCCGGTCTCGAGGGCCTTGATGGCGAGGACGTCCTCGACTCCCGCACCCATGGCATGCCCCGTGAACCCCTTGGTGTTGGTGATGACGATCCGGTCGGCGACATCGCCGAAGGTCGTGCGCAGGGCATGGATCTCCGCGGAAGCGCTGCCGCCGCGGGCCGGGGTGTAGGTCTCGTGGGAGACGAAGACCGTCTGCGGGGCGATCTCGGCGCGGCGAACGCCGTACCGCTCCGCCTCGCTCACCACGGCCTCCATGACTCCCGCGATGTGCTCGACGTCGAGCCGAGTGCCGTGGAAGGCGCTGTTGGCGGTCACGGCCCCCAGGACCTCGCAGATCGGCTGGATGCCGCGCTCGCGCGCCGCCTCCGCGGACTCGACGACGAACGCCGCGGCGCCCATCCCGATGATCATGCCGTGCCGGCGCCGGTCGAACGGCGTCGCCGCATCCTCCACGCGCTCGTCCGTGGCGGCCGCGCCGCTGGCGAGGAACCCCGCCCCGATCCAGGGCATCATCCGCTCGCCGGTGGCGTCGTCGGCCGACACCACGACCACGCGCCGGCAGCGCCCGGACCGGATCCAGTCCTCGGCGACCGACAGCGCCTGCGTCGTGCTCGCACAGGCCGCGTTGACCTGGGTGTTCGGACCGCGGGCGCCGATCAGCTCGGCGAACTGGGAGTGCCCCATCGACAGCACGCGGAACAGGAACCGCCGGTCGAAGGCGTACGGGTGGGCGTCACGCTCGGCGCGCACCTCGGCCAGCAGTCGGTCGACCTCGGCCAGCGCCGCGCTGCCCTCGTCGAGCTGCGCCCGGACCGCTTCGAGAGCCAGGATCTGCTCGCGGCGTCCGCGGTCGAACGCGTAGTCCTCCACCGCCTCCACGAGGCGCTCGTAGCCGGGGAAGGCCGAGGCGAACACGATCCCGGTGTCGTCGCGCAGCGCCTCGGGCAGACCCTCAGCGATCCGGCAGCTGGGTGCCGAGCGTGGTGGTCTTGTAGCCGAGCGTGAGCGGGATGCCGGCGTCGCGCATCGCCTCGAGGCCGGCACCGATGGCCAGCCGGGTGGCGACGTCGAGCGCCTCGTCGCGGGCGGCGTCGACACCGAACTGCTCGACCACGTCGAGCGGTGCGTGCAGGCCGGCCAGCTTGATCACCTCGGCCGGGTCGTCGATGGTCGCGAAGCTGCCGGCCCCCGACTCGCTCTTCACCACGCGGGTGATCCGCATGTCGACCATGCGATCCCGGACGTCCTGCGGGAGCTGGCCGATGAACTGCTGGCCGGCGAGGATGGCCGCCACGTTGTCGTCGTCGAACACCTGGGCCCGGCCGGGCAGGCCGACGCCAGCGCCGGTGATGACCACCGGCTCGAGCGCCGGCGGAGCCGGCGTCGGTACGGCGGCCGCGGGCTGTGGTACGGCGGCCGGCGAGCCGGTGGTGGCCCGGTCCCCGCCGAAGACGCGCAGGCCCTGCTCGAGCACGCCGGCGAAGAGCAGCCCGAGCTCGCGAATGGTGTCGTCGGTCGGGTGCGCCGACCCGGCGGACGGCACGGGAGACGGCACAGGGGCGGAGTCGGGGCTCGAGACAGGAAGAGCGGCAGGAGTCGTCGCCGGCGACGGGATCGTCGGGGCCGGCGCCGCGGGCGCGCCGAGCCCCGCGGCGTACAGCCCGCACAGTGCCTGGTTGAAGGCAGCCTCGTCGGCCACCTTGGGGTGGTTGGTGTAGAGCGCGACCACGTCCTCGTGGTCGCTGCCCAAGACGTCCTCGACGAAGCCGTGCAGGGCCTTCTTCGGCCCGACCTCCACGAAGACCCGGGCACCAGCGTCGTAGAGCGTGTGCAGGCCGCGCACGAACTGCACCGGCGAGGCCACCTGCCGACCGAGGTAGTCCAGCATGGTGTCGGTGTCAGCCTGGGCCGGGTAGAACTCCCCGGTCACGTTGGCCACGCAGGGCACCTGGGGCCCCCGCACGTCCAGCCGGCGCAGCGCGGCCACGAGGGGCTCGGAGGCCGGCGCCACGATCGAGGTGTGGAAGGCGTGGCTGACCGGGATGCGGACGGCGTTCAGGCCGGCCTCGGTGAAGGTCTGGACGACCCGCTCCACCGCTGCGGTGGCGCCGCCGACGACGGCCTGCGACGTCGAGTTGATGTTGGCGATGACCACGTAGCCGTCGGCCTCGTCGACGATCCGCTCGATCTCGGTCAGCGGCCCGAAGACGGCCGCCATGGCCCCCTGGTCCTCGACCGAGAGGTGCGCCATCTCGCGTCCCCGCGCGGAGACCGCCTCGAGCGCGGAGCGGAAGGTGAGCGAGCCCGCGGCGACCAGCGCGCCGTACTCGCCCAGGCTGTGGCCCATCACCATGTCCGGGGCCACGCCGTACGCCGCCAGCAGGCGGGTCAGGGCCAGATCGGTCGCGAGCACGGCCGGTTGGGTGATCTCGGTCTGCAGCAGCTGTTGCTTGGCGGCCTTGACCGCGTCGGCGTCACTGCCTTCGATGAAGATGTACGACGTGAGTGAGCGCCCCAACAGCGGGGTCATCACCGCGTCGGCCTCGTCGAACGTGGCGCGGACCAGCGGCTCGCGACCGGCGAGCCCCTGGAGCATGTTGACGTACTGCGAGCCCTGGCCGGTGTAGAGGAAGGCCACCTTGGGCGCCGGGCCGCGACCCACGAAGACGCCCTGCTGGCGCAGCATCCGGAACACCGCCGGGTTGCCCGACGCCAGCGCCTTGTCGAGCTTGTCCAGCTTGCCGGCGAGCTCGGCCGCGTCGACGAAGTCGACCGCGGCGCGCAGCGGGGCCGCCAGCGCGTCGGGCGCCGGGGCGGCCGGGGCGGGCGCCTGACCGGCCGCGGCCTGCGTGGCCGCTGCGCGGACCTTGGCCAGCAGCTCGGCCTCGTCGCGCGCCCCCAGGACCAGGGCGCCGCGCAACGGGGGCCGAGCCTGGGCCCCGGGCGGGACGGCGGACCCGGCCGTCGGCACGGCGGCGGTCACGGTGCCGGACGGCAGCTGCGCGGAGGCGAACGACCGCGGCACCGGCCGGTGCCGGCCGGGCACGTGCTCCTCCACGACCACGTGGAAGTTGGTGCCCCCGAACCCGAAGGCGCTCACCCCGCCCCGGCGAACCCCACCTGGAGGCTCGGGCCAGGCGCGCAGCTCGGTGTTGACGGCGAAGGGAACGGTGTCCCAGTCGACGTTGGGGTTGGGGTCGCGGAAGTTGAGGCTGGGAGCCAGCTGCCGCTCCCGCAATGAGTAGACCATCTTGAACAGGCCCGCGGTGCCAGCGGCGGCCTTGAGGTGCCCGATGTTGGACTTGACCGAGCCCAGCGCGATCGAGCCAGGCGCGGCGCCAGCGCCCCCGAAGACGGCGCTGAGGCTGTTCAGCTCGGCGGCGTCGCCGACCCGGGTCGAGGTGCCGTGCGCCTCGACCGCGCTGGCCGTCGTCGGGTCCTCGCCGGCGCTCTCCCAGGCCCGCTCGACCGCGAGCTGCTGGCCGACCGGGTTGGGGGCCGTGATTCCCTTGCCCTTGCCGTCCGACGACCCGCCGATTCCCAGGATCACCGCGTGGATCCGATCGCCCGCGGCCTCGGCGTCCTCGAGCCTCTTGAGCACGAACAAGGCGGCGCCCTCGCCCATCACGAAACCGTCCGCACCCGCGTCGAACGGCCGGGTGCCCGTCGCCGACAGCGCGCCGATCTTGCAGAACTTGACGAACGCCTCGACCCCCATGTTCCGGTCGATGCCGCCGGTCACGACGGCGTCGTAGTCGTGCTCGACCAGACCGTGGACGGACGCGCTCAGCGCCGCGAGCCCGGAGGCGCAGGCGGCGTCGGTGGTGAAGTTCGGGCCACGCAGGTTGAACAGGTTGGCGATCCTGCCGGCGATCACGTTCGAGAGCTCACCGGGCATGGTGTCCTCGGTGATGTCGATCTGCTGGGCCAGGTACGCCGTGCGGGTCTCCTCCACCACGGCGCGCTGGACCTCGGGCGCCAGCCCGGCCATCGCCGGCACGCGCTCCAGGTGGCGCAGCACCTCGGGCAGCTTGATCCGCATGCTGGTCTGATAGTGCTTCTCCCCGCCGATGGCGTTGCCGAGGATGACGGCCACCCGGTTCGAGTCGACGCCCCAGCCGGGCCAGCCCGCCTCGATCAGGGCAGCCCGGGCCGCGGCGACCGCCCACCGCTGCCCCGGGTCCATCTGGTCGGACACCTTGGGCGGGATCGGCAGCTTCCACGCGATCGGGTCCCACTCGAAGTCGCGCACCCAGCCACCGATCCGCGAGTAGGTCTTGTCCACCGCGTGCGGGTCGGGGTCGTAGTAGAGGGCCGGGTCCCACCGCTCCGGCGGCACGTCGGTGATGCAGTAGCGACCGCCGGTGATGTTCGCCCAGAAGGTGGCGGCATCCGGCGCCTCGGGCATGATCGCCGCGGTGCCGACGACGGCCACCGGGGTGGGACGCGGGTGGGTCTGCTCGGTCATGGTGGTGGGTCCTCCCCGAGTGGGTGTGGGGGTCTGGGTCGGCTGGGCGTCAGCCGCGGTCGTAGAGCACGTCGGCGAGGCGGTCCATGTCGCCGAGCAGGCCCGCCTGGGCGGCAACGATGGCGTCGGCCGGGAGAGCGGGCGGCGCGGCTCCCTGCTCGGCGGAGCCGACGACGTACCGGGGCCCGTCCAGCGCCACCCGCTGGGCCGCCTCGCGCGCGAAGACGCGGGCCATGGTGGCCAGGGTGGGGCCATCGAAGCGCTTGGGACTCTTCTCGTAGCGCTCGCCGTCGAGCGCGGCCGCCGCCCGGCGGCTGAACGTGTCGGCGGTCTCGACCAGGGCCACGAGCTCACCGAGCCGGAAGAGCACATGCTGGTTGCGGGTCAGCCGGCCGACCCGGCAGGCCTCGAGGACGGCCGCGAGGGCCTGACAGGCCAGGGCAGCGACGCCGGCGCCGACGTCGGGATGGGCGGCGTGGACGGCCTGCAGCGCCGCCGCGCGGTCGAGGTAGTGCTGCCCGCGGGTCTTGAGGTGCTGCTGCCACCGGTCGCGGGCGATGGTCATCTCCATGATCTCCGAGGTGCCTTCGTAGATCGTGGTGATCCGAACGTCGCGCTTGATCTTCTCGACCACGTAGGGCCGCGTGTAGCCGTAGCCCCCGTGGGCCTGGATGGCCGCGTCGGCGGCCGCGTTGCCGGCCTCGGTCGCGACGTACTTCGCGATGGCACCCTCGGTGTTCATCGCACCATCCGCGCCCTCTCCGGCGTCCAGCCGCGTGGCGGTCTCCTCCATGAAGGCCCGGGCAGCCTCGAGCCGGACGGCGTGCGGCACGACCAGCTTGTGGGTGAACCCCTGCTTCTCCGAGAGCGGTCCACCGCCCTGGACGCGGGTGGTGGAGTACTCGACGGCCCGGTCCAGCGCAGCCCAGCCGCCGCCGAGTCCGAACGCCGCCACCATCAGCCGTGTGTAGCCGAACACCTGCTGGGCCTGCACCAGGCCGCGGCCCTCGATGCCCCCGATGAGTGCCGAGGCAGGCACCTCGACGTCGTCGAGGAACAGCGCCGCGGTGTTGGAGAGCCGGATGCCGTGCTTGTCCTCCGGCGGCGCCACGCTGAAGCCCGGGGCGTCCTTGGGGACGACGAACCACGAAGGCCCTGCCGGCGTGGCCGCCAGGATCGTGAGCAGGTCGGCGATGGAGCCGTTGGAGATCCACTGCTTGCGGCCGTTGATGCGGTACGCCGTGACGGCGCCGCCGTCGTCGGTGACGGGAGTCGCCACCGTGGTCATGGCCCCGAGGTCGGAGCCCGCCTCGGGCTCGGTGGCGCCGTAGGCGAAGACGGTGCCCTGCTCGGAAATGCTCCCGAGCCAGTCCTTCTTCTGCTCCTCGGTGCCCCGACCATGATCGGGTCCGAGCCGAGGAACGTCGCGAACACCGCCGTCGCCAGCCCGATGTCGTGGCGGGCCATGGTCTCGCAGATGCGGTAGGAGTCGAACGCGCCGCCGTCCATGCCGCCGTACGCCTCGGGGATGAACACCATCTGGACCCCGAGGGTCTCGGGGTCCGACATGGCCCGGACGATGTCCTCGGGGCAGCGGTCCTCGTGGTCGAGCTCGAGCTGCAGCTCGGGGCTCAGCGTGGCGGACACGAAGTCGTCGAGCGCCTCCAGCATCAGCGCGAGGTCGGCGGCGTCGAGCCCCCTCCCCCCGAACGCGTGGCTGGTCTGGTCGGCGGGAGTGCTCATCGGCGGTTCCTCAGTCGGTGGGTGGGTGGGGCGGGCGGGGTCAGCCTCGTCGTCGGGAGATCTCGTCCACGAGGGCGGGGAGGACGGCGTGCAGGTCTCCGACGACGCCGAAATCGGCGATCTCGAAAATGGGTGCCTGAGCGTCCTTGTTCACCGCGACGATGGTCTTGCTGGACTGCATGCCCGCGCGGTGCTGGATGGCCCCGGAGACCCCGGCCGCCAGGTACAGGTTCGGAGCCACGGTCTTGCCGGTCTGGCCGACCTGCAGGTCGTGGTCGATCCAGCCCAGGTCGGTGGCCGCGCGGGTGGCGCCCACCGCGCCGCCGAGCGCGTCGGCCACACGTCCGATCAGTCCGAAGCCGTCCTCCGAGCCGACGCCTCGACCCCCCGACACGACCACGGCCGCGTCAGTGAGGTCAGGCCTGCCCGAGGACTGCTTGGGTGACCGGTCGGTGATCCGGGCGCCGCGCGCGGCGTCGG
Organism: Nocardioides sp.; assembly: GCA_041393675.1. Classification (GTDB taxonomy): domain Bacteria; phylum Actinomycetota; class Actinomycetes; order Propionibacteriales; family Nocardioidaceae; genus Nocardioides. The sequence goes on along the minus strand of JAWKJR010000011.1, from coordinate 108,787 downwards.
TGAGCGCCACCTCCACCGGCTCCACTGTGGGGGTTGTGGGTGCCGGCTCTGGGGGGATGGCATTGGGCATGACGGTGATGACGGGAGTGCCCCGGACGACGGCTGGTGGCCAGCCAGGTCCCGGAGAAGACCGACTGGCGGGCCTGGACGCCGCCGTCGCCGGCAGTCACGTCCACGGCATCGGTGATGATGCCGGAGTCGAGTCGGACGGCCACTCGGGCGGCGATGTCCTTGCCCTCCGGCCCCGACGTCACCAGCACCGCCGCGGGTGAGCTCCGCCGGGCCAGCTCCACCAGCACCTCCGCCTGAGGCAGCGAGAGGTACTGCTGGGCGTCCTCGGCCGGCACGGTGTAAACGCGCTCGGCGCCGTACTCGCCGAGAGTGGCGACCACGTCATCCCCACCGCCGAAGACCACGGCGGCTGGCGCGCCGAGCCGCCGCGCCAGCGTCAGCAGCTCCAGGGAGGCCTTGCGCACTCCTGCGTCCTGCGTCTCGACCAGGACGAGCACCTCAGCCATGTCAGCTCCTTTGGGCGGTGGGTCGGTCGACGGACATCCGCGGGGCCTCACAGCAGGCCCCGGGCGGTGAGGAAGTCGGCGAGCTGGGTGGCGGCCGTCCCGTCGTCGGTGACCTGGACTCCGGCCGCTCGGGCGGGCGCCGGCTCGACAGCGACGACCCGCGACGCGGCCGCGGCCAGCCCGACCGAGGCGGGGTCCACGCCCAGATCGCCGAGCGAGTACGTCGACACCGGCTTCTTCTTGGCCATCATGATCGCCTTGAACGCCGGGTAGCGCGCCTCGCCGGTCTGGTCGGTGACCGAGACCACCGCCGGCAGCTGGGTCTGGACCTGCTGGCTGGCGGTGGCCGACTCGCGGCGGATCGTGACGGTGTCGCCCTCGAGGGCGAGCTCGCCGGCGAAGGTGGCCTGGTGGACGCCGAGCCGGTCGGCCACCATGGACGGGATCACCGACATCTCGGCGTCTGTCGAGCCCATCCCCGTGAGCACCAGGTCGAAGCCGGTGTGCTCCAGGGCCTTGGCCAGCACCAGCGAGGTCGCCAAGGCGTCCGACCCGTGGATCGCGGCGTCCTCGACGTGGACCCCCGCGTGCGCGCCCATCGCCAGCGCCTTCCGCAGGCCGTCAACCGCATTGGCCGGGCCGACCGTGAGCGCGGTGATCTCGGCGTCCAGGCCGTTCTCGACCAGCCGGACCGCCTGCTCGACAGCGTACTCGTCCAGCTCGGAGAGCCGGCCGTCCACCGCCGCGCGGTCGAGGGTGAGGTCATCGGCGAAGGTCCAACGAGCCTCGGGCTCCGGGACGTACTTGACCAGGACGACGATCTTCATGCGCTCCTCCTCGGAGGCGATGAGAGGCGGGTGGGAGGCCTGTCATTTGGCACCGTACAAAAGTTCGTTGAACGATCAAAAGAGACTGTGGCGTAACAGTCACGATCCGGTCACGGTCTGTGACCGGGGGCGGTTCCGCAGGGCCCGGCGGCGTGGCAGGGTGAGCGCGTGACGCACAGGCTGGAGGTGCGCTCGGCTCGGGCAGCCCACCGGAGGTCCGACACCCCGCTGCTGTTCGTCCACGGCGCCTGGCTCGGGAGCTGGGTCTGGGACGAGCAGGTGCTGCCCTACGTCACTGCCCAGGGCTACGACGCCTACGCCGTGGACCTGCGCGGCCACGGCCACAGCGACGGGCGCCGACATCTGCGGTGGACCCGCGTGCGCGACTACGTCCGCGACGTGGCGCTCGTGGCCGGCGAGCTGGGCCCCGGAACGGTGCCGATCGGCTACTCCATGGGTGGCTTCGTGGTGCAGAAGTACCTCGAGGCCCACCGCCCGCCGGCGGCGGCATTGGTCGCTTCGGTCCCGCCCACCGGGGTGCTGCCGCTGACGCTGCGCATCGCCCGGACCCGACCCCGAGACTTCCTCCGAACCACCGCGACGCTCAGCCTCTACCCGCTGGTCGAGGACCCGGCCCAGGTCCACGCGCTGATGTTCACCCCGGAGCTCGACCCGGCGACCGCGGCCAGCTACCAGCGGCGGCTGCAGGACGAGTCCTACCTGGCGTTCCTGGACATGCTGGCGCTGGACCTGGTCCGGCCGCGCCGGATCGCGACCCCGCTGCTCGTGGTCGGGGCCCAGCGGGACGAGCTCTTCCCGGAGCCGGCGGTGCGCGCCACGGCGGCGGCGTACGGCACGACGGCCGTGAGCATCCCCGGCGCCGCCCACGGCCTCATGCTGGAGACCCACTGGCGAGCGCTCGCCGACACCCTGCTGGACTGGCTCCGGCCGCGCGTCGGCTGAGGTCCCAGCCTCCGCGACGCCCTCAGCGCGAGCTGTAGTCGCGGAACCCGCGCTGGGTCTTGCGGCCCAGGTAGCCCGCCGTCACGAGGTGCTCCAGCAGCGGCGCCGGCGCGAAGCCGGGCTCGCGGAACTCGAGGTACAGCTCGCGCTGGATCGCCAGTGACACGTCGTTGCCGACGACGTCCAACAGCTCGAAGGGACCCATCGGCAGCGCGCAGCCCAGCTTCATGGCCGTGTCGATCTCGTCGGCGGTCGCGTAGTGCGCCTCGAGCATCCGCACGGCGTCGTTGAGGTAGGGGAACAGCAGCGCGTTGACGATGAAGCCCGCGCGGTCCCCGCAGGATACCGCGTGCTTGCCGACCGTGCCGCACAGTGCGCGCACCGTCTCCGCGACCTCGTCAGTGGTCGACACGGTGGACACCACCTCCACCAGCCGCATGATGGGCGCGGGGTTGAAGAAGTGCATGCCGACGACGTCCTGAGGACGCGACGTCACCTTCGCGAGCGCGATGATCGGCAGCGAGGAGGTGGTCGTGGCCAGGATCGCACCCGGCTTGCAGATCTCGTCCAGGTTCTCGAACAGGGTGGTCTTGACCTGCAGGTCCTCCGCGATCGCCTCGACCACGATGTCGACGTCAGCCAGGTCGTCGAGGGAGCTGGAGCCGCGCAGCCGGCCGAGCACGGTCGCCTTCTGCGCCTCCTCCAGCTTGCCGCGTTGGATGGCCTTGTCCAGGGAGCGCTCGATCGTGGCCCGGACCCCATCGACCTTGGCCTGCGAGCGGCCGACGTACACCACGTCGTAGCCCGCCTTCGCGAAGACCTCGACGATGCCTGAGGCCATCGTCCCCGTGCCCACCACGCCGACCAGCGAGACGGGGCGGCGCAGCTGCGGTGCGTCGTCGGCCGAAGGGGTCAGCTGGTCGGGCACCACGACGGAGCTGTCCGGCGCCTCGTAGGTGTAGAACCCCCGCCCGGACTTGCGACCCAGCAGGCCCGCCGTGACCATCTGCTTGAGGATGGGCGCGGGGGCGTGCAGCCGGTCGCGGCCCTGCTTGTACATCGTGTCGAGGATCTCGTACGCCGTGTCGAGGCCGATCAGGTCCAGCAGGGCGAGCGGGCCCATCGGGTAGCCGCAGCCGAAGCGCATGGCGGCATCGATGTCCTCGCGGGTGGCGTACTTCGACTCGAACATCGACACCGCGTGGTTGAGGTAGCCGAACAGCAGCGTGTTGGCGATGAAGCCGGCCTTGTCACCGCAGACCACGGGGCTCTTGCCCAGCTGGCCGACGAGCGCCTCCACGTCGGACAGCACCTGAGGCTCGGTGACGACGGTGCGCACGATCTCGACGAGGTTCTGGACGGGCGCGGGGTTGAAGAAGTGCACCCCCACGACCCGGCCGGGCCGGGTGTTGGCGGTGGAGATCTCGGTGACCGACAGCGAGGAGGTGTTCGTGGCGAGGATCGCGTCGGGACCGACGATCTCGTCGAGCCGGCGGAAGATCTCCTTCTTGACCTCGAGCGACTCCACGACCGCTTCGACGACGAAACCGGCCTCGGCCAGATCGGCTAGATCGGTCGTGAAGGTGATCCGGCCGAGCAGGGCCGCCTGCTCCTCCTCGGTCATCTTGCCGCGGGCGACCGCCCGCCCCGTCGAGTGCTCGAGGTGCTGGCGGCCGCGCTCGACCGCGTCGGCGTCGAGCTCGACCCCGACCACGCTGAAGCCCTCGCGCGCGAAGACCTCGGCGATGCCGGCGCCCATGGTGCCGAGACCGACGACGCCGACGGTGGTGATGGTGCGGCCCGGGCTGGGGGCAGCGGTGTCCGTGGTGTCCGCAGGGGTGGTCATGGCCGGATCATGTCACGCAGGTTTTGGCGCCCGCCGTGAGGTAGTTCACCCCTGCCGGGACGGGCGCGCCGGTGGCGACGGTCAGGACGACGGGCGGCGCACGGTCACCACGTCGCCCACGGCGACGGCACCCGGCACCACGACCCGGGCGTTTAGGCCGCGCAGCCGGCGCGGCCGGCCCTCCCGGCCGTTGACGAACCGCTGCGCCTCTTCGCCGAAGCGCGCGATGAACTTGGCGCAGCCCGTGTGCGGCTCCTCGGTGACCTCGATGACGGCGCCGCTGCCGAATGCCAGCTGGGTGCCCGCCGGCAGGTTGTCGTGGGACAGGTCCAGGTCGAGGTAGAGCTGGTCGCCCGCGAGCGGCTCGCGGGAGGTGTCTCCGGCGAGGAAGGAGACCATCCGGTGGCTCATCACGTTGAGCTGCATGTCCGGGTGCGCCGACCCGTCGGGGGTCCGGCTGCTCGGCCGCTCGAGCCAGGTGTCCCCCACCAGGCCCTGGGCCAGGTCCAGCTCGCCTCGGTCGAGCACCTCCCGGGCGTCGACCGCCGGGCGGCGGACGAGCAGCCGGAGCGTGCCGTGGTCCCGGGGAGCCGCGTCGAGCTCGGGCAGGAAGGCCATCAGCTCGTCGGTCGTGCGGTGGGTCACGGTCGCGTCTGCCATGTCCCCATGCTGCCAGCGGGTGGCCCCCGCGTCACCGCGATATCCGGCCCGTCCGCCCCCGGTAGATTCACGCCTCGTGAGACTCGTCGTCGCGCGCTGCCAGGTGGACTACGCCGGCCGGCTGACCGCCCACCTGCCGATGGCGACCCGGGTGCTCATGCTCAAGGCCGACGGGTCGGTGCTGGTGCACTCCGACGGGGGCTCCTACAAGCCGCTCAACTGGATGTCGCCGCCGTGCACGGTGCGGGAGGGCCTGTCGGAGGACGGGCAGGTCGAGTGGGTGGTCACCTCGAGGACCGACGACACCCTGCGCATCCTCATCGAGGAGATCCATCACGACTCCTCCCACGACCTCGGCGTCGACCCCGGCCTGCAGAAGGACGGCGTCGAGCGGCACCTGCAGGAGCTGCTGGCCGAGCACCCGGGGCACCTGGCGGAGGGGCTGACGCTGGTACGCCGCGAGTACCCCACCGCGATCGGACCCGTCGACCTCATGTGCCGGGACGCCGATGGCCTCTCGGTGGCCGTCGAGGTGAAGCGGCGCGGCGAGATCGACGGCGTGGAGCAGCTCACCCGCTATCTCGAGCTGCTCAACCGGGACCCCTGCTCACCGCGAACGGCGAGGTCCGTGGCATCTTCGCCGCTCAGGAGATCAAGCCCCAGGCCCGGGTGCTGGCGACCGACCGGGGCATCTCCTGTGCCGTGCTCGACTACGACGGGCTGCGCGGCATGGACGACTCCGAGCACCGGCTGTTCTGAACCCGCCCCACGGGTATGGCACGATGCCCCGCGATGCAGATCTTCCACATCGCCACGGCGGCCGACTGGGCTGGCGCTCGCGAGACCGGGCACTACACCACCTCCACCCTGGGCCGAACGCTCGCCGAGGAGGGCTTCCTCCACGCCGCCAAGCGGGACCAGGTGGAGGGCGTCTACGCCGCGTTCTACCGCGACGCGACCGAGCCGCTCGTGCTGCTCACCATCGACACCGACCGGCTGGACGTGCCGTGGCGCTATGACCAGGTCGGCGATGACGCGTTCCGCACATCACGGCGCCCTGCCCGTGGCGGCCGTGGTCCACAGCCAGCCGATGCACGTGGGCGGCGGCACCGGGTCCTTCACCTCGCTCTTCGTCCGGGAGATGCTCACCCGGGCCTTCCTGGCCGTGGCCGCCATGGGGCTGGCCGGCCTGGGCTCGGTCGTCGGCGACCGGGTGAGCCCCGAGTGGGGCGGTTTCCTCGGCGCCCTGGCCGGGCTCGCGCTCGGCATCGCGGTGCTGGTGGCCGTGCTCCGCAGGCGATCCTGAGCCGGGCCCTCAGCCCGCCGACCCGGTGGTCAGCCGGGTCCTCGACCCGGTCATCAGCTCGGCCACCAGCTCGGCCACCTCGCCGGCGCAGCCCTGGCTCAAGGTGAGCCCGGACCCGCCGTGTCCGTAGCAGTGCACAACGTCCCGGCTGGAGCGCGACTCCCGCTCCAGCCGCACCGACGGCCTGGCCGGCCGCAGGCCCACTCGATGCCCGATGACCCGGGCGCCGCCCAGCTCGGGCACCAGTCGCAGCGCCCGCGCCATTATCGCGTCGGCCGTGGCCGGGTCCGGCTGCGGCTCCCAGGCGCCGCGCTGCTCGGTGCCACCGACGATGATCTCGTGTTCGCGGGGGATGACGTACGTCGGCCCGCCCTCGTCGAGCCACCACCGGGACAGCCCGAACTGCTCCACGACGACGACCTGACCCCGCACCGGCACCACGGAGCCGTCGGCGGCCAGGTGGCGCGCGCCCAGCCCCGAGCAGTTCACGACGACATCGGACCCGACGGGCAGCTCGGAGAGCGTCAACCGCGTCACCGTGCCGCCGAGGTCCGCCACCCGCCGGCGGAGCCAGGTGAGGTAGACGGGCATGTCGGCCACCGGGGTGGTGAAGCCCCAGCCGTCGGCGTACCCGGCGGGCAGCAGCGGCTCGCGACCGAACCCGGTGACCACCCCGGCCCACCACGGGTCGGGGCTCGCCCCGGTGAGCACCTCGGTGCCCGGCAGCAGCCGGACGCCGGCCTCAGGGGTCGTCGCGGCAAGGTCGGCGAGCACCTCGAACGTGCGTCCACCCCAGCCCAGGACCCGCTCCCGCGGCTCGGCGAGGTAGGGGTACCAGATCGCCGCGGCGACGTGCGAGGTGGTCTCCAGCGGCAGCTCGCGCGCGAGGACGTCGACGCGGTGACCGCCCTCGAGCAGCCGGACGGCGCAGGACAGGCCCACGACACCGGCGCCGACGACGGTCACGCGGGCCATGGCCGTGGCTGGGGTCAGGCGCCCGCCGCCCGCGGGGCGGTCGGGTCGGCAGCCTCGGCGGCCCGCTCGCGGGCGACGTACTCCTCGATGTCGTCGATGTCGTCGGCGTTGCGGGTGACCACGGCGAGCAGATCGCTCATCGTTGCCATCTCCTCGACCTGCTCCTTGATGAACCACTGCATGAACTGCTCGGAGGCGAAGTCCATCTCCTCGCGGGCCGTGCGCAACAGGGAGTTGATCTGCTCGGTAACCCGCTTCTCCTGCTCGAGCGCAAGGGCGACCGGCTCGACGACGTCGCCGAACCGGGACTGCGGGGCAGCCACCCCCGGGATGGCCACGTCGGCGTCGGTGTCCAGGAGGTACTGCACCATCATCAGCGCATGGGCGCGCTCCTCGACCGCCTGTCCGTAGAAGAACGCCGCCATCTGCGGCATCGTCAACGCGTCGTAGTGCACCGCGCACGCGAGGTACTGGTTGTGGGCAGCGAGCTCGTGGCCGATCTGCTCGTTGAGCTGGGCCGCGAAGCGGGGTGCAGGCACGGGACTCCTCCGGGTCGGTCAGGCGGCCTGGTCGGCAGCGCGCGTGGCACGGGTCTTGACGAGCCGGCGCCTCTTGACCGTATACCCCTCGGGGAGGGTGCCCTCCTTCAGCATCCGGATCGGACACCGCTTGCAGCGCGGGCGGTCATCGCAGCACTTCTTCTTCGGCGTGCGCTTGGATCCCACAGCCCGAGCCTAGCAGGAGGTTAGGTGAGCCTTACTAGATGCCGGCTCAGTCCGGGAGGTCGTGCGCGGCCCGGATCACCTCGACGATCCCCGCCATGATCTCGGTCAGCCCGAAGTCCTTGGGCGTGTAGATCGCGGCCACCCCCCTCGCGCGCAGCAGCGCCGCGTCCGACTCGGGGATGATCCCGCCGACCACGACGGGGACGTCGGTCAGCCCTGCCGCGCGCAGCCCCTCCAGCACCTCCGGAACGAGCTCCATGTGGGAGCCCGACAGGATCGAGAGCCCCACGCAGTGGACGTCCTCGGCCACCGCGGCGGCCACGATCTGCTGGGGCGTCAGGCGGATGCCCTGGTAGATCACCTCGAAGCCGGCGTCCCGCGCCCGGACCGCCACCTGCTCGGCGCCGTTGCTGTGGCCGTCGAGACCCGGCTTGCCGACGAGCAGCCGCAGCCGCCCGCCGAGCTGCTCGCCCGTGCTGCGCACCCGCTCGCGAACGGCGGCGAGCTCGGCGCCACCCTCTGCCACTCCGACGGCGCCAGCGACGCCCGTCGGTGCCCGGAACTCCCCGAAGACCTCGCGCAGGGCGCCGGCCCACTCACCCGTGGTGCAGCCTGCGCGCGCGCACGCCAGCGTCGCCGGCATCAGGTTGGCGTCGGTCTTCGCGTCGGCGGCCAACCGCGCGAGAGCCTCGGCGGCCTCGTCGGCATCGCGCGCGGCCCGCCAGGCGCGCACCGACTCGATGGCAGCGCGCTCGGCCTCGGGATCCGCGGACTGGATCGCCGAGTCCAGGTCCGCGGTGAGCGGCGAGGCCTCCGTCGTCGTGAAGACGTTGACCCCGACCACCGCTCCTCGCCGGACTCGATCCGCGCCCGCCGGGCGGCGTGCGCCGACACCAGCGCCGACTTCATGTAGCCGGAGTCGACGGCCGCGATCGCCCCACCCATCGCCTGGACCCGGTCGATCTCCGCTCGCGCGCCGGCGACGAGCTTCGACACGGTGGCCTCGATGACCGGGGAGCCGTCGAAGAGGTCGTCGTACTCCAGCAGGTCGGACTCGTAGGCCAGCACCTGCTGGAGCCGCAGCGACCACTGCTGGTCCCAGGGCCGGGGCAGCCCGAGCGCCTCGTTCCAGGCCGGTAGCTGGATGGCGCGCGCGCGGGCACGCTTGGAGAGCGTGACCCCGAGCATCTCCAGCACGATCCGCTGCACGTTGTTCTCGGGCTGGGCCTCGGTCAGGCCCAGCGAGTTCACCTGGACGCCGTACCGGAACCGGCGCATGCGCTCGTCCCGGACGCCGTACCGGTCGCGGGTGATCTCGTCCCACAGCTCGACGAAGGCGCGCATCTTGCACATCTCCTCGACGAAGCGCACCCCCGCGTTGACGAAGAACGAGATCCGGCCCACGACCTTCTCGAAGTCGGCCTCGTCGACCTGCCCGGATGCGCGGACCTGGTCGAGGACGGCGATCGCGGTGCAGAGGGCATAGGCCAGCTCCTGCGTGGGCGTCGCGCCGGCCTCCTGCAGGTGGTAGCTGCAGATGTTGATGGGGTTCCACTTCGGGATCTGGTGCACCGTGTAGGCGATCATGTCGGCGGTCAGCCGCAGCGAGTGCTCGGGCGGGAACACATAGGTGCCGCGCGAGGTACTCCTTGATGATGTCGTTCTGCGTCGTGCCCGCGAGCCGGGCGGCGACGGCAGCGCGTTCCTGGTCCGTGGCGCCGGGCCCCAGGCGGGCCTGCTCCTCGGCCACGACCTGGTAGAGCGCCAGCAGCCACATGGCGGGCGCGTTGATCGTCATCGAGGTGTTCATCTCGGCGAGCGGGATGCCCTCGAAGAGCTTGCGCATCTCGCCCAGGTGCGGCACCGGGACGCCAACCTTGCCCACCTCCCCGTGGGCCAGCGGGCTGTCGGGGTCGTAGCCGGTCTGCGTCGGCAGGTCGAAGGCCACCGAGAGACCGGTCTGGCCCTTGGCCAGGTTGGTGCGGTACAGCTCGTTGGAGGCGGCCGCGGTCGAGTGGCCGGCGTAGGTCCGCATCACCCAGGGGCGTTCCTTCGCGGGCGGGAGTCAGGCCCGGGGGCAGGCGTGGCATCCGGCCCGGGGTCGGTCGGGGCGTCCGTCATGGGGTCGAAGGTATGCCGCGCCGCCGCCGCTGTCAGGGTCTGCGGGGTGTGGAACGCGCCACTTAGGCGGTGGCGGCCACGCGCTCGACCTCGAGCACCCGGATCAGCCGGGAGATGTGCAACAGCCGACGCACGGCCGGACAGCAGCCCCGGAGCGTCACGTGCCGACCCTGCCGTGCGGCCTGCCGGGTGGCGAACGCCAGCATGCGCAGCGCCACGATGTCGGCGGTGTGCACGCTGCTGAGGTCGACCAGGATGTCCCGGTCGTGGCCGTCGATCTGCTCATGCAAGGCGTTGCGCACCTCCACGTGCTGCGCACGTCGAGGTCACCCGCGAGCACCAGCGTGGTGCCGTCGCTGTAGATCTCCACGATCACTCCCCCGTGCCCCGAGCCGTCCGACTGCCCCGCCCCATGCAGATGAGACGTGGCTCACAGAAACTATGACGCCAGAGTCGCCGCATTGGTTGCCACTGAATTGTCGTGGCGCGGCCGGCTTCGGCGTCGCTCCCATTGCGGACGACGAGCGGCGTCGGCGTCCGATATGTGACCAGTGTGGTCTGTGCGCCTTGGGTGGTCTGTGGTCAACGTGAGTGGTGGTGCGTCGGTCGTGGGCGTACCCGGCCCGGCGTGGCACCGAAGCCCGGGGCTAGGCTCGCGTCCATGGTCAACCTCACCCGGATCTACACCCGCACTGGCGACTCGGGCACCACCCGGTTGGGCGACCTGAGCGAGACGTCCAAGACCGACCTGCGGCTGGCGGCGTACGCCGACGTGGACGAGGCCAACGCGCACCTGGGCGTGGCGCTGGCCACGGGCGGGCTGGCCGAGGACGTGGCCACGGTGCTCACGCGCATCCAGAACGACTTGTTCGACGTGGGCGCGGATCTTTCGACGCCGGTCGTCGCGAAGCCGGCGTATCCCCCGCTGCGGATCGAGCAGGAGTACGTCGACCGGCTCGAGGGCTGGTGCGACCACTACAACGCCGACCTTCCGGCGCTGCGCTCCTTCGTGCTCAACGGCGGCACCCCGGCGGCGGCCGCCCTGCACGTCGCTCGCACGGTAGTCCGGCGCGCGGAGCGAGCCGGCTGGGCGGCGTACGCCGAGCACGGCCACACCATGAACCAGCTCGCGCTGACCTACCTCAACCGGCTCTCGGACCTGCTGTTCATCCTGGCGCGCCACGCCAACCAGGAGCAGGGGGACGTGCTGTGGATACCCGGCGGTGAGCGGGCGGAGTGACCCGGCGCTGAACCAGTCACGAAGCCCGGGAGCGGGCGGCCGCGAGTCGCTGCTTCACCATGAGGAGTCGCCGGAGTGGCGCTTCCCACGGCGAGCATGACCCGAGAAGTGAGTGTTCACCCACTTCTCATGATGAAGCTGTGACCACATAACACACCCGCCGCCGCTGCCGACGCCCCTCAGGCGGAGGCTCGATGTGGCTGCCGCGCTGCGGGCACCACGAGGGCCGACGGGATGAGCAGGAGCGCGATCACGAGCAAGGCCCGCAGAGTGCCGACGTGCTCGGCCACGAAGCCGAGGAAGGGCGGTCCGGCCAGGAACGCGGTGTAGGCGATCGAGGTCACCACGCTGACCCGCGCGGGGGCGTGCGCCGGTTCGTCGGAGGCTGCGCTGATCCCGACGGGGAAGCCCAACGAGGCGCCGAGCCCCCAGAGCGCCACCCCGACGAGGGCCAGGGCCGGCGTGCCGGCAAGCACAGTGAGCAGCACGCCCACACCCGCCATGGCCATCGTCGTCCACCGCACCGGAGCGCGGCCGTGCCGGTCGAGGATCACGGGCCCGACGAAGCGACCGGTCGTCATGGCAGTCACGAACACCCCGAACCCAGCCACCCCGGCCCAGTGCGGCAGGTCGTAGCCGTCGATCAGCGCTACGGCGAGCCAGTCGTTGGCCGTGCCCTCGGTGAGCGCGAGCGAGAGCATCATCAAACCGATCAGGAGGGTGCGCGGTTCGCGCCAGGCGCTCCACACCGACCCGGAGGGCCTGGCGTCCTCGGCGTAGTCCGCCGTCGCCGGCAGGAAGTCCCTGGTGCCGGCCAGGGCGAGGACGGCCATATCCGTGCCGGCGCCCAACTGCTGCCAGGCCATCGGCAGCCCCCACGCGACCAGGCCGGCCCCGAGCAGCGCACCCGTGACACTGCCGATGCTCCAGCCGGCATGGAAGCGGGGCATGATGCTTCGGCCCAGGCCGTGCTCGACCGCCGCTCCCTCGACGTTCATGGCGACGTCCCACACGGCCACGCCAATGCCGTACGCCGCGAGCGCGACGCCGGTCAGCCAGACCGACCCCAGCCAGCCCGCGAAGACGCCCGTGCCGACGAGCCCGCGACATCGAGCAGCACCCCGGCCCGGACCACCCGCGCAGCGCCCCAGCGGCGCACCAGGGCGCCCGTCGTGGGCAGCGCCACCGCCGACCCGGCCGCCAGCACGAGCAGCAGCAGGCCCAGCTGGGCGTTCGAGAGCGAGAGCCGCTCGCGCACCTCGGGGATGCGGGAGGCCCAGGAGGCGAAGCCGAGTCCGTTGAGGGCGAACGAGACCAGGACGGCCGTGCGGGCCCGGCCCACAGAGCGGGCGAGCGGCGCGGCCACCTCAGACGGTGCCCGGCGCGTCGCCCGGGCGCACTCCGCGGGTGCCGGGAGGCATGGCCTCCAGCCACGACTGGAAGCCCATCAGGGCGAGTGGGCTCATGGCGAGCTCCACCGGCTCCTCCAGCGTCCGGCAGATCACGATCACGTGATCGGTGTAGAGCGACACGGCTTCGGCCCCGGCCGGCTCCCGGCGACCGGCGTACTCCAGGTCGGCCCGGTGCCAGACCCGCTTCGGACGCACCGAGAGGGAGAAGATGCGAAACCACTCCAGCGACTCGCCGGAGTAGCGACCCATCCCCAGGATCCAGCCGCGCCCGGCCTTGTGAGGCCGGGCGCGGTAGCTGACTTCGAAGGTGCCGCCGTGACGACTCAGGGCGCGGCGGCGGACGACGAGCGCGATGCCGTAGACCAGGACGAGCAGCAGTACGAGCCCGACGGCGTCGAGCACCCACTGCCAGACGGGCATCCCCGCTCCTTGTCTGCCGACCCCTGACCGCTAGCGGTGCCGCTCAGCCGCCCGAATCCTGGCTTCCGCCAGCCGGACGGCCTCCCGGGCCGCATCGTCATTCTCTCCAGCCGCCTGCGCGCGCTCCAGATCCTGACGGGCGTGCTCGAGGTTGATCTCGTGGGAGGCCTCGGCGAACTCGGACAGGATGGAGACGCGGTTGTTGGCGACCGAGATGAAGCCCGAGCTCACTGCCGCGCCCCACGTCTCGTCGGTGTCGGTGAGCACGTCCACAACACCCTCGACCAGCAGGGACAGCAGCGGCGCGTGGTTGGGCAGGATGCCCACGTCGCCCTCGGTGGTCCGAGCGATCACGCGGGTGGCCTCGCCCGACCACACCACGCGGTCGGCCGACACGACCTCGACGTGCAGCAGGTCGCTCATCAGAGGTTCTTCTGGATGTCGGTCCACTTGGCCTCGACGTCGTCGAGACCACCGCACATGAAGAACGCCTGCTCGGCCACGTGGTCGTACTCGCCGTCGGCGATCTTGTTGAAGGCCTCGATGGTGTCCGACACGGGCACGGTCGAGCCCTCGATGCCGGTGAACTGCTTGGCCACGTAGGTGTTCTGCGACAGGAACCGCTGGATGCGACGGGCGCGGTGGACGATGATCTTGTCCTCCTCGGAGAGCTCGTCGACACCGAGGATCGCGATGATGTCCTGCAGCTCCTTGTTGCGCTGCAGGATCTGCTTGACCCGGATGGCGGCGTTGTAGTGCTCGGCCCCGATGTACTGCGGGTCGAGGATCCGCGAGGTCGACGTCAGCGGGTCCACGCGGGGTAGATGCCCAGCGAGGCGATCTCGCGCGACAGCTCCGTCGTGGCGTCCAGGTGGGCGAACGTCGTCGCGGGCGCCGGGTCGGTGTAGTCGTCGGCGGGCACGTAGATCGCCTGCATCGAGGATCGAGCGACCGCGCGTCGAGGTGATCCGCTCCTGCAGCTGGCCCATCTCGTCGGCCAGGTTGGGCTGGTAGCCCACTGCGGAGGCATCCGGCCCAGCAGCGTGGACACCTCCGGAGCCGGCCTGGGTGAACCGGAAGATGTTGTCGATGAAGAGCAGCACGTCCTGCTTCTGGACGTCGCGGAAATACTCCGCCATCGTCAGGGCCGACAGCGCCACCCGCAGCCGGGTGCCCGGGGGCTCGTCCATCTGGCCGAACACCAGGGCGGTCTGCCCGATGACGCCGGCCTCGGTCATCTCCTGGATCAGGTCGTTGCCCTCGCGGGTGCGCTCGCCCACGCCGGCGAACACCGACACGCCGCCGTGGTCCTTGGCGACGCGCGCGATCATCTCCTGGATGAGCACGGTCTTGCCCACACCGGCGCCGCCGAACAGGCCGATCTTGCCGCCCTGGACGTACGGAGTGAGCAGGTCGATGACCTTGATCCCGGTCTCGAACATCTGGGTCTTCGACTCCAGCTGGTCGAACGCCGGGGGCTTGCGATGGATGCCCAGCGCTCGTTGATCTCCAGCCGCTCGCCCTCGGTGAGGTTCAGGCAGTCCCCGGTCACGTTGAAGCCGTGCCCGAGGGTCACGTCGCCGACGGCACGGTGATGGACACCCCGGTGTCGGTCACCTGGGCGCCGCGCACCAGGCCGTCGGTGGGCTTCATCGAGATCGCGCGCACCATGCCGTCGCCGATGTGCTGCGCGACCTCCAGGGTGATCTCGGTGGTCTCTCCGGCCAGGGTCAGCTCGCAGGTGAGCGCGTTGTAGATCTCCGGCATCGCGTCCGACGGAACTCGATGTCGACGACCGGGCCGATCACGCGGGCGATCCGGCCCACGCCCCCGGCGCCTGCAGCGCCCTGGGTCTTCTCGTCAACAGTGGCAGTCATGTCTCTCACTCACTCCCGGCTTGGGCGTCGGCAAGGGCGTTGACGCCACCGACGATCTCGCTGATTTCCTGGGTAATACCGGCCTGGCGGGCCTGGTTGGCGATACGGGTGAACTTCTTGATGAGCTCGTCGGCGTTGTCCGTGGCCGACTTCATCGCCTTCTGCCGCGCGGCCAGCTCCGAGGCGGCCGACTGCAGCAGCGCGAAGAAGATCCGGCTCTGGACGTATCGCGGCAGCAGCGAGTCCAGCACGTCGGCGGCAGACGGCTCGAACTCGTAGAGCGGCAGCAGCTCCTCGGGGGCCGGGGGTTCCTCGCCCTCGACGACCTCCAGGGCAGCATCCGGCGTGCCTCGGGCTGCTGGTTCAGCATCGACCGGAACCGCGTGTACACGATGTGCACCTCGTCGACGCCGGGCACCGTGCCGTTGCCGTGGAGCTTGCTCGCCTCGTGGTGGTGCTCGGCGAGGAAGGCGTCGATCAGCGTCTGCCCGATGTCGCTCGCGACGTCGTACGTCGGCTGGTCCGGAGAAGCCGCTCCAGGACTGGACGACGTATCGACCGCGGAACTTTGTAGAAGGCCTCGCCCTTGCGACCGCAGATGTAGGCGTCGACCTCCTTGCCCTCCGACCGGAGCGTCTCGGTGAGCCGCTCGGCCTCCTTGAGGACGTTGGAGGAGTAGGCACCCGCCAGGCCGCGGTCGCTGGTCACCACCAGCACCGCCGCCCGGGTCGGGTTCTCGGGCTCGGTCGTGAGCGGGTGGTCGACGTTGGAGTAGGTCGCCACCGCCGACACCGCGCGGGTGAGCTCGCGGGCGTAGGGCAGGGCCGCCTGGGCCCGCTGCTGCGCCTTGATGATCCGCGAGGCGGCGATGAGCTCCATGGCGCGCGTGATCTTCTTCATCGACTCGGTCGACTTGATCCGCGCGCGGTACTCACGCAGGGAGACTGCCATCGGTGCTCACCCCCTCTCTGCTCGTCGTGGTCCCGGTCTGCATCGTCGTCAGCCCCGCTTCTGCCTGACGATCTGCTCCTGCTCGATCTCCTCCTCGGGCAGTGCCTCGACCTCCTCCTTGCCGGCCTTGATCGGCTGGCCGTCGGAGGTCTCGAACTGCCGCAGGAAGTCGTCGTACGCCGCCGCCAGCTCGGCCTCGGCGTCGTCGGAGAGCGTCTGCGTCTCGCGGATTCCGTCGAGGATCCCGGCGTGGCTGGACTTCAGGAAGTCGATGAACTCGTGCTCGAAGCGCAGCACGTCCTCGGTCGGCACGCGGTCCAGGCGGCCGGTCGTGCCGGTCCACAGGGAGACGGTCATCTCCTCCAGCGGGTAGGGCGAGTACTGCGGCTGCTTGAGCAGGGCCATCAGCCGCTGGCCGCGATCCAGCTGCTGGCGCGACGCGGCGTCGAGGTCGGAGGCGAACATCGCGAACGCCTCCATCGCGCGGAACTGCGCCAGGTCGACCTTGAGCGAGCCCGTGACGGCCTTCATGGCCTTGGTCATCGCCGCGCCGCCCACCCGCGACACCGAGATGCCGACATCGATGGCGGGTCGCTGGTTGGCTGCGAACAGGTCCGACTGCAAGAAGATCTGGCCGTCGGTGATGGAGATGACGTTGGTCGGGATGAACGCCGACACGTCGTTGGCCTTGGTCTCGATGATCGGCAGGCCGGTCATCGACCCGGCGCCCATGTCGTCAGACAGCTTCGCGCAGCGCTCCAACAGCCGGCTGTGCAGGTAGAACACGTCCCCGGGGTAGGCCTCGCGTCCAGGCGGGCGGCGCAGCAGCAGCGACACCGCACGGTAGGCCTCGGCCTGCTTGGTGAGGTCGTCGAAGATGATGAGCACGTGCTTGCCGGCGTACATCCAGTGCTGGCCGATGGCCGAGCCGGTGTAGGGGGCGAGGTACTTGAAGCCCGCGCTGTCCGAGGCGGGAGCCGCCACGATGGTGGTGTACTCCAGCGCGCCGGCCTCGTCGAGGGCGCCGCGCACCGAGGCGATGGTCGAGCCCTTCTGGCCGATCGCAACGTAGATGCACCGCACTTGCTTGGTCGGGTCGCCGGAGTCCCAGTTCTGCTTCTGGTTGATGATCGTGTCGATCGCGATCGTGGTCTTGCCGGTGGCGCGGTCGCCGATGATGAGCTGGCGCTGGCCACGGCCGATGGGTGTCATCGCGTCGATGGCCTTGATGCCGGTGGCGAGGGGCTCGTGCACCGACTTGCGCTGCACGACCGTGGGCGCCTGCAGCTCCAGTGCGCGCCGCTCGGTGGTCGCGATGTCTCCGAGGCCGTCGATGGGGCTGCCGAGCGGGTCGACGACCCGGCCCAGGTACCCGTCCCGACCGGCACCGAGAGGATCTCGCCGGTGCGCTTGACCGTCTGGCCCTCCTCGATCTTCTCGAAGTCACCGAGGATCACGACGCCGATCTCGCGGGTGTCGAGGTTCAGCGCGATACCGAGCGTGCCGTCCTCGAACTCCAGCAGCTCGTTGGCCAGCGCCGACGGGAGCCCGGAGACGCGCGCGATGCCGTCGGCGGCCTCGGCCACGGTGCCGACCTCTTCGCGACTGGCGGTCTCCGGCTTGTAGTCGGACACGAAGCGCTGCAGCGCGTCCCGGATCTCCTCCGGACGGATCGAAAGCTCCGTCATCACTCTTTCCTCACTGTTGGCCTGCTCTGTGGGCGGTGCCCGGCAGGTCGGTGGTCTGTTGGGTACTGGGTCAGGGGTACGCCGGTCAGCCGGCGAGCTTGCGTCGGGCCTCGTCGAGGCGGCTCTCGACCGTGCCGTCGATGACGTCGTCGCCGATCTCGACGCGGATGCCGCCGATCACGTCGGGATCTATGAGGACGTTGAGGTGCACCTCGTGGCCGTAGCTGCGCGCGAGCGCCGTCGCGAGGCGGGTCCGCTCGGAGTCGCTGAGCGGTCGCGCGACCCGCACGGTGGCGACCTTCTGCTCGTGCACCTCCGCGGCCACCTGCTGGAAGGCGCTCAACGCCACGCCGACGGTGCGGTAGCTGCCCGCCAACGCCTGCCGAGCCAGGCTGAGGGTCGCCGGGAGCGCCTTGCCCTCGAGCAGGCCCGCGAGCAGGTCACCCTTGTCGTCGGCCGACCGGGCCGGGTCCGACAGCGCATCGCGCAGGGCCGGGTGTTGCTGCACCACCTGGGCGAACTCGAACAGCTCGTCGGAGAGCCGCCCGGAGTCGGCTCCGGCCGATCGGACGGTGGCCACCACGCCGAGGTGCTCGATGACGTCGGCCAGGTCGCGGGTGGAGGTCCAGCGCCGGGTGACCGCGCCGCCGACCAGCTCGCGGGTTGGCTCCGACACCTTGCCGGCCAGCAGACCCTGAACGAGGTCCCGCTTCGCCTCCGGCGCCACGGCTACGTCGGTGGCGACCCGGCGCAGTGCCGGCTCCCCGCGCAGCAGCGCGGCAACCCCGAAGAGCCTCCCGACCGACCTCGGCCGGGTCGGCGGCACCGGCCAGCGAACCGGCCAGCTGGCCGGTCAGCGCGGCCAGCGACTCGGCGGAGGCACCGCGGAACGCCATCAGTTGGCTCCGCCCGGGTTGGTCTCGAGCTCGGCGAGGAACCGCTCCACGACCCGGCTCTGCCGGGCGTCGTCCTCGAGGCTCTCCCCGACGATCCGCCCGGCCAGGCCGGTCGCCAACGTGCCGACCTCGGCGCGCAGCGAGGCAACGGCCTGCTGCCGCTCGGCCTCGATCTGGGTCTTGCCGTGCTCGACGATGCGGGTTGCCTCGGCCTGCGCCTGCTGCCGCATCTCCTCGACGATCGCGGCCCCCTGGGCGCGCGCGTCCTCGCGGATCTTGGCGGCCTCGTGCCGGGCGTTGGCCAGCTGCTCCTCGAGCTGGGCCAGCTTGGCGTCGGCCTCGGCCTGCTTGGTCTCCGCGGCCGCGAGGCCACCCTCGATGGCTGCCGTACGCTCCGCGAAGGTCTTCTCGAAGCTGGGCACCACCCAAAGGCGCATGGCCAGGAAGAGCAGCCCGAAGACGACCAGCGCGAGCACGATCTCCACGGTCTTGGGGACCAGCGGGTTCGGCGAATGCGCGCCCTCCTCGACCAGCGCGATGATCAAACTCTGCATGGGCAGATCCTTCGTCAGAAGTCGTCGGGAGTCGTCACTTGATGACGAACGCGAGCGCGATGCCGATGATGGCGAGCGCCTCGGCGAGCGCGAAGCCCAAGATGGCGATCGACTGCAGGCGGCTCTGCGCCTCCGGCTGACGGGCGACACCAGAGATGTAGGCCGCAAAGATCAGGCCGATGCCGATACCGGGGCCGATGGCCGCGAGACCGTAGCCGATCATGTTGAGCGAGCCGGTCATGTGGGGTTTCCTTTCGGTTGGTGCTACTTCAGGTGAGGGGCCGGGGACGTCGCCTAGTGCTCATCTGCGAGCGCTCCCTGGATGTACATGGCGTTCAACAACGTGAAGACGTAGGCCTGCAGGAACTGCACCAGCATCTCTAGGAACGCGATGGCGATGAACAGCAGCCAGGCCAGGACGCCGACCGGCTTCAGCAGCGGCGCCGCGTGCTCGAGGATGTAGAGCCCGCCGGTGGTGAACAGGATGGCCAGGAGGTGGCCAGCCAGCATGTTGGCGAACAGACGCAGGGCCAGCGTGACCGGGCGCACCAGGATGTTGGAGAAGAACTCCAACGGCACCAGGAGCGGGTACATGAAGGGGCTCACGCCCGAGGGCACGCTCTGCAGCTTGAAGTAGCCGACGAAGCCGTGCTTGCGGATGCCGACGGCGTTGTAGATCACCCAGCTGAGCGCAGCCAGCCCGTAGACCATGCCCGCCCGCGAGAAGGTCGGGAACTGGATGAACGGGATGCTGGAGAAGAAGTTGTTGATGAGAATGAAGAAGAACAGCGCGAACAGGTAGGGCACGAACTTCATGAAGTCGTGGCTGCCGATGATGTCACGGGCGATGGAGTTGCGGACCATGCCGTACGCCGACTCCCCCGCGAACTGCAGCCGGGTCGGCACCAGCTGACCGCGCCGCGCGGCAGCCCAGAAGAACCAGAAGACCAGCACCGCGGCCAGCACCAGCTGGAGCATCGGCTTGGTGACGCCGAGGCCGCCGAGGTGGAAGGCGGCGGGCAGGTCGAACTCGGCCGGGCCGGGGGCCTCGAACCCGCCCTCGGTGACCCCCTCACCGTCGTCGGCGGCGAGGAGCCTGACCATCTGGATCATCCCGGTCACGCTGTCTCCTGAGTCGTCATCGCTGCTCGTGCTGGTCCTCGTCGCCCACCGTCAGCCGGCGCCAGGTGAGATACAGCCCCAGCCCGGCGCCCACCAGCACGCCGACGGCCACCAGCCACGTGGTCCCGAGCCAGCGGTCCAGCGCCCACCCGACCAGGCCGTAGAACGCCACGCCCGCCACCAGATAGCCCAGGACTTGCCACGGGTCGGGGCGCGACGGTGAGCCGGACGGGGAGGAGGTGGGGTGCGGCGGAGCCATCGCGCACCGGAGAATAGCAGTGGCGGGTCATCGGGCCTCACCCGCCGTCCGGGTCTCGGTCACCATCGGCGTCGTCGCCGTCGCGGGCAGGTCGAAGGCGGGGATCCGCGCCCGCGTCGTGCGGACGGTCTGCACCACCAGCCACGCGAGCACCGTGACCACGATCGCGACCCCGAGCCAGGTCGGGTCGAGCCGCGAGTCCAGCAGCCCGCTCCCCGTCAGCCGCCAGAAGACCAGCCCCATCGCCACGACCTGAAGCGTGTAGGTGAGCACGGCCACCAGGAGCGCGGCAGCCGGCATCGCCTCCGCCACCAGCGCGACGACCGCGGCGCCGAGGCCGAACACGAGCACCACCAGCAGCGTCCCGACCAGGGCGCCGTACGCCGCCGCAGCGCCGCCGGTCAGACCGCCGGCGATGACCAGCAGCAGGCCGCACAGACCCGCCCCCAGCGCCGCTCCCCCCAGCGTCCGCACGCCGCTGAAGCGGGTGTGGGGCAGCGACTCGGTCGTCATGATGGCGGCCTGTTCGTTGTCGGTTCGGGGAGCGCCTCGGGACCGTGGAGAAGATCTCGCCGGGCGCTCGTGAAAGTTATCACAAGGTGCCCGGCGGGCTCCAAATCGAGGCGCCGGGCACCCGCCGGCGCGATCACACTCGGCCCAGACGGCCCCAGACTCCCTCCGACGGCTCAGGCGACGCGATGGGGCAGGCGGGGGCGGTGCACCCCCGGCAGCACGAAGGTCGCGCCGATGGTGAGCACCACCGCCGCCGCGATCAGCGACCACATCAGCGGGCCGGTGTACAGGCTGATGGTCACCGCGCCGAAGGAGATCAGCGCCGCCCACAGCCACAAGATGAAGACGGCCCGCCGGTGCGAGTGGCCGATCTCGAGCATCCGGTGGTGCAGGTGCTGCTTGTCGGGGGCGAACGGCGAGCGCCCGGCCCTCGCCCGGCGGAGCACGGCCAGCCCCAGGTCGGCGAAGGGCAGCAGCCTGATCGACAGCGGGAGCGCGAGCGGCAGGAGCATCACCAGCCAGTTCACGTCCGTGCCCATGGCGCCCTTGTTGATGGCGTTGGCCGGGAACTGCCCGGTGAGCGTGAACTCCGAGGCGGCCAGCACCAGCCCGAGCAGCATCGACCCGCTGTCCCCCATGAACAGCCGCGCCGGGTGCACGTTGTGCGGCAGGAAGCCCACGCACGCCCCGGCCAGTGCGGCACCCAGCAGTGCCCCGGTCGTGGCCAGCGTCACCTTGTTGAGGTAGGAGAGCTGGTAGCAGAACAGGAAGAACGCCAGCGCCCCGATCGCCACCACTCCCGCGGCCAGCCCGTCCAGGCCGTCGACGAAGTTCACGGCGTTCACCGCCGACACGATGATGAACACGGTGAGCAGGGCCGCCTGGGTGGGCTGCAGGCTGAACTGGCCGCCGTCGGGCTTGATGAAGAAGTTCAGCTGGATCCCCTGCCAGACCAGGAAGCCCGCGGCGACCAGCTGGCCACCGAACTTGGTGAGCGCGTCCAGCTCGAAGATGTCGTCGAGCACTCCCACCATGCAGATCAGCCCCCCCGCCAGGAGCACTGCGCCGGCGTCGTGGAACACGCGCGGGTCGCTGCGGGACAGGAACGGCAGCTCGCGGGCCACGAGGTAGGCGGCCACGAGCCCGCCCAGCATGGCCAGCCCGCCGAGGTAGGGGATGGGCTCGTCGTGCACGTCCCGATCGCGCACCTGGGCCACGGCCCTGTGCGCGCACGGCGATCTCCCGGGCGATGACCGTCAGCAGGTACGTCGCCGCGGCGGCCACGAGGAAGACCAGCGCGTACTCCCGCACGTCAGCCTTCGTCCGCCACGTCCACGCCCAGCGGCGTCAGGACCCGCTGCAGGTCAGCGACCGAGATCGCGCCCCGGCGCAGCACCCGCGCCGACGCGCCGGTCACGTCGACGATCGTCGACACCTCTCCCCCCGGGCTGGGCCCGCCGTCGACCACCACGGCGACCTGGTCCCCGAGCATGTCCTCGGCCGCCTGCGCGGTGGTCGCGGGCAGCTCGCCGGTCAGGTTGGCCGAGCTGACGGCGAGTGGTCCGGTGCGCTCCAGCACCTCTCGCGCTAGGTCGTCGTCGGGCATCCGGACCGCCACCGTGCCCCGCGCGTCGCCCAGATCCCACTGCAGGGACTCCTGCTGGCGGGCGACCAGGGTCAGCGGGCCGGGCCAGAACTCCTCGACAAGGGCCCGGGCGAAGTCGGGCAGCCGGTCGGCCAGCGCGTCGACGGTCGTGGCCGCGCTGATGAGCACCGGCGGGGGCATCTGGCGACCCCGGCCCTTGGCCTCGAGCAGCGCGGTCACCGCCGCCGGGTCGAAGGCGTCCGCAGCCACGCCGTAGACCGTGTCGGTCGGGATCACCACGAGCTGACCCCGCCCGACCGCGGCGGCCGCCCGAGCAACCGCGCGCTCGCGCTCCTCGTCGCTGCCGGTCGGGAGGATCACGGTGCCCATGGTGCCAGGGTCAACCCCTCAGCCGGGCGGTGAGGTAGCGCGGCCGGCCTACCAGGTCGGCGTGGTCGGTCACCTCGCACCAGCGGCCAGTGTCTGTGAAGAGTCCGGCGACGCTCTCCCCTGGACGTCGGCGTGCTCGGCGCCGACCACTCCGCCGGGTCGCAGCAGCATCGCCGCGCGAGCCTCCAGCACGCGCAATGCGTCCAGTCCGTCGGCTCCGGAGAAGAGGGCCAGCTCCGGTCGTGGTCGCGGGCCCCGGGGGCCACCGACTCCCACGCTTCCAGCGGGATGTACGGCGGGTTGCAGGTGACGACGTCCACCAGCCCGGCCAGGTCGTCGAAGGCGGTGGCCATGTCGCCGTGGCGCAGCTCCACCCCGCTTCCGGCGAGGTTGCGCGCGGCCCACTCCCAGGCGCGCTCGTCCAGCTCGACCGCGTACACCTGCGCGTGCGGGGCCTCGTGCGCCACGGCAAGCGCGATCGCGCCCGAGCCGGTGCACAGGTCGACGACGACGGGATGCTCGCACTCCCGGGCCCGATCGACGGCCCACCCGGCCAACAGCTCGGTCTCGGGGCGTGGCACGAAGACGCCCGGCCCCACGACCAGCTCGACGTGGCGGAACCCCACGCTCCCCGTCAGGTGCTGCAGTGGCTCCCGCGCCGCGCGCCTGGCCAGCAGCGCGGCGTACGCCGAGCGCTGGGCCGAGGTGACGCCTCGGTAGCCAGCGCCAACAGGGCGACGGGGATCCCGAGCACGTGGGCGAGCAGTGCGTCGGCGTCGTACTCCGGCGACGGACCTCGGCCGCCCGCAGCCGCGCGACTGCCTCGGCACGCAGCGTCCTCACCGCCGGGTCACCCCTGCCGGGCCTGGAGCGTCCAGCCGAGCGGCGAGGTCGGCCTCCACGCAGGAGTCGAGGACGGGCTGCAGGTCGCCGGCCAGGACCTGGTCGAGGTTGTAGGCCTTGTACCCCGTGCGGTGGTCGGAGATCCGGTTCTCCGGGAAGTTGTAGGTGCGGATCCGCTCCGACCGGTCGACCGTGCGGACCTGGCTGCGGCGGGCCTGGCTGGCCTCCGCGTCGGCGGCTCCTGGGCCGCGGCGAGCAGCCGCGCGCGCAGGATGCGCAGAGCCTGCTCCCTGTTCTGCAGCTGGCTCTTCTCGTTCTGGCAGCTGACCACGATCCCGGTCGGCAGGTGGGTGATCCGCACCGCCGAGTCGGTGCGTGCTGGACGCTCTGGCCGCCGGGCCCGGAGGAGCGGAAGACGTCGATGCGCAGGTCGTTCTCGTCGACCGTGACGTCGACCGGCTCCGCCTCGGGGAGCACCAGCACGCCCGCGGCTGAGGTGTGGATCCGGCCCTGCGACTCGGTCACGGGCACCCGCTGGACGCGGTGCACGCCCCCTTCGAACTTCAGCTGCGCGTACGGCGCCTCGCCGGGCTGCTGGCTGCCCTTGCGCCTGCACCGCGAGCGTCACCGACTTGAACCCGCCCAGGTCGGACTCGGTCGCGTCCAGCACCTCGGTGCGCCACCCTCGCCCTCGGCGTAGCGGGTGTACGGCATCCGCAGCAGGTCGCCCGCGAAGAGCGCGGACTCCTCGCCGCCCTCCCCCGACTTGATCTCGAGCAACGCATCCTTCCCGTCGGCCGGGTCTCGGGGCACCAACAGCTGCTGGAGCCGCTGCTCGACCGCGGCCCGCTGCTCCGCGAGCGCGTCGGCCTCCGCGGCGAAAGCAGGTCGTCCCCGGCCAGCTCCCGGGCGGCGCCGATGTCGTCGCCCAGCCGCTGCCAGGCGTCGTGGCCTCGGCGACGGCCGTCAGCTCGGCGTAGCGCTGGTTCAGCGTGCGCGCCAGCCGCTGGTCGGCGTGGGTCGCCGGGTCGGCCAGCCGTCCCTCGAGCTCGGCCCGCTCGGTGAGCAGCCCGGCCACCGCGTCGAACACCTTCGCCTCCTGTGTCGAGGAACGCCCCTAGATGCACCGACGCCGACCCCCACGAGACGAAGTGCTCGGGGAGCCGGCGACGGGACGGCTACTTGGCCTCGGCGGCTTCCGCGGTCTCCTGGGCGGCAGTCTCCTGGGCGGCCTTCTCCTTGGCCGCGTTCGACTTCGCGTAGCGCGCCTCGAAGCGCGCGACGCGGCCGCCGGTGTCCAGGATCTTCTGCTTGCCGGTGTAGAACGGGTGGCAGTTGGAGCACACGTCGGCGTGGATGATCCCGTTGGCCGCGGTGCTGCGCGTGGTGAAGGTGTGGCCGCAGGTGCACGTCACCTCGGTCACCACGTAGTCGGGGTGGATGTCCTTCTTCATGGGGTCCTCAGATTCCTTTCTGGGGGTCGCCGGGTCCCCGGGATCGGGGTGAACCGGAACCAAGACGGCCCTGCGGTAGGAACGGTCGCCGTCCGGCGAGGGCCGCAGGCCAGTGTGCCACCTGCGCCAACGGCGTAGCCAATCGCGGCATTCCCGGTCGCCCGATGGACGCTCAGTCGTCCCCGAGCTGCCCCGGGGTCGTCTTCTGCACCTGCATGAGGAACTCGATGTTGTTCTGGCTCTTCCGCAGCCGCTCCAGCAACAGCTCCAGCGCCTGCTGGCCGTCGAGCGCCGAGAGCACCCGGCGCAGCTTCCAGACGATCGCCAGCTCCTCCTTGCTCATCAAGAGCTCCTCCCGGCGGGTCCCGGACGCGACCACGTCGATGGCGGGGAAGAGCCGCTTGTCTGCGAAGTCGCGGCGCAGCCGGATCTCCATGTTCCCGGTGCCCTTGAACTCCTCGAAGATGACCTCGTCCATCTTGGAGCCAGACTCGATGAGCGCGGTGGCCAGGATGGTGAGGGAGCCGCCGTTCTCGATGTTGCGGGCGGCGCCGAAGAACTTCTTCGGCGGGTACAGCGCCGCGGAGTCGACACCCCCGGAGAGGATCCGCCCGGACGCCGGCGCGGCCAGGTTGTAGGCCCGCCCGAGCCGGGTGATGCCGTCGAGCAGGACTACCACGTCATGCCCGAGCTCGACCAGGCGCTTGGCGCGCTCGATGGCGAGCTCGGCGACCGTGGTGTGGTCGGAGGCCGGCCGGTCGAAGGTCGAGGAGATGACCTCGCCCTTCACGGAGCGCTCGAAGTCGGTGACCTCCTCGGGCCGCTCGTCGACGAGCACCACCATGAGGTGACACTCCGGGTTGTTGGCGGTGATCGAGTTGGCGATGGACTGCATGATCATCGTCTTGCCAGCCTTGGCCGGCGACACGATGAGGCCGCGCTGGCCCTTGCCGATAGGCGCGGCGATGTCGATGACGCGACCGATCATGTTGGCCGGGTCGGTCTCGAGGCGCAGCCGCTCGCTCGGGTACAACGGCGTCAGCTTGGCGAACTCGACCCGGGTCCGCGCCGTCTCGGGGTCGGCGCCGTTGACGGCGTCGATGCGGACCATCGGGTTGAACTTCTCCTTGCGCTCGCCTTCGCGGGGCTGGCGCACCTGGCCGACGACGGCGTCGCCCCGGCGCAGGCCGTACTTGCGAACCATTGACAGCGAGACGTAGACGTCGTCGGCCCCGGGCAGGTAGCCGCTGGTGCGGACGAAGGCGTAGTTCTCCAAGACGTCGAGGATGCCGGCCGCGGGCACCAGGACGTCGTCGTCCAGGACCTGGGTGTCGGGCTCGCTTCGACCGGTGGAGCGGTCGCGGTTGCGGTCACGGCCACGCCGCCGCCGGTTGCGCCGGCTGCTGCCGGAGCCCTCGTCGTCGTGCTGGTCCTGCTTGTCGTGCTGCTCGTTCTTGTCCGGCTGCTCGTTCTTGTCCGGCTGCTCCTGCTTGTCCGGCTGCTCCTGCTTGTCCGGCTGCTCCTGGTTGTCGTGCTGGTCCTGCTTGTCCTGCTTGTGTTGCTTGTCCTGCTTCTGTTGCTTGTCCTGCTGCCGGGACTTGTCCGGCTTCCCCTGCGGGCCTCGGCCCTGGTCCGACCGGCCCTGGCTCGACTGGGGCTGGTCACCCCTGCCGTTCTGATCGTTCTGGCCATCGTGCTGGCCGTCGTGCCGGCCGTCGTGCCGCGGCTGCGGCGCGGCCGCACGGTCCTGGCGCGCGGTGTGCGCGGGCCGCGCCTGCGCCGCCTTGATCGCGCTCACCAGCTCGGCCTTCTTCATCGTGGCCGCGCCGAGATGCCCAGCCCGCCGGCCATGGCCTTGAGGTCGGCCAGCAGCATCGTGCTCAGCCCACCCGAGCGCTTCTTCGAGGCGTCGGGCGCGGCAGCCTCGGGCGCAGTCGTGGTGGGTTCGGTGGTTTCCGTCACGTGAGGTCCTTCCCACGTATCAGTGCCACACGCAGATCCGACCCGATCGCGTCGATCCGGTCAGCTCCGGTGGCCTCCTTGTCGTTTGTCGTCCCTCCCCCGGCCGCATGCCTTCCGCGGCGCTTCCTCGCCGGTCGCCTGCCAGTCTCCGGCCCGTCGCGGGATGTGCGACTGGCGGGGCTGGCACGCGTCCGGGCGTACTCCGTCGCGCAGCGACGAGCCGGCGGAGGAGTGGTGGGTGCACCGGCGACGATGGTCGCGAGGGGTGCATACGCCGAACGGCGCGAGCTCAGCCTAGCACCACCGGGGCGGCTTCGTGTTATCCCCCCGGACCCGGCAGGACGCCGGCCCCGCCGGTGCGAGTCGAACTGCCGGTCAGCCGACCAGGACCCCCGCCCGCTCGACAGGCAGGGCGAGCGCGGCCCACCCCGCGGGACACCGACGCGCCAACGCGTCCGCCGAGCGCGGCCCGCCCGCCGCGCCGTCGCAGAACGCGAGGACGCTCGGGCCCGCCCCCGACACCACCGCCGGGATGCCCTCCGCGCGCAGCTCCCGCACCAGCCCGAGGGTCTCGGGCATCGCCGGCTCCCGGTAGTGCTGGTGCACGAAGTCCCGGGTCGCCGCCCACAGGTGCTCGGGCTGGCCGGCGAGTGCGGCGACCAGCAGGGCCGTCCGTCCTGCGTTAGCGGCCGCATCGTCGTGGGACACCGACGCCGGGAGCAGCCGCCGGGCGACAGTGGTCGCCCACGGGGTCGGTGGGACGAACACGACGCACGACACCCGAGGGTCCACGTCCGAGGGGACGGCGTAGTAGCTCTCCCCCTCGCGCCCGGAGATCACGAAGCCTCCGTAGAAGGCCGGCGCGACGTTGTCCGGGTGGCCCTCCATGCGGGCGGCGAGCTGGAACAGGGCCAGGTCGTCGGCGAGCAGGGAGCCGCCCGCCACCAGTGCGCGGGCCAGGGCCACGCCGCCCACGATGGCGGCCGACGACGAGCCCAGGCCCCGCCCGTGCGGAATGACGTTGCGGGCAGTGCAGCGAGAGCCCGTCGGCAGGGCCGTGCCCAGCAGGGCTGCCGGCCCCGAGCGCCTGCACGACCAGGTGGCTGGCGTCGCGCGGGACGTCCGCAGCGGCCTCGCCCTCGACCTCGACGTGCACGCCGGCTCGGCCCGGCACCACCTCGGCGACCAGCTCGTCACGCATCGCCAGCGCCAAGCCCAGGCAGTCGAATCCCGGCCCGAGGTTGGCGGACGTGGCCGGCACCGTGACCCGGACCGGGCCCTCGACGAACGTCACCGCGCCCCCTGGTCAGGCCAGGCCGGCGGCTCGGGCCGCGGCGTCGACGTCCGGCTCGATCACGGTGTCGGCGAGCGCCCACGCCCTCCAGCGCGGTCGCGGTGTCTTTCAGACCGTGCCCCGTGACCGTCACCACGACTGTGGCGCCCGCGTAGGACTCGCCCTGGGCCAGCTCCTGCAGCAGCCCGGCGATCCCCGCGGCCGACGCCGGCTCGACGAAGACCCCGTCCCGCCGGGCCAGCTCGGCCTGGGCGGCGAGGATCTGGGCGTCGGACACGGCGGCGAAGCGGCCGCCGGACTCCTCCTTCGCCGCCACCGCGAGCTTCCAAGAGGCGGGATTGCCGATCCGGATCGCCGTGGCCTTGGTCTCCGGGTGCGGGAAGGGCTCGCCGGTCACCAGCGGGGCCGCCCCCTCGGCCTGGAAGGCGCGCATGACCGGCTTGCGGCTGGCCATGCCGAGCGCGGCGTACTGCTCATAGCCCAGCCAGTACGCCGAGATGTTGCCGGCGTTGCCGACCGGAAGCAGGTGGAAGTGCGGTGCGTCGCCGAGGAAGTCCACGATCTCGAAGGCTGCGGTCTTCTGCCCTTGCAGCCGGACCGGGTTGACCGAGTTCACCAGGGCGACCGGGTAGTGCCAGGCCAGCTGGCGAGCGATCTCGAGGCAGTGGTCGAAGTTGCCCCGCACCATGAGGATCTGCGCGCCGTGCATGATCGCCTGCGCCATCTTGCCGGCGGCGATCTTGCCCTCGGGGATGAGCACCAGCGGTTTGAGGCCGGCCTTCGCGGCGTACGCCGCCATCGACGCCGACGTGTTGCCGGTCGAGGCGCACACGACCGCCTGGGCGCCCTCGTGCTTGGCCACCGAGATCGCCGTCGTCATGCCCCGGTCCTTGAACGAGCCGGTCGGGTTGGACCCCTCCACCTTGAGCCACACCGTGCCGCCGGTGAGGTCGGACAGCCATGCCGAGTGCACCAGCGGGGTGCCGCCCTCGCGGAGGGTGACCGCCTCGAGGCCGTCGGGCAGCAGGTCGATGAGGGTGCGGTACTCCTCGATCACGCCACGCCACTGGCGGGTCGGGACCGGGGCCTGCCCCATGCCCGGAGCACTCATTCGGCATCCCCTTCCACGCGCATCACCGAGGTGACCTCGCGCACGATGTCCATGCTGCGCAGCGTCTGGACCGTCGCGCTCAGCGCGGCGTCGCTGGCCTGGTGCGACACGACGACCAGCTGCGCGTCCTCCCCGCGCCCCTCCTGACGCACCGTCTGAATCGACACGTCGTGGTCGGCGAACGCCCGCGCGACCGACGCGAGCACACCGGCCCGGTCATCGACGTCGATCGCCACGTGGTAGCGCGTGACGGTCTGCCCCATCGGCAGCACCGGCCGGTCGGTGTAGGTCGACTCACCCGGCCCGCGCGTGCCCTCGCGTCGGTTGCGGGCCACCGTGACCAGGTCGCCCAGCACGGCGCTGGCGGTCGGCGCTCCCCGGCGCCTGGGCCGTAGAACATCAGCTGCCCGGCGGCGACGGACTCCACGAACACGGCGTTGTAGGCCTCGCGGACGGCGGCCAGCGGGTGGTGCCCGGGGATCATCGCCGGGTGCACCCGCACCGACACCGCCTCCGCCCCGTCGGCGGTGTGGCCGAGCTCCGCGATCGCCAGCAGCTTCACGACGTAGCCCATGTCGCGCGCCGACGCGATGTCGGCCGCGGTCACCTCGCTGATGCCCTCCCGGTGCACGTCGGCGGCAGTCACCCGGGTGTGGAACGCCAACGAGGCGAGGATGGCCGCCTTGGCGGCCGCGTCGAAGCCTTCGACGTCGGCGGTCGGGTCTGCCTCGGCGTACCCGAGCTCCTGGGCCACCTCCAGCGCCTCCGCGAAGCCCCAGCCGTGGGACTCCATCTTGTCGAGGATGAAGTTGGTGGTGCCGTTGACGATGCCGAGCACCCGGGTCACCCGGTCGCCGGCCAGCGACTCGCGCAGCGGCCGCAGGATCGGGATCGCCCCAGCGACGGCGGCCTCGAAGTAGAGGTCGCGGCCCGCTCCACCGGCCGCCTTCTCCGCCGCGTCGAAGAGCGTGGCGCCGTCCTCGGCGAGGAGGGCCTTGTTGGCCGTGACCACCGAGGCGCCGCTGTCCAGGGCGGCCAGGATCAGCGACCGCGCCGGCTCGAGCCCGCCGATCACCTCGACCACCACGTCCACGTCGTCGCGGGTCACCAGGGCGTGGGCGTCGGCGGTGAGCAGCCCGGCGGGCACCTCCACCTCGCGGGGGCGTCCAGGCGGCGGACGGCGACGCCGACCAGCTCGATCGGCGCCCCCACGCGGGCGGCCAGGTCGTCGGCCTGCTCGGCCAGCAGCCGCACCACCTGCGAGCCGACCGAGCCGCAGCCGAGCACGGCCACCTTGACTGGCTGCACGCCCGTCACCTCGCTCGCCCCCTCGTCCTCGACCTCAGTCATGCGCACCCACGTCCGTCGCCAGCAGGTCGTCCTCCGTCTCGCGTCGGAGTATGACGCGCGCGCGGCCCCGTCACGCACGGCGACGACGGGGGGCCGCAGGGCGTGGTTGTAGTTCGAGGCCATCGACCGGCAGTAGGCACCGGTGCCCGGCACCGCCACGAGGTCCCCCGGCGCCACGTCGCCCGGGAGGAACTCGTCCTTCACCACGATGTCCCCGGCCTCGCAGTGCTTGCCCACCACGCGCGCCAGCACCGGGGCCGCGTCGGAGTAGCGGGAGGCCAGGGTGCAGGAGTAGTCGGCGTCGTACAGGGCGGTGCGGATGTTGTCGCTCATGCCGCCGTCCACCGAGACGTAGGTACGCCGGGCGCCGCCGTCGAGCTCGACCTCCTTGACGGTGCCCACCGTGTACAGCGTGCACATCGCCGGCCCG
Organism: Nocardioides sp.; assembly: GCA_041393675.1. Classification (GTDB taxonomy): domain Bacteria; phylum Actinomycetota; class Actinomycetes; order Propionibacteriales; family Nocardioidaceae; genus Nocardioides. The sequence continues at coordinate 77,495 of JAWKJR010000011.1, read as the reverse complement.
ACGATGGCGCGGCCAGGCTCGATGGACAGCTCCGGGTCGGGATCCCGAGCGCCCGGCACTCGTGCTCGACGATCTTGCCCATCTCGCCCGCCAGCTGGGCAGGGTCAGAGGGGTCGTCCTGGCTGGTGTAGGCGATGCCGAAGCCGCCGCCCAGGTCGAGCTCGGGCAGCGTGACGCCCAGCTCCTCGGAGACCCGCGCCTGCAGGGCCAGCACCCGACGGGCGGCGACCTCGAAGCCGGAGGTGTCGAAGATCTGGCTGCCGATGTGCGAGTGCAGCCCCAGCAGCTCCAGGCCCGGGGTCCCGAGCACCCGGCGTACCGCCTCCATCGCGTCGCCCGAGGTGATCGAGAAGCCGAACTTCTGGTCCTCGTGGGCGGTGGCGATGTACTCGTGGGTGTGCGCCTCCACGCCCGCGGTCACGCGGACCATGACCGGCTGCACCCGGCCGAGGTCCGCCGTCACCTCGGCGAGACGCTCGATCTCGACGAAGGAGTCGACGATGATCCGGCCCACACCGACCGAGACGGCCCGGCGCAGCTCGGGGTAGCTCTTGGTGTTGCCGTGGTAGCCGACCCGCGCGGGGTCGAAGCCGGCGCGCAGGGCAACGGTCAGCTCCCCCGCGGAGGCGACGTCCAGGCTCAGCCCCTCCTCGGCGATCCACCGGGCCACCGTCGTGCACAAGAAGGCCTTGCCGGCGTAGAACACCTCGGCGGGCGCGAAGGCGTCGCGGAATGCCCGCGCGCGGGCGCGGAAGTCGGCCTCGTCCAGGACGTAGGCCGGGGTGTTGAACTCGGCCGCCAGGTCAGCGAGCGCCAGCCCACCCACGTGCAGGTCGCCCTGGTCGTCCTTGTGCGCGGTCATCGACCACAGGTGTGGGGTCAGCCTGTTGGGATCGGCCGGCTCGCGAAGCCAGGCCGGCCCCTTGAGGGCCCCCTCGGCATGGGCCCACCCCGCCTCGTGCGCACGCATCGCTCCGCCTCCGCCTACATCCGCTCGGGCGCGGAGACGCCGAGCAGGGTGAGTCCGTTGACGAGCACCTGCCTGGTGGCCGCGACCAGCATGAGTCGCGCCTCGTTGACCGGCCGCACCGGCTCGTCGCCCTGGGGGAGCATCCGGCATTCCTTGGTGTCGTACCACTTGTTGAACACCGACGCGGTGTCCTCCAGGTACCGCGCGACGCGGTGCGGCTCGCGCAGCTCGGAGGCCGCGGCGACCACCCGGGGGAACTCCGCGAGCGCCCGCAGCAGCGCGCCGTCGCGCTCGTGGGCGAGCAGCGCCGGGTCGAACTCCTCGACCTTGTGCACCGACATCCCCAGGTCCGCCGCGTTGGCCATCATCCGGCAGGTCCGCGCATGGGCGTACTGCACGTAGTAGACGGGGTTGTCGTTGCTGGCCCGGGTGATCTGCTCGATGTCGAGGGTCAGCGGGGAGTCGCTGGGGTAGCGCGCAAGGGAGTAGCGCAGTGCGTCGACCCCGATCTCGTCGACGAGCTCGGCCAAGGTGATGATGTCGCCGGCCCGCTTGGACAGCCTGACCTCCTCGTTGCCACGCATGACCTTCACCAGCTGGCCGATCAGCACCTCGAGGGTCTGGTCGGGGTCGTCGCCGGTGCAGGCGGCCATGGCGCGCAGCCGGCCGACATACCCGTGGTGGTCGGCGCCGAGCAGGTAGAGCAGCCGGTCGAAGCCGCGCTGCCGCTTGTCGACGTAGTAGGCCGTGTCGCTGGCGAAGTAGGTCAATTCTCCGTTGGACCGGATGAGCACGCGGTCCCTGTCGTCCCCGAAGTCGGTGGTGCGCATCCACAGGGCGCCGTCGGCGTCGTAGAGGTGGCCCTGGTCGCGCAGCTTCTCCAGCCCCGAGGCCACGTCGTTGCTCTCGTGCAGGCTCCGCTCGGAGAACCAGGTGTCGAAGTGCGTCTGGAAGGCGTCCAGCTGCCGCCGCTGCTCGTCGAGCTGAAGGGCGTAGCCGGCCTCCCGGAAGGCGACCGTGCGCGCCTGCCCCTCGAGCTCGAGGATGCCCGGGTCGGCCGCCACGACGGCGTCGGCGAGATCCTGGATGTAGTCGCCCCGGTAGCCGTCCTCCGGCACCGGCTGCCCGAGCGCGCGGGCCTCGATCGACGCGCCGAACAGGTCCATCTGCCGGCCGCGGTCGTTGATGTAGAACTCGCGGGTGACATCGGCGCCCGCGGCCTCCAGGACCCGGCCGATGGCGTCGCCCACGACCGCCCACCGGGTGTGCCCGAGATGCAGCGGCCCGGTCGGGTTGGCGGAGATGAACTCGACGTTGATCCGCTGGCCGGCGAGCGCGTCGTGGTGACCGTACGCCGCGCCGGCGGCGACCACCTCCGCGGCCACCTGGCCCTGGGCCGCGGTGGCCACAGTGATGTTGAGGAACCCCGGCCCGGCGATGTCGACGGCCTCGATACCCGAGGCTCCCCGCAGCCGCTCGGCGAGCAGCTCGGCGAGCGCCCGCGGGTTGGTGCCGGCCCGCTTGGCCAGCTGCAGGGCGACATTGGTGGCGTAGTCGCCGTGCTCCTTGCTGCGCGGGCGCTCCACGGTCACCGCGGAGGGGATCTCGTCGAGGGCGACGGCACCCTCGGCCACCAGGGCCTGGAGGGCGTCGACGACGACGGCGGAGAGCTGCGCGGGAGTCACCGGCCAAGCCTATCCGCGCGGCGTCAGGGGGGCCGAACCGGTTTCACGCATCGGCGGGGCCGGCTGTATGGTCGTCCCCGCACGGCCTCCGTAGCTCAGGGGATAGAGCACTGGTTTCCGGTACCAGGTGCCGCAGGTTCGAATCCTGCCGGAGGCGCCCATCCGCTGTCGGGATCAGCAGTGCTCGAGCGTCGCGTCGTCGCGGGCCAGGTCGCCGTACTCCGCCGCCTGTGCCGTGTACGGCAGCACCACCGAAGCACCGCCGATGTTGCCGATGGAGCCCTGCACCACGCAGCTGGTGATCTTGTCCGGGTCGACCCTGGCCGCGGCCTGGGCCAGCCGGAACAGCTCGGCGGGCGACAGCCCGGTGGCAGTGTTGCGCAGCACGGACAGCACGCCCTTGTCGATCCAGCCCGGCTTGTCGGCGTTCGCGGCGATCTTGCCTTGGATGCCCCGCAGAACCCGCTGCTGGTTGGCGGAGCGGTCGAAGTCGCCCCGCAGCAGGTTGTGCCGGATCCGGGCGAAGGCCATCGCGTTGTAGCCGTTCAGATGGATCTTCCCGGCAGCGAAGCCGCCGGGCTTGAGGTAGGTGTCGCTGAACGCCACGGGATTGTCGACAGTGATGCCGCCGATGTCGTTCACCATGTTCTGGAAGTACGGGAAGCGGGTGACGATGACGTAGTCCGGCTGGATCCCGACCAGGTTGCCGACCGTCTGGGCCAGCAGCTCCGGGCCGCCGTAGTACAGCGCCGCGTTGATCTTGGTCGACCCCACGCCGGGGACGCTCACCCACGAGTCCCGGGGTACGCCGATGGCCGCCGCGGCCCCGGTCTTGCTGTTGACGCCGACCAGCTGCAGCGCGTCACCGCGGGTCCGGGTCATGTCCTCCCCGGCCGGGCGTCCGAGCCGACGCAGAGGATCCAGATGACGTCGGGTGTGAGGTCGACCTCAGCAGCGCGCCGGACCTTGACGAGCGCGACCTCCGTGGGCTGCACCTGCGCGTCGGGCACCGCCAGCGCGAGCCCGCCGAGCACCGCCGCCAGCGCGACCCAGCGGGCCGGCCGCCGCCAGCCGCCCACCCCCAGACCCCGCGCCCGCTCATTGGTGCACCATCCCCTCGGTAGTAGCCGACTGGGGACATGCGTGGTGAGGCTTCCTGACGAACCGCCGGCCGGTGGCTGACCGCCCAGCTCGCTTGTCCGTAGAGGACCAGCATGAGATCTGCGGCAGCCGCCGGGCCGGGAAGCCAACACCGGCGCTAGGGATATGCGGGTTGGACCGCCACGCAATGAGCATCCGGCACGGCTTCTCGACACCGACGGTGCCACATCCATCATCACCGGAAGGACCGGAGAAGTGTCCAGACACCAAGGCAAGCTGTTCGCTGGCATCGACTGGGCCAGCAAGACCCACGCGATCTGCGTGGTCGACGAGGCCGGCACGATCATCGTGCGGTTCGAGATCCCCAACACCGGCAAGACCTTCAAGGGGCTGGTCAAGCGGCTGACCAAGCTCGACGTCGAGGGCGTCGCGATCGAACGCTGCGACGGACCCCTGGTCGAGGCCCTGCTCGACGCAGGCCTGCGGGTCGTGGTCATCACCCCACGCCAGGTCAAGGGCCTGCGCAGCCGCTACACCGGTTCCGGAGCGAAGTCCGACGCGGGCGACGCCTACCTGCTGGCCGACGTGCTGCGCACCGACGGCCACCGGCTCACCCCGCTGACCCAGGACAGCGACGCCACCCAAGTGCTGCGCTCCCTGTCGCGCACCCGCAAGCAGCTGGTCGAGGCCCGCGTCGGCCTCGTCAACCAGCTCCGCGCCGAACTGGAGCGCTGTTTCCCCGGAGCCATCGGGCTGTTCAGCCGCCTGGACAGCGATGTGACCATCGCGTTCCTGCGCCGCTACCCGACCCAGCACGCCGCGGTCCGACTGACCCGGGCCCGGTTCGCCGCCTTCCTGCGCCGCATCGCCTACTGCGGCCGCACCAGCATCGACGAGCTCTACGCACGCGTCGCCGAAGCTCCGCCCGCGGGCCTGTCGGCCGAGGAAGCCGACGGGCACGCCGTCTGCGTCCTGACCCTGCTCAAGGCCGTCGAGACCGTCCGCAACCAGGAACGCGAACTCGAGGCCGAGATCATCGAACGCCTCGACGCCCACGCCGACGCGCACATCTTCACCAGCCTCCCCAAGGCCGGCCACGGCGTCCGAGCCGCCGCACTGCTGGCCGAGATCGGCGACGTTCGAGCCCGGTTTCCCGACGAGGAATCCCTCGCCGCACTCGCCGGCGTTGCACCGATCACCCGAGCCAGCGGCAAACACCACGGCGTCGGTTTCCGATGGGCCGCGGACAAGAAGCTCCGCAACGCCCTGGTCGACTTCGCCGACGACTCCCGCCACGCCAGCCCCTGGGCCGCCAAGGTCTACAGCGACGCCATCGCCCGCGGCAAACGCCACCCCCACGCCGTCCGCATCCTGGCCCGCGCATGGGTCCGCGTGATCTGGCGCTGCTGGCAAGACAACGTCGCCTACGACCCTCAACTGCACGGAGGCGCCATGCAAATCGCGGCCTGAGGTTGACCTAGGGATTCTCATGCCTTGTCCTCGCTGAGGTCGTAGCCGAAGATCCGCCAGCGGCCGGCAGGCCCTCGGGTGAGGAAGAGCCGGCCGGCGACGGTGACCTTCTTCTCCAGCTCACCTTGGGTGCGGAAGGTCAGCCGGACCCGGGCCGTGGCGGCGCGGGCTTCGCCCTCCGTCGCCAGGAGGTCGACGGTGACCACGCGGCGCTTCACCATGATCCCGGAGATGCGCGAGCCGACTTCGGCGTTCGACAGCAGCCGCACATCGCGCTGGGCTCCTGCAGCCGCGTCGGCGGTGAAGCGGGGGAAGGCGTCGGCGAAGTCGCTGCGCGGGTAGTCGCCCCCGACGTACGCCGCGTCCAGCCACCCATCGACCACGCCCGTCACCTCCGTGAGGACCTGTTGGCGCGCCGGCTTCGGCAGCCGGCCGCTGACGACGCCGACCTGCGCCGTGGTCGGGACCGGAGCCGGCGACTCGGCCGGGGCAGTGGATGACTCGCCCCCGCCTGGCTGGTCGGCCGACTCGGTGCACGCCGGCATCGCCAGCAGCGCGGCAGCGAGCAGCGCGGCCGCGACGATGCGACGGGGCTGGGTGGACATCCAGGAGGCTCCTCGCGACCGTGCCGAGCGGGTCGGACGACCCGTTCGTCGTCCACTCTCGACACCCTGCCGCAAACCATGCCGCAAACTGACCCCCTCGGCCTGCATTTGTTGCGCGGTCGGACTAGCCTTGACTCCCGAATGCACTCCCCGCGCGCTGACCCGGAAGAGGCGACCTAGGCCGTGCCGCAGTCACCAGGCAACTCAGCCGAGCCGTCCCCAGCCACGTTGCCGGCCGGCTTCGGCGGCAACGAGTGGCTCGTGGACGAGATGCAGGAGCGGTACGACGCCGATCCCGGCAGCGTCTCGGCCGAGTGGCGGGAGTACTTCGCCGGTGGGCAGACCGGCGGCAACGGCACCCCGACCGGCGGCGCCGCCCCGTCGGGAACGGCCGCCCCGCGGCGGTCGCCGCTGCTACGGCGGCTCCGGCGCCGACCACCCCCGCCGCACCGACCACCCCCGCCGCGCAGCCACCGGCTCCGAAGACCACGCCCGCTCCGAAGACCACGCCCGCCCCGAAGGCGACCCCGCGGCCACCCGTCACGGCGGTCGAGCCGGCCCGGGGCGTCGAGCGTCCGGTGGCCAAGGACCCGCGGCCGGCCGAGCCCGCGGCCGCGAACGACGAGCCGACCTACACCGTGCTGCGCGGCGCTCCGGCGCGCACGGCGCAGAACATGGACGCCTCGCTCGCCGTCCCCACCGCCACGTCGGTCCGCAGCGTGCCCGTGAAGCTGCTGTGGGACAACCGCATCGTCATCAACAACCACCTCGCCCGGGCGCGCGGCGGGAAGGTCTCCTTCACCCACATCATCGGCTACGCCCTCGTCAAGGCGCTGCGCGCACAGCCCGAGATGAACAACGCGTTCGCCGAGGTCGACGGGAAGCCGACGCTCGTGACGCCCGCCCACATCAACCTCGGGCTCGCGATCGACATCACCAAGTCCGACGGCACCCGCCAGCTGCTCGTGCCGTCCATCAAGGCCGCCGAGACCATGGACTTCGCCGCCTTCTGGACCGCCTACGAGACCATCGTCCGCAAGGCCCGAGACGCCCAGCTGACGGTCGAGGACTTCCAGGGCACGAGCATCAGTCTCACCAACGTCGGCGGCCTCGGCACGAACCACCCGGTGCCGCGGCTGATGCCGGGCCAGAGCGCGATCATCGGCGTCGGCGCGATGGAGTACCCCGCCGAGTGGCAGGGCGCCTCGGAGGACGCGATCACCCGCAACGCGATCAGCCGCGTCATGACGCTGACCTCGACCTATGACCACCGCGTCATCCAGGGTGCGCAGTCCGGCGAGTTCCTGCGCCGCATCCACGCGCTGCTGCTCGGCGAGGACGGCTTCTACGACGACATCTTCCGCGCCCTGCGCATCCCCTACGAGCCGATCCGCTGGGCCAGCGACATCGCGACGTCCCACGACGACGAAATCGGCAAACAGGCCCGCACGGTCGAGCTGATCCACGCCTACCGGGTGCGCGGCCACCTGATGGCCGACACCGACCCGCTGGAGTACCGCCAGCGCAGCCACCCCGACCTGGCGGTCGAGTCCCACGGGCTGACCCTGTGGGACCTCGACCGCGAGTTCGCCACCGGGTCCTTCGGCGGCGAGGGCCGGCGCTTCATGAAGCTGCGCGACATCCTCGGGATCCTGCGCGACTCCTACTGTCGCACCGTCGGCATCGAGTACATGCACATCATGGACCCGGGTCAGCGGCGGTGGATCCAGGAGCGCGTGGAGCAGCCGCACGTGAAGCCGCCGCGCGAGGAGCAGCTGCGGATCCTGCTCAAGCTCAACCAGGCCGAGGCGTTCGAGACGTTCCTGCAGACCAAGTTCGTCGGCCAGAAGCGTTTCTCCCTCGAGGGCGCCGAGACGACCGTCCCGGTGATCGACGAGATCTGCGAGGCGGCCGCGGAGGCCGATCTGGACGAGGTGTGCATCGGGATGGCGCACCGCGGGCGGCTCAACGTGCTCGCCAACATCGTCGGGAAGAAGTACTCCCAGATCTTCCGGGAGTTCGAGGGCAACATCGACCCGCGCACCGTCCAGGGCTCGGGCGACGTGAAGTACCACCTCGGCGCCGAGGGCGAGTTCAGTGCCGGCAGCGGGGCCACCATCAAGGTGTCCGTGGCGGCGAACCCCTCCCACCTCGAGGCCGTCGACCCCGTGCTCGAGGGCATCGCCCGGGCCAAGCAGGACGTGCTCGACCGGGGTGCCGAGTACCCCGTGCTGCCGCTCCTGGTGCACGGCGACGCGGCGTTCGCCGGGCAGGGCGTGGTGGCCGAGACCCTCAACCTCTCCCAGCTGCGGGGCTACCGCACCGGTGGCACCATCCACCTGGTCGTCAACAACCAGGTCGGCTTCACCACCTCCCCGGGCTCCTCGCGCTCCTCCTCTACGCCACCGACGTGGCCCGGATGGTCCAGGCCCCGATCTTCCACGTGAACGGCGACGACCCCGAGGCCTGCATCCGCGTGGCCCGGCTGGCCTTCGAGTACCGCCAGGCGTTCAAGAAGGACGTCGTGATCGACCTGGTCTGCTACCGCCGGCGTGGTCACAACGAGGGCGACGACCCGTCGTACACCCAGCCGCTCATGTACGACCTCATCGAGCAGAAGCGCTCGGTGCGCAAGCTCTACACCGAATCCCTCATCGGCCGTGGCGACATCACGATCGACGAGGCCGAGCAGGTCCTCAGGGACTACCAGCAGCAGCTCGAGCGGGTCTTCACCGAGGTCCGCGAGGCCGACTCCCACCCGGAGGAGTGGACGACCGTCCCGGACTATCCGGACAAGCCCGCCAGCGAGGCCCGCACCGCCGTGCCCCCCGACGTGCTGAAGCGGATCGCGGACGCCTACGTCACACCGCCCGCGGGGTTCACGGTCCATCCCAAGGTGATGCCGCAGCTGCAGCGGCGCGCCACCGCCATCACCGAGGGCCGATCGACTGGGGCACCGGCGAGATCCTCGCGTTCGGCTCGCTGCTGATGGAGGGCCGGCCGGTCCGGCTGGCGGGCCAGGACTCGCGCCGAGGCACCTTCGTGCAGCGGTTCGCCACGATCATCGACCGCGTCAACGCCGATGAGTGGACGCCGCTCACGACGCTCACCGACGACCAGGCGAAGTTCTTCGTCTACGACTCGCTGCTCTCCGAGTACGCCGCCCTGGGCTTCGAGTACGGCTACTCCGTGGCCCGGCCCGAGGCGCTGGTGCTGTGGGAGGCGCAGTTCGGCGACTTCGTCAACGGCGCCCAGACGGTCATCGACGAGTTCATCTCCTCGGGCGAGACCAAGTGGCGCCAGCAGTCCGGCGTCGTGCTGCTCCTCCCGCACGGCTATGAGGGCCAGGGCCCGGACCACTCCTCCGCCCGAATCGAGCGGTTCATGACGATGTGCGCCGAGGACGCCTTCGTGGTGGCTCAGCCGTCCACGCCCGCGTCGTACTTCCACCTGCTGCGCCGGCACTCGCTGGGCGAGGAGCATCGGCCGATGGTGGTGTTCACGCCCAAGTCGATGCTCAAGCGCAAGGAGGCCGCGTCGCAGCCGAGCGACTTCACCGAGAGCACCTTCCGCCCCTCATCGGGGACGCGGCGGCCGACCCGGCCGGAGTCGACACACTGCTGCTCTGCTCCGGTCGCATCACCTGGGACCTCATGGTGGAGCGCGAGAAGCGCGAGAGCGGCGACCGGTTCGCGATCGCCCGGCTCGAGCAGCTCTACCCCCGGCCGATCGACGAGCTGCGCGCCGAGCTGGCGCGGTTCCCCGGCCTGCGCCGCGTGCGGTGGGTGCAGGACGAGCCGGCCAACATGGGGGCGTGGCCGCACTACGCGCTCAACGTCTGGCCCGAGCTGGATCTCCAGGTGGAGCTGGTGTCGCGCGCTGCGTGTGCCTCGCCCTCCGTCGGCACGCTCAAGCGCCACACCGAGGAGCAGCAGCTGCTGCTCGCGCAGGCCTTCGCGGAGGTCTGAGGTGTACTTCACCGACCGTGGTATCGAGGAGCTGCAGCAGCGGCGCGGCGGCGAGCAGGTCTCGCTCGACTGGCTGGCCGACCGCCTGGTGGAGTTCACCGATGCCCACCCGGAGTTCGAGACCGCCGTCGAGCGGCTGGCCACGTGGCTGGCCCGGCTCGACGACCCCGAGGACTGACGGGGTCCGCCCGTGGCCTTCCCTCTCCCCCGTGGCGGCTCCAGGGCCAGGCCTGGCTGAGCCTGTTCCGGGGTGCCCTCCCCGGGGAGTCGCGGGCCACCTTCCTGCTCGGCTTCGCCCGGTACGACGACTTCGGCACCCTCGGCTTCTCCCAGCTGCTGGTGGCGCGGATGGCACCCGGCCGGGTGCCGCGGCTGAGCGTGCTCGAGGGCTGGACCGACTCGCCCGAGGCCGCCGAGGGCGTCGGGGCGCTATGGGGCCTCCCTCACGAACCCGGCGTGCTCACCCACGACCAGGGCGGGCTCGGGCTGGTGGACCGCTCCGCGTGGTCGGTGACCGCCGACGGCGCCGAGCTCGTGTCGGCGTCGTTCGCGGACGCGACCGGGGTGGCACCCCGCATCCCCTTCCGGGCGGCGACGACCCAGCGGCACGAGGACGGCACCGACGCCACCGGCGACGTCACGGGGAGCGCCCGGTCCCTGCCCTGCCTGGCGCACTGGGACTTCGCGGCCGAGGGTCCGCTGGGCTGGCTCGCCGGGCAGCAGCCGTTCCTCTCGCTGCGCGCCCGCGATGTCCGGATGACGGTCGCCTGACGCCGCGACTCACGCGCGTGCGGGCCAGTTGAGCCCGGTTACTCACGCGCGAGGCCGGCCGGCGACGGACGATGGTGGGGTGAGCACCACCATCGCACCGGTCAGCCGGGTCGCTCGGGTCCTGCGGGTCGTGGTGGGCGGCTGTCTGGTCGCTACCGCGCTCACCAGCCTGGCCGCGGGTGTCTTCCTCGTGTGGTTCCAGCTGTTCGGCGAGCACGCCGACCGCAGCGACTACCTCGCCGCGGCAGGCGCCTACGGCGCCGGGGCCGCTCTGCTGGGCGTGGGAGCCGTGGCGGCTCGCCGAGTCTCGCTCAGCCCGTCGTGGACCGGGTTCGCCGTAGGTGCGGCCGGCTTCCTGCTGCTGGCCTGCCTGATGTCGCTCGCGCGGGCCGGCGCCGCCGAGGCGGATCCGTCGCCGGCCGAGCTGGCCCGACGGCGTGCTGGTGAACGCCGGGATGCCGTGGGCCTGGGTGCTCGTCCTCGTCGCCGTCCTCCCGCGCCGCTGGCTGGCGCGCGGCTGACCTCAGCCACCCGGCCCGGGGCGGAGGACCAGCTCGGTGAGGGTCGCGTCCGGGGGCAGGTCGAGCACGTGCAGGATCGACTCGGCCACCGTCTCGGGCCGAACCCAGCGGGCGGGGTCGTAGGCCGCGCCCTCCTGGGCGTGGACTCGCTCCTGCATCGGGGTCGCGGTCCGCCCCGGGAAGACCGAGGTCACCCGGACGCCGTGCTCCGCCTCCTCGGCTCGCAGCGAGTCGGCGAAGGCCCGCAGACCCGCCTTGGCGGCGGCGTACGCCGACCAGCCGGGGCCGGCCGCCAGCCCCGCGGTGGAGTTGACCAGCACCACCAGCCCGCGCCCGGCACGCAGGGCCGGCAGCAGCTCCCCGGTGAGCACGGCCGGTGCGGTGAGGTTGACGTCCAGCTGGCGCTGCCAGCTGACCAGGTCGTCGTCGGCGACCGGCGCCAGCGCGACCACGCCGGCGACGTGCAGCACCGAGTCCACCCTGTCGGGCACCGCGCGGCGCAGCCCCACGAGGCTGGCCGGCCGGGCCAGATCGGCCTCCACGAACACCGCAGCGGGGAAGTCGGCCTTCAGCTCCTCGATGCGTGCGGCGTCGCGCACCAGTAGCACCAACCGGTCGCCACGGTCCCGCAGCCGATCGGCCAGCGCCCGGCCGATGCCGGACCCGGCTCCGGTCAGGACGTGGGTCCTCACCGAGTGAACACGATCTTGCCGAACAGGTCGCCCTCGGCCATCGCCGCGAAGCCGTCGCGGGCGTGCTCCATCGGCAGGACGCGGTCGATGACGGGTCGCGCGCCGGTGGCGTCGAGCATCGCGACCAGCCGAGCCAGCTCGAGGCGGGTGCCCATGGTGGAGCCGATCACCGCCAGCTGGAGGAAGAAGATCCGGGTGAGCTCGGCGCTGTCGACGTCGGGGCCCGACGTCGTGCCGGAGATCACGATGCGCCCACCGGGGCGCAGGCTCCTCACCGAGTGCGACCACGTGGCCCTTCCGACGGTCTCCATGACGGCGTCCACGCGGACCGGAAGCCGCGCGCCCGACTCGAACACCTCGTGGGCGCCCAGCGCGAGGGCGCGGGCCCGCTTGGCCTCGTTGCGCGACGTGGCCAGCACCCGCAGCCCACCCGCCCGAGCGAGTGTGATGAGCGCGGTCGACACCCCTCCGCCGGCGCCCTGCACCAGGACGGTCTCGCCCGGCTCGAGGCCTCCTTGCACGAACAGCATGCGGTACGCGGTGAGCCACGCGGTCGGCAGGCAGGCGGCCTCCTCGAAGCTCAGCGACGCCGGCTTGGGGATGACGTTGCCCGCGGGCACCGCGACCTTCTCGGCGAAGGTGCCCTGGAACCGCTCGGAGAGCAGCGACCGGCCCGGGTCGAGGGTTTCGTCACCGGTCCATCCCGGTGCGCTGACGACGCCGTGGACCAGCACCTCGCGCCCGCCCTCGTCGTACCCGGCCGCGTCGCAGCCCAGGATCATCGGCAGCGCCTCCTGCTGCAGCCCCACGCCGCGCAGCGACCAGAGGTCGTGATGGTTGAGGGAGGCCGCCGTGACGGTCACCGTGGTCCAGCCGTCGGGGACCTCCGGGTCGGGCCGCTCGCCGACCACCAGGCCGGAGAGCGGGTCGTCAGTGGAGAACGACTCGGCGTAGACGGCGAACATGCCCCCACGCTAGCGGGACCGCTCAGCGCCGGGCGACGCTGTCGCGCCGGGCAGCCTCGGCCACGGCCGTGGCGACGGCCGGGCCGACGCGGGGGTCGAAGGGCGACGGGATCACGTGGTCGGGCGCCAGGTCGTCGCCGACCAGCGCCGCCAGCGCTTCGGCGGCGGCGAGCTTCATCCCCTCGGTGATGGCGGTCGCGTGCACGTCGAAGGCACCCCGGAAGATCCCCGGGAAGGCCAGCACGTTGTTGATCTGGTTCGGGAAGTCCGAGCGTCCGGTGGCGACGACGCGGGCGTAGCGGTGGGCCACGTCGGGATGGACCTCGGGGGTCGGGTTCGCGAGGCCGAAGATGATGGCGTCCGGCGCCATCGACGAGACCACGTCCTCAGGGACGGTGCCGCCGGAGACGCCGATGTAGACGTCGGCCCCGGCCATCGCGTCCGCCAGGCTGCCGGTCCGCCCGAACCGGTCCGCGGTGTCCACCGCCAGCTCACGCTTGACCGGGGTGAGGTCGTGCCGCTCGGAGTTGAGCACGCCTCGGCGGTCGAGGACGGCCAGATCCTCGATGCCGGCCTCGAGCAGGATCCGGGCGACCGCCACGCCGGCTGCGCCGGCGCCCTGTACGACCACCCTCGTGGTCGCCGGGTCGCGCCCGGTGAGCCGCAGGGCGTTGGTGAGGGCCGCCAGGGCGACCACCGCGGTGCCGTGCTGGTCGTCGTGGAAGACGGGAATGTCCAGCTGCTCCTTGAGTCGCGTCTCGATCTCGAAGCAGCGGGGCGCCGAGATGTCCTCGAGGTTGATCCCCCGAAGCTGGGCGCCAGCCGCGCGACGGTCTCGATGATCTCCTCGACGTCGGTCGTGGCCAAGCAGATGGGGACGGCGTCCACGCCGCCGAACTGCTTGAACAGCACCGCCTTGCCCTCCATCACCGGCATGGCGGCGGCGGGCCCGATGTCGCCGAGACCCAGCACGGCCGTGCCGTCCGTGATGACGGCGACGACGTTGGGCACCCAGGTGTAGCTCTGGGTGAGCCCGGGGTCCTCGGCGATGGCCTCGCAGACGCGGGCGACGCCTGGCGTGTAGGCCAGCGACAGGTCGTCGCGGCCGGTGAGGGGCACTGTCGCCCGCAGCTCCATCTTGCCGCCGACGTGCAGATCGAACACAGGGTCGCCCGCGAACGGGTGGCCGGTCCCAGGGCGGGTCGGGCCGAGGTCAGCAACCATCACGCACCAACGTACTTTCCAGGCCCAGGGGCCGTCGCGGTCTCACGGGCGGCTCGACGCTCGGCCGGGTGGGCCGCGGAGCCGGACGATGACGGGGGTGTCCCGACGGACAAGTCTGGCACACCGCCCGCCCCGAGCGGCGTCAGGAGGTGCGCAGCCGCGTGGGCCGCGGCCAGGCCCGGGCCAGCACCACGCCGAGCACCTCGGCCTCGGGGACGGGACCACGATGGCGTGAGTCGACGCTGGCGGGGTTGTCCCCGAGCAGCCACCAGCCGGGGTCGCCCGTCGGGGTACTGCGCCGCTCGATCGCCCGCTTCACCGCGACGGTTCCGTCGGCGAGCCGGGCCACCACGACCCGGCCGGGCCGCACGCGGCCGGCGTACCACACCAGCAGCCGGTCTCCGGAGCGGAGCGCGGGCGCCATCGAGTCGCCCCGCACCACTGCCCATCCCAGCGGCACGAGCGACCGGGTCCGCCCCGGCTGACGCGTTCTCGACATCACGGGTAGTGTCGCAGGAGCCCGATCCCACTGTTCGAAAGAGGACTCCATGGCTGCTCGGCTTGCTCGACTGTTCGCCCCGACGATCGAGGTCTCGGCGCACTGCGACCTCCCCTGCGGGGTCTACGACCCGGCCCAGGCTCGCATCGAGGCGGAGTCCGTCAAGGCCATCATCGGCAAGATGGCGGAGAACGACGACCCGGACTTCCGCATCCGCGCCCTGCTGATCAAGGAGCAGCGGGCCGAGCTGGTCAAGCACCACCTGTGGGTGCTGTGGACCGACTACTTCAAGCCGCCGCACTTCGAGCAGTACCCGCAGCTGCACGTGCTCGTGAACGAGGCGACCAAGCTCGCCGGTGCCGCCGGCGCCAAGGGCACCGCCGATGCCGCCAAGGCCGACGAGCTGCTGGCGAAGATCGACGAGATCGCCGAGATCTTCTGGGCGACGAAGCAGGCCTAGGAACGAGGCCTGCATCGGAAGAATCTCGGTCGGACGGCGCGCCAGCGGCGGACGACCGTAGCGGGCAGGCCTAGGAACGAGGCCTGCATCGGAAGAATCTCGGTCGGACGGCGCGCCAGCGCGCGGCACGACGCTCCGTCACCCCCGCGCTGCGGCTCCCACGTCACCGGGCCAGGGCTGACGAGTGGCTAGGGTGAGGGCGAACTCCGGGAACGAAGGACCGCCCATGACCCCGAACGGATCCGGCCCCCACGCCGGCCGGCGCGCCGATGTCGAGCTGCGCCTGCCCGCGGACGGCGCCTACGCCTCGGTGCTGCGCACCACGACGGCCGGCCTGGCGGCCCGCCTGGACTTCACGATCGACGACATCGAGGATCTGCGCATCGCCGCGAGCGAGGCCAGCGCGATGGTGCTGCCCGAGGCAGACGAGGGCAGCGACCTGGTCTGCGAGTTCTTCCTCGACCCTGGCCGGCTGACGTTGCGCCTCGGTGTGGACGCGACCGATGCCGTCGCCCCGGACTACGACGGCTTCGCCTGGCAGGTGCTCTCGACCCTGGCGAGCGAGACTTCGGCCGAGGTGGCGGACGAGGCGCTTCGTGATGCAGCTGACCCTGGTCTCCAACATCGCCGAGGCGTGACCTCGCAGCATGGCCGACGGCATCTCCGGCTTCGAGGAGCGGCCCGCTGCGACGGAGCGGTTCGAGCAGACCCGCGCCCAGAGCGCGGAGCTGTTCGCGCGGTTGCGCGCCCCGGACCCGGGCGCGGGCCAGGAGTCCGCGCGAGAGAGCTGGTCCATCTCCGCACTCCCGCTCGTGGAGCACTGTGCCCGCCGGTTCCGCAACCGCGGTGGCGGCCGATGGAGGTCTGGTGCAGGTCGGCACGATCGGGCTGCTGAGGCCATCGACCGGTTCGACCTGGGCCGAGGCGTGGAGTTCTCGACGTACGCGACCCCGACGATCATCGGCGAGATCAAGCGCCACTTCCGTGACAAGGGCTGGGCGATCCGGGCGGGTTCCCCGGCGGCTGCAGGAGCTGCGCTTGCAGATCGGCGCGGCGACCGCGGAGCTCACCCAGGCCCTGGGCCGGTCCCCCACCCCGCGCAGGCTGGCCGGGTCCATCGGCTGCACCGTGGAGGAGATCGTCGAGGGCATCGAGTCCGCGAACGCCTACTCGACACTGTCGTTGGACACCCCGGACGCCGGGGACAGGGATGCGCCGAGCATGCTCGACGCTCTGGGAATACGACGAGAGGCCTGGAGCACGTCGAGATCCGCGAGTCGCTCAAGCCCCTGCTGGATGCTTTGGAGCCTCGGGAGAAGCGCATCCTGCTGCTCCAGTTCTTCAAACATGACCCAGTCGCAGATCGCCGCGGAGATCGGCGTGTCCCAGATGCACGTGGTCACGGCTGCTCACCCGCACCCTGGACCAGCTGCGGGAGTCCCTGCACGACGAGGTGGCTCCTCGGGCTAGCAGCGGGGAGCTGAGCCGCTCGGGACCTCGCCCGTTCAGGATCCGCCCGATCCTCGCGCAGCAGATGGGCGGTGCTCTCCTGGACGAGCGCCCCGATCACGGTGAGGGACACGACGCCCAGGACGACGGCCAGCCAGGTCGTCGACCCGCCTCGGAAAGCTCCACGCCACCCCGAGCTGGATCAGCTGCGCCAGCACGCCAGCGGGCTCCTGGCCCACGCCCGGCTGCGGGTCAGCGCCCGGGCACAGCCCAGCAGCGCGGCGGCGTACCCGGCGAAGAACAACGTCGTCGTGGTGCCCATGAGGGCGCAGGTGCGGTCAACGCCGGCCTCGGCGTCGCCGGCCAGCAGCGCGACACCCTCGGCAGCGCTCAGCCAGGCGGCCAGGCGGAGCGGGCGGGGCACAGGGAGGGCGGCCGCGGTCACGACGGAAGCGTAGTTGTGATGTAGCGAACCTGGACGGGGGTTGTCTCAGGCGACTTCTCTTGCCACCCTGGTCGGTGCGCTCGTGAATGCATTCACGTGGCGTCGTATGTGCTTGCTCCCGAGCGCCCTTCGAGTACCACCCCCACAGGAAAGACGAGGGATCCCCCAGCCATGGATTGGCGCAGCCGCTCTGCCTGCCTCGACGAGGACCCGGAGCTGTTCTTCCCGATCGGCAACACCGGTCCGGCGATCCTCCAGATCGAGGAGGCCAAGCAGGTGTGCCGGCGGTGCGAGGTGCGCGAGCAGTGCCTGGCCTGGGCCCTCGAGGCGGGTCAGGACCACGGGGTGTGGGGCGGGCTCAGCGAGGACGAGCGCCGCGCGCTGAAGCGGCGCAACGCGCGGGCGAGGGTCCGCACCGGCGTCTAGACCTCGTATGGCAGGTCGAGCAGCACCCGGGTGCCCCGCCCGGTCGGGCCTGCGGTCACCGTCAAGGCGCCGCCGAGCTCGGACTCGACCAGCGTCCGCACGATGGACAGACCGAGGTTGGTCGACGCACCGAGGTCGAAGCCGGCCGCCAGCCCGACCCCGTCGTCGACGACGCTCACCCGCAGCCGCCCCAGCGTGCGCCGTGCCGTGACGACCACCCGCCCGGGCGTCGGAGCGGTCACCGTGCCGGCGGGGTAGCCGTGCTCGACGGCGTTCTGCATCACCTCGGTCAGGACCATGGCCAGCGCGGTCGCGGTCTCGGACGACAGTCGGCCGAAGCTGCCCTCCCGGACGATCTGGACGGGGCCACCCACCGCACCCACCTCGGCGACCATGCCGCCCAGCCGGTCGACGATCTCGTCGAACTCCACGTTGTCCTCCACGGCCTGCGAGAGCGTCTCGTGGACGAGGGCGATGGAGCCCACCCGGCGTACCGCCTCCTCCAGAGCGGCCCGGGCGCCCGGCTCGTGGATCCGCCGAGCCTGCAGGCGCAGCAGCGCCGCGACGGTCTGCAGGTTGTTCTTCACCCGATGGTGGATCTCCCGGATCGTGGCGTCCTTGGTGACCAGCTCGCGATCGCGCCGCCGCAGCTCGGTGACGTCCCGGACGAGGATCAGCCCGCCGATGAGCGCCCCCGCGGGCCGCAGTGGGATGGCGCGCACGATCAGGGCGACCTGGTCGGTGCCGATCTCGGTGTCGCGATTGCTGCGCCCGCCCAGGATCGCGCTCAGGGTCTCCTCGTCGCCTCGCTGCCTGGGAGGCACCAGCGCCCGGGTGACGTCGGCCAGCACCAGGCCGTCCAGGTCTCCTGCGTGCCCGAGCCGCCGGTACACCGACAGCGCGTTCGGCGACGCGTAGACGACCCGGCCCTGGGCGTCCACCCGGACGAAGCCGTCTCCCACCCGCGGGCTGTCGGCGTGGTCGGACCGCTGGCCGGGCATCGGCAGCTGGCCGCCGGCGATCATCTGGGTCAGGTCCGCGGCGGTCTGCAGGTAGGACAGCTCCAGCCTGCTGGGGGTGCGCACGCCCAGCAGGTTGGTGTTGCGGCCGACCACGGCGATGATCCGGCCGCCGTGCGGCACCGGGATCGTCTCCGTCCGCACGGGCACGTCGTCGCGCCACTCCGGGTCGCCCTCGCGGACCAGCCGCCCGAGCGTGAAGGCCTGGTCCAGCAGCGGCCGGCGGCCGGTCGGGATGAACGTCCCGACCACGTCGTCGACGTACGCCGTGGGGCCGGTGGTCGGCCGCATCTGCGCCCCGGCCCAGTACCCCTTACCCTCGCGATCGGGCAACCAGAGCACGAGGTCGGCGAAGGACAGGTCCGCGACGATCTGCCAGTCCGCGAGGATTCCCTGCAGCCAGGCAACATCACTCGCGTCCAGATCGGTGTGCGCCCGGACGAGCTCGGTCAGCGTCGGCACCTGGCCAGGGTAGTGAGCCGCCCAGGTGCGCCAGAATCGCCGTCTGCGCGGGCCCACCGTCGGGCGCCCCGACGCGGCGGAACCGGCCATGAGGTGGCAGGATGGGCCGCCTATGGCGACTGGGTACTGGCAGCAGGTGATGGCCGCTGGCCTGACCGTCCCCACCGACCGGCCGCTGGACGACCTCACCGCCGAGCTGACCACGCTGTTGGGCTCGCCCGATCCCGCGGAGCGGGACGGCACGGCCTACCCCACCTTGGCCACCTGGATCTCCCGCGGCGTGTACGACGACCTGCTCTCGGGACTCGGCGACGGCATGGCCGCTGGCCTGCTGGTCGGCATCGGCGAGCGAGACACCGACACGGTGTTCCGGCGCAGCTTCTCCGGGCTCGTGCTCGCGCAGTGCATCGAGCGGGACACGCGGGCGAGGCTGCTGCCGCCGGAGCGGATCCTGGACTGGGGCGACCGGGTCGCTGGGTGGTTCTTGCGCGAGCAGGACCTGCGCGGCTTCGTCCCGGGGAAGGGCTGGGCGCACGCCCTCGCCCACGGGGCCGACGCCCTGGGTGCGCTGACTGCCTCCCGACACCTGGGTGCCGACGAGCTCACGGTGCTGCTGGACGTCATGGCCGACCGCGTGCTGCTGCCGACCGACCGCGTCCTCACGGCCGGCGAGCCGGACCGGATGGCGTCGGCCGTCGTCCGGCTGCTGCGCCGGGACCTGATCACGATGGCGGTGGTCGAGCCATGGGTGGCTCGGATCGCCGGCACGGCGGGCCAGGTTGGGGGGCCCGACGGAGCCGTCGACCCCTTCCTCACGACGGGCAACCCCGAAGCCTTCCTGCGGGCGCTGTATCTGCAGCTGGCCCTGGGCCAGCAGCCGCCCTCCCTGCGCAGCGACCTCGTCCTGCTCCTCGTGGACGTCCTGCGGGGCACGAACCCGCAGTACCTCGGCGCGCCGAGGCACCCGAACTCGGGAGTAACATGCCGGCATGACCGAGGCCTCCAGCCCGACGACCGACTCCACGACCCTGACCGGGCACGCCGGCGAGCTGGCGGTCGCGGTGGCACAGGCTCACGGGGTCGGGGCGATGTTCACGCTGTCAGGCGCGCACGTGTTCCCCATGTACGACGGCGCGGTCAAGGCCGACCCGCCCGTGCGCATCCTGGACGTCCGGCACGAGCAGACGGCCGCGTTCGCGGCCGAGGCGACGGGAAAGCTCACCCGGGTGCCGGCCTGGCCGTCCTGACCGCCGGCCCCGGTGTCACCAACGGCGTGAGCGCGGTAGCCCAGGCCGGCTTCGCGGGCTCCCCATGGTCGTGGTCGGCGGCCGCGCTCCGCCAACCGCTGGGGCACCGGCGGCCTCCAGGAGCTCGACCACCCGCCGATCCTCGCGCCGGTCGCCAAGCAGGCGCGCACGCTGCACACGGCGGCCGACGTTCTACGCGGGGTCGACGAGGCGTTCTCCCTCGCCCGCAGCTCCACCGCGGCCCGGTGTTCGTCGACGTCCCCATGGACGAGTTCTTCAACACCGCATCCGGGCCTGCCCCCGTCGCCCCACGCCGACGGTCCTGGAGCCCGACTGCGACGCGCTGACCGAGATCGCCGAGCTGCTCGGCGGGTCGGCGCGCCCGATGCTGGTGCTGGGCACCGATGTATGGGCCGACGGGGCGGAGGAGGCGGCGCTTCGCCTGGTCGAGGAGTCCGGCCTCCCGGCGCTCACGAACGGGATGGGCCGGGGCGTCGTCCCGGGCGGGCACGCCCAGCTGGTCACGAAGGCTCGAGGCGCCGCGCTCAAGGCAGCCGACCTGGTGGTCGTCGTGGGCACCCCGCTGGACTTCCGGCTCGGCTACGGCGTCTTCGGAGACGCCGAGAAGGGCCCGCTCGCCCAGGTGGTGCACATCGCCGACTCGCCCGGTCAGGTGTCTCACCACGCCGCGCTCGCCGCGAGCGTGGCCGGTGACCTGACCCGCTGCCTGGACGGGCTGCTCACTGCCCTGCAGCAGCTCGTTCGCCGGCCCGACTGGTCCTCGTGGCTGGGCGAGCTGCAGGACCGCGTCGCGGCCGCCGCCGAGCGCGACAGGGCGCTGCTGACGGCCGACGCGGACCCGATCCACCCCGCCCGCATCTACGGCGAGCTGGTGCCCCGGCTGGCCGAGGACGCCGTCGTGGTCGGCGACGGCGGCGACTTCGTCTCCTTCGCCGGCAAGTACGTCGAGCCGAAGCGCCCCGGCGGCTGGCTCGACCCGGGACCCTACGGCTGCCTCGGCGCCGGCCTCGGCGGCGCCATCGCGGCCCGGCTGGCGCGCCCCTCGGCCCAGGTCGTGCTGCTGCTCGGCGACGGTGCCGCCGGCTTCTCGCTGATGGACGTCGACACCCTCGTCCGGCACGACCTGCCGGTGGTGATGGTGCTCGCCAACAACGCGGCCTGGGGCCTGGAGAAGGGTCCGATGCAGATGATCTACGGCTACGACGTCGCCGCCGACCTGGCGCGGACCTCCTACGACGGTGTGGTCCGCGCGCTGGGCGGCGCGGGCGAGACGGTCAGCGACCCGGCGGACATCGGCCCGGCGCTGGACCGGGCGTTCGCGGCGGGCGTGCCCTACCTGGTCAACGTCGTCACCGACGTCGAGGCGGCCTACCCGCGGGCGACGTACGGCGTCTGAGGGGCCACGGGTGGCTGACCGAGTGCTGGAGATCCGTCGGGCCCGTCCCCGGGAGTACCCCGAGGTGGGGGGGCTCACCGTCGCGGCCTACGCCCCCTTCCTGGCCGGCCCGTCGGATCCGTACCGCGCGCGGCTCGAGGACGCCGGCGCCCGCGACCGCGACGCCGAGCTGTGGGTGGCCGTCGACCACGACGGGGTCGTCGGGACCGTCACCGTGGTGACCGACGGCTCCCCCTGGCAGGAGATCGCCCGGCCGGGCGAGGGCGAGTTCCGCATGCTGGCGGTGCATCCCCGGGCCCAGGGCGCGGCGTCGGCTCGGCCCTGGTGGGCCGCGTGCTGGAGCACTTCGTCCGCGCCGGGCACCACGGCGTGGTGCTCTCCAGCCTCGCCGACATGACGGCGGCCCATCGGGTCTACGAGCGCTACGGCTTCCGCCGGCTGCCCGAGCGGGACTGGTCCCCGCTCCCGGGCGTCCAGCTCATCGCGTACGGCGTCGAGCTCGACCGGGAGCCGGGCTGATGGAGGCGACGCTGCAGTTCAGCGTGACCGAGGCCGACACCGCGGCCGCGGTCGGCTCGGGATCGCTGCCGGTGCTCGGGACGCCGCGACTGCTCGCGTGGTGCGAGGCAGCGACCTGCGCCGCGATCGAGCCCGAGCTGGCCGCGGGGGCGACCAGCGTGGGCACCCGGGTCAGCCTCGAGCACCTGGCGCCGAGCCCGGTCGGCCGGCGCCTGGCAGTGACCGCCACCCGGACCCACGTCGACGGGCGACTGCACCGGTTCGCCGTCGCGGCCCGGCACGTGGACGCCGAGGGCAGCCTGGGACCCGTGGTCGCGAACGGTGAGGTCACGCGGGTCGTCGTCGACTCCGAGCGATTCCTGGGACGACTCCCCGAGTGAGCAATAGGGCCCCGTGAGCAAAGAGCCGGTGACCGAGTCGGTCACCGGCTGCGGGTCAGGAGTTGGGGCGCTTCCCGTGGTTGGCGCTCTTCTTCCTGCGTGCGCGGCGCTTGCGGCCGGTCTTGCCCATGATGTCTCCTCCGACGTCTGTGGTCGGCCATCCTCTCAAACGGTGGCCCGGAGTGCGAATCTCAGGAGTCGCCCAGCTCCATGCGCACCTGCCGGATCGACACGATCACGCGCTGCTTCAGCTCGGCCGGCGCGGGTTCGGCGCACGAACGCGCGACCAGCGCTTTGACGGTGCGCTGCAGGTCGTAGCTCGCGAAGCAGGGGCTGCAGAGGTCCAAGTGGTGTCGCACGTCGGCGATGTCGGCGTCGTCGAGCTCGTTGTCGAGGAAGTAGACGATCTGCTCCAACACGTCGGCGCAGTCCAGGTGCCGGGGCTCGTGGGCCATTACTCCTCCTCCCCCGCCACCCGGATGAGGTCGTGGGCGCGCACGTGCGTCGACAGCATGTCGCGCAGCTGGCGCCGGCCACGGTGCAGCCGGGACATGACCGTCCCGATCGGCGTCCCCATGATCTCCGCGATCTCCTTGTAGGGGAACCCCTCGACGTCGGCGAGGTAGACCGCCAGTCGGAACTCCTCGGGGAGGCGCTGGAGGGCGTCCTTGACCTGGCTGTCGGGGAGATGCTCCAGCGCCTCCATCTCGGCCGACTTCAGCCCGCTCGAGGTGTGCGACTCCGCCCGCGCGAGCTGCCAGTCCTCGACGTCACCGGAGTCACCCGTGATCGTCTGCTGCGGCTCGCGCTGCTTCTTGCGGTAGGAGTTGATGAAGGTGTTGGTGAGGATGCGGTACAGCCAGGCTTTGAGGTTCGTGCCGGGCCGGAACTGGTGGAAGGACCCGAAGGCCTTGGCGAAGGTCTCCTGGACGAGGTCCTCGGCGTCCTGCGGGTTGCGGGTCATCCGCATCGCGGCGGAGTAGAGCTGGTCGAGGAACGGCAGGGCGTCCCTCTCGAACCGGGCTGCGCGCTCGTCGTCGCTCTCCGTCTCCAGATCGACCATCTCCGGATCGACCTCCTCCGGATCGAACTCCACCGGATCGACGTCGGAGTCGAGAGCGGCGTCGGCACCGGAGCCGGTCGCGAGCTCAGGTCGGCCGCAAGGCCGTGGGCGGGCTGGCCGTCAGTCTCAGTCATCGCCGCCCAGACTACCGGTGTGCTCGGGAGGGCTCCGGGTCTCGGCACCGCCCCACCGACGGGGTGGCCCGGGTGCCCCGGCCAGGCGAGCACGGGTGCCGCAGGGTCGTCGAGCAGGGCGAGCACATCGGATGCAACGCCTTAGCCGCGGCGCTGATTCCCAGCGACCTCGCGCACGATCCACTCCAGCACGCTCTCCACGAGGACGCCCAGCGCCTCGTCCTGGGTGAGCGCGGAGCGACGGGGGACCCGCAGTGCGTGGTCGGCCTCGGGAATGACCGTCATCTCGATCGTGCCCGGGAACTCCTCGGGCCGCCCCATCGGGTCGCGCTCGCCCTGGACGACCAGCGTCGGGAGCCGGGTGCCGGCCAGCTCGTCGGCCCGGCTCCGTTCCGGGTGCCCAGGGGGGTGGAGCGGGAACGCCAGGCACAGGCAGCCACTGGCGCCGAGGCCTCGCGCGCAGCGGGCGGCGGAGCGAGCTCCGGCCGAGCGCCCACCGACGACGAGCGGGGTCCGCGTGCGCATGGCGGACGCGGCGGCGACGAGTCCGGCATCCAGCCACGCAGGCGGCGTGGCGACTCGGCGCCCGGCCACCTTCCACGGCTGCTCGAAGAGCATCACGGAGACGTCTTGGAGGGGCAGGAAGCGGGCCAGGGCCGCCAGGTCGGGGGTGTCGATCCCGTTGCCGGCGCCGTGGCCCAGCAGCAGGGTTGCGATCGGGCTGCGGGCGCGGTGCGTGACCAGCCGGCCGGGGCCGTGCGGGGTGTCGATCATCCGCTCGGTGCTCACGAGGGACCATCCTGCCAGGCCGGTCGCCCCCGCGGCGGGGGCTACTCCAGGGGCAGGGTCTCCTCGATCGGCACCGGCACGACCAGGTCGGGGCCGTTGTTCCGGACGCTGTTGACCTGGGTGGACACCGGGTAGGCCTCGAGCCGGCCGGGCGCGGCGGGGACGAGGAGCTCCAGCAGGTCGTCTCCGCCCGTGCGGTGCGGGTCCAGCCAGGCGGCCCGGCGCTCCGGCTCGACCATGAGCGGCATCCGGTCGTGGATCTGTCCGAGCGAGTCCTCGGCCTGGGTGGTGAGGATCGTGCACGTCCAGCGGAACCGCTCGGGGTCGTCCTCGGCTCGGCTCGGGTCGCGCCACAGCTCGTACAGCCCGGCCATGGCCAGGATCCCGCCGTCGCGGGGGTGGATGAAGAAGGGCTGCTTGACCGGCTTCCCGCGCGCGGAGACCTGGGCGGTGGGGTACCACTCGTAGTAGCCGTCGGCGGGCAGCAGGCAGCGCCGACGGGCGAAGGCGCGGCGGTAGGCCGGCTTCTCGGCCACGGTCTCCATCCGGGCGTTGATCATCCTGCTGCCGATGGCGGGGTCCTTGGCCCACGAGGGCACCAGCCCCCAGGTCAGCGTGCGGAGCTGGCGCAGCGCGGGAGCGTCCTGAGGCGCATCCCGCGCAGTGCGCTCCACGACGGCGTACACCTCCTTGGTGGGCGCCACGTTGTAGTCGGCGGCCAGCGGCCGGGCGACCCGGTCGTCGCCGACCTCGAACTCCTCGACGAGGTCCTCGGGTCGCCGGCTCGAGGCGTAGCGGCCGCACATGCAGCCAGCCTAGACGCGGCGCTCAGCTGCGGGCGAGCTCGTCGAGCAGCAGAGCGGCGCTGGAGTCGGTGCCGGGCAGACCCTCGATCCAGACCCGGGCCGGCAGGCCTCGGTGCACGGTTCGGGCCATCCGCCGCAGCAGCGCGACGCGCTGGCCGAGCCGGTCGTCGCGCTCCACCACCACCACGATCCGGTCCGGGCCGAGGCGGCCGATGGTCTCGCTCCCGGCGAAGACGGTACGAGCGGCCTCACCGAGGTGGCTCACGCGCATGGCCCGGCGCAGCACGTGCTGCCCGGACTCGCCCACCGGTCCCTCGGCCGGCTCGACCAGCTCGGCGACCACCAGGGCATGGGTGTCACGGACCCGCGCCGGTGTGCGGAGCTCTCCCCGGTACAGCTCCGACAGCCGACTGCGGACGTGGGCCAGGCTGGCCAGACCCGTCATCGGGTCCTCACAGGCCAGCTGGTGCAGGTAGGTCAAGGTCGCGTCGCTCCACCCCCGTGCGAGCGCGCGCACCTCGTCGTAGGACGGGTCGGTCCCGACCGCCAGCTGGCAGGTCGCCCGCAGTGCCTCGAGCGACTCGTCGAGCGACGCGCCGTCCCGGGCCATCTGGGCGCCCACCACGGCGCAGGCCTCGACGGAGCCCGATCCCGAGGCAAGCGCCTCCCCCACAGCCTCGAACCGCGGCGGCAACCCCAACCGCGCGGCATCGAAGTCCGAGGCACTCACCTCAGGCTCGGAGTCGGCAAGCGCACGCGATCGCAGCGCGAAGATGCCCATGCCGACCTCCTTCGGGTTCCGTCGTGACACCCCTGAGACGGGCCCGGGCGGAGGCCATGACGCGGATTCCGGGTGATTTCGCCGACAATGTCGGAAGGATCGGGGCCTGCTGCGGCGTAAATTCTCCTCGGTTCCGCCCGATGCGGACTAGTCCGGCGCCTAGACTTGCGTCATCTTCCGCCTACTTCCCCGTGAGTACTGATGTGAGCTCTACACTCCCGCGCCTCGAGGGACCCGCGGACGCCGAGCTGATCTCGGCCGTCCGTGGTGGTGACCTCGATGCCTACGGCGAGCTGTTCGCGCGCCACGCCGACGCCGCTCGGCGGCTGGCGCGTCAGCTCGTGTCCGCGGGAGACGCCGACGACCTGGTGTCTGATGCCTTCGCCAAGGTGCTCGGGGTGCTCCAGCGCGGTGGCGGCCCGGACGTCGCCTTCCGGGCCTACCTGCTCACGGCTGTGCGCCGGCTGCACGTGGATCGGATCCGCGCGACCTCTCGGCTGCACACCACCGACGACATGGAGGCATTCGACCCAGGGGTGCCCTTCCAGGACACCGCGGTCGCCGGCTTCGAGAACGAGGCCGCGGCGCGCGCCTTCGCCTCGCTGCCGGAGCGCTGGCAGCTGGTGCTCTGGCACACCGAGGTCGAGGGCCAGAAGCCGGCCGACATCGCCCCGCTGCTGGGCATGAGCGCCAACTCGGTCTCCGCGCTCGCCTACCGGGCCCGCGAGGGCCTGCGCCAGGCCTTCCTCACCATGCACGCGACCGAGCTCGAGGACGACACCTGCCAGTGGACGCACCAGCACCTGGGCGCCTACATCCGCAACGGCATCTCGCGGCGCGACGCCGGCAAGGTCGAGGAGCACCTCGAGGAGTGCCGCAAGTGCATGGCGATCTACCTCGAGCTCACCGAGGTCAACTCCGACCTGGCCGGCATCTTGGCCCCGCTCCTGCTCGGCACGGCGGCGGCGGGCTACCTCGCCACGATCGGCGGGGTCGCCGCCAAGGGCGGCGTGCTCCTCCCTGCTCGACCGGGCCAAGGACCTGGTGAGCGCCAACGGCCCGGCCACCGCCGTCGCCGGGGTCGCGGCCGCCGTCGTGATCGCGACGACCGCGGTCTTCACCTTCAACGGCAACGACCAGCGGGTCTCCTCCGCCGACGACAGGCCCGGGCTCAGCGTCCCGAGCAGCGCCCAGGCCGACCCCCGGCCAGCACGAAGCCGCGGCGGGCCACTCCCGGGAGGGCGCCGCGTGCCAAGGCCGGCGACGTCAGTCCGGCCGGCACCACCGAGTCGACGCCCCCGCGGACTCGCCCTCGCCCTCGACTGACCCGTCGCAGTCGCCGTCGCCGTCGCAGTCGCAGTCGCCCTCGCAGTCGCCCTCGCAGTCGCCGTCCGAGTCGCCCTCGGAGACGCCGTCCGAGTCGCCCTCGGAGACGCCGTCCGAGTCGCCCTCGGAGACGCCGTCCGAGTCGCCCACTGAGTCCCCGTCCGAGTCGCCCACTGAGTCCCCGTCCGAGTCGCCCTCGGAGTCCCCGTCCGGAGTCGCCGTCCGAGTCGCCCTCGGAGTCCCCGTCCGAGTCCCCGTCGGCATCCCCGACCGACCCGACCTCCAGCCCGCCCGCGAGCACCGACGTGTCCGTCACCGCGAGTGCCGAGCAGCAGGGCAGCCGGCGCTACCGGGTCCAAGCCACGGTTGAGGGCATGAACCCGGGCGACGGGGTGACGCTTCGGGTCACGGTCACGGAGTTGACGTTCGCGACCGACCTGGGCCCGCGGTGCACCCGGATCACGGGCGAGGAGATCACCTGCCATCTGGACGGCAGCCCCAGCGACTCGATCCAGTTCATCGCACAGCCGGCGCCCGGCACCACCGCGACCATGACGTTCACGATCATCCCCGACGAGGGCACAGCCAACGACGACACGACGAACGACACCGCGACGGTGGTGCTGCCGAGCCTCATCGACCCCAAGGCCGCCGCCGACCGCCAGCGTGCGGCGAGCGGCGAGCGTCGGCAATCGTCCATGCGGAGCGTCCCCTGGCTGTGAGCCTCGGTAGGCTGCCCCGGTGACCGACCCCGTGACGGCGGCCGCCGGGACGCCCGACCCCTGGCCCGCACCACGGGTCCGCCGGCCGGTCGACCTGACCGTCTCGCTTCCCGGCAGCAAGTCGCTCACGAACCGAGCGCTGATCCTGGCGGCTCTCGCCGACGGGCCGTCGACGGTTCGGCGCGCACTGCGCTCGCGGGACACCGCCTTGATGGCAGCCGCCCTGCGCGGCCTTGGCACCGCGATCGACGACGCCGGCCCCGACTGGCGGGTGAGCCCGGCCCGTTCGCCGCCGACGCGCACGTCGACTGCGGGCTGGCCGGCACCGTGATGCGGTTCGTCCCACCGGTCGCGGCACTCTCGAGCGGCACCGTCACCTTCGACGGCGACCCCCACATGCGACTGCGCCCCGTGGGCCGGATGCTCACCGCGCTGCGCGACCTCGGCGTGGACGTCGACGACGCGGGCCGCGGCGGGCTGCCGTTCGCGGTCCGAGGACGAGGATCGGTCGCCGGCGGCACGGTGGTGATCGACGCGTCGGAGTCCTCGCAGTTCATCTCCGCGCTCCTGCTCGCCGGGGCCCGCTACGAACGCGGTGTGGACGTGCGCCACGACGGCAAGCCGGTGCCATCGCTGCCCCACCTCGAGATGACCGTCGCCCTGCTCCGCGAGCACGGCGTCCAGGTCGACGACAGCGATGCGAACCGCTGGGCGGTGTCGCCGGGCTGCGTTCGGGCGCTGGACCGGGTCGTCGAGCCCGACCTGTCCAACGCCGCCCCGTTCCTGGCCCTGGCCGCGGTGTCCGCGGGCTCGGTGCTGGTGCGGGACTGGCCGCTCGCCACCACCCAGCCCGGCGATGCGCTGCGCGCGATCCTCACGGACATGGGCTGCCGGGTCGAGCTCGGTGCGGAGGGGCTGCGGGTGACCGGGCAGGGCGCACTTCACGGCATCGACCTCGACCTGCACGACCTCGGCGAGCTGACCCCGGCCCTGGCCGCGCTCTGCGCCTTGGCCGACTCGCCCTCGCACCTGCGAGGGGTCGCTCACATCCGCGGCCACGAGACCGACCGGTTGGCGGCCCTGGCCCGCGAGCTGGGCGCCCTCGGCGCCGACGTCACCGAGCACGCTGACGGGCTGAGCATCCGCCCAGTCCGGTTGCACGGCGGGGTCTTCCACACCTACGCGGACCATCGGATGGCCCATGCCGGGCTGATCGTCGGGGCGGCAGTCGACGGGGTCGCGGTGGAGGACGTCGACACGACGGCGAAGACCTTCCCCGGCTTCGCGCGGCTCTGGGCGGACCTGACGAGGGACGCCGCCGCGTGAGCGGTCGCTACGACGAGCACGACCACGAGCACTACGAGCGCCCGCGGCGCCGGACCCGCCCCCGCACCAAGGAGCGCCCCACCTACGACGACGCCGTGGGCGGCGTCGTCGTCACGGTGGACCGGGGGCGGTTCACCCTCGACGTCGACGGGACCCGCGTCACCGCGATGAAGTCCCGCCCGCTGGGACGCAAGGGCGTCGTCGTGGGCGACCGGGTTCGCGTCGTCGGCGACGTGTCCGGCACCGAGGGTTCCTTGGCGCGCATCGTCGAGGTGGCCGACCGGTCCACCGTGCTGCGACGCACCGCCGACGACGACGACGCCGTCGAGCGGATCATCGTCGCCAACGCCTCCCAGCTGGTCGTCGTCACCGCCCTCGCCGACCCCGAGCCGCGGCCGCGGCTCATCGACCGCGCGCTCGTCGCGGCGTACGACGCCGGCATGCAGCCGCTGCTCTGCCTCACCAAGGCCGATCTCGCCGACCCCGGGACCCTGCTCACGACCTACCGCTCGCTGGGGGTCCCCTGGGTGGTCACCCGACGCGGGGGCGACCTCGCCGAGGTGCGCGAACGACTGGCCGGCCGGGTGAGCGTCCTGGTGGGCCACAGCGGTGTCGGCAAGTCCACCCTGGTCAACGCGCTCGTCCCCGAGGCCAACCGCGAGGTGGGCCGGGTCAACGCCGTGACCGGCCGCGGCCGGCACACCTCCACCAGTGCGGTCATGCTGCCGCTCCCCGGGGGCGGCGCGATCATCGACACCCCCGGCATCCGCTCCTTCGGCCTGGCCCACGTCGTCCCGGAGCACCTCATCGAGGCGTTCCCCGACCTGGACGAGATGACCGAGGAGTGCCCGCGCGGCTGTACCCACGGCTTCGACGAGCCAGAGTGCGGCCTGGACGCCGCGGTCGCCTCCGGCGTCGCCGACCCCGAGCGGGTGGAGTCGTTCCGTCGGCTCCTGGCGGCGCGATACGACGCCACCGCCTGAGTTCGCGCGACCGCGCCCGCGGGCTGACCGCGCGAGGTGACCGGGTCAGCCCCAGACCGCGCGCGCCCCGGAGTCCCCGGCGAGTGCGACCGTGCCCAGCACGGCGAGGGCCGCGAGGACCACCAGGAGGGAGACCGCCAGGTCGACCGCCCCACCCCGCTGTGGACGCCCCCCACGCCCGGAGGCCAGCGCGCTCGGCCCCCCGAGCCGCCACAGCCCCAGCGCCACGGCGAGACCGAAGCCGAGCATGACGTTGCGCAGCAGCAGTCCGAGCTGGCGGTGGTGACGAACGGCCTCGAGCTGCCCCAGCCCGCGTGCGTCGAGCAGCTGCTGGCCGGAGTAGGCCGCGAGCACGGCCGCCACCACGGCCACCAGCGTCGCGACGGCGAGCGGCCAGCGCAGCAGCCAGCGCCCTCGGGGCAGCACCGCGAAGGCCAGCGCGGCCAGGGCCGCGAGGGGCCCGATCACCACGACCGCGTGCACCACGAGCGGGTGTGCGGGGAGTCCGGCTATCTCCATGCCGGCCAGGCTAGACCCGGACACCTCACACCGCCTCGGACGAGACCCTGGACGAACGAGTCGTCGTACGACCTTCGGGCAGGGTGGCCCTAGCCTGAGAGCATGTCGACCCCCGACTACACCGATGACCTGCGGCTGGCGCACGTCCTCGCCGACGACGCCGACTCGCTGAGCACCGGGCGCTTCAAGGCACTCGACCTCCACGTGATGAGCAAGCCCGATCTCACTCCGGTGACGGAGGCCGATCTGGCCGTCGAGGACGTGCTGCGGCGCACCCTTTCCCGTGTCCGCTCACGCGACGCAGTGCTCGGCGAGGAGCACGGCAGCACCGGCCACAGCCGGCGGCAGTGGATCATCGACCCCATCGACGGCACCAAGAACTTCGTCCGCGGGGTGCCGGTGTGGGCCACTCTGATCGCACTTGTCGTCGACGAGGAGGTCGTCGTCGGCCTGGTGTCCGCTCCGGCGCTGCAACGGCGCTGGTGGGCCTCGACGGGCAACGGAGCCTGGACGGGCAAGTCGCTGCTCAAGGCGCAGCGCTGCCAGGTCTCGGACGTCCGTCGACTCGAGGACGCCTCGCTGGCCTACGCCTCGCTCAGCGGCTGGGAGGAGCGCGACCAGCTCGACGACTTCCTCGCGCTGATGCGGCGCTGCTGGCGGACCCGAGGCTATGGCGACTTCTGGTCCTACATGCTGCTCGCGGAGGGTGCGGTCGACCTCGCCGCCGAACCCGCACTGGCGACCTACGACATGGCCGCGCTCGACGTCATCGTCCGCGAGGCGGGTGGCCGGTTCACCTCGCTCGCCGGCGAGGACGGCCCCTTCGGGGGCAACGCCTTGGCCTCCAACGGCCATCTCCACGAGGCAGCGCTCGCCTTCCTCGGCTCGCCCGCCGACGGGGACGACCCCGACGACCCCCGCCGTGGCCCGGGGTCGGTGTCGGACCTGAGGGCGCACCGAGCCCGCCACGACGAGCCGGGGCCGGGCGGCGGCTCGGCAGCCCCCGACTGAGGTCCGGACCAGGGCTGTCGTCCGACCGGGGCCCCGACTAGGTTGGAGCCGACGCCGAAGCCGAGCCGCCCCAGAGAGGTGCCGACCATGCGGATCCGAGACGTACTACAGAGCAAGCCCAGCGCCGAGGTCATCACCATCGGCCCGGACGCCACCGTGCGCGAGCTGCTCGCGCTGCTGGCCGAGCACAACGTCGGCGCCGTCATCGTGAGCCAGGACGGCGGCCGGGTCGACGGCATCGTCTCCGAGCGCGACGTCGTCCGCCGCCTGCACACCGACGAGGGCGCCCTCGCCGGTCCCGTCGCGGGGATCATGACGGCAAAGGTCCACACCACGGAGCCCGACCACGCCCTCGAGGAGCTGATGTCGCTCATGACCGAGCACCGCATCCGGCACGTGCCGGTGCTCAGCGACGGGCAGCTCACCGGCATCATCAGCATCGGCGACGTCGTGAAGAGCCGCATCGGGGAGCTGGAGTTCGAGCGCGACCAGCTCGACAGCTACCTCCACCACAGCTGAGCCCACCCCCCGGCCCGACCCCGAAGGACCCCATGGACAAGCCCGAGATCGACTTTCCCGACGGCCCGCCCCCCGAGGAGCTGGTCGTCATCGACATCACCGAGGGCGAGGGTGCCGAGGCCACGGCCGGCGCGACCGTCTCGGTGCACTACGTCGGCGTCGCGCACTCGACCGGGGAGGAGTTCGACGCGTCGTACAACCGCGGCACCCCTTGCAGTTCCGGCTCGGCGTCGGCCAGGTGATCGCCGGATGGGATGAGGGAGTGCAGGGGATGCGCGTGGGCGGTCGGCGCCGGCTGGTCATCCCGCCCCAACTGGCGTACGGCGACCGCGGCGCGGGCGGCGTCATCCAGCCCGGCGAGACGCTGATCTTCGTGGTCGACCTGCTCGGCGTGAGCTGACCGGGCACCCGGGCGGCCCGACTCGCCCGCAGCGAGCTCAGCCCGCGGCCGCGGCCACTCGCGCCGTCGCGGCCCCGACGGACATCTCGTCGCCGGGGACCAGCCGCCGCGCGCGCCTGGTCTCGACCTCGCCGTTGACGCGCACGACTCCGCCGGCGATCAGCGGCTTGGCCTCCGCGCCGGTCTCCACGAGGTCGGCCAGCTTGAGGAACTGACCGAGGCGGATCGACTCGTCGCGGATCGGCACGTCTGTCACGTCCTCATCGTCCCACGACACCCGGCCGCGGTGGGAGGCGCCGGCTACGGCAGCAGGACCGAGACCGCGTGGATCAGCACGCCGACGAGCCCACCGACGATGGTGCCGTTGATCCGGATGAACTGCAGGTCTCGCCCGACATGGAGCTCGATCCTCCGCGCCGCCTCCTTGCCGTCCCACCGCTCGATGGTGTGGGTGATGACAGCGGTGAGCTCGGCGCCGTACCGGTCGATCGCGAACACGGCCAGGTCGGCGGCCAGGGCGTCCAGCCGGGCGCGGAGGCCGGCGTCGGCTCGCAGCCGGCCGGCGAAGGCGGCCAGCTCGCCGTCCAGCCGCGCGTGCACGGCTCCGGAGGGGTCACGCAGCGAGGCCAGCAGCGCCCGGCGCAGGGCGTCCCACATCGAGACGGCGGAGGCCAGGACGGCCGGATGGTCCAGCACCCGCTCCTTGAGCCGCTCCGCGCGAGCGGCCGTCTCGGAGTCGTGCTGGAGGTCGTGCGCCAGCTGGGCGAGCATCGAGTCCAGGGCCTCTCGGGCGTGGTGGCTCGGGTCGGCCCGGATCTCGGCGACCCAGCGCATCGCCTCGGTGTAGATGCGACCGGTCACCGCGTGGTTGAGCCGGGGTGGGGCCCACCACGGGGCGCGCTCCTCCAGCACCTCCGCGAAGGTCTCGGGGTTCTCCGTCAGCCAGCGACCCAGCTCGTCGAGCATCAGGTCGACCAGGCTGTGGTGCACCCCGTCGGCCACCGTCTCCCCGAGCAGGCCGCCCAGCAGCGGGGCGATCGGCTCCTCGCGGAACCGCGGCACCAACGCCTCGCTGAGGAAGTCCGCGATGTGCTCGTCGCGCACTTTGGCCAGGCCGATGGCCGCGACATCGGTCACCTCGTGGACCACCCGGGTGCGGTGGCTGGGTCGTCCAGCCAGGCGCCGACCCGCGAGGAGACGGCCGCGGCGGCGACCCGGTCGCGGATGACGCCCTCCTGGAGGAAGTTCTCGCCGAAGAACTCCTCCAGGCCCCTGCCCAGCTCGTCCTTGCGCCGGGGTACCAGCGCCGTGTGCGGGATGGGCAGCCCGAGCGGGTGCTTGAACAGGGCGGTGACGGCGAACCAGTCGGCGATGGCACCGACCATCGAGGCCTCCGCGCCCGCGTTCACGAACCCCCAGAGACCGTCGTGCCCGCGCGTCGCGACGTACACCGCTGCGGCGAACAGCAGCAAGGCGACGGCGACCGACCGCATGCGCCGCAGCCCCGCACGGCGCAGCGCGTCGGCGGCCGGGTCGGGTGTGATCATGGACAGCGGCAGGCTCATCGCGACCGATTCTCCCCACGCCCAGTCGCCCGGGCGGTGGACCGGCCGCCGTGCCGCGCGTGCCAGAATGCCGGGCATGGCGCGCACGGTCATCACGTTCGGGACGTTCGACGTGTTCCACGTCGGGCACCTGCGCGTGATCGAAAGGGCGGCGGCCCTGGGCGAGCGCCTGGTCGTCGGCGTGTCTGCGGACGCTCTGAACCTGCGCAGAAGGGTCGGGAGCCGGTCTTCAGCGAGGAGGAGCGGATGGCCATCGTGGCCGCGCTCAAGCCGGTCGACGAGGTCTTCTTGGAGGAGAGCCTGGAGGAGAAGCGCGAGTACATCGAGCGCTTCGCCGCCGACGTGCTGGTCATGGGCGACGACTGGAAGGGCCGCTTCGACGAGTTCGGCGACATCTGCGAGGTGGTCTACCTGCCCCGGACACCGGCGATCTCGACCACCGCGCTCATCGAGAAGATCGCCTCCGCGGGATGAGCCGGCCGACCGTCGCCGCACTGGTCCAGACCAGTCGCCGGCCTCGCGACACGCCGTCGGGCGGGCCGGGACCACGGGCCGATCGCCCCTAGCCTGGCTTTACCTTCAGCCTGGCCTTGCCATCAGCTCCGCCGTCTCGGGCCGGCGCCACCGAAAGGTCCCTCGTGCCTCGCCGCTCCTCCGGCCGCCTCTCCGGGTCGCCGCCACCACGGCGTTCGCGCTGTGCTTCGTCGCCACGATGTGGGGCGTGGCGGGCGTCGCGGCGCGCGACCACAGCCGGGTGCCGGCTGCGACGGCGGCACTGGCCGGCGCGCGGACGGCTCCGGCGGGGCCCACGCCCGGGCCGACGCTGTACGCCGCCGGGCTGGCCGTCCGGCAGCGATGCACCGACCACTGGTGCCTGCACTGGGTGACCGCGGCTCCCGACGCGCCTGTCGACACCGATCGCGACGGCGACGGCGTCCCGGACGCCGTCCTGGCGGCCGCGCGCCGGCTGGAGGCCGAGGTCCCCGCCCCCGGCGAGGGTCGCGGGCATGTCTACCTCGCCGCTCTGCCGGACGCCGGGCCCCCGGCCTGGTGCACCGGCGCCGCCTGCGTCGCCCGCCACGACCTGGCGCCCCGGCCGGCCGACTTCGCCGACCGGCTCGTCGCGGCTGTGACCGCCGCCCTGGCCGCGCGCTGAGCGTGCGGCCCACGGCGTGCCCGACGGGATTCGCCATTCCGCTGCCAGGACCGCGGCTGCGGGAGAGGATGGGCGGGTCCTGTACCGGCTCGCGGCGAGCAGCCGCGGGTGCGGTGTCCGCGCGCTGCGCGTCCCGCGACGGCACGACTCTTGAGGGGGAGAACCCATGCGGCGCTCGATCGCCCTGGCCACGGCGGCCCTGGCGACAGTCCTGTCCCTGCCCGTCGCGTCCCCGGTGGCTGCGGTCACTCCGAGAGCGCTGGGCGACGACGGGCACGCGGCCCAGCCCGCGCTGCCGGCCCAGGCTGCTGCGCAGGCCCTGGCGACGGCCACTCGGGTCCTGAGCGGGCAGGCCAAGTCCGGCGATGCGGAGGCCACCCTCGCGCTGCGGGACCTGCGGCTGGCGCTCCCCAGCTCTCCGCCGGCGACCGGGACCAGGCCAAGAGGCTGCTCGCCCGGCCCACCCAGGGCGCCCATGATCCCCAGCACGACGGCTACACCAGCCCGTCCAAGCACACCTGCACCAAGCACGTCTGCGTCCACTGGGTGAGTGCCAGCGGCGACACCGATCGGGCCACCCGCGCCTGGGTGGACGAGACCATGACCGTCATGAAGGCGGTCTGGAAGAAGGAGATCGGGAAGTTCGACTACCGCGCGCCGAGACCGGACAAGAAGCGCGGCGGCAACGCCAAGCTCGACGTCTACCTCAAGGACCTCGGCCGCTCCGGTCTCTACGGCTACTGCACGCCCGAGAAGCCGGTGAACAGCAGCTATCCGTTCGTGTACTTCGGCTACTGCGTGCTGGACAACGACTACAGCCCCGGCCAGTACGGCGGTGTACCGGCACTCAACAGCCTGAAGGTGACCGCCGCCCACGAGTTCTTCCACGCGGTGCAGTTCGCCTACGACACCGACGAGGACCCCTGGTTCATGGAGTCGACGGCGACGTGGATGGAGGAGCGCTTCGCCGACAACGTCAACGACAACCGGCAGTACCTCTCGGCCAGCCAGATCGCCCAGCCGCACGTCCCCCTGGACTTCTACTCCTCAGGCAGCTTCAACCAGTACGGCAACTGGGTGTGGTGGGAGTACCTCACCAGCCGCTACGGTCGCGCCGTGGTGAAGACCGCCTGGGAGAAGGCCGGCGCCTACAGCAAGAAGTCCCCCGACATGTGGTCGACGAAGGCGACGGCGGCAGCGCTCAAGGCGCACGGGGGATTCGCGTCGGTGTACGGCGCGTACGCCTCCGGCAACCTGGTCCCGGCCAGCAGCTACCCCGAGGGGGCAGCCTGGGCGGTGACGCCGCTCATCTCCACGACGCACGTCCTGACCGCGGGAGCGGCCACCGCGAGTGGCAGCCAGTCGGTCGACCACATGTCGGCCCGGCACGTGAAGTTCGTCCCCGCCGAGACGTTGACGGGTGACTGGGAGATCGCCATCCACGTCGAAGGCCCGTGGGAGAAGGCGTCCCCGGTCGTGAAGCTGCGCATCGACCGGACCAACGGCACGACCGCCATGGTGAACGTCAAGCTCAACGCGCAGGGCGACGGAAGCCGTCGGGTCACTTTCTCCTATGCCACCATCAAGAGCGTGACGCTCACCGTGGCGAACGCGTCGACCCGGTTCGCCTGCTGGAAGGGCACCGACCTGTCCTGCAAGGGCATCCCCAAGGACGACGACCGGGTCTTCAGCTACACCGCCGAGGCGGACCCGGTCTGACGCGCGACCCACGCCCCTTCCTCGTGACCGCCGGTGTGGCGGTCACCAGCGTCGGGCTGCTGGCGCTCGCCGTGCGGCTCGGCTGGCTGGGCCCCGACATCGGGCGTGGGGCGACGTTCTGCGAGGAACCCCGGCCGGGCCTGGTGCGCCAGCCGGCCAACACCTACTCCAACGCCGGCTTCGTGCTCGCCGGCCTGCTCGCCGCCTGGCGGTCCTCGCGACCGGACCGGTGGGGCGAGCGCTGGGCGGCCCGTCCCTGGCTGCCGACGGCCCTGGCCTGCCTCATCGTGCTGCTCGGCCCGGGCAGCGGCGCCATGCACGCCACCCAGAGCGCCTGGGGCGGCCACCTGGACACCGCCAGCATGTACCTCGTGGCCGGGTTCGCCGCGGCGTACGCCGCGATGCGCTGGCTGCGACGAGGGCTCGCGACCGGGGTGGCCCTGTTCGCCGGCTTCCTCGTCCTGTGCGAGCTGGCGGGGGCCTGGCCGCACGAGGTGCCCGTCTTCATGTTCGGCGGCAACGTCGCGTTCGCGGCGCTGTTGCTGCTCGCCATCGCCCTCGAGACAGCGCTGCTCCGCCGCCACGAGACCACCGTCACGCTGGGCTTCGGACTCGGCGCGATCGCGACGATGGCGGTCGCCTTCGGCGTGTGGAACCTGGCTCGGCACGGCTGGTGCGACCCCACCTCCAGGCTCCAGGGCCACGCCGTGTGGCACCTGCTCGGCGCGGTCTCGGCATACTTGCTGTTCTGCTACTACGCCAGCGAGCGGAGCCTGGACCAGCCCGCGAGCTCGCCGGTATCTGCCGGCCGCTGCTAGCCTCCTGAGGTCGTGTCCTCAGCCCCGTGGACAGCCCTGGACCACCAGCAGGTCGAGGAGCTGGTCCAAGAGATCGAGGCTGCCACCGACGCCGGTGCCCAGCGGCGCATCGCGGAGACGCTGCACCGCCTCACGGGCGGGTGGGAGCCCTTGGTTCGCTGCGCCCTGACAGACGGGCTCGGGCCGTGGGAGACCGCCGACGACCCCGTCGAGACCTTGGCGCGCCGCGACGGTCCGGTCGCCGGGTGGGTGTCGGAGTCGTTGGCCGGGGTGCTGAGCGACGACGCCCGGCAGCTGCTGCAGCTGCTCGCCGACCTGCGTCCGGTGAGCCGGGAGCTGGTCGTCGACGTCGGGGGGGTCGCCCCAGCGGCGTACGACGAGCTGGTGGCCGCCGGGATCCTCGCCGAGGATCGCCACGGCGACGAGCAGGTGATCCCGCTCGTCGCCGCCTGCCTCCCGGCGCCTCCGAGCGACGAGCGGGACTGGCTGGCCCGCGCCGCCCAGTGGTACCTCGCCCGCGACCTGGCCGAGCCCGCGCTGCGGGCCGCGTGCCTGGCCCAGGACGTGGACACGGCGCGGACCGTCATCGAGTCGGCCGGCGACCGGATCGCGGCCGGAGGCGCCGCGGCCGAGGTCGTGCGGGGGGTGGGGCTGGTGCCCCCCGCGCAACGATCGGTCCAGCTCCGCCTGCACTGGGGCCAGGCTGCGCGCGTGGCCGGCGATCCCACGACCGCCCAGCGCGTCCTGGAGGCGGTGGCTGCCGAGTGCGCGGGTGGCTCGTCCCCGGCGGGCCTGGTGTGGCGTCTCGCCCAGGCCCACTACGGGCGGGGCGACTTCACGACCGCGGCGGCCATCGCCCGAGGGGAGCGCCTGCCGCAGGGCGACGGGGAGTCCTCCAGCGATCGATCGCGCCGGCTCGCCTGCCTCTCCCAGTCGCTGCGTGCGCTCGGCGACCACGCCGGAGCCACCGAGGTCGCGGACGAGGCCCTGGCCGCCGTCCGCGCCGACCCCGCCGCCGATGACGACGCGGTGGCGGGGGCGCTGCTGGCGCGGGCGATCCTGCTGAGCGGCGCCCGGCGCCACAACGTGCTGGCCGAGGCGATCCAACGCGCGCGCCTGGCCGGTGATCTGCTGCAGGAGCAGCGCGCCCTGGTCAACCTTGCCGACGCCCAGCTGGTCGCCGCCGACTTCGCGGGCGCGCTGGTGAGCGCCGAGCGGGCGATCGCGCTCGCCGACCGGATCGGGCCCGTGGGCTGCTTCGTGGTGGCGCTGCTCAATGCCGGCGAGGCGCTGCTGGGCCTGGGCCGCCCGGGCGAGGCGCGGGTGCCCTTCCTGCGCTGCCTGGATCTGGCCCGGCGGCACGGGGTGTCCCGCACGCCGGCACCCCTGATGGGACTCGCGGAGGCCGACTACCAGGCCGGGCTGCTGGACGACGCCCGGGCCGGCTTCGAGGAGGCCATCGACCTGGCCCGCGACGTGGACACCCAGGAGACCCTGGTGCCCTCGCTCGGGCGGCTGGCGACGATCCTGGCCACCCGTCCCCGGGACGACGAGCTGGCTCGGGCCCGCGAGCTCGCCGACGAGGCCGTCGCCGCGGCCGGCGCCGACGAGCTGCCGCGGGTGCTGGTCGCCCGCGGCTGGGTAGCCGTGGCGGCCGGCGACGAGGACGCCCCGGGCGAGCTGCCGAGGCCGCGGAGGCCGCCCGGGTCGGGAAGGTACGCCGCGCGCTCGGCGAGGCGTTGGAGCTGCAGGCGGCGGCCAGCGACGACGACCGTGAGGCGCTGGCTCTGCTCGACACGGCCCTCGAGGTGCACGACCGGGCCGGGTCGGCCCTGCTGGCCGACCGGGTGCGGGTCACCGCCGGGCGCAGCCCGGCGGCCACCCGCCAGCACCGGGCGGCCGCCCGCTCGGCGGCGCGTCGGCTGCGGCGTACGCTCGCGGCCGACGGACCACTGCACCCCGGCGGGGTCACCGCCCAGGCCCACGTCGAGATCCGCGTGCTCGGCACCCTCCAGGTGAGCGTCGACGGCGTCCCCGTGCAAGCCTCGGCGTGGCGGTCGCGCCAGGCCCGCACGCTGCTCAAGCTGCTCGTGGCGCGGTCCGACCGGCCGGTGCCCCGCGACGAGCTGTGCGAGACGCTGTGGCCCGACGACGACCCCGCGAAGACGGGACACCGGCTGTCGGTGCTGCCTCGACGCTGCGCTCCGCGCTCGACCCGGGCAAGCAGTGGTCGCCCGACCACGTCATCGAGGGCGACAACCAGGGCCTGCGGCTGTCCGCCCGGCACGTCTCGGTGGACCTGCACGACTTCCTAGCCGACGCGGAGGAGGCCGGTCGGGCAGCCGAGGAGGGCCGCGAGGCCGAGGCCCGGGCGCTGCTGTCGGACCTGCTCGCCGAGCACGCCGGGGAGGCCTTCGAGGACGACCCCTACGAGACGTGGGCCAGCGAGGTCCGCGACCACGTCCGCGCCGTCCGCGTGCAGAGCCTGCGGACTGCCGCTCGGCTGGCGGGCCGCGCCGGGGACATCGACGACGCCGTCGTACACCTGGTCCGGCTGCTGGCCGTGGACCCCTACGACGAGCCGGCGCACCAGCTGCTCGTGACCGTGCTCGTCCGGGCCCG
Organism: Nocardioides sp.; assembly: GCA_041393675.1. Lineage (GTDB taxonomy): Bacteria > Actinomycetota > Actinomycetes > Propionibacteriales > Nocardioidaceae > Nocardioides. The sequence goes on along the minus strand of JAWKJR010000011.1, from coordinate 36,941 downwards.
CCGGCACGGCGAGGCCCGGCGCGCCTTCGACCGGTGGACCCGCGCCAACCTCGAGATCGGCGCCCAGCCTCCCGACCCGGCGCGCTTCTTCAGCGGCTCCGACGCCTCGAGCGACTCCTCGGTGCGGTTGTGACCTGGTCCTGACGCCGCGGTGAGGGCGGGGAGGTCTCCTGCTGGTCCGGTCGGCAACACCGCCGGCCACGACCACGAAGGAGCACCTCATGAAGGTTCCATTGACCCTGGCCACCCTGGTGGGAGCCGGGTTTCTCGGCGTCTCGCTCGGGCCGGCGACGGCCACGACGTCAGCCAGCTGCACGACGCCGGGCGCCGTCATCATCGGCGGCCCGAACGCGGACATCCTCGTCGGCACGCCCTACAACGACATCATCTACGGGCGTGGTGGCAACGACACCATCCGCGGCCTCGGCGGCGCGGACCGGATCGTCGGCGGGAACGGCGACGACACCCTGATCGGCGGCGCGTGCGACGACGACGTGCGCGGCGGGAACGGCGACGACCGGCTCGACGGCAGCGCCGGTGACGACATGCTCTCCGGCGATGCCGGCGACGACCGGCTCGACGGCAGCGGCGGCGACGACCAGCTCGACGGCGGCGGCGGCGACGACCAGTTGTGGGGCGGCACCGGCGACGACCGGCTGCTCGGCTCCGGCGGCAGCGACAAGCTCTGGGGCGACGCCGGCCAGGACCAGCTCGACGGCAACGACGGCGCCGACGAGGCGTGGGGCGGCGACGGCCAGGACGAGGTCCGCGGCAGCGCCGGGGCGGACTACCTGTACGGCGACGCCGGTCGCGACCGGATCTGTGGCGACGACGGCAAGGACCACGCCTACGGCGGCCCGGACAACGACCGGCTCTGGGGTGGCGCGGCACGCGACGTGCTGCGCGGCAACCAGGGGAACGACCGGGCCGACGGCGGCCCCGCGAACGACGCCTGCAACGTCGAGCTCGCGGTCAACTGCTGACATGGCCGACCCGGACCTCGGGGTCCAGCCACCCCCACGCCCGGCTCCGGAGCCGTTCGTCCATGACGGCTCCGGAGCCGGATCCCCCGTTCCGCCCCCGGGACGTCCGTGCGCGACGGTCGGGCGCTCCTGGGCGTTGTGACGCGGTTGTGACGTCACCTCGACACCCTGCAGTGACCGCCGGCGGCCAGGGGGGACGCCGGCACCGTCTGGGAGGACACGACATGAAGCTCAGCAGGATCGCGGCCAGCGGAGCGCTGGCCGCCACGCTCGCCCTGGCCACCACGCTCGCCGTCCCGGCTGGCGGTGCCTGGGCCATCGACGTCGGCAGCTGCGGTGACGCGGTCGGGGACGGTAGCGGCGCCGTCATCTGGGGCACCAACGGCGACGACGTGCTCTACGGCACGTCCGGCTCCGACGTCATCTTCGGGCTCGGCGGCAACGACATCATCTTCGGGCTCGGCGGCGACGACGACCTGTTCGGCGGGCCGGGCATCGACGCCGTCTTCGGCGCCGGCGGCAACGACTGCGTCCACGGCGGCGACGGCAACGACTGGGTGCGCGGCGGGGACGGCAACGACGCGGTCTACGGCGACGACGGCGACGACTACGCCGAGGGCGGCGACGGCTACGACACCATCGAGGGGGGCGGTGGGTACGACAACGTCGACGGCTTCGAGGGCTTCAACGAGTACGGCGACGACGACGGCGAGACCGACACCTGCATCGGCGAGGTGGTGTACATCCACAAGTACTTCACCAACGACTGCTGACCCTCCCCCGCCGCCGGCGTGGCCGGTGCGCCGGTGCGAGACGCTAGCCTCACGGTGACCGCCACGTCGGCGGGCGGAGGGAGCAGCAGATGAGGTTCGGACTCGTGGGCACCGGCCCGTGGGCACGGCTGGCGCACGGCCCGGGGCTGCACGAGGCCACGGGCGTCGAGCTGGTCGGCGTGTGGGGTCGCGATTCCGCGAAGGCGGCCGCGCTGGCCGGCGAGCTGGGCACGACGGCGTACGACGGACACGACGGGTACGACGCCATGCTGGCCGACGTCGACGCGGTCGCCTTCGCGGTGCCCCCGGACGTGCAGGCGCCGATGGCGGTGCAGGCCGCCCGGGCCGGGCGACACCTGCTCCTGGACAAGCCCGTCGCGCTCGACCCGGGACAGGCCCGGGAGCTCGCGGACGCCGCCTCGGCCGCCGGCGTCGCCTCGGTGGTCTTCTTCACCGACCGGTTCGTCCCGGAGATCCGCGCGTGGCTCGCCGAGTGTCGCCGGACCAGCGGCTGGCTCGGCGGCTGGCTGCGCTGGTTCAGCGCCCTGCAGGAGCCGGGGAACGTGTTCGGCGACTCGCCGTGGCGCCACGAGCGCGGCGCACTGTGGGACACCGGCCCGCATGCGGTCTCGATGCTCAGCGCGGCGCTCGGCCGGGTGACCCAGGTCGACGCCGCGGCCGGTGCCGGCGACCTGGTGACCCTCCTGCTGGGTCACGAGAGCGGGGCGAGCAGCACGGTCACCCTCACCCAGTTCGCGCCTGCTGCCGTGGCCTGCTACGAGGCCACCGTCTGGGGTGAGGCCGGCTTCTCCTCGATGCCGCCGCGCCCCGGGGACGACCGGCTCCCAGGAATTCTCGCCACCGCCGCCGAGGAGCTCGTCGCCGCGGCGGCGGCCGGTACGTCGCACGAGCTGGACGCCGCGTTCGGTGCCGACGTCGTCGAGATCCTGGCCCGGGCGGCGGAGCGCGCGGGCCGGTGAGCCCCGACCGGTGAGCCCCGACCGGTGAGCCCGACCGGGAGGGGCGGGCCGGATTCCCGCGCTGGGCTGAGCCGGAACGCCGCCCGGTCCACCCTGCCCTGAGGTACTAGACCCAACGTGCGATGGCCGGCTGCACCGGCGCGCCGCCAGGGTTTGGACATCAGATCCGCCCCCAACCCAGGAGCCTCTCATGACCAGCACCCGCACCCTGCTCGCCACCCTCGCCCCCTCGCTGCCACGGCCGCGCTGGTGGCCGCGCCGATGCCCGCCCACGCCAAGGACGGCGACGTCCGGGTCACGGGCACCTGCACGGCCTCCAGCACCTCCAAGCTGAAGCTGGGGCTGCGCGACGGCGGCATCGAGATGGAGTTCCAGGTCGACCAGAACGTCAACGGCGCCACCTGGAACGTGCGCGTCCTCCAGAACGGCGGCCAGGTCTTCAAGGGCAACCGCACCACCAAGGCACCCAGCGGTGCGTTCACCCTGAAGCGGAAGCTCGCGAACGCCGCTGGCACCGACACCGTCCGCGCCTCGGCCACCAACCCGGCCACCGGCGAGACCTGCACCGCCACCGCCTCGATCTGACCCGGCCAGCCCCAGGTCGCCACGGTCCGGCCGGCCCCACCCGGCCGCCCCCCGCATCGGGCCCCACGCACGGCGTGGGGCCCGATGTGCGCCCCCGACGTACGTGGCGGGCCGCCCGCCGCTCCTCCAGACACCCTGTGGACCCGGAAGGAGGACCCGATGAGCAAGCGCACCGCTCGCACCCTGGACCGGGTGCTCCAGGCGCTGGCAGACGGGGCCACCTGGGTGCTGTTCCGTGGGGTCGGCGTCCGCGTCTGAGTGCCACACTGGTCGGCGTGAGGCGACAACCTGGCCGCTGGGCCGTAGCGGCCGCCCTGGTCGCGCTCTCCGGCTGCGGGGGCGGGGGTGACCGGCTGCCGCCGGCCGGTTCCGGCAGCGACAGCGGCTTCACGGTGACGAGCAGCTCCTTCGCCTCCGGCGGCAGCATCCCCGCGCGCTACGCCTGCCCCGACCAGGGCGACGGCGTCTCCCCGGCGCTGGCCTTCGCGCAGGTCCCCGACGGGGCGCTGTCGCTGGCGGTCATCGCCGTCGACCCGGACGCCGACGGCTTCGTCCACTGGGCGCTGGCCGGGATCGCCCCGTCGGCGACGGTCGCCGAGGGCGCACTTCCCACCGGAGCCGTCGCCGGAGCCAACGACGCCGACTCGGCCACGGCGACCGGCTGGTTCGGGCCGTGCCCGCCGTCGGGCACGCATCGCTACCGTGTCACGGCGTACGCCCTCGACACAGACCCTGCCCTGGCCCCCGGCTTCGACGTCAGCGAGCTCACCGACGCCATCGAGGGTCACGTACTCGCCCAGGCGTCGCTGACGGCCACCTTCACCAGCAGAGGCTAGCCGCACTTTCTTGACTAGTTCCAGAAACGTCGCAAGACTGCAGGGGTGGCCCCCACAACCGACTACGCAGCGCTGCTCCGCGGCGCTCAGCTGCGGGTCACCCGCCCCCGGGTCGCGGTGCTGAGCGCCGTGCACCGGCACCCCCACGCCGAAACCGACGCCATCCTCGGGGCCGTCCGCGACGATCTCGGCGCCGTCTCCCACCAGGCGGTGTACGACGTGCTCCGCGCGCTCACCGATGCCGGCCTGCTCCGCCGCATCCAGCCCATGGGGTCGGTCGCCCGCTACGAGTCCCGCGTGGGGGACAACCACCACCACGTGGTCTGCCGCTCCTGCGGTGCCATCGCCGACGTCGACTGTGCCGTCGGCTACACGCCCTGCCTCACCGCCTCCGACGACCGGGGCTTCGTGATCGACGAGGCCGAGGTCGTCTACTGGGGCTACTGCCCCGACTGCTCACCCCCCACCTGACCCGCACCATCGAAAGGAAACGCCATGCCTGGTGACCAGCACGACGCCGCGATCGGCGATGTTCAGGACGAGTCGAGGGAAGGCGGCTGCCCCGTCGTCCACGGGACGCGCCACCCCACCACCGGTGGCGGCAACCGCGACTGGTGGCCCGACCGCCTCAACCTGGCCATCCTGCGCAAGCACTCCTCGGCCAGCGACCCGATGGACGACGACTTCGACTACCGCGCCGCGTTCAGCTCCCTCGACCTGGCCGAGCTGAAGAGCGAGATCGCCGCGCTGATGACCGACTCGCAGGAGTGGTGGCCGGCCGACTACGGCCACTACGGCCCGCTGTTCATCCGGATGGCCTGGCACAGTGCCGGCACCTACCGGATCAACGACGGGCGCGGTGGCGCGGGCGCGGGCATGCAGCGCTTCGCGCCGCTCAACAGCTGGCCCGACAACGTCAACCTCGACAAGGCCCGTCGGCTGCTGTGGCCGATCAAGAAGAAGTACGGCAAGAAGATCTCCTGGGCCGACCTGATGGTGCTCACCGGCAATGTTGCCCTGGAGTCGATGGGGCTTGCGACCTTCGGCTTCGCGGGTGGCCGGGAGGACGTCTGGGAGCCCGACGAGGACGTCTACTGGGGCTCGGAGGACACCTGGCTCGGGGACGAGCGCTACACCGGCGACCGCGACCTGGAGAACCCGCTCGCGGCCGTGCAGATGGGGTTGATCTACGTCAACCCGGAGGGCCCCAACGGCAACCCCGACCCGGTCGCCTCCGGGCGCGACGTCCGCGAGACGTTCCGCCGGATGGCCATGAACGACGAGGAGACCGTCGCGCTGACCGCGGGCGGCCACACCTTCGGCAAGACGCACGGCGCCGCCGACCCGAACCAGTACGTCGGGCCCGAGCCCGAGGGGGCCGGTCTGGCCGAGCAGGGGCTGGGGTGGATCAGCACCTTCGGCAGCGGCGCCGGGGCCGACACGATCAGCAGTGGCCTGGAGGGCGCCTGGACCCCGACCCCGATCACCTGGGACAACAGCTACTTCGAGACCTTGTTCGGCTACGAGTGGGAGCTCCACACCAGCCCGGCAGGGGCCCAGCAGTGGCGACCCAAGGACGGCGCCGGCGCCGACGCCGTCCCGGACGCGGAGCACGCCGACCGGCGGCACGCGCCGATGATGTCCACCGCCGACATGGCCATGCGGATGGACCCGGTCTCCGAGCAGATCTCGCGCCGCTTCATGGCGAACTTCGAGGAGTTCTCCGACGCCTTCGCTCGCGCGTGGTTCAAGCTCACGCACCGCGACATGGGGCCGATCCAGCGCTATCTCGGCCCGGAGGTGCCGTCCGAGACGCTGATCTGGCAGGACCCGATCCCCGCCGTGGACCACCCGCTGGTCAGCGACGCGGACGTGGCCTCGCTGAAGCAGCAGATCCTGGACTCCGGCCTAAGCGTCGCCCAGCTGGTCGCCACGGCCTGGGCGTCGGCCTCGACGTTCCGCGGCAGCGACAAGCGGGGCGGCGCGAACGGCGCTCGGGTCCGGCTGGAGCCGCAGAGCGGTTGGGACGTCAACCAGCCCGACCAGCTCGCCACGGTGCTGCGCACGCTGGAAGGGATCCAGGAGTCGTTCAACGCGTCGGCGACCGGCGGCACCCGGGTGTCCCTGGCCGACCTGATCGTCCTCGGTGGCTGCGCGGCGGTGGAGAAGGCCGCCCGCGACGCCGGGCACGACGTCACGGTGCCGTTCACGCCCGGCCGCATGGACGCCTCGGCGGAGCAGACCGACGCCGAGTCGTTCGAGTGGCTCGAGCCCACCGCGGACGGCTTCCGCAACTACCTCGGCAAGGGCCACCAGCTCAAGGCGGAGTACCTCCTCCTCGACCGGGCCAACCTGCTGACGCTCACCGCGCCCGAGATGACCGTCCTGGTCGGCGGCCTGCGGGTGCTCGGCGCCAACCACGGTGGCTCCTCGCACGGAGTCCTCACCGACCGGGTCGGGCAGCTGACGAACGACTACTTCGTCAACCTGCTCGACATGGCCACCAGCTGGTCGGCCACCGACGAGTCGGAGGAGACCTTCGAGGGCCGCGACCGGGCCTCGGGCGAGGTGCGCTGGACCGGCACCCGCAACGACCTGGTCTTCGGCTCGAACTCCGAGCTCCGGGCGGTCGCCGAGGTCTACGCGAGCGACGACGCGGGCGAGAAGTTCGCCCGTGACTTCGTCGCCGCCTGGGACAAGGTGATGATGCTGGACCGCTACGACCTGTCCTGACCGGTAGCAGGAGGGGCCCGGCCGCCTGCGCGGCCGGGCCCTGGCATGAGTGACCGGGGGGCTGACATCCCGGCGCCGGCTCCGTACCGTAGGCCTGACTGGTCATTCAACCCGGGAGGATCGGGGACGGCCGTGCGACCCCTCGCAGCCACGTTCACCTGCGCTTTGCTGGCGCTGGTGACGGTCGCTGCCGAGGGGTGCACCGCCGACGGCGACCCGGCGCCCGACCCCAGCAGCGCAGCGCCGACCGGCGACTCCCCCGCGTCGCTCCCGCTCTCGCTGCTGGTGTTCAACGTCGAGTACGGCGGCACCAGGGCCACCGACGCGGTGCTGGCCGACCTGGACGCCGACGTGGTCGGCGTGCTGGAGTCCTACAACCGACTGCCCAGGATCGCCGCCGCTGCCGGCTACCCCTACTACAACGTCGGGCTTCAGCTGCTCTCGAGGTACCCCATCCTCGAGCCGTCCGGCGCCGACGGCCGCTACGCCTTCCTCGAGGTCCGTCCAGGCGAGGCCGTCGCCATGGTCAACACCCACCTCGACTACGTGCGCGACGGCCCCAACCGGCTCGCCCGCGGCGTGGCAGTGGACCAGGTGCTGGCCACCGAGGCCGAGGTGCGCCTGGCCACCGTCGCGAAGCTGCTGCCGGCGGCGGAGTCCCTGCTGGCCGACGGCTGGCCGGTGCTCCTGACCGGCGACCTCAACGAGCCCTCACACCTGGACTGGACAGCCGCGACCGCGGCGCAGCACGACGGCATCGGGCCGGTGGCCTGGCCGGTCAGCGAGGCGCTGGTCGGTGCCGGCCTGCGCGACAGCTACCGCGAGGTCCACCCCGACCCGGTCGCCGACCCCGGGACCACCTGGGGCGGTGTGGCGGGACGGCGAGGCTCGCCGCGCCGGATCGACTTCGCCTACGTCGGCGGCCCTGTCGAGCTGGTGGACAGCCGGCTGGTCGGCGAGAGCGGCGCGGCAGGGGTCGACCTCGGCTACCCCCGGTGGACCTCCGACCACCGAGCCGTGCTGACCCGACTCACCGTGACGCCGCACCCGTTGCCAACCATGGTCGCCCTGTCCGCGCGACTGGTCACCGCCGGTGACCCGGTGCAGGTCAGCTACCGGTTGCCCCCCGGGTCCGGGCCTGGTTCTGTCACGCTGAGCGGGCCGGCGCAGCGGCGCGTCGAGACGACCGGCGAGTCCGGCACCACGACCGTCACCACGGCAACGCTCCCACCGGGGACTATCGGGTCGACCTCGTCGGAGCCGGCGGCGTACTGGCCGGCAACGACCTGAGCGTGCGACCGAAGCACGCGAGGGTGCGACTGAGCACCGACCGACAGTCGTACACCGTGGGCGAGCCGATCACCGTGCGGTGGACCGACGGCCCGGCCAACCGCTGGGACTGGATCGGTGTCTATCACGCCGCGGCGGCGGACCCCGAGACGGACGACTACCTGGTGTGGGCCTACACCGGCGGCCACGACGCAGGGGCTGTGCCGCCCACGACGAGCGGCGCCCTCGTGCTCGGGCGCGACCACCAGGGCCGGCCCTGGCCACTGCCGCCTGGTCGCTACGTCGTGCACTACCTGCTCACCGACCAGTACACCAGCGTCGGATCTGCGACGTTCCGGGTGCGCTAGCCGGCCTCGGCACCGCCGCCCTCCACCCAGACGACCACGGCCCGGTGGTCCGACGGCGTCTCGACCAGCTCGACGGAGTCCGCCGGGCCGAGGCCGAGCACGTCGTCGACGTGCCGTCGCGGGCCCAGCGTCCCCGGGTGCGACTCCCGGCCCACCCAGCAGGAGACGAGACCGGGCAGGGCGAGTCCGTCGAAGTTGGAGTCGCCCACCGCATAGACCCGGTCGTGGTGGGCGATGAGCCGGGCCACCAGGCTCGACAGCCGCGTGACCTCGCGGCGGTGCCGGTCCACCAGCGCCGGCCGGTCGTCGCGGTAGCGACCGCGACGCTGCACCCCCGGCGTCAGGTGGAAGCTCACCATCCCCACGCGCAGGGCCGTGGCCCGCTCCACGAGGCTCACCGCCAGCGCAAGCCGGGGTGGCTCGAGACCCCACCAGCGGTCGGGGTTGTCGGCCCGCTGCGGCGGGCCCAGCGGCACCAGCCGCCGGCGGCGCACGGCGTACCGGTCCGCGCGCACACCCACGGCGCAGCCACCCAGGGGCGCGCTCAGCCATCGGTACGACGCCCACTCCCCCAGCAGCCCGACCCGGCGCGGGCTCCACTCCTGCAGCCCGACGAGATCGGGGTCGCGGGCAAGGACCGCCGCGACCGCCAGCCGGGCGTCCGCCCGAGCCAGGGAGCCCAGCACGTTGGCCGTCGCCACGACCGTCCTCGCCACGACGCAAGTCTGGCACTCCCACCTCGGCCACCGAGCCCTCGCGACGCACCGGTCAGGACGGGCTCAGGTCCCCGAGGCACGCTGGGGTCGATGCACACGCCCACCGCGGAGCGGGTCACCAGCGCGGTCGTGGTCGGCGCGGCCCTCGCGGCCGCCGCCCTGCGACTGCCGATGCTCGCCGCCCTGCCGGCCCCCGACGAGGGGGGCTTCCTGCTGGTGGCCGGCCAGTGGCACGCCCACGGGGGTCGCTCTACGGCGGCTACTGGGTGGACCGACCACCCTTGCTGATCGGGCTCTACGCCCTGGCCCACGCCGCGGGCGGGCTGGTGGCACTCCGGGTGCTCGGAGTGGTGGCCGCCGTGACGAGCGTGCTGCTGGCGAGCCGGATCGGCCGCCTCGTGGCCCAGGAGGCCGGCGCCCGCTGGTGCGCGGTCGCCGGCGCGGCGTTTGTCTCGATGCCGCTTTTCGACGCCCGCGAGGTGGACGGCGAGCTGCTGGCGCTGCCGTTCGTCCTGGGCTCGATCGCCCTGGTGCTGAGCGGTAGCCGGCGTTCGGGGGCGCCCCGCACGACCGGCCTGCTCCTGGCCGCCGGCGCGGCGGCCGCGGCCGCGGCCCTGGTGAAGCAGAACCTCGTGGACGGGGCCGTCTTCGGGGCGGCGTACGTCGTCACCGACGCCGTGCGCGGCCACGACCGGCAGCGCCTGGTGCGCGGACTCGGGGCCCTGGCCGCCGGCGCCGTGGCCACCGGGGCGGTCGTGATGGCCGCGGCGGCGGCGCGGGGCACGGGCCCCGGCGCCCTGTGGGACGCGCTGGTGGTGTTCCGCGGCCAGGCGGCCGCGCAGCTCGCGGGTGACGCCGGGGGGTCGCCGTCGCGCCTAGCGCGCCTGCCGGTCGCCCTCGCCACCAGTGGCGGCCTGCTGCTGCTCGGCCTGGCCGCTCACCGGCTGCGGCGCACGCTGCTCCGCAGCCCGCTGGGCGTGGCCACCCTGGCGCTTACCGGCTGGGAGCTGGTGGGGATCCTCGCCGGCGGCAGCTACTGGCTGCACTACCTCTTGGGGCTGGTCCCGGCACTGGTGCTGGCGGCGGCCCTCGCCATCCACGAGCGCGACCGCTGGGCAGGTGCCGCGCGGCTGACGCTGCTGTGGGCCGCCGGCGTCGCCGTGGTGGGCATGGTCGCGTTGGCGATCGCCCACCCGCTGTCCCCCTCCCAGCGCGCCGGGCTGTGGCTGCGCGCGCACGCGCGCCCCTCGGACACCGCCGTCGTGGCATTCGGGGGCGCCAACGTGGTCACCATCGCCGGTCTGCAGAGCCCGTACGACCAGCTGTGGAGCCTGCCCGTACGGGTGCGGGACCCCCGGCTGCGCGACTTGACGGCGACCTTGTCGGGATCGCGGGCGCCGACGTGGGTGCTCACCCAGGACCGGCTCGGCGGCTGGCAGCTCGAACCGACCGCGGCCCGAACCGTCCTGGACCGTCGCTACCGCCAGGTCGCCGAGGTGGCCGGCTATGAGGTCTACCGGCTCCGGGCCCGCGGCCGGGGGTCGCCACCCCCGTGACGCGGCACTCCGTCGACAGGCCCTGCCGTCAACGCGGTTCTGGACAGGAGCGCCATGCCGGCGACGATGCGGCCAGCCCCGCCCGCCCCGCGCCTACCATGGCATCGTGGGGTGCTGGCGGTGGGGCGGGCTTCCGAGCCGCGCCCGGCAGGCCCGGGCGGCCGGCTGTGCCCTCACCGCACTCGGGGTGCTGGCTGCGCCCCTCCTCGGCGCCCGCTCCTCAGCGCGCCGGCGTCTGCGGCGCGGGCTGTCCGGCCCTGCTCGGCGGGTCTGGTGGCGCTGACGTTCGACGACGGGCCGTCCTCGGCGCTGACGCCGAGCTTCCTCACCTCGTTGGCGAAGAGGGGCGTTCCCGCGACCTTCTTCGTGGTCGGCCAGCGGGTGGCCGCGTCGCCTGCTCTAGTCAGGCGCGCGGCGCGGGCCGGGCACGTGGTCGGCAACCACAGCTACGCGCACGAGAACCTGCTCTTCCTCACCGACGCCGGCATCCGCAGCACGCTGCGTCGGACCGCGACCGCGATCCGGAGCGCCGGTGTCACCCCGTCGGCGCTGATGCGACCGCCGTACGGCGCCGTGGACGACCGGGTCCGCCGCGTCGCCGGCGAGCTCGGCCTGACCTCCGTCCTGTGGGACGTCGACCCGCGCGACTGGGAGTTCGGCGATGCCGCGACCATCGCCCGGCGGGTGCTCGGCGCGTTGCACCCGCACGGCAGCAACGTCGTGCTGCTCCACGACGGGGTGGCCCGATCCTCGATCACGCTGCAGGCGCTGCCCGCGATCGTGCGCGAGGCGCGGGCGCGCGGCTACTGCTTCGCAAGGTTGGGCCCGGGCGGCCGGCCCACGCCGCCGGTGCCGGCCGTGTCGGTACCCGACACCGTGGTGCGGGAGGGCGACCCCGGCTCGCCGACGACGCTGCGCTTCACGCTCCGGCTGGATCGGCCCACCTCGCGCCGGGTGTCGGTGCGCGTGCGCACCGCCAGCGTGAGCGCGGTGACCGGGGACGACTTCACCCGCGTCGTACGCCGGGTGCGCTTCCCGGTCGGTGTCGTGCGCCGGAGCGTTGCGGTGAGCGTCCGCGGCGACCGCATCGACGAGGCGCGCGAGCGGATGCGGCTGCGGCTCGACCGCGGCCGGCGCCTCACCATTGCCGACGCCCGGGCCACCGGGACGATCCGCGACAACGACCCCCGGCCGAACCTCGACATTCGCGACGCCTCGGTCGTCGAGCCCCTTGAGGGACGGCCGTGGTCACGCTGCGGGTGACCCTCGACCGACCGCGCAGCCGACCGGTGACCCTGCACGTCGCCACCGCCACCGGCACCGCAGACGAGACCGACTTCACCCCCTCGACCAACTGGTCACCATCCCCGCCGGCCAGCGTGCGCTCGGCGTCGAGGTGACCGTCGTGGCCGACGCGCTCGAGGAGCCGGACGAGACGTTCACGGTGGTCGTCGACCACGTCACCGGCGCCACCGTGGTGCGCGGCGCGGCGACCGTGACGATCACGCCTCCCCCGCCGCCTCCCGAACCGCCACCCGGTCCGGCGGCCGCCGGGGAGGCTCACGGCTGACTGCTGTCGGCGAACCGCGCTAGCGTGCCTGCACGGGCCGAGATCCGGCCCGGCGCGGCGTCAGCGCCTGGCGCCGCCGGCAGCCAGGAGGCGCCATGGCGTCGCGACTCAACCCCTATCTCTCCTTCACCGACACCGCGCGGGAGGCCATGGAGTTCTACCGGTCCGTCTTCGGCGGAGAGCTCTCCGTGTCGAGCTACGGCGACTTCGGCCACGCCGAGGGCGAGGGCGAGGACCTGGTCATGCACGCCCAGCTCGAGACGCCTCAGGGCTTCACCCTGATGGGCGCCGACATGCCACCCGGCATGGGCATGCAGCCGTCCGCCGGTGTGTGGATCAGCCTGAGCGGCGACGACCAGGAGCTGCGCGGCTGGTTCTCGGCGCTCGCCGAGGGCGGCACCGTCCACAACGACCTGGCCGTCCAGGTGTGGGGCGACGAGTTCGGCCAGCTCGTCGACCGGTTCGGCATCGGGTGGATGGTCAACATCGCCCGGCCGCCGGAGTAGCACCCCGCCGCTGCCGGCGAGCTCACCATCGCGGGCTGGTCACCCAGCGCCGCGCCCACGGTGGGACGACGATCAGCCCGGAGACGTCCTCGCCCCATGCGTAGCCACCGCGGGTGCGGACCCGGACCGTGCCTGTCCGGCGCACCCGCCCCCACTGGGCCGACGGCCACCCCCGCCGGGTCTCGGCAACTCCCTGGCCGAGGTCCCATCCCCGCCCTGGGAGGTACACCTCGACCCGGGGTGCGCGCAGCGGCCGGGAGGTCGTGTAGACATACCCGGCCAGGCTCCCCCGCCGAACGCGCGGCAAAGCGATCTCGGCGCGCGACCGCAGCCGGGTGGCCCGACGATCGGCGAAGTAGGGGTCCGCGACCGGATCGGTCTGGCCCCGGGCACGGCCGGCGGAGTCGTCGTAGGGCCGGCTGAGGCACCGCTGCCGGGTGAGCCGCCGGTCGCCTCCGGGGTCGACGATCCGGGCGCGAGCACACAGCGTGGCGCCCGTGCCAAGCGGCAGCACGAGGCCAGTGGCCTGAAGGGGCAGCTGCACGGCACGCCAGGGCGGCGCCGCCTGACGGCTGTCGCCGCGACGCACCTGGATCGTGCGTTGCCAGCCGGCCGGCAGGTCGCTGCTGAACCTGAGCAGCAAGACCCCGGCGGGAGTGAACGCGGCGCTCAGATCCAGCCACGGCGCGAGCGGGCGAGCGACGGCCAGCGTCGCGGGCGGGCGCAGCTCGGCGTCGAACGGGTACCACGCCGGGAACACCACGACGGCGCCGATCGGGAACGTTCCCTTCCGTGCCTTGGTGACGTAGCGGCCGGAGCCGGCGGTGGCGACGGTGTGCAGCAGCACGCGGTCGAAGGGGTTGGCGAAGCGAACCGCGCGCGTGGACGTCCCGGACGGGTCCTGCCACTGCGGCACGCTGCGGTAGTCCTCGGCCGGATCCCCAGGAGGTCGACGCCCAGCACCGCCGCCACGTGCATGCCGGGGGACAGATCGGGCACGACGAGCCGTCCGCGGCGCGCCCCAGGCTGAGCCCGTCTCCGCCGGGCAGGTCTCGAGCCGGGACCTCGGCCACGTCCCCAGCCGAGGCGAAGGCCTCGTCGCGCCAGCCCCTCGCCGTGCACTGCTGGAACCACGGACCGACGGTGTCGTCGGGGTGGTGCACGCGGTAGCGGATGCACACGACCTCGCCGACGCGGATCGGCAGCTCCAGGGCGTCCGTCGTGGTCTGGTCCGCCCAGGGTTGCCACGCCGCCATGGCGTCCGACCGCGCCGAGCTCGTCGACATGTCGACGTCCACCGGCTGGCTGCCGACCTCGTCCAACGGAAGGGAGAAGGAGGCGGTGCCGTCGAGGGTGAGGTCCGGCGAGTTCAGCGACAGGTCGGCGGTCCGCGCCCGCGCCGGCGTTCCGAGAGCGCCAGGCAGCCCCGCCAGCACGATGGCGACGATCACACCGACGATCCCCCGTCTCACGGCACGCATCGTACGCCGGCGCCGCTGCCGGGTCAGCACCTCGGTGGGATCCGGTCCCGAGGCCGTCCCGGCCCTCCTCAAGCACGCGCCGGACATCGGCCTCACGGTCGCAGACCTGGTGGCCCTCGTGGCGAGCGCCAGCGTGGCGCTCGTGGTGGCTGCATCGGGCGGGCTGCGCCTCAGTCTGTGACGGCGAGGCCGGTCGCCGGCTAGGCGGGTCGCTACGGCACGAGGACCACGATCCGGCGGGCGCCGTCCAGGTAGGCGCGCAGCGCCTTCTGCGTGACCGCCCGCGGCCGCGCCCGACCGGGAAAGACGTTCCACTGGCCGTGGTAGGTGGTGCCGCGGGACCCGATGAAGTTGTGGACGGCCCCGTAGGTCAGGCCGAAGTAGTACTCCTTGCCGGTGATCTGGCTCAGCGCACCCCCGTCGATGTCGGCCCTGCTGAGCACTCGGTCGATGCCGACCTTGGTGAGGGCCGCGAACTGGCGTCGGCGCGGCTCGACCTGGCTCGGGCGACGGATGTCGAGGTCGAGCAGGTAGGCGGTCCAGCCCCGCGCGCGGAGGGCCTGGGCGATCTGGAAGGTCTCCGACCCCGAGGGGGGCGACTCACCGGCCGCGGCCTTGCCGGACCGGGTGTAGAACTCCGCCAGCGAGGCCCGGAGCAGCGCGTCGCAGCCCCACACCGTGAAGCGCGACACCAGGAAGGCTCCGAACCGCTGCGCGGACATCGCATCCACCCGGCCGCGCTCCGCGGCGTGGAGCAGCGGCTTGGCGGTGCTCTTCACCGCGGCGACCAGCTGCGCATGGGTGATCCCACGGTCGGCGAGCACCTTGCGCGTGGTGCCCGAGTCCGGCCGCGCCACCAGGATCCAGAGGCCCTTGCCGAGCAGCGGCTTGGCTCCCCGGGCCCGGCCGCGGACCCGGTCGTCGGCGGCCGCCAGCTCCGGTGCTGGGTGTTCAGCCGGTCCGCCAGCTGCGCCACCCAGCCTGGCCCCGGCGTCGCCTGCCGCTGCACCGCCAGCTGGCCCGGCCTGCGGTCCGGCCATGGCGGCGGGCGGCGTACGCCCACCCGCCCCGACACGACCTCGGCGCAGGCGCGGTTGCCGATGCTGCGCTGGAGGGCGTGCAACAGCCTCGGTCCCGGAGCGGGCTGCCGCGGCGCCTGCGGCCAGAGCTCGGCACCGGCCGCCTCGGCGATCGCCGCGGTGGCGGCGACACCGCGGCGCCGGCGCTGCCCGACGTGGCCCGCACCGGAGGCCAGCACGGATCTCGCCATCGCCACCCCAGCCGGGCCGTCGCCGGGCGACGCCGACGGCCTTCTCCTCGATCCTTCCACCGCGCGCGTGCGAGTCAATCCGCGCGGCCTGGGTCTGCCCGATCGGGCACCGGTCGCCCTGGCGGTGGCGGCCCGGCTGCCGGCGACGGGAGGGTCCACGACGACGGCGTCCGGTGCATCCGGGTGTCCCCGGCCGGGGCTAGCGTCGCCCGCGTGAACCGCACCGACCGGCTCTACGCCCTGGTGGAGGAGCTGCGCGCTGCCGGCCCGCGGGGCGAGCGCCCGCCGGCTGGCCGAGCGCTTCGAAGTGAGCGTCCGCACCATCGAGCGTGACCTGGACGCGCTCGGCCAGGCCGGCGTGCCCCTGCGCGGGATCCCTGGCCGCCGCGGCGGGTACGTCGTCGATCCCTCGATGACGCTCCCGCCCCTGAACTTCACCCCTGAGGAGGCCGCGGCGGTGGCCGTGGCGCTGAGCCGGACCGCCCAGGTGCCCTGGCCGACCGAGGCCCGCAGTGCCCTGCGCAAGATCGTCGCGGCGATGCCCGCGACCGCCGCCGGGCGGGCCCGGCAGATGACCGACGCGGTGCGCCTGATTGTCCAGCCCACCCCGAGCTCGACCCCGCGGTGGGCCGAGAGGTGTGGCGCGCGGTCCCCGAGGGCAGCCGCCTGCGGCCACACTACACCGACCGCGGCGGAGCGGCGACCCTGCGCGAGGTCGAGCCGTTCCACGTCGTCCTCGGGCCCGACGGGCAGTACCTCACCGCCTGGTGCCATCTGCGCGGCGACGAGCGTGTCTTCCGGATGGACCGCATCACCGCGGCCGAGCGGGCTCCGGGGCCGCGGGTGGCCGAGCGGCCCAGCCACGTCTGCGACCTTCCCGCCGCGATGGTGCGACGGGCCAGCTGGGAGTAGCCACCCGGCAGCGGCGCGGACTCGGGCCGGAAACACCGACAGGGGGCTGTCGCCGGGCGCTGCGAGCGTGGTCGCGAACCCGGTCACCAGGACCGGACCCACCCACCGGGAGCCCACCATGACCGCGCCCACACCGTCGCTCGCCTGGTTCGAGGTCGCCGCCGGCGACGTCGACGCCCTCGAGTCCTTCTACGGCGGCCTGTTCGGCTGGACCTTCGTCCCCGATCCCAACGCCGCAGCCCAGGGCGCCGACTACCGCCTGGCGATGGTGCCGGGCGCGGACGCCCCGATCGGCGGACTCACCCAGCCGATGCCGGGCCGGCCCGGCCACGCGGTCTTCTCGATCCTCGTGGCCGACGTCGCCGCCACCTGCGCGGCGGCGGCCGGGCTCGGCGCCACGGTCGTGGCCGCTCAGCTCGCGCCGTCCGCCGGGCCGGCGTTCGCCTACCTGCAGGACCCGGCCGGCCAGCTGTTCCAGGTCTTCTCCCGGCCGGCCGAGTGAGGCAGCATCGGCCCCATGACGGCCCAGGAGCTCTACGACGAGCTGACCGACGACCTGCGCTACGACCCGCTCGTCAGCCGATCGACGATGATGGGCTACCCGTGCGTCCGCTACGCAGGCCGGTTCTTCGCGTCGTACGCCGCCCGCGAGGACGCCCTGGTCGTCAAGCTCCCCCGCGAGCGGGTCGCCGCACTGGTCGAGACCGGTGCCGGTGACCCGTTCGCGCCGGCCGGCAAGGTCTTCCGGGAGTGGCTGCTGCTGCCCGAGCCCGACCGCGACCGGTGGCGCGAGCTGCTCGCCGAGGCCCTGGAGTTCGCTCGGGGCCAGTGAGCCGCCACGGCGGCGTACGGTGGAGCTGGGCGGCAGCCGGCCGCCGCTCACGAGGGAGCTGACGTGGTCGAGCTGATCGCCCATCGCGCCGGCAACGGCCCGGCCGCCACCGAGGCCGCGCGGGGGCTGGCCGACTACCTCGAGCTGGACGTGCACCGGCACCGCGGCCGGCTGGTGGTTCGCCACGCCAAGCGAATCTGGGGCACCTCCCGGCTGTGGGAGCGGTGGTACCTCCTCCCGCGGGGCACGACCGTGCCGGTGCTGGAGGAGGCGCTCGGCTGGATCGGCCCGGAGCCGGGGCTGTGGGTCGATCTCAAGGGTGGCCTGGCCCGGTGCCTGCCCGCCGAGGTCTGCCGCCTGGTGGGCGCCGAGCGCTCACTGACCCTGTCCACCAAGGCCTGGTGGCTGTTCGGCGGTCGCTCCGGCCCGCTCCCGGCCCGGCTGTTCCGGTCGGCCGGCAACCGGTTCGAGCTGCTGCTGCTGCGCCGGCTCCCGTCCCGCGTCCGGCTCGACGGAGTGGTCGTGCACCAGCGGCTGCTCACCGCCCGGCTGGTGCGCACGCTGGCGCGGCACCACGGCCTGGTCGTCGCCTGGGCTGTCACCGATGAGGACCGCGCCCGGCGCCTGGTCGCGTGGGGTGTCGGCGGGCTGATCCTCGACGACCCGGCGCTGCTGCAGGCGCTCGCGCAGCCGCCGGTCGAAGGCGACCAGGCGCGGGGTGACGACGGTAGAGGCGGCTAGCCCGAAGAGCGCGATCAGGCAGCCGAGGATGCCGTCGACCAGGTAGTGGTTGCCGGTCATCACGACGGCGAGCGCCATCGCGATCGGGCTCAGCACGGCGAACACCCGGACGACGACATTGCGGGTGGCGCCGAACAGCACGATGCCCACGAGCAGGTTCCACCCCAGGTGCAGGCTGGGCAGGGCGGCGTACTGGTTGACCAGCGCGGGTGGCTGGAGCACGCGGTAGGAGACGGACCGCTGGGTGACGGTGTCCACGATGCCGAGGTCCAGCAGCCGCGGCGGCGCGACGGCGTACGTCGCGAAGATCACCAGCCCGATCGCCCCGGAGATGAACATGGCGTTGCGCAGCAGGAGGAACCTCGGGCGGCGTGCGGCGTAGAGCCACACCAGCGTCACGATGATGACCGGCCAGTGCCCGAACATGTACATCCAGTTGACCAGGGTGATCAGCCAGCCGTGGCCGAGAATGACGCTTTGCATCCGGGTCTCGAGCTCGAGGCCGAGCCGGTGCTCGAAGGCGGCGACCTGGAGACCATGCTCGCTCGCGGTCGCGAACTTGCCCTCGGTCAGACCGCGCACCCGGAAGTAGATGAAGGCACCGATCAGGACGATGACGAGCTGGTGGGTGAACTCCACCGCCGCCGCCTGCACGGTGCGCCACGCCGACGAGCGCTGCTGCGCGACGCCCATGTGCCCCCCTCCCTGCGGGACCCGTGTAGCCGGTCCGCGCACGAGGTCCGCGACCGCGACCTGCTCAAGACCCGTCGACAGCGCCCCTCTCCTCCAGTGTGGCACCCGTCCGGGCCCGGCAACAGGCCGCAGCCAGGCGTCGGGTACCGTTCCCGGCAAGGCGGGGGCACCCGCTCGATCCGCTTGGTCTCCCGGGGGTTCTCCGACGGTGCACCTGCCCGCCACGTTGCTCGTGCCGCACTGGCGCACGGTGGTGCGCCACTCGCTGCCCAACGTCATCGAGGGCAAGGTCGTGCCCATCGTGCTGTTCCTGGGGCTGCTGGAGCTGGTCGGTGTCACCGCCGCGCTGCTCGGCGCCCTGGCCTGGTCGGTGCTGGCCCTGGCTCGCCGCTACCTGCTCGGCAAGCGCGTGACCGGGCTGCTGGTCCTGACGACCGTCGGTCTGGGTGCGCGCACGGTCGCGGCGCTGCTCACCGGAAGCCTCCTGGTCAACTTCCTCCAGCCGACGATCACCACCGCGCTGGTCGGCGCGGCGTTCGTCGTCTCGGTGGTGGTCGGGCGGCCCCTGGCCGAGCGGCTGGTCCTCGACTTCGTGCCCATCGAGGAGCAGGCCCGCTCCCACCCCACCCTGCAGCGGTTCTTCCGCCAGGTCACCTTGTGGTGGGGCTTCACCAGCGCCGTGAACTTCGCCATCACCCTCTGGCTGCTGCTCAGCCGCTCGCCCACGACGTTCGTCGTGGTCAAGTCCTTCCTCGGCCCCGCGACGACTACCGTGACGTTCGCGGTCGCGCTCGTCTGGTTCCGGTCGATGCTGGCCCGCGCCGGCACCCGGGTGGTCTTCGCCCCGGTCGGCTGAGCCGGTCGGCTGGGCCGGCCGGCGTACGCCGGGCCACGCCCCGCCCGGCGTGACGGCGCGCCGCCGCCGGTCTAGCGTGGGAGTCGACGGACGTGTCCCCGGCGCGAGGTGCCGGGCGCCCGCCGGGGCGGTCGAGCCCGACCGCTCGGTGAGCAGGCGGAGGTGCACCAGATGCTCCGATCAGCGCATCGGTCGAGCGACGAGTTCATGGCGTGGGTCACGGGCCGCACCCCGGGCGAGGAGGAGTTCCACCAGGCGGTCGCCGAGGTGGTCAGCTCGGTGTGGCCGGTCCTGCAGCGCACGCCGGAGTACGCCGAGGCGCGGATCCTGGAGCGGATGGTCGAGCCCGAGCGGGTGATCTCCTTCCGGGTCCCCTGGGTCGACGACGCGGGCGAGATCCAGGTCAACCGCGGCTACCGGGTCGAGATGAACAGCGCGATCGGCCCCTACAAGGGTGGGCTGCGGTTCCGATCGGACGTGTCCCTCGGCACCTTGAAGTTCCTCGCGTTCGAGCAGATCCTCAAGAACGCCCTCACCACCTTGCCGATGGGCGGGGGCAAGGGCGGCTCGACTTCGAGCCCAAGGGCCGCAGCGACGCCGAGGTGATGCGCTTCTGCCAGTCCTTCATGACCGAGCTGGCCCGCCACATCGGCGCCCACACCGACGTCCCCGCGGGCGACATCGGCGTCGGCGCTCGGGAGATCGGCTTCCTTTTCGGCCAGTACAAGCGGCTCGCCAACGAGTTCACCGGCGTCCTGACCGGCAAGGGCCCGGCCTGGGGCGGGAGCCTGATCCGGCCGGAGGCCACCGGCTACGGGGTGGTCTACTTCGCCGAGCAGATGCTCAAGACCCGCGACGACAGCATCTTCCACAAGAACTGCCTGATCTCGGGGTCGGGCAACGTCGCGCAGTACGCCGCGGAGAACGTGCTGCGCCTCGGCGGCCAGGTGTTGACCATGTCGGACTCCTCCGGGTTCGTCTACGACCCCGACGGGATCGACGAGGAGAAGCTGGCCTGGATCATCGAGCTCAAGGAGGTGCGCCGCGGCCGGCTGGCGGAGTACGCCGAGCAGTTCGGGGCCGAGTTCCACGCCGGGCGGCGACCATGGGGCGTGGCCGGCGCCGAGGTCGCGCTCCCCTGTGCCACGCAGAACGAGCTGAGCGAGGAGGACGCCGCGACCCTGCTGTCGCACGGCGTGTACGTCGTCGCCGAGGGCGCGAACATGCCCTCCGAGCCCGGCGCCGTCCGCCGCTTCGTCGACTCCGGCATCCTCTTCGGCCCGGGTAAGGCCGCCAATGCCGGCGGTGTCGCCGTCAGCGGCCTGGAGATGGTGCAGAACGCCACCTTCTCCGCCTGGACCCGCGAGCAGGTCGACTCGCGGCTGCTGGGGATCATGACCGACATCCATCGCAGCTGCGTCACCGCGGCTGCCGAGTACGACCAACCCGGCAACTACGTCGCCGGTGCCAACATCGCCGGCTTCGACAAGGTGGCCTCGGCGATGCTGGCCCAGGGCGTGGTCTGAAGGAGGCGAGAAGATGACGCGCAAGAGAGTCGGCTACTTCGAGGGGACCGACTCGACCCTGCTGACCACCCTGGTCTGCGACGGGTACGACACGATCCCGGTCTCCAACGGCCGCGACAAGCACGGTCGCCACGTGCGCCTGATCAACGCCAAGAACCGGGTCGACCTGCTCATCGCCTACGTGCACAAGATCGTGGCGCCCGACGCCGAGGCTCGCGAGCGCGACGACGTGATCTTCTCCGACCTCTTCCGCATCTGCCGGATCCTGGAGATCCCGCTGCTCCTGGAGGCACCGACCGACCTGCACCCGCGAGCCATGGCGCTGCTGGAGAACCCGCCCGACATCGTCACGTTCGTCGACCCCGCCGACACCCTGGAGGTGGCGCGCCGGCTGTTGGCGGGGTGAGGGGCGATGACCATCTCCGCGAGGCAAGCGTGGCGGTGATAGACGACGTCCGAGCCCTGGGCTCGGAGCTGGAGCGGTCCTACGAGGTCTACGTGCGCGGCCGGCTCAAGTTCCGGGTCGGGCAGATCGTGTACGTCGCCTTCTCGCTCGACGAGACCATGATGGGTTTCGCCTTCCCCAAGGACGAGCGCGAGGCACTGGTCGCCAGCGACCCGGTCAAGTTCCAGCTGCCGTCCGCGATGGACCTGCGCTTCCACTGGGTCGAGTCGGATCTCATCGCGCTGGACCCGGCCGAGGCGCGGGAGCTGGTCGTCGACGCCTGGCGCATGGTCGTCCCCCAGAAGCTGTCGCGCGCCTACGACCTGGCCCATCCCGACGGGCCGGGCTGAGGCGGCTCGGCCAGCTCGTCGAGCAGCGTGCGTGCGGCACCGGACCGCGCGAGGAATGCCGCGAGCCCGGCGGCGAAGGCCAGGTCGCCCACCGCGGCCACCAGGGTGAGCCGTCCGGCCCGGCGCGCGGCCGCCTCGCGTAGCAATCGCACGGCGTACACGGCCTTGCCCGTGCCGCCGAGCGCGCCCAGGAGCGCATGCCGGCGTGGGGCGACCGCGGCCGCCAGATAGCCGACCGCGAACAGGAAGGTCTGCCCGGACGACCCGCGGAACAAGAGCAGCTCCTCCTCGCTGGGCTCGCCGGCGTGGAACCGGCGGTAGGTCCGGGCCGGGTCAACCAGCGCGGGGACGGCGCCGAGCAGGGTCCAGGCGCCGGTGGCCAGGAACAGGGAGCGCCAGCGTCGCTCTGAGGGGTTCGTGGAGGTCATCCCCCTGTTGTGCCATGCCCGGCGGCCGTTGTCCTCGACCTAGGTCGAGGACCCGTCGCGGCGGCGGATCCTGCTGAGCTGGGTCGGCGTGATGCCCAGATGGGCAGCGATCTGGTAGAGCGGGAGGTCGCGCGTCACGCTCGGATGCCGCTCCGTCAGCAGGCGCAGGCGCTCGCTCGCGGGCAGCGTCACGAGCTCGATCTCTCGGCGCTCGTTGTCCAGGTAGAGCAGCTCGGCGAACCGCCGCGCCAGACGCTCCAGATCGCGGTGCGCGTCGAACAGCGCCACGACCCGACTCCACTCGGCGACGTGCACGGTGGCCGGCGTGAGCGCCTGCTGCGGCGTGCGCACCGGCTCCCCCGTCAGCAACGACGCGTAGTCCCCCACCAGGGCCGGGCCGTGGAACAGGTGCTTGCTGTACTCCGTGCCGTTCGCGTCGACGTGGTAGGCCCGCACCCAGCCTCGCTCGAGCAGCCCGAGGTGGGTCGCCGGACGCCCCGGCGGCACCAGGTGCTCGCCCCGGTCCAGCTCGACGGTGCGGAACAGCCCCGCGGCCTTCGCCCAGGTCTCCGGCGTCAACGGATGGATAGCGGCGACAAGGGCGATCAGCGAGGCGGGGAGCTCCACGGTCCCACCCAACCACGGCGGGTCAGCGGCCCGCTGGGCCGACCCTCGCCGACCTCGGGCAGCGCCTCTCCTGGGTGGGTCGATCGGTGTGCCCGACCCATGGTTGGGTGGGCCCGCGCCGGATGTCGGACTCGTCACCCACCTCCGACTCCAGCAGCTTCTGCGTTCCTCGCATGCCAGCACCCGCTCCCGTCCACCCGTGCACGAGCACCAGCACGTGCCGGCCCGCGAAGAGATCCCCCACCGGCGAAGACTCCCGCGACGCGGCTGTGCAGGTGGACGGAGCCAGGGCTGGCCGGCGTACGCCGCTGGCACCGCCAGGCCGGAGGCGAGCAGGCTCGACTGCGCGATCAGCAGCGCCCACCGCCACCTCATGGAGCCGGCTCAGTCGCGGCGATCCGCCAGCAGCCGTCCTTCCAGAGGAGATACCCGAGCCAGGGACCGTCGACAGTGGTGGCGAACACCGTTGTGGACTGTCCGTCCACGGTGGCGAAGTTCGCGGCATCGATCTCCAGCTCCGACTCGGCGAGACCGCGCACGAAGTCGTCGCCCAAGGTGCGCCGGCGGGGACTACCTCGGCAGGTCGTCGTACGCGCCCGGCGCCACCGATCACAGCAGTCACACCCAGCCCAGGACGAGGAGCGACGACGCGGCCAAGAGCACGACCGAAATGGCGATCTCGGCCACCCGCGAGGTGACGAACCCGCCGTCGAACGGCTTGAGCGGGAACAGCGCCGTCATCAGCATGGCGAGTGACGACACACCCACCACCCGGACCAGCGGGAACCCCGTGATCCGGGCGACAACAAGGCTGATCGACGCGAGGGCAGCGAGCAGCGTTGGACCGGCCCAGCGCGCGGATCGGCGCAAGTCTTCGTTGGGGTCGACCGGGACGGGCACGAAGGCGTAGCCGACCAGCGCCGTGAGCGCGCCCACCAGGATGCTGGGCACCCAGCCTCGCCGTTGTGGCGACCTTGCCGAAGCCCATCGGGTCCCGGCGAACAGCCATGCGACCGAGCCGACCGCGAGAAGCATGAACGCACTGGTGAGGAGGCCCCCCGAGCCGGCGGTCAGGAACGGCCACGCGGCGACGACGCCCGAGGCGAGGACACCCCAGCCGAGACTCAGCATCCGGTTGGACAACGCCCACGCGCGCCGCAGCGGGCCTCCTCGCCAAGTTCGCGTGACCAGCGCCCGGGCGATGGTGGCCCCTGCGACCTGGTCGACTCCCAAGCTCCACGCAAGCCGGATGAGCGCGACCAGCAGCAGCGCCCACGAGAGCCCGGCTACGGGTGATCGCGCCTGTGACCCGATGGTCCACACCGCGGGAACGGCACGAGAGACGTCCAGCCCGGTCACCACCGCCGAGTGGTCGGTGCGGGTCACCATCGGGGCTGCGCGCAGACCGCTGTCGAGGCGGACGGCGCGGGCCAGGGCTGCTTGGGAACGAAGGACGTCGCGCGGTGTGGCGCCGTCGGCTAGCACCACACCCAGGTTGAACCAGCCGAGCGCATAGTCCGATTTCGCCGCCACCGCCTGCGCGAACATCTCCTCAGCCCTGCGCCTGTCGCCCTGGCCAGCAAACCCCACTCCGAGGTTGTTGAGGGTCTGGAAGGCGGTGGCGTCCCGTTCCACCACGTCGGTGTACTCGGCGGTCACCTCTTCCGGAGACAACCCGGCCGCCTCGCCCGCTTGGGCAGCCGTCTCCCGGTACACCGGGCTCTCCGGGTCGCGGCCAAGGGCGAGCTCGGCGTACTTCCTCGCCTCGTCCACCTCTTGGTCGAGCTCGAGCAGAGCCACGGCATAGTTGTTGTACTCCGCTCCGGAGCTCACCGGGTGTGAGGTGTCGAGGATGTCGAGGGGGGACTGCGTCATCTCGGCGTCGTGAGCCTCAGCAAGCTCCGCGGCTCGGTGGAGGTAGCGCACCGCGCGGCCGGGCTGGCCACTGTCGAGCAGGACGGTGCCGAGTCGCAGATCCGCCGCGGCAGCGACGCCCTGCCGAAGGCTGCGCACCTCGAAGTCGTCGACGGGATTCTGCACACCGCTCGCGGCTCGACGGTAGGCCTCGCGCGCGGCAGCGGCGTTGCCGGCCTTCTCGAAGGCGAGGCCGAGCATCAGCTCGACCTCCAGATGGTCCTCCCAGGTCCATTCCGTCCCGACCCATTGCGGCTGCTCCGGCGATGCGTCCACCGCGATCTGGAACTCTCTAGCCGCGCTCTCCCAGTCCTCCTGTAGGAAGAAGATCTCACCGAGCCGTTGGTGACCGACCGGGTCACCGGAGACGTTGACCCAGGCTTGAGCGACCTGCTGGGCCTGGCCGAGCCGTCCAGCGTAGCGCCAGAAGTTCTGGAGATCGTCGGCAGTGACCGACTCCGAGCTCCCCTCGAGGTACATCGCCGGCAGGCCGAGAACCGCGTCGGAACACGAGTCAGCCAGATCGGCATCGACCACGACAGCGTCCGCCGCGGCCTCCACGACCAGGTCCATGTCGCTGCCGGCGGCCATCAGAGTGCGCACCCGGGCGCGCCCCCGGCAGTCGGGGCTCCGCGCCGAGGGCCCCACGATCAGGTCATCGCGATAGTCGGGAATGGTGCCGAGCCAATCGACAACGCCGCCTCCGGCGCCTCCATAGGTGGCGTCGAACAGCAGCACCGGGGTGGCCCGCGACCCGCCGACCCACTGGGGAGGTCCCCACCACCGGGGAGTACACCAGCGTCTGCGGGTCCGGCGCATTCACCGGCGCATGGGCGAGGGCAGCGGCGCGAGCGAACTGGTGCTGCGCCTCCGCCACGCTGGCGGCGTACTCGTTGAAGCTGAGCACCTGCTCCAGGTCGACTCCGTCAAGCGTGGCCATGGTCGCCTCGTCGTCGAGCAAGCTCTGCGCCCGAGCCAAGCCGACCCGGAACTCCGGAGAGTCCCTCAGCGCCAGCGCGGTCCCAAACTCTCCCACCGCCCGCTGCGCGTAGGACCGGGTGGTGAAGGGCATCACGTGGGCGCGGTCGAACGCCTCGGCTTCGGTCACGAGAGCGTCGGCCAGGCCCGCATGAGGCAGCTCAGACAGTGGCGCGTCGCGCATCCACTCCTCGAAGAAGCGCAGCGGACGGCTCAACGCCTGCGCTCGTGAGAGGCCGATGGGCTCGGTGCCGTTGATGCTGTCCTCGACCATCCGATGACCCCACAGCCATCGTGGCGTGGGATCGTCCGGGCATCGTGCCGCCGCCCGCTCGAACAGCTCGTCGTAGACCTCTGCCCTGGGTCCCCGGCCCAGCGACACCAGCCACGCCTCCGTGAGCGTCGCGTCGCACGACCCGTTGGCGGCCACGGCGTGGGCGATCACCTGAGCGGGCTCGACTCCGTACTCGATCCCGGAGTCGGAGAAGGTGGTGGGCACGGAAGCGGCAGCGACCGCCAGCAGGCCCGCCAGCTCCACCAGCTCGTCAGGATGCGCGCTGACGACCTCCGGTGTTAGCGCGTCGATGAGGAACCGGAAACCCGGGTAGTCGTAGGGGTACTCCGAGCCGGTCGCGAACTCCTGGTCCGCGGTCTCGAGCGCCCCCCAGAGCTCCGGCATGACGTCAGCGACGCCGGCGGACTGCGCGATCTCCTCCGCCACCTCACGGACTCGGTCGACGTCGGCCAGGTCGTTTGCGGTGGGAAGGCGCCTGGCGACGAGGCTGTCGTCCGCGAGGAGCGGAAGGGTCCGGATCGCCTCGCCCGCGCCGGACGCGCTCGGTGCAGGCACCGGCTGCGGGGTAGCCGGTGCCCCATCCGCCACAGCGGTCCCGGCGTACAGCGGAAGGGCTATGGTCGCCAGCACGACCACCAGGGCACCCAACGTGCCAGCAACGCGCCGCCGGTCGCCCCCACAAACCTTCACTGCCGGTTCCTTGCCTGCGAGCGGACGCACTGTCGGCTCAGACTAGAGCACCCTCACCGGCTATCGGCAAACCCCCTACGGACAACCCCGAGGCACCGACGCACTTCCCGGCGAGCGCCGGTTCGTCGGCGGTACCAAGGACCCCGACAACGCCGCTCTCACCCAGATCGGCGCTCGACCATACGACCCCGCCCAAGGCCGTTTCCTCACCACCGACCCACTTCTGAGCCAATCGAAGCCGGCACGTTGCCGGGGCCTACGCCTACGCGGTCAACAATCCCGCCGGCTGGAGCGATCCGGGCGGACGAAGCCCGACGCAATGCGAGGGCGCCATCCGCTGCGACACCACTCCAGACCCCCACGCCGCCGCTGTCCCCGGGGTCGACGCCCAAGAAGTTGACGACGACTACTCCGATCCCGGGCCAACCGTCGGCGGTGGCTCGATACCGTCCTGGGATCACCGCCAGTTTTTCCCCCACGACTGGCGACCCCAATGGGTCATCGACTACTACGACAACTACCACGTCGACGCACCCATCCCCTCGAGCCGCCCGAAGCCGCCGCGCACATCGACCCCCCTGACGAGACTCGCAGACCCGGCCACGTGGCTGGTGGCGACCACCACCGAGATGCTCAAGAGGACCATCATCAAAGGCCAAGCAGCGACCCGTATCATCGGCCCCTACGGGGGCGCGGCCACCCAACTCATCGTTGACCTCGACCGGGACGACCTGTCGATGCGACAACGACTGACCCGCCCCGTAATGCAGGCGGCGATCGCAGGCGGCTCGGATGCCGCTGGGGCATTGGTCGCAACTGGGGTCTGCGGGGTCACCGCAGTGCCCACCGCAGGCGGAGGTTGCTTCCTTGGTGCAGTCGCCGGCTTCGGGGCTACAACCGGTACCTCCTTCATCGCCAACGAGGCACTCGACTTGGGAACGGACCATATCGGTGCCGTCCGTTGGCTCTATGGTGACTGGTATGACGACTAGCAGGCGATCGTTTGCGCTGCTCGCCCTGGGTCTGCTCGGCATGGGTATCGCGGGCTTTCTCATCGCCATTGCTGACGCGCCGTCCGACGGTCGACATGAGATGTCGGTCATCGCGGCGATCGCGTTTCCTGGTGCCGGGCTGCTGGGCTTGCTGGCGGGTTTCGTCGCGTGGCGGACCCGCGAGTGGGGAGGGCGCTCTGTCTCAAGGAGCGCGATGCAGGGCATCACCTCGGTTGGCTCTGTCGTGGGCATCGCAGTTGCCGCCACGTTCGCGGGAAGGCCGGGTTCGGCAATGATCCCGGGGGTATTGCTTGTCGTCATCGCCTCGGCGATCTTCACATTGCTGTTCCTACGACGCGCCGCCGACGCAGCGGCCGGCCAGCCTCCAGACCCGGGGCGCGAACCCTAGGTCCGGCAGCCGTGAGGAAGACCTACCCCTGCAGGTGGTTTCGATCCATCCGGTTGAACACCTCGTTCGTCCGGTCGGAGGGATCGAGCGGCGGCCGGTCGTCGTCGGTTCGGTTGAACAGCTGCTTGTCCAGGTATGCCTCGGCCTGGTCGTCTTGACCCAAGGCCTTCATCGCGCGGGCGAGGTCCAGCCGGGGCTTGTCCTCGAACGGCGCGGCGGCGATGGCTCGGCAGCCCACAGCGCATCGCGCGGACGCCCCTCGGCCAAGGAGTGCGTGGCGAACACGTGGGCGACGTCGACGATCGCCGCTGTCAGGTAGTGATCGACAGGATTGTCGGCCAGCCACCCGTACCCCTTGGGACGCCGCTGGTCGTACGGCTGGCCCGTCACCAGTTCGAGTGCCTTCCGGAAGTCGTCGATCCCCCTCGGGCCGAGCGCTCCTCCGCGCGAACGGAGCCGACGGAAGAGGTCCGCGTCGACGAGCACATCAGACAGGTGGTAGACCTGCCGGCCGCGGATTCGCTGGGTTGCGGTGCCGAATGGCAGACCCGTCCGCTGGACCGGGTCTACCCGGTGATCTTCATCGACGCGCTGGTGGTCAAGGTCCGTGACGGGCAGGTCACCAACAAGCCGTTCTACATCGTCATCGGCGTCACCACCGCCGGTGAACGGGACATCTTGGGGATCTGGGCCGGCGACGGCGGCGAGGGCGCCAAGTTCTGGCTCAACGTGCTCACCGAGCTGAAGAACCGCGGTGTTGAAGACGTGCTGATCGCGGTCTGCGACGGGTTGAAGGGACTGCCCGACGCGATCACCACGACCTGGGAGTTCACCGCGGTCCAGACCTGCATCATCCACCTGATCCGCAACACCTTCCGCTACGCCGCCCGGCAGGACTGGGAGGCCATGGCCAAGGACCTGCGGCCGATCTACACCGCGGTCAACGCCGAGACCGCGGCCGCACGGCTCGAGGAGTTCGCCGACAGGTGGGGCAGCAAGTACCCGGCCGCGGTGAAGCTGTGGCGCAACGCCTGGACCGAGTTCATCCCGTTCCTGGACTACGACGTGGAGATCCGCAAGATCATCTGCACCACCAACGCGATCGAGTCACTCAACGCCCGCTACCACCGTGCGGTCCGCGCCAGGGGCCACTTCCCCAACGACGCCGCCGCCTTGAAGTGCCTGTACCTGGTGACCCGCTCACTCGACCCGACCGGCACCGGTCGGGCACGATGGGTCATCCGATGGAAGGCCGCACTCAACGCCTTCGCCATCACCTTCGAGGGACGCATCAACCCCTCGGACAACTAAGGACGCCAGTGGCCAGTTACACCGGAAATCTGACAGTCCCCCCCCTCGGCCTCGACGCCGGCGGGAGTGGCGGGAGTGGATCGCAGTCAGGCAATTCCCCGCTGGTGCGCAAGACCTTCGGGACGGCCATCAGGTACTTGTCGACGACACTCCCGGCCGGCGCCCTGCTGGAGCATCGTGAGAAGACCCTGGGATATCGGCTGCCTTCGCGCATCCGAATCGCGGTGAAAGCGCCCGTGGGCGGCGTAGGCAGCGCGCTGGCACAACTCATCCTTGACGGCGGTCGCTCCGACCTCACCGGCCACCAGCGAGCCAACCGCGTGCTCACGGCCACCTTGGTGGGCGCCGGATCGATCGCCGCGGGCGAAGCGGCCGCGGCTGTGGCGATTGGCTTTGGCGCGTCTGCTATCGCAGTCGGCGGCGCGAGCTTCGTGGTTGGAGGCCTCGTTGCCTATTTCGCCTACAAAGGCATTGACCGCCTGACAGACAAATTCCCAGCGATTCGACGCCTACTGGGGGATTGGGAATGCTAGACGGCCCACCGGACTCCCGCCCCTACACCCCGAGGTCGTGGAGGGTGATCGCTCTGGGCGCCGCACTTGTCACGGGCGGCTTGGGCTACGTGGCCTTCTGGCTGGCGCTGGAGCATTGGATATCGGCCCTGCTGCTGGATACGGGTATCATTCTATTCGGCCTAGTGGGTGGCCTAGTTGTGGCCCGGCGCCAGCGTCGCAAGGGGCCTTTGGTGTTTCGACCGGCCCCAAGTTCGCTGATGCCGTTCTTGGGAATGATCCTAGGTACGATCCTCGCTGCAACCGCTCTTCCGTCTTTCGTTGACGTGCTGGGCGCTATCGTGCTCGCGGGCACGTGCGGCTTCCTGGTCGCCGGGGCGTTGGCTATCAATCTTGATGAGAACGGG
The DNA here is from genome assembly GCA_041393675.1 of Nocardioides sp. Classification (GTDB taxonomy): domain Bacteria; phylum Actinomycetota; class Actinomycetes; order Propionibacteriales; family Nocardioidaceae; genus Nocardioides. The sequence goes on along the minus strand of JAWKJR010000011.1, from coordinate 6,397 downwards.
GAGTTCGACTGGCGGCTTAACCGGCGGTAGGGCCCCGGCTAGGCGCATTCAGCGGTTCTTGAGGTGCAGCGGCAGGGCTTCCCCGGCGGCGGGGCGCTGCGTACCCGGACCTTTCGAGTGGTCTCACCTAACGCAGAGTGTCGAGTCGGCCGTCGACGAAGCCAGGTCTGGCAGCCAACGAGTTCAGCCTCGGCGGTTTCGGTCCGTCCGGTGGAGGATTTCCTTCGTCCGACAGGAGGGATCGAGGGGTGGGCGGTCGTCGTCGGTGCGGTTGAGCAGTTGCGTCTCGAGGTAGGCCTCGGCCTGGTCTTCCGGGCACAGGGCCTTCATCGCGCGGGCGAGGTCCAGCCGAGGCTTGTCCTCGAACGGCGCGGCGGCGATCGCCTTCTCTGCCGCCCACAGTGCATCGCGCGGGCTGCCTTCGGCCAAGGAGTGCGTGGAGAACACATGGGCGACGTCTACGATCGCCGCCGTCAGGAAGTGATCGACGGGATTGTCAGATAGCCACCCATAGCCCTTGGGACGCTGCTGGTCGTACGGCTGGCCCGTCACCAGTTCAAGCGCCCTGCGGAAGTCGTCGATCCCCCTCGGGCCGAGCGCTTCTCCGCGCGCCCGGAGCCGACGGAAGAGGTCCGCGTCGACGAGAACATCCGAGAGGCGGTAGGCCTGGCGGCCGCGGATTCGTTGGGCTGCCGGCAGGTACCACTCGTCGGTGCCCGGCTTCTTCCCCAGCCACTTCCGGAGTTCGCCGAGCCGGGTGTGCAGTGAGTTGCTCTGGATGCCGAAGTCCGCGGCCACCCGACCGGGAGTCTGGCCTTGGGGGTGGCAGGCGAGGTACGCGGCTGTGGTCGCCCCGGCTTCGACGTACACCCGGTCCGGTCAGGGAAGGATCGAGTTCGGGTCGCCCGTGTCGCAACGCGGTTCGGTCAGCTCGTGCACCAGTGCGCCGGCCTGGTCGGTGCCGGTCGCCTCGCCGTCGGCATCCACTGCCACCGGGATCTCGACATCACCTCTCGACCCGCGCGCGACAACGCTCACCCCTTCGACGTCTGCGTCGCCGAACTTCTGGCCCAGCGCTGCCGCCTCGTCGCTTGTCACGCCTCCCTCCAGTCGCGGACGCGAGAGGCCAGGACGCTGACGCCGGAGGACTCGACCATCTCGACCATGTGGCGGGCCGCCTTCAGAGGCGGCCTCCGGATCTCTCCGAAAACCGCCTCTGACCTGCACATTTGCACTTTGTAGCGGGGGCAGGATTTGAACCTGCGACCTCTGGACGAGATCGGGCACTACGGACGGGCTAGGACGATCGTGGATCTCCTCGGGTTTACACGGGAGGACCTCACGGTCACATGTGGAGTGTAGTGGAGCAGCCCGGGGATCTGACCGACCATATGTGGCCGGAATCTGGCGGTCCGCTCTAATCCCTACCGGCGCGGGTCGACTGGCTCGGACTCCAGAGCGAGAACCGCGAACACCGACTGGTGGACCTTCCAGAGCGGCTCGTGGTCGACGAAGGCGGTCAGCGCCTCGATGCCGAGACCGTGCTCGCGCTGGGCGAGCTGGCGCTTCTTGCCGAGGAACCTGTCTCGCAGTACGTCGAGGGAGTCGGTGTAGTCCGGGCCGTAGATGATCCGCAGGTACTCACGGCCGCGCACCTTGATCCCCGGCTGGACGCGTCCTTCCGTCAGATGCGCAGGCTTGACGACCATCCCCTCACCTCCCGACGCGGTCAGGTCGAGCCACCATCGAGTTGCGGCTTCGCGCTCGTCCTGCGACGCAAGGTCGACGAATCGGTGCCGCGTGGGAGTGATCAGATCGCCTTCCATCTTGGCGAGCTCGGAGAGGTGCCACTCGTGGGACTCGGTGAGCGCGAGCGCGCGGCCTTCCGAGGCTAGGACCTGGAACGGCGCGAGAGTCACTCCATCGAGTCCATCGGTGGGGTGCACGTAGGCCGCGTAGCTGTCGCGGAACGCCTCGGCGTTGGTGAGCCGTTGCTGTGACCGCTCGACGAGTCCCCCAACGTCGAGACCCCGCGCGACAGCCTGCTCCAGCACGGCCAATGCCTCGGGCAACACGCTGCGGGCGGCCGCGCCGACCGAGGCGTACTGCGCTTTGATGAGTTCGATGGCTTTCGCTGACCAGGGCAGGAGTTCGCAGTCGAGGGCGAGCCAGTCGGTGTCGAGCGATTCGAAGAGCGGCTCGGCCGCGGCACGGAGCCGGTCGACGAGTTCGGTGGTGTCATCGAAGAAGGGGCGACCCGTGCGGGTGTAGACGACCCCGGTGGTGCCGTCCCCGATGCTGAAGCGTCGTTCGGCGGCGTCGGCGTCTTTGGTGATCACGGCGATCGCGCGCGATCCCATGTGCTTCTCTTCGCACACCACACGCGTGACGCCCCAGCCGGCGTACTCCTCGAAGGCCTGCTCTGGGTGCTCCAGGAACCCGTCGACCTTCGATGTGGCGACCGGGGACATGGTGGGCGGCAGGTAGATCAGCCATCGCGGGTCGACCGCGAAGCGGCTCATGATCTCCAGCGCGGCCGCGGCGTTCTCCTCGGGGATCTTGACCTTGCCGGCATGGGTGGTCTCCAGCCAGCGGGTGCCCGCGACGTCGCCGATCTTGAGGACTGAGGCCTCGCGGTCACCCGCGGCCGGGGTGAGCGGTCGCACGGGCTCGTACCACTGCTGTTCGGCCGGGACTGATACGAGCTCGCGCTCGGGGTAGCGCAGCGCGGTGAGCTGGCCCCCGAAGACGACGCCGGTGTCGAGGCAGATCGTGTTGTTGATCCACTCCGCCTTCGGTACCGGGGTGTGGCCGTAGACCACCATGGCCTGGCCGCGGTACTCCTGGGCCCAGGGGTAACGGACTGGCAGGCCGTACTCGTCGGTCTCTCCGGTGGTGTCGCCGTAGAGGGCGAACGACCGCACCCGAGCGGAGGATCGGCCGTGGTAGGACTCCTTGAGTCCGGCGTGGGCGACGACCAACTTGCCGTCGTCGAGGACGTAGTGGCTGATGAGCCCGTCCATGAAGTCGAGTGCCTGCTTGCCGAAGTCCTCGGGCTCCGCCTCCATCTGCGCCAGCGACTCGGCAAGTCCGTGGGAGACGGTCACCTTGGAGCCCTTGAGGGCGCGGACAAGCTTGGCTTCGTGGTTTCCGGAGACGCACAAGGCGTTGCCAGAGGCGACCATGCCCATCACCAAGCGCAGGACTCCCGGGGTGTCCGGGCCGCGGTCGACGAGATCGCCGACGAAGACCGCCTGGCGTCCGTCGGGGTGGGTGGCATCGATCGCGGACGTGCCGTCGTACTGGATCGCCCAGCCGAGTTCGGTGAGCAGCGAGCGCAGCTCGGAGGCGCAACCGTGGATGTCACCGATGATGTCGAACGGGCCGTGGATGTCCTTGCCGTCGTTCCAGGGCCGTTCGCGGACGATCTCAATGGCGTCGATCTGATCGGTGCCACGCAGGACGTGGACCCGTCGGAAGCCCTCCTTGCTGAGTCGCCGGAAGGAGCGCTTGAGGTCGCGGTGCTGCCGAGAGACCACGTGCGTGCCGAAGTCCCGGTCGGGCCGCTGCTTGTTCCGCTCGATCGCGACGGTGTCAGGGACGTCGATGACGATGGCATCGACGAGCACGTCGTGGCTCTTGGCCAGCTTGATGAGCGAAGCGCGGGCCTGCTGCTGGACGTTGGTGGCATCGACGACGGTGAGCAGCCCCCGCCGCAGCCGGGTGCCGACGATGTAGTGGAGGACGTCGAACGCATCGGGAGTGGCGGACTGGTCGTTCTCGTCGTCGGCCACCAGGCCACGGCAGAAGTCGCTGGAGATGACTTCGGTGGACTTGAAGTGGGTGCGAGCGAAGGTGGACTTGCCGCTGCCCGAGATGCCGACCAAGACGACGAGGCCCATCGCGGGAACCGTGACCTGCTGCTTCTCGGTTGATGACTCAGTCATCGCTGCCCTCCTTCCGGGTGAAGATCGCCATCTGGGTCGGGGTACCGAGCGTGTCGTCAAGGTCGCCGATGCCGCGACGCTCGACCACATAGCCGTAAATCGAGGCGACGTGGTCGGACCAGTCGGCGAACTCTTGGCGGTTCCACTCGAACCGGTGGTCTGGGTGCCGCATCCCGACAAGCCCTTCGTAGAGTTCGTTGTACTCGCAGTTCGGGGTCGTCACGATGACGGCACCCGGCTTGGCAGAGCCGAACACGACCCGTTCTAGGGCTTCGAGCCGGGGAGGGTCGACGTGCTCGACGACCTCCATCAGCACGGCGGCGTCGAAGCCGGCGAAGCGCTCGTCCTCATAGGTCAGCGCGCTCTGGAACAGCTCGACGCGCTCGGACTGTCGCTCACTCATCCGTTCGATGCGCAGGCGCCGTGCGGCGTACTGGAGTGAACGGGTGGACACGTCGCACCCGGCGATACGGGAGAAGGCCGGAGTCTTGACCAGCCGGTCCAGGAACTGGCCAGGGCCGCACCCGAGGTCGATGACCGAACGCGCCCCGAGGTCGAGCAGCGACTGGTGGACCGCGTCGTGCCGCTGCGTGTTGAGCGGGATCCGCTTCTCCTCGGGCTGCAGGACTTCTTCCTCCTCAGCCGGCTCGATGGCCTCTTCGACCTCGTCGCCGAGCTCGGCGAGCCGCGCCAGCGCGGTGCGGGTGAGGCCGCCGCGGCGTCCGAGGTAGCGGCGAGTGATCAGGTTCGCGTCGGGGTGGGTCGCGAGCCAGCCCTCGCCGGACCGCAGGAGCTTGTCGACTTCGTCAGGTCCTTGCCAGTAGTGCTTGGACTCATCGAGCACCGGCAACAGGACATGGAGCTGGTTAAGCGCATCGGCCAGCCTGACCACGCCTGTCAGCTTGAGGCGGACGTAGCGGGAGTCGCCCCATTCGGCGAAGGCTTCGTCGAGTGGGATCGGTTCGGCCTCGACCGTCCAGCCCAGCGGCTCGAATAGCCGGTGCGCGATGTCTGCGCCTCCGCGGCATGGAAGGACCGGGATGACGATCTCGAGCGGGATCGCGGAGTCGGCGAGCTCCTGGTTGGCGTTGCAGCGGCCGCTGCGCGCGGTGCTGAACACGTCGGCCATCGCCACGCCCAGCAGCGACGAGGCGGCGTAGGAGCGGTCGTTGACGTACTGGGCGAGGCTGAAGTCGGGAGCATTCTTGGCTCGCGATCGCGCCAGCCGGACCGGGTCGACGTTGAGCATCAGTGCGACCGTGCACCGCTCGTCGGTGGCTTCGGGGTAGAAGACGGTGACGGTGCCGAAGGACTGCTTGAACTCCTGCACGCGGTCGGGGTGCTTGTGCAGGAGGTAGCCGAGGTCAGTCGCGGGCTGGTGGGTGGTTGAGACGGTCAGGAGCACAGCAGCCAGTCTGCCCGAGTGGGGCAGCTCCCTTCTGGGTGAGTAGGAAACGTGATGCGGCGGGTTCCTGCAGATCGCAGGGACCCGCCGCACCGTTCAGAACGGCCAGCGCTGGTCGCGGCCCGCCTCCAGGAGCGGGATCGCGGCAAAGCCCTGGTCGGTCAGGCCACCGAAGGTGTGCCGGTTGCCCACACCCGACGCGCCGTGGCCGTACTGGTAGCCGGCCAGGTTGAAGGTGTAGACCGGCACGCTCGCCGGGACGACCTTCGTGGGGTCGGCACCTCGCCAGCCCGCCCAGGCCTGCTCATCGGTGACGATGCCGTCCCGGTCGTGACCGCGGTAGTGGCGCCGCACCGCGTCGGCGGTGTTGGTGCCGCCGAGGTTTCCCATCCGCTCAACCACCTTCAGCACCGAGTCGCCCCGGCCGTACCGCACCGGAGCGCTCTGGGTGCCGAACTCGACCAGGTCGGCTGATGCTGCTCGTACCGCTAGCGCGGTGCCGAACACCGCCGCGCCGTCGGCACGGGTCAGCACCGAGCGCCGCGAGAGCCGGGTGAACATCGACCCGGACCGGTCGACCAGCACCAGCGTGCGACCCGTCAGGGACGGAACCCCAGCGAGGCTGGCCTGCAGTGCCCGCTCCAGCGCCCACGCCCAGCGCAGCGACGGAGCCGTCCGGTACGCCGAGAGGAACCGCAGCGGCAGCTGCCGCGACCGAGCCACCTCGTCCACGTCGGCCAGCTTGGCCGCGACCTGGGTCGCAACCTCGTCGGAGACACCAGCCTCGTCGAAGTTGCGCAGGTTGCGCAGCAGAGCCATGTAGCCCATCGACGGGATGAGCGCCTCCCACGCAGCGGCGTCGAGCGGCCCCTGCAGCCAGCCGGCGACCTGCTCCCAGGTCATCCCGGCCGGTGCCAGTACCCGCTCGCCCTGCGTGAGGACCGCGCGCCGCTGCTCCACCGGAACGGACAGCAGGTGCTGCCGAGCTCGGAGCACACCGAGCTGATCGGGGATCGTCTCTGCGCGGTCGTGACGACGGTCGAGC
>JAWKJR010000010.1:0-125513 GCA_041393675.1 Nocardioides sp. | reverse complement strand
CCGCGGGCCAGGGATAGCCGTCGGAGTCGCCGAGCAGGACGCGCATGGCGCGAGCCTAGCCACGGCGGCGGGTCGGTGCTCACTACGCTGCACCCGTGCAGGAGTTCATCGACTTCCTCGGCAAGCAGGCGCCGTACGACGCGCTCGACGCCGACGACCTGCACCGGCTGGCGAACCGGGTGGAGGTCGAGTTCTACCCCCGGGGGGCGCTCATCATCGAGCCCGACGGCGAGCCGCTGGAGCGGCTCGCCGTGGTCCGCACCGGTCTGGTGCACCTGTTGGACCAGGGGCGGGTCGTCGACGAGCGCGGCCCCGGCGACACCTTCGGCCATCTCTCGCTGCTCAGTGGCATCGCGCCGACGGTGAGCGCGCAGGCCGCCACGGACACGCTGCTCTACCTGCTGCCCGATCCCCGGGGGGTCGTGTCCCAGCCCGAGCGGCTGGTGTTCCGGCGCGCCAAGCAGGCCTCGAAGGCGGTGCTGCTCGGGGCCGCCGACTACGGTCTGCGCCCGGTGTCGGACTTCGCCCGCGACCCGTTGTGGTGCCGGGCGGACACCCCGATCCGGCAGGCCGCCCGGGTGATGACCGAGCAGCGTCAGTCCTGCATCCTGGTCGAGCTCCCGGCTTCGGAGGGGGGTGGCTACGGCATCGTGACCGACAGCGACTGCCGCAGCCGGGTCGCGACCGGGGAGATCGGCATCGACGCGCCCATCGCCCAGCTCGCCACCTCGCCCGTGCGGACGCTGGAGCGGTCCGAGCCGGCGACGATGGCCTTCCAGCAGATGGTCCAGCACGGCGTCCACCACCTGGTGCTGGTCGACGGCGACGACCGGCCGACCGGGGTCTGCCGGGTGGTCGACCTCGCGAGCACCGACATCCGCGACCCGCTGGCGGTGCGCGCGGCGATCGACGCCGCGGACACCCTCGACGAGCTCGTCGCCGCTGCCGGCGCCATCCGCCCGGCCATGGTCGACCTCTTCGACGCCGGCGTGCCCGCACTCCGGGTCGGCGGCCTGTTGGCCGCGCTGATCGAGTCGGTGCTGGAGAAGTGCGTCTCCTGGGTGGAGCCGTTCGGCGGCGACGACGAGTCGCGCTTCTCCTGGCTGTTCCTGGGCTCCCTGGCGCGCCGCGAGCCGCTGCCCGGCTCGGACGTCGACACGGGCCTGATCTGGCGCACCGAGGAGTACGACGAGCGGCCGGAGCTGCTGACGACCGCCGCGTCGCGGGTGCTCGACCACGTCGAGGCCTGTGGGCTCGAGCGGTGCGCGTCGGGGGCCAACGCCTCGAACCCGCTGTTCAACCGCAGCTACCGGGCCTGGGTCGAGGTGGCCCGCTCGTGGAACGACTTCTCCGCGGGGACGCAGTCGCTCGTCCTGGTCGCCATGATCACCGACAGCCGGCCGGTCACGGGACTGGAGCTGGGCCGCCGCTTCGAGCGCAAGATCCGGAAGGTGCCGTCGCAGGCGTGGTTCCGGCCGCATCCTCGCCGAGGCGCTCGAGGTGAAACCGCCGGTGGGCTTGTGCGCGACTTCGTCGTGGAGTCCGACGGCGAGCACCGTGGTCAGCTGGACATCAAGCGGCGCGCCCTCTACCCGATCGTCCAGATCGGTCGCTGGGCGGCGGTCACCACGGGGGAGCCGGTGCTCGGCACCCAGACTGGCTCGCGCTCGCGGCCGACGCCTCCCTGCTCTCCCGCGACGCCGCGGGTGCGCTGCGCCACGCACGACGAGCTCACCACGATTCTGGAGGCCGAGGTGGAGGACCTGCGGCACGGCCGTCCGCCGTCGCCGTACCTCGACCCGTGGTCGCTGGACAGCTTGTCAGCCGCCAGCTGCGGCAGAGCTTCAAGGTGATCGAAGAGGTGCAGGAGCGGTTGGAGAACGAGTGGGTCCCCCGGTTCCGCTGAGGAGGCGGCGTCGCTGGCCGGCTCCGCCGGAGCGGCCGTGGCGGGACGCTGAGCAGCTGTCGTCGACTTGGAGCTGGACTGGGCTGGAGAAGCGGGATGAGATCATCTCCATCGGCGTCGTGACCGTGCGTGACGGGCGGATCGGCGCGGACCGCTACTACCGCACCGTGCAGCCCGAGCAGCCGATCGACCCCGAGGCGGCCAAGGTGCACGCCCCGACCTCGACGAGCCTGCCCCGCTGCCGCGGCTCCCGCCCTGCTCGACGAGATCCGGGCCCAGCTTCGCGGCACCGTGGCGCACGCGGCCTGGGTGGAGCGGTCGTTCCTGGACCGCGTTCGCGCCGGTCGGGAGCGGCTGCCCAAGCAGCTGCTGGACACGGCCTGGCTGCGCGCGCAGGCAGGGGTGCGCGGCCCGAGGCCGGCCGTGCCGCGGCTCGAGGCGCTGGCCGAGGACCTCGGCTCGCCCGTCCACACCCTGCACCACGCACTCGGGGACGCCGACGGCGCAGGTCTTCCTGGTGCTGTGCAGCCGGCTCGAGGCCGCGCGGCACGAGCCGCTCACGGTGCGGAACCTGGTGGCCCTGTGTGAGGCGAACGGCTAGAAGCGGGTTCCGCCCGGGCGGCGGCGAGGCGACACTGGTCGGGTGGTCGGGCCCGAGGCGGAGCTGCTGGAGGCACCCGGGCTCTCGCGCCGGGCCACCCGGGCGTGGGCCCTGGTGGCCGTGCTGCTTCTCCTCGTCGCGACGGCGGCGTACGTCGTGGACCAGCGCGTGCGCCGCGCCGAGGAGGGAGACCTCGACGACTGTGTCGCGCAGGCACAGACCGCGGTGTCGCGCGCCTACCGGCCGGTCGTCGCCAGGTGGGGGCGAGTCCGCCCGGCGCTGGACAACGGTGCCTCGCTCATGGTCCGGACCAGCATCTACCGCGGGCTGAGTGAGGTCGCGTCGGGCCGGTCGAGTCTCGTCGAGAGCGCCCGCGACCGGTGTGCCCGGGTGGCCGTCCTGCCCTTCCACCGGACCCAGGCCGAGCACAGGAGGAGCTGTGTCCGGCTCCTCGACGCACATGCCGACTTCCTCGAGCGGGCGGCCACGGACGCGCGGGTGCTCGGGGGTGCCTGGCCGGGCCCTGTCGCCGGCTGCCGAGGTCGGCGTACTCTCGAAGGATGACCGAGCGCGACGGGACGGCCGACCCGGCCGGGGGAGTCCCGGACGACCTGGCCGCGGCGCTGCCGGAGGCGCTCGGCCCGCACGTGGAGGCCGCGCTGGCCGAGGCCTCCTCGTGGGTCGAGCCGGGGCGTGGAGGCGGTGGCCCTCGGCAGGACCGACGCCGGCGACCACTGCCTGGTCGTCTACACCAGTGGTGGCCCCGCCGACCTCCCCGAGGAGGTGGGCGGGCTCCCGTCCGGATCGAGGCGTCCGGGCCGTTCCAGGCCTACGGCGACGCCTCCAGCGGCCCGCCGCCGGCGTCGCCGGTCGCGCCGCAGCCGTCGATGCCCCCGCCCGGAGCCGGCTCCTAGGCCGGCGCGAGCCCGGTCACGGCCAGATCCGCACCCGCAGCGCCACCTGCACCAGCGCGATCGGGTTCAGGATGGTCGCGACCGCGGAGCCGGCGAAGAGCAGACCGACCGGACGGTTCTCCCAGTCCATCACCAGGGAGCCGCTGTCCCCGCCTGCCGACATGTCGGTCGTGATGATCTGGTTGCAGAACCGCGCCACCCGGCCGCCCCCGTAGTTCACGTTCACGGTCGCGTTGAGCGCCGTGACCCTGCCGGTGGTGAAGTGGGTGGTGCGGCCCGTCTTCTTGACCAGCATCCCGACCCAGCGGCCGCCGCCGCCGTCGTGGGGTAGCCGCTCCAGTAGACGTCGCGGTCCAGGGTGTCGAACGGCACCTCGGCCACGGCACAGTCCACGTAGTTGCACGAGCCGTCGAACTTGATCGGCACGAAGCGTGCCAGTCGGCCGATCGCGTCCGCGGCGGTGCCGCCGTCGTACGGGCCGGGCTGGTAGACCGGGTCGCCCAGCGCGGCGTCGTTGCTGTTGGCCAGCACGTGGTTGTTGCTCAGGATGTAGTAGCGGGGCGGCTTCCCGGGCAGCGGGGCGATGTCGTAGGCCCCGGCCCCGATCGTGCCGGCCGTGATCTTGAAGTGGCCCACGCTGTAGCCAGGCCGCACCGGTCGCACGCGGCGGGCCAGCGTCTGCGCGTCGACCGCCTGCAGCTCCGGGGACAGCTCCTCGACCGACCCCAGCGTGCCGCCCCCGGCGAACAGGTGGCCGACCTCCAGCACGTCGGTGGGCACGCTCTCCACCGTCTTGGAGATCTTGTCCTTGCTGTCGAGCATCGAGTCCGGCAGCTTCTCGCTCACGAGCACCATCACGCTCGGCTTGCTGGTCGACGCCCCGGCGGTGATCTTGTGCCCCACGCCCACGCCGACCACGTTGGCGCGGTCGAGGAAGCGGTCCTCGGCTGCGGCCCGGGCGCTCTCCAGCTCGGCCAGCTCGGTTGGCACGTCGAACGCGTCGGTCTCGAACAGGTTCTGCTCGTCCATGGTGACTCCCCTTGCCCTCCCGGCGCCGGTACGGGTATGTCCCGAGGCGAGCCGAGGCCGGGGATGGCAGGAGGAGCTGGGGACCGGCCGGGAGATACGCCTTGACTCGCGGATCGGGACAGGTAGCCGGACACGAGGCTGGCGCGCAGCGGCAAGGAACGGATACCGTGCGACGCGCGTCGCGAAGCCGGCGACCCGCCAATGCGACCAAGGGGGAGTCAAGATGGTGGCACGACGAGCGGTTCTCAAGGCCGGGGCAATCACGGCGGGGGTTGCGGCTTCGGGCCTGGGACGGCCCGGGAGCGCTTCGGCTGCGGTTCCGCTGGTCTCGGCGCAGCGAGCAGATCTGGTGGCGTCGATGTCAGGCGTCAATGCGCTGTACGACGACGGGGACACCTACGCCAGTGCCGGCGCGGTGACGGCACGGATCCAGGCCGTGGGCTACCGGGTGGTCCGCAACAAGATGTCGCTGAACCCCAGCGTGTTCGCCACCCAGGTGGCGCAGTTCAACAACTTGGCCGCGCAGGGCGTCCGCGTCATGCTGCGCATCGTCGACTGGCAGCCGGGGTGGACCGAAGCGCAGGCCACGGCCAGGTGCGGGCCAACTTGAACTCGCTGGCGGCGGCGTACCCGCAGGCGGTGAGAACGTCTTTCTCGCCATCGAGGGCGACAACGAGCCGAACAAGAGGAGCCAGGGAGGGGTCCTCGTAGACCCCAATTGGGCCGACAACGCGAAGATCCTCCAACGGGTGATCGACACGGAGCTGCGAAACCGCTCCGAGACCTGGCTGAAGAACATCGACAGGGTGGGCCCGTCTCTGCAGCGAACCAGTGACATCGAGGGCGACTATCGAACGCTGGGCTCCCTAGCCCCGTGGGTGACCATGGGCAACCTGCACCTGTACCCCCTGGGGCAGCAGCCGTCCACCGAGCAGACGCGCTACCTCGACGCCGCCTCGGTGAGCTACCCCGGCATCACGCGTTGGGTTGTCAGCGAGGGGGGCTACTTCGATGCCGGCCTCGGCACCCCGACCAGTCTCGGCTACCAGGGCAACTCCAACCCGGTCCCGGTCGACGTCGCCGCCAAGTACTGCGTGGCGCACCCGTTCGAGTGGCTGATCCGGGGGCTTCAGCGCTCGTGGCAGATCGAGCGCTTCTGCAGGTTCGAGATGCTCGACAACACCCTCCCCAGTCCGGCCACCGACGCGGACATCCGCGAAGGCACGTTCGGGGACTACTTCACCCCGAGCCTGAATCCCGGAACGTGGTTGCGGAAACCGGCCGGTGACGCGAAGAAGAACCTCCTCAGCTTGTACGACGAGCGGGGCGCGGACGGCTCGGTGCCTCCCTACACCCCGGCCGGGCTTCGGGTCGCCATCTCGCCGACCCCCGGCGGACCGGACAGCGCCGCCACCCCGCTGCGGTCCCATCTCGCGCAGCGGAAGTCGGGCCAGTGGCTGCTCGCGCTCTGGCTGGACCAGTCCCTGGGGTACTGGCATTACGACCCTGTGACTCCGGCGAACTCCCACTGGGAGGACGCCGCCAGCCCCGCGAGTGTCAACGTGTCGTTGTCGTTCTCTACGGCCCGAACCATCAGCGTGTACAAGCCAGCGCAACAGTCCGGCCCCACCCGGACGCTGAACGGCAAGACGTCGATGTCGGTCGTCGTGGGCGATCAGCTCGTCGTGCTCAAGATCACCTAGCGCCAGCCCGGAGCGGTGCCCGAGGCGCTCGCGTCACAGGTGCCCGAGCGCCCAGGCCCAGGCGCCGTAGCAGACCCAGGACAGGCCGCCGGCGAGGACGCTGTAGGTGGTCAGCCAGCGCGGGGTCGCCGCTCTGGGCCGGGCGGTCCACAGGCCGCGGGGTGGACCAGGAGCGGTCCGAACGCTCCGGTGTAGACCGCGTAGCTGGCGGCATAGAACACGAGCATCGGCGCGGCCAGCCACGGATTCGCGAGCATGGGTCCGAAGCCGACAGTCAGCGCTTCCACCCAGCACATGCCGGCGGCGACGAAGAACGTCTGGCCGGCATCCAGCCCGTACCGCACCACCGCGAGCAGGGTGAGCAGCACGGCGGGCACCAGGTAGCCGGGGAGCAGCAGGAACGACGTCGTCGTGTGGGGATTCAGGCCGCCCACCCCGGTGCCGTCGACGCTGAGGCCGAGCTCGTACGCCACACCAGCCGCCAGCCCCGCGACGACGTAGGCAGCCCGGGCAGCGGCCCGAGGGAGTCGCGGCGGTGGCGCGTTTCGTCGCCGCTGCCACAGGACCGCATAGGCAAGGAACAGCCCGGGCGTGGTCCAGTACCAGCGGCTGCCGCCACCGCCGCCGATGAGGGCCGCCACGACGGCTGCGGCCAGCGCCCACGCGGGTGGGCTGGTGAGGAGACGGGGCACCGACGGCCGGACGCCGCCCAGGGTCGGCCCCTCGCCGAGCCGGTCTGCACCTGACATGACGACCAGTGTTGTCGCCCTGACGCGACGCGGGCATCGGGGAGATCCCCGCCTCGACCACGAGATCGGCAGGGCAGGCCGCGCAGCGACTACGCTCCGCCCATGAGCCTCTCCGACTTCCGCCGCGAGCCTCTGCTGTTCGGTCCCTCCCCGATCCACCCCCTGCCCCGGCTGTCGGCGGCGCTCGGGGGCCGGGTGGAGATCTGGGCCAAGCGCGAGGACTGCAACTCCGGCATCGCCTTCGGCGGCAACAAGGTGCGCAAGCTGGAGTACCTCGCCGCCGAGGCGCTCGACACCGGGTGCGACACCCTGGTCTCGATCGGCGGGATCCAGTCCAACCACACCCGTCAGGTGACCGGCGTGGCCGCGCACCTCGGGCTCAAGGCCGTCACGGTGCAGGAGGGCTGGGTCGACTACAGCGACGTGGTCTACGACAAGGTCGGCAACATCCAGCTCACCCGGATCATGGGCGGCGACCTCCGCATCGACCCGGCCGGCTTCGACATCGGGATGCGGGACTCGTGGAAGCGGGCCATCGACTCGGTCGTCGAGGCGGGCGGGACGCCCTACCCGATCCCGGCCGGGGCGTCCGACCACCCGCTCGGTGGTCTCGGCTTCGCCCAGTGGGCGGTCGAGGTGGAGGCGCAGGAGGCCGAGCTCGGCACCTTCTTCGACCACGTCATCGTCTGCGCGGTCACGGGGTCGACCCACGCCGGCATGATCGCCGGCTTCGCGCTGTCGGACCGGCCGGGCCGGCGAGTCGTCGGCATCGACGCCTCCGGGACCCTTGACCAGACCCGCGACCAGGTCTGGCGGATCGCCTCGGCGACGGCGGAGAAGGTCGGGCTAGGCCGGCCGCTGCGCGACGGCGCGCTGGCCCTGGTCGACGGGTACGTCGGACCGGCGTACGGCCTGCCGGACCGCACCACGGTCGAGGCGATCCAGCTCGCCGCGCGCACCGAGGGAATGCTCACCGACCCGGTCTATGAGGGCAAGTCGATGGCCGGGCTGATCGGGATGGTCCGCTCCGGCGAGATCCCGCCCGGGTCGCGGGTGCTCTACGCCCACCTGGGCGGGCAGCCCGCGCTGTCGGCGTACGCCGGCTACCCCGGTCTGGGCGCGCCCGAGCGCGAGCTCTCGCACTGATCCCTGCCTTCGGTCGGGACCTCGTCGCCGCGGGCCCCCGCACGTGGCACGATCGGCGGGTGCCGCGCGACCCCTCGACGTACCGGGAGCTGGCCGAGCGCGCGTGGACCTGGGTGCGCACCCAGGTCCGGACCGGTGACGAGGGCCTGTGGCTGCCCGAGCACCCGGGGCAGGCGGAGCCCGGCGAGTACCCCTACGGCATGCACTCAGGGGTCGGCGGGCTGGCGCACGTCCTGGCCGAGATCGGCCTGGCGCGGCCGCTCACCGCGGGCGAGCTGGCGCTGGCCGACGGGATCCGCGAGACGCTCCTCGCCCGGATCCCGGACGAGGGCGGCTACGACTACTTCGACGGCCTGGTCAGCACGGTGGGGATCCTCACCGCGCTGGACTCCGCCGACGGTCTCGATGCCGCGGTCGCCCGGCTGCGCGCGCTGGCCACGCCCGACGGCTGGGCGGCGTCGTGGATCGGGCCGCCCCGGCCGTCCCGGAGGGCCGCTGCACCGACGCCACGCTCGGCACGGCCAGCGTGCTGCTCGGCGCCCTCTGGGCGCTGCGGTACGACGTGCCCGGCGCCGCCGAGCTCGCCGAGCGGGCGATCGAGGTGCTGCTGGCCGAGAACGAGCCCCGGGACGGGGCGGCGTACTGGCCGTTCGTCCCGAGGCGATTCC
Organism: Nocardioides sp.; assembly: GCA_041393675.1. Lineage (GTDB taxonomy): Bacteria > Actinomycetota > Actinomycetes > Propionibacteriales > Nocardioidaceae > Nocardioides. The sequence goes on along the minus strand of JAWKJR010000010.1, from coordinate 116,797 downwards.
TGCTGGGCGACGAGGACGTGCAGATGCCCAACTGGTCGCACGGCACGGCCGGCGTCGCGGCGGCGCTGGCGGCGGCGGGGATGGCGCTGGCTCGCCCGGATCTGGTCGACCTGGCCGCCTCGGCCGTCGGCTACCTGCTCGAGGTGGGTGACACCAGCGACGGCGGGCTGCGGCTGCCGCATCGGATCCCGGGCCTGCCGGACCTCGACACCTACACCTACTCCTGGTGCCACGGGCCGACCGGCACCTCCCTGCTCTTCGCGGCGCTCGACCGAGCCGGCGTCACCGACGCGGGCGGCACCACGCCGGTCGCCCTGGAGCGGGCGTGCCTGCACTCGCTGCGGGTGTCGGGGATCCCGGCGCGGCTGCACCCCGGCTTCTGGGACAACGACGGCCGCTGCTGCGGAACGGCCGGCGTCGGGGACGTGGTGCTCAGCGCGTGGCAGCGACTCGGCGACGACGAGGACCTGGCCTTCGCCGTCGTGCTCGCCGACGCCCTGGTCGATCGGGCCCTCGAGGAGGGTCCCCACGTCTACTGGCGGTTCGTCGAGCACCGGATCGACGAGCCGCTGCTGCCGCCCGGGCCGGGCTGGATGCAGGGGGCCGCGGGCATCGCGGCGTACCTCTTCCGGCTGGCGCGGGTGCTCGAACGAGGCCGGGACGCCCCGGCGGTCGCGCGCATGGACACCTGGTGGGCGGTGCCGAGATGAGCTCGCTGATGCCGGGGCTGGACCTGATGACCCGCACCTTCTGGCGCCTCACCGGCCGCCCCGTGGACCTCGGCGGCGACGAGCGGTGGCTGTCGGCACCGACCCACCAAGGCCCAACGATCGGGGACGCGTGGCTGCAGGCCGCGGCCGACGAGCTGGGCGGCGAGGTGCTGGAGCAGGTGGCCGGGTCCGGGCTGCTGGCCGACATGTCCGCCCTGGACGGGCCGGGTTTCACGGCGGCGGGTCTGCGCCCAGAGATCCGTGACTTCTACGAGCACACCTCCCGCTGGCGGATGGAGGTCTGGACCCAGTGGAACCCGCTCTTCCAGCCCGGCGGGGAGCTCGTGTCGAGGCTCGTCGGCCGTCGGGTCCAGCAGCTCGCGATCCCGACCCGCCCGCTCGAGGTGGCCTCCGGCATGGACAGCCGGGTCTCGGTCATCACCGGCGCCGACGGCCGGCAGCGGGCCGCGGGGTGGATCCGCACCCTGCGGTCGACCGGTGACCACGTCTACAGCGGCTGCTACTCCACGCGGCTGCTGCCGGGCGCCAGCCAGCCGAGCGTCCACGTGGCGTTCCCCCTGGAGGCCGGCAACGTCCAGGTCTTCCTGCGCCCCCGGGTGCTGCCCGGTGGCGACCTCGAGCTGAGCTCGCCGGCGGGTCGCTTCGGGGGGGACGGCGCGTACGTCGTCGTCGAGGGCCATGGTGGCGTCCACGCGGCCCGGCCACCGCTGCACGAGCTGTTCCGCGTCTACGTGGATCGCGAGGGGGTGCTCCGAACCGACCACCTGCTGCGGCTGTGGTCGGCGCCTGTCCTCCGCCTGCACTACAAGCTCGTTGCGGCACGCGACCAGGGCTGAGGGATCGCCACGCAGCGGGCGGGTCGGCCAGGAGTCCCGCGGGCGCGGAGGCGTCGACGGGGTCATCGATACACTCACCGGGACGTGCCGAGGAGGCCCGGGGTGCGATTCACCGCGACTGACCCAGTTCGGCCCGGTCGAGTGGCAGCCCTGGTGCTGACGACCGGGCTCGCCGTCGCCCTGACCGCCGGGTCATGGGTCGACCCCGGCTGGAGCCGGGCCGCTGACCGGCCTTCGGGCCCGGCCACCGGCGGCACCGAGCCCGTCGCGACCCGGCCCTTTCCGCAGCACGTCCGGTATGCCTCCACGGCGCTGAAACCCACCAACGCGACCCAGGACGAGATGGACACCATCGTCTTGGACCAGTACGCCCTGTGGAAGGCGACCTACCTTCGCTTCGACGGCGGCGAGGGCTCCTGGATCGAGTACGACGGGGCCGACTCCACGGTCTCGGAGGCGCATGGGTACGGCATGGTGCTGGCGGCGTACTTGGGCGACAAGGCGGTGTTCGACTCGATGTACGGCTACGCCACCCACCACCCCAGCAACATCGGCCCGCACCTGATGGCCTGGAAGCAGACCCTGCAGGGTGGGCGGATGGTGGACGTCGAGGGTGGCGACTCCGCCACGGACGGCGATCTCGACATCGCCTACGCATTGCTGCTCGCGCACGTCCAGTGGGGATCGGACGGCATCATCGACTATCGGGCCCGTGCCCGCGAGGTGATCCACGACATCAGGCGCTGGGACGTCGCCAAGAGGTTCTCCAACTTCACCAGCGGCGACTGGACCCGCGGCGACTATCGCCGCTACACCCGCTCCTCGGACTTCATGGCGAGTCACGTGCTGGCCTTCGCCCGCTACGACCGCGCTCACGCGGCCCGGTGGCGCAAGGTGTACCGCCAGATCACCAAGGCGGTCGACGACCAGCTGGGTCTCCGGAGCCGCCGCACCGGGCTGCTGCCGGACTTCCTCACCCGCTCGGGTGCGCGGTGGGTCCCGGTCCGAGGCCGTTGGCTGGAGAGCCGTCACGACGGCGACTTCTACTGGAACGCCTGCCGCACCCCCTGGCGGCTTGCGGTGCCGTGGCTGGTCGACCGGCGGACCGACACGCTGGCGGCGCAGCGGCGCACGGCTCGCTGGATCCGGGGGAGGACCCACGGCCACCCCGCCCGGATCCGGGCGGGCTACTACGTGCGCAACGGCCGGCCCGGCGCTCGGATCTCCGGCTACCGCGACCTCGCCTTCAGCGCCCCGATGGCGGTGAACGCCATGGTCGGGCGCGGCCGCGCCGGCCCGCGCTGGATGAACCGCACCTGGGCCTCCATCACCGGCCGCGACTACCCGGCCATCACCGACTACTACGGTGATGCGATCCGCATGCAGGCCCTGCTGATCATCTCCGGCAACTGGTGGACGCCGTAGGCCGTGCGCGATCGGGTCGCTCGGCTGCGCACCCTGGCGTTCGTCAAGGGGTAGCCGGGTCGGCCAGCCGGGCGACGACCAGGCCGCGCACCAGGGCGCGCAGGCCGCGGTCGAACATCTCGTCCCAGCCGAGGTACGCCGCCTCCTGCAGCGCGCGGGACAGGTGGGGGAAGTCCTCGGGCGCCAGCCCGCTGTCGCCCCCCGGCTCCGGGGCCTGGGTGGCCTGGTCCTCCTGGGCGAGATGGTTGACGTAGGCCAGCGTGGTGCCGAAGACGTACTGCCCCACCACGTCGACGGCGGCGATCGCGTCGGTGGGGGTCAACCCCAGGTCGTAGAGGATGCCGAGCATCGTCTCCACGGGGCGCAGCTGACCGGGGGTGCGAGCCGATCGGCTCAGCGTGATCGGCACCGTGTGGGGGTGGGCGAGCAGCGCCGCCCGCAGCGCGTGGCCGAGGCGGACCCCCCGCTCCTCGGCGTCGAGGGCGGGGTCGTCGCCGCTGAAGTCGACCTCGCTGAGCACCGCGTCGAAGATGAGGTCCTCCAGAGCCCCGCGGTCGGGCACGTGGTAGTAGAGAGACATCGGGCCGACCCCGAGCTCGCCGGCGAGGCGGCGCATGGTCAGCGCCGCCAGGCCGTCGCGGTCGACCAGGGCGATCGCCGCGGCGACGATCTGATCCCTGGTCAGCACCGGAGTGTTCGCTTTGCGCGGACTCATGCGATCAGCCTCACGCGATCAGGGCCTCGGCGGCGAGCGGCTCGCGGGCAGCGCTCGAAGTCCGGCTGGAGTCGGCCTCGGTGGTGGCGAGGGCGGTGGCCCCGGAGAGCGCCGCCTCGTCGCCCGCCCGCAGCACGGAGGTCACGCCGGCGGTCCGGCTGAACATCGCCGTGCGGTTGATCACGACGGCGGCGACGGCGATGGCGCCGAAGAAGAGCGAGTCGTAGGGCTGGGCGTCGGGCCAGATCGGGTTGTTCATCTGGAAGTGGTAGAGCGCGGCGACCAGGATGCTGCCGCCGGAGGCGTTGAACAGCGGGGTGAGGATGAACGAGATCGACACGACGCCGACGAAGAACGCCGGGAAGGACCACTGGCTCTGCGGGGTGCCGCTGAGGAAGAAGGCCGGCAGGTGCCACAGCGCCCACAGGGTGGAGATGATCAGGTCGGCGAAGAACGGGCGGAACTTCTGCTGCAGCAGCGGCAGCGCCACGCCGCGCCAGCCGAACTCCTCCATCGGGCCCAGCGCCAGCATCAGCAGCAGCGCCGGCGCCACGGCGTACCACGGAGTGAAGGGGAAGCTCAGCGGGCTGCCCTTGACCCAGGCGCCGAGGTAGAAGGCCGCCGGCACCCCGATCACGAGGTACGTCGCCCAGCCGAGCGGGATCCGCCACAGGGTGAGTCGGCGCAGGTAGCTGCGCAGCCCGCGGAAGCCGTAGTGACGCAGCACCAGGCCCATGCCGGCGAAGGCGGGGGCGTAGACGGCGAGGAAGAAGAGCGGGTTGGTGAGCCCGAGCGGGCCGAGGTAGGGCTCCAGCTGCTCGGCGAAGACGATCGCGACGGCGGCGATGCCCCAGGTCAGGCCGAAGGCCATCGCGAAGAACGGGATGGTCGTGCGGACGGTCATCGGCCGGATCGGGCGGGTCGCCCTGGTCGTGGCCGCCGTGGTCGTCGTCGTGTTCATGGTCGTCCCCTTCCCGGAGGCTGGTTCGTACGTTGTACGAAAGATTAACGTACAGCGTACGATATGTCAAGAGCCTGGGTTCCGGGCGCGCGGCAGCGACGTCGTACGACGGGCTCGCCGGACGACGTCGCCGCAGCCGGGCTAGCGCACGAACACCGCGGTCGTGCGGGCCGGCACCGACGCCGTCCCGCCGCTCACCGCGGACCCCGGACCACGGCGTCGCTGCCGGCGGCCTGCACCGGGTGCAGCGACCAGCCGTCGCCGACGTCGGCGACCGAGGTGGCCTGCGGGCTGGCGTTGACGACCACGAGGATGCCGTCCCGAGCGGGGGTCGGCATCGGCGCCGGACGTGTCGTCGATGAGCATCGCGACGACGCCCGGCTCGGCCGGCAGGAAGGAGACCTTCCCCTGGATCGCCGAGGCCGACCCCAGCCGGAACAGCGGCGAGGAGGCCCGGATCCGCAGCAGGTCCTCGGCGCCGGCCTCGGCGGCGGCCAGCGCTGCCGGGCCCGGCGTGAGCGCGGGTCGGCCAGCAGCGGGCGCATGAAGTCCCACGGACTCGTTGTCGCCGCGCGGCGGCAGGCCCGAGCCGAACGTGCTCTCCGCACCGGTCCAGTCGATCCGGTTGAACCAGTCGCCGGAGTCGTAGGAGTTGCGGTCCAGCGACTTCGAGCGCATCAGGTCGGTGCCGGCGTGCCAGAACACCACCCCCTGCCCGAGGGTCACCGTGGACAGCGCCACCGTGTTCATCCGGGCGCGGTCGGCCATCGAGGTGCCGGTCGGCAGCTTGTAGACCTGGCTGTCGAACAGGGTCTCGTTGTCGTGCGCGTCGACGTAGGTCACCGTCTCGCTCGGGTCCGCGGCGTAGCCGGCCGGCTGGCCGTTGTAGTCGACCTCGCGCCCGGTGAGCGTCGAGCCGTCGCTGCCGAGGAAGGTGTAGTCGGCAAGGTTGCCGGCCATCCCCAGCTTCACCAGGTCCTCGGCATGCGCCAGCGCCGCCGCCTGCTGCTCCGGCGTCCCGTTGACGTCGGCGCCGTTGGGGTCGGTGGCGAGTCCGGACCCGAAGCCCTGGATGCGCGGGTCGGAGTCGAAGGGGCCACCGCCCCGGACGGCGTCGCGCAGCCGGTCGGAGAACGACCCGATGCCCGACCCGGCCAGGTTGAGCTGCGAGGCCTGCACGAAGAGCGCGTTGTCGGCGACCTCACCGAAGTTCCAGCCCTCGCCGTACAGGTAGATGCTGCGGCCGTCGACACCGTCGCGGCGGACCGTCAGCCGGTCCAGCGCCGCGCGCAGCCGCTCCATGGTGGCCAGCGAGTGGTGCCCCATCAGGTCGAAGCGGAAGCCCTGGACCCTGTACTCGGTCGCCCAGGTGAGCACCGAGTCGATCATCAGCTTCTCCATCATGGCGTGCTCGGTCGCCGTGTTGGAGCAGCAGGTGGAGGTCTCCACGGCGCCGCTCGCGTTCAGCCGCTGGTAGTAGCCCGGCACGACCCGGTCGAGCACCGAGTGCGGGTCCTGCCCGCTGGCGGCCGTGTGGTTGTAGACGACGTCCATGACCACCTGCAGCCCGGCCGCGTTGAGGCCCTGGACCATCCGGCGGTACTCCACCGTGCGGTCGGTGCCCTCGGGGTCGGTGGCGTAGGAGCCCTCCGGCGTCGTGTAGTGCAGCGGGTCGTAGCCCCAGTTGAAGCCGTCGGTGGCCCGCACCGGCTCGATGCAGGCCTGCTGCTCGGTGGAGTCGGGTGCGTAGGACGCCAGGTCGCAGTCGGGAGTCTGCTGCTGGTCGCGGCGCTCCTCGATGGTCGCGATGTCGAACGACGGCAGCAGGTGCACGGTGTTGAGGCCGGCGTCGGCGAGCTCCCGCAGATGCGTCATCCCGGCCGAGTCGGGATGGGTGAACGCGAGGTAGGTGCCGCGCTCGGCCGCCGGCACGGTGCTGTCGCCGATGGAGAAGTCCCGGATGTGCAGCTCGTAGATGGTGCGGTCCTCGGGCTGGGCGATCCGCGGCTGGCTCAGCCGCTGCCAGCCCGTCGGGGCCAGGGCCGCGTCGTCGAGGTCGGCGACGACCGAGCGCTCGGAGTCGGTCGTCAGGGCCACCGAGTACGGGTCGGTGACCTGGTTGTCCACGACCGTGCCGACGGTCGGCGCGAACACCGTGACGTCGTAGAGGTAGCTGGCGCCCTTCCACGACGGCCTTCCCACGGTCGTCCAGCTGCCGTCGCCGCGGCGGCTCATCGGCACCCGGGTGGGCGTCGCCGCCCCGCCGGGCCAGACCAGCAGGTCGACGTGCTGGGCGGTGGGCGCCCAGACGGCGAAGCTGGGCACGCGGCCGCGCCAGGTGACCCGAGGTCGCGCTGCGCGGCGGCGGCGTACACGTCGTCGAGGACTCCGGGCAGCTGGACGCCCGTGGCGTCGTACAGCCGCCCGTCCGCGGCGTACGACGCGACGGCGACCTGGCCGCGCAGGATGTCGGGCACCCGGCCCAGATCCCGCGCCCGGAGCCGGAAGGCGCTGTAGTCGGCCAGCTGCGGGAAGCGGGCCAGCACGTCGGCGGGCAGGCCCGCCGGGTCGTAGGTGAGCGGGACGGAGGACCCGCCGACGGTCTCGTCGTCGACCTCGAGGTCGCCCGCCGGCGACCAGTGCAGCCGGTAGGTGCGCGACGCGGGGTCGGTCACCTTCCAGGCGACCAGGTCGCGGGCGACCCACTGCGCCTTGGCCTTGCCGAGGTCTGGTGTGCCCCCGGCAGCGCGGGTGGTGACGGTCAGCACGTGGCTGGCCAGGTCGTAGCTGAACGTGACCTGCAGCCCGTCGGCGGCGACGTCGAAGGCGATGTTGGGGCCGTTCTGGACGCCGCCGGCGCCGTAGTTCTCGTCCCAGCTCAGGCCGTGGGCGGCCTTCACCTCGTAGCTGCCGGCGGGCAGCTGGGTGGTCGTGAAGGTGAAGACGCGGTCGCCATCGGGGTCCTGCAGCCACGAGCGCATGCAGGAGGGGTCCCAGTCGCCGGGACAGCCGAGCTCGCTTTGGAAGCTGCCGGGCGCCGTGATGATCGGCCCGTTGGCGTCGGTGGTGATCCAGTGCGTGGCGTGGTCGTAGTAGAAGGTCACGTCCTGCGTGGCGAGCAGCTTCAGCGGGATGTTCGGGCCGTTCTGGACGGCGCCCGCGCCGTAGTTCTCGTCCCAGCTCTTGTCGATCGCGGCCTTGTACTCGTACTCGCCGGTCGGGATGGAGACGGTCTGCTTCCAGATGTCGTCCTTCGGGTCCAGCGCCAGCTGGGCCTGGTCGCAGTCGGGCTGCCAGTCGCCCGGACAGCCGATCTCGCTGTTGTGCGAGCCGGGCATCGCGACGGCCCCGGGCTGGGTCACCGGCCCGCCGCCGCCTCCGCCGCCGCCACCGCCACCGGAGCTCGGCGTCCCGACGGTGGCGTAGGTGGAGCTGACCGAGAGGTTGCCGCTGCTGTCCTTGAGCACGGCGCGGTACTCCAGCATCGTGCCCGCGGGCATCGTGGAGACGTCGTGGAAGACGCGGTACGGCGCGTTGTCGTCGGTGCCGATCGTCGTCCAGTCGGTGGCGCCGACGGGCCGCCAGGCCACGGTGACCTGGTTGAGCCCGCCGTCGGGGACCCCGACGCCGATCTCGGCGCGCCCGCCGACGACGCCGCCGGCGGTCGGGGTGTTGAAGTGCAGCGCCGGCGCCTGCTGCCGCCGCGGCAGGGTGCGGGTCGCGCGGTAGACGACCGCGGTCAGCGGCGGCACCGTCACGGTCATCCGAGCCTCGTCGTCGGTGCGCACGGTGCCGCGCGTGGTCGGCCAGACCTGGCGGAAGGTGCCGCGCGGGGTGGACGTCGCGAACGAGACGGTCTTCGCGGTGGTGGCGTTGTTGAGGGCCACGACGTACTCGCGCCGCTCCTGGGCGCCGATCCGGCTCACGGCGTACACGCCGGCCTTGCTGCTGGCGAAGCGGTGCAGCTGCGCACCGTCGGCCAGGGCGGGGTAGCTGCGCCGCAGCCGGGCGAGCGCGGCGATCTCGCGGTAGAGCGGGTGGGAGGTGTCGAAGTTGGCGTCGGCGGTCGTGGCGTCGGTGCCGATCAGGTCGTCGTCGTTGTAGCTGGCGACCTGGCTGGGGAACATGTCCTGACGGGCGTCCTTGTCGCCGCCGTCGCCGGTGAAGCCTTGCTCGTCGCCGTAGTAGACGACCGGCTGGCCGCGGGTGAGGTACATGAGGGCGTGGGCCAGCTCGTCGCGCTGCAGCAGCTCGTCGCCGGCGAAGTCCCCGGCCAGGAAGTGGCCGATCCGGCCCATGTCGTGGTTGCCCAGGAACGTCGGGAGCTCGTAGGCGTTGGAGTCGGTGTCGGTGTACCAGTCGTCGGCGGCGAAGAAGTCGCGCAGGCCGGTGGTGGCCTTGCCCTTGGCGAACGCCGTGCCGGCGGCCTGGAAGCCGAAGTCGAGGGTGGCGTCGAGCCCGCCCTTGGTGCTGAACGTCGAGACGTAGGACGGGTCGGCGTCGTAGACCTCGCCGAAGGCGAAGAAGTCGGGGTTGCCGATGCGGTCGGCCTCGGCGCGCATGGCGGGGGCGAACTGCTGCCAGAACTCGAGGTTGACGTGCTTGACGGTGTCGATGCGGAAGCCGTCGACACCGAAGTCGACCCAGGTCTTGTAGATGTCGATCATCCCGTCGACGACCTCGGGCTGCTCGGTGAAGAGGTCGTCGAGGCCGACGAAGTCGCCGTACGTCGAGGACTCGCCGGCGAAGGTCGAGTCGCCGCGGTTGTGGTAGTGCCGCGGGTCGTTCAGCCAGGCAGGCACCTTGACGGTCTCGTCGGCCGGGCTGCGGAAGACCGGGGTGTAGGGGAAGCTCGTGGCCGGGTCGAGCTCGGGGAAGGTCGTGCCGCCGGCGTAGTCGCGGTCGTCGAAGATGGTGCCGTCGGCGTCGCGGTAGGGGTCGGTCTCCTTGCTGAGGTAGGTGTACTGGCCCTCGGCGTAGTCGATGACGTCGGCGGTGTGGTTGGTGATGATGTCGAAGAACACCTTGATGCCCCGGCGGTGGGCGCGGTCGAGGAGAGTGCGCAGCTCGGCGTTGGTGCCGAAGTGGGGGTCGAGCCGGGTGAAGTCGGTGATCCAGTAGCCGTGGTAGCCCGCCGACGCGTCGGCGCCGGTGCCCTGCACGGGGCGGTTCTGGAAGGACGGGGTCAGCCAGATGGCGGTCGTGCCGAGGCCGGCGAGGTAGTCGAGCTTGCCGGTGAGGCCGGCGATGTCGCCGCCGGGGAAGAAGCCCTTGTCGGTGGGGTCGAAGCCGGTGGTCATCCGGTCGCCGGTGAGCCCGCCGGTGTCGTTGGCGGCGCTGCCGTTGGCGAACCGGTCGGCCATCACGAAGTAGAAGCGCTCTCGGGTGAGCGGGCTGCGCAGCGAGTCGGCGGCCAGGGCGCGGTCGGCGTCGGTGACCTCGGCGGGGGGCAGCTCGGCGGGGGCGATGGACACCAGGTGACTGATCTCGTCGAAGCTGAAGGTGAGGGTGGCACCGTGGCTGAGCACGAGCGGGATGTTGGCCGAGCCGCCGTCGGCGCCGTACGACTCGTCCCAGGTGCCGTTGAGGGCGACCTTGAGCTCCCAGGAGCCGGCGGGGACGTCGAAGGTGCCCGTCCACACCCCGTCGGCGTCGGTCAGCCGGGTCACCTCGCAGGCGGGCATCCAGTCGCCGTCGCAGCCGAGCTCGTCTTGGAGCGAGCCGACCAGGGTGACGCTGGTCGGGGAGTCGGCGGCCGCCGGGCCGGCGGTCAGGAGGGGGATCGGCGTCGCGAGGAGGGCGGCGGTGAGGGTGGCGGCGAGGCGGGCGTGAAGGCGCACGGCGGGCTCCCGAGCTGCGGTGGCGTGGACCTTTCCAACCTAGGGACACCTGACGACGAATTGCAATGCTTGCAAGATCTTTCATGGACCGGGTGCGCCAGACTGCGGGCATGGGGACGGTGCTGGAGGACCTGGCGGCCGAGCAGCGACAGCTCGATCGGCTCCTCGCCGGGTTGCGCCCCGATCAGTGGGCTCGGCCGTCGGCGTGCTCGGGATGGACGGTGGCCGACGTGGTGCTGCATCTGGCGCAGACCGAGGAGGCGGTGGTGGCGGCGCTGCGGGCCGGGGCGGACGCGAGCGCGGGGGCGGTCGACTGGGCTGGGCTGGGCTCCACCGTGGAGGCTGCGATGGCGGCGTACGTCGACGCCGAGCGCGGCAGTGTCCAGACCCTGCTGGCGCGGTGGCGGGCCGCCGCGGCCAGCAGCCTGCAGGCGCTGCGGGCGGCCGACCCCGATCGCCGGGTGCAGTGGGTCACGAACGCGATGAAGCCGGCGAGCCTGGCCACGACCCGCCTCGCCGAGCACTGGACCCACGGCCACGACATCGCGGACCCCCTCGGGTCGGCGTACGCAGACACCGAGCGGCTGCGGCACGTGGCCTGGCTGGGGCACGCGACCCTGGCCTATGCCTTCGCCGAGGCCGGCGAGCGGCCGATCCCGGTGCGATGCCGGCTGCTCGGGCCCGACGGTGGGGTCTGGGACCTGGGGCCGGCGTCGGCCGAGGTCGTGATCACCGGCAGTGGCGTGGACTTCTGCCGGGTCGGGGCCCGTCGGCTGGGGCCGGCCGAGGCGGATCTCGAGGCCGTGGGGCCTGGGGCCGACCGGGTGCTCGCCCGGTTGCGCAACTTCGCGATCTGACGGGTGCGCAGCCGTTGCAGCGCCGTCGCTGCGGGGCCCGGCTGCCGGCTAGTCTCACGGTGTGTCCGAGTTCAGCTGGAGGCCGGCCAACGAGGCTACGAGCGAGGACGTCGAGGCGGTGTTCGAGGCCGGCGGCGCCCGCAAGTGCCGGTGCCAGGGGCTCAAGGTCCCGGGCTGGATCTGGCGCGACTCGACTCAGGAGGAGCGCGACGCCGCGCTCCTGGACCAGGTCGGCTGCGGCACGAGCGGGCCCACGTCCGGCCTGGTCGGGTACGTCGACGGCGCGCCGGCCGGTTGGGTGGCGGTGGAGCCGCGGGAGAACTACCCGAGGATCTGGGTCCGGCAGAAGTCCTGGATGCGGAGGGATCCCGATCTCGAGGGCGTCTGGTCGGTCACCTGCTTCGTCGTCCGCAAGGGCTTCCGTCGGCAGGGGCTGATGTACGACCTCGCCGCCGCCACGGTCGAGTACGGCCGACGGGTCGGCGCCCGCGTCCTGGAGGGCTACCCCACGGAGCCGCCGCCGGGCAAGACCGTGATCTGGGACGAGGCGTCGGTCGGGCTGCTCCAGGTCTTCCTCGAGGCCGGCTACGAGGTCGAGGCGTCGCCCACGCTGCGCCGGAGGGTGGTCCGGCACCGACTCGGCGCGTCGCCCTGAGGGTCGGTGGGCACTGCCTGCTCCAACGCAACGTTCATGGCGTTGGCGTGGTCGCAGGGTCGGGGGACTGAGCGGCGCTTGCCGGTGCGCCCCGAGTGTCCGAAGGCGGCGCTAAGGGGCATCCCACGCCGGGGGGTCCGCTCTGGTCGGTGTTGGAGCCGAGTTCTCAGGAACGAGCCTGGCGCGGGTCGGCACAACTAGGGTTCGGCGCATGAACCATGAAGCGCACATGCGCCTGCTCGGTGAGGCCACCGGGCGCAGTCAGCAACTCGAACTCTGCCGGCCCAGATCTTGGCCCGGAGCCTAGGCGTCGACGAATCGGTTGCGAGGTTGTTGGGGAGCAAGATGGGGCACTCGGCGATGCTCAATGTGCTGGCTGAACTTGCTGCGCGCGGTCGATGTGGTCGGCTCGACCCGGACGCGTTGGCGAGGTGGGCCCGGCTGGCGCAGGCGGCGCTAGGTCGCACGTCGGGAGGTGCGACGCAGAAACTGGGGGCGTTCTTGAGCGCAGCTTCTTCAGTGTCGACCATCGCTGAGGCTTGCTCACACGCCGTCGTTCCCGGCGGTCAGGTCCGCCGGGAACGTTCGCAGGGATACTCCAATCCATGAAGACCTCTGTCACGGTCCTGTTGCCAATCCTCACTGCCATCCTGGGAGCCCTGGCCTCCTACGTCGGGACCTCACGGCAAGCCGATCGAGACCTGCGAAACAGGCAGCGGATCGACTACCTCCTGTCCGCCTATCGGACCATCGAGGGCGTGACGAATCGTGAGCCCCTAAGGGAAGACGAACGACGTGACCTTGAGCGTGCGGTTGCTGACGTGAACCTGCTCGGGAGCCTCGAACAGCAGCGAGCGATTCAGCGGGCGCAGGAGGAGATGGCTGTCAACAACCACGGCAGCTTCAACGAGGTGCTGACCCTCTTGCGACGCGACTTGCGAGTACCTGGGAATCGAACCCGGCCTGTCTGATGTGAGGTTCTTCCGAATGGGGTTCGGTCCCCCGCCTGAGGAACAGCGACGCTAGCGGCGGAATCTCGCGGCGCACTACGCCCGCGAACAACAGCGCGCCACAAGCGCCCATCCCGCCGCGTTGTGGGTCGGCCACCCAATGGTCACAACCTGCAAGGTTCTGTTCTTGCCCTAGGGGCTGCGGTTTGGGGCCAAACTGCAGAGCTCGGGCGACCGGCGGACGGCCCGACACCAGCCACGCCCATAGTGGGCGGTGTGCAGCACCTGCCGACCGCCTGGGGACCGAGCAGCAGTCGGTCCGCTACTGAGCCCGGCGGGCCCGCGCGGCGATCTTGGCGCGGTCGTTCTGGTCGAGGACGACCTTGCGGATCCGGACTGTCTCCGGCGTGACCTCGACGCACTCGTCCTCGCGGCAGAACTCCAGGCACTGCTCCAGGCTCAGCCTGCGCGGGGGCACCAGCTTCTCGAAGTTGTCGGCGGTGGAGGAGCGGATGTTGGTCTGCTGCTTCTCCTTGGTGATGTTGACGTCCATGTCGTCGGCGCGCGAGTTCTCGCCGACGATCATGCCTTCGTAGACCTCCGTGGTCGGCTCGACGAAGAGCACACCGCGCTCCTGCAGGTTCGTCATCGCGTACGACGTCGCAGCGCCCGCGCGGTCGGCCACCAGCGAGCCGGTGGCGCGGGAGCGGATCTCGCCGGCCCACGGCTCATACCTCTCGAACACGTGGTGGGCGATGCCCGTGCCGCGGGTCTCGGTGAGGAACTCGGTGCGGAAGCCGATCAGTCCGCGGCTGGGCACCAAGAAGTCCATCCGCACCCAGCCGGTGCCGTGGTTGGTCATCTGCTCCATCCGCCCCTTGCGCACGGCGAGCAGCTCGGTGATCGCGCCGAGGTACTCCTCCGGCGCGTCGATCGTCAGCCGCTCCACGGGCTCGTGCACCTTGCCGTCGACGTCGCGGGTCACCACCTGCGGCTTGCCACCGTCAGCTCGTAGCCCTCCCGACGCATCTGCTCCACCAGGATCGCCAGCGCCAGCTCGCCACGGCCCTGCACCTCCCACGCGTCCGGCCGGTCGGTGGGCAGCACGCGCAGCGACACGTTGCCGACCAGCTCGCGGTCCAGCCGGTCCTTCACCAGTCGGGCAGTGACCTTGGACCCCTTCACCCGGCCGGCCAGCGGCGAGGTGTTGGTGCCGATCGTCATCGAGATCGCGGGCTCGTCCACCGTGATCAGCGGCAGCGCCACCGGGTTGTCCGGGTCCGCGAGGGTGTCGCCGATCATGATGTCCGGGATGCCCGCGATGGCCGCGATGTCGCCCGGGCCGACCTCCGACGCCGGCACCCGCTCCAGTGCCTCGGTCATCAGCAGCTCGCTGATCTTCACCGTCTTCGACGAGCCGTCGCGCTGCAGCCAGGCGACGTTCTGCCCCTTGCGCAGGGTGCCCTGGTGCACGCGCACCAGCGCCAGCCGGCCCAGGAACGGCGACGCGTCCAGGTTGGTCACGTGGGCCTGCAGCGGCGCGCCCTCGTCGTACGTCGGCGCGGGGATCGTCTCCAAGATGGTGCGGAACAGCGGCTCGAGGTCCGTCGACTCCGGCAGGCCGCCGTTCTCCGGCTGCTCCAGGGACGCGCGGCCGGCCTTCGCGGAGGCGTAGACGACCGGGAAGTCGAGCGCGTCCTGGCTGTGGTGCTCGTCGAGCAGGTCCAAGAAGAGCTCGTAGGTCTCGTCGACCACCTCGGCGATCCGGGCGTCGGCGCGGTCGACCTTGTTGACCACCAGGACGACCGGCATGTCGGCGTTGAGCGCCTTGCGCAGCACGAAGCGGGTCTGCGGCAGCGGCCCCTCGCTCGCGTCGACCAGCAGCACGATGCCGTCGACCATCGACAGACCGCGCTCCACCTCGCCGCCGAAGTCCGCGTGGCCGGGGGTGTCGATGATGTTCACGGTCACCGGCCCGCCGGCGAGCTCCTGCGCGGCCGGGCCGGCGTACGACACGGCGGTGTTCTTGGCCAGGATCGTGATGCCCTTCTCGCGCTCCAGGTCGCCGGAGTCCATCACCCGCTCGGCGACCCCCACCTCCTCCTGGTGGGCCGAGAACGCCCCGGCCTGGTGGAGCATGGCGTCGACCAGGGTGGTCTTGCCGTGGTCGACGTGCGCCACGATGGCGACGTTGCGCAGGTCGGCGCGGGTGCTGGGCATGCGAAGGTCCTGACTGATCTCGGGAGGGAGGGCCGCCCGGGGACCACCGCACTCGGTGGGTCACGCCGCGGGCCGGCCGCGCGGCCGAGTCTATCGGCGCTGCGCCAGGACGCGCGAAACGGCGGAATAGTTGTCCAGAACGGGAGCAACCTGCCACCAGGCCTGGGCGTCTTTCGGGGCATGAACACGACGCTCACTCCTCAGCCCACCCGCGACCACGCCGGTGAGGCCTCGCGCACCACCACGAGCCGCACGGCTCCCCGCCTCGTCATGGCCGCCAGCGCCGCGCTGGCCGCGCTCACCGCCGTCGGCGTCTATGCCTGGCAGGGAGCGACCTCGGACGCGCCGGGGGCGCGCCCGAGCGCTCCCCCCGGGGGCGACGCCCAGGCCGAGCAGCCATCCGTCCCGCAGGCTGCCGACCCGACCCGCCCGCGGGTCGAGCTGCGCCGCACCGACCGGACCACCTTCGACCTGGACGGCGACAACCTCCTCGACATCCTCACCCTCAAGACCCCGGTCACGGGCGACGGGCCGGCTCGGCTGGTCGTGCGTTTCGGCACGGGCACGCGCTCGGTGGTCGCGTTTGCGGCGAGTGGCGAGCCCGAGTTCACCGGCGGCATGGGGGTGTACGGCGAGAGCGGCGTCCCGACGGTCATCCTCGGCTCGGGCGGAGGCGACGTGGCGCGGTGGAGCATGGTCGCCTACGTCGATGGCGACCTGGTCCCGGTCACGACGGTGGACGAGTCCGGATCGCCCGCCAGTCTCCAGGCCACCGCCGAGACACCCGGGTGGAACACCTACCTCGCCGGGGCCACCTTCTACGACTACCGCTTCCCCGGCGGTCTCCCGCAGTCGCTGCCGGCGCCGGTCGAGCTGCGCCGCTGGGTGCTGGAGGGCACGACGTTCACCCGCAGCGCCCAGACCACGCCCGCCTGCTGGATCCGGTTCGACCACGGCGGGGTCGGCCCGGTCTTCGAGCCCTGCGGCTGACCCACCGCCTGACCAGTCCGTCTGCTCACCCAGCCGGGCCGTGCCGCGACGTCCCCGCGGCACGGCCCGGCGTCGGTGCGGCATCATGGGCCCGACCCGCAGCCCAGCCGTCGGGAGACCCCGTGCCGCCACCCCTCGAGATCAGGCCGAGCGCGTCGCGGCGGCTGGTCATGGCGCTGGGTGTCGTCGCCTTCACTGTCGCCGGGGTGGTCCTGATGGTCGTCGGGGGAGTCTTCGAGAAGCTCGCGGGGGCGCTGGCCGTGCTGTTCTTCGGGGTGCTGGGGGCTGGGCGCTGGCCAAGCAGCGGGGCCGCGACGTGACCCTGCGGCTGCTTCCGGACCGGCTGGAGTGGGTCTACGCGCAGGGGTCCGCCAGCGTCCCGTGGACCGACGTCGAGGCCATCGGCGTGACCCGCGAGGCGCGCGCCACGCTCGTCGGCCTCCGGCTGTCGTCGTACGACGACTACCTGGCGGGCATGACGCCCGAGCTGCGCGAGTGGCTGGACCGGGTCAACCGCGCGGGCAGCAGGTTCGGCCCGGCCGTGACGGCGCTGGGCGATCCCGCGCTCGGTCGTGCCGTCTCGGGTGTCGAGGGGATGAGCGACGCGATGGCGCTGTGCCGCGCCCGCTACGGCTACGACCTCATGGTGGGCTGGCACGAGCGGGACCGCTCGGCGGAGGAGCTCGCGGCCCTGATGGAGACCTACCGGGTGGCGGCCGAGCCGCGCTGACCGCCCCGCCGGCGCCCCCTAGGGTCGGGGCATGAGGATCGAGTGGGACGACTCCCGGCGAGCCTTCGCCGACGCGGCGGACTGGTTCGTGGCCACGGCACGCCAGGTGGGGGATCGCTGGACGGACCCCGGGCTCGGGGAGTGGGACGTCCGCGCCCTGGTCGGGCACGCCAGCCGGTCGCTGCTGACCGTGGAGGCCTACCTCGCGACGCCCGCCGAGGCGGTTGCCGTCCAGCGCCCGGCGGACTACTACCGGGTGGCCCGGCCGATCGCTGCGGGGCCCGAGGTGGCCCAGCGCGGCCGGGACGCCGGCGCGGCGCTCGGCGACGACCCGGCGGCCGCGGTGGCCGAGATCGCGGCGCGGGTGGTGCCGCTCGTCGAGGCGCGCACCGGGGCCGAGCTGGTGACGACGATCGTGGGCGGCATGCGGCTGGCCGACTACCTGCCCACCCGCACCGTCGAGCTGGCGGTGCACACCTGCGACCTGGCGGTCGCGTTCGACCTGCCCCTGGCCGTGCCCGCGTCCGCGGCGAGCGAGGCCCTGGCCGTCCTGGCCGAGGTCGCGGTCGAGGACGACGCGAGCGGGGCGCTCCTGCTCGCCCTCACCGGACGCCGCCGGCTGCCGGTCGGCTTCACCGTCGTCTAGGACCTGGTCGGCCGGGCCCTGTTGACCTGCGGCGGAGCCGGGTCCACTGTGGCCAGATGACCGTCGACCCGTGGGTCGCGGGTGAGGCCTACGAGCCCTACATCGGCCGGTGGAGCCGGCTGGTGGCCCCGCAGTTCGTCGACTGGCTGGGCATCCCGGCCGGACGGCGCTGGGTCGACGTCGGGTGCGGCACCGGGGCGCTGGCCGCGGCGGTGCTGAGCCGGGCCGAGCCAGGCTCGGTGCTCGGGGTGGACCCCTCGCCCGACTTCGTGGCGTGGGCCGCCGACCACCAGCCGGACGGGCGCGCGTCCTTCGCCGTCGGCGACGCCGCCTCCCTGCCGCCGACCTGCGCAGACGTCGTGGTCTCGGGGCTGGTCGTGAACTTCATCCCCGATCCGGTGCCGGCCGTCGTGGCGATGGCGGCCGCGGCCCGCGTCGGCACCGTGGCGGCCTACGTGTGGGACTACGCCGGGCGGATGGAGCTGCTGCGGCACTTCTGGGACGCCGCCGCCGCGGTGGACCCCGCCGCGGAGACGCTGCACGAGGCCGCCCGCTTCCCCGACTGCCACCCCGAGGCGCTCGCCGCGCTCTGGGCCGACGCCGGGCTCGCCGAGGTCGCCACCATGGCCCTGGAGGTGACCGAGCGGTTCGGCTCCGTCGACGCGCTCTGGGCGCCGTTCCTCGGCGGCCAGGGGCCGGCGCCGGGCTACGTCGCCACCCTGGCCCCGGAGCGGCGCGAGGCCGTGCGCGCGGTGTTCCAGGACCGGCTGCCGGTCGCACCGGACGGGACGGTCGCCCTCACGGCGCGGGCGTTCGCCGTCCGCGGCGCGGCCTAGCCCAACCCGGGAGCCGGAGGCGGGCTCAGCCGTCGGCGCTGAGAGGGCGGCTCAGACGTCGATGTCGAGGCGGAGGTGGACGCGGTCGCCCACCTCGACCCCCTCGGCCCGGCGGACCGCGAGCCGCAGCGGCACGAGGTAGCTGCCGTCCTTGGGCCACAGGGAGGTGCTCCACGTCGTGTCGCCCAGGCGCACGGTCACGGGAACCATGCCCCAGCCGTAGGTCACGAACCCCGCGACCGACTCGATCGCCGCCGCGTCGTCGTCGGGCACGGTGACGAAGTGGTGGGGCGCCGGGCCCTTCCAGTGCCACACCTCTCCGCTGAACTCCACCTCCACGCGGGCCACGATAGAGGTGACCCCAAGGTCCGCTGGGGTGGGAATTGTCCGCGCCGGCCGGTAGAGATGTCCCATGAGTCTCGGACCACACCGGCGTGCGCCGGCTCGGTGCCACTTCGTCCCGCCGTACCTCCTCGAGCAGATCGGCCTGAGCGCCTCGCTCGGCGTCGACATAGACGCCGCGGTCGTGGACTCCGCCGAGCGCTCGCTCTCGATCGACCGCGAGCTGCGCGCCGAGCGCGAGATCACGGCCGGGTCGGACCAGCCGCACGTCGTGGCGACCGACGCCGCGTGGGTCGTCCACTCCGCCGACAACACCACCGCGCTGCCGGGGCGCCGACGGCGGGCCGAGGGCGAGCCCAGCACGGGCGACCCGGCCGTCGACGAGGCAGCGGTCGGGGGAGCGGGGGCGCTGGCGCTGTTCCGTGAGGTCTACGGCCGGGACTCCTTCGACGACGCCGGCGCCGAGGTCGTGATGACGGTGCACTACGGCCGCGACTACGACAACGCCTTCTGGAACGGCACCCAGCTGGTGTTCGGCGACGGGGACGGCCGTCTCTTCGACCGCTTCACCAAGCCCGTCGACGTGCTCGGCCACGAGCTGACCCACGCCGTCACCGAGCACACCGCCGGCCTGGTCTACCGCAACCAGCCGGGTGCCCTCAACGAGTCCATGTCGGACGTCTTCGCCACCTGCGCCAAGCAGCGCATGCTCGGGCAGGACGTCACCCAGGGCGACTGGCTGATCGGGGCGGGCCTGTTCCTCCCCGGGGTGGCGGCACGGGGGCTGCGCGACATGGCCAACCCGGGCACGGCGTACGACGACCCCGCCCTCGGGAAGGACCCCCAGGCCGGGCACATGGACGGCTACGTCGACACCACGTCCGACAACGGCGGGGTCCACCTCAACTCCGGCATCCCCAACCGGGCCTTCTACCTCGCCGCGACCGCCGTCGGCGGGACGTCCTGGGAGGGCGCCGGCCGGATCTGGTACGCCGCCCTCACCGGCCCCGACGTCGGTCCCACCACCGACTTCGCCGGGTTCGCGGCGGCCACCGTCGCGGTGGCCGGCGAGCACGCGGCGGCGGTCGGCGAGGCGTGGCGCACGGTCGGGGTGGCGGTCGGCGCGCCCGCGAGCCCGGCGTCGGCGACCGACGAGCTGCCCCAGGGGGCGGCGCTGGTGACCGTCCGGCGCTCCGGCGGCTTCGCCGGACGCAGCATCCAGGGCACCGTCGACCTGGCCGGGCTCGACCCCCGGGCGGGGGAGGTGCGTTCCCTGGTCGACCGCATCGACCTGGCGCAGGCCGAGCGTGGCGACCCCCACCCAGACGGGTTCGTCTACGACTTCTGCGTCTGCGGCGCTGAGCCGGTCCCCGTGCCCGAGCAGCATCTCACCGACGAGCTGCGCCGGCTCGCCGACCTGGTGCTCGGGCGGGGCTAGCCACGGCCCGACGTCATCGATTGGGCAGAAACCGCAGTCCGCGGCCTGCTTTCGTCGCCGTTGCGGGCCAAACGGCGACGACGACCACTACCCCAGCGCCCGGTCCAGCGCGGCGGCCACGTGCAGGGTCGTGCACGGGAAGACCGGCAGCTCGACGTCGGCCTGGCGGATCAGCAGCTCGATCTCGGTGCACCCGAGCAGCAGGCCGCCGGCGCCGCGGTCCCACATCTCCTCGGTCACCCCGACGACCCGCCGACGAGTGCCGTCGACGACGTTCCCGTGCACGAGCTCGTCGTAGATGGCCGAGTTGATCATGTCGTGGACCTGGGTCGGGGGCACGATCATCTCGACCCCGTGCCGCGCCAGCCGGTCGCTGAAGAAGGTGTCCTGCATGGCGACGGTGGTGCCGAGGAAGCCGACCTTCGTGACGCCCTGCGCCAGGCAGGCCTCGGCCACGACGTCGCCAAGGTGGATCAGCGGGATCCCCACGGCCTCCTGCACGTGGTCGGCGACCTTGTGGAAGGTCGTCGTGCACAGCAGCAGGAAGTCTGCCCCGGCGCGCTCGACACCGCGCCCCGCGTCGGCCAACAGCTCCCCGATTTGGTCCCAGCGCTCGTCGTACTCCAGCGCGGTGAGCTCGGCGAAGTCCACCGTGCTGAGCACGATCTTCGGGAGGACAGCCCGCCGATCCGTTCCTGGACGCCGAGGTTCAGGTCGCGGTAGTAGACGAGGCTGCTCTCCCAGCTCATGCCCCCGACGAGTCCGATGGTCTGCACGATCCGATCCTCTCGTGCTCGTCCACGATGCGACACCCCAGGTCCGGGATCGGCCCAAGTCCGGGCGCCGGACTGGCCGCTCTGGCAGACTCGAGCCGACGACGTCCCCCTGCCCAGGAAGCCCCATGATCTCTCCCGCTGCCGCCCGGATCGTCGGCGTGCTCGGTGGTCTGAGCTGGATCCTGCGGTGGTTCCTTCGCTGGCAGCACTTCACCGAGGCCAACAGCGCCATCGACGTGGTCGTCCACTGGCTGGGCGCCACCTGGCTGGCGATCGCGGTCGTCGCCGCCGGCACCTCCCTGGTGCGGCATGCCCCGCTGTGGCTCAGGCTGCTGATCGGCGCCGCCGTGCTGCTGCTGGGGCTGGTCGCCCTCAGCCTCGCCTACGAGCTGGGCTACTCGCGGGTCGAGACCAACGCCTTCATCGGTGGAGCGGTTGCCATCCTGTCGGTCGTGCTGCCGCGCTACGAGCCGCCGATCCGCAAGGTCGAAATGCCTGAGCCGACCAGCCCGACGTTCGACAAGGAGGCCGCTCGGCAGGCGGCTGACCAGCTGGAGGCGGACCGGCAGGCTCGGCTCGACGAGGCGAAGGGACCGGCCAAGCGCCGCAGGTTCGGCCGTCGCGGCGACGGCGGGCACCGCGCTCAGGGCTGACCTGCTCCATCCGCGCGGGAATCCCGCGGGCCGCGACGTGGTTGCGGCAGGAGCGGGCCCGCCACGCGGGCGCGGGGCGTCGAGGAAGGGCAGACCATGGACGGCTCACTGAGCAGGATCGCCATGATCAGCATGCACACCTCCCCGCTGGACCAGCCCGGCACCGGCGACGCGGGCGGCATGAACGTCTACGTCGTGGAGCTGGCGCGTCGGCTGGCTCGGCGCGGCATCGAGGTGGACGTCTTCACCCGGGCCACGCACTCCGCGCTGCCACCGGTGGTCCATGCCGCCCCGGGGGTGCTGGTGCGCCACCTCACGGCCGGCCCGTTCGAGGGTCTGACCAAGGGCGAGCTGCCGGGCCAGATGTGCGTGTTCGCCAGGGAGGTCCTGCGAGCCGAGGCCGACCACCCGATCGGCCACTACAGCGCCGTGCACAGCCACTACTGGCTGTCCGGCCAGGTCGGCGCGCTGGCGCGCGACCGCTGGGGGTGCCGCTGATCCACTCGATGCACACGATGGCCAAGGTCAAGAACGCCGCCCTCGCCAACGGCGACACCCCGGAACCCGTGGCGCGGGTCATCGGCGAGGAGCAGGTGGTCCAGGCCGCCGACATGCTCATCGGCAACACCGGTCTGGAGGCTCGCCAGCTGGTCGAGCTGTACGACGCCGACCCCGCGCGCGTGGACGTGGTCCACCCGGGTGTCGACCTGGACGTGTTCCGGCCGATGACGAAGGCCCAGGCCCGCGCCCGCCTCGGGCTCCCGGTCTCCGCCGAGGTGCTGCTCTTCGCCGGCCGGATCCAGCCCCTCAAGGCGCCCGACGTCCTGCTGCGGGCCGTCGACGTGCTCCTGCAGCAGTCGCCCGAGCTCCGTCCCCGGCTCGTGGTCCCCGTCGTGGGTGGGCCGTCCGGCACCGGTCTGGAACACCCGAGTCGCTCGCGCAGCTGGCGACGGCGCTGGGCCTCGACGACGTCGTCCGCTTCGTGCCGCCGGTCCGGCAGGAGGAGCTGGCGGTCTGGTACGCCGCCGCGAGCCTGGTCGCGGTGCCGTCGTACAACGAGTCGTTCGGCCTGGTGGCGGTCGAGGCGCAGGCGACCGGGACGCCCGTCGTCGCGGCCGCGGTGGGCGGGCTGGTGACCGTGGTCGCCGACGGGGTGAGCGGCCTGCTGGTCGATGGTCACGACCCCGTGGCCTGGGCCGACGCCCTGCGCCAGATCGTGTGCGACCCGCTGCGGGCGGCCACCCTGGCCGACGGCGCGATCGCGCAGGCCGACCGGTTCAGCTGGGACCGCACGGCCGAGAGCACCATCGCCGTCTACGAGCGCGCCCGGGCGGCGTTCCACGCCCCCGTCCCGTGACCGGCCCGACCTCGGCGAGGGGGGCTGCGGACGCCGTACGCGCGTGGCTCGGCGACACCGGATTCGACTTCGAGGAGCCGACGACGGGGATGTTCTCCTTCGCGGTCCCGGGCGAGAAGAAGCTGCAGACACCGGTCCGCATCGACGTGGGCACGCACACCCTCGCGATCCACGCGTTCGTGTGCCGCGCGCCGGACGAGCAGCACGAGCGGGTGTACCGCTGGCTGCTCCAGCAGAACCTCAAGACCTTCGGGGTCGCGTTCGCGCTCGACCGGCTCGGCGACATCTACCTCGACGGGCGGCTGCCACTGACGCTGGCCACCCCCGAGGAGCTGGACCGGCTGGTGGGGGTCGTGATGGCGACGGCCGACCAGTCGTTCAACGTGCTGCTGGAGCTGGGCTTCGAGTCGGCCATCCGCGCGGAGTGGGAGTGGCGGCTCTCGCGGGGCGAGTCGACGGCAAACCTGGAGGCCTTTCGCGGCTGGCTTGAGCCTGGCGACTGACCGGGTCGGCGGAGCTCGTCACGGACTGGTGGCCGGCGACGGCTGGGCCGCTGGCGCGGGGCGCTGCTGACGGCGCCGGGCGACCGCGACCCCGACCAGCGCCAGCGCGCCGCCGGCGTAGGCGAGCGAGGGCGGCGTCTCGGCGAGCAGGAGCGCGCTGAGCAGGATCGTGATCGGCGGGACGAGGTAGGTCGTGACGCCGAGCCGGCCGGCGTCCATGTGCCGCAGGGCATAGGCGTAGGTGGTGAACGCGATCGCCGTGGGGAACACCCCGAGGTAGGCCAGCCACCAGATCGAGGCCGCCGAGGCCTGGCCGGTCTCGCGGACCAGCTGCCCGACGAAGGGCAGGCAGAGCACGGCGCCGATGGTGCAGGCCAGCCAGGTGACCTGCGCCGCGGGGATCCTGGCGACGACCGGCTTCTGCAGGATCAGGCTCACCGAGTAGACCAGGGCGCTGAGCAGGCAGAGGGCGACCCCGAGGGTGTCGCTGTGCTGCTCCTGGGTGGTCGTGAACGCGATCAGCGCGACGCCCGCGAACGCAAGCGCCAGCCCGGCCGCGAGCCCGCGTGTGAACGGCTCGCCCAGGAACAGCGTGGCCAGCACCGCGATCAGGATGGGTGACACCTGGATCAGCATCACGGCCGTGCCGGCGTCGACGCGGTGCTCGCCCTCGTTGAGGGCGATGTTGTAGACGCCGAACCACAGCGCGCCGATGGCGACGATGGCGGCCAGCTCGCGCCGGGTCGGCCGCACCACCCGGCGTGACAGGGCCAACGGGGCCAGGCACGCGGAGCCGACGACGAGCCGGCCCAAGGAGAGCGCGCCGGGCGAGAAGACGCCGGCGAGGTGGCGGATCGCGACGAAGGCCGAGGCCCACAGCACCAGCGTGGTGCCGACGGCGGCGACGGGGAGCCAGCGAGACGTGGTCACCAACGCAACCTAGCCGTGGCCACCGACCCTGCGCTCGCGGGTTTCAGACGCCGATCCGGCACAAGTTCGGCGATCCGGCAGAAGTTCGCATCCATCCGGCAGAAGCTCGGAGCGATCTGGCAGAAGCTCGGAGCGATCCGGCAGAAGCTCGGAGCCGGTCGCAGCGTCAGAGGTCGAGCTTGTAGCCCAGCCCCCGGACGGTGACCAGCAGCGTCGGAGTCGACGGGTCCGGCTCGATCTTGGCGCGCAACCGCTTCACGTGGACGTCGAGCGTCTTGGTGTCACCGACGTAGTCCGACCCCACACGCGGTCGATGAGCTGCCCGCGGGTCAGCACCCGACCGGGGTTGCGCAAGAACAGCTCGAGCAGCTCGAACTCCTTCAGCGGCAGCTTGACCTTCCCGCCGTCGACGGTGACCACGTGCCGGTCGACGTCCATCCGCACCGAGCCCGCCTCGAGCACCGCCGGCGCAAGCTCCGGCTCGGCGCCTCGGCGAAGCACCGCCCGGATCCCGCCACCAGCTCGCGAGGCGAGTAGGGCTTGGTCACGTAGTCGTCCGCGCCGAGCTCCAGCCCGACGATCTTGTCGACCTCGTCGTCCTTGGCGCTGACCATGATCACGGGCACGGTGGAGGTCTGCCGGATCTGCCGGCACACCTCCGTCCCGGGCAGCCCGGGAAGCATCAGGTCGAGCAGCACGATATCCGCGCCGTTGCGCTCGAACTCCGCGAGCGCCGCGTGCCCGTCGGGTGCGACCGCGACGTCGTACCCCTCCTTGCGGAGCATGTACGACAGCGCCTCGCTGTAGCTTTCCTCGTCCTCGACCACCAGTACGCGCGTCACGCCGGCGCCTCCTCCTCCACGCGCGGCAGGGTCAGGGTGAACGTCGACCCCTGCCCCTCCGCTGACCACACCTTCACGTCGCCGCCGTGGGTGGCCGCGATGTGCTTGACGATGGACAGCCCCAGCCCGGTGCCGCCGGTGGACCGGTGGCGGGCCGGGTCCACCCGGTAGAACCGCTCGAAGATCCGGTCGATCTCCCCGCGGGGATGCCGACGCCCTGGTCGATGACCGAGATGTCCACGGTCGACGGCCCGGCCGTCGTCGAGACCACGACCTGGGTGCCTGCGCGGGAGTACGCCACCGCGTTGGCGACCAGGTTGGACACGGCCGTCGTGACCTGCGCCGAGCTCCCGGCGACGTGCAGCCCCGGCCTGCCGTCGTTGACCAGGGAGATCTGCCGGGCCGCCGCGTCGATCGAGCAGGCGTCCAGAGCGGTCGTCACGACCTTGTCGACGTCCACGGCCGCCGGTGCATGGAGGGGATCGTCGCCCTGCAGTCGCGACAGCTCGATGATCTGCTGCACGAGGCGGGCGAGCCGGTCGGACTCGGTCACCATGCGACCGCCGAAGCGGCGGACCGCCTCGGGGTCGTCGGCGGCCTCGGACACGGCCTCGGCGAGCAGCCGCAGCGCCCCCACCGGCGTCTTCAGCTCGTGGCTCACGTTCGCCACGAAGTCACGGCGGATGCGCTCCACCTGGCGCTCGCGGGTGCGGTCCTCCACGAGCACGAGCACCAGCGACCGTCCCAGCGGCGCCACTCGGGCGCTGAGCGTGAGCGGGCCCCGATCGGCTCGGTCGATGATCACCTCGGCCTGGCGGATCTCGCCGTCTCGGCGCACCTGGGTAACGAGCTCGGCGAGCTCGTCGACGACCAGCTGGTGGTCGCGCACCAGGCCGAGGGCGTACGCCGGCGCCGAGGCCTGGAGCACCTCGTCGCTCTCGTGGATGACCACGGCGCTGCTGCGCAGCACGGAGAGCACGGTGCTGACCCCGCTGGGGACGGCCGGCTCGCTCGTCGCCTCGGCCGCGAGCCGCAGCTGGCGCTCGCTGAGATACCACGCAAGCGTCGCCACACCGACGACCAGCACGGCCACGGCGGCGACCGCGAGGATCTGGCCCGACTGCCCCAACACGGCACGATCGTACGCAGGTCGGCCCGGACGTCGGCCCTCGCGGCGCCGAGGGCACCGACTGTTCATCCGGCGTTCACCCCGCGGGGCCGGGGGTTCACCCGGGCCGACTATCGTCGCACCATGCGGGAAGCCTTCCATGACCAGCTGGACGAGATGTTCGGCGACCTCGCGGCCATCGCCCGAGAGGTCGAGAATGCCGTCCACTACGCCACCGAGGCGCTCCTCTCCGGCGACGCCCAGAC
This sequence comes from Nocardioides sp., assembly GCA_041393675.1. Lineage (GTDB taxonomy): Bacteria > Actinomycetota > Actinomycetes > Propionibacteriales > Nocardioidaceae > Nocardioides. Next base: position 90,190 of record JAWKJR010000010.1, on the reverse strand, counting down.
CGCCGAGCAGGTCATCGGCGCAGACGACCAGATCGACCGGGCCGCCGAGCGCGTGGAGGAGAAGGCGTTCATCCTCCTCTCGCTGCAGCAGCCGGTGGCCGGCGACCTGCGGACTCTCGTGGCCGCGCTGCGCATGGTGAGCGAGCTGGAGCGGATGGGCGACCTGTCGGTCCATGTCGCCAAGATCGCGCGACTGCGCGTGCCGGACATCGCCGTCCCGACCGAGATCCGTCCGACCATGCAGCGGATGGCGCACGTCGCGAAGCTGATGGTCTCTCGGGTCTCCCGGGTGATCGACGAGCGCGACGCGGACGCCGCGGCCGAGCTGGAGAAGATGGACGACGAGATGGACCAGCTCCGCCGGGCCTGCTTCACCGAGATGCTCTCCGACGACTGGTCGCACGGCGTCGAGGCGGCGGTCGACATCGCGCTGCTCGGACGCTACTACGAGCGCATCGCCGACCACGCGGTGTCGGTGGCCAACCGGATCGTGTTCGTGGTCACGGGGCACAACCCCCACGCGATCGACGCCACGGCAACGGACAAGCCCAGCGCTCAGCCCGCGCCGGTCGAGAGCTGATCCGGGCCGGGTGCCGCGCCCCGCCCCGGCTCAGCGGCCCTGGTTCGCGACCGCTGCGGCCGCGGCGGCCGCGGCCTCGGGATCGAGGTACTCCCCACCTGGGACGGCCGGGCGCAGGTCCTCGTCCAGGCGGTAGACCAACGGCATGCCGGTCGGGATGTTGAGGCCAGCGATGTCGGTGTCGCTGATGGCGTCGAGATGCTTCACGATGCCCCGCAGGCTGTTGCCGTGCGCGGCGACCAGCACCGTGCTGCGCGCCTGCAGGTCGGGCACGATGCCGGACTCCCAGTAGGGCAGCATCCGGGCGATGACGTCCTTGAGGCACTCCGTGCGTGGGAGCTCGGCCCCGAGATCGGCGTAGCGGGCGTCCCCGACCTGCGAGAACTCGTCGTCGTCGGCCAGCGGTGGCGGCGGGACGTCGAAGCTGCGCCGCCACAGCATGAACTGCTCCTCGCCGTAGGTCTCGAGGGTCTGCTTCTTGTCCTTGCCCTGGAGAGCGCCGTAGTGGCGCTCGTTGAGACGCCAGGAACGGCGTACCGGGATCCAGTGCCGGTCGGCGGCGTCCAGCGCCAGGCACGCCGTCGTGATCGCCCGGCGCTGCAACGACGTGTGGACGACGTCCGGGAGCAGGCCCGCCTCGCGCATGAGCTGACCACCCCGTGCCGCCTCGGCGCGGCCCTTCTCGGTCAGGTCGACGTCGACCCAGCCGGTGAAGAGGTTCTTCGCGTTCCACTCGCTCTCGCCGTGGCGCAGCAGGATCAGCGTGTAGGTCATGACGGCTCCGTTCGCGGGTGCGGCTGCCAGGGGGCCCACCGGGAGAGGCTCAGCCGGCGGGGCTCGGCTTGTCGGCGGTGTCCAGACCGGCGTAGTAGCCGCTGTCGGGCACGACCGGGATCTGCAGCGTGACCGTCGCACCATCCGAGGTCGATACGGCCACGGACACGAAGTCACCCGCGGCGAAGTCGCCGGTAACGCCGATGCCGCCCGCGTCGGCCAGGTTGACCATCCCCCGCAGCGGCACGGTGATCGCGGCGAACTGGGCCATGGTGAGGGTCGTGCCGACATCGCCTCCGGCCAGCCCGGTCACGTCGATGTCCTCGTCGGTGTTGTTGACGAACGTCGCGATGAAGGTCCCCGAACCGGCCTCGCCGGACACGATCGTCGCCCCCAGGACGTCGACGTCGCCCTCCTGGTTGTTGACGCCGGTCGCCGGGGTGTAGACGCGCTCCGTGGCGAAGCCGCGGGCGCACGAGGAGAGGAACGGGACAGCGAGCAGGAGCGCGCCGAGACCCAGCGCGGTACTGCGTCGGAGCTGTCGGACTTGCATGGCTGCTCACCCTTCGAACACGGGGCGCCGGGCGCCCGAGGTCGCGTGACTGCGGTCGTGACTGCTGTGCGGGGCCAGCCTAGCGGTCGTCGGCGGCCGTCGAGCCACCGCCTCTCCCGGGCCTCGCCGACCCCGTGCCGTGCCGGGCCGCGTTGCACATCCGCCCGATCCTGTCAAGCCCCCATTGTGCCTCTGACCTGGGCAAACGCTTTCGGGGCCGCCTGGGCGACGTGTTATCCTGGTCACCTAGGAAGGGGCATTTGACATATGACTTTCACCGTCGGCGAAACGGTCGTGTACCCAAACCACGGGGCCGCCGTCATCGAGGACATCGAGACCCGCACCATCAAGGGAGAAGACAAGCAGTACCTCGTCCTCCGCATCGTCGCTCAGCAGGACCTCGTCGTCCGCGTGCCGGCCTGCAACCTCGACCTCGTCGGCGTGCGTGACGTCGTCGACAAGGAGGGCTGGACCGCGTCTTCGACATCCTGCGCGCGGCGCACGTGGAGGAGCCGACCAACTGGTCGCGCCGCTACAAGGCAAATCTGGAGAAGCTGCACAGCGGCGACGTGATGAAGGTGTCGGAGGTCGTGCGCGACCTCTGGCGCCGCGAGCGCGACCGCGGCCTGTCGGCGGGCGAAGCGCATGCTGGCGAAGGCCCGGCAGATCCTGGTCTCGAGCTGGCCCTGGCCGAGCACACCAACGAGGACAAGGCCGAGGCCCTGCTGGACGGTGCTCGCCTCTGAGCGACGAGCTCGACGCCGAAGCCCCCGGGACTCCGGGGGCTTCGACATTTCCGGAGGGCGTCACCGTCTGGCGGCTGGACCGCTCCCGGGGCTGGACGGCGGCCGCCGGTCGCGGCCGGCCCGTGCTGGTCGTCGACGCAGCCACCTCGCCGGCCCAGGCGGCGCGGGCGGCGGAGCTGGCTGTCGCGCAGTCGTGCGTGGTCGTGTCCTCGGCGCCGGTCGTCGACACGGTCAAGTCCGTGACCGACGGCCTGGTGACCGGCACGGTGGAGCGCGACCAGCTGGCCGTCGTGCGACCCCCGGTCGCGCTGCCCGCCGAGGTGGCGGCCACGGTGGCTGCGCCGGCGGCGGAGGCCCTGGGCGCGTGGGTGAGCCAGGTGCGGGCCCGCTGGCCGGTGACGCTGCTGCCGGCCGGCCCGGGGAGCATCAGGCCTGACCGACGGGCAGATCGGCGGCGAAGGTGATCTTGGCGTTCGCCTGGTGTCCCGGGACGGCGACGATGCGTACGTGCGCGGCGAACCGCTCGACTGACGCGGAGGTGTCGGTGCCCTGGAAGCCGTCGGCGTCGGCCGCGCGGTAGGCCGCCAGCAGGGGCTCGGCCCGGAAGGCCTGGGGCGTCTGGACGGCGACCAGCCGCTCGCCGTGCGGGCGGCCGTCCCGGGCCACGACCTGGGGCAGGGACACCACGGGTACGGCGCCACCGGACTCACGCGCCACCCGGACGACCTCGGCGAACAGCGCGACTCCGGCTCGGGTCGCGCCGCGTCGTGGACGGCGACGACGTCGACCTCCCCGGCCGCGATCGCCGGCTCCAGATGGCGCACAGCCCGCCACTCCGAGTCGTGGCGGCTCGCCCCACCGACGACGTACTCGACCCGGGCGCAAGGTCGCCCAGCGCCGAGCTGACCGCCGCGTGCTCCCCGGGGCGGACCACCACGAGCACTCGGCCGACGCCGGGGGGTCGCCAGGGCGTCGGCCACCGACCAGGCGACGACCGACCTGCCCTCGAGCGGCAGCAGCACCTTGTTCACCGATGCCCCGAGCCGGCTTCCCGTGCCGGCCGCCAGCACTGCGACCGCAGCCGACGGCCGCGTGGTCATCACTCGAGGGAGGGGGCCGCCGCCCCCGGCCCGGTCGGCGGGTTGGCGGGGCCGAGGACCAACGCCGTCGCGATGGCGGCGATGCCCTCGCCACGACCGGTGAGGCCGAGGCCGTCGGTGGTGGTCGCCGAGACGCTCACCGGGGCGCCGACGGCCGAGGCGAGCGCCGCCTCGGCCTCCGCGCGACGCGGCCCGAGCCTGGGCCGGTTGCCGATCACCTGCACGGAGACGTTGCCGATCTCGAAGCCGGCCGCACGGACGCGACGGGCCGTCTCGGCGAGGAGAGCCGTGCCGGCGGCGCCGGCCCACGCAGGCTCGGCCGTGCCGAAGGCGCTCCCCAGGTCGCCCAGACCGGCGGCGCAGAGCAGGGCGTCACAGGCCGCGTGCGCCGCCACATCGCCGTCGGAGTGACCGGCCAGCCCGGCGGCCTCCTCGGGCCAGGACAACCCGGCCAGGTGCAGTGGCAGGCCGGCTTCCAAGCGGTGGACGTCGACTCCGGTGCCCACGCGTGCTCCGACAGCCGTAAGCGTCTCGTCATTCACACCCCGATCATGCCTGAGTGAGAATCGGGAACATGACCACACCGCGCCGGCACTGGGCCCTCGGCGGCCTCGTGACCGGTGTGGCCGGGCTGGCGACCAGCTACCTGGCCGCGGCGTTTCTGGGTGTGGGCGAGTCGCCCGTGGTGGCCGTCGCGCAGTGGGTGATCCGGCTGACGCCGGGCAGCCTGGTGGAAGGGGCCATCGGGCTGCTCGGCACCCTCGACAAGCCGGTGCTCATCGTGGGGGTCCTCGTTGTCGTCGGCGCTGCGTCGGCGCTCGCCGGGCTGCAGGCTCGCCGCGCCGGGTGGCGGGGGCTGGCGGTGTTCGCCGTCCTCACGGTGCTCGGCGCCGTCGCGGTCAGCTCGCGCGTGGGTGCGTCACCGGTCGACCTGGTGCCCGTGCTGGCCGGCTTCGCGACCTGGTGGGGAGTGCTGAGCTGGGTGAGCGCGGCGCTGCGTCGTAGCGCCGAGGCCGACGCCGTGACGCCCGCCAGGGGCCGCGGGGCCGTGACGTCCCCGTCCCGACGAGGGGTGCTGCTGCAGATGGGTGCCGTGGTGGCGGGGTCGGCGGCGTTGGGGGCCGTCGGCCGCTTCGTCGGGCGGGGCCGTCGCCGGGTGGAGGCGACCCGGGAGCTGGTGCGGCTGGAGGGCGTGAGCACCCCTCGCGTCCCGCGCGACGCCAAGGTCGGGCTGGCAGGTATCACGCCCTGGCAGACGCCGGCCTCGGAGTTCTACCTGATCCACACCGCCATCGTCGCCCCGACCATCGCGCCCACCGAGTGGTCGCTGCGCATCCACGGGATGGTGGACCGCGAGGTGGTCGTGACCTACCGCGAGCTCCTGGACCGGCAGCTGACCGAGGCCTGGGTCACGATCAACTGCGTGTCCAACCCCGTGGGCGGCGATCTCATCGGCAACGCCTGGTGGAGCGGCGTCCGGGTCGCGGAGCTGTTGGCTCAGGCAGGCGTGCAGGCGGGCGCGGACGCCGTTCTGCAGACCTCACAGGACGGCTGGACGTGCGGTACGCCGCTCGCCGCCCTCACCGACGACCGAGACGCGCTGCTGGCGGTCGCCATGAACGGCGACGCGCTCCCGATCGACCACGGGTTCCCCGTGCGCACGATCGTGCCGGGCCTGTACGGCTTCGTCTCGGCCTGCAAGTGGGTCGTCGACATGGAGGTCAGCCGCTTCGCCGACATCAGCGCCTACTGGACCGAGCGTGGCTGGGCCGAGCAGGCGCCGGTCAAGATCTCCTCGAGGATCGACGTCCCGCGCTCCGGCGCCCACGTCCCCGCTGGGCAGGTCCAGGTGGGTGGGGTCGCCTGGGCCCAGCACACGGGCATCTCCGCGGTCCAGGTGGCCGTGGACGGCGGCAGCTGGCAACCGGCGGTCCTCGGCGCCGTGCCCACCGACGACAGCTGGGTCCAGTGGCTGGCCAGCCTCGAGGTCGCGCCCGGCCGGCACCTGCTGCGGGTGCGCGCCGTCGCCAAGGACGGCACGGTGCAGACGGGGGTGGTGCGAGACGTCATCCCCGACGGCGCCACCGGCTGGCACCAGGTGGAGTTCACCGCCGACGCGTGAGGCCGGCGTACGGATGCCGATCCGCGGCCCGGGCGCCCCTAGACTTCGTCGGGTGACTCTCCGGCTCCACGACACCGCGACCCGCGACCTGCGCGACTTCGTGCCCCTCGTCGAGGGCAGGGCGGGCATCTACGTCTGTGGTCTCACCGTGCAGTCGGAGCCGCACGTCGGGCATGTGCGCTCGGCCGTCAACTTCGACGTCTTGCGACGCTGGCTGACCGCGACGGGCTACCAGGTCGACTTCATCCGCAACGTGACCGACATCGACGACAAGATCCTGGCCAAGGCCGAGGACCGCGGCATGCCGTGGTACGCCCTCGCGCAACAGATGTCGCGAGAGCTCGACAAGGCGCTCGCAGCCCTCAACGTGCAGCCGCCCACCTACGAGCCGGGCGCGACGGGTCACATCCCGGAGATCCTCGAGCTCATCGGCGAGCTGGTCGCGCGCGGCCACGCCTACCCCGCCGAAGACGGCTCCGGGGACGTGTACTTCGACGTGCGCTCGTGGCCGGCGTACGGCGAGCTGACCCGGCAGGGCGTCGATGACATGGCGCCCGCCGAGGACGCCGACCCGCGGGGCAAGCGCGACCCGCGCGACTTCGCGCTGTGGAAGGGCTGGAAGAAGGAGTCGGAGCCGGCCACCGCGGCCTGGCCGTCGCCGTACAGGCCCGGCCGGCCGGGCTGGCACATCGAGTGCTCCGCGATGGCGGGCAAGTACCTCGGGCCCGCCTTCGACATCCACGGCGGCGGGGTCGACCTCGCGGTTCCCGCACCACGAGAACGAGCAGGCGCAGTCCCGGGCGGCCGGGCGGCCGTTCGCGTCGTACTGGCTGCACAACGCGTGGATCACCACCGCGGGCGAGAAGATGAGCAAGTCGCTGGGCAACTCGCTGCTCATCCCCGAGGTGCTCAAGCGGGTGCGCGGCATCGAGCTGCGCTTCTACATCGTCGCGGCGCACTACCGCTCGCACGTGGAGTTCTCCTACGACGCGCTCGAGGAGGCCGCCGCAGGGTTCCGGCGGATCGAGCGCTTCTTGGACCGGGCCGCCGATCTCGTCGCCCCGGTGGACGTGGAGCGGGCGATGTCGTCGCGGAAGCTGCCCCTGGACTTCATCGAGGCCATGGACGACGACCTCGGCACCCCGGCCGCCGTGGCGGTGCTGTACGACCAGGTGCGCGACGGCAACCGTCACCTTGACGGCGAGCCCGTCGACCAGGAGCTCGTCGACATCGTCGTGGGCGTGCGACAGATGCTGGGCGTTCTCGGTCTCGACCCGGCCGACCCGGCCTGGGGCGAGACCAGGCGCGACGGCACCGGCGACCGGCTCGCGGGTGTCGTCGACGCTCTGGTGAAGGGCCTGCTCGAGGAGCGAGCCGAGGCTCGCGCTGCCCGCGACTGGGCCCGTGCCGACGCGCTCCGACACCGGCTGCACGCCGCCGGTGTCGAGATCGAGGACACGCCCTCCGGGCCGAAGTGGTCGGTCTGATGGCCGGCAACTCCCAGCGACGAGGCGCGGTCCGCAAGACCAGCAAGAAGCCGACCGCCGGCTCCGGGGGCCGCGTGCGCCGCGGCCTCGAAGGCAAGGGGCCCACCCCCAAGGCGACGGACCGGCCGCACCACAAGGCCTACCGGGCGAAGGCTCGGGCCGAGAAGACCGCCGGCGCGCGACCCAGGCGACGGTCGACCGGCGACGCGGAGTGGGTGGCCGGGCGCCACGCCGTCGTAGAGGCGCTGGAGGCGGGCATCCCCGTGACGACGCTGTACGTCGCCGAGGGCGCCGAGCGTGACGGCCGCCTGCGCGAGGCCTTCCAGATCGCCGCCGACCGGGGGCTGCCGATCCTCGAGACCTCGCGGCGGGAGCTCGACACGATGACCGGCGGGGCGGTCCACCAGGGGCTGGCGGCGCGGATCCCGGCGTACGAGTACGCCCACCCCGACGACCTGCTGGAGCGCGCCGCGCAGCTCGGCGAGCCGCCGCTGATCGTCGCCCTCGACTCGGTGACGGACCCGCGCAACCTCGGCGCGATCGTGCGGTCGGCGGCGGGCTTCGGCGCCCATGGCGTGGTGATCCCGGAGCGCAGGGCGGCCGGGATGACGGCGGCGGCCTGGAAGACGGCGGCAGGCGCGGCCGCCCGGGTCCCGGTGGCGCGCACGGTCAACCTCGCGCGGCAGCTGCGGGCCTACCAGGAGGACGGCTGCATGGTGGTGGGGCTGGCCGCGGAGGGCTCGGTCGCCCTGCCCGACCTGGATCTCGCCGACGGGCCGCTGGTCGTGGTCGTGGGGTCGGAGGGCCGCGGCCTCGGCCGGCTGGTGGCCGAGACGTGCGACCTGCTGGTGTCCATCCCGATGAGCGGGCAGCTGGAGTCCCTCAACGCCGGTGTCGCCGCCTCGGTGGCTCTCTACGCGATCGCGCGGGCCCGCGGCTGACGGAACCGACGATGGGTAGCGTGGCGTCATGGCCCCGGCTCGAGGACGCCTGCTTCTCGGAGCCGGTCTGACCTGGCTGGTGACGGCGGGGCTGGCGGCTGGCCTGGTGTTCTTCGGCTCCAGCCGGACCGTCGTGGTCGCCAGCCACGACACGGTGGTCCGGCCCACGACCAGCGGGTACATCGTCGTCCGCTCCGGCCCGGTGCTGCCCGACCTGCGGATGCCGACCGACCGGGCGGTCGGGGTCGACCTCACGCTCGGGAAGACGGAGGCGGCCACCACCGACGAGCTCATCGACCGGTACGCCCTCATCGCCAGCCAGCCCGAGGGCCAGATCGTCAAGGTGCAGCGGGCCCTGGAGGACATGGCGTGGGGGGCCGCGCTGTGGGGAGCCGTCCTGGGGCTGCTGCCGGTCGGGCTGTGGGTGCTGGTCGGTGGGGTACGTCGTCGCGAGCTGATCCGAGCCGCCCGACGGCCGCAGGGAGTGGCGGTGCTGGTGGTGCTGGCGCTGGTGGTGCTGGCGGCGTGGCGGCCGTGGGCGAGCCGCGACCCGGTCCTGGACGACCAGACGCGATGGCTGCCGCTCACGGAGTTCGTCGGGCCGTTCGCGACGCTTCCCCGGAGTTCGCGCGGGTGGAGATCCGTGCCGATGTGACGACGTTCCAGTCCCGGCGGCTGATCGAGAGCGCGGTCGACACCTACCGGACGAGCAAGACCTTCTATGCCAGGGCGGCCGCCGCGGCCGCCGGCCTCGACGTACGCGAGGCGCGGGACGGCGAGACCGTGGCGGTGCTGGTCTCGGACCGGCACGACAACGTCGGCATGGAGGAGGTGGTCGGCGCGATTGCGGACGCCGCCGGTGCGACGGCGATCCTGGATGCTGGCGACGACACGTCGGTCGGGGAGCCGTGGGAGGCGTTCAGCCTGGACTCACTGAACGAGCAGTTCTCCGACTTCGACCGCTGGGCCGTCGCCGGCAACCACGACCAGGGGACTTCGTCAGCGACTACCTGGAGTCCGCGGCTGGGTCAACCGCGGGAGGAGGTTGTCGACGGGCCGGGTGGGTCGCTGCTTGCCGGCGCGGACGACCCGCGCTCGAGCGGGCTGGGAGCTGGCGCGACGAGGTCGGCGGCTCGGTCGCGGAGCAGGCTGTGCGGCTGGCCGACCTCGTCTGCGCAGCGCCGGAGCGGGTCGGGACGCTGCTGGTGCACGACGCGGACGCGGGCGCTGAGGCACTGGCACGCGGCTGCGTGGACCTGGTCGTGGGTGGACACGTCCACGTCCAGGTCAGGCCGACCCGGGTCGAAGGGGCCGACGGAGCGGTCGGGTACAGCTACACCAACGGCACCACGGGGGGAGCGGCGTACGCCATCGCCGTGGGGAGCAAGCTGCGCCGCCCGGCCGGCGTCTCGCTGGTGACCTACCGCGACGGACGCCCGGTGGGCGTCCAGCCCGTGCTGATCCAGACCAACGGGACCTTCTCGGTCGGCCCCTTCTCGGCGCTCACCTACTGACGAGGTGGGAGCTGTGGCCGCGCGAGGTGGGAGTTCGGGCCGCGCGAGGTGGGAGTTCGGGCCGCGCGAGGTGGGAGCTGTGGTGCGGTTATGCGGTACGTGAGTAGCGCCGGCGCCTCGGTGGCGTTCGTTCCCCGAGTGCCTCGCGCAGCTCCCCGAGCCACTCCTCACACCGCACCGCTGACAGGTCGTCCTTGGTCACCACGATAACCACCCAGCCGGCCCGCCTGAGCGCCGTACGACGGGCGTGGTCGCGGGCTCGCTGCCGATCCCCGTGGAACTGCTGGCCGTCGTACTCGACGGCGATCCTGAGGTGCTCGTAGGCCAGATCGAGACGTGCGGCTCCCCACCCGGGCACCGTGACCCGGAGCTGTGGGTGTGGCGGCGGCAGTCCTGCATCGTGGATGTCGAGCCGGGTCCAGGACTCCCCGGGCGACTCGGCCCGCGCGTCCGCGAGTTGGACCAGCTCGCGCAGCTGTCGGCATCCTCGGCGTCCGCGATAGCGCGGGAGGAGGCCGTGGAAGTCGGCGAGTTCGAGCTCGAAGCGGCGGCAGAAGCCGTCGAGCACGGCGAGCGCGCGGTGCCGACCGCGCAGGCACGCGACGTCGCATGCGGTGCGCAACGGGCTGGTGATCCGCAGGCCCGCGAGATCGACGAGGTCGTCGTCACGCAGCGTGCGCTTGCCGCCGACGAGCTCGGGGCGTCGCGTCCGGTCGGGACCCCCGATCGACACGACATCCAGCGCCGGCGCGATGTCGAGCGCCTCGGGGTCGTAGCCGTTGATGCCCCAGATCCAGGCCGCCGCCAGGTCGCTCACCACGCAGTGCGGCGGAAGGACGAGGGCCGCGCATCGAGCGCGGGTCTCCGGGGTGTCCGGAAGTGAGGCAGGCGCGTAGACACCGCGCAGCACGCGGCGTACGGCGCCGTCGGCGACCATGGCCCGAAGCCGCGACCTGGTGAGACCGAGGCGCGTGAGATCGGCCAGGACGAAGGGGTGGTGGGGTGTGGCACTCGAGCTCATGCCCGGCACCGTGCCAGTCGACGTCGGGTCAGGTCTCTCGGCAGCGATGCCCTGTGGACGACTGGACGGCTCGCCGGGGCTGTGGGCCCGAAGCGACCCCAGTCCCGCCTCGGGCGACCTGGGGTCCCGCTTCGGGCGACCTGGGGTCCCGCCTCGGGCGACCTGGGGTCCCGCCTCGGGCGACCAGAGCTCCCGCCTCGGGCGACCAGAGCTCCCGCCTCGCGCGACCAGAGCTCCCGCCTCGCGCGGCACAACTCCCACCTCGGCTTAGGGTGGGGGCATGCCGACGACGGTGGAACGGGTGCTGCCGACGGAGGAGGCGCGAGCGCTGCTGGCGCTGACCGGCGAGCTGGCCGCAAAGGAGCTGGCCCCGCGGGTGGCCGCCGCCGAGGAGCGGGGCGAGTTCCCGGAGGAGGTCTACCGGCTGCTGGGGCAGACCGGTCTGCTGGGTCTGCCCTTCGGGGCGGAGCACGGGGGCGGGGAGCAGCCGTACGAGGTCTACCTGCAGGTCGTCGAGGAGCTGGCCGCCGCCTGGCCCAGCGTGGCAGTGGGGGTCGCCGTGCACACCCTCACCGCCTCGGTGGTCGCCGCCCACGGGTCTGCGGAGCAACGGGACGAGTGGCTACCGCGCATCCTGTCCGGGGAGTGGCTCGGGGCCTACTGCCTCTCCGAGCCCCAGGCCGGGTCGGACGTCAGCGCGATCACGACCCGAGCCGAGCTCGCCGGTGACGAGTACGTCGTCACCGGCACCAAGCAGTGGATCAGCAACGGCTCGCATGCCGACTTCTACCTCCTCTTCGCCCGGACCGCCGACGACCCGCGGCACGGACTGTCCGCGTTCCTGGTTCCCCGTGGGACGCCCGGGATGACCTTCGGCGCGCCGGAGCGGAAGATGGGCCTGCACTCGGACGTGACCACGTCGGTGATCTTCGACGGGGCGCGGCTCCCGGTCGCCCATCGGCTGGGCGAGGAGGGTGCCGGGATGAGGATCGCCCTTGCCGCCCTGGACGGCGGGCGGCTCGGGATCGCCGCCGTCGGCACCGGCATCGGCCAGGGCGCTCTGGCCCTGGCCGTCGACTACGCGCGCGAACGTCGCCAGTTCGGCCGGCCGATCGGCGAATTCCAGGGACTGTCGTTCCTGCTCGCGGACATGGGCGCGGAGGTGGAGCGGGCGCGAGCGACGTACCTCCACGCGGCGCGGCTCAAGGACGCCGGACGGCCCTACTCGCGGCAGGCGAGCATTGCCAAGCTCACCGCGACCGATGCGGCAGTCAGGGTCGGCACCAACGCCGTCCAGGTCCTGGGCGGCAACGGGTACACCCACGACTACGCGGCGGAGCGCTACTTCCGCGACGCCAAGGTGACCCAGATCTTCGAGGGCACCAACCAGATCCAACGGATGGTCATCGCGCGGGGCCTGCTGGCCTGACCGCTCACTCGCCGTCCGGAGTGCCGATCCCACCCGGGGCCGTGATGGCTTCCTCGGGCTTCACGGCGAGCACCGTGTCGATGTAGTCGCGCGCGGTGTCGTGGATCCCGATCTCGTGGCCGGCGCGCTCGGAGAGGTACCACCGGTGCACGAGGATCTCGTGGAAGAGCTCGGCCGGCTCCAGCTTCCCGCGCGAGCCAGGCGGAACCATCGCCATGATCGGCTCGAAGATCTCGCCCATCCAACGGGCGGCCACCAGCAGGCGGTCCTCCCGGCCCAGGTCGTGGGTGGCGGTGTACGACGCCAGGTCGTTCAGCAGCCGCCGAGCCTGGTTGTCCTCGACGGTCAGGCCGGTGAGCGACTGCAGCTCCCGCTGGTGGTGCCCGAGCTCGACGACCCGGGGCTGGATCCGCACCCGGTCGCCGTCGATGTCGGTGACGATGTCGAGCTCCTCCACGTCGAAGCCGAGGTCGTTGAGCCGTTCGATCCGCTTCTCGATGCGCCACATCTCCTCCGCGCCGAACTCCTCCTCGCGGGTCAGCTCCTCCCACAGGGCGTGGTAGCGCTCGGAGAGCATCGCGACCACCTCCTGCGGCTCCATCTCGGCGTACACCTCGTCGCTGGCCTGGAGGTCGAGCAGCTCGGCGAAGATGTTCTCGGTGCCGACCGTGACGTCGTACTCGCGCATGCCGGCGGTGACCTCGAGGTGCAGCTCGCCGGTCTCCGCGTCGACGAGGTACGCCGTGAACGCGCCGGCGTCGCGCCGGAACAGGACGTTCGACAGCGACACGTCGCCCCAGTAGAAGCCGGCCAGGTGGAGCCGTACCAGCAGCACGACCATGGCGTCGACGAGCGATGGAACATGCTCGGCGGTCACCCCGTGGGCGAACAGGCTGCGGTAGGGCAGCGAGAAGCGCAGATGCTGGGTGACCAGTGCGGTGGGCAGCTCCGCGCCGGCCTCGCTGGTTCGCCCGCTGACCACCGCCTGGGCCTGGACCGCGGGTAGGCCCAGCCGCTGCAGGTTGCGCAGCAGGCGGTACTCCCGGACGGCCATCTCCTCCTGGGTCTCCTTCACCGCGTAGACCCGGTCCCGTAGCCGCACGATCCGCACGACATGGCGGGAGAGGCCCCGGGGAGGGGGATGACGTGCTCGTTGCCCCATTCCTCGAGCGGGGTCCCCCAGGGCAGCGTCACGATCGCCGGGTCCGGACGGCTTGCCGAGATCCGCAGTGCCATGAGCCGACCCTCCCCGGCGCTCAGCCGACGCCGCGCAGGCGCGCCGCCAGGCTGCGCGCGCGGGCATTCCCGGGCAGGTCCTCGAGCAGGACGGCGTTCCCCTCACCATCGGTGAGCGGCACCCGCCAGTTGGGGTACTCCTGGTCGGTGCCGGGCTGGTTCTGGGTACGCCGGTCGCCGACGAGGTCGGAGAGCATCACCCCGAGCAGCCGGGCTGGAGACCGGGCCAGGAACAGGTGCAGCGCCTCGACGACCTGCTGCTCGGTCGGCTCCGCCGGCAGCAGGCCGCGCTCGTGCAGCAGCTCCAGTACGCGCCCCCGCTCCTCCTCGGCCAGCCCCGCCTCGACGGCGAGCGGCCGGGTGAGCAGTCCGAGCCGGTCGCGCAGGCGCACATGCTCTCCGGCGAGGTAGCCGGCGGTCGGCGGCAGGTCGTGGGTCGTCACCGTCGCCAGGCAGAGCTCGCGGTAGGCCTCGGGCGGTCGCGGCTCGCCATCGTCCGCCTCGAACCACAGGATCGAGGTGCCCAGCACCCCGCGACCGGCGAGATAGTCGCGCACGAACGGCTCGACCACACCCAGGTCCTCACCGATCACGAACGCGCCGGCGCGGTGGGCCTCCAGCAGCAGGATCGAGATCATCGCCTCGTGGTCGTAGCGCACGTAGGCGCCCTCCACCGGGAGCTGCCCTCGGGGATGCACCACAGCCGGAACAGGCCCATCACGTGGTCGACGCGGAGGGCGCCGGCGTGCCGGAGCGCCGTACGCAGGATGGCGCGGTACGGCGCGAACCCGGTCTCCGCGAGGACGTCGGGCCGCCAGGGCGGCTGTGACCAGTCCTGGCCGAGCTGGTTGAAGGCGTCCGGGGGCGCCCACGGTGATGCCGTGGGCCAGGGCCGGCCCGAGGGCCCAGACGTCGGCGCCCGCCGGGTGCACCCCGACGGCGAGGTCGGTCACGACCCCCACGGTCATGCCCGCCTCGCGCGCAGTGTGCTGCGCGGACCCCAGCTGCTCGTCGGCGACCCACTGCAGCCACCGGTAGAAGTCGACCCGGTCCGCCAGTGAGTCGACGACGCGCTCCACCTCGGGATGGTCCGGGTCGTCGGCCCAGGCCGGCCAGCCGGTCGTGGCGCCGAAGTGCTCGGCCAGGGCGCACCACGAGGCGAACCGGGTCAGGCTCTCGCCCTCGCGCTCGCAGAAGAGCTCGAAGAGCCGTTGCCTGGCCCACGGGCGCTGGACGCTGAAGACGAGGTCCAGGGCGCCGGACTTGGCCCGCCACGAGGCATCCCGGTCCAGCAGGTCCGCGCTGCCGTTGGCCGCCCGTGCGGTGGCGCTGCGGCGCTCGACGAAGGCGCGCTGCTCCGGGGCCAGGTAGGCGACCTCCGGGATGTCCTCGACCCGGATGTAGGCGGCGTTGAGGAACCGGCGGGACGTCGGGAGATAGGGCGACGGTGCGATGGGAGGGACCGGCTCGGCCGCGTGCAGTGGGTTGACGAGCACGAACTCGGCCCCGAGGCCAGCCCCCAGGCGGCGAGGCCGGCCAGGTCGGCGAAGTCGCCGAGACCCCACGAGCGCGTGGATCGGACGGAGTAGAGCTGGGTCATCAGACCCCAGGCCTTGGCCCCCAGGCGCGGGGGCAGCTCGAGGCGATGCGGGGCCACGACGACGAGCGAGTCGTCGGAGACGGAGTCGCTGCGGGCCACCAGGGTGTGGTAGCCGAGGGGCAGGTCGGCGGGCAGCTCGAAGCGCGCCTCACCCACGAGCTCGCCGTCGATCTCCCGGGGCGACACGTTGTGCTCCACCTGCCGCACGGGCAGCCAGTCGCCGTCCTCGGTGCGGAGCTGGACGGTCACCGGGTCGCCGTGCGGGAGGTGGACGTCGACGCGCCCGGCCCAGCCCTCACGCAGGACCACCACCGGGGCAGCATCCGCCGCCACGGCGCCTCGTCCACCGCTTGGAGCGCGGCCTGGACTGCGCCTTCTGAGGAGGCGTCGACACCGAGCGCGGCGAGCACCTGGACGACGCTCGCCACGGTGAGGGGCACGTGCCGCCCCTGCCAGTCCCAGTACTCCGTGCTGACGCCGGTCCGGGCGGCCAGCTCGGCCAGGGCCGGCCAGGTGCCGACCTCGGGGCTGGTCGCCGCCGACCCGACGTCGAGGTCGGGGTCGGGCTGGGGGTGCTGTCCGACGCGTTCACGGGTTCAGTCTCCCGCTTGGGTCCAGGAAGACCGGCCCAGGGCCCTCTTCGGCGTGCGTGTCGTCGGGGTTGCTCAGCGCGCAGGTCCGCAGGCTGAGGCAGCCGCAGCCGATGCAGCCGTCCAGACGGTCGCGCAGTCGCTCGATCCGCTCGATCTGCTCGTCGAGCCGGTGTCGCCAGGCTCGAGAGAGCCGGGTCCAGTCGGACTTGGTGGGCGTGCGCCCGGCCGGCAGCAGGGCCATCGCCTCGGAGATCTCGTCCAGCGACAGGCCGACTCGCTGGGCGGTCCGGATGAATGCCACCCGGCGCAGCTCCGCCTGGGGAAGCGGCGCTGGTTGCCCCCGCCGTACGCTCCGAGCGGAGCAGGCCCCGCGACTCCCAGAAGCGGAGTGCCGACGTGGCCACGCCCGCGCGCTCGGCCAGCTGGCCGATCGTGAGAGTCGTCACGGGAACTCCCGGTGACTTGAAGTTGACTTCAAGTCGCACCCTAGCCGGTGTGACGTGCCGCGTCCCTGGAACTACGATGGCCGGCGCCGCCCCACGCGGGCGGCTCGCCGCGTTAGCTCAGTGGTAGAGCACCCGCCTTGTAAGCGGACGGTCGTCAGTTCAATCCTGACACGCGGCTCGGTGTGGCAGGGCCCCGGTCTGGGTGGGAGACCTGGTCGGCGTGGTTCGCGGGGTCGAACCTCAGCTTCACCACGTTCTCATGGTGGAGCGCCACTTCACACAGCATGTAGGACGAGGGGAGTGGTGCTTCACCATGTTCTCATGGTGAAGCTGGGGCTTTCCTGGCGAAGCGGGGCAGGCGCCCCACGGTGATACGGGCGCCCGGACGGACGAGCACTCCACCTCACCGCACCCGTCGTACGGCGAACTCGCCCGCGGGGTGGGCGATCGCGTCCTGGGCGGCGACCAGGCGGAGCTCGCGCTCGCCGGACTCATGGGTGGCTCGCAGCACCGCGAACACCGAGGAGGCGGTGCGGCGCAGCGCCTCGGCGCTGGAGCCGGTCTCGTGACGGTGCGCCGTGAAGAGCGCAGCGGTCAGGTCGCCGGAGCCGTTCGCGTGCATCGGCAGCAGGGGTGTGGTGACCAGCCACGCTCCGTCCGCGTCGACCGCCAGCATCTCCAACGTGTCAGGGTCGCGGTCGGCGCCCTGCACCGAGGTCACCAGCACGGTGCCGGGGCCGAGCGCCCGAGCCAGGTCCGCCGCGGCCAGGACGTCCGCCAGGCTGCGGGGGTCGGTGCCGGTGAGGTAGCCCAGCTCGAACTGGTTGGGCGTGATCAGGTCGGCGGCGGGCACCACCCGGTCTCGCAGGAGCGGCGGGATCGCCGGGTCCACGAAGCAGCCGGATGTGGCGTTGCCCATCACCGGGTCGCAGGTGTACGTCGCCCGCGGGTTCGCCTCGCGCACCCGCGCCACCGCGTCCAGGACGGCATCGGCGATCTCCGGGCTCCCCTGGTAGCCGGACAGCACCGCATCGACCTGGCTGAGCACCCCGCGCTCCGCCAGCCCGGTTACGACCTCGCCGACGTCATGGGCGGTGAGCTGCGGCCCCCGCCAGGCGCCGTACCCGGTGTGGTTGGAGAAGTGCACGGTGAACACCGGCCAGACCTCGTGGCCGAGCCGCTGCAGCGGGAACACGGCCGCAGAGTTGCCCACGTGCCCGTAGGCCACCGACGACTGGATGGACAGGATCCTCACCCGGGCATCCTCGCAGCCCTCGTGCCAGCAGGTCGGGGAGCGGGTCGGCCGATCCCAGGACCCACAGGGCCACGCCGTGCACCCCGAGGGCGCGCGCCAGCCGCACCCGGCGCCGGTACGACCTCGCGTCGGACCACCACAGCACCGTGTCGTTCGACAGAGTCGCGCTCCACTCGGCGGCGCGCCGGTGCCAGATCGCCGTGGCGCCGTCGGCCGCGACCAGGGCGCGGGCGCGGCGGGGCGACAGGCTGCGGCCGGTACCGGTCGAGGGCCAGGTGTAGCCGTAGCCGGCAATGCCCAGGTCGACCATCCCGCGAGGGACCCGCGCGATCAGGACGCGCATGGTGCGCCGCTGCCAGGGGATCGCGCCGATCGGGCCGGGCCCCGACCAGCTGGCGCCGTGCTGGTCGTAGGTCATCAACGCGATGCGGTCGACCACCCGAGCCAGCCGGCGAAGGTCGAACCCGCTACGGCGGTACGACGCCAGCGAGGTCCGGGCACCGATGTCCATCGAGAGCTCGACCGGAGCTGGCAGCCGCCGCCGCAGCATTCGAAGGAAGCGCACGAGGTGGTCCCGGTCCCGGCTGTGCATGGCCTCGAGGTCGATCGTGAGGCCGTCCCACCCTTCCCGGCGGGCGATCCGCGCCAGTCGCGAGGCGGCGCGCGAGCGGGCGCCGGCGCTCGCGAGGAACCGGCTGACCAGAGCGGAGTCAGAGTCGCCGGTGGCCGCGCTCCAGTTGGATACCAGGAGCTCGGCACGCAGCCCGCGCGCGTGCGCGAGACGCGCAAGGCGGCGCAGCCCGGCGTAGGACCGCTCGACGTTGCGGGCGTGGGGCAGGATCGTGAGGCTGGAGACGCCCACGAGGTCGAGGGCATGCGCGTCCCGGCGGATCACCCCGGCCCGCAGACCGACCATGGCGTAGCCGGTGACCACGAGCGAAGCCCCCGATCGGGCGGCGGGCGCCGGTCCGCTGGCCGCGGGCGCGCTGGGCGCCGCGACGAGGAGAGCGGCCGTGAGGACGAGGGCGAGCAGGCGGCGCATGCCGCCCATCATGGCGGTGCCGTCACGCGACTTGGAAGGAGCGCTTGGCCAGGCCCATCCAGTAGCCGTCGATGACCTGCTCCGGAGGCGCGCTCGGATCGAGGGCGGCGCCGAGCGTCACGAAGAGCGGCGAGTAGTGCTCCACCGTGGGGTGGGCGTAGGGCATCCCGGGCGCCTTGGTGCGGTACGCCGCCAGCTCGTCCACGTCGCCTCGCGCCAGGGCGTCGGCGGCCCAGGCGTCGAAGTCGGCCGACCAGCCGGGCACGGCGGCGTCGATGCGCCACTCGGTGAGGAACGGCAGGCCGTGGGTGAGGAAGCCGGAGCCGATGACGAGCACCCCCTGCTCGCGCAGCGGGCGCAGCCGAGCGCCCAGCTGGATCAGCCGGAGGGGATCATGGGTCGGCAGCGACATCTGGAGGACGGGGATGTCGGCGTCGGGGTACATGATGCGCAGCGGCACCCAGGCACCGTGGTCCAGGCCGCGCGAGGCGTGCTGGTGCACGGTCTCGCGGTCCGGCAAGAGAGCCGTGACCTGGCGGGCGAGGTGGTCGGCCGCGGGGGCGTCGTAGCGCATCTGGTAGTACTTCGGCGCGAAGCCGCCGAAGTCGTAGACCAGCTCGACGCCGGAGGCGGTCAGCGCCAACGGGGCCGACTCCCAGTGCGCCGACACGATCAGGATCGAGGTGGGCCTGGGGAGATCGGCCGCCCAGGCGGCCAGCTGCCCCGACCACACCGGGTCGTCGAGCAGCGGCGGCGCGCCGTGCCCGAGGTAGAGGGCCGGCATCCGGAGGGGCGCGGTAGCGGTCATGTCACGCCCAATGATTGAGAATTCAATCTTATTCCGCTGGTCCCGGCAGCGACCAGTCGACGGGCTCGCCGCCCTGCTCGACCAGCAGCCGGTTGACCCTCGAGAACGGCCGTGACCCGAAGAAGCCCCGGGCGGCCGACAGCGGCGAGGGGTGGGCGGACTCCACCCAGGGCACCGGGCCCAGCATCGGCTTGAGCGACTGCGCGTCGCGTCCCCACAGGATCGCGGCCAGCGGCCCGCCGCGCTCGGCCAGGGCCGAGATCGCGCACTCGGTGACCTCCTCCCAGCCGCGGCCACGATGCGAGGCCGGCTCACCGGGCCGGACGGTCAGCACTCGGTTGAGCAGCATCACCCCGCGGTCGGTCCAGGCCGTGAGGTCCCCGTGCGCCGGCATCTGCAGGCCGAGGTCGGTGCCGAGCTCGGCGTAGATGTTGCGCAGCGATCCCGGCAACGGGCGTACGTCGGGCGCGACAGCGAAGCTGAGCCCGATGGGGTGGCCCGGCGTCGGGTAGGGGTCCTGCCCGACGATCAGCACCCGCACCCCACCCAGCGGACGCTCGAAGGCCCGCAAGATGTGGTCGCCGGCGGGGAGGTAGGCGTGGCCCGCGGCCAGCTCCTCCCGCAGGAACCGGCCCATCGCCGCGATGTGCTCGTCGACGGGCGCGAGGGCCTCGGCCCAGTCCGGCGCGACCAGGCCCCGGGCCACCAGCCCCGCGAGAGCGCTCATGCCGTCCCCGCGGGCCGGCCGCTCACGGCAGGGTCGCTCCGGACCTGGAAGAGCAGGACGACGAACCACACCGCGACGGCGAGCCCGACGAGGACCAGCATCAGCGCCAGTGGTCCAAGGAACTCCAGGCCGTTCGCCGCCACCGCCAGCAGCAGCAGCGACGGCGCGAGCAGCACGGTGAGACCCAGGTCGAGCCACCGGATGAGTTGGCCGAGCCGGCCTTGTCCGGCCGGTGCGGCAGCGCCGCGATCAGTCCGCTGCACACTGCGAAGACGAAGCCGGTCTGCAGCAGGACGTCCAGGGACGAGAGCGGCGCCGGGATCTCCTCGGAGACCACGAGGGGCAGCGACACGACCGCCTCCACCGAGGCCAGCACGGCAGCGACGCGGAAGCCCAGGCTCCTCCCGGCAAGCGCCCACACGCCGACGGCGGCAAGCACCCAGCCGACGGGGTCCGGCAGCAGGTCGACGCCGTTGATGCGCAGGTCGAGCGCCGCGAGCAGGAAGCCCCAGGCGGCCTTGCCGAGCGGTGTGGACACCGAGTCACCGTACCGGCCGGGAGAGCCGGTCCAGGAAGGCGATCAGCAGGGCCTCGCGCATGGCCGGGGCGGCCACGTCCAGCATCGCGTTGATCTCGGCCATCCGGTCCGGCAGCGCCAGCCCGCCGTCCGCGCTCTGGCCGACCAGGCCGGAGGCGGCCAGCAGGCCGTCGAAGTCCTCGTCGCTGAGGGCGGCCGGGTCCAGCGCCTCGATGAAGGCCACCACGCCCGGGTCCACGGCGACCGGACCGACCGCCCGAGCGGCGGCGACCGACTCGGCGAGGGCGGTCAGGAGCTCCTCCACGTGCGGCCGGGTGCCGGCCTGGACCGTGAGGTGGATGTTGGCCGGCGACCCGGCGTACGACAGCTGCGGCTGGACGTACCACCCGCGCGCCGACATCTCGTCACACACCGTGAAGGGGTCGCAGGAGGCGTCGGTGCCGAGGGTCACCAGCGTCGAGTCGGGCTGGACGACGAGCCGGACGCCGGAGATCGTCGTCAGCCCCGCGACGATCGCGTCGACGGCCTCGAACGTCGCGCGGGTGAGCGCGAGGTAGCCCTCGTGCCCGAGGGTCTCCCGCACCGCCCACGCCCCGGCGAGCGGCCCGCCGGACTTGGTCGACTGCAGCGTGGAGTTGAGCATCGTGTAGCCCGGCCAGTCAGCCGAGGAGAAGTACTGCGGGCGCCGCAGCTGCGGGCTGCGGTGCAGCAGGATCGAGGTGCCCTTGGGGGCGTAGGCGTACTTGTGGGTGTCCATCGAGATGGACGTGACCCCCTCGATCGCGAAGGTCCACGGCGGTACGTCGCGACCCAGGCGGGCGGCGTACGGCAGCACCCAGCCGCCGATGCAGGCGTCGACGTGGCAGCGCACGCCGCGCGCAGCGGCCGCCGCGGCCACCGGGGTGACGGGGTCGACCACGCCGTGGGCGTACGACGGCGCGGAGACCACCACGAGCACG
Organism: Nocardioides sp.; assembly: GCA_041393675.1. Lineage (GTDB taxonomy): Bacteria > Actinomycetota > Actinomycetes > Propionibacteriales > Nocardioidaceae > Nocardioides. The sequence goes on along the minus strand of JAWKJR010000010.1, from coordinate 68,719 downwards.
GTGTCGCCGTCAAGGGCGGCGGCCATCGCGGCCGGGTCGGCCCGGAAGTCGTCGCCGGTCGGCACGACCCGCACCTGGACCCCGAAGTAGTGACCGCCCTTGCGGAACGCCGCGTGGCCGGTGTCCGGCATGACCAGATTCGGGCGCTCGATGTCGGGTCGGCTGTCCCGGGCGGCCTGCACGGCCAGCAGGCACGACTCGGTGCCGCCGGAGGTGACGGTGCCGACGGCCTCCGGCGCGTCCACCAGGTCGCAGGCGAAGCCGACCAGCTCGTTCTCCATGGTCAGCAGCGAGGGGAAGGCCGTGGGGTCCAGCCCGTTGGACCCGGCGAAGGCGGCGACCGCGTCGCGGCCGACGGCTTCCAGGTCCGGCAGCCCGGAGTCGTAGACGTAGGCCAGGGTGCGCCCGCCCTGGATCGGCAGGTCGTGGCCCTGCAGCGCCCGCAGCCTGGCGGCCACCTCGTCGGGTGATCTCATGCGTCGACCTCCGCGATGTCGAGGGGTAGCGGCGCAGCCACCAGAGGCTGGCCAAGGTGAGGACCGCCGGCAGCACCGAGAAGCCGATGACGATCGCGGTGAGGGCGGAGTCGGGCTGGGCCACGTCGCCCGTCGTCGACGAGCGGTAGCCGCCGGCGGCGATCACGAGGCCGAAGATGCCCGGGCCGAGGGCGAGCCCCAGGGTCTCGGCCGCCGTCCACACGCCGGTGTAGACGCCCGCCCGGCTGGTGCCGGTCCGGCGCGTCCACCGCCGCGGCGTCCGGGAGCATCGCGAGCGGGAAGACCTGGCACCCGGCGTACCCCACACCGACGAGGGCTGTCGCCGCGAACACGAGCCAGGCCGGCGCCGTCCGGGCCGAGGCCAGCAGGGCGGCGGCCGTGGCGAGGACGACCGAGGAGAGCAGGTAGCCTCGCTTCTTGCCCACCCGCTCGCCGACCGCGCCCCAGACCGGCGTGAGCACGAGCGCCGGCCCCACGAAGCAGACGAAGAGGATGGTCGCCGCGCCCGCGCGGTCCAGCACCTTCTCCGCGACGTAGTTGACGCCGGCCAGCATGCTGGCGGTCGCGAGCGCCTGGATCACGAACGTCGTCAGCAGGTGGCGGAAGTCGCGGTCCTCGCCGACGATGCGCAGCTGGTCGCGGGCGTGCCGGGCCGGGCTCGGCGGCGCCGACCGGCGCCGCGGCCGTGAGCCGGTAGGCCAGCACCGCCCCGACGAGGATCAGCAGTGCCATCGCGACGCCCATGACGCGATAGCCACCGCGCCCACCGACGGCGTCGCGGATGAGCGGCGCCGTCGCACCCGAGAGCATGATGGTGAAGGCGAGCAGCGCGACCCGCCAGGTCATCAGGTGGGTCCGCTCGCCGTACGACGCGGTCATCTCCGCGGGCATCGCGACGAACGGCACCTGGAAGAAGGCGTACGCCGTCGCGGCCGCCAAGAAGAACACCAGCACCCAGGCCGCGTCCAGCACCTGCGAGCCGAAGTCCGGGCCGGCGAAGATGAGGGCGAACGCCGTCGCCAGCAGCAGGCCGGCCCGCAGCAGCCACGGACGGCGGGGGCCGCGCGGGTCGACCGTGCGGTCGCTGATCCGGCCGGCGACTGGGTTGAGCACGACGTCCCAGGCCTTGGGCACGAAGACGATCAGGCTCGCGACGCCCGCGGCGATGCCGAGCGCGTCGGTGAGGAAGGGCAGCAGCATCAGCCCGGGGATGGTCCCGAACGCGCCCGTGGCCACCGATCCGGCGCCGTACCCCGCGCGCACGGAGCGGGGGAGGGCCGGCATGGGTGGGAGGGTAGAGCACCCCGCGCCGGGCGACCAGAGCAGCGGCGGGGGTTCACAGCTTCATCATGAGAAGTGGGGGAAGTGTGACTTCTCGTGGTGAGCATGCCGTGTGAAGTGACGTCTCACCCACTTCTCATGATGAAGCAGGTACGACGCCCGCCCGCCGCTCAGGGGCGGAGCGCCCGCGAGCCGGCCGAGGAGAAGCGGCGGGCGCGGTTGGTGCCGATCGGGGTCGACGTGGTGGCCCCCGCCTTCGTCGTCGCGGTTGCCCTGGCGGCCCGCTTGGCCGGCTTCTTGCCAGGCGCGGGGCCTCGCCCGGCGCGAGTGGGCCGGGCAACGGCGTCCCACTGTCCGAACCAGCCGTCGAGGGCCCGCCAGGTGGAGACTCGCGCCGCCCGACCGGTCAGCATGCCCAGGTGCCCGCCCGGCACGATCTCGAAGCGCGCCTCGCGAGCGCCCGTCAGCAGGGGCAGCAGGGCCTGCACCGCCTTGACCGGCGCGATGCCGTCGGTGTTCCCGGCGAAGACCAGGGTGGGCGCACGGAGGCTCGCCATCGAGATCGTGCGCCCGGCCAGCTCCAGCTCGCCCGACAGCAGCGCATTGCCCTTCAAGAAGCGGTGGTAGAGCTGGCCGAAGGTGCGCCCGGGGTAGGCGGTCATCCGCTGGGTGAAGCGGTCGACGGCCTCGAGCTGGGCGAGGTAGTCGGTGTCGTCCAGGTGGGCGGCGACGGCCAGCGGCCGGGTCACGAGCTTCTGGAACGACGAGAGCTGGAACGCCCACGCGACCAGCGGCTTGGGCACCCCGCCCATCGCCTGGTAGGCCTTCGTGACCAGCCCGGGCCAGTCGCTGAGCGTGAGCAGCGGGCGCAGGGGCGCGACGATCGGCACCTGACGGACGTCGAACGGCGTCCCCAGCGCGGCGAGCGAGGCGATCGGCAGGTCGGGGCGGTCGGCCGCGGCCAGCAGCGCGAAGATGCCGCCGAGTGACCAGCCGACGACGTGGACCGGCCGCCCGCCGGCGTGCTCCGACCCCTCCGTGATCGCGGCCGGGATCGCGTCGTCGATCCAGTGCTCCAGGCCCAGTGCCCGGTCGGCGAAGGAGACCTCGCCGTACTCCACGAGGTACGTCGGCCGCCCCGACTGCACCAGGTGCTCCACCAGGGAGCAGCCCCGGCGGAGGTCGAAGCACAGGCTCGGCGCGGCCAGCGGGGTGACGAGCAGCACCGGGTCGCCGCTGGTGGAGACCTCGGGGTCGGGCCGGTAGTGGTAGACCTCGCGGCGCAGGCCGTCGGCGACGAGCGTGCGTGGCATCGGTCGCAGGTCAGCCACCCCGCCGTACAACAGCGAGTGGGCGACGTTGCCGGCGGCGGCCAGCACCTGGGGAGGCTTGGGGACGAGGTCCACGGCGCCAACCTAGCCCGCGGGACCGGCGGGCAGCCGCGCGGGCGACGACCCGGGCTCAGCCGTCGCCGCGCGCTCGGGCTCGTCCTCGGACTGGCGCTCGGGAGGGTGGCCATGCGCGAGCTCGTGCAGGAAGGAGTCGGCCCAGCGCTGCACGTCCATGGTCATCACGTGGCGGCGCATCGCGCGCATCCGGCGCCCTGCCTCGCGAGAGTCCGTGCGCGACGCCTCCAGCAGGGTGGCCTTCATGCCGTTCATGTCGTGCGGGTTGACCAGCCACGCCTGGCGCAGCTCCTCCGCGGCCCCGGCGAACTCGGAGAGCACCAGCGCGCCGTCCTCGTGGATGCGGCAGGCGACGTACTCCTTGGCCACGAGGTTCATGCCGTCGCGGTACGGCGTCACGACCATCACGTCGGCTGCCCGGTACAGCGCCGCCATCTCCTCCCGCGGGTAGGAGGAGTGCAGGTAGGAGATCACGGGCTGCCCGATCTCGCCGAAGTCGCCGTTGATCCGGCCGACGAGACGGTCGATCTCGTCGCGCAGCTGCCGGTATTGCTCGACCCGCTCGCGCGAGGGCGTGGCCACCTGGACGAACACGGCATCGCCGACCGCGAGGTCGCCGTCCCGCACCAGCTCACCGAAGGCGCGCAGCCGGGCATAGATCCCCTTGGTGTAGTCCAGCCGGTCGACGCCCAGGAGGACGACGCGGGGGTCGCCGAGCGCGGTGCGGATCTCGCGAGCTCGGTGCTCGACGCCCTCGGACCTCGCCAGCTCGTCGAAGCCGGCAGCGTCGATCGAGATCGGGAAGGCGACCGCGCGCACCACTCGGTGGTCGGGCAGCTCGATCCGGTCGCGGTGGGTCTTGTGCCCGACGTACCGGCGGACCAGCCGCACGAAGTTGCTGGCCCCGCCCCTCAGCTGGAACCCGATCAGGTCCGCGCCCAGCAGACCCTCGATGATCTGGCGGCGCCAGGGGAGCTGCTGGAAGAGCTCGGTCGGGGGGAAGGGGATGTGCAGGTAGAAGCCGATCCGCAGGTCGGGCCGCAGGCGACGCAGCAGCTGGGGGACCAGCTGGAGCTGGTAGTCCTGCACCCACACCGAGGCACCCTCGGCCGCCACCTCGGCAGCGCGGGCAGCGAACCGCTCGTTGACCGTGACGTAGGCGTCCCACCACTCCCGGTGGAACTCCGGCTTGGCGACGACGTCGTGGTACAGCGGCCACAGCGTGGCGTTGGCGAAGCCCTCGTAGTACTCCTCCACCTCCTGGGCCGACAGCGAGACCGGCACGAGCGAGAGCCCGTTGACGTCGAAGGGCTCGAGGACCGAGTCGGCGTCGCCGGGCCAGCCGATCCAGGCTCCACCGGTGGAGCGGAGCACGGGCTCGAGCGCGGTGACCAGCCCCCCGGGGGAGGTCCGCCAGTGGGTGCTGCCATCGGCCGCGGTCACGCGGTCCACGGGCAGCCGGTTGGCGACGATGACGAGCTCGGCGTCCGTCGTGGTCACCTCCTCACCCTAGCCAGGCCGTTGTCGGCGGAACTCGGCACCGGCCCTATCCGGGCCGGCGCGCGGGCATTCGGGCCGTGTCCGAATGACACAGGTGTAGTTCGTCGCCTACAGTGGAGCTCGACCACACCTTCGCCACTTCACGCACGGGGAGCCACAATGGACGCCGCGAACGCCCTGCCCGGCGCTGCCGGAGACCAAGAGGCCCTGAGCGACCGCGATCGCGAGATCTTGGAGTTCGAGCGGCAGTGGTGGAAGTACGCCGGCGCCAAGGAGACCGCGGTCCGGGAGAAGTTCGACATGAGCTCCACCCGGTACTACCAGGTCCTCAACGCCCTCATCGACAAGCCCGAGGCTCTGGCCGCCGACCCGCTGCTGGTGCGCCGGCTGCGGCGGCTGCGCGCCACTCGCCAGCGGCAGCGCTCTGCTCGGCGCCTCGGGTTCGAGATCTGAGCCGCCCCGTGCCGGGCCGCCGCCAGGACGAGCGGGGACAGTCTTCCCGTCCCCGGTCGTGATCGTGAGCATCGTGGCGGTCGCGATGGCTGCGGTCGCCTTCGTCGCCACGCGGCACCAGGCCCCCACCGAGCGCGAGATCACCCCTGCGGCGAAGTCCTCGGTGCAGCCGTCCCCGGTGCTTCCGTCGTCGACGCCGGAGCCGATCAAGCCGCAGGTCCGCCGCGACCGGGTCTACGTCGAGGTCTACAACAACTCCCAGGTGTCCGGGCTCGCAGCCCGGGTCGCGGCCCGCGCCGAGCAGGCGGGCTGGCAGGTCGTCGGCTCCGACAACTGGTACGGCACCATCCCCGGCTCGACGGTCTACTACCCACGACGGCTCGCGGCGGCCGGGCGGCTGCTCGCCCTGGACCTCGGCATCCGGCGGGTGCAGCCTGCCGTCGACCCGATGCGACGAGACCGCCTCACCGTCATCCTCACCGGGGAGCTCACCACCTCGTAGGCCGCCGCGCGGATCGCATGTCGTCGGCCAGCCGGCCGAGCAGGGCCATGACGCCGTCCGGGCCGTCCACCACGAGGTCGGCCCGGTCGGCCAGCGTGGTCTCCTCCTCCGACCCGGAGCAGACCAGCAGGGTCGCCAGGCCCCGGGCTCGCAGCCCTGCGACCGCCGCGAACGCCTCGAGGTCCCCCAGGTCGTCACCCGCGAACAGGAACCCACGGGCCTCGACCTTCTCGGCGAGTGCGCGCACGGCCATGCCCTTGTCCATCCCAGCGGCGCGCACCTCGAGGACGTGCCGGCCGGGCTCGAGGACCAGGTCGTGAGCGGCCGCCGCCTCGGTGAGCACCGGCGTGAGCCTGGCGAGGGCGCCGGCCTGGTCGGGCAGCCGGCGGGTGTGCACCGCGACGGCGATGCCCTTCTCCTCCACGAACGCACCCGCAGCACCCGCGCGGCGCAGCAGGCCGGGAGCTCGCGCAGGAACGACGCCAGGCCGGCGGGAGGCCTCGGGCTGAGGATCCGCCGGCTGGTCGAGGACCAGCGCTCGTTGCCGTACTGCCCGAACACGTACAGCTCACTGCCGGCCTCCGCCACGCGCGCCCCGACCTCGTCGAGGTCGCCCAGCGCGATGGCCTGCCGGGCGGGCCGTCCGGTGATCACTGCCAGGGCTCGAACGAGCGGCGCCAGCGCCGCCAGCCGGTCACCGGCGTCCGGGTGGATCGTGGCCTGGGCGGGGTCGTCGACGATCGGGGACAGCGTGCCGTCCATGTCCAGCGCCACCACGCCGTGAGGCGCGGCGTCGACGAACGCGTCGTACCGCGACCGGGCCTCGGGGGAGGTCAGCTCCACGACTCCAGCCAATCATGCTCGCGCCAGGGGCTCGCCGGCTGCCATGATCAGGGGTCGGCGGGCGAGCGGGGAGAGGCGCGATGGCGGTGACGGTGCGGGTCCCCATGATCCTGCGGGACTACACCGCGGGTGCCGCGGAGGTCGAGGCGGCCGGGGCCACCGTGGCCCAGGTCCTCGACGACCTGGAGGCCCGACACCCGGGCATCAGGGGCCGCATCGTCGATGAGGCCGGCGTCCTCCGCCGGTTCATGAACGTCTACGTCGGCAACGACGACGTGCGCTACCTCGACGACCTGGCCACCGCCACGCCCGACGGCAGCCAGGTGTCGGTCATCCCCTCGGTCGCCGGAGGCTGACCCGCGATCCGTCAGGCTCAGCCGCGCGTGACCGACATCAAGGCGGCGTGACCGCGCGAGTCGATGCGCACGTGGGCGACGGCGGTGCCACTACCGAGCAGCTCCTGGTGCGACGCCGCCTTGTCCTGCGGAAGGAAGAGCGACTCCATGCCGCACGACAGCCGCCAGCCGTGGTTGTCGCACGCCAGGTAGGGGCCCTCGGCCGGCCGGGTCGTCGAGATCGTGTCACGGACCCAGACGCCGTCCTGCTCCACCAAGGTCAGGTAGACGGTGCCCGACTCGAGGCGCGACACCTCGTCGCCCTCGAGCCGCAGGTCGGGGTAGTCGAGGTCGACGTAGGCACCCCGGAACGGCTCCACGGGATCGTAGGGCTGGACCCGGAAGAGGTACTCGTCACCGGTGGTCCGCGCCGACAGTTGGGGCAGGACGGCCACCGCAACCAGCGCCAGCTGGACCGCCAGGACCGCGACCACTCGGGGCAGCCAACGGCGCAGCCGCGACGTGTCGACTCGGCGCGTGCCGTGGACGGTGCTGCTCATGACTCGGCTCCTTCCGGTGCGTCGGCCTCGCCGACGTTGCTCTCCTCGACCGCGTCGATCGAGCGGGCCAGCTGCCGGCGAGCCCGATCAGCGGCGTAGCCGGTCAGCAGGAAGACGGTGCCGAGCACGAGGAACAGCCAGGCCCCGGTGATGATCTGGGCGAACACGGCGAAGCTCTGGAAGGTCACGAAGACGACCAGCGCGCCGGTGGCCAGCAGCGTGAGCCGCCACGAGTCGTGCAGGATGCCCAGGGCGGCCACTCCCGCTGCGGCCACGACGTAGACCACCACAGCGACGGCGGCGTGGGCGACATCGGCCCCGGTGAGGTCCCGGCTGCCGAACTGGTCCGGCTCGAGCCCGGTGTCCCACCAGGTCAGCAGGAGGGCCAGGCCGGCGAGCACGAGCATGCCCAGGATCTCCCAGCGCGCCCACCCCCTGGCCAGGGCCATCGCGCCGACGACAGCGACCGCGGTCAGCGCGACAGCGACCGAGAGCGGCAGGGTCCAGCGGAAGTCCTCGGCGTCGACGAACGGCAGCGCCGCGGCGAAGAGCGCCACCAGGCCGAACAGGGCGCCCACCTCACGCCAGGACGCGGCGACGTCGGGCCACCAGCGCTCGTGCAGCACCGCCATCGCGACGCCGGCCATCGCGATCACGCTGAACGCCAGGATGAGGTCGAGCGCAACCGGGTGGTCCCAGGCGACCTGCCAGACGAACCACACGACGGTCGTAGCCAGCCCGATGACGTGGGCGGCCGGGCTCTTGACGACATAGGCGTAGAGCAGTGCCCCGAGCGCCCACAGACCTACCAGCTTCGGCTCGTACGCCGGCACCTGGAGGCTCTGCGCTGCCTGGAAGATCACTGCACCGAGTGCCGCGGCGGCGAGCATCCGCGCCACCGCGACCAACGGCGAGGGCACCGGACCGCCGTGCACCCGCAGCCCGGCGAGCACCTCGGCCGCCACGGTGACGGCTACCCACAGGGCCGCCACCACGAGGAAGCGGACCAGGGGCGAGAGCTCGTCCAGGTTCGCCGCCACCAACCAGACCAGCCCGACGGCGACGAAAGCGCCGCCGAGGGTGAGGATCAGCGACGCGAGACTGAAGCGACGGCTTGCGTGGTAGCGCCCGAGGATGGCCGACGCCTGCTCGTCGGTCACCGTGCCGTCCGCCTGCCAGCCGGCGACCTCAGCCGCCAGCCAGTCGTAGCGGTGCGGCGCGATCAGCTGCGGCGCGGACGCGGGCCCGGGAGCCGTGCCAGGAGCAAGGAGAGGAGTGCTCATACCTTCAGGGTGCCGCGGGGCGGGTGCCGGCGCATCCGCACGCGCACTCACTCCTGCCGCGGTCGCGGCTGCTCGTCCAGGTCGAGGCGGCGCCGGCTCAGGTGGCGGTGCTCGGCCTCGTGCTCGCACCGGGCCAGCGCCTCGTCGTACGCCGCGCGGGCCTCCGCCACCCGGCCGGCTCGCGCCAGCAGCTCGGCGCGCACGGCCGGGAGCCGGTGGCCGGGCAGCTCCACCGCCTCGAGCAGCGCGAGCCCCGCCAGGGGACCGTCCGCCTCGGCGACGGCCACCGCGCGGTTCAGCCGCACCACAGGCGAGCCGGTGAGGTCCTCGAGTGCGCGGTAGAGGTCGGCGATTCGCGGCCAGCGGGTGTCCTGCGGCGTCGGGGCGATGGCGTGCTCGGCGGCGATGAGCGCCTGCACCAGGTACGGCACCGGCGGGGCGTCCGCCAGACGCTCCAGCAGGGCGAGGGCCTCGTCGATCTCGTCTTGGTGCCAGCGGGTGCGGTCCTGCTCGGGAAGCAGGACCAGCTCCCCGGCGAGGACCCGGGCGTCGCGGCGGGAGTGCTGGAGCAGCATGAGAGCCAGCAGGGCGTCCAGCTCGGCGCGCCCCGGGAGCAGCTCGCGGAGCACCCGGGTCAGCCGGACCGCCTCGCCGGCGAGGTCGGTGCGCACCACCTCGCTGCCCGACCCGGGCGCGTAGCCGGCGGTGAAGGCCAGGTAGGCGATCGCCGCCGCGTCCTCGGCGCGGGCGTCCAGCTCGGGGCCGGTGGGCAGCGCAAAGCTCTCCCCGGCCAGCCGCTTGCGAGCCCGGGTCAGCCGGGCGGCCATGGTCGGCGTGCTGACCAGGAAGAGCCGGGCGATGTCCGCCGTCGAGACGCCCAGCACCAGGCGCAGCGTGAGAGCGGCTGCGGACTCCGGGGCCAGCGCCGGATGGGCGCACAGCAGCACCAGGCGCAAGCGCTCGTCGCGGAGTCCGTGGGGAGGCCCGTCGCCGGGGTCGGCCATGATCCGGTGCGCCTCCTGCTCCACGTCGGCCTCCACCGCGAGGACGGGGAGGCGTCGGGCGGCCACGGCCTCCGCCCGGAGCCGGTCGAGGATGCGGCGCCGGGCGGCGGTGAGCAGCCAGCCCGCGGTGTTGGTCGGTATGCCGTCACGCGGCCAGGTCCGTGCCGCTGCCTCGAAGGCGTCGGCCAGCCCGTCCTCGGCAAGATCGAGGCGCCGGAACTGGGCCACCAGCAGGGCCAGCAGCCGGCCCCACTCGTGGCGCCAGGCCCCATCGATCGCCGCCTCGACCGTCAGGGCACGACCTCGATCACGGGCCGCACTTCGACGGCGTACTGGGCCGGCAGCAGGGCCGCCAGCTCGACCGCCGTTGTGAGGTCCGGGGCGTCGATGAGGAAGAACCCGCCCAACTGCTCGGCGGTCTCCGCGTGCGGCCCGGCCGTGACGGCTCGGCCGGCCCCGGGGCGCACGGTGCGCGCCTGGTCGGGGTGGGCGAGGGCCTCGCCGCAGACCAGCGCGCCGGCTGCCCGCACCGCGGCGTCGAAGTCTTCGAAGGCGGTTATCACTGTGGCCCGCTGTGGGGCCTCCAGGGCTGCCCACCGGTCGAAGTGGTCCTCCTCGGCCAGCAGCACGAGGAACCTCACGCCGGGTCTCCTCCGGGCCTCAGGCCGACCCGACGGAGTGGTCGACCGTGGCGCGCACCTCGAGCGCACCCTCCGCACCGGCGAGGAACGCCACGACCTCCAGGAGGTCGTCCAGGTCGTCGGACTGCACGGTGTAGAAGCCGGTGAGCTGCTCGGCCGTTTCGGCGTACGGGCCGTCGGTCACCAGGGTGCGACCCTCGGTCTGGCGCACGATCTTGGCCGTGGCCGCGGGTCTGAGCTCGGCACCGCCGGTCACCCGGTGGCCGCGCTCCTCGAGCATCGCTGCGAAGGCGTTGTGGCGGTCGTACATCGCCCGCTTCTGCTCCTCGGTGGCGGCGGCCCAGGTGGCCTCGTCGCCGGGAATGAGCACGACGTACTCGGTCATGGTGTGTCCTCTCGGTCAGCTGGCGGGAGTGACAGAGGGAGTCTGTCACCGAGATGACGGGCAGGCGAGGCTCAGTTCGACAGCGGAAGGCTGACGACGCCGTCGTCGCACGCGGATCCCGTGGACCGGAGACCAGCCCGCGGCAAGGGCTCCGGGGGCTTCAGCGGGCCCAGCCCGGGACGACGTACACCCCGGAGATGCGCTCGGAGGGCTCCGGCCAGGGGGTGGCTGGGTTGCGGATCGCGGCTTTCCCGCCTCGGCGGAACGTCGACCACCACAGGTCGGCGCGCGGATAGAGGGGGGACTCCACGCCGGTCGCTGAGCCGCTGCGCCAGTGGGCGGCGCGCCCGTCCAGCGTCTCCTCGGCCAGGTTGGGCCAGGCCGGGCGCGGGTAGCTGACGACGCCGATGAGGGGATGCGGCCCGACGCGGCCGAGGACGAACCTGCTCCCCGCTCCCAGTCGGGTGGAGCGGCCGTCGACCGACAGCGGGTCGGCCGCTCGCAGCCGCCGGCCCACGACGCGCACCTGAGAGTCGTCCGCCGGGTGTACTACGCACGTGCGGTGCCAGACGGTGACCTCGCCGTCGATGCGCTCGTTGCGGGCGCGCACGCAGAGCACCTGGCCGGGGCGGACCCGCAGCCGGAGCTGGCTCGCGAACCGTGACACCGGCCGATCGACCCACGGTGGACGCGACCCGGCCATCGGGCCGCGGGCCACCTGCAGCCGGAGGGTGAAGCTCGGGTTGTCCTCCTCGTGGCCCCAGGAGAGCATCGGCCGTCGGGTGAAGGTGAGCAGGCTGTTGCGGGACTCGCTGTAGAAGTCGGGGTAGACCTCGTTTCCCTGCAGGCTCCAGCCGTCGGCCGTCCGCGGCGTCCGGGGCACCCACGAGGGCAGTACCGCCAGGTCGTGCACCGGGAGGGTGGGCAGCGCGTCGGCGGCCCAGACCAGAGCCCGCCCGCCGACGGCGACCTCGTGGCCGAGCTCGTACCCGATCAGGGTGAGCGACTCGTCGGGCTCGGGCTGGCCGGCGATGCCCCAGTGCGGAGCCGTCGCCGTGAAGGGTCCCGAGGTGTAGCGCAGCACGAGGTGGCCGCCGCTCGGCACGCCCGGCAGCGCCAGCCGTCCGCCGGGGTAGAGGACGACGCCGTTGAAGCGACCGCGCCAGCGCGGCGCGACGTACGTCGCGTGCGGCCCGCGCACGGTCAGCTTGGTCGCAAGCACGGGCCGGACGACGCAGCGCTGCTCGCCCCACTCGTTGGCGGGATCCCCGCTGACCCGGGCGCGCAGGCAGGCGACCGTGCCCGGGCGCAGCCGGATGGGGTACCTGACCGCCGTGCTGCCGGTGGTCAGCGGGGTCCAGTCCGGGCTCTGGGCCGCCGCCACCATCGGGCTGCGGTTGATCTCGACGTCGTAGGCCGTCCCGGGCACGGCGTCCGCGACGAAGAACGTGCTCTTGGCCTTCCACGGGAAGGCGGGCGGCTGGTCGAGCTGCACGGGCGCGGCTGCGGCGTACGCGACGCTGGGTGCCGGCAGACTGAGCAGGGCGGCAGCCGCCCAGGCGAGGACGAGGCGACGCATGGCGCTCCTTGCCGGCCGGGAGAAGAGCCCGGAACTCGGCGCACCCCCGTGGTCGCCGGCGAGATTCTCGCATGAGTGGCCACCGATCCCAGCTTCGCCGGGCAGTGCCGCGGTCGTTTGCACGCTCACCGGTCGAGTGCGAAACCTGGCGTTGGCACTCTCGCCCTGAGAGTGACAATGCACGGCCCAGCACGACACATACCCCAGGGCTCGGGGAGTCGAGGCCTGAAGCGCCGGTGGGAAGGGTCCGCCGGGTCCGCCAGGCCGGCCGTCGCGGGCGACGAACCGGGCCTTCCAGAACTGCACGCGGAGGAATCGCAAGCGCCATGCCGAAGCTGATTGCTTTTGACGAGGAGGCTCGCCGCGGTCTCGAGCGGGGGATGAACACCCTCGCCGACGCCGTCAAGGTGACCCTCGGCCCCAAGGGCCGCAACGTCGTCCTCGAGAAGAAGTGGGGCGCCCCCACGATCACCAACGACGGCGTGAGCATCGCCAAGGAGATCGAGCTCGAGGACCCCTACGAGAAGATCGGCGCCGAGCTGGTCAAGGAGGTCGCGAAGAAGACCGACGACGTCGCCGGCGACGGCACGACCACGGCGACCGTCCTGGCCCAGGCCATGGTGCGCGAGGGTCTGCGCAACGTCGCGGCCGGCGCCAACCCGATGGGTCTGAAGCGCGGCATCGAGAAGGCCGTCGAGGCGGTGTCCGAGCAGCTGCTCGGCATGGCCAAGGACGTCGAGACCAAAGAGCAGATCGCCTCGACCGCGTCCATCTCGGCCGCCGACACCACCGTCGGCGAGATCATCGCCGAGGCGATGGACAAGGTCGGCAAGGAGGGCGTGATCACGGTCGAGGAGTCCAACACCTTCGGGCTGGACCTCGAGCTGACCGAGGGCATGCGCTTCGACAAGGGCTACATCTCGGCGTACTTCGTCACCGACCCCGAGCGCATGGAGACCGTTCTCGAGGACCCCTACATCCTGGTCGCGAACCAGAAGGTCTCCTCGGTCAAGGACCTGCTCCCGCTGCTGGAGAAGGTCATGCAGTCGGGCAAGCCGCTGCTGATCATCGCCGAGGACGTCGACGGTGAGGCGCTGTCGACCCTGGTCGTCAACAAGATCCGCGGCACCTTCAAGTCGGTGGCCGTCAAGGCGCCGGGCTTCGGTGACCGCCGCAAGGCCATGCTGCAGGACATCGCGATCCTGACCGGCGGCCAGGTGATCTCCGAGGAGGTCGGCCTCAAGCTGGAGTCGACCGGTGTCGAGATGCTGGGCCAGGCCCGCAAGGTGGTCATCACCAAGGACGAGACCACCATCGTCGAGGGCGCCGGCGACAGCGACCAGATCGCCGGCCGGGTGAACCAGATCCGCGCCGAGATCGAGAAGTCCGACTCCGACTACGACCGCGAGAAGCTGCAGGAGCGCCTGGCCAAGCTCGCCGGCGGCGTGGCTGTGATCAAGGTCGGCGCAGCCACCGAGGTCGAGCTGAAGGAGCGCAAGCACCGCATCGAGGACGCCGTCCGCAACGCGAAGGCTGCCGTCGAGGAGGGCATCGTCGCCGGTGGCGGCGTGGCTCTGCTGCAGGCTGCCGGCGCGGCGTTCGAGAAGCTGGACCTGTCCGGCGACGAGTCCGTGGGTGCCGACATCGTCCGCAAGGCCACGGAGGCCCCGCTCAAGCAGATCGCCGTGAACGCCGGCCTCGAGGGTGGCGTCATCGCGGAGAAGGTGCGCAGCCTGGACGCCGGCCACGGCCTCGACGCAGCGACCGGGGAGTACGTCGACATGATCGCCGCCGGCATCATCGACCCCGCCAAGGTCACCCGCTCCGCACTCCAGAACGCCGCCTCCATCGCGGCGCTGTTCCTCACCACCGAGGCAGTGGTCGCCGACAAGCCGGAGAAGGCGCCGGCGATGCCGGGTGGCGACGGCGGCATGGGTGGCATGGACTTCTGAGTCCGCAGCTGCCTAGCAGCGGAGAAGGAAGAGGTCCCGAGAGGTTGGACTTCTGAGTCCGCAGCTGCGTAGCAGACAACACAACGCGAGGGCCCCGCTTCGGCGGGGCCCTCGTGCCGTGCTCAGCGGATGCCGGAGTCGAAGTACAGGTCCAGGGCCAGGAACTGGTGCGCCGACACGGTGACCTCCTGCGGTTTGAGGATCGGCAGCGGGGCCTCGTTGCGAGCGCGGCCGGAGACGACGTAGTCCCCCGGCGGGAGGCGCAGCTCGTAGGATCCGCCGTCGTCGCTGGTGATCTCGGCGTACGGCGAGGCGTCGCCGACCCGGGTGACGACCACGACGGCGGCCAGCGGCTCGGCAGGGCAGTCCTCCCCTTCTCGGACGACCGGGCAGCCGCCGTCGACCCAGGTGAGCCCGCGGAGGCCGGAGTCGTAGCGCTCCATCGCGCCGTCGGTGGCCCGGCCACAGCTCGCGAGGCTCAGCGCGACCATCACGGCTACTATCAGCGCCGCCGGTCGAAGCGAACGTGTCATGCCGATGGGACGCCGTCGAGAAGCTCGTGGTTCCTCGGATGCTCGCGGGAACGCGGACCCCGTGCCGGGGCGGCATAGCGTAGAGGGGTGCGGGACGTGGCGGAGCAGGCCGAGCAGCGCCGGCAGCGCTTCGAGGCGCTCGCGGGCGAGGTGACCGAGCCCGTCCGCCGGTTCCTCGCCCGGCGTACCGGCGCCGCAGACGCCGAAGACGCCCTGGCCGAGACGCTCCTGGCGTGCTGGCGACGACTCGAGGACGTCCCGGAGGACAACCCGCTCCCCTGGGTGTACGCCGCCGCCCGGCACTGCCTGGCGAACGTCGAGCGCTCCCGGCGCCGTCAGGAGCGGGTGGCCGGAAAGATCGTCTCGCTGGACCCGCCGGTCGACCACGTGCCGGACCTCCCCGGTGACCCTGCGCTCGCCGAGGCGCTCGCCGAGCTGTCCGCGGAGGAACGGGAGCTGGTCCGGCTGTGGGGCTGGGAGCAGCTGGAGCCCCGCGAGCTCGCCACGGTGCTCGGCATCTCCGCCAACGCCGCGGCGAACCGGCTGTCGCGGCTGCGAGCCAAGCTGCGCGACCGGCGGCGACAGGATCCGGGCGGTGCCGGACATGAAGGGTCGACGGGAGGCCGGCCATGAACACGCACGGCACGCCGGTGGATCCGGTGCGCGACCGACTCCACGCCGCCGACCCCGCGGCCGACCTCCCCGGCCGATCCCGGCCGGCTGCAGCGACTCCTGCAGGAGACCATGACCCGCCTCGACGACCCCACGGCCGTGTCGTCCGGACCGGCGCCCCGCTCGCGGTTCCCGAGGTGGGCTCTGGTCGCAGCCGCGGCCGCGGTGCTGGCCGTGGTGGGCGTGAGCGCGGTCGAGCTCGGCTGGCTGGGCGGAGCGGACCCGCAGGCGCCCCCACCCGCCGCGTCGGGGCCCGCCTCGGTCACCACGCTGCAGGCGCCGGCCGCCGCCAGGGCCGGGCGGTGTCAGGTCCCGACGGCGGCTGTGCTGGCCAACGCGACCGTGGCCGTCGACGGGAGGGTGACCTCGCTCCGGGGCGGTCAGGCGACGCTCGAGGTCGCGCACTGGTACCGAGGCGACCCGACCGACCGGGTGGTCGTGCACGCGCCGTCGGAGGACCTGCAAGCCCTGATCATGGCGGTCCGGCTCGAGGTGGACGGGCGCTACCTCGTCGCCGCCCAGGGGGACGTGCTGATGGTGTGCGGGTTTAGCGCGCCGTACACCGCCGACAGCGCGGCGCTGTATGCCGAGGCGTTCGGGTCGTGAGGGTGCACGGGCTGCTGCTGGCGGCCGGGGCGGGCCTGCGGTTCGGGGGGCCGAAAGCGCTCGCCCGCGACGCGGACGGCACCAGCTGGCTGCCACGTGCGGTCACAGCCCTGCGCGAGGGCGGGTGCGACGCCCTGACGGTCGTGCTCGGCGCGGGCGCCGTCGAGGCGCGCGACCTGCTCGATCCGGCGGTCGCCGTCGTGGTGGCGACCCGGTACGCCGACGGCATGAGTGCCTCGCTGCGCGCCGGCCTGGAGGCCCTCCTGGAGTCGCGCGCGGGTGCCGCCTTGGTGTCGCTGGTGGACCTACCCGATGTCGACGCGCGCGTCGTGGCCCGGGTGCTCGCGGCCGGAGCCGGGCCGGACGCACTCGCCCGCGCGACGTACGACGGCGTCCCCGGGCATCCCGTTCTTCTCGGCCGGGCGCACTGGCCAGGCATCCTGACGACGACGCAGGGCGACCGGGGCGCGCGCGAATACCTGGCCACGCAGCGCGTGGTGCCAGTGGAGTGCGGCGATCTGGCGACGGGCACCGACGTCGACGTCCGCCCCTGAGCGCCAACCATCCGACAACCACGGGCGGCGTAGCATCCCGGCATGTCCAGTGGGCCGACCGAGCCAGCGCTGCCCGACCCGGCGGCGGTGTCGGCCATGCTCGGCGAGACCGGCTATCTGGCCGACGACGCCCTGGCGACCATCACCTACCTCGGCCTGGCCATGCAGCGACCCCTGCTGCTCGAAGGGGAGCCCGGCACCGGCAAGACCAGCCTCGCCGAGGCGGTCGCGGCGGGCCTGGGCGCGCCGTTGATCCGGCTGCAGTGCTACGAAGGGATCGACGCCACGCAAGCCCTCTACGACTGGGACTTCCCCCGCCAGATCCTGCACCTACGCACCTTGGAGGCGGTGGGCGGCGGGCCTGACGAGCTCGGTGTCGAGGAGACCGAGAAGTGCCTGTACGACGAGCGGTTCCTCCTGGCGCGCCCGGTGTTGCGCGCGCTGCGTGAGTCCCCGCGGTCCTGCTCATCGACGAGGTGGATCGGGCCGACGACGAGTTCGAGGCGTTCCTGCTCGAGGTGCTTTCGACCTACCAGGTGACGATCCCGGAGATCGGCACGGTCGCGGCGACGCAGCCGCCCGTGGTCGTGCTCACCTCTAACCGCACCCGGGAGCTGCACGACGCGTTGAAGCGGCGTTGCCTCTATCACTGGATCGACCATCCCGGGCTGGAGCGGGAGGTCGAGATCGTCCGGTCCCGGGAGCCGGGGGTGTCGGAGGCGCTGGCGCGCCAGGTGGTGCAGGCGGTGCAGCGGCTGCGGGCTCGCGACGACCTGCTCAAGCCACCCGGGGTCGCCGAGACGCTGGACTGGGTGCGCGCGCTGCAGCGGCTCGGCGCGGCCGAGCTCGACCTCGAGATCGCGGCGGCCACGCTGGGCGCGGTGGTGAAGTACCGCGAGGACGCCGACCGGATCAAGCACGCGCTCGACCGCGTGCTGGCCGGCTGAGGCGCCGGACCCGGAGGGCCGCCGATTGGTCACGAATGACAGCTCCGCGGCGTCCGACGTTGCGGTTGCGGGCCAAACGGCAGCCCCGCACGCCCCCGACGAGATCCTTCTCGGCTTCGCCCGGGCGTTGCGGTCGGCGGGCGTCCCCGTGACGGTGGACCGCTCCCGCGCCTGGCTCGAGGCGGCCGCCCTGGTCGACCTGGGCGACCGGGCGGCGACGTACTGGGCCGGCCGCGCCACCTTGTGCTCGTGTCCCGACGACCTGGTGCGCTACGACCAGATGTTCGAGGCCTGGTTCCTGGCCAAGGAGGGGCTGCCCCGCTCCGTGCCTCGCGAGCGACGCCACGAGCTGGTGTCCGCTCCCCTGCCCGAGGACGACGCCTCGTCCTCGGGGGAAGCCGGCGACGCCGAGCAGGTCGCCGCGGTGGCCAGCGCCACGGAGGTGTTGCGGCACCGCGACATCGCCGAGGTGTCGGGCGCGCAGAAGGCGCTGCTGGCGGCGATGTTCGACTCGCTCCAGCCGCGTGCACCGCGGCGCCGCGCGCACCGGCGTACCCC
Organism: Nocardioides sp.; assembly: GCA_041393675.1. Lineage (GTDB taxonomy): Bacteria > Actinomycetota > Actinomycetes > Propionibacteriales > Nocardioidaceae > Nocardioides. Next base: position 50,628 of record JAWKJR010000010.1, on the reverse strand, counting down.
GCACCGGCGAGGTGAGGTCGACGCCGGGCGGACGCTGCGCCAGACGCTGCGCAGGATGGGTGAGCCGGCCCAGGTCGCCTACCGCCGGCGACGGACCCGGCCCCGGCGCGTCGTCCTGCTCGTCGACGTGTCCGGCTCGATGAGCAAGTACGCCGACGCGCTGCTGCGGCTGGCCCACCGCTACGTCGTCGCCCCGGGCTGCCAGGGCGCGCGCGTCGAGGTGTTCACGACCGGCACGCGGCTCACCCGAGTGACGCGCGCGCTCGCCCACCGCGACCCCGAGCGGGCGCTGATCGCCGCCGGCGAAGCCGTCCCGGACTGGGCCGGCGGCACCCGGCTGGGAGACAACCTCAAGGCGTTCTGCGACCGATGGGGCCAGCGCGGCCTGGCCCGCGGTGCCGTCGTCGTGGTGTTCAGCGACGGCTGGGAGCGTGGCGACCCGACGCTGCTTGCCACCCAGATGGCCCGACTGCACCGGATGGCGCACCGGATCGTGTGGGTCAACCCACACCGGGGCAAGGCCGGCTACGAGCCGGTGCAGTCCGGAGTCGTCGCCGCCCTGCCCGCCATCGACGACTTCGTGGCCGGTCACTCGCTGGCCACCTTCGCCGACCTGACCGAGGTGATCGCTCGTGCGTGACGTGCTGTCAGAGCTGATGCGCTGGTGGGAGGCCGGTGAGACCGTCGGCGTGGGCACGGTGGTCGCGACGTTCCAGTCCGCGCCCAGGCCGGCCGGCGCCTCGATGCTGGTCGGCCCGGGCGGGGAGGCGGTCGGGTCGGTGTCCGGGGGTTGCGTCGAGGGCGCCGTCTACGAGCTCGCCGAGCAGGTGGTCGCGAGCGGCGTACCCGTGCTGCAGCGGTACGGCGTCTCCGACGACGACGCCTTCGCCGTCGGCCTCACCTGCGGCGGCATCCTGGACGTCTTCGTCGAGAAGGTCAGTCGCGACACCTTCCCCGAGCTCGGCGAGATCGCGGCCGACATCGAGGCCGGCCGACCCGTGGCCCTGGCCACCGTCGTCGCCCACCCCGACCCCGAGGCGGTGGGCCGACGTCTGATCGTCCGCCCAGAGGGGTGGTGCACCGCGACACGCACCCGACCGCGGCGCCGGCCGGTGCCGAACCCGGCGGACCCGCCACGTCGGCCACCCTCGGGAGTGCGCGCATGGACCAGGCGGTGCGCGACGACGCCTTGGGTCAGCTGTCGCTCGGGCACAGCGCGACGATGACCTACGGGCCGGACGGGGAGCGTCGCGGCGAGGGCATGCAGGTGTTCGTGTGGGCGTTCGCCCCAAGCCACGGATGCTGGTCTTCGGGGCGATCGACTTCGCGGCCGCGGTCGCCCGGGTGGGGTCCTTCCTGGGCTACCACGTGACGGTTTGCGACGCCCGCCCGGTGTTCGCGACCGCCACGCGGTTCCCGGAGGCCGACGAGGTCGTCGTGGACTGGCCGCACCGCTACCTGCAGGCCGAGGTCGACGCGGGCCGTATCGACGCCCGGACCACCCTGTGCGTGCTCACGCACGACCCGAAGTTCGATGTGCCCCTCCTGGAGGTCGCGCTGCGGCTGCCCGGGGTGGCCTACGTCGGTGCGATGGGCAGCCGGCGAACCCACGACGACCGGCTGCGCCGGCTGCGCGACGCCGGGGTGACCGACGACGAGCTGGCCCGGCTCTCCTCGCCCATCGGGCTGGATCTCGGCGCCCGGACGCCCGAGGAGACCGCAGTATCGATCGCGGCCGAGATCATCTCGCAGCGCTGGGGCGGGTCGGGGAGGGCGCTCGCCGACACCGAGGGCCGGATCCATCACAGTGCCCCACGCTGACCGAGCAGTGCCAGCGGGTGGCTCACTCGTGGGGCCTGGCGGACCGCGCTAGGGTGACCCCGTCACAGCCGGTGAGAGGGTGAGCCCATGGCGCGACCGGAGCTGCAGCAGCGTCGGCTCGACGCCGTCCGCGCCTGGACGACGTTCGTGGAGCACGGGGACGCCGCGGCCGGTGTGGTGCGGCCGGAGATCCTCGCCAGCTGGCAGATGTCGCGGCAGGCCATCGCACCGGACGTGCGCGAGGCCCCGCTGGCCGACGAGGCGGACACGGCGGCGTTCTGGGCGGAGTCCCCGCTGCAGACGGCGGTCGCCCGGGTCGAGGCCGAACTGCGGCGGACGGCCGAGGACGGCGACCTCGTGCTCGCCGTCACCGACGAGCACACCCGGATCCTGTGGACCTACGGCGGCCGCGTGATGCGCCGCAAGGCGGAGTCGGTCAACTTCGTGGCCGGCGGCCGCTGGGACGAAGCCTCGGTGGGCACCAACGCGCTGGCGATCACCGCCCGGCAGGGCACCCCGTCGATGGTCTTCTCCGCCGAGCACTACGCCCCGATCGTGCACAACTGGGTCTGCTGGGCGGCGCCGCTGCACGACCCGCGCACCGGCGCCCAGCTCGGGGTGATCGACCTCTCCACGACGTGGGACCGCACCCACCCGATCGGCCTGGCGACCGCCCGCGTCCTCGCGCGGCTGATCGAGACCGCGCTGCCGGCGACGGGTCCGGCCGGCCAGGTGCCGGCTGGAGACGCTCCTACGCCGGGGCTGGTGCTCAGTCTGCTCGGCAGTGCCGAGGCCAGGCTGGACGGCCAGCGGCTGCTGCTCAACCGCCGCCAGATGGAGGTGCTGGCGCTGCTCGCCCTGCACCCCGAGGGCCTCTCCCTGGAGCAGCTGCACGCGCTGGTCTACGGAGACTCCTCCGTGACGCTGTCGACGCTCAAGGCCGAGGTGTCGCACCTGCGGTCGGCCCTCGGCGGCCAGCTCGCGTCGCGACCCTACCGGCTCACGGTGCCGGTCTCGACGGACATCGAGGCGGTGCTGGGGCTGCTCCGGCAGGGTCGCGTGGCGGCCGCGGTGGCGGCGTACGGCGGTGACCTGCTGCCGGGCACCAACTCGCCGGCCCTGGCCGACTACGCGGAGTACGTCGCCGTGGCGGTGCGGGAGGCCCTGCTGGGCGACCCCGACCCGACCGCGGTGCTGCGCTACGCCGAGCTGGCGCCGTACGACACCGAGGTGGTCGAGGGCTGCCTCGCGCGCCTGGCCGGCAGTGCACACCCTGCTGTTCCCCTGCTCAAGGGCAAGCTGGCCGCCGCCCGGCGCTGAGCGGCTGGCGGATTTCCCAGCTTCATCATGAGAAGTGGGTGGCGTGCCACTTCTCACGCCGTGTACGCCGTGTGAAGTGCGGCTTCGCCCACTTCTCATGATGAAGCTGAGGTCGCCGCACCCCCCGCCGCCATCCCCAACCGTCCGCCAACCTTGGCCGTCTAGCGTCGGCCCTCTGAGACCCACGTCACACGCGTGCGCCCGGGGGTGCGCGGGTGACGTGGGCCCTCAGCCAGCCAGGGTCCCAGCAGGTCAAGGGAAGGACGAAGGAGCCACCGGATGACCAAGATCAACCTCACCGTCGACGGGGCGCAGGTCTCCGATGACGTCGAGCCGCGGATGCTGCTCGTTCAGTACCTGCGCGAGAAGCTCGGCAAGACCGGCACGGTCGTGGGCTGCGACACCAGCAACTGCGGCGCCTGCACCGTCCACCTCAACGGGCGCAGCGTGAAGTCCTGCAACGTCCTGGCGGTCCAGGCCGACGGCGCCGAGATCGTCACCATCGAGGGTCTGGCCGACACCGTCGACGGCGACCTCCACCCGGTGCAGGAGGCCTTCCGCGAGTGTCATGGGCTGCAGTGCGGGTTCTGCACGCCGGGCATGATCATGCAGGCCGTCGACCTGCTGGCGGAGAACCCCCAGCCCACCGAGGCCGAGGTCCGCGAGGGCATGGAGGGCAACCTCTGCCGGTGCACGGGCTACCACAACATCGTCAAGTCGGTGCTGCACGCCGCGGGAGGTGCCCGATGACCGCCACACAGGACGCCCCCGCCGCCGAGATCGGCCAGGCCCGACGCCGCAAGGAGGACCAGCGCCTCATCACCGGTCGCACTCGCTGGACCGACAACATCGTGCTGCCGGGCATGCTGCACCTCGCCATGGTGCGCAGCCCCTTCGCGCACGCGCGCATCGTCTCGATCGACACCGCGGAGGCGAAGGCCGCCACCAACGTGGTCACCGTGCTGACCGGTGCCGACTTCGGCGACGAGCTGGGCGTGTGCATCAACGCCTGGCCGATCACGCCGGACCAGGTCACCCCCACCCACTCGCCGATGCCGAGCGACCGGGTCACCTTCGCCGGCGAGATCGTGGCCGTGGTGGTGGCGCGCAGTGCCGCGGAGGCCCGCGACGCGGCCGAGCTCGTCGACGTCGAGTACGACGAGCTGCCGGCGGCCCTCGACCTCAAGGAGGCCGCCGAGGACAAGGTGCTCGCCCACCCCGACCTGGGCACCAACAAGTCGGCGCTCTGGGTCTTCGACTCGGCCGCCGCCGGCACCGGCGGCGACGCCGAGGAGGCCATCGCCGCGGCCCGCGCCGACGGCATCGTCCTCGAGCGGGAATACCGCCAGCAGCGCCTGATCCCGGCGTTCATGGAGCCCCGCTCCGTCGTGGTCGACCCGACCGGCGAGCAGCTGACGATGTGGTCGGCGACCCAGATCCCGCACATCCTGCGCTTCGCGCTGGCGGCCACCACCGGTGTGCCCGAGTCGAAGGTCCGAGTCATCGCCCCCGATGTGGGCGGAGGCTTCGGCGGCAAGCTGCAGGTCACGCCCGAGGAGTGGATCGCCTGGGCGGTGGCGCGGCGGATCGCGAAGCCGGTGAAGTACACCGAGACCCGCTCGGAGTCCCTGCTCTCCGGCCACCACGGCCGCGATCAGTGGCAGCGGCTCACCCTGGCCGCCACCAAGGACGGCACGGTCACCGGGCTGAAGGTCGACCTGCTCGCCGACCTGGGGTCCTACGTCTCGCTCGTCGGCGGTGGGGTGCCGGTGCTCGGCGCCTTCATGTTCAACGCGATCTACAAGATCCCGGCCTACCACTGGCAGGTGCAGACGGTCCTCACCAACAAGACGTGGACCGACGCCTACCGTGGCGCCGGCCGCCCCGAGGCGACGTACGCCATCGAGCGGCTGATGGACGAGCTGGCCGCCGAGGTCGGGGTCGATCCGCTGGCGATCCGGGAGCAGAACTGGATCAAGCACGAGGAGTTCCCGTTCACCACCGTGGCCGGGCTCACCTACGACTCGGGCAACTACGAGGCGGCCACCGCGCGCGCCAAGGAGATGTTCGGGTACGACGCCCTCCGCGCCGAGCAGGCCGAGCGCCGGGCTCGGGGCGACAAGGTGCAGCTGGGGATCGGCGTCTCCACGTTCACGGAGTGCGGTCTCGCCCCTCTCGCGTGCTCGGGAGCCTCGACTACGGCGCCGGCGGCTGGGAGCACGCCAGCGTGCGGATGACGCCGCTCGGCAAGGTCGAGGTCGTCACGGGCGCCAGCGCACACGGCCAGGGTCACGAGACGGCGTTCAGTCAGATCGTGGCCGATCGGCTCGGCGTGCCGTTCGAGGACGTCGAGGTGCTGCACGGCGACACGCAGGTGGCGCCTCGCGGCCTCGACACCTACGGCTCGCGATCGCTCGTGGTCGGCGGCGAGGCCCTGGTGCGCGCCTGCGACAAGGTGATCGAGAAGGCGCGGCCCCTGGCGGCGCACCTGCTGGAGGCCTCGGTCGACGACGTGGAGTTCAAGAACGGCAGCTTCACGGTCCGCGGAACCGACCAGGGCAAGTCGATGGGCGACCTCGCGCTCGCCACGTTCGCCGGGCACGACTATCCGGAGGGTGCCGAGCTCGGGCTGGACGCCGACGCGACGTTCGACCCGGAGAACTTCAACTACCCCCACGGGACCCACCTGTGCGCGATGGAGGTGGACACCGAGACCGGCCAGACGACGATGCGCAAGTACGTCTGCTGCGACGACATCGGCAACATCATCAACCCGCTCATCGTCGAGGGTCAGGTCCACGGCGGACTCGTCCAGGGCATCGCCCAGGCGCTCTGGGAGGAGGCCGTGTACGACGACTCCGGCACCCTGGTCACCGGCTCGTTCGTGGACTACCTGCTCCCGACGGCCGCCGACACGATCTCGTTCGAGGTCGACCACACCACCAGCCCGTGCACGAGCAACACGCTCGGCACCAAGGGCGTCGGGGAGGCCGGCACGATCGCATCCACCCCCGCGGTGGTGAACGCGATCGTCGACGCGCTCCGCGATCTCGGCGTCAACGACATCCAGATGCCGTGCACGCCCGAGCGGGTGTGGAAGGCGATCAACGCAGCCAACACCCAGGGAGGTGCCCAGTGATCCCGGCCCAGTTCGACTACGTGGCTCCGACCTCGGTGGAGGAGGCCCTCGCCGCGCTCGCCGAGCACGGTGACGACGCCAAGATCCTGGCCGGCGGGCAGAGCCTGCTGCCGGTGCTGAGGATGCGTCTGAACGCGCCCGAGACCGTCATCGACCTCGGTCGCATCGAGTCGCTGCGGGGCGTGCGCGACGACGGCGACGCGATCGTCATCGGGGCCCTCACCACGCACACCGAGGTGGCGACCGATGCCCTCGTCGCCGAGCACGCGCTACTGCTGGCGAAGGCGGCGCGCGAGGTGGCCGACAACCAGGTGCGCCACCGGGGCACGTTCGGGGGTGCGCTGGCGCACGCCGACCCGGCCGGCGACCTGGGGTCCCCGGCTCTCGCGCTGGGCGCGGAGATGGTGATCGCGGGCGCCGGGGGCACTCGCAGAGTGTCGGCCGACGACTTCTTCGTCGACCTGTTCGAGACCGCCCTCGGGGACGACGAGATCCTCACCGAGGTGCGCGTCCCGAAGCACACCGGGTGGGGCGCCCACTACGAGAAGTTCGTGCGGGTGGCCCACCAGTGGCCGATCGTGGCCGTCGGCGTGACGGTCCGCACCGAGGGTGACAGCATCGCCGAGGCCCGCATCGGCCTCACGAACATGGGGTCGACCCCGCTCCGGGCGAGGGCCACGGAGTCGGCTCTGTCCGGTACGGCTGCCACCGAAGAGGCGGTCGGGGACGCCTGCGCACAGGTGGCCGACGGAACCCACCCGCCGTCGGACCTGAACGGCGACGCGGCGTACCGAGCCCACCTGGCGACGGTGCTCACCCGACGGGCCGTGCTGAAGGCGGCGGGGGCCTGACCGGATGGACCTGAGCCATCGCTTCACCGTCCCCACGTCGGTCGAGGAGACCTGGGCGCACTTCAACGACATCGCAGCCGTCGCGGAGTGCTTCCCCGGCGCCCAGCTCAGCTCCCACGAGGGCGACACCTTCACCGGCGCGGTGAAGGTGAAGCTGGGGCCGATCGCGCTGCAGTACAACGGCTCGGGCACCTTCGTGGAGAAGGACGACGCCGCGCATCGCTTCGTGATCGACGCCAAGGGCAAGGACAAGCGAGGCAACGGTACGGCGGGAGCCAAGGTCACCTTGAGCATGGCTCCCGCCGGTTCCGGGCCCGGCACCGACGTGGAGGTCCTCACCGACCTGGCCATCACCGGGAAGCCGGCGCAGTTCGGCAGGGGCGTCATGCAGGACGTCTCCGACAAGCTGCTGGGGCAGTTCGTCACCTGCCTGGAGACCCGGCTCGGCGGAGCCGCCCCGGCGGAGGTTGCCCCGGTGGAGGTTGCCCCGGCGGAGGCCGGCCCGGAGGCGGCCGTCCCCGATGTCGCTGCCGAATCGCCGCCCACTGCGGGCGTGGTGGGACCGTCCGAGCAGCCCGCCCCGCCGCCGCGGCACGCGGCTCCGGCCCCGCCGAGGGACGAGGCGATCAACCTGGGCAGCACGGTGCTGCCGGTCCTCGCGAAGGCCTACTGGAAGCAGGGCCTAGCCCTGCTGGTGCTGATCGCGCTGATCATCTGGTGGCTCGTTCACTGAGGCTGCCGTCGCCTCGGGGTCGCCCAGCCGCAGCCGGACCGTGACGTCGGCGGCGAGGCCGAGCTCGATCCAGTCGCGCGCCTCCAGCGTCGCGCGTGCGGTGAAGCTCCCGTCCGTCGGGTCAGCGTGCAGGCAGAGCTGGTCCCAGCTGGCCGGCGAGCTGCTTGTGGTGGCAGTCCGGCCGGGGAGGTCCGACCGGGGACCGGGCTCTGCACCCGCTAGAGTCGCCGCATGCTGCGATGGCTGCTGCGCGCGGTTGCCGCGGTGGTGCTTGCCGTGGCCGTGCTCCTGCCGCCGCTCCTGGCCGGCCTCGGCGACCCGGCCCGGGTCTCCGAGGAGACCACGATCCGCAACTACGAGGCTGACTTCACCGTGGACAGCTCTGGCAACCTGGCAGTCGTCGAGACGCTCGCCGTCTACTTCCCCTACTCGGGCAAGCACGGCATCTTCCGCTATTTCGACACCGCGGACACCACGGACAGCCGCCTCCGCCACATCCCGCTCGACCTCACGGTGACGCGCGACGACGCTCTCTGAGCCCGTCGACTGGTCGCGGAGAAGGGCGGCCGCTACCGGGTGGCCCGGGTCGGGTCACCGGATGTCACTCTGGTCCCGGGCGTGCACGTCTACGTGCTGCGCTACCACCTCGACGGAGTGCTGGTGCCGGGGCAGGGCGCGGCGCGGACCGACTTGTACTGGAACCTCATTCCGCGGCTGGCAGCAGCCCATCGAGCTGGCGCGGCTGACGGTCCGCCTGCCGGCGGCTGCCGACGAGGTCGACTGCGCCGTGGGTTCGGCGCCACCCAGGGCTGCCGGGTTCGCGGTCGCGGCACCGAGCTTCCTCCGAGGGTCACCGTCTCCGACCTGCGGCCGTACACGCCGGTGACGATTCGAGCCGGGATGGACCTGCCGACGCCCCCGCCCGGCGACCGTCTGCCCTGCCGGCGGCGCTGTCCCCGGTCTTCGGGTCGTCCCTGCCCGCGGCGGTGGCGGTAGCAGCGCTGGCCCTGCTCGCCGGCGGGGCCGGCTGGCTGCTCAGCCGCGGCACCCGGGAGCCCACTCCGCCGTACCTGCTGCAGACGCCCCGCCGGCCGGCTCGGTCCGGCTCAGGCGGCCTACGTGCTTCGCGAGAGGGTCGGCCGGACCGAGCTGGTCGCCCTGCTCATGCACGCCGCCGAGCGCGGCGCGGTGAGGCTGGAGCGGCAGGGCAAGGACTGGTCGGTGACCGACCGGCAGGGCCCGGCCGGCTGGGCCGGGCTGGACGAGGCCACCGGGACGCTGGCCGGTGCCTCGGGGCCGGGCACGACCTTCGTGGCACGCCGCAAGGACACCACCAGTGGCGAGGAGCTCAAGGAGGCGCTGGCGCGGCTCACCAACCGGACCAAGAACTGGGCGCTCGGCGACGGGCTGGTCGTGTCTGCCGGTCCTCCGGCAGCCTGGGCGGCCTGGTCGTGATCGGGGCTGCGGTGCTGACTGTGGTGGCCATCGTGACGCTGTCGGACCGGATGACGATGGTCGCGCTGGTGCCCGGGCTCTTCGCCATCGGCGCGGTCGAGCTGATCTTGCCGGGCGCCGCGACCCGACGCACGGCGGCCGGCCGGGACCTGTGGTCACGCATCGGGGGCTTCCGCTGGGTGCTGTCCACCCCGTCCGGCGTGCAGCGGTTCGAGTTCTCCGGGCGGAAGAGCCTTCACACCGCCTACCTGCCGTGGGCGGTGGCCTTCGGGTGCGCCAAGGCCTGGGCGGACAAGTACCGCGCCGAGATGGGCACCGAGCCACCGGTGCCGGCCTACCTCGGCGGCTACACCGGCGCCCACACCGGCAACTTCGTCGACCAGATGGTGAGTGACTTCTCCTCCACCGTCAGCTCGGCCATCTCCTCCTACGAGGCCAGCCAGTCGTCATCCGGCGGAGGCGGCGGTGGCTTCTCGGGCGGGGGAGGCGGCGGTGGCGGCGGCGGGGGCAGTTGGTGAGCGCCGCTGTGGCGGCCGTGGAGTCGCAGGTGACGCGCCTGCCGACCGGGTGAAAGGATCCCCTCATGCTCATCACCGTGCTCTCCGTCATCGGGGTCGCCGTCCTGGCCCTCGTCGCGTTCGCCATCACCGGGTTCAACAAGCTCCGGACGGCCGACATCGGCGCTCAGGAGGCCCTGGGCGGCATCGACGTCCAGCTCACGCGACGTGCCGACCTGATCCCCAACCTGGTGGAGACGGTCAAGGGGTACGCCGCCCACGAGAAGGGCGTCTTCGAGGCCGTCACGGCGGCGCGCGCTGGCCTGCAGAAGGCCGCCGCCAGCGGCGACGTGGCCGAGAAGGCCGCTGCGGACGCCGCGATGCAGCAGGCGCTGGTGCGGGTCAACGCGGTCGCGGAGGCCTACCCCGACCTCAAGGCCAGCGAGAACTTCCAGGACCTGCAGCGCCAGCTGGCCGACACCGAGAACCAGCTCTCCTTCGCCCGGCAGTACTACAACGACGCCGTCGCCAAGCTCAACCGGCTGGTGCAGACGATCCCGTGGATGTTGTTCTCGGCGATGGCGGGCGTTCGGACGCGGGACTTCTACGACGCCCCCGACGGGCACGAGGAAGCCCCGAAGGTCAGCTTCTGAGCCCCGCTCGGCCACCGGCGGTCACCAGCGGTGCGGATGCGCTCCACGGCGCCGTCGGCGCAGGCCGACCAGGCCGGCAACCACCAGGCCGGCTCCTGTGACGAGCAGGGTGGCGGCCGCGGCAGCACCGCCCCTGGTCAGCGAGCCGAGCGCGGTCTGGGGCACGGCCAGAGTGCCCGCCAGCGCGGCCACTAGGAGGTACTCCAGCGCCCGGGTGCGCAGGTACAGCGCCAGGCCGAGAACGCAGAGGAGTGCGGTGAGGGCGTAGCCCGTCTGCGAGCGCGCCGGAACCGGCAGCTGGGCCCCGACCAGGCACAGCAGAGCCCCGGCCGTGCGGGCGACGCCGCGTTCGCGCCAGCCGCCGGCCTCGGCCATCGCGAGCCAGCCGGCGCCGGCCGCCACAAGGCCGAGCCCCGTCCGCAGGGACGACGGACCGGCCAACGCGACCTGGCAGACGAGGGCCGAGGCGGTCGCCCACCCACCGAGGGCGGTGAGCTGTCCCAGAGTCGAGGGGGCGAGCAGGTAGCCGGCACCTGCGCCGACCGCCAGGACCGTCGCGGCGGCGAGTGCGCCCGGTGGGGCCGGGCCGCCGTCGAAGGCCAGCCCTGGCCCAGTCGCGAGCACCGCACCTGCCCAGGACCCGGCGGCCGAGGTGAGCAGGACGCTGACCAGCCGCCGCCTCCCCCCTCGGCGCGGAGCGCCCAGTGAGGACAGCCCGCCCCCCAGCACGACCACGACGAGGCCGGCCAGGGTCAGGCCCACTGCCGCGCCGACCAGGAGTCCGACCCGGGCCGGCCCGGCCGCGGCTGACCAGGCGGGAGCCAGGAGCAGGGCCGCGGCACCGACGATCACGCCGGCACCGGCGTACCCGGTGATCTCGGCGAGCAGCCGGCTGCGGGCCTCCACGCCGGCAGCCTGCCCGCGACCCCGTCGAGAAGCTCGACGGCCTCGCCGTGCCGGTCGGGGTCCAGCAGGCGCTCCCGTTCCAGCGCCAGCACGGCATCCTGCACGAGCTGCTCGCGCAGGTGCCGGTCAGCGGCCCGGATCCCCATGGCGAGCGCCTACCGCGAGTCCTGACCCGGAGGCCGGATCAGGACTGGGGTGGCCCCTGGCGACGCAGCCGCAGCCCGACCAGCGAGGCGACCAGCAGGGTCACCCCGGCGCCGAGCAGGGCGAGCGCGGTGCCGACGGTCCCGGTCGTCCAGTCCAGCAGCGCCTCGGGCACCGCCAGCGTCACGGCGACGACGCCGAGCGCGAGGTAGGGCCAGGCCCGCCGAATGGTGTACGCCGTGAAGCCCGCGACGCCCAGCAGGAAGGTCACGACGTAGGCCCAGGAAGGATGCTGGTCGAGCAGCCCCTGGGCGCCGGCCAGCGTCAGCCCCGCGCCGACCAGCCGGGCCGGCAGCTGCTCGCGCCAGACCCGGGTCTCGGCCAGGGCCAGCCAGCCGACCCCGAGCACGAGCAGGGTCAGGGCGATCCGCACGGAGGTGCTGTGGTCGAGCGCCTCCCAGTTGAAGATCGAGCCGTAGACCGCCCCGACGGCGACGGCGGACTGCCCGAGCAGGGTCGGGGCGACGGCGTACCCGAGTGCGGCGAGCACGGCGAGCGTGAGGAACCCGCCCATGCCGATGTAGTCCTCGCGCGAGGTCGGGCCACGGTCGGCCCAGTCGATCAGGTACACCAGCACGGCGGCGGCGCCGGCCACGGAAGCGCCGGTCAGCAGCACGCTGGCCAGGCGCCTGCGCAGGGCGCCGGCTGTGGTGCGCAGGCTGCGCAGCCCACCTCCGGTGATGCCGAGCGCGAACCCGGCGGCGATCAGCAGCGCCGCCGACCCCACGAGCAACCCGATCCGCGTGGTCAACGACAGGTCCAGCCACCGCGGGGCGACGAAGACGGCCACGGCGGCGACGACGAACGCAGCCCTGACGTAGCCCGCCACCTCGGCGAGCAGGCGGCGCAACGTGGCCGACGGGGCCAAGCGACCTCAGCCATCGAGTCGAGAACCTCGGCGGCTTCCTCGTGCTGGGCCGGGTCGAGGAGGCCACGCAGCTCCAAGGCGTGGACGACCTCCTCCGAGTGCGGCCGATGCGAGTGCCTGGGCAGGGTCTGGGTGTTCATGGCACACCCCTTCGGAGGCGATCCCCGTCCATCTCCAGGGTTTCGCGCCGGCACCGGCCGGACAATGCTCACCGACGTCTCGTGCGTCACGGCCGGGCCGGGTGGGGCTACCAGACGTGGCGAGGGCGGAACTGCACCGAGATGCGCGGGGCGTGCGCCACCTTCGGCACGGCGTGCTCCCAGGTGCGCTGGCACGAGCCGCCCATCACGAGCAGGTCGCCGTGGCCGAGTGCGACGGACAGGGAGCGGCCGCCCGCGCGGGGCCGCAGGTCAGCCGACGAGGGTCCCCGAGCGAGACGATCGCGACCATGGTGTCGGTCGTCCGGCCGCGGCCGAGCGTGTCGCCGTGCCAGGCCACGGAGTCGCGGCCGTCGCGGTAGTAGCAACACCCCGCCGTGACGAAGGGCTCGCCGAGCTCGGGCAGGTAGTGCCTCGACAGCGCCTCGCGCGCCTCCACGAGCAGGTGGTGCGGGAGCGGGGCGCCGGCAGGGTACGTCGCCACCAGGCGCGGGACGTCGACCACCCGGTCGTACATCGGTCGTCGCTCGGCCCGCCAGGCGACCTCGACCAGCAGGCTGTTGAACAGCTCGTCGGCCGACGCCACCCAGTTGCGGCGGACGTCGATCCAGGCCCCGTGCGACAGCGCCCTGCGCTCCAGCCCGTCGGCGAGGTCGGCCAGCCCGGTGCCGGTCGCGAGCAGCGTGCCTTGGAAGTCCATGTCCGCACTCTATCCGCCCATCGAACACATGTTCGACGCCACGCCGTGCTCGGCCTGGGGGCTGGCCTCAGGGTCCGGTCGGGGTGTCCTCCGGGGTGGCTGCCCGACAAACCCCATGGCGGTCGGCTTGGCCGCCTTGCCACAGTGGGTCCATGACTGCCTCGGCCCCCGTGACGACGGGCGCTCGCCCTGCCGCGAGCATTCGCGACCTGACCAAGACCTACGGCACCGGAGAGGCGCGGGTGATCGCGCTCGACCGGGTGAGCCTGGACATCCACGCCGGCGAGTTCACCGCGGTGATGGGACCAAGCGGCTCGGGCAAGTCCACGCTCATGCACTGTTGCGCAGCGCTCGACCGGGCCGACTCCGGCTCGGTGGTCATCGGCGAGTGGGACCTGACCCGGCTCAAGGACAAGGAGCTCACCCGGCTGCGCCGTGACCACGTCGGCTTCGTGTTCCAGTCGTTCAACCTGGTCCCCACGTTGACCGCCGAGGAGAACATCCTGCTTCCGCTGTCCATCGCCGGCCGCAAGCCCGACCCGGACTGGTTCCGCGGAGTCATCGAGACGGTCTCGCTGGAGGACCGCCTCGACCACAAGCCGGCCCAGCTGTCGGGCGGCCAGCAGCAGCGGGTCGCGGTGGCGCGGGCACTGGCCAGCCGGCCGGCGATCGTCTTCGCCGACGAGCCCACGGGCAACCTCGACTCGCACTCCGGCGCGGAGGTGCTGCAGCTCCTGCGGCGCAGCGTCGACGAGTACGGGCAGACGGTCGTCATGGTGACCCACGACCCCGTCGCTGCGGCGTACACCGACCGGGTGGTCTTCCTGGCCGACGGCCGGGTCGTCGACGAGGTCCGCCGGCCCACCCGCGAGAGCGTCCTCGAGATCATGACCCGGATGACCGCGCCGGCGCCTGCGCCGGTGACGGGGAGTGACGGCTGATGTTCAAGGTCGCCTGGAAGAGCCTGCTCGACCGCAAGCTCCGGCTCCTGCTCAGCACTTCTGCCATCGTGCTGGGTGTCGGCTTCGTCGTCGGGTCACTGGTGTTCACCGACATGCTGTCCGCGGGCTTCACGCAGATCTTCACCCGGGCCACCGGTGACGTGGTGGTGCGCGACAAGGGAGGGGTCACCGAGTACGGCACGGCGACCGACAAGACCGTCCCTGCCGAGCTGGTCGGCCGGCTGGCCCGGGTGCCGGGCGCCGCCCGGGCCGACGGCAACGTGTCCGCCGAGGGTGTCTACGTCATCGGTGCCGACGGCAAGCTGGTCGGCGGCCAGGGCGCACCCGGCCTGGGTCTGAACTGGAACGACGCTCCCGGTCAGGGCGGGCGACCGGTCGCCGAGGTCGTCGACGGCGGCGCCGCGCACCTCGAGCGAGGTGGCCATGGACAGCCGCACCGCCGAGAAGGCCGGCTACCAGGTGGGCGACCAGGTCACCGTACTCACCGCGGGCACGCAGGACGAGCTCCACCCCACGCTGGTGGGGACCTTCGCGTTCGCGGACGGTGGGACGCTGGCCGGCGCGTCGCTGACGGCGTTCGACACCGCCACCGCCCAGCAGCTGTTCCTCGGCGGCAGGAACGAGTTCAACGACATCTGGGTGTCGGCCGAGCCGGGAGTCAGCCAGCAGGAGCTGCGGGACGCGGTGGCGGCGGTGCTCCCCCGGACACGGTCGCGCTGACCGGGGAGAAGGTGGCGGCGGACTCCGCGGAGGGCGTCGGGCAGGCGCTGTCGTTCCTGCGCACCTTCCTGCTCGTTTTCGCCGGCATCTCGCTCTTCGTGGGCGCGTTCTTGATCGTCAACACCTTCGCGATGCTGGTCGCCCAGCGCAGCCGGGGCTGGCGCTGCCCGAGCACTGGGCGCGTCGACGCCCCAGGTTTTCACCTCCGTCATCGTCGAGGCGTTCGCCGTGGGGGTGCTCGGCTCGACGGTCGGCCTGGGCTTCGGCCTGGTGCTGGCGAAGCTGCTCCAGGCGCTGTTCGAGCAGTTCGGGCTGGACCTCTCCGGTCAAAGTGTCGTGGTCACCGCGACCACCGTGCTCGCGGCGTACCTGATCGGCTGCCTGGTGACGGTGGGGTCGGCCAGCCTGCCGGCCTGGCGCACCAGGCACATCGCGCCGGTACAGGCGCTCAACGACACCGTCGCCCTGCCGGAGGGATCGGTCACCCGGCGCTTCGTGCTGGGGCTCGTGATGGTGGCCGGCGGAGTGGCCGCGATGGCCTGGGGGCTGCTCGGCAGCCCGCCCCACGCCGGCTGGATCACCGTCCTCGGGGCGCTGGGCGTCCTGCTCGGAACCTCGATCGCCGCGCCCGTGCTGGGCCGACCCCTGCTGGATCTCGCCCGCCGGGTCTTCGGGGGGCTGTTCGGAACGGTGGGCCGGCTCGCGGGCGAGAACACCCGGCGCAACCCGAGGCGGACCACGGTGACGGCCTCGGCGCTGATGATCGGTCTGGCGCTGGCCTGCGCGGTGGCGATCCTGGGTGAGTCCGGTAAGCAGAGCACCGCCCAGGTGGTGGCCGAGTCGTTCTCGGGCGACTACGTCGTCGCGAACGCCACGGGTCAGCCGTTCTCACCAGCGATCGCCCGCAAGATGGGCCAGGTCCCGGGCGTGACGCAGGTGATGCGCCAGCGGTACGCCGTGGCGTCGGCCGACGGGCGCCAGCAGTTCTTCGGTGCCATCGACCCGTCCGGGCTCGGCTCGGTCGTGCAGGTGAGCGTGGTCGAGGGCAGCCTGGCCGACTTCACCGACGACACGGTGCTCGTCGACCGGGGCTGGGCTGAGAGCCGCGACCTGCACGCCGGTGACCCGGTGACCTGGACGATGCCCTCCGGAAGGGCGACGTACACCGTCGCGGCCGTGGTGAAGCCGGCGCCGCTCCTGGCGCTGCCGGCGGTCACCATCGAGACCCTGCACCGGGCCGGGTTCCCCGACCAGGACGGCATGCTCCTGATCGAGGGGAACGGCGACCTGCTGCCACAGCTGGAGAAGATCGTCGCGGACAACCCGCTCGTCACGGTGAACGACCAGACCGGGCTGATCGAGCAGCAGAACAAGCAGGCCGACCAGGGGCTGCTGATGATCTACGGTCTGCTCGCGCTGGCCCTCATCATCGCGGTCCTCGGCATCGTGAACACGCTGGCGCTCTCGGTGATCGAGCGCACCCGCGAGATCGGGCTGCTGCGCGCTGTCGGCATGAGCCGCGCCCAGCTCCGGCGGATGGTCACGCTGGAGTCGGTGGCGATCGCCGTCCTGGGCTCGGTGCTCGGTCTCCTGCTGGGGCTGTTCTTCGGGTTCGCGGTGGGAAGTCCTTCGAGGACGACGGACTCTCGACGTTGGGCATCCCGGTCGGGCAGCTGGTCGCCTTCGTCATCGCGGCTGTCATCGTCGGCGTGCTGGCCGCGGTTTTCCCGGCCCGGCGCGCGGCCAAGCTCGACGTGCTGCGCGCCATCGCCACGGAGTAGACGCCTCGGAGTCTCGGAGTGCAGCGCTCGGAGTGGACGCTCGGGGTAGACCCTGCCGTGTTGGCCCGGCCGTGTTGACCCTGTCGTGCCCGGCAGTAGTCCCCAGCCGCGGAATGCAGGGCCCTACCTAGCCCGTCCGGTCCGAGCCGATAGCCCACTTGGGTCATGCTGGGGCGGTTTCACGGACGCGGGTGCACGCGTGAACCTAGAGTCTGCGACGTGGACGATCTGTTGGTGTCGCAGCCGCGCGCGCTGAAGCACGTCCAGGTCCGTGAGTACGTTCGGAGCCTGGTCGACGGCGCTGAGCCCGGCTCGCCTGCTCCCTCCGAGAGGGAGCTGGTGACGCGCTTCGGCGTCGCCCGGATGACCGTCCGCCAGGCGATGGACGCGCTGGTCAGCGAGGGCCTGCTGGAGCGGATGCCCGGCAAGGGCACCTTCGTGGCCCGCCGCGGCCGAGCCTCGGAATGGCCGCTCAGCTTCACCGAGGAGATGAAGCGTCGCAACCTGACTCCCGAGTCCTCGACCCTGCTGGCCCGGCGTGAGCAGGCCGGGCCGGGCGTGGCGCGGGCGCTGGGCATCACGCCTGGCGATGCCGTCATCCACTGGAAGCGGCTGCGCCGCGCCGACGGCATCCCGATGGCCATCGAGGACGCCTTCCTCAACGAGGTCCTGCTCCCGGGCTTCCTCGAGAACCACATGCCCACCTCGATCTTCGAGACCCTCACCGTGCGTGGCTTGCGGCCGACGTGGGCCGAGGACTCCATCGCGGCTGACGTCGCGACCGCCGAGGAGGCGCAGCTGCTCGAGATCGAAGCCGGTGCTCCGGTCCTGCGGGTGTCGCGTCGCGCCCTGTCGGACAGCAAGCCCGTGAAGGTCTCCCGTTCGACCTTCCGGGCCGACCGCTTCACCATGTGGGTGGAGCAGGGCAAGGGCTGACCCCTGCCGAGCTCCACCGCCGGCCGTCGCGTCGGCGCTAGAGTCGCCGCATGAGCACCGGTGCCGCCCTGCTCGAGGTCGCCGTCACTCAGGTGCGCGACGTCGCCGGCGCCGTCGACGGCGGCGCCGACCGGATGGCCCTCGTGGTCGGCGGTGACACCGGTGGCCTGTCCCCTGACCTGCCGGTCGCGGCCGCCGTGCTTCGCGAGAGCCGTCAGTGTGGGGTGCCCGTGCGGGTGACGCTGCGGCTCAACGAGGGCTACACCACCACCGGCGGCGAGTTCATGCGGCTCGTCGGCCTGGCCGAGGAGTACGTCGCCCTGGGTGCCGAAGGCGTCGTGTTCGGCTTCCTGGACGCCAACCTCGAGGTCGACGTGGAGACCTGTGCCGCCCTGGCCCGGGCGCTGCCCGGGGTGCCGTGGACGTTCCATCGGGCCATCGACGCGACCCTCGACTTGCGCCGGTCGTTCCGGGCCGTGGTGAACCTCCCCGGGCTGACCGCCATCCGGTCGGCCGGGTCGCCGCAAGGGCTCTCGGTGGGGTACGACGACCTGCTGGCACTGGCCCAGGGTGACCCCGACGTGGCCCGGCTGCTCATGCCGGCGGGTGGCCTGGTGGCCGAGCAGGTGCCCTGGTTCGCCCGGGCCGGGGTGCGGCAGTTCCACATCGGCGCCCAGGCCCGCCCAGGGGCGTCGTCCAAGGCCTATGTCGACACCGGCTTGGTGCGCTCGTGGCAGCTGCTGGTCGACGACGCCGTGGCGCGGGCCGTCGGGTCCGCGTCCTGAGCCGTGGCGATCCTGATCGACCCGCCGCACACTCCCGGTCACGGCCGGGACTGGTCGCACCTGGTGAGCGACACCTCGATCGACGAGCTGCACGAGTTCGCGCGGCGGCACGGGTTGCCGGCGCGCGGCTTCGACGGCGATCACTACGACGTCCCGGCGGAGCTGTACGACCGGATGCTTGAGTCGGGCGCGATCCCGGTCTCCAACAAGGAGCTGGTGGCCAGGCTGGCCGCAGCCGGCCTGCGCCGGCGCCGGTCCGCCACGCTGCGCGCGCCGGCCGGGGAGCCTGCTCACCTCGCCGCCCGCGCTCCGGCCCGGCGACACCGTCGCCGTGGTCGAGCCGGCCGGGCCGACAGCCCCTGAGCGACTCGAGGCCGGCGCGGCGGTGCTGGCCGGGTGGGGGCTACGGGTGCTCCCGGCGGCTCGGCTCGAACCTGCCGCCGAGCCCTGGCTGGCCGGCAGCGACCAGGCCCGGGCAGCGGCGCTGACCGAGGCCTGGGCCCAGCCGGAGGTGCGGGCGGTCTGGTGCAGCCGTGGCGGCTTCGGCTCGCACCGGCTGCTCGACCATCTCGACTGGGGCCGGCCTGCCGCCGCCGGACCGCGGTGGCTGGTGGGCTTCTCCGACGTCACCGCACTGCACCAGGCGATGGCCACGCACCTCGGGCTCGCCACGGTGCACGCGCCCGGTGTGGCCTGGCTCGGTGCGGCTGAGAGCGGGTGCGTGAGGCGACTCGTCGGCTGGTGGTCGAGGGACGCGTCGACCACTTGCCGGGCCGACCCGTCGTGCAGGGGACGGCGAGCGGTGTCCTCGTGGGGGGGAACCTCACGGTGCTCGCGGCGTCCGCCGGGGCCCGCGAGGTCCGCCCGGCCCGGCGTGGCATCGCCCTGCTCGAGGACGTCGCCGAGCAGCCGTACCGGCTCGACCGACTCCTGACGCAGCTGCTCCGCACCGGGTGGTTCGACGGGGTGCACGGGGTGGCCTGCGGCTCCTTCACCGACTGCGGCGACCCGGCTCAGGTGCGGCGGCTGCTCACGGCCCGGCTGGGTCCGCTCGGGGTGCCGCTGGTCCTCGACCTGCCGATCGGTCACGGACCCGCCAACCACCCTGTCCTGCTGGGCCGCCCGGCGACCCTCGACGGATCGGCAGGCACGCTGGTCACGGCGGCGCCCAGACGGCTGGTCTAGCGCAGAGGACTAGAGGTCTTCGACCAGTTTCCCGGACCCGCCGTTACCGTTTCTTTACTTTCCGCTAGGGTCGGGGTTTACGCGGCGGCCCCCACCTGCCGCGGAAACCGGAGGAACTGCTGTGCCGACCATGACCCCACTCCTGGTGCCCACCCTTGCCGACCCCGGTGCCGGCCCCGGTGCCGATCTCACCGCCGACGCCGCCCTCGCGGACGCGCAGCTGGCCGAGGTCGCCCTCGCCGCTGCCGGGTTGAGTGCCAAGGACCGCCAGTTCATCAACCGCTTCAGCTACGGCTACACCACCAAGATCGCCAGCCAGGTCCGCGCCGCGGGCGGCGGGCGGGCCTGGTTCGAGCGGCAGCTGAGCCCGGGCTCGATCAAGGACGGGCCGGGGAACGCGGTCGACGACTGGTTCCCGGTCCTCTGGTACAAGCCCGCCAAGCTCTGGCAGCGCGCCCAGAACGACATCACGCCGTCGTGGATCCTGATGGCCGACATGGGGCGGTGGACGATGATGCGCCGCGCCAAGAGCAACCGCCAGCTGCTCGAGGTGATGACCGACTTCTGGTCGAACATGCTGCACATCCCGCTGGGCGACGACGAGGCCTGGCCGTACCGGATCTCCTACGACAAGCTGATCCGCAAGCACGCGCTCGGCCGGTTCGACGACATGCTCGCCGCCGCCATCGTGCACCAGTCGATGGGTCTCTACCTCGACAACGCCACCTCGACCAAGGACGCCCCCAACGAGAACCTCGGCCGGGAGCTGCTCGAGCTCCACTCGGTCGGCCTCGATGCCGGCTACACCGAGCGCGACGTCAAGATGTCCAGCCGGATGCTGACCGGGTACCGGGTGGATCTGTGGTGGCCGGAGTTCCGCTCCTACTACAGCAAGACCGACCACTGGACGGGCCGGATCCGGGTGCTCGACTTCTCCCACCCCAACAAGGACGGCGACGGTCGCAAGGCCACGGACAAGTACCTCCGCTACCTGGCCCAGCACCCCGCCACGGCCAAGCGGATCGCGCGCCGGCTGTGTGTGAAGTTCGTGCACGACGAGCCCTCGTCCGACCTCGTGAACACGGTGGCGAGGGCCTACCGCCGCAGCGGCACCAACATCGCCACCACGCTGCGCGCGATGGTGTCGCACCCGGAGTTCGCGGCGTCGTCTGGGGAGAAGGTGCGGATGCCGCTGGACGACACGATCGCGACGATCCGGGCGCTGCGCATCAAGCCGGCCAAGCCGAAGAACGACAGCTCCTTCGCCCGCTCGATCTACTGGGTCGCGCAAGGACAGGGACAGACGCCGTACAGCTGGCCGGCCCCCAACGGCTTCCCAGAGGTGGACGCCGCCTGGTCGGGCCCGGGGCGGGTGCTCGACTCGTTCTCGGTGCATCGCAGCCTGACCATGGCGTGGTGGCCGAGCCAGGGGGCCCGTTGGCGAAAGCCCGCCGCCTGGGCGCCGGACACCGCGATGGACTTCGGCAAGGTCATCGACTACGTCAGCCTCCAGCTCCACGGCAAGAAGGCCCCCAAGCGCGTCAAGAACGGCATCTCCGCGCGGATGGGCATCCCGCTGGGCCGGCGGACCACCCCGAGCACGCTCCTGGAGAGTGACGGGATCCGCATCAAGCAGATCCTGGTGTCCCTGCTCGACTCACCCACCCAGATGACCCGGTGAGGAGACCGACGATGACCGATCTGACCGGGACCACCACCCCCACACCCGATGCCGCCGCTCGCGCGTGCGGCTGCCCCGAGTTCTCCCTGAGCCGCCGCCGCTTCCTCGCCGGAGTGACCGCGAGCACCGGCGCGCTCGCCGGCACGCAGCTCTTCGGCGACGCCTTCCGCCAGGTGGCCTACGGCGCCAACCCCGACGGCAACGTCGTCGTCGTGCTCTCCTTCCGGGGTGGCGCGGACGGCGTCTCGATCGTCGTGCCGACCGGAGCCGACGACCAGACCCGGCTGCAGGCCCTGCGGCCCGACATCCGCATCCGCACCAGCGACGTGGCCACCGGTGGCAACGGCTTCGGGCTCCACCCGGGGCTCGCGCCGCTGGTCGACATGTGGGGCCAGGGCAAGTTCGGCGCCGTCCACGCCGTGGGCATGGGCGAGCCGAACCGCAGCCACTTCGACTCCATGGAGCTGGTCGAGAAGGCCAACCCCGGCTCCTCTGAGCGGCGCGGCTGGATCAACCGGGTGGCGGGGCTGGATGCAGCCGCGCGCCCCGAGGAGCAGATACAGCTCGGCGACAGCATGGTCCCGACGTCGCTGCAGGGGCCGACCGCGGCCTTGGGGGCCTACAACGTCAACGCCCTCACCCTGCCCGACCTGTGGCCCGACGTGGACCTGGCCGGGGGCATCCGCAAGGCGTGGGGCGGCGGCAACACGATGCTGCACCGCGGGGTGCGCACGGCCCTCGGGGCGGTGGACCGGCTCGCCGACCTGGCGGCCACGGACCTCGACCCGCTGACCTCGGCCTACCCCGCCGGCCCGCTGCAGGACGTGCTGGCCAACACCGAGGCGCTGATCAAGGCCGACGTGGGCGCCAAGATGGTCACGATCGACTACGGCGACTGGGACATGCACGTGGGTCTCGGCCAGCCGGGCTCGGGCTGGATGTTCGACCACCTCCAGCACTTCGCGAGCTCGATGGCCACCTTCTTCAGCCGGCTCGGGACGTGGGCCGACAAGGTCACGGTCGTGACCATCTCCGAGTTCGGCCGCCGGCTGGAGCAGAACGGCGACGCGGGGGTCGACCACGGCTACGGCAACGTGATGCTGCTGCTGGGTGGCGGCGTGCAGGGCGGTCAGGTGCACGTCGGCTCGGGCGGCTGGCCGACCCTGGCGGCGGACGCGCTCGTCGACGGCGACCTCGCGGTGACGCACGACTACCGCTCGGTCTTCTGGGAGGTGCTGCGCAGCAGCTGCCCGGCAGCGTCGGTGCCGGCCAGTTGTCGAGCGTGTTCCCGGGCTTGAGCTACTCGGCCCTGGGGTGCATGGCCTGACCTGGTCGGGCCCGGAGGCATGGCCTGGCCGGTCAGAGCGTCAGCCGCGCAGCGCGGCCAGTTCCGTCTCGAGGTTGCGGCGGGCGGCCGCCTCCCAGTGCGCCCGGGCATGGGCGGTGTGGAACAGCCGCGGGTGCCCGGCCAAGCGCGCCAGCACCTCCGCCCGACCCTGCCGGAACGTCGTCTCGTCGAGCTGGTCGTACTCGGCCCGCACGTCGGCCACGTAGTCGGCATAGCGGTCGGCGCCGGCCGCGAGGATGCCCAGGTCCGCATCGCAGAGAGCGGCCCCGTCGTCGTCTCCGTCGGCCGGGTCGTGGGTCTCGGTGAGCCGCACCAGCCGCGCGACGGCAGCCACCTCCTGCTCGGGCACCAGTCCCCGAAGCGCCCGCTCCGCCCACACCGCCGAGCGCTCCTCCGCGTCGCGGTGGCCGTCGTACACCCCGTCGTGGAACCAGGCGGCCAGGCGCACCCGCTCCGCCTCGAACGGCGCCCCCGCCGCGGCCAGCTCGTCGAGCCGGTCCAGCACCTCGGTCAGGTGCCGGGTGTCGTGATAGCCGCGACCCGGGTGGGCGTACGCCGCCAGCAGCTCGTCGCGCACCGCTGCCCCGGCGTCCAGGGGCCAGCGTGCGACAAGGTGCATGGGACATTCAACCGCGCCTGCAAGAATCCGCGTCATGTCGGTCTCGTCCTGGGTGACCCAGTACCTCCTGGCCGTCGTGGCGTTCTGCCTGGTCGATTTCCTCTGGCTCGGCACGATCGCCAAGGGCCTCTACGACGACCGGCTCGGGTCGCTGCTCGCGGAGAAGCCCAACCTGGCGGCTGCGGTGGCCTTCTACGCGCTGTTCGTGGCCGGGCTGGTGTTCTTCGTGATCCATCCGGCCGTCGTCGACGGGTCCTGGCTGCGCGCGCTGCTGGGTGGGGCGTTCTTCGGCCTGGTCACCTACGCCACCTGGGATCTCACCAACCTGGCGGTCCTGCGCGGGTTCCCGGCCTCGCTGGTGCCGATCGACCTGGCCTGGGGGGCCTTCCTCGCGGCATGCGTCAGCATCGTGACCTATGCCGTGGCCACGGCGCTCCCCGACTGGGCCGGTTGACGCGGCCCGCACCGGGTCCTCAGTAGTCGGCCGGCTCGATGGCGCGGGTCGCGACCCGGCCCGGTGCCATCGCCCACCGGATCGCCGCGGTGGCCGACCGGCCGAGGGCACGGTGCACGGTGCGGTCGAGCAGCGGCCGGTCCGGTAGACCCAGCTCGGCTCTCGCCCAGCGCGGCACGAGCGACACCGCGGCCGACCACAGCGCGGCGTAGGCCGGGCGTGCCGGCGCCGCGAGGGGCGCCTCGTGGCGCAGGTGCGCCAGCGCACTGCGGGCCGCGGGGATGGCGCCCAACTCGGGACGGAAGGCCGCCAGCTCCGCGTGGAGCGCGGCCAGGCTGGTGGGTGGGTCGAGCACGCCGAGCTTGCGCGCGACCACGGCGGCCTCGGCGACGTAGGCGTCGCAGCCGGTCTCGTCGAGAGGTCGGCGGCCGAACACCTGGTGGGCGAGGAGGAAGCTCTCCACCTCGGCGACGTGCACCCAGGCGAGCAGGCGGGGGTCCGAGGCGGCGTACGGCGTGCCGTCGGCGAGCGTGCCGCGGACGCTCTCGTGGACGGCGCGCACGACCGCAACGGCGCGCTCGGCGTCCGGCTCGGCGGCGAAGGTGGTGGTCGCCAGGAAGGTGCTGGTCCGGGCCAGCCGTCCGAAGAGGTCGCCCCGGAAGCCCGAGTGCTGGTCGACGGCGGTCATCGCCGCGGGGTGGAGCGTCTGGACCATCAGCGCCCGCAGTCCGCCGACGAACATCGAGGTGTCGCCGTGCACCCGGGCGATGGCGCTGTCGCGAGGAAACCATCGCGGACCGGGCGTGCCGTGGATGCGGCGCCGCTCGGCCTCGCCGTCGGGCCCGGCCACCAGCCGGAAGATGGACGCCCCGAGCCGCTCCTGCAGGGACGTGCCGGACATGCCGCGAGGGTAGCCGAGCGACCCGAACCGGTCGGCCGAAGCCCCGGCGCGACCCGGCCCCGACGACGTACCCTGCCGACGTGATCGGAATCGGCTGGCTGTTCGGGCTCCTGCTCCTCCTGTTCGGCGGGGCGGATTTCTTCGGTGGTTCCGCACCGAGCCCATGGCCGGGAGCGTCCGGCGGGATGGCGTCCGGGGAGAGCGCGATCTTCGAGTCGTTCCTCTCCGACACGCAGAATGCCAAGGACTGCGGCCTCGTGATCGAGGACGGGGCCATGGCTCGCGACGCGTGGCGGTGCCTGGACCGGCAGCGGGACCGCGGCCGCAGTGCTCAACTGATCGTTCCCGACGGCGTGGACGGTGGCGACAGCAGCGGCTCCACCACTCGCTTCTTCGTCGTGCTCGACGGCCTGCTGCGCGTCTACACGGACACGATGGACCCCGGGGCGGGCACCGATGAGTGGTCGGTCGTGGAGTGCCCGGCGCCGGCCGACCTGTCCCAGGGCTGCCCGGGCTGAGTCGTCGTGAGCCGGTCGGGCCGCTAGCTGGTCGGGAGGTCGCCGGCGTCGACGATCCGGTAGGCGTAGCCCTGCTCGGCGAGGAACCGCTGGCGGTTGGCCGCGAAGTCGCCGTCGACGGTGTCGCGCGTGACGATGGCGTAGAAGCGCGCCGTCCGGCCGTCGGCCTTGGGTCGCAGCAGGCGCCCGAGCCGCTGCGCCTCCTCCTGCCGCGAGCCGAAGGAGCCCGACACCTGGATCGCGACCGCGGCCTCGGGCAGGTCGATGGAGAAGTTCGCCACCTTCGAGACCACCAGCAGGTCGATCTCACCAGCGCGGAACGCGTCGAAGAGCCGCTGCCGTTCCTTGACCGAGGTCTCGCCCTTGATGACGGGAGCGCCCAGGTCGGCCCGATCTCGTCGAGCTGGTCGAGGTACTGACCGATGACCAGGGTCGGCTCGCCGCGATGGTGGGCGACCAGCAGTTCGGCCACCCGGGTCTTCGCCGGGGTGCACGAGGCGAGGCGATAGCGGTCGTCCGACTCGGCCATCGCGTAGGCCAGCCGCTCGGAGTCGCTCATCTCCACGCGCACCTCGATGCAGTCCGCGGGGGCGATCCAGCCCTGGGCCTCGATGTCCTTCCACGGAGCGTCGTACCGCTTGGGGCCGATCAGGCTGAACACGTCCCCCTCACGACCGTCCTCGCGCACGAGGGTCGCGGTCAGGCCCAGCCGTCGCCTGGCCTGCAGGTCGGCGGTCATCCGGAAGATCGGTGCGGGGAGTAGGTGCACCTCGTCGTACACGATGAGACCCCAGTCCCGGGCGTCGAAGAGCTCCAGGTGGCTGTAGGCGCCCTGCCGACGGGTGGTCATGACCTGGTACGTCGCGATCGTGACCGGCCGGATCTCCTTGACGGCGCCGGAGTACTCGCCGATCTCGTCGGCGGTGAGAGTGGTCCGACGCATCAGCTCGTCCTTCCACTGCCGGGCCGAGACCGTGTTGGTCACCAAGATCAGTGTCGTCGCCTGCGCCTGTGACATGGCCGCTGCCCCGACGATGGTCTTCCCCGCCCCGCAGGGAGCACGACCACCCGAGCCGCCGTGCCAGAACGCCTCGGCGGCGTCGCGCTGGTAGTCGCGCAGCTGCCAGCCCTGCTCCGCGAGGGCGATCGGGTGAGCCTCGCCGTCGACGTACCCGGCGAGGTCCTCGGCCGGCCAGCCCAGCTTGAGCAGCGCCTGCTTGAGGTTGCCGCGCTCGGAGGCGTGGACGACGACGGTGTCGCTGCCCAGCCGCTCGCCGAGCATGCCGGCCACGCGCTTGGCCCGCAGCACCTCCTCCCAGCACGGGCTGGTCGGTCGAGACCAGCACCAGGCCGTGGGTGGGTGCTTCTCCAGGCGCAGCCGGCCGAAGCGCGCCATCGTCTCAGCGACGTCGATCAGCAGGGCGTGCGGGACGGCGTACCTGCTGTAGGTGAGCAAAGCGTCGACGACCTGCTCGGCGTCGTGGCCGGCGGCGCGGGCGTTCCAGAGCCCGAGGTTGGTCAGCCGGTAGGTGTGCACGTGCTCGGGGCTGCGCTCGAGCTCGGCGAACGGCGCGATCGCCTTGCGGCACTCCGCCGCCTGGGGGTGGTCCACCTCCAGCAGCAAGGTCTTGTCCGACTGGACGATCAGCGGGCCGTCGTGCACCCCGGAATCCTACGGCCCGGCCCGAGCCTCTTCGAGCCGCGATGGCGACGAATTGGCGCCGAGGTTCTGCCGGATCGGCGAGGTTGTGCCGGATCGGCGAGGTGGTGCCGGATCAGGTGGCGGCGCGCTGGCGCGCGCGGAAGGCGGCGACATTGGCGCGGGAGGAGCAGCGGTCCGAGCAGTAGCGGCGGGACTGGTTGGGTGAGGTGTCGACGTACACGTTCGTGCACGGAGCGGCGCTGCACACACCCATCCGGGTGGGTCCCAGGTCAGTGACGAGGACCATCAGCCCCAGCAGCGACTCCGACACCAGCAGCTCGGCGACGGAGGCCGCCTTGGTGGCGACATGGATGTGCAGGTCGTCGGGGTCGTGGTCGGAGATGTAGGGCGTGATCGGGTGCCGCTCCAGCAGCGCGTTCAGCCGGTCCACCACGGCCTTCGCGTCGCCCGCCTCGGACGCCTCGAAGACGGCCCGGACCTCGCGCTGGAAGCGTCTCAGCGTGGCGGCGTCGCGGTCGGTGACCTGCTCGGCCAGCCAGGCGCGGTCGGCCAGGTGCGCCCGCAGGGTGGCGCCGTCAGGCAGGTCGGCGTTCACCAGACCGGCCGCCGCCTCGGCGTACCGCACGAAGTCCACGGCCCCCATGGTAGGCCGTGGCCCCGCGCTCGGCCGGCGCTCAGCCGGCGCCGACGGCCCGGACCCCGGTGATCCGGTGCACGGCGAAGGTGCGGGTGTCCTCGCTGCGGTGGTCGTACGCCGTGAGCTGGCCGCCGTCGACGGCGACCGGGTCCACCACCCGCTCGGTGGAGCCGCCCTGGTCGTCGACGTAGCCGATCCACACCGCGTGCCCTCTCGATGGCCTCTCGCAGCGCGGCCAGCGCCGCCGCCGGCGTCGCCGGCGCCCGCTCCGAGCCGGCCGAGCCGCCTCGACGCGGTCGCCTGCGCGCACGGCCGCCACCACGGCCGCGAAGTGGGCGGCGTCGCGCGCGGCGTCCCGCCCCGGGGCGTGCCGCCCGCGCCGCCGCGCCCGCACCAGGTCGGGTCGGGCGACCCGACCGTCCCGTCGGCCGCCTCGACGACCGGTGCGGCGCCCAGCTCGCGCAGCCGGGGCAGGAGCAGGTCGAGTGGCACCGTGCTCACGAGCACGGTCGGGGCGAGCCGGCGGAGCCCGAGCGTCGCCGCCTTGGGATGGTGCAGCAGCTCGGTCAGCGCGGCCTCGTCATCGGCGCGCAGGAACGCCTCGGCGTACCCCACGCGAATCGTGCCGAAGGTGCGGGCCACGTCGTCGACGAGGTAGGTCAGCGGCTGCGGGACGGGAGTGCGCGACACCGCCGACACCGCTTCGTGCACCTCCGCGGCCGTCCACCCGGCGTCCAGGGCGCGGCGCACCGAGCCGGGGGTGAAGCGGTAGACCGGGCGCCGCCGCGCGACTCCACGTCGGCCAGCAGGTGGAGCGTGCGACCGACCTCGGTGGCGAGCGGCCCAGGCGCGACGGCGGTGAGGTCGGCCTGCAGCAGCACGTGGTCGACCGGCTCGGGCAGCAGCGGCTCGAGGCCGGCCACCGCCTGGTCCGGCTCGTCGGCGAGCAGCAGCCGGCTGGCCTCCGGCAGCCCGTCGAGCGCGGTCACGCCCAGCTCGGCCGCCTCGGCGAGCGCCCACCCGGCCATGGTCTCGCGAACCGCCGGCCGGCGGGGCCGCTCCCACGCCATCCGGGCGACCAGCGACGCGACGCCCGTCCCGGCCGCCAGCACCCGCCCGGGCCCGAGCTCGGCCAGCACGGTGAGCGCGTGCCGTCGGGTCTCGGCCTGGAGAGGGCTGGCGAGGTCGGGCGACAAGGCGTTGGTGGCACCGCGCCCCGCGTCGCGACGCCCAACCTGCGCGGGTGTGCGCGGGCTGCGCAGCCAGGCCGTCGCCAGGTCCCGCCAGCGCTCGGCGACCGAGGTGCCGGTCCACGCGTCGAACGCGTCGGTAGGAGCCCACACCGGCTCCCCGTCCGCGAGGGTCTCGGCCAGCAGTCCGGCCTCGGCCGCCACCTCGACCAGCAGCGCCGCGGTCGTCTCGTCCACGTGCAGCAGGGTCGCGGTCGCCTTCAGGTCCCGCACGGAGAGTCCTCCGGAGCGAAGCACGGGAGGCGGGGTGGTGCTCCACTGGTCCAGCAGCAGCTCGACCCGGCGGACCGACTCGAACGCGGTGCCCGCTGCGCTGCGGGCCACCAGCGCCGGGTCGCGCTGTGAGGTGGCAAGCTCAGGTGGGCGGTCGGCGGGCTCGCGCGTAGTGCGCCCGCCGCGCAGGGCGAGCGCCACCTCTGCGGGCACGGTGACCGCCCCCTGGGCGCGGGCGACCAGGAGGCCGGCGGCGATGAGCTCGCCGGCAGGCGTGTCGCCAGGACCTCCCGGGCGGGCCGCGGCCGTGGTGCCTTGGCCGCCGTGCGCGTCCAGGTGCTCGAGCAGCGCCCGCGCCTGCGGGCCGAGCTGCGGCAGCCGTGCCGACACCTCATCCGGCGTCAGCGGGCCGCGGGCGTGCAGCCCGGTGCCGGAGGCACCGAGCGCGTCGGTCACACCGGACAGGGCGCGCAGCCCCTCGGGCGACTCCCAGACCAGCGCCAGGTCCAGCAGTCGGCCGAGCGCGCGGTCGACGCCGTCGGGGTCGGCGGCCACGTGCAGTGACCCCGGCTGGGCCGGGCCGAGGACGGCGACGGCCTCGAGCACGACCAGCTCGAGCCGGTTCAGCCCGTCGAGGGCGCGCAGGAGCGAGGAGCGCACGGCTGCGCGGGAGGCCACGTGCGCGGTGTCCTGCGGGGTGGGGGAGGCGAGGTCTGGCCGGGCGCGCAGCAGCTCGGCCAGCCGGTCGTCGGGCCAGCTCCGCAGCTGGTCGGCGAGCGACCGGGGTCGGACGGCGTCGTCGGCGGGCATCGGGGTCACGCTAGCGCCGGCGTACCGGCCGCGGCACGCCGAGCTGGAGGCGCTCTTGCCGGGCGCCCACCCCAGGCTCCAAGGTGGGTCCCGGGGTTTGCCGCCGTCGCAGCGGGGCAGAAGTCCCGCAGGGTGCCCTGACGGCCGGGCGAGGAGGTGGGATGGGTCGCGTCGAGCTGCACTACGGGTCCGCCACGGATGTCGGGGTGGTGCGCGAGGTGAACGAGGACTCCCTGCTGGCCTCGCCGCCCGTCTTCGTCGTCGCCGACGGAATGGGCGGGCACAGTGGCGGCGATGTCGCCAGCCGCATCGTCGTGGAGGAGTTCGCGGCGCTCGCCGACCAGGTCTACGACGCCCAGTCGGGCGTGTCGGCCGTCGTGGCGGCCCTGCTGTCCAGCCAGCGCCGCATCGGCGAGTACGCCGCCGCGCAGCGCTCGGGCGGGCGCCCCCGCTGGTACGCCGGCACCACGGCCGTCGTGGCTCTGCTCGTGGAGGACGCGCAACATGGCCCGGGCTGGCTGCTCGCCAATCTGGGGGACTCCCGCGTCTACCGCGTCGTGGAGCGTCGCCTCGAGCAGGTCAGCATCGACCACTCGGTGGTGCAGGAGCTGATCGACGCGGGCCGGATCACCCCCGACGAGGCCGAGCACCATCCGGAGCGGCACGTCGTGACCCGCGCGCTCGGCGGGCCCGACGGGATCGAGCCGGACTTCTTCAGGGTGCCGCTCGCCGCGGCGGAGCGGCTGCTGCTGTGCTCGGACGGCGTGACCGGGATGCTCGCCGACCCCGAGGTCTCCCGGATCCTGGGCGACTCCGAGGACCCCCGCGACGCCGCGGACCGACTGGTCGCGGCGGCTGTGTCGGCCGGCGGGCGCGACAACGCGACCGCGGTGGTGGTCGATGTGGTGGGATGGGCGCGAACGGACAGCTACGACTCGGCGCAGCAGCGCGCCAGTCTCGAACAGAAGCTGGGGGCTCTGCCGTGACCGACCAGGCCAATCCTGAGCTCACGCCCGAGGTCGGTGCCGGCGGGTCACCTGCCGATCCGGCTGGCCGCAGGTCCTACCGGACCGGCCGCTGGTTCGGCATCTTCGGGCCCGGCGCGACGGTGCTGCTGCCGCCCTCGGAGAAGGCCCGCGTCGCCCCGCTCTGGGAGCTCGTCGACGCCGGCGCCGGCTTCGACGAGGTGCTCGACGCCCTGCTCTCCTCGGGCCTGCGCGGCCTGCCTGGCTTCGTCCTGGTCAGCCAGCTCGACGGCGCCACCAAGGTCGTGCTGCGCGGCGAAGCCACGGCGCAGTTCGTGTCGGAGGGTGAGACGGTCGAGCTCGCCGGGTCGCCGACACGACCTGGGTCGAGCGGTCCCTTCCCGGGGTCACCCGGATGGTGGTGCGGGTGCAGGTCGACGACGAGCCGTCGTCAGAGGCCGACCTGGTGATCGGGACCGGGCTGGTGCGCGTGAGCAGGATCGAGGAGCCGCCGCCGTCGACGGCCAGCCCGCTCGCGGCCGCGGTGGGGGCCGGCGCCCCTTCCCTGGTCGCCCTGGTGGAGCCGGCGGTCGCCCCGCGCTCGAGGAGGACCTCCTCCCGAAGCTGCCCGTCGAGGACAACCCCGTCGGGGAGAGCCCCGTCGGGGAGAGCCCCGTCGAGGAGAGCCCCGTCGAGGAGAGCCCCGTCGAGGAGAGCCCCGTCGAGGAGAGCCCCGTCGAGGACAGGACGTCCCCGCAGGACCAGCCGGAGGAGGCGGCGGCCGGCGCCAGCGCCGAGGTCGCCGAGCGGGATCTCGCCGTGCCCGGCGACGAGACCGAACCCGACTGGCCGAGCACGCGGTGGCCGCGGAGCCGGTGGCGGAGGACGCCGCCCCCGGTGAGCCGGCCTGGCCGGCCGACGGCGACCCCGAGGCCACCGCGGACCCGCTCGAGCCCGTGCCGGAAACCGCCGCGACCGACCACGAGGAGCCCCCCATCTGGCAGCCGTTCGAGCCAGAGCCGCCGGCGTCGCCGTTCGCGCCCCCGGCCGCGCCGGACCTGCCCCGCCCGCGCCCGATCTGCCGCCGCCCGTCCCGGCCGGTGACCACGACGGCCTGACCGGTGCCGGTGCCTGGGCGCCGGAGGAGTTCGCGCGGATCCAGCCCGGCATCCCAGGCCAGGACCCGGCCCCGCAAGTGACCTCCGGCCGGTCGCCCGGCTGGTCTTCTCCAGCGGTCAGAACGTCGACGTCGACCGGGCGATCCTGGTCGGGCGGGCGCCAGAGGCTCGCCGGTTCAGCTCCACCGAACAGCCGATGCTCGTCACCGTGCCGAGCCCGCACCAGGAGATCTCCTCCACTCATCTGGAGGTTCGACCGGGCTCGGGCGCCGACCACGGCTCGGCCGTGGTGACCGACCTCGGGTCCACCAACGGCACCGTGCTGGTGTCCCCGGGGCTGGCCCCGGAGGAGCTGCAGCCCGGCATCGCAGTCCAGCTGGTGCCCGGTGCGATCATCGACCTGGGTGACGGTGTCACGATCCAGGTCACCAACGCCTGACCGCCCGTCATGACCCAGGCCCAGCCCGACCCGCACCACCTTCCGGCAGCCGGGCTCGACCGCCGGTTCTACGCCTTCGCCCTGGACCGGTTGCTGGCCTGGCTGTGGTACGCGCTGGCCGGATCGGTCGCGTGGTTCCTCTTCTGGTCCAGCGGCCGGACGTGGGCCGGGCTGGCCGTGCTCGTCGTGGCGGTGGCGGCGGCCCTCGTGGCCTACGGCGTCGCCCTGGGCCGGACGGGCGCCACGCCGGGCAAGGCGGTCCTCGGGCTGAGACTGGTGCGCACCGAGGACGGGGAGCCGGTCGGGGTGGGCGCCGGCTTGCTGCGCGCGGTCGTGCTCGGGGTGGCGGGCGTGCCGACGTTCGGGTTCGGCCTGGCGAGCCTCGCCTGGACGGCCGTCATGGACCGCTCCGGCCAGCGGCAGGGCTGGCACGACCGGCTCGTCGGCGGCCGGGTGGTCGACACCCGCCCGGTGCCGGCGCCCCCGGCGCCGGTCGAGGAGCTCCCCGCCAGGTGGTCAACCTCACCGCCATGCGGCTGCTCCCCTCGGCCGCGGTGGACTCGGCGGGGCCCTCCGGTGTGGCCGCGAGCGCCCCGGTCGCGGCGGCTCAGGCCCCCAGCACGAACCCCGGCCCGCCCACGCCGGGTGCCCACCGACGGGTCGACCCGCCACCGGCGACCGAGCAGACGGTCGTACGCCGACGGGCCGACGCGGTGCGCTGGCGGCTGGCCTTCGACACCGGTGAGCAGGTGCTGGTCGAAGGCCTGGGGCTGGTGGGCCGCCGTCCCGAGGGCCGAGCGGGGGAGGCGGTCCGTCACCTGGTGGCCCTGGAGTCCCAGGACATGTCGCTGTCGAAGACGCATGCGCAGTTCCACCTGGCCGAGGACGTACTCGTCGTCATGGACCGCGGCTCCACCAACGGGTCGGTCCTGATCCGGCAGGGGGTGTCGCGCGACCTGAGCGGGGGCAAGCCGGCCACGCTGCTGCCGGGGGACCGGGTCCGCTTCGGCGACCGTGAGATGACCGTCCTCCGTGAGGGCTGAGCGGTGCCGGAGACGCTGAAGTCGGTCGCAGCAGCGCTCGCCGTGCTCGACTGCTTCGCGCACGACGAGGAGCTGGGCGTCTCCCAGGTCGCGCGCTCCTTGGGAGTGGCCAAGTCCACGGCGCACCGGCTGCTCACGACGCTCGCGGAGCGGGGTCTGGTCGAGCAGAGCGCCGAGAGCGGCCGCTACCGGCTCGGGATGCACCTGTACGAGCTGGGCCAGCTCGCCATGGCTCGCAACCACCTGCGGACGATGGCCCTCCCGGTGCTGGCCGACCTGCGGCAGCGCTCCGGCCTGACGGTGCAGCTGGCGGTGCCGGACGGCGCCGATGTGCTCTACACCGAGCGCCTGGAGACCACGCGCGGGGTCGCCCTGCTCCGTCGTACCGGGCACCGGCTCCCCGCGCACACGACCAGCTCCGGCAAGGCGATCGCGGCGTACAACCCGGCGTTCGCCGCAGCGCGACGCGAGGCGGGCTTCCCGGCCCGCACCGAGTTCACCGTGCGCACGGCGGCGGCCTTCGACGCCGTGCTCGAGGAGGTACGCCGCCAGCACGGCGCGATCTCCCTGGACGAGGCCACCGTGGGCGTGGGCTCGTGCGCCGCCCCGCTGCACGGACCGAGCGGCGAGGCGATCGCGTCGGTGTCGCTGGTCGGGCCGACCGAGGTCTTCCGCTCGCGCGGGGGCAGCTGCTCCAGCTCGTCGCAGCGGCGGCGGCCACGCTGTCGGGGTCTCCCGTGGCGTGAGCCCGAGGCGCCTTCTCCGGATCTCGTGAGGAGGCGAACAAGCGTTCCGCCAATCGGAACATTCGGCCTGCCGCCTGGGTCCGGTCCCTAGCGTGACCCGCATCCGCGCCGGCGCGAGCACCACGAGTGGCACCGCCAGCACCGCCCGTGATCGGCGCAGCAGCCCCCACGATCGGAGTGCCCGATGACCGACTGGACCGAGGCGTCGGTGGCCGCTGAGCTGCTCGCCTGCGAGGCCGAGCGCCGGGACCGGGTGAAGTTCACCGACGACTGGCCCGAGCTCGACGTCGACACCGGCTACCGCATCCAGGACGAGACGCTGCGCCGCAGGCTGGCCCGCGGGAGAGCCTGACGGGCGTCAAGCTGGGGCTGACCAGCAAGGCCAAGCAGGAGCGGATGGGGGTCGACACCCCGCTCGTGGCCTGGCTGACCGACGACATGGTGCTGGCGCCGGGAGACCCGGTCCCTCAGCACAAGCTCATCCACCCCGGGTGGAGCCCGAGATCGTGTTCGTCATGGGGGAGCGGCTCGAGGGGCCGGGCATGACCGCCGATCGCGCGCTCGCCGCGGTCGCCCGCGTCCACGCCGGCGCCGAGGTCATCGACTCCGCTACCGCGACTTCAAGTTCACCGCCGGCGACGTCATCGCGGACAACGCCTCGTCCGGGGCCTACGTCGTGTCCCCGCTCGGGGCCGAGCCCGGCGCGATCGACCTCGCCGCGGAGCCGGTCCGGGTCGAGGTGGACGGAGCGCTCGTCCACGAGGGCACGGGGGCCGACGTGCTCGGCCACCCCGCCGAGGCGCTGGCCCTGGCGGTCAACGAGCTGGCCCGCCGGGGCCTGGCGGTCGAGGCGGGCTGGACGGTGCTGACCGGCGGCATGACCGACGCGGTCTTCGCCGAGCCCGGGTCCACCGTCGTCTGCCGCTTCGGCACCCTGGGAGACGTCGAGCTGTCCTGCGGATCCCCGAGGAGGCCTGAGTGCCGCTCGTGGAGATCACCCTCGCCGAGGGTCGCACGCCCGAGCAGCTGCGCGGGCTGATGAAGGACGTGACGCAGACCGTCCACACCAGCATCGGAGCACCCGTCGACAGCATCCGCGTGGTGCTGCGCGAGGTGCCGAGGACCCACTGGGCCGCCGGTGGAGTCACGCTCGCCGAGCGCGACGCGGCGGCCGCCGTACCCCCGTCGACAGGAGACCGTCATGAGTGATGCCCGCCCGTTCTTCGGTCACGTGATCGCAGGCAAGGAGGTCGAGTCGGCCGACGGCGCCCGGTTCACCAGTGTGAACCCGTGGACGCGTGAGGTCTGGGCGGATGTCGCGCTGGGTTCCGCGGCGGACGCGGAGGCCGCGGTGGCGGCCGCTCGGGAGGCCTTCGACAGCGGGCCCTGGCCCCGGCTGGGGTACGCCGAGCGGCAGCGGCTGCTGCACCGCTTCGCCACGCTGCTCGAGGAGCACGGCGAGGAGCTCGGCGAGGCGGACACCCGCGACATGGGCAAGCCGATCGCGCAGGTGCGCCACGACGTGGCCCGCACGGCCTGGAACTTCCGGTTCTTCGCCGACCACGCGGTCATGGCCATGGCGGAGACGCTGCCGATGGACTCCGGCCACCATGCCTACACCCGCTACGAGCCGGCCGGCGTGGTCGTCGCGATCGCACCCTGGAACTTCCCGATGATGCTCGAGTCGTGGAAAGTCGCCCCGGCCCTTGCCTGGGGCAACACCGTCGTGCTCAAGCCCGCGGAGGACACCCCGACCTCCGCCACGATCATGGCCCGGCTGGCCCTCGAGGCCGGCATCCCGGAGGGCGTCTTCAACGTCGTGCACGGCTACGGCCCCGACTCCGTCGGCGAGGCCCTGACCCGCGACCCGCGCGTGGACCGGATCACCTTCACGGGCGAGTCGCGCACCGGGTCGATCATCGGCAAGGCGGCGGCGGACAACCTCATCCCGGTGTCGCTGGAGATGGGCGGCAAGAACGCCAACCTGGTCGTCGCCGACGCCGACCTGGAGAACGCGGTCACCTGGTCGATCCAGTCGATCTTCCGCAACGCCGGCCAGATCTGCCTGTCCGGCAGCCGGGTGCTCGTGCAGCGGTCGGTCTACGACGAGTTCTGCCGGCGCTTCGTGGAGAAGGCCGAGGCGATGCGGTTCGGCGACCCGCTGGACCCCGACACCGAGTTCGGGCCGCTGGCCAGCGAGGAGCACTTCGAGAAGGTCAAGCGCTACGTCGACACCGCCGAGGAGTACGGCGGCCGGATCCTCACCGGGGGCATCGGCGAGGGCTGGTCCATCAAACCCACGGTGCTCGTGGACATGCCCGCCGACAGTCCGCACCTGTGCGAGGAGATCTTCGGCCCGGTCGCGATCGTGCAGCCGTTCGACACCGAGGACGAGGCGGTCGCGCTGGCCAACGACACGCCGTACGGCCTGGACGCGCAGCTGTTCACCGAGGACCTGCACAAGGCCCACCGGGTCTCCGCCCGGCTCCAGGTCGGCACGGTCTGGGTGAACTGCTTCTTCATCCGCGACCTGCGGGCGCCGTTCGGCGGCGTCGGGCACTCCGGCGTCGGCCGCGAGGGCGGCACCTTCAGCCGCGAGTTCTTCACCGAGCCCAAGGCCGTGGTCATGCAGATCAACGCCACCCCGGCGGACCGAGCGGACTAGGCCGATGCCCGAGGTCAGGATCGAGCCCAGCGGGTTCACTGCCCACCTCCTCGAGGGTGAGCCGATCCTGGCCGGACTCACCCGCTGCGGCTTCACCGTCCGCAAGATCGGCTGTCGTCGCGGCGGCTGCGGCATCTGCAAGATCGAGCTGGTCGCCGGCGAGGTCGACTACGTGAAGGTCGTCGCCGACACCGTGCTCACGGCGGACGAGCGGGCCGCGGGGACGGCCCTGACCTGCCGCGCCGTTCCCCTCGGAGACGTCGTCCTGCACATCGACGAGCAGGAGATCGACGCAGCCCCGCCCGGGCTGCTGCGCTACCTCAACCTCGCCCCCGCCCCGCCGGGGAAGTCGTCGGGGCACGACCCCCAGGGTCGTCCCCAGGAATCGGCCGTCGGGTCCGCACCCCGACCGACCGCACCACCAACCCGTCACGACTCAACGAAAGGTGACTGAAGATGGGTGTCATGAGGATGGGCTACGCCCACGTCCGCGTCACGGACCTGGCCGAGGCCAAGAACCACTACGCCAACACGCTGGGGCTCTACGAGACCCATGCCGAGGGCAACCGGGTCTACTACAAGGGCTGGGATGAGTGGGACCACCACTCGGTGGTGCTCGAGGAGGGCGGCGTCGGCGTCGTCAAGTTCGGATTCAAAGTCCGCAACCCCGAGGACATCGACGACATCGAGAAGCGGGCTGCCGCCTTCGGTGTCACCACCGAGCGGATGTCGGCGGGAGAGAACCCCGAGGTCTCCGACGGGCTGCGCATCTTCACGCCGTCCGAGCACGTGCTCGAGGTCTACCACGCGCAGACCATGGTCGGCACCGAGGTCGGCACCCACAACCCGGAGTCGTTCCCGCGGCACCTGGTCGGCGTGGGCGTCCCGGCCTTGGACCACGCCCTGATCCTGGCCGACGACGTGAAGCTGATGGAGCAGATGTTCGTCGCCCTCTTCGACTACTTCCCGACCGAGCGGGCGCAGACCTCGCTCGACGACGACGCCGACTACATCGCCACGTGGCTCACCAACAACAACCAGATCCACCAGATCGCCGTCCTCAAGGGCCCGCAGAGCAAGCTGCACCACTTCGCGGTCCGGCTGGGGGACTGGCACGAGGTGGGCCGCGCGGCCGACCTGATGACGATGGACGACGTGCCGATCGACATCGGGCCCACCCGGCACGGCATCACCCGTGGTCAGACCGTCTACTTCTTCGACCCGTCCGGCAACCGCAACGAGGTGTTCGCGGGCGGCTACCCGGCCTACCCGGACCGGCCGGTCAACGTCTGGACGCCCGAGCAGATCGGTCGTGGGGTCTTCTACCACGCCCGCGAGCTGAACGAGCGCTTCATGACGGTGAGCACCTGACCGATCGCCCCGCGACCGACCCGCCCGGCTCGGGCGGGTCGGCTCGACCGTCCCCATCGCTGGAGGCCAGCATGACCGAGTACGCCGCCCCCTTCTCCACGCTCACCTACGCCGGCGCTCGGGCCGCGCTCGACGCCGCGGTCGCGCAGGCCGCCTCGTTGGGCGTCGCCGTCAACGTGTCAGTGTGCGACCAAGCTGGCCATGAGGTCGCCTTCGCCCGGATGGACGGTGCGGCGCTGCTGTCTGCCGACATCGCCCGCGACAAGGCCTACACCGTGGCGGCGTTCCTCGGGATCCCCACCGAGCGGTGGCACGACATGATCAAGGACGCGCCCGCGCTGCGCGAGGGGATCGTGCATCGCGACCGGCTGGTCATCTTCGGTGGCGGGGTGCCGGTGACCGTCGACGGCGTCGCGGTGGGCGCCGTCGGCGTCTCGGGTGGCACCGAGGCCCAGGATGTCGAGATCGCCAACGCCGGGGCGGCGGCGGTCTGCTGAGACCGCCCCAGGCGGCGCCGCCTAGGGTGACCGCATGTCTCCCGGGCTGAGCGACCGTCGCTCGGTCCGTCGTGTCGTCGCGAACCAGTACGCCGAGCGCGGCCGCTGGCCGGCCGAGATCCCCGCGGTGCGTCAGCTGCTGGACGAGGGTCTGGAGCTCCCCGCCGGGGTGACTCTGCTCATCGGCGAGAACGGCACGGGCAAGTCGACCATCGTCGAGGCCGTGGCCATGGCCTTCGGGCTGTCGCCCGAGGGCGGGTCGGTGCACGCCCGGCACTCCACCCACGAGACCGAGTCCGACCTGTGGCGCTGGATCCACCTGGAGCGGTCGGCCGGCTCCTCGCGCTGGGGCTTCTTCCTGCGCGCCGAGACGATGCACGGCTTCTACTCCTACCTGGAGGAGCACTCCTCACCGCACGACCCGGATTTCCACCGGCTCAGCCAGGGCGAGTCGTTCCTGGAGATCCTGCGCACCCGCTTCGACTCGCCGGGCCTGTACTGCCTGGACGAGCCCGAGGCGGCGATGTCGTTCTCGGCCCAGCTGGCGCTGATCGGCACCCTGCACGACCTGGCGGCCGGTGGCTCCCAGGTGCTGTGCGCGACGCACTCGCCGCTGCTGGCGGCGCTGCCGGGCGCGACGGTGCTCGAGGTGGGTCCGTGGGGGCTGCGGCGGTCGACGTACGACGACCTTGAGCTGGTCGGCCACTGGCGCGCCTACCTCGCCGACCCGCGGCGCTATCTGCGCCACGTGGTGGAGTGAGCGGCCAGGCCCGAGTGCCTAGACTTCCCGCATGACGCGGCAGCACTCGCTCCTGGAGGTGGCCTCGCTGGTGGTCGTCGGGCTGGCGGGGATCCTCACGACCGCGGGCGGGCTCGGCGGCTCCTGGTCGCTCCTCGTCACCGGGCTCGTGCTCGTCGCCCTGACCGTGGCGATCTGGCGCGACGGGCCGCGCGCCACCCTGGCCGTCCTCACGGGGCTGGCCCTGGTGCTGGCCGGCTTCGCCGTCCGCGGGCCGGGGCTGGGCCTGGTCGCGGGCGTGCTGCTCCTGGTCTGGCTCGGAGAGCTGGTCGGGGCGCGGATCCGGCAGCGCGACGCCGCGGCGGACCACTACCTCCAGACGTAGGCCCGGCGCGCGATCTGCAGCGCCGACACGTAGCCCTCGCGCTCGTAGCCGGCGCTGTCGACGTGCCACGGCACCGCCAGGCGCCCGCGCACCTCGCCGACGTCGGCGAAGCCGTGCCGGTCGCCCCAGGCCTCGAGATCGCCGAGCAGCGTGCGCGCGTAGTCGCGCCCGTGCCGCAGGAACGCCGACGCGCACTGCACGACGTCGGCGCCGGCCAGCAGGTAGGCCGCGAGGTCGTCGGCGGTCTCCACTCCGCCGGTGCCCGCGAGCGAGCACTCCAGCTGCTGGCGCAGCACGGCGATCCAGGTCTGCGGCAGCCGGGCCTCGGCCGAGGAGCTGGTCTCGATCACCGGCTCGACGGTGAGAGTGTCGACGTCCAGCCGCGGCTGGAGGAACCGGTTGAACAGGACCAGCCCCGAGGCGCCCTTCTCGACCAGCCGGACCGCGAGCTCGTTGAGCGAGGAGAAGTACGGCGGCAGCTTGACCGCCACCGGGATCGTCACGCACTGCCGGATCGCCACGAGGAGGTCCACCAGGGCGTCCTCGACGACCTCGCCCTGGCCGCGGAACTGGCCCGGAACGACGTAGAAGTTCAGCTCCAGGGCCGCGGCCCCCGCCGCCTCGACCTGGGAGGCGAAGCAGGTCCACTCGCCCGAGGAGGTGCCGTTGAGGCTGGCGATCACCGGGACGTCTACGGCTGCGGCCGACTTCTCGATCAGCTCCAGGTAGCGCGCGGGCGCTCCGGGCCCGGCCGGGTTGGTGAACCACACCGGCTCGGACTCCAGCGAGGCGGCGTACGCCGGGTCGGTGTCGCGGCGGACCTGCTCCTCGAACAGCGAGTGCAGCACGACGGCGGCGACACCCGCGTCCACCAGGGAGATGACCCCTCCGGGCGTCTGCTGCAGCGGGGAGGGCGCCGCGACGAGCGGGTTGCGCAGCTCGAGCCCCAGATAGCTCGTCGTGAGGTCCATCGCGCCTCCTTGCCTTGGGATCAGGCTAGTGGTGGCCGGGCCGGTCCAGCGACGGGAGTAGCCGGCGGACCGTGTCGTACACCTCACGGCTGGCGGCCGCCACCAGGCCGCGCGCCTCTCGCCTGGGGTCGTAGGGCCGGCCGTCGGCGCCGCCCAGGTGGCAGCCGGACTCCGACAGCAGCAGCGAGCCCGGGGCGTGGTCCC
Source organism: Nocardioides sp. (assembly GCA_041393675.1). Taxonomy (GTDB): domain Bacteria; phylum Actinomycetota; class Actinomycetes; order Propionibacteriales; family Nocardioidaceae; genus Nocardioides. Next base: position 9,717 of record JAWKJR010000010.1, on the reverse strand, counting down.
AGGGGTGCGAGCGGACGTAGAGGATGTAGTCGGCGAAGCCGCGCACCAGCTGCGGGTAGTCCACCCCGCAGCACACCCAGGTCAGCTCCAGCGGCCGCAGACCCCTCAGCTCGCGGCCCACCCAGGAGCGCCGCGACGCCACGCCTCGCCACTCGCGGGGCACCGGCGAGGGCGTGGCCCGGTGCAGCGGCACGCCGTCGCGCCAGGCGCCGACCCCCCGCTCGGCGACGTACGCCGCGCGGTGCTGCGGCTGCCAGATCCAACTGCGCTCCACCACGCCGTGGCGCAGCTCGGCGACCATCACCGCGTGGTCGGGGAGCCGTGCACGAAGTTCCTGGTGCCGTCGACCGGGTCGACGGTGAAGCCGTGCGCCGCGTCGGCGAACCGGTCGCGCAGGGTCGGGTCCGCGGTCGCCGCCTCCTCCCCCAGCACGACCGCGTCTGGGTGGGACGCCAGCAGCGCGTCGGTGATCAGGAGCTCGGCCTCGTGGTCGGCCACCGTCACCAGGTCGCCGGGGTTCTTCTCGTGCACCTGCCCCGAGGCCAGTGCCCGGAACCGCGGGGTGATCACCTCGGCTGCCACGTCCTGCAGCAGGCGCAGCACCTCCGCCGTCTCCACGCGGGTCAACCTACCTGGGGCGGACCGGGTGGTCTCACGTGTCGGCGGGCGGCGGACCGGCCGAGGGAGGGCCGGGAGCGAAGGCGCCGGGCACCGCGCCGGCCTCGGCGCCGGCCGCCTCCGAAGCGACCGGTGCGGGTTCCGCGGCCCCGGTCCCGTCGGCCTCGGCCTCGGGGTTGCGGACCCGGGCGGCGCGCTCCAGGCGGCGTCGGGCCCGTCGGCGCAGCAGCGCCCGACCGAGCAGCGTGAGCCCGGCCAGCACGAGCAGCCCGCCGAGGACGACCCCCGCGCCGAGCCAGGTCGTCCAGCGGGCGGCGGCGGTGGTCTGCCGCGCCGCGGCGGTGGCCGCGTCGAGGTCGGCGTCGGCCAGCAGCCGGTCGGCTGCGGCGGTCTTGGCATCGACCTGCAGGATCCGCGCGCCCAACGCTGCGAGCGGGTTGCGGGAGGTCTCGGCCGCCCGGTCGGCGGCACCGACCGCCCCCACTGCGGTGGCCGCCTTCGGCAGGACGGCCGGAAGGTCGGCGTAGTCGGTGGCGTTCTCATACAAAGCAGCAACCTGCTCGGGCACCTCCATGTCGAAGCGCTCCGCCGCCTGCTGCACCTGCACCGCGGCGGCGCCGAGACCCTCGATCTCGGTCAGATCCTCGCGTGCCGCCGCGAAGCTCCAGTCGCTCATCGCCTGGCGCAGTCCGAGGGGTGGGGCGAAGTCGCCATTCGCCGCGTCGACCTTGCGGTACTCCGCCAGCGCCCTGCTGCGCTCCTTCAGCCAGCCGCGCTGCGGCGGGGTCAGCACCCAGCGGTCGAACGTGGCCGGCGCCTGGTCGTTGAGGCCGCGGATCTGCACCAGGTCGAGGAACCGCTGCCAGTTGCTGACCGTGCCGCCCAGCTGGTTGTCGCCGGGAGCGTCGTACGCACTGCTCCCCGCGACGGCGGCCGCGAGCACCGAGCTCTGGGTGCCGTCGGCGCAGCCGTCGAGCAGGGTCTTCACGACCTGGTACGACGCCGGGTAGCCGTAGGCGTCGGCGGGCTGGGCGCGACCGCCCTGGTCGACGGTCCAGGTGTTGAGCGCGAGGGCCTTGCCACCTGTCGGGGAGACCTCCTTCAGGGGGCGCGGCTTGGCGCCGACTTCGGCGGTCGCCCGGCCGGCCAGCTGCTGCGCGATCCCCTCGGAGAGCCAGCGCTCGCCGAGGGTGTGGTGGTTGGCCCAGGCATGCGCCAGCTCGTGGAAGAGCGCCTCCTGGTCAAGGCTCTCGCCGATCACGATCTCGTCGGCGCCGGTGTCGAACCAGCCGTCGTAGCCGCGGACGTTGACCGAGTGATCCTCGCGCACGGTCGTCAGCCCGCCCGGCCACGGCGTGCCGACCAGCTTCTCGAGGACGGGGAGGCCCCTGCCCATGCGCGAAGTGTCGAAGCGGAGCCAGCGGGGGTCGTCACGGTAGGCCTGGACCGTGATCCGCTGGCCGCCGATGCTGACCTTCTCGGACTTGGCGACCGCGAGGTTGCGCGCCGACACCACGGCCCAGAAGCCGGAGCTGCTGGAGTCCCCGCCGGCCGCGCCGCCCGCCTGCGTGGTGGCGGTGTAGGTGACCGTGCCGCCCGTGTCCTTGCGCGTGAACGTGTCGGTCGTGGCGTCGAAGGTCATCGAGCGCGGGAGCACCACCTGGACCGTGTTCTGGCCGGGGTCGCCGGGGCCGAACACGGCGAAGGTCGCGTGCCCCGGCCCGACCCGGGTCTGGTCCTTCGAGCGCGGCTTCTCGCCCTCGAGGACGAAGCTGATCGTGACGGTCCGGGTCTGGCCGTAGAGCAGGTTCGACGGGAATCGGACCGTCGCCAGGGACGTGCTCGGGTCCTTCGTCCCGGCCCGCGTGACCGACAGCGCGGCGCCGTTCGAGGTCGCCTGCACCTGCTGGGCATCGGCCGGGATCGGGACGGAGAGCGCCGGCAGGTAGTAGTACTGGATGTAGTTGCCCGTGCGGACGCTGGGTCGGTCGTTGCGCACGGTGATCGTCATCGTGGCCCGGACGTCCTCCTGCTTCGCCTCGAGCGTGTAGCTGCTCGTCGACGTCACGTCGAACCCGCCATCGGCGTGCGCGGCCGGGGCCGCCAGGAGGAGTCCGGCGCCCGCGAGGGCGGTGGCGAGCAGCGTCGAGCGGCTGGCGTGCATGGGGGTTCCGATCTGTGCCTCGTGCCGGGTCCCGATGCCCCGGGCTGGTGCAGGGTGCCATCTCGACGCGCTCCGGGCAAACCGGCCTGGACCGGCCCTCTGGTGGCGACCTGCCCGGGGGGCTACCGTCGCAAGGCATGGAGTCGTATGCAGCGGGGGAGACCGGCGTAGCCCTCCTCGAGGAGACGATCGGGCACAACTTCGAGCGCACCGTGGCGGCGTACCCCGACCACGAGGCCCTGGTCGAGGTCGCCACCGGGCGGCGGTGGACCTATGCCGAGCTGGACCGTGACGTCGACGCCCTGGCGCGGGGCTCATCGCCGCGGGGATCGCCCAGGGCGACCGGGTGGGGATCTGGGCGCCCAACTGCGCCGAGTGGGTGCTCACCCAGCTGGCCACGGCGAAGATCGGCGCGATCCTGGTCAACGTCAACCCGTCCTACCGCACGCACGAGTTCTCCTACGCGGTGAACCAGTCCGGGCTGCGGATGCTGGTGGCCGCGTCGAGCTTCAAGTCCAGCGACTACCGCGGCATGGTCGAGGAGACGCGGGAGCAGTGCCGCTCGCTGGAGCGGGTGGTCTATCTCGACACCGACGACTGGGCCGCGCTGGTCGCGGGTGGGGAGGCGCTCCCCGCGGATGCCGTGGCCGAGCGGCTGGCCGGGCTGACGCCCGACGACCCCATCAACATCCAGTACACGTCGGGCACGACCGGCTACCCGAAGGGCGCCACCCTCTCCCACCGCAACATCCTCAACAACGGCTACTTCACGACCGAGCTGATCAACTTCACCCCGGCCGACCGGCTGGCGATCCCGGTGCCCTTCTACCACTGCTTCGGCATGGTGATGGGCAACCTCGGCTGCACCACGCACGGCGCGACGATCGTGATCCCGTCGCAGGGGTTCGACCCGTCGGTGACCCTCCAGGCCGTCCAGGACGAGCGGTGCACCGGCGTGTACGGCGTGCCGACGATGTTCATCGCGATGCAGCACGCGCCCGACTTCGCGTCGTACGACCTGTCGACGCTGCGCACCGGCGTGATGGCAGGTGCGCTCTGCCCGGTCGAGGTCATGAAGCGCTGCATCGACGACATGAACATGAGTGAGGTCGCCATCGCCTACGGCATGACGGAGACCTCTCCGGTCTCGACCCAGACCAGGGCCGACGACGACCTGGACCGGCGCACCGCGACGATCGGCCGCGTCCACCCGCACGTCGAGATCAAGATCATCGACCCGGTGACGGGGGAGACGCTGCCCCGCGGCGAGACCGGGGAGTTCTGCACCCGCGGCTACTCGGTGATGCTCGGCTACTGGGACGAGCCCGAGAAGACGGCCGAGGCGGTGGATTCCGACGGGTGGATGCACACCGGTGACCTGGCGGTCATGCGCGAGGACGGCTACTGCCAGATCGTCGGCCGGATCAAGGACATGGTGATCCGCGGCGGGGAGAACATCTACCCCAAGGAGATCGAGGAGTTCCTCTACGCCCATCCCGACGTCGAGGACGTCCAGGTCATCGGCGTCCCGGACGAGAAGTACGGCGAGGAGCTCTGCGCCTGGATCAAGATGCGGGCCGACCGCGAGCCGCTCGACGCCGAGGCCGTCCGGGCCTTCGCCACCGGCCGGCTGGCCCACTACAAGATCCCTCGCTACGTCATGGTGGTGGACGAGTTCCCCATGACGGTCACCGGCAAGATCCGCAAGGTGCAGATGCGCGAGGAGACCACCCAGGCGCTGGGGCTTGGCTGAGCCGCGCACGGCCGGGACCGTGGCCAAGCGCACGGTGCCGGCCGGGTGGGGACGTGGGAGGCTGGAGGCATGACCCGCCTTGATCGGCGCTCCCGGGACGCTGCGCTGGAGGCGATGGGCACCGGCGAGCTGGACATCCTGGTGGTCGGGGGCGGCATCACGGGCGCGGGGATCGCCCTGGACGCCGTGAGCCGCGGTCTGCGCACCGCCATCGTCGAGGCGCAGGACTGGGCCGCGGGGACGTCGTCGCGCTCGTCCAAGCTGGTGCACGGCGGCCTGCGCTACCTGCAGATGCTCGACTTCAAGCTGGTGCACGAGGCGCTCCAGGAGCGCGGGCTGCTCATCGACCGGCTCGCGCCGCACCTGGTGCGCGCCGTGCCGTTCCTCTATCCGCTGGACAAGTGGTACGAGCGGCCCTACGTGGCCTCCGGGATCGGGCTCTACGACATCCTCGCCACCGTGGGCACCGACAACCGCGCCGTGCCGACGCACCGGCACCTCACCCGCCGGGGCGTGCTCAAGGTCTTCCCCGGCATCAAGCCCGACGCCTGCCGGGGCGCGATCCGCTACTACGACGGCCAGGTCGACGACGCCCGGCTGGTCATCGACCTGGTCCGCACCGCCGTGGAGTACGGCGCCCTGGCGGCGAGCCGCACGGAGGTCGTCGAGCTCACCAAGGCCGGTGAGCGGGTGACCGGGGCCGTCGTCCGCGACCTCGAGACCGGCGTCGAGCGCGCCGTCCGGGCCCGGCACACGATCAGCGCGGCGGGGGTCTGGACCGAGCAGGTGCAGGACCTCGCCCGGCCCGACGGCGGCCTCCAGGTGCTGGCCTCGAAGGGGATCCACATCGTCGTGAGCAAGGACCGCATCGACAGCCGGTCGGGCATCATCTTGCAGACCGAGAAGTCGGTGCTGTTCATGATCCCGTGGTCCCGGTACTGGGTGATCGGCACGACCGACACGCCGTACGAGGGCGACTTCGTGCACCCGGTCGCGACCGCCGCCGACATCGACTACGTGCTGGCCGAGGCCAACCAGATCCTGCGCGACCCGCTCACCCGCGACGACGTGATCGGCACCTGGGCGGGTCTGCGGCCGCTGCTGCAGCCGGAGACGAAGGGGAGGACGCGCCCACCACGAAGGTGTCGCGGGAGCACACGGTCGTGGAGGTCGCGCCGGGCCTGGCCTCCATCGCCGGGGGCAAGCTCACGACGTACCGGGTGATGGCCGAGGACGCCGTCGACTTCGTGCTCGGTGACGCCGAGGCCAAGCGACTGCCGTCGGAGACCGCCACGACGCCGCTGGTGGGAGCGGCGGGCTACAAGGCCTACGCCCGGCAGGCGCCGCGGATCCAGGAGGCGTACGGCTGGAGCGAGTGGCGGGTCGGCCACCTGCTGCACCGCTACGGCGCCGCGCTGCCCGAGCTGCTCGCGCTCGTGGACGCCCGCCCCGACCTCGGCACGCCGCTGGCGGCCGCCGACGCCTATCTGCGGGCCGAGATCGTCTACGGCATCACCCACGAGGGCGCCCTCCACCTGGAGGACCTGATGGTCTCGCGCACCCGGCTCACCTATGAGGTGCGCCGGCACGGGCTGGACGCCGTGGACGAGATCGCCGACCTCGCCGCGGAGTACCTCGGCTGGGACGACGCCCGCCGCAAGACGGAGATCGAGGCCTACCGCGACCGCTGCGCAGCCGAGGATGCCGCGGCCGCCGCCCCCGACGACCCGGCCGCCCTCGCCGCGCGCCAGCGCAAGGGCGACGTCCTGGGCGTGCTGCCCGGCGCCGTCGAGACGTCGCTCGGCTGACCGACGGCTGCCCGGCGTCGTGGGCTCTCGGGGCGGGGCCCGGCAGGTGGGCATGTTGTGTCGACGCAGCATGCGTCACACCGCCCAGAATGAGCGTGTCCACCGCCCGAGATGACTGCGCGCCACCACGGAAAGCCGGCCCGCACTACGGGACTGGCCCTATTCATCTAGTTGCTGCGGGGCCGTTGAGTGAACAACCACCGAGTGAGCCAGCGAAACCCAATTGAGGATCTCGGCGTCGACGACGCGGTAATACTGCGGCGAGCGGCCACCGCCCAGACGCGGCAGCTTCTCAAGCACCCCCGCATCAACCAGCCGCAGGACGACAGGTCGAACGAGGCTGTCAGCCAGCTGGGAGGCGGCCGCGATCTGCCGGACTGTCACGAACTCGGCACCCGACTTCGACACTTCGATCAGATGCGCTGCGCACTCGGCGAAGTGCCGGTTGTTGAATAGCGCTGCGGACTTCGCCCGTCGCGCCTCCCCGTCGAGCACAGTCACGAGACCTAGTGTGCCTTGTGTAGCGATATCAGTCACGCGGTACGCAACACCACAGGAGAAGCAGATGTTGCAAGCGCAGGTGCTCACGGCACGGCCGCCGCTCACCGACGCGCCCGCGGACAGGCCGGCCGAGGTCGTCATTGCGGGCCGTCGGGTGGCGCCGTCGGTCGTGTTCGACACGTATTGGGAGTTCGCCGCTCGGCGGCAAGCCGTCTACGAAGCCCGCCTGGCCGGGGGACCTGGGCCTTGGACGGACGACCCGATTCTTCAAACTCACCGGTTCACCAACTGCTTCCGGGCCGCTGACCGCGTCAGCCAGTATTTGATCTCCGAGGTCCTTTACGCGGGCGACTCCGACCCGGCCGAGGTCGTGTTCCGCGCCCTGCTCTTCAAGATGTTCAACAAGGTCTCCACGTGGGAACTCCTGACAACCGAGCTAGGCCAGCTGACGTGGGCTGAGTTCGACCACGCTGCCTACGACACCGTTCTCGGGCGAGCGATCGCCTCCGGACAGCGGCTGTACTCCGCCGCGTACGTCATCCCACCGCCCAAGTTCGGAGCTGTCCGTAAACACACGAACCACCTGCGTCTCCTCGCCCACATGATGAGCAGCGACCTGCCCGGCCACCTACAGGAGGCGGCCACCATGCAGCAGGCGTTCGAGACGCTGCGCGCCTTCCCGGGCATGGGCGACTTCCTTGCGTTCCAATTCCTCATCGATCTGAACTACTCCGAGGTGCTCGACTTCGACGAGATGGACTTCGTTGTCGCAGGGCCGGGCGCACGCGATGGGCTCCGCAAATGCTTCGGCCCTCAGGCTGCCGGCATCGAAGCTGACCTGATCCGCTACATGGCCGAAACCCAGCACATGCACTTCGAGCGACTGGGCCTCGACTTCGGCGGACTACGGGGACGCCCGCTGCAACTCGTTGACTGTCAGAACCTGTTCTGCGAGGTCGACAAATACGCTCGCGTCGCTCATCCGGACGTCGCCGGTATCAGCGGACGGTCGCGCATCAAGCAGAAGTTCACCGCCGTGAATCAGCCGACGACGGCCTGGTTTCCCCGAAGTGGGGCATCAACGACGAGGATCCAGCCGCCTTCGCTCGCCGGTCACCACTCGTAGCGGTGTAGCGACCTCCCGCACTCTTCGACAGCTGAAGGTGTGCGTTCAGGCGTGATGCCAGGCATCGCCGAGGTGGTCGGCGAGAGCGCGGCTTGATGCGTCGGACTGGATACGGCCGGCTGTCACGGTTAGCTGCCCCGGCGTCAGGTCGACGGATTCCGCGACGTACCCCAACAGCCGCGCCAAGCCGAGGTAGTTGCCGTACCCCTTCTCCACCAGATACTCGTAGCGGTATTGAGCGAGCAGATGCACCTGTCCAGCGTGGAGCTGGAACGACAGCAGCGACAGGCAAGGAAACGCACGCCGCCCGGTGTCCTTGTGCGGCGCAAGGATCGGCACCGCCACTTCAGCTACGCCTGGGCCATCCTGGTGCTCACCGTCACACGAAGTGTCGTCATGCCCGTCGTGGGCCGCTTCGATGCCCACCTCATAGCGCGCACTCATCGGCCCTGGCGTCTCAAGTTCCTGCGCGACTTGCGGATCAGCGGCGTCAACTGGTCCAGGTCGCCGCTCGGGCTCGAGTAGGCGACGATGCGGCCGAAGTACGTGCCCTTCTTGTTCGGTCCGAACCGTCAGAAGGGTTGGGTACGAGTCGATGTATCTGGCGACCAGAGCGTCCGGTGAGTCCGATTGGGCAGCCGGCCCGCTCAGGAAAGATTGTATGTGCGACGGTCTCGGCCGACTGCATCCGCAGATCGTCGAGAAGCGCGTCATACCCGTGGCGAATGGATGCGTCCTCTGCCAGCGGGTTCTCGATGCGCGTCAGGGTGTGGAACGCCTTCCCACCCTGCTCCTGCACGTCTTTGGTTGTCTCCAGCCAGGCCTGCGACAGGTTGTCGGCGACAACGAGACCCGGAGCGACGCGGCTCATCGGTCGCTCCTCGACTTCGGCTGACGTCCGGCAGGCTGCGGCCCGGCCTCAACCGTCAGGATCCAGCCGGCTCCGGCCTCGATGGAAAGCAGACCGGTGTGTGGCTCGGCCAGATCGACGACGTCAAGGACGACCCCGTCGGCGAAATCGGCCCCAGAAGTGGCCCCCGGCGACGGCGAGCCAATCCGGTGCACGTACCTCCGACGGTGCGACACCGGGAATCACCAAGCGGTCGCCGGTCTCGGCGTGCACCGGAGCGACACTCATTGGCGCCCCGACGACGAGAACGTCACGACGACGATCGGCCGGCGGCTCCACACCCCGGTCGAGCCGCGCCTTGAGCCGGCCGGGCGGCACCTTCAGCCACGCGTTCGTGTCGTGTGTAGACGCCAGTCTCAGGTTCGGCAGGTGCCTGAGCGTTGTCGCGTACGACGTCCCCAAGATGACCGACAATCGGTACACATCCAACGCAGACTGGGGCCGGTCTCGGCCGAGGAGCTTCAGCGCGGCAGCGACGACGCGTCGCGGCATGAGAAACCAGGCAGCGAACGCTTCGGCGCCCATCTCGTGGTCGGTCCAGCGCCGTGTTGCCCCGTTGTGAGGCAGCGGGTCGACAGCGCCGCCGATGTCGATCGTGCTGCCGTCGTCGACAGTTGTGGAATGGCGCAGCAGATGGTGGCCAAGCTCGTGGGCGGCGGTGTGTCGACGAGCTCCCCGCGGAAGGCCGCTGTTGACGAGGATTCCGACTGTTGCGTCCGGCTCGTTGAAGTAGAGGCCGAACAGGCGCGGCATCGGTCTCCAGAAAAGGTCCAGGTCGGCCCGACTAATAGCGGCCTCCACGTCAACGCGCGGAGCCGTCACGTCGACCTCGAGGGC